>NZ_JAFBCA010000001.1:2427446-3641169 GCF_016907475.1 Nocardioides cavernae | reverse complement strand
TGATCGAGGCGCTGGCAGGACCGCAGGCGGGTGGGGTGGACGACCTCACGGCCTCCGATCTGCTTGCGCTTGCGCGGGACCGGAAGGCGGCCGAGGACCGGGCAGCCGCCGACCTCCTGGTCGTGGCTGCGCGGTGGGCCGATCTGCATCCGCCGGAGTCGATCCACGACGCGGCTGCGTTCGCGGTGCCCGGCTGTGAGCACGAGGAGCCGATCGCCGGTCAGGGTGCGCCGCTGGTCGCGGAGTTCTGCCTGGCCGAGCTCGGTGCGGTCCTCGGGGTCTCGACGACGGCGGCGAAGAAGCTGGTCGGCCACGCCCTCGAGCTGCGCCACCGGCTGCCGCGGCTGTGGGGTCAGGTCCAGGCCGGGCGGGTCCCCGCATGGCGAGCGCGTTCGGTCGCGGAGGTCACCATCCACACCAGCCCCACCCTGACCGTCGAGGCCGCCGCCTTCGTCGACGCCCAGGTCGCCGCCGTCGCCGGCCGTGTCGGACCGGCGCAGCTGGACCGGCTCGTCGCGGAGACGATCAAGCGGTTCCACCTCGCCGACGTCGACCCGACCCAGGATCCGGAGGACGGCTACCTCCACGTCGACCCCCGCCACGCCACCATCCACTCCGACGACGTCCACTACGCCGGGACCATGCGGCTCGAGGCCGAGCTCGACATCGCCGACGCCCTCGACCTCGACCGGGCACTCGCCCACGGCGCCGAGACCCTGAAGGCCCTCGGCTCCGATGCCTCGCTGGGCGTCCGCCGTTCCGCTGCCCTCGGCGACCTCGCCCGCACCCAGACCGCGCTCGACCTCCACACCCAAGGCGCCACCGGCATACGCGATGCCGACGGGCTGCCCGCCGCCCGCGAAGTCGTGCTGCACGCCCACTTCGACGCCACCCTCGACGGCCTGACCACCGTCTTCGGACCGACCGGGCGGATGGAGGAAGGCCAGCGCCTCGTCCTCCTCGACCAGCTCCGGTCGTGGTGCGGCGACTCCCGGACCAGGGTCACGATCAAGCCGGTGATCGACCTCAACGCCGACCTCTCAACACCGGCGTACGAGGTGCCTGACCGGATTCGCGAGCAGGTCATCCTCCGCGACCGCACCTGCGTGTTCCCGTGGTGCACCCGCCCGGCCCGGGGATGCGACATCGACCACGTCGACGAGTACGACCACCACGCCGACGCAGAAGGCCGACCACAGCCCGGACCTACCCGAACGTCGAACCTCGCCGCCCTTTGTAGGTTCCACCACCGGCTGAAGACCCACACCGCCTGGCGCTACCAGATGACTGAGCCCGGGACGTTCGAGTGGACCTCCCCGCACGGCCACCACTACCGCCGCGACCGCCACGGCACCACCGCGGTCGACCAAGCGGAGCCACCTTGCCCGCCCGACATCCCGCGACCACGCCGACCATGACCCCGCCCCACACCCCGCCACCCACCAGGTAGCGGGGCCACAAGCACGCTCGGTCGGCCTGTGCGTGCCCTGACTGACGTCGGCGCCAGGGCACGTCCGTCTAGGGGTGGTGGAGGCGCGGTGTGGTTGCGTCGTCGTCCCACCCCGCACGGCCGGTTCCGTAGGCATGGTCCTCCCACACGGCCTGGCCGAGCGGGTCGTCGGGTCCGGCGTTGTAGCGCATGGTCGACGCGATCACCTCGGCCTCGATCCAGCGCGGATGTCCCATGCAGCTGCGGGGCAGCGTCATGGTCAGCGTGTCGGTGCTCCGGTCGACCGCGGCGTCTGCCGTCGTGCAGCGCGACATGTCGTCGTCGTACAGGTCGAGGGTGACCTCGTCACGGTAGACGAGGGCCGTTGCCTGGACCGGGAGTCGGGACCCGGTGCGATCCGTCGTGACGTACGCCGTCAGGTCCAGGTACCGGCGGGGGCGCAGGTCCCGGAAGGTGACCTCGACCGTGACGACCTCCACGCCATGGTCGACGGTGGTGCCGAGGATGTCGGTGACGGCGTTGCGCGGCGCGGCCGCGGCGACGTCGCGGTCGGGTCCGAGCCCGCCGACGAGCACGTCGCCCGACGCGTCGGGATCCGAGCTGGTGGTGACGACCTTGCGCTTCGTCGGGTCGCTGGAGCACCCGACGAGGGCAGCGGCGAGGACGGCGAGGAGAACGAGGCCGTGCGCCGGAGGGCGAGGGCGACGGGTCGTCACGGGGAGGTGCTGGTCAGTCGGCGATGTCGACGACGAGGCGGGGCGGGTCGGTGAGCGTGAAGACCCGGAACGGCCGCTCGTCGCCCTCGACGCCGGCGAAGACCTGGGTGTAGCCCTCGAACCAGCCGTTGACCTGCACTTCGGCCACGGCGCCGGCGGGCCCGAGGCGGGCGGGCACCTCGAAGGAGCCGGGCTCGGGCATCGCGGTGCCGGACGCACTGATGGTCAGCACGTGGTCGCCCGCGAGCGGCACGACGTCGCCGGTGCCCTCGGCGACTGCCTCGTCGCTCCAGGCGACGCCCCAGCCCGGGGTCGCGGTGCCGCTGAGCTCGAGCACGACGCGGTCGAAGCCGTCGTGGTCCCCCGCGCGTACGTCGACGAGCTGCAGGTCCCACTCGCCCGTCGGCTCGGCGGTCTGCGGGTCGGTCGACTCCGGGAACGGCGGCCCGTCGGCCGCGGGAGTCGCGGAGGGCGACTCCGCCGACGCAGACGGGGACGCGGCCGACGACGGTGTCTCGGTCGGTGTCCCGGGGGACGCCTTGGGCGAGCGCGACGACGTGCCCGTGTCGCTCGCCGAGGTCGGGAAGGCCTCGGTCCCGCAGGCCGCCAGCAGCAGCACGGCAGCCGCGAGTGTCCCGCCCAGCGCTCGGCCCATGGTTCTCCCTCGGTAGGTGCCGTCGACCGGCGGGCCCAGCCTAGGGGCCGGGACCGCCGGTCCTCGGGACCACGGCCGCGTCAGGGCCGGGGAGTCACGGGCGCAGCAGGATCTTGCCGCGCCGACCCGGTTCGGAGCTCGCACGAGCGGCGGCGGAGATCTCCTCGAGCGGGTAGACCTGCTCGACGGGGAGCGTGACGACGCCCGAGGAGATGCCGGCGACCAGCTCGCCCATCAGCGCGGATCGCTTCTCGCGGTCCATCGCCGGGAAGACCTTGCTGCCCCAGAAGCCCTTGATGACGACCTGCTTGAAGATGACCTCGCCCGATCCGATCTCGAGGGTGGGGGAGGCCATCGCCCCGAAGACGACGAGCACGCCGTCCTCGGCCAGGAGCGACACGACGTCGCCGGCCGCGCTTCCGCCGACCGAGTCGACGCCGGCGACGACCTTGCCGTCACCCACGACCTCGCGCACGCGCTCGCGCCAGCCGTCGTCGTCGGTCGCGACGACGTCACCGATGCCCTGCTCGCGCAGCTCGTCGACGCCGGCGGAGCGGCGTACGAGCCCGAGGACCCGGACGCCACGCGCCACGGCCAGCTGGGCGACCATGCGACCCACGGCGCCGTTGGCGGCGTTCTGGACGATCCAGTCGCCCTCGGACACCTCGAGGAAGTCGAGCAGCGCGATGGCGCTGAACGGCATCGATACGAGCTGCGAGGCGGCCTCGTCCGTCATGCCGTCCGGCACCGGGATGAGCCCGGCCGCCGGGGCGACGATCAGTTCGGCCCAGGCACCGAAGCTGCCGCCGGTGGCGACCCGCTGGCCGACCTGGAGGCCCTCGACGCCCTCGCCGAGCGCCTCGACGACACCGACGGCCTCGGTCCCGGCGCGTGCAGGCATGTCGGGCTTGAAGCCGTAGCTGCCGCGCGTCGTCCAGAGGTCGTGGTTGTGGATCGGGGAGAGCAGCACCCGCACGAGCGCCTGGCCCGGACCGGGCTCGGG
Organism: Nocardioides cavernae; assembly: GCF_016907475.1. Taxonomy (NCBI): domain Bacteria; kingdom Bacillati; phylum Actinomycetota; class Actinomycetes; order Propionibacteriales; family Nocardioidaceae; genus Nocardioides; species Nocardioides cavernae. The sequence goes on along the minus strand of NZ_JAFBCA010000001.1, from coordinate 3,637,345 downwards.
GTCCGGCACCTCCTGGACCGAGAGGACCTCGGCCGGGTCGCCGAACCTGGGCTGGACGAGTGCGCGCATGGGACTGCCTTCCGTTGCTGTTCTGGTTGCTTCTTGCGGGGACGTACGTCGGGCACAACCAGCCACCGGGTCCGGCTATGCCGCGGAGCGGCCTGCTGAGGGAAGGGTCACAGGCCGGGCCGGCGGTGCGCGGCACACTGGGGAGCATGCCCCCGGAGCCGAAGACCTGCCAGTCGTGCGGGCGCACCATCGAGTGGCGCAAGAAGTGGGAGCGCGACTGGGACCAGGTGCGCTACTGCTCGAACGCGTGCCGCAATCGGGGCGTGTCGGACGTCGACCGCAGGCTGGAGGAGACGATCCTCGACCTGCTCGCGCAGCGGGCGCGTACGTCGACGATCTGCCCGTCCGACGCGGCGCGCGCGGTCGGCGACGAGGGCTCCTGGCGTGACCTGATGGAGCCGGCCCGTCGCGCCGCCCGACGGCTGGTGGACCGCGGCGAGGTCGACATCACCCAGGCCGGGCACGTCGTCGACCCCTCGACCGCCAAGGGGCCGATCCGGATCCGGCGCCGCTGAGGGGGAGTCCTCTCGTCCGGTCGGTCAGAAGGCGTAGCCGAACCGCTCGAGGTCCTCGGCGTGGGCCGTCTCGACCAACCGGCGGCTCGCGACCGAGTAGGAGCGCCAGTAGGCGCGTTCGCGGTCCGTGACGTTGGTGGGCGGCACGGGCAGGTCGAGGCCGACGAGCTCACGGACGTCGGACTCCAGGTGCTCCATGCGCAGCACGACGTCCGCCTCGGTGACGTGGCCGCGGTTGATCCGCAGCTGCCGCACGGGGCTGCCGATGACCCGCTCGAGCCATGCGTCGAAGTCCAGCGTCACCGCGTCGACGATGCGGTCGACGGCGTCCGGCACGTCGTGGACCCAGGAGTCGGGGCGGCGCAGCTCGTGCACCCATCGCGTCCGCGTCCTGGTGTGCTCCGCGACGTAGAAGTCGAACGGGTTCCGGGTCGTCGTCACGACCCGCATCCCGTGCCCGGGGTCCACCACCCCCGCCTCGACGAGCTGCCGGACGGTCGCGTGCTTGGCGTCCACGCCCACCTGCCGGGCCTGCTGCGACCCGACGACCTCGGTCGCGCCCCGTCGTGAGATCAGTGCCTCGCGCAGGGCGGTGCTGCCGGTGCCGGATGCCGCGGTGACGAGGAGGCCGGCGCGGTGGTCGACCACCGCCATCAGCGGGAGCCGTGACAGGGAGAGCCTTGATGCATGCAGGTATTGGAGCAGACGGCGTGGTCAGTCGCCGAAGAGGTGGTCCTCGGCCTCGGCGGACGTCACCTCGATGCGCAACGCCATCACCTTGTCCGAGGGCAGCCCGAGGCGGGACAGGATGACCTGCACCTGGGGGAGCACCCAGCTGTAGGACTCCACGGCGACGCGGCCGGCCTCGCTCTGCACCCGGATCCACACGACGGGGTCGCCGGCGCGATCAGGCAGCCAGTGCGCGCTGGTGACGCCGGCGGGCGCCAGCGACGTGACGATCGGCAGCATCGCCGCGTCGGCGGCTCGACGGAGCTGGTCGTCGGTCACGCGCCCACGCTAGACCCGCCGGCGTGTGGTGGTCAGGGCATGACCGGCGGCACGAACTCGAAGGTCATCCCGAGCAGCCACAGCAGGAGCAGCACCACCGGCAGGTGGAAGATGAACTGCAGGAACGTGAAGCCGACGAGGTCGCGCGCCCGCACGCCGAGCACCGCGAGCAGCGGGAGCATGAAGAACGGGTTGACCAGGTTGGGGAGCGCCTCGGCGGCGTTGTAGATCTGCACGGTCCAGCCGAGGTTCATCCCGACGTCGGTCGCCGACTGCATGACGTACGGCGCCTCGACGAGCCACTTGCCGCCCCCCGAGGGGACGAGGAGGCCGAGCAGCGCGGTGTAGATCGCGATCACGACGGCGAACGCCCCGCCGCCGCCGATGTTGGTGAACAGGTCGGCGAGGTGCTCGGAGACGGTGACCCCGCCGCGGCCCTCCGCACGGGTCAGCACCGCGGCCATGGCGGCGTACAGCGGGAACTGCACCAGCACGCCGGCCGTGGTGGGCACCGCCTTGGTGACCGCGTTGAGGAAGCCGCGCGGGGTGCCGTGGAGGACGAGGCCGAGGATCAGGAAGACCATCAGGTAGCCGTTGAGGCTGCTGATCACCGTGAGGAACGGCAGCGTCGCGAGCTGCTGGACGAGCCAGCCGAGGGTGAGCAGGCCGATGAGGATCGGCAGGATCCGGGAGTACTCCAGCCGCTCGCCGGGACGCGTCTGCGGAGCCAGCGGCTCGACGGAGTCGGAGAGGTCGACCTCCATGTCCTCGGCCGAGCGGATCGCGTCGCCCTGCGGTGCCGACGCCCAGGCGACGGCCACGCTGAGCGCGATGAGGACGGCGGCCATCACGAGCGACTGCCAGGTGAGGATCGTCGCGCCGAAGTCGAGCACGCCGGTGATCTCGAGCAGCTCGGGCGGCAGCGACGCGGGGGTGGCCTGCAGCTGGGCGGCGGACGACGAGAGACCGAGCGCCCACACCGCGCCGAGCCCGAGGTACGCCGCTGCACCGAGGGCGCGGTAGTCGGTGCGCAGGTCGGGCCGGCGGGCGATCGCCCGGGCGAGCAGGCCACTGAAGACCAGGCTGAGGCCCCAGTTGACCATCGACACCAGGCACGACAGCAGCGCCACGAACGCCACGGCACCGCGCGGCGTCGTGGGGTAGAGCGCGATCCGCTCGATGATCCGGGCGACCGGCGGGGACGTCGCGACGACGTAGCCGGTGAGCACGACCATCGCCATCTGCAGGGTGAAGGTGGCGAGGTCCCAGAAGCCGCCGCCGAAGGTCTCGGCCACCGTGGCCGGGCTCGACCCGTTGAGCATCGCGGCCACCGACACGAGCACGACCCCGGCAAGGGCGAAGACATAGGCGTCGGGGAACCACCTCTCGGTCCATGCGGCGCTGCGCTGTGCGAGGCGGGCGAGGCCGCGTTCTTCCTGGGTCTCCGAGAGAGTCGACATGGGTCAGCAACGTATCCGCATCGTCGCGGGGCGCTCGGGGCCGGGCGGGTGGCCAGGACGCGCGGCTGGTCTGCTAGGCGGCGTTCCACTGCCAGCGGATCCACGGGCAGCAGAACGCCCTGTGGCCGCGCGCCGCAGCGCGCCACGCTGGCGGCATGACCACCCACACCACCTCCGAACGCATCGAGGACGAGCTCGTCCGACGACTGATGCACCAGCGGATCATCGTCCTCGGCGAGGAGCTCGGCGAGCGCAACGGCAACCGCCTCATGCACCAGCTCCTGCTCCTGTCCGCCGAGGACCCGCGCGCCGACATCAGCCTCTGGATCAGCTCGCCCGGCGGCTCGGTGTCGTCGATGCTCGCCATCCACGACGTCATGCAGCTGATCCCCAACGACGTCAGCACCCTCGCCATGGGCATGGCCGCGAGCGCCGGGCAGTTCCTGCTCTCGGCGGGCACGCCCGGCAAGAGGTACGCCCTCCCGCACGCGCGGGTGCTGCTCCACCAGGGGTCGGCCGGCATCGGCGGCACGGCCGTCGACATCGAGATCCAGGCCGACGACCTGCGGCACACCCGCGACACCGTCCTCGGCCTGATCGCCGAGCACACCGGCCAGGACCGCGAGACCGTCGAGCGCGACTCGCGGCGCGACCGCTGGTTCAGCGCCCAGGACGCGCTGACGTACGGCTTCGTCGACCAGGTGATCAGCTCGGTCGACCACGTGACACCGGCGCGCTCGCGCGCGGTGGGCCTGGCGGGTGCGCGATGAGCAGCTACACGATCCCGTACGTCGTCCAGCAGACGCCGCGCGGCGAGCGCACCCTCGACCTCTACTCGCGGCTGCTGTCAGAGCGGATCGTCTACCTCGGCACCGAGATCGACGACGGCGTCGCCAACGCCGTCATCGCCCAGATGCTCCACCTCGCCTCGGAGAACCCCGAGCTCCCGATCAGCCTCTACCTCAACTCGCCCGGCGGCTCGATCACGGCGATGCTGGCGGTCTACGACGCGATGCAGTTCGTGAAGCCGCCGGTCGAGACCGTCTGCGTCGGGCAGGCCGCGTGGACCGCGGCGGTCCTGCTGGCCGGGGGAGCGCCGGGGCGGCGCGCGATCCTGCCGCACGGGCGGGTGGTGCTCCACCAGCCCGCGACCCAGGGCCGCGGCACCATCCCCGACCTGATCCTCGAGGCGGACGAGGTGGCTCGCGTGCGCCTGCTGCTCGAGGAGGTCCTGGCCCAGCACACCGGGCGTACGGCCGAGCAGATCCGGCAGGACACCGACCGCACGCTCGTGCTGCCGGGGGAGGCCGCTGTCGACTACGGGCTCGTCGACCTGGTCCTGCGCGAGCAGGGGCCGGCGATCAGCTCAGCAACGTAGGCAGTTCGCGGGCTCGGGCCACGGTCGTACGCCGCCGACGCTGGTGGTGTGGCCCAACTGCCTACGTTGTGGCTCAGGCGGCGAGGGCGAGGGCCTCGGGCCGGGCGGTGCGGACCGCGAGCTCGCGGACGCTGAGGTCGAGTGCGCCGGCGATCGCCTGCAGCATCTCGGACGACGGGTCCTTGAGCCCGCGCTCGACCTCGGAGAGGTACTGCAGCGAGACCCCGGCCCGTTCGGCGACATCCTTGAGGCGCTCGCCGCGGTCGGTCCGCTCGCGATGCAGCGCGTCGCCGACGAGCTCGCGCCAGAGCGGCTCGGGCGCACCGGACTGCTGGACCGGGAACCGCACGACGTCACCCATGTCGTCGAATCTAGCCACGTCGCCGGTCTCGTGGCACGACCTTCTGCTGACAGCAGAACGGGCTCCGGTGCTAGGTCCCGCAGAACGTCGTGTAGGCGCCGAACGAGTCGGGGGCGGGCTCCGCGTAGCGCTCGAGGCCCGGCCGCTCGTCGTACGGCGCGGACACCGCCTCGAGCAGCCGGTCGAGCGGCGCGAGGTCGCCGTCGGTGGCTGCGGCGAGGGCCTCCTCGACGAGGTGGTTGCGTGGCACGTAGACCGGGTTGGTGCGGTCCATCGCGTCGGCGTCGGGGCCGAGCGCGAGCCAACGGGCGGTCCATGCGTCGAAGCCGGAGAGGTCGAGGAACATCCCGCGCGCAGGGTCCGCGTCGCCGCGCGCCGCCGCGCCGAGGCTGCGGAAGAACGACGTGTGGTCGACGTGGTCGCCCTGCACGAGCGCGACGAGGTCGGTGACGAGGCTCGACGCCTCGGCGGCGTCGACGTCGGCGGGCAGGCCGAGCTTGCTGCGCATGCCGGTCGACCAGGCGGCCGAGTAGAGGTCGCGGAACGCGCCGAGCGCCTCGACCGCGACGGCCACCGCCGCGTCCTGGTCGTCGGCCAGGAGGGGCAGGATCGCCTCGGCGAAGCGGGCGAGGTTCCACTCCGCGACCACGGGCTGGTTGCCGAAGGCGTAGCGGCCCCCGGTGTCGATGGAGCTGTAGACCGTCGCCGGGTCGAAGGCGTCCATGAAGGCGCACGGCCCGTAGTCGATGGTCTCGCCCGAGATCGTCATGTTGTCGGTGTTCATCACGCCGTGGACGAAGCCGACGAGCATCCACTCCGCGACCAGCGCCGCCTGGGCGGCGACCACCGACTGGAACAGTGCGAGGTGGGGGTGCTCCGCGTCGGCGGCCCCGTGGTGGTGGCGCGCGATCGCGTGGTCGGCGAGGCGCCGGAGCAGGTCGAGGTCGTCCGTGGCCCGGGCGTACTGGAACGTGCCGACGCGCAGGTGGCTGCTCGCCACCCGCGCCAGCACGGCCCCGGGCAGCACCGTCTCGCGCTGCACGGGGCGACCGGTCGCCACGACGGCGAGGCTGCGGGTGGTGGGGATGCCGAGGGCGTGCATCGCCTCGCTGACGACGTACTCGCGCAGCATCGGGCCGACCGCGGCGAGGCCGTCGCCGCCGCGGGAGAACGGCGTACGCCCGGAGCCCTTGAGGTGCAGGTCGCGAAGGCGGCCGGAGGCGTCGACCACCTCGCCGAGCAGCAGGGCGCGGCCGTCGCCGAGCCTCGGGGAGTAGCCGCCGAACTGGTGGCCGGCGTAGGCCTGGGCGACGGGCGTCGCCCCCTCGGGGAGGTGGGTGCCGGTGAGCAGTCCGACGCCATCGCCGCGGAGCCAGCCCGGGTCGAGGCCGAGCTCGGCGGCCAGCGGCTCGTTGAGGGCGAGCACCCGGGGCTCCGGGGTCTCGGCGGCCTGCCAGGGCAGGGCCAGCTCGGGCAGCTCACGAGCGAAGCGGCCGTCGAGGACGAGGGTGGGTGCCGAGGTCACTCCCTCGACGATACGCGGCGCAGTCGTAGGAGGATCGGCGCATGACCACCCACGACGAGAGGGCACGCGGTCGCTGCCTGTGCGGAGCAGTGACGTACGGCGTCCGCGGCGAGCTGCGGCCGGTGGTCAACTGCCACTGTGCGCGCTGCCGGCGGTTCACCGGGCACCACATGGCCGCGACCGCGGCTGCCGTTGCCGACATCGAGGTGGTCGATGCGGATGGTGACCTGACGTGGTTCGCGGTGCCGGGAGCCGCGTACGGCTTCTGCCGCGCGTGCGGCTCGTCGCTGTTCTGGCGCAGCGAGGAAGCGCCCGAGCAGTGGTCGGTCTGTGCAGGCACGCTCGAGCCGCCGACCCACCTGTCGACGGTGGAGGCGTGGTGGGTGTCGGAGGCGAGCGACTACGCGGAGCGCCCGGACCTGCCCGAGCGGGCCACCGAGTGAGGATCAGGCGCCGCCGGCGGGCAGCGCCTCGAGCATGATGTCGGGGTTGTCGCGGGCGGTGACCTGGGCGCGCCACTGGTCGACGAACAGGGCCAGGCGGGTGCCGTCGCTGCGCTCGAGGACCTCGACGCCGCGCTTGCCCGCGAGGGCGGTCGCGCCCTCGGCATCCGTGCGCCGGGCGACCTGGTAGTCGAGGCGCGAGAAGCGGATCGGCGAGTTGAACTCGTTGGTCATGCGGTCCTCGACGACCTCGAACTGCATCGGTCCGACCGCGGCGAGGACCGGGTTCTGGTCGCCGCGGAGGTCGGAGCGCAGCACCTGCACCACGCCCTCCTGGTCGAGCTGCTCGATGCCGCGTCGGAACTGCTTGTAGCGGCTGATGTCGCCGGCGCTGGCGGTGACGAAGTGCTCGGGCGCGAAGCTCGGGACGGGTGGGTACTCGATGGCGTCCCCGACGTAGACGGTGTCGCCGACCCGCAGGGCCTGCGCGTTGACGAAGCCGATGATGTCGCCGGGCTCGGCGCTCTCGACGGCGGCGGTGTCGCGACCGAAGACCGACTGCGCGAACTTCGTCGCGAAGGGGCGCCCGCTGCCGGCGTGGGTGACGACCATGCCGCGCTCGAACGTCCCCGACACGACCCGGGCGTAGGCGAGCCGGTCGCGGTGGGCGTTGTTCATCCCCGACTGCACCTTGAAGACGAACGCGCTGAAGTCGTCGGACGTCTCCCGCACCGAGCCGTCCACCCCCTCGGTCGCGCTGGGGTCGGGAGCGATGTCGAGCAGCAGGTCGAGCAGCTGGGCGACGCCGAAGTTCTGCAGGGCCGAGGCGAACATGACCGGCGTGGTCTCGCCGGCCAGGAAGCGCTCCTGGTCGTGGTCGGCCTCGTCGAGGGTGAGCAGCTCGTGCTCCTCGAACGCCGCGTTCCACTGGAAGGAGTCGTCGTCCTCGACCTCGTCGGCCCCCATCCGCCGCTCGGGTGCGCGGGTCGCGCCACCGGCGGTGCGGGTGTACTTCACGAACTCGCCGGTACGCCGGTCCAGCACGCCGCGGAAGTCACCGGCCTCGCCCACCGGCCAGGTCAGGGGAGTGGGCCGGAGCTTGATCTTCTCCTGGATCAGGTCCATCAGCTCGAGCGCCGACAGCCCGGGCCGGTCCCACTTGTTGATGACCGTCAGGACCGGGATGCCGCGCAGCGCGCACACCTTGAAGAGCTTGAGGGTCTGTGGCTCGAGGCCCTTTCCGGCGTCGACCAGCATCACGGCGGAGTCGACGGCGGAGAGCACGCGGTAGGTGTCCTCGGAGAAGTCGCTGTGGCCCGGGGTGTCGACGAGGTTGATGACGTGGTCGCGGTAGACGAACTGCAGCGCCGCCGACGTGATCGAGATGCCGCGGGCCTTCTCCATGGCCATCCAGTCCGACACCGTGGCGCGCCGGTCGCCCTTGCCGTGCACCGCGCCGGCCTCGGTGATCACCCGCGCGTGCAGGGCGAGAGCCTCGGTGAGGGTGGACTTGCCGGCGTCAGGGTGGCTGATGACGGCGAAGGTACGGCGGGGGCGGGTGTCGGGCACCGCGGCAACCTACCCGGACCAGGGGGCAAGGGCCGCGTCGACGGCTCGGGTGGGAGGCGTGGCGTCACTCGTCGTGGAGGCCGACGATGACGCGTGCGAGCCGCACGACCGGGACTCCGGCGCGGTCTGCGGCGTCCTCGAGCTGCCACCGGGCCTCGGTGACAGGGATCTCACGTGCGGCGGCGATGATGCCCGTGGCCGTGTCGACCAGCGCGAGCTGCTCGAGCTGGTCAGGGGCCTGCTCGGCAGCGCGTCGCGTGGAGAAGGACAGGTCGGCGTTGGTGACGGCTCCGGGAGCCCAGGCGCCGAAGACGTCCGCGAGCTGCTGGTGCCTTCCCTCGAAGGTGTCCGTGCTGCTTCCGTAGAGGTTGACCGTGGCGACGACGACGTCGTCCGGGCCGACGACGGGAAGGGTGAGGGTGCTGTGGACGCCCGCGGCCGCGCTCGCCCGGGCGAAGTCCCGCCACCGCGACTCGTCGAGGAGCCCGCCGGGCGACGTCGCGATCCCGTGGCCGAGGTCGATCGCGTCGACGCACGGACCGCTGCTGACGTACTGCACGGCGTCCAGGGTCGCGATCTCGTCGTCGGTGGCGACCACGGTGAAGGTGACGTCGAGCTGGCGCAGGGCGAGACTCACCCCGACCAGCCCGGACGCGACCTCACGTGCCCGCTCCGCCGTCGCGACCAGGCTGCCCGGCAGGGCGGTGTCGTCGACGTCGATGTCGAGCTCGTCGAGGGCTACGAGCGTCTCAGGGATGGGTTCCACGAGCCGGCGGTACCCGTCATCGCCCCGGGTGATGCCCGGGCTACCGGGCCAGGGCCGCGTCGACGGCACGCGGTGAGAGCACCGAGTCGAGGGCGAGCCGTACGCAGCCGACCAGCCCGGCGCGGTCGCCGTACGCCGCCGGGACGACCTGCAGGTCCCGCCCGGCCAGTGCCGTGGTGGCGCTGAAGACGCCCTCGCGCAGCCCGGCGGAGAAGGTGTCGAAGGCGCCGGCCATGTCGCCGCCGACGACGACGGTGCGTGGGTTGAGCACCGTGACGGTCGCGGCGAGCGCCTCGCCGATGTGGCGGCCGGACTCGCGCACGACGGCCCGGGCCCTCCCGTTGCCGCGTCCGGCGGCGGCGACCAGGTCGCGCACGTGGTGGACGTCGTCGCCCGCGGCGCGCAGCCGCTCGACGAGCGCCCAGCCGCTCGCGACCGTCTCCAGGCAGCCGGTCTCGCCGCAGCGGCAGCGGAGTCCGTCGGCGGCAGGGACCTTGACGTGCCCGAGCTGGCCGGCGGCGTTGCGGTGGCCGCGGACCAGCCGCCCGTCGGCGACGATGGCGAGGCCGACGCCTGTCGACGCCTTCAGCACCAGCGCCTCGTCGTGCTCGAGCACCGTCGGCTCGACGTCGGCCCGCGCGGTCGGCATCTGCGACAGCGCCATCACCCGCATGTCGTTGTCGAGCGTGAGGGGGGCGCTGGTGAGGTCCTGCAGGTGGGGCGCGAGCGCGACGCCGTCCCAGCCGGCGAGGGCGGGGGAGTCCACGCTCATCCCGCGGGCCGGGTCGACGGTGCCGGCCAGCGACATGCCCACCCCGCGTACGTCGTCGCCGTGGCGGCCCAGCTCGCCCAGCATCCGGTCGAGGTGGCGGACGACGAGCGGCATCAGGACGTCGGGTCCCAGGCCGGACTCCTGGTCCAGGCTCACGGAGGCGAGCTCGGTGCCGTCCAGCGCGCACACCGAGAGCTGCGAGCGGCTGCGCCCGACGGCGATCCCGAGGACCAGCCCGGCTGCGCTGTTGAGGACGAGCGTCGTGGCGGGGCGCCCACCGGTCGCGGACTCCTCCTCGCCCTCCAGCACGAGGCCGGCGTCGGCGAGCGCGGTGAGGCGGGCGTTGACCGCGGTGCGGGAGAGGCCGGTCGCCCGGCCGAGGGCGCCGCGCGTGGACGCCTGGCCGGAGCGGATCAGCCCGAGCACCTCGCCGGCGGTCGCCGCGGGAAGGACCGGCGGCTGGGGAGGCGGGGTCTGCGTCATGGTGCGCCGATTGTGGCACCAGCAAATATGTCTTGAAAAGTCGTAAGTTGCGTTGCATCGGGACGGAAGCGTCCGTACGGTGGTGCGTCATGGACTCGATCACCCCCGTCGACGCCTGCGACTTCACCGTCTTCGGTGGCACCGGCGACCTCGCCCTGCGCAAGCTCCTCCCTGCGCTCTACCTGCGCGACCGCGACGGCCAGCTGCCCGACGGGTTCCGCGTCATCGGTGTCTCCCGCGCCCAGGTCGACGACGACGGCTACCGGGCCCTGGTGGCCGACGCGCTGCGCGAGCACGTGGTGGCCGAGGACCTCGACGCCCCGGTCGTCGAGCGGCTGCTCGCCCGGCTGCACCACGTGACGCTCGACGTCGCCGACGTCGCGGCCTGGCACCAGCTGCACGACCGCCTCAAGGACGGCGCCGCCTCCGACGACGTGATCCGCGTCTTCTACCTCGCTGTCGCCCCCGGCCTCTTCGGGACGATCTGCGAGCACCTCGACGAGGCCGGCCTGGTGACCGAGCGCTCGCGCGTCGTGCTCGAGAAGCCGATGGGTACCGACCTCGCCACCGCCCAGCAGGTCAACGCCGCGGTCGGTCGCGTGTTCGAGGAGTCGAGCATCTTCCGGATCGACCACTACCTCGGCAAGGAGAGCGTGCAGAACCTCTTGGTCACCCGCTTCGCCAACACGTTCCTCGAGCCGCTGTGGAACAGCCGGTGGGTCGACCACGTGCAGATCACCGTGTCCGAGTCGATCGGCGTCGGCGACCGCGGCTCGTACTACGACCGTTCCGGTGCCCTGCGCGACATGGTGCAGAACCACCTGCTGCAGCTGCTGTGCCTGGTGGCGATGGAGCCGCCCACCTACGTCGACCGCGAGACCGTGCGCGACGAGAAGCTCAAGGTGCTCCAGGCCCTGCGGCCGCTGACGCCCGAGCTGGTCGACCGCGACACCGTCGCCGGGCAGTACGCCGCCGGGCTGTGCGAGGGCACCCCCGCGTCGTCGTACGCCGACGAGGTGGGCCACGCCACCAGCACCGAGACCTTCGTCGCGCTGCGCACCGAGGTGCAGAACTGGCGCTGGGCGGGCGTCCCGTTCTACCTGCGCACCGGCAAGCGGATGCCCGAGCGGGTCTCGGAGATCGTGGTGGTCTTCAAGGAGCCGCCGCACGCGATGTTCCCGCACAGCGAGGGACCGACCGAGGCCAACCGGCTGCACATCCGCGTGCAGCCCGACGAGGGCATGCGTCTCCACATGACCGCCAAGGAGCCCGGTCCCGGCGGCATCCGGCTGCGCCCGGTCTCGCTCGACCTCAGCTACGCCGCCGCCTTCGGTGGCCGCTCGCCCGACGCCTACGAGCGGCTGCTCATGGACGTCGTGCGCGGCAACACCACCCTCTTCATGCGCCGCGACGAGGTCGAGGCGGCGTGGACCTGGGTGGCTCCCATCCTCGAGCGCTGGTCCCAGCCCTCGCACCGGCCGCGCTCGTACCCGGCCGGCACGCACGGTCCCGTTGCCGCCGTCACGCTCCTCGAGCGCGACGGCCGATCCTGGCAGGAGACAGAATGAGCACCAGCGCATCCCAGACGCCCGTCCACCCGGTGGTCGCCGACGTGACCGACCGCATCGCGCGGCGCAGTGCCGCGACGCGCGCCGCCTACCTCGCCCGCACCGACGCCGCGATCGTCAAGGGCCCGGCCCGCGGCAAGCTCGCCTGCGCCAACCTCGCGCACGGCTTCGCTGCCGCCGACGAGCCCGTGAAGTCGGGCCTGAAGTCGGGCCGCAAGCCCAACGTCGCGATCGTCTCGTCGTACAACGACATGCTCTCGGCGCACCAGCCCTTCCGTGACGTGCCCGAGGTGCTCAAGAAGTCGATCGTGCGGGCCGGCGGCCTGGCGCAGTTCGCCGGGGGAGTGCCCGCCATGTGCGACGGCATCACCCAGGGTCGCGCCGGCATGGAGCTCTCGCTCTTCAGCCGCGACCTCATCGCGATGTCGACGGCGGTCGCGCTCTCCCACGACATGTTCGACGCCGCGATGATGCTCGGCGTCTGCGACAAGATCGTGCCGGGGCTGCTCATCGGCGCGCTGTCCTTCGGCCACCTGCCCACCGTCTTCGTGCCGGCCGGTCCGATGACGTCCGGTCTGCCGAACGGCGAGAAGGCGCGGGTGCGCCAGCTCTACGCCGAGGGCAAGGTCGGGCGCGAGGAGCTGCTCGAGGCCGAGTCGGCGTCGTACCACTCCAAGGGCACGTGCACGTTCTACGGCACCGCCAACAGCAACCAGATGCTGATGGAGGTCATGGGCCTGCACCTGCCCGACGCGACGTTCGCCAACCCCGACACCCCGCTGCGCGCGGCGCTCGACCGGGCGGCCGGCGCGCGCGCCGTCGCGATCACCCACGCCGGCGGCGAGCCCACCCCTGTCGGTCACCTCGTCGACGAGAAGGCGATCGTCAACGCGTGCGTCGCGCTGCTCGCGACCGGCGGGTCGACCAACCACACCATGCACCTCGTCGCGATCGCCGCGGCCGCGGGCATCACGCTCACGTGGGACGACCTGTCGGACCTGTCGGCCGCCGTGCCGCTGCTGACGCGGATCTACCCCAACGGCTCGGCGGACATCAACCACTTCGTCGCCGCCGGCGGTACGCCGTTCCTGGTGCACACGCTGCTCAAGCACGGCTACCTCCACGACGACGTCCTGACGGTCTCGGGCCGCGGCCTGTGGCGCCACACCCGCGAGGCGCGGCTCGACGGGGAGCAGGTCACCTGGGAGGAGGGCCCGAAGTCGTCGCTCGACACCGACGTCCTGCGCGCGGCCGACCAGCCGTTCGCGCCGGACGGCGGCCTGCGGATGCTCTCGGGACGCCTCGGCCGTGCGGTCATCAAGACCTCCGCCGTCAAGCCCGAGCACCGTGTCGTGACCGCGCCGGCGATGGTCTTCGACGACCAGGCCGACTTCCTCGCCGCCTTCGCCGAGGGCCGCCTCGACGGCCGCGACCTCGTGGCCGTCGTCCGCTACCAGGGCCCGGCAGCCAACGGCATGCCCGAGCTGCACAAGCTGATGCCCGCCCTCGGCGTGCTGCAGGACCGCGGCCAGCGGGTCGCGGTCGTCACCGACGGCCGGATGTCCGGCGCGTCGGGCAAGGTCCCGGCCGCCATCCACGTCACCCCCGAGTCCGCCCTCGGCGGTCCGTTGGCACGGGTCCGCGACGGCGACCTGGTCACCGTCGACGCCGACGCCGGGGTGCTCGAGGTCGAGCTGCCCGACGCCGAGTTCCAGCGCCGCGAGGCCACCGGCCGCGCGCCCCACGACGTCGAGTGGGCCGGCACCGGGCGGGAGCTCTTTGCCGGCTTCCGCGCCATCGTCGGCACGGCCGAGACCGGTGCCAGCGTCATCCGTCCCCTGCCCGCCCCCACCGAGGAGGCCCCCGTTGTCCAGCCCGTCTGACGTCCAGCCCGCTCCCGACCTGTTCCCAGACGGCGGTGGCTCGCTCCTGTCGCTGGTGCCGGTCGTGCCGGTCGTCGTGCTCGACGACCTCGACCACGCCGTCCCGGTCGCCCGGGCGCTCGTCGCCGGCGGCCTGCCCGTCATCGAGCTGACCCTCCGCACGCCGGTCGCGCTCGACGCCATCGCCGCGATCGCCGCGGAGGTGCCCGAGATCCTCGTCGGCGCGGGCACGATCACCTCGCCCGAGCTCGTCTCGCGCGCCGTCAAGGCGGGGGCGCAGTTCCTCGTCTCTCCCGGCACGACGCCGGGGCTGCTGCGGGAGATGGCCTGGGCCGGGGTCCCGTTCCTGCCCGGCACCGCCACCGTCTCCGAGGCGATGGCCGTGCTCGAGGCGGGCTACTCGGAGATGAAGTTCTTCCCCGCCGAGGCTTCCGGCGGGGCGGCGTACCTGAAGTCGCTGGCCTCGCCGCTCCCGGCAGCCCGGTTCTGCCCGACCGGTGGCATCACCGCCGCGAGCGCACCGTCGTACCTCTCCCTGCCCAACGTCGGCTGCGTCGGAGGCTCGTGGCTGACCCCGGCCGACGCGCTCGCCACCGGTGACTGGGACCGCGTCGCCGCCCTGGCCCGGGAGGCTGCTGCGCTGGGGTCCTGACCCGACAACAAAACGGGGCGCGGCGGCGTCCCAGTGGCGTGCCGAACCGACTCCTTCTCTGTGCCGCGACCGCCCTGCTGCTCCCGGCCGCCCTGCTGGCGGGGGCACAGCCCGGTGCCGCCAGCGGCTCCGCCCCCGCGGTCAGCTCCGCGGCCGTCGACGACGTGCCCGCCAACGTCTCGGTGCGTGCCAGCCGCCACCAGCGGATCCGGCTCGAGGCCCTGCCGCAGGTCGTCCAACCGGGAGGGGCCGTTGCCAGCCCCGGCGCGGCCCGCGCCGCGGTCGTCGCCACGCTCCGGCCGGTCCGCCCCGGCCGCCGCGTGCAGCTGCAGGTGCAGGAGGGCGAGGGGTGGCGGGCCGTCGCCTCCAGGCGGCAGGACGGCCTGGGCCGGGTGCAGTTCGCCGCCGCGGCAGCGGTCGACGGCACGTCCCTGACCTACCGGGTGAAGGCGATGGCGTCGTCGTCGACCAGCCCGTTCACGAGCGCTCCCGTCAGCACCGCCCGCTGGCTCGACGCGACGTGGACCGACGAGTTCGACGGCTCGCACCTCGCCCCGGTCTGGAACCACCGCGGCCGGGAGTACGCCCACGGCAGCCGTCGCTCCTGCGCCAAGGGCGACCCGAGCGCGGTCAGCGTGGGCGGCGGCGCCGTCCGACTGAGCGTCATCGCTGACCCGGACGCCACGACGCGGTGCCGGATCGAGGGGCGCGACGCGCGAGCCGGACGGTTCGCCTACCGCCTCAACGGCCACATCGGCACGCAGCACGCCTTCGCGTTCCGCTACGGCGTCGCCGCCGCGCGGGTGAAGTTCCACCGCCTGCGCGGCCAGCACGGCGCCTTCTGGCTGCAGCCGGTCGACGGCATGCAGGCCGGTGCGCTCGGGACCGAGATCGACGTCGTGGAGTACTTCGGCGACGACCACCCGCAGGGCGGGCTGGCCTCCTTCATGCACCGCTACGAGGGCAAGCGCCGGATCGCCGCGGGTGGCTGGATCCCGAACTCGCGGTCCTACCTCGCGAGCCGGAACGACGGCTGGTCGAAGAACTACCACGTCTTCTCGGTGGAGTGGACGCCTCGGATGCTGGTCTTCCGCATCGACGGCCAGGAGACCGGCCGGCTGCGCGGAAAGGTCTCCGCCGTTCCGCAGTTCCCCATCCTGAGCCTCATCGCCGCCAACTACGAGATCCCGAAGATCAAGGAGAAGCGGCTGCCCCAGCACATGTACGTCGACTGGGTGCGGGTCTGGGAGACCGGCGGGAACCAGGCTGGCGGGTGACTCACCCCCGGGCGCCGAGCCCCTTGTAGAGGTTGATCTCGGACCGCAGCCGCGGGGGCACGGGTGCCCCCGCCAGGGTCAGGGCGGCGGCGTAGGCCTCGAGCGAGGCGAGCAGGTCCCTGCGCAGCTGCTGCTGCTCCACGTGCCGCTTGTCGTGCCGGGCGAGGTCGAGGAGCCGGCGGGCCGCCTTGACGTCCTCGAGCAGCGACGTCAGGCGCAGGTGCCGACCGGGATCGAGTCCTGGTCCAGGTTCCAGCATGAGGCGTCCGACCCGCCCAGCAGGGCTGCGGCGCGGTGCCGCAGCGTCGTGGACCCCTCCAACCTACCTGCTGCTGCCCATCGTCGTTGCCACTCGACGCTCGACCGGCACCGGCGCTGCGGGCTTCTCGACGGTCGATGCCGTGCGGAGGCGCCGCTGCTGGGTCGACATCAGCGCGACCGCGAGCACCGTCGCACCGACGGTCACGCCGAACGCCGCCGTCGCCCCCGACGCGTCGGCGAGGCGACCGGCGAGGCTCGAGCCGAGCGCGTAGCCGAGGCCGGTCGCGCTGGCCAGGGTCGTCATCGCCGCGCCGACCCGGGCGGCCGGCACCACGCGCTCGGCGAGGGAGAAGACGGCGATCATGTAGGGCGCTACGGCGAACCCGAGGAAGAGCACGGTGGCGGCGGTGCCGGCCAACGACCCGACGGCCAGGAGGGGGAGCGAGAGCACGAGCAGCGCCCACGCCGCGACGAGCGCCCGGCGCTCGTGCCCGATGCGCTCGGGGACGTACGCCGTCGCCAGGCCGGCGAGCGCGCTGCCGACGCCCAGGGTGGCGTGCACCAGCCCAGCGACGCCGGGCGTGCCGGCATCGGTGGCGAGCACGGTGGCTCCGGTCTGCGTGGCGCCGAAGAGCATCCCGATGGAGACCTGCGCGCCGACGAGCACGACGAACGCGGCGCCCAGCAGACGGCCCCCGCCGACCGGGTGGTCGGCGTCGTGGGCCAGGCGCGCGGACGGGTCGAGGGCGAAGGCCGACCCGAAGACCGCCAGCAGCACCGCCGCGAGCAGCAGCGCGCCGGACGGCGAGACCATCGCGACGGAGAGTCCGACCAGGGCGGGCCCGATCGCGAACGAGGCCTCGTCGGCAGCTCCCTCGTAGGAGAACGCGGCGTCCACGAGCCGACGCTGGTGCGCCCCGGTCGAGCGGGTCAGGGGCCGCCACCGGACGCGGGCCAGGGGCCCCACCTGCGGGAGCACCAGGCCGGTGGCGGCGGCGCTGAGCACGATGGCGGCGTCCGTGGACCCGCTGCCGACGACGGCGACGAGCGTGGCCAGGCCGGTGGCGCCCAGCAGCGACTGGACGAGCACGACGGGACGCTGCCCGACCCGGTCGGCCAGCGAGCCCGCGATCGGCGCGCCGACGGCGTTGGCGACGGCGAGGGCGCCGGCGCTGAGGCCGCCGAGGCCGTAGCTGCCGGTCGCGGTGGAGACGAGCAGGAGCGTGCCGAGCTGGCTCATGGCCAGCGGGAGGCGCCCGACGAACGCCACGAGGACGTAGGCGGGGCCGGCGATCGACAGGAGTCGTCGATAGGAGGCGAGAGGGGTCACGAGGGGGTCCTTCGGGTGCGTCGGTACGACGCGCCGAACCCACCTCCAAGGACGCGTTGAACCCTCTGCGGTGCCCATTCTAGGAGCGGTGGCGACTCGTGCGGAATCGCCGCCGGCGGGGTTCCGGTGCACGCGGCCCAGGACTAGGCTCGGGAGTCGCGGGAAACGTCGGGAGGGCGATTGCACGCGGACGGGGACGGCGGCGCGGAGCCGAGGGACGACGGACTGGCGGAGGTCGATTTCGATCACCTCCTCCGGGAGGTCCTGACGCGCGTGCAGGGGGTGCTCGACGAGCAGGTCAGGCTCCGGCACCTCCTCGACGCGATGGTCGCCATCGCCTCCGAGCTCACCCTCGACGGCGTGCCGACGCGCATCGTCCGCGCCGCCAGCAACCTCGTCGGCGCGAGGTATGCAGCACTCGGCGTCCTGACCGAAGGACCCGACCGCGTGCTGCGCACGTTCGTGCACCACGGGATGGGCAGCGACGTGGTCGCGCAGATCGGCGACTGGCCGGCAGGGCACGGTCTGCTCGGCCAGCTCATCGACGAGCCGCGTCCGCTCCGCCTGCGAGACATCGCCGCGCACCCGGCGTCGTACGGGTTCCCCGAGCACCACCCGGTGATGACGTCGTTCCTCGGTGTGCCCGTCCGGACGCGCGAGCACGTGTTCGGCTACCTCTACCTCACCGACAAGGAGGGCGGGCAGGACTTCACCGAGGTCGACGAGCTGGTCGCCGTGGCACTGGCGGCCGCCGCGGGCG
The DNA here is from genome assembly GCF_016907475.1 of Nocardioides cavernae. NCBI lineage: Bacteria > Bacillati > Actinomycetota > Actinomycetes > Propionibacteriales > Nocardioidaceae > Nocardioides > Nocardioides cavernae. The sequence continues at coordinate 3,619,265 of NZ_JAFBCA010000001.1, read as the reverse complement.
TCGCGATCGAGAACGCCACGCTCTACGAGGAGGCCGAGCGACGCCAGGCCTGGCTGAGCGCCACCGTCGAGATCACCTCCCTGCTCTCCGAGGACACCCCTACTGACCGCGCGCTGCAGGCCGTGGCCGACCGGGCCAGGTCGGTGTCGGGCGCCGACGTCGCCTGGGTCGTCAGCGGTTCCGACCCCCAGGACCTGCACCTCGAGGTGGTGGCGGGAGCACCGGTCGACCGGGAGGCCATGCACGCCCTGCCGATGGAGAAGTCGCTGGCCAGCCTGGTGGTGCGCACCGGCCTGCCGGTCTCCGTGGACGACCTCGCCACGGATCCGCGCGCCGTGGACCCCTCGTCCCTCGACGACTGGCCCCAGCTCGGTCCGATGATGGCCCTCCCGCTGCGATCCGGGTCGGGGATCGAGGGCGTGATCTCGCTGGCGTGGACGCCCGAGCGCATCGACGCCTTCCGACGCCTCGACCCGCGCCTGCCCACCAGCTTCGCCGAGCAGGCGGCACTCGCCCTGCAGGTCGCCAGGAGCCGGGAGGACCGGAAGCGGATGTCGCTGCTGGAGGACCGCGACCGCATCGGGCGAGACCTGCACGACCTGGTCATCCAACGGCTGTTCGGCGTGGGCCTCGGGCTGGACAGCACTGTGCGGATGGTGCCCGCCGGCGAGCCGGCCCGGCGTCTGCGCCAGGCCATCGTCGACATCGACGACACGATCAAGGACATCCGCCGCGCGATCTTCGCCCTCGGGGCGCTCGAGGGCTCGACAGACCTGCAGACCGAGATCGAGATCCTCGTCGACCGAGCAGCCGCGACGATGAAGCTGCGGCCCAAGCTGCGGCTCGAGGGACCGATCCGCACCACAGTGCCCGCGTCGGTCACCCCGGACCTGCTGGCAGTCGTGGGTGAGGCGCTGACCAACGTCAGCAGGCACGCGCACGCCTCGACGGTGGAGGTGAGGGTGATCGTCGACCACGACACGCTCGAGGTGATCGTCGCCGACGACGGGCTCGGCATGCCGCAGGACGTCCTGGAGAGCGGGTTGCACAACATGCGCGAGCGGGCGGCCGGTCACGGGGGTGAGCTCGTGATCGAGTCCGAGGCAGGCACCGGCACGACCCTCACGTGGCGCGTCCCGCTCGTCGATGGCGGCTCGACGATCCAGGGCGGCTGACCGCGGTCCCGGGACTTCTCGGCCACTCGCGTCCCGGGATCGGGTCCCGAACGGGCGGGGACTTTGGTCCGTTGCGCCCTGTCCTGCGCTGCATTGCTATGGAGTCGCACCGGGGTCGCACCGGGTGCCCCGCTCCACCGGCGCTCCTCAGCCGCACGCCGTGCTGACGAACACGAGGGTCGGTGGAACGGGGCACCCGGGAACGCGACCCGGGTGCACGGACAGGAGGAAGCATGGTTCCGCAGCAGGGGGAGGAGCACTCATGACGAACGCGCCCGTAGGGGTGGCCGACCTGACCTGGATGCCCGGTCTGACCAACCAGGACCTGAGGGACGCGGCGGACCGCCTCGTCCTCGACCGCTGCGACGTGCCGGCCGGTTCGGTGCTGCGGACCTTCTCCCGATCGGTGCGCACCGCACTGCTCGACGGCTTCCTGACCTCGGAGGTGGTGGCGGAGGCAGAGCGCAGGACCAGGGACCTGCTGGCCCAGCGGCCGGCCGCGGGCAGCCGCCCCCGCCTGCGCGCCTGGGCCGGCGTGCGCGCCCCTGAGGTGCCCCTGCCGCGGAGGTCCCGATGACCGCCCGCGACCGGAGACGGCCCCGGAGCCGCGTCGGCCCCGACACCGACCGAGGCCTGTGGAGGCACTGGCGAGCCCGGTCCGCCGTGCGCGCCGCCCGCCTCGTGACTGCCGCGGCGCAACGCCGCACCCGGGAGGACGTGACGTAGGACCGGTCAGTACCAGGTAGGAAGTCCGGGGCCATTGGCCCCGGGCGGTAGTACCGTGCTCGTATGGACGGACACGCGGATGTCCCCGTCTCGGCCGACACCATCACGGTGTTCTTGCTGGACGACCACGAGCTCGTCCGGAGGGGGGTCCGCACGCTCCTGGAGTGCGAGCCCGGCATCGAGGTGATCGGCGAGGCCGGTTCGGCCGCCGAGGGCGAGGCTCTCATCACCGCGCTGCGTCCCCGCGTCGCCATCGTGGACGGTCGGCTTCCCGACGGCTCGGGCATCGAGGTGTGCCGCCAGGTCCGGTCGGTCGACCGGAGCATCGAGGTGCTGGTCCTGACGTCGTACGACGACGACGACGCGCTCTTCGCGGCCATCATGGCCGGCGCCTCCGGCTACGTGCTGAAGCAGATCAGCAGCGGTGACCTCGTCATGGCCGTACGGCGGGTGGCGGCGGGCCAGTCGATGCTCGACCCGGCCGTGACGGCCCGGGTGCTGCACCGGCTGCGGCAGGGGTCCGACAAGGACCCGCTCACCCAGCACCTGACCCCCAAGGAGGAGCAGGTCCTCGGGCTGGTGGCCGAGGGGCTGACCAACCGCCAGATCGCCGAGCGCCTCGGCGTGGCCGAGAAGACGGTCAAGAACTACGTGTCGACGCTGCTCGCGAAGCTCGGTGTCGAGAGCCGGACGCAGGCGGCGGTGATGGCGACCCGCCGTCCGGCCCCGGGCGACGGCCGTCCGGGACGCCAGGCCCCCTAGCTCGCTCCTGCGCGTCCCGCTCGTCGCGTGACGTTCGGCCCTGCCACGAGCGGCTCGATCGCGGTGTGGTGGAGGAAGCGGGTGGCGCCGCCACCCCGGGCGCCGCAGCGCGTGAGAGGAGGAGGGGCTGATGACCGCCGCGATCGCGCTCTCCGGTCTCGTCAAGGACTTCGGGCCTCGGGTCCGCGCGCTCGACCACCTCGACCTCCGGGTGGAGGCGGGGGAGGTGCACGGCTTCCTCGGCCCCAACGGCGCGGGCAAGACGACCACGATCCGGGTCCTGCTCGGGATGCTCCGCGCGGACGGGGGTCGGCTCTCCCTGCTCGGCGGCGACCCGTGGCGCGACACGGTCCAGCTGCACCGACGCCTGGCCTACGTGCCCGGTGAGGTGAACCTGTGGCCGAACCTGACCGGGGGCGAGGTGATCGACGTGCTCGGCGAGCTCCGCGGGGGCATCGACCAGGGCCGTCGCGAGGAGCTGCTCGAGCGGTTCCGGCTCGACCCCACGAAACGGATCCGCGCCTACTCCAAGGGCAACCGGCAGAAGGTCGCACTCGTGGCGGCGTTCTCCTCCGACGTCGAGCTCTACCTGCTCGATGAACCCACGTCGGGTCTGGACCCGCTGATGGAGGCGGTCTTCCAGGACGTCGTCCAGGACCTGCGGACGGAGGGACGCACCATCCTGCTCTCGAGCCACATCCTGTCCGAGGTCGAGGCGCTCTGCGACCGCGTCACGATCATCCGGGCCGGTCGAGCGGCCGAGTCCGGCACCTTCGACGAGCTGCGTCACCTGACCCGCACCTCGGTGGTCGTCCAGACGGTCGAGCCGCTCGGGTCGGTGGGTGGGTGGCCCGGCGTGCACGACGCGCGCGTCGAGGGTGGCCGGGCGACCTTCAGCGTCGATCCTCGCGAGCTGAACCGGGTGCTGGCCCGCCTGGTCGACCTCGAGGTCCGGTCGCTGGTCACCTCGCCGCCGACGCTCGAGGAGATCTTCCTGCGGCACTACGGCCAGGACATCGCAGGGGCGTCGAGCGTGCAGGACGCCGAGGTGGTGGCGGGGCGATGAGCGGCGTGACCGGTTGGTCCCGGCTGGCACTCCTGGCGCTCCGGCGCGACCGGGTGACGCTCCCCGCCTGGGTGCTCGGCATGTCCGTGTTCCTGGCTGCGACCACGGCCATGTTCGACACCAGCTACGCCGATCACCCCGAGCTCCTCGAGCCCGACACCCGGATCGTGGTCGAGAACCCCGGCATGCGCGTGCTCGGTCTCGTCACCGGGCCCAGCGTCGGGGGCTACGCGCTGCACCGCGACGCCCTGGTGCTGGCCGTGCTCGCCGCCATGATGGGCATCCTGGCGGTCGTCAGGCACACCCGGCAGGCGGAGGAGCTCGGGCGGTCGGAGCTGGTGGCCGCGGGTGCGACCGGGCGGTACGCCTCGCTGGCCGCTGCCGTCGTCGTGGCCCTGGTCGCCGAGGTGGCGCTGGCCGTCGGCCTCGGGACCGCCCTGCTCGTGGCGGGGCAGCCGGTGGCGGGCTCGTTCGTCGGCGGCGCGTCGATCGCCCTCGTCGGGATGGTCTTCACCGGCGTCGCTGCGGTCACCGCGCAGCTGGCGTCCACGACGCGTGGTGCGACCGGGGCCGCGGCCGCGGTCCTCGGAGTCTCCTTCGCGCTCGCAGCCCTGGGCAACATGGTCGGGACGGTGGACTCGGCAGCCCTGCGGGTCACGAGCGCGTGGCCCGCCTGGGTCTCCCCGATCGGCTGGGGCCAGCAGATGCGGCCCTTCGCCGACGACCTGTGGTGGCCGCTCGGGCTCGCCGCAGGGGCCACGGCCGTCCTGGTGACCCTGGCCGGCGTCCTCGCCGCACGGCGCGACGTGGGGCGCGGGATGTGGCCCGAGCAGCCGGGAGCGGGGCGTGCCGGCCCGACCCTGGTCAGACCTGCTGGGCTGGTGTGGCGGCTGCAGCGTGGCCCCCTCCTCGGGTGGGCCGTCGGCCTGCTCGGGACCGGCCTCATCTTCGGGGCGCTCAGCGAGCGCATCGGAGGGCTCGAGGGAGCCGCCACGCAGTGGTACGAGAGCTTCGGCGGCGCCACCGACCTCCTCGGCGCCTACTGGGCCTCGATGCTGCAGATCGCGGGCACGGCAGTCGCGATCTACGTCGTCGCGCTGCTCCTGCGGCTGCGGCACGACGAGGCGGGCGGCGTCCTGGAACCGGTGCTCGGCACCGCGGTCACCCGGCTGCGCTGGCTGGGTGCGTACGCGGTCAACGCCGTCGTCGGCGCCACCCTCCTGATGCTGCTGTTCGCGACGGCGATGGTCGTCGCGGGCGGCCAGGCCCTGGGTGGCACGAGAGCGCTCGCCCGCGAGCTCGCGGGCGCAGCGCTGGTGCAGCTCCCCGCGATCGCGGTCCTCGGCGCCGCGGTCGTCGTGGTGGTGACGGTGCTGCCCCGGTGGGCGACAGGTGTGGCCTGGGGCCTGGTCGTCCTGTGCGTGTTCGTGGGACCGATGTTCGGCCCCTCCCTCGGTCTCCCGTCCTGGGTCGTGGACCTCTCCCCGTTCAGTCACGTGCCGAACGCTCCGGCCGTCGACATCAGCCAGGGGCCGCTGCTGGGGCTGGGTCTGGTGGCAGCCCTCCTCGCGGCCGCGGGGGTCGTGGTCCTGCGACGGCGCAACCTGGTGCTGCCGGCCTGACCGGCCGCCGCTGCCGTACTCCGTAGGGTGTCCGCGTGCCCCCTCGCCCCGACCGGTCCGACGGCGTCCGACCCGGTGGGGTCTCGCGGTTGCGCGCGATCGACCCGCTGGTGCCCGTGGTGGCCGGGGTGTCCCTGGTGGTCTACGTGCTGCACGGCTTCCAGGGGATGCTGACCCGCGACCTGGGCATCTACAGCTACGCCGGCCAGCAGGTGGCCGACGGCGTCCCGCCCTACCTCGGCGTCCTCAACCGTGCCGGGCCGCTGGCGCACGTGCTGCCGGGGGTGGGGGTGCTCGTGGCACGCCTCGGCGGCCTCGACGACGTCATCACGATGCGCGTGGTCTTCATGCTGATGGCCACCGCCACGGTCTGCGTGTCCTACCTGCTGGGGCGCGACCTGTTCCGGTCCCGGGGTGCCGGCCTGGTGACCGCGAGCGCGATGCTCGCCATCCATGGCTTCATCCAGTACGCCTCCAACGGGCCGCGCGAGAAGACCCCGATGACGCTCTTCGTGATCGGCGCACTGTGGGCGGTGACGCACCGGCGCTGGTTCACCGCGGGCGTCCTGACGAGCCTGGCCACGCTGTGCCTGCAGACGGCGTTCTTCAGCACCTTCACGGCCGTGGCCGTGGGCGCGCTCCTGCTCGCCTCGGGCGGCCGGGTCCGAGCCCTGGCGCGGATCGGTGTCGGCGGTCTGGTGCCCGTGGTCGTGCTCGGCACCTGGTTCGCGCTCGCGGGGTCGCTGCGCGCCACGTGGGACGGCTTCTACGCCATCAACCGTCGCTACACCGTCCCGAACCCGCTCGACGCCGAGCGCGCGCTGGTGTGGGACGACCTGCAGCTCGCCTACGGGGTGACGGTGTGGCTGCTCCTGGCCGGCGCGGTCCTGCTCGTGCTGGTCTCCCTGGCCGCCGTGTCCCGGCGGGCCCGGGCCGCGGAGCCGGGACTGGCGGTGCTGCCCGCCATGGCGGCCGGCCTCGTCGCCGGGCTGGCCTGGATCCTCCAGGAGTACGACGCATGGGCCGACCTGTTCCCAGTGCTGCCGTTCGCGGCTGTCGGGCTGGGGGCCGGTTTCGCGGTCGCCACCCGCGGGCTCGCCGGCCGCAGCCGGGACGTCGTGGCGGGGGTGCTCGCCACCGCCGCCGTCGTCCTCGCACTGACGTACTCGATCTCGACCCGGGACGACTCCCTGCAGGACCAGCGCGAGGCCACGGACGCGGTGCTGGCGACCCTGCCCGCCGGCGCCACCATCACGTCGGTCGAGGCGCCGCAGCCGCTGGTGCTGACGGGCCGGACCAACCCCACGCGCTACCAGATGTTCCGCAGCGGGCTGCAGGACTACATGGAGGACACCTGGCCCGGTGGGCTCGACGGGTTCAAGCGCGACCTCGTCGCGGACGCCCCGGACCTCGTCGCGGTGGGGGAGACGGTCTCGCGTCGCTGGCGCGCGTCGATCCAGCCCGACTACGTCTACGTCGGCAGCGCGCCACTGTGGGACTGGTACGCCCGCGCGTCGCTGGGTGACGAGCAGATCGCCGCGCTGCGGGCGGCTGCCGGCTACGACGCCGACAACCCGCTGGCCGAGCCGCTCGTGCCATGAGTCGACGCAGCGCCCCTCTCCTGCTCGCCGCCGGCTCCATCGCGAGCGGGGTGCTGGCCTACGTGCTGTTCGCCCTCGTCACCCGCGGGCTGGGAGCGAGCGCCGCGGCCCCGGTGTCGGTGCTCTGGACGGTGTGGGCCCTCGCGGCGGCCGCGTTCACCTTCCCGCTGCAGCACTGGATCACCCGGTGCGTCACGGCCGGCCGGGCGGGCGATGTCCGCGGCTCGGCCGGGCGCGTCGCCGCCGTCGTGGTGGCCGCGGCCCTCGCCAGCGGTGCCCTCGCCTGGGTGTTCCGGGACCGGCTCTTCCACCGCGACGACGCGTGGTTCCCCGCACTCGTCGTGCTCGTGGTCCTCGGCTCGGCGGCGGTCGGCGTGCTGCGGGGCAGCCTGGCGGGGCGGGGCCGGATGGGTGCGGTGGCCGCGAGCCTGGTCGCGGAGAACGCGGTGCGGTGCCTCCTCGTGGCGGTGCTGCTGCTGGCGCAGGTGCACGACCCGGTGGCCCACGGCCTGTGCCTGGTGGCCGGGTCGTTGATCGCGCTGTGGCCCGGCGCCTGGCGCTTCGACGAGGCGGGTGCAGGCCGGGGCGGCTCGCTGTCGTTCCTGGGGGGCGCTGCGACGGGGCAGCTGCTCGCGCAGGGTGTGCTGACCGGGGGAGCGGTGGTGCTGGCACTGCTCGGTGGCTCACCCGCGGAGATCACGGCGGTGTTCGCGACACTGGCCTTGTTCCGCGCGCCGTACATGGTCGTGCTGGGCACGCTGCCGCAGGTCACGCACCGCATGACCGGGCTCGTCGAGGCGGGCGACCTGCGTACCCTCCGCCTCCTCGCTGGCAGGCTCGCGGTGCTGGGGGCCGCGGTCGTGGCGCTGGGGGCCGTCATCGGGGGGACCGCAGGTCCGGCACTCGTGCGCGCCGTCTTCGGTGACACCGTCGAGATCGGTCACGGTGACGCCGGGGTCATCGCGACGGGCTGCGCCCTGGCCCTGGTCAACGTCGTGCTGATGGTGGCCGCGCTCGCGCTGGACCGCCCGGGACGGGTCGCCGGCGCCTGGGGCCTCGCCGTGGTCGCGGGCGCGGTCGTGCTGCTGCCGACGACCTGGTTGCTGCCGGTCGAACGCGTCGCGTTCGCGTTCGTCACGGCCGAGGTGGCGGCGACGGTGCTCCTCACGGTGGCCGCGTCGTCGGTGCTCAGGGCCGGGCGGACGACGGCCTGACAGCAGCGACGAACACCGACGAGCCGAAGGGCAGGTCGCGGCGTCGCAGCAGGCGCGCCTCCGCGCGGCACACGCCCATGAGCGCCCGGTCGAGGCCCGGCGAGACCTCGGGAAGGCGCGAGTCGCCGGCGGCGGGAGGACGCAGCCGGCGGCGCAACCGCTCGGCCGCGAAGAGCGGGAACACGCCGCCGAAGGCGTACGTCGCCCGCCGCACCTCCATCCCGGCGCCCTCGACCACCCCGACGATGCCCGCGCGCGTGTAGCGGCGGTGGTGACCGGCCTGGACGTCGTGGTCCGACCACGCCCACTGGTAGGCCGGGACCGAGAGCAGCATCCGCCCGCCGGGCACCAGCACCCGTTGCAGCTCGGACACCGCGCGGGCGTCGTCCGCGCAGTGCTCGACCACGTCGAACGCCGAGACCACGTCGAAGGTCCCGTCCCCGAAGGGCAGCTCGGTCGCCGAGCCGACGACCCCCTCACCGGGCCGCAGGCCGTCCGGGAACAGGTCCAGGCCCACGTGCTGGTGAGCGCCCCGCATCCACCCCACGCTGGGCGCGTCCGCGCTGCCGACGTCGAGCGTGCGGCTCGGGGTCGCGAGGTGCGGCGCCATCACGGCCGCGAGCAGGTCGGTGCGGGCCCGGTGCCACCAGTAGCCCTCGCGTCGCAACGACGACGAGCCCGGCTGCCCGTCCGGTCCGAGCGGGTCGGGTCCGGCGCCCGGAGCGGGGCTCACCGCTCCGGGAGGGTGGCGGTGCTCGCCTCGAGGAAGGCGGCCACCACGCGGTCGAGGTCGGGGTCGGACAGGTTGTTGTGGAAGGGCAGGCGCAGCAGCCGGTCGCCGATGTCCTGGGAGACCGGGCAGTCGGTCTGCCGGACCGCGAAGGAGCGCCCGGCGTCGGAGGTGTGCAGCGGCTGGTAGTGGAAGGTGGCCTGCACGCCCGCCTTGCGCATCAGCTCGAGCACGTCGTTGCGCCGGTCGCGGTGGGACAGCAGGACGTAGAACATGTGGTGGGCCGAGCCGCGGTCGTCGGGCACCCGCATCACCTCGAAGCCCAGCTCGTCGGCGTACGGCGCCAGCGCTGCGGCGTAGCGCTCGCTGACGCGTCGGCGCTTGCCCTGCACCACGTCGCGCTGCTCCAGCTGGCCGAGGAGGTAGGCGGCTAGCACGTCGGAGAGGCCGAACGAGGAGCCGGTGTCCTTCCAGGTGTACTTGTCGACCTGGCCGAGCATGAAGGCGTGGCGGTTGGTGCCCTTGTCGTAGAGCACGCGGGCGCGGTCGACGTCCTCGGGGTCGTTGAGCAGGAGGGCGCCGCCCTCGCCGCACACGAAGTTCTTGGTCTCGTGGAAGCTGAGGGTGGCGAAGCGTCCCAGGCTGCCGAGCGGCTCGCCCCGCCAGGTGCCGAAGAGCCCGTGCGCGTTGTCCTCCACGAGCTGCACCTCCGGCCAGTCGGCCAGGACGTTGCGGATTCCCTGCACGTCGCACGCGACGCCGGCGTAGTGCACGATCACGACCGCCCGCACGTGCTCGTCGAGGAGCGTGGCGAGGTGTGCGGGGTCCAGGCCCAGCGTGTCGGGCTCGATGTCGCAGAAGAGCAGGCCGGCGCCCTGCCGCGCGAACGCCAGGCCCGTGCTGGTGAAGGTGAACGACGGGACGATGACCGTGTCGCCCTCCTGCAGGTCCATCAGCATCGCCGACAGCTCCAGGGCCGCCGTGCACGAGGTGGTCATCAGCACCTCGGCAGAGCCGGAGTCGGCCGCGAGCAGCTCGGCGGTCCGCCGGGCGAAGGCACCCCCGGACGACAGGTGGCCGCCACGGACCACCTCCTGGACGTAGTCGAGCTCGCGCCCCTCCACCGACGGGACGTTGAACGCGATGTCCGGCAGCTCTGCCGCGGGACCGTCCTCGAGCTCCTGTGCCTGTGCCACGGGGGGCACCTCCCTCTCGTCGTTCGTCTCGTCGCGGGTCACCACGGCAGTGGCCTCCCCAGCTGGTCGGCCAGTCGCGCGTTGCTCTCCTTGAAGTACCCCTCGAGCGTGCTCGTCACGCCTGCGTCGAGCACGGGCGCGACGCCCGGCGTCGCATTGACCACCTCGCCGTCGGGGACCGGCGTACGGGCCGGGTCGAGCCCGAGGTCCGCCACGAGCCCGGACAGCACCGCGGGGTCGGCCAGCAGCTCCTCGGTGAACAGCACGTGCGTGGTCGAGGGGAACGTCGCAGACCAGGGCTCGAGCTGCTCGGCGTAGCGACCACGCCGCAGGTAGGCGAAGGGCGACACGGACGAGCGCTGCGGGTCCCACCGCCGGTCGTCGTCGAGGTCGGCGAGCAGGGCGTCCTCGAGGTCGAGGGTCTCGAACCCGTTGGCCGTGCTGAAGCGCCAGTGCGACACCGCCCGGCGCACGGGGTCGCGCAGCAGCACGACCACCTCGGGCTGGCCGAGCATCTCGGCCGCGCGGCCCGGGGCGTGCGGGTCCTCGAGGTAGCTGGTGCTCTTGTCGCCCAGCAGCGTCTCGTCACGGGCGTGCGCGAACCACGTGCGGTGGTAGGACTCCACGCCGCGGGCGGAGAGCGTCGCGTCGCAGAAGACCTTCGGCTCGGGCGGCGACGGTCGGGCCATCGTGACGTCGGGGTGTGCGTCGAGCGCGCGACTCAGGTACGTCGTGCCGCACCGTTGTGCCCCGACGACGAGCAGGTGCCGGTGGTCGCAGCCGCTCACGAGGACACCCGGCGCGCCACGTGGTAGGTGGTGACCGCGCTGACCGCGTTGAGCGTGCGGACGACGTACTCGCCCAGCATCGACAGCAGCATGATGACGAAGCCGTTCATCAGCGCCAGCAGCACCGCGATCGTCGTCCAGCCGGGCACGGACGAGTCCACGAACAGTGCGCGGACGAGGTAGAAGAGGCCGAGCAGGAAGCTGCCGCCGGCGACCGCGAAGCCGATGCCGGCGGCCAGCCGCAGCGGGAACACGGAGTAGCTGAACAGGATGGCCAGCACGAGCGAGGCGATGCGGCGCAGGCCGTAGTTGCTGGTGCCGACCGGTCGGGGGTCGTGACGCACCAGCACGTCGGCGGGGTCGCTGGAGAACATCAGCGCCTGACCCGTGATGTAGGGGTGGGCGGTGCGGGAGCCGCAGATCCGCTCCACCACGTCGCGGCGCAGGATCCGGAAGTTGGACACGGCCAGGCCGGGCGGCTGGTCGAAGACCCGCCGGTTGACCATGCTGATCGCCCTGCTGCCCAGTCGTCGGTAGCCCCGCGCCTGCTTGCGGTCGAAGCGGCCGAAGACGACGTCGTGGCCCTCCATCGCCTTCTCGATGAGCAGCAGCGCCTGGTCGGGCGGGTTCTGCAGGTCGTCGTCGAGGGTGATCACGTAGTCGCCGGTCGCCTCGCGCATGCCGGCGACGTTGGCGTGGTGCTGGCCGTAGTTGCGCAGCAGGTCGAGCGCGACGATGTGCGGGGACGTGCGCGCGCGCTCGGCGATCACGTCCCAGCTGCCGTCCCGGCTGCCGTCGTTGACCAGCACGACCTGGTAGCGCAGCCCCGCGGACTCGAAGACCTCCACGACGCGGTCGACCGTCGATCCCACGACGTCCTGGCTGTTGTAGACGGGGATCACGATGGAGTAGGAGCTGGCTGACCGGTCGGGGGCGGGCGGCACGGGAGCGCTGTGGTCGTCGCCCACCATGCCTCCCGATCGTCGTCCGGTCGTCGCCGCAGGGCGGCTCGTATCGAGCATATGGCCCATCGACCTACCGGGGGGACGGCCGGTCCTGTCGTCCCACCCGCACGGGCGACCGACCGATACCCTCCCCGCACCGCACGACGACAGGAAGTGGCCATGACGGGCTCCCGATCCCCGCGCGTGCGGGCGTGGTCGCCCGTCCGGCACGCGTGGCGGTCGGCATGGCGCCACCGGCGGGGCGAGGCCCTGGCGCTGGTCGCGATCTCAGCGCTGATCACCGCCTGCACCGCCTTCGCCCCGGTGTACGACCGGGCCATGCAACAGTCGTTGGTCGACACACTGCTCGCGCAGGCGACGCCCGCCGACGCGACGGTCACCCTGGTGTCCGAGAGCAACGACTTCGCCGGCGGTACGGAGCCGCGCGACCCGCGGGAGATGGCGGCCCTGATCCCCGACGACCTCGCTGCGCTTCTCGGGCCGGTCGTGCTCGGCCGCGCCGCGATCGTCGTGCCCACGACGGGCGAGGTCCCGCCGTCGGGCCTGCTCCTCTGGCGCGACGGCGCCTGTGAGCACGTACGCCTGCTGAGCGGCGTCTGCCCGAACGCGCCCGGCGAGATCCTGGTGAGCGAGGCGGACGTCGACAACTTCGGGCTGCGGCTCGGCTCGGTCCGCACGGTCGGCTCCTCGATCGCCGACCAGCCCGACATCCGCCTCGAGGTCGTCGGGACCTATGCCCCGCTGCTGGACGACGTGTGGTGGCAGGGCCAGCGCACCGATGGCGTCTCGGCCGTCGTGCACGGGCTCGATCCCTCGGCCAACCACGACGCGTGGTTGACCACCGAGACGACCTTCACCGCCGGCTCGATCATGACGGCGGAGACGTCACAGGCAGGCGCACCCGTGCGCATGGACCATGACGGCGCCGACGTCGACGGCGTGCTCGCGCTGGACGACGGCGTCCGGCAGGTCGCCGACGACCTGCGCGGCGAGGACCTGGAGCTCCGCACCGGCCTCGGCGAGCTGACCGACACCATGCGCACCCAGGTCGACCAGGCCCACCGCACCGTGCCGCTGCTCCTGGCGCCGATGGCGCTGCTGTCGGTGTTCGTGCTCTGGCTGGTGCTCAGCGCCGCCACGTCCTCGCGACGCGGCGAGGTCGCGGTCGCGCGGCTCCGCGGTCGCGGCCCGTCCGGTGCTGCCGGGCTCCTCCTGCTGGAGCTGCTCCCCGCGCTCCTGCTCGGGGTCCTGCCGGGTGCCCTCGTGGCGCTGGCGGGCGGGCTGGTCGTCAGGCGCGTGCTGCCGGGGGCCGCACCGCCCGAGGCCGGGCCCGGGTTCGGCACCGCGCTGCTCAGCGCTGTCGCGGTGATCGTGCTGACCACCCTCGCCGCCGCCGTACGCACGGCCCGCCAGCCCCTGCACGAGGTGGTGCGCAGCGGCCCGGCGCCGAGCGGCCGGTGGGCGCTGGGTGCGGTCGACGCGTTCATCGTCGCGTGCGTCGGCACGGGTGTGGTCGCCTTCGTGACTGGGAGCCTCCAGGGTCCCCTCGCCCTCGTCGGTCCCGCGCTGATCGCACTGCTGACCGGCCTGCTGCTGGCGCACCAGGCCGGTCCTGCCGGTCGGGTGCTCGGCCGCCGCCTGCTGGCGCGCGGTCGCCTGGTCTCGGGCACCAGCCTGCTGGAGGTCGGACGCCGGTCGGAGGGGCGGACGGTGATCGTCGTCCTCACCGTCGCGTGCGCCCTCGCGGTCTTCTCGATGGACGCCCTGGCCATCGGCGAGCGCAACCGCGCCAACGCCAGCCGCCACGACGCCGGCGCCCCGGTCGTGCTCCAGGTCGCGGGCGGCGACATCGACGGGGTGCGAGCGGCGTTGACGGCAGCCGACGCCTCGGGCCGTGCGACGGCCGTCCTGGCCGGACGCGACACCCTCGCCGTCGACCCCGACGAGTTCCGCCAGATCGCGTTCTTCCCGCGCGGTGGTCCGACGGCCGAGGAGTGGCGGGCGATCGCCCCGCCCGACCGTGAGCCGACGGAGATCACCGGCACGCGCGTCTCGCTCGACGTCGAGCCCGGCGCCGGGCTCGCCTCCGGAGACGTCTTCGGCAGCGAGGTCGACGTAGGGCTGAGCCTGGTCGTCACCTCTGCCACCGGCGTACGCCGCACGATCCCGCTCGGAACCCTGCCGGTGGACGGCCCGCGCCAGCGGCTGACAGGCAGGGCCGACGCCTGTGCCGACGGCTGCCGGCTGGCCGCCCTGCAGCTGACGACCGCCCAGGGCGCGGTCGTCCAGGGCGAGCTCGCGCTCGCGGGCCTGCGCGTCGACGGGCGGAAGGTCGCCTGGGCGACCTCGGCCTCGGACTGGAACACCACCGACGACGAAGACACCCTCGTCTCGCCGGTCGACGGCGGTGACGGCACACTGCGGCTCGCGATCGAGGCGAGCGGCTTCTACCCGATCGAGGTCTCCCCGGCCTGGGTTCCGCGGGCGGTTCCAGCGCTGCTGACCGTCGAGCCGCCCCGCGCGTCCCCGGAGCCGCTGGTGCTCGAGGGCGTGGACGGAACCGACCGGTTGGCGGAGGACGCTGGTTCGCTCGTCCTCGTCCCGGCGATGCCCGACGGATCCAGCCTGGTGGACATCGACGCCGCCACCCGCGGTGCGGCGATCACCCGCGACACCCGAGTCGAGGTCTGGATGGAGGACGACGCGAAGCTGGTGGCAGCCGTGCAGACGGCGCTGCGCGACCGGGCGATCGCGCTGACCGACGTACGCCGCTTCTCGACGATCAGTCAGGCGTACGACGACACCGTCGCCAGCTGGAGCCTGGCGCTCGGGGCCGCGGTGGCGCCGGCGGTGATGGTCCTCGCGCTGCTCGTCCTCCTCGTGCTCGCGGCGATCGGCTGGCGGACCCGCGCCCGCGACCTCGCCGTGCTGCGGCTCAACGGGATGGGCGTGCGGACGACCCGCCGCCTGGCCGTCTGGGCACAGCTGTCGGCCGTCATCCCCGCCATCGTCGCCGGAGTGGCAGCAGGCATGGCGGGCGCCGCGCTCGCGATGCCGGACGTGGCGTTCTTCCCCGAGCCGCCGCACGTCCCGGTCGTCGACACGTCGACCTCGTGGCCGGCCGTCCTCGCGGTCACCGCCACCTGTGTCGTGGTGCTGCTCGCGGTGGCCGCCGTCGCGGGCCTGGTGGTGGCCCGCCGAGCCCACGTCGAGCGCGTGAGGGAGGGCGCCTGATGCCCGGACTCGCGATCCGCACCCGCGGCCTGGTGCACATCTACCACGCCGAGGGGCACGACGTCGCGGCGCTGTCCGGGGTCGACCTCGACGTCGCGGCGGGGGAGATGGTCGGGTTGCTGGGCCCGTCCGGGTCGGGCAAGTCGACCCTGATGAGCCTGCTGGCAGGGATCTTCCGCCCGGGCGCCGGCAAGGTGTTCGTCGGAGGGACCGAGCTGTCCACCGCGCCACCGCGCGCGCTCGACCGGCTCCGCGCGACCGAGGTCGGCCTGATGCTCCAGGGCGCGAGCCGCAACCTGCTGCCCCACGCCACCCCGGCCGACAACGTCCGGTTCGCCCAGCAGCAGGCTCTTCGCGCCGGCCGTTCGCTCGCCGACCCGGCTGAGGTGCTCAGCGAGGTCGGGCTCATCGACCAGGCCGACGAGCCGCTCGCGCAGCTGACTCCCGGCGGGTTGCAGCTCGCGGCGGTCGCCGTCGCGGTCTCCACCCGTCCCGGCCTGCTCCTGTGCGACGAGCCGACCAGCCAGCTCGACCACGCCGCGCGCGACCATGTCCTCGCCGCGCTGGCGCACGTGAACACCACCTACGGGACCACCGTCGTCCTGGTCACCCACGACCCCGACGTCGCCCGCGTGCTGCCACGAACGGTCACCATCCGCGACGGCAGGATCGGCGGCGAGGGGCGCAGCGGCGACGAGTACGCCGTGGTCACCGTCGATGGCTTCCTGCCCCTCCTCGGCCACGTCCGCGACAAGCTGCCGCCGGGCACTCTCGTGCGGCTCGACGAGGTCGGCGACCACATCGAGCTCAGGGCCCAGACCGACCAGGAGGAGCGATGAACGACCTCCGGTGCACCGACCTCGGTGTCGCGTACGGCGAGCTCGTCGCCGTACGTCCCCTCGACCTGCAGGTGCTCGGCGGGCAGGTGCTGGCGGTCACCGGCCCGTCGGGTGCCGGCAAGTCGTCGCTGCTGTGGGCGCTGGCGTGTGCCCTGCGCCCGGCGGCCGCCACGGTCACGGGCGCGGTGGAGGTCGACGGCCGGGAGCTCGGCGACCGGGACGACGCTGCCCGGGCTGGGGTCGTGCTGGTTCCGCAGGGCAACGGCCTCAGCGTGACGCTCTCGGCCGAGGAGAGCATCCTCGTCCCGCTGCTCGGGCTCGGCGTGCCCGCCCGCGAAGCGACGGGCCGCGTGACCGAGCAGCTCGCCCGCGTCGGGCTCGCGGAGTTCGGCCGCCACCTCGTCGACCAGCTCTCCGGCGGCCAGCAGCAGCGCGTCGCGCTGGCGCGTGCCTTCGCCCTGCAGCCGCGGGTGCTCCTCGCCGACGAGTCCACCAGCGACCTCGACGCCGGCAACCGCGAGCTGATGATCGCCGCCCTCCTTGAGGAAGCCGCCCGCGGAGCGGCCGTGGTCCTCGCGACCCACGACCCCGAGGCCGCGGCCCGGACCGACGCGGTGCTCGCGCTCGACGAGGGCACGGCGACCTGGGTGCGTCCGCTCACCTGAAGTCGCGCGACGACGCCCGGGCCTGCAGCACCGCTCCCGCGCCGGGCACGACGACGTCGATGCCCTCGACGCGGTCGGCCACGAGGTTGGTGACGCCCTCGTTGCGCTCGAGCCGTCCGCGCACGACCACGGCCACCCTGTTGCGGGCCGCCTGCCGGTGGGCCTTCATCACCCCGATCGAGCACACGATGTTGAGCATGCCGGTCTCGTCCTCGAGGTTGAGGAAGGTGACTCCCATCGCGGTGCCCGGACGCTGGCGGTGGGTGACGAGCCCGCCGACGTGGACCCGCCGGCCGGACTCGGCGTCGGCCAGCTCGGCGACGGACCGGACACCGGCGCGGCGCAGCTCGTCGCGCAGGTGCTCGATCGGGTGGCGGTCGGGTGAGATGCCGGTGGCCCACAGGTCGGCGAGGGTGAGCTCCGGTGCGCTCATCCCGGGCAGCGTCGGCGCGGCAGGCGCGGGGGTGATGCCGGGCAGGTGCTGGGAGCCCTCGGCGAAGCCGGCCGCCCACAGTGCCGATCGCCGGTCGAGCCCCCAGGCGTCGAACGCGCCGGCGGTGGCCAGTGCCTCGAGCTGCGCGGACGTCAGGTCGGCTCGCCGGGAGAGGTCGGTGATGCCGGTGAACGGGGCTTCGTCGCGCGCGGCAACGATCCGGCGCGCGACCTCGAGGCCGATGCCGCGCACCGAGTCCAGCCCCAGGCGTACGGCGAGCGCCCCGTCGCGACGGTGGGCGGGCACCGGGTCGGGGGTGCCCGGCACCCACTCGACCCGCTCGAAGCGGGGCCGGCAGCACGCGTCGAGGCCTGTGGCCGTGGCCGCCTCGGCACCGGACGGGTGGAGCTGCTCGAGGTCGGCCTGCGCGCCCGACAGCGTGACGTCGGGGCGGCGTACGTCGACGTCGTGGCGGCGGGCGTCGTGGACCAGCGACTGCGGGGAGTAGAAGCCCATCGGCTGGTTGCGCAGCAGCCCCGCCAGGAAGGCGGCCGGGTAGTGCAGCTTGAACCACGAGGACGCGTAGACGAGCAGCGCGAAGGACAGGGCGTGCGACTCGGCGAACCCGAAGTTGGCGAAGGACAGGATCTTGACGTAGATCGAGTCGGCGAGGTCGCCGGTGATGCCGCGGCGCTGCATGCCGGCGTAGAGCTTCTGCTTGACCGACTCGATGCGCTCGACGCCCCGCTTGGAGCCCATCGCGCGGCGCAGCAGGTCGGCGTCGTCGCGGCTGCAGTCACCGAGGGTGACCGCCATCGCCATCAGCTGCTCCTGGAACAGCGGCACACCCTTGGTGCGCTCGAGCACCGGCACCAGCTCGGGGTGGTCGTAGGTCACCGGCTCCTGGCCGGTCGCGCGCCGTACGTAGGGGTGCACCGCGCCGCCCTGGATCGGGCCGGGACGGATGAGGGCGATCTCGATGGCGAGGTCGTAGAACTCGCGGGGGCGCAGCCGGGGCAGCGTGCCGATCTGCGCGCGGCTCTCCACCTGGAAGACGCCGATGGAGTCGGCGCGGCACAGCATGTCGTAGACGGCCGGCTCCTCCTTGGGCATCGTCGCGAGGTCCCACTGCTCGCCGAGGTGGTCGGCGACGAGCCGCATCATGTGGTCGAGAGCGCCGAGCATGCCCAGCCCGAGCAGGTCGAACTTGACCAGCCCCATCGACTCGCAGGCGTCCTTGTCCCACTGCAGCACGGTGCGCCGGTCCATCCGGCCCCGTTCGATCGGGCACACCTCACCGATCGGTCGCTCGGTCAGCACCATCCCGCCGGAGTGGATGCCGAGGTGGCGCGGCGCACCCATCAGCTCCTCGGCCAGGGCGACCACCGGGGCGGGCACGTCGTGCGCGTCGGGGTCGCCCTGGTCGCCGGCGACCACGGACTTCCAGCCGTCGATCTGCTTGGACCAGGCGTCCTGCTGGCCGGGGGAGAAGCCGAGCGCCTTGGCGGCGTCGCGCACCGCCATCCGCGGGCGGTAGGCGATGACGTTGGCGACCTGGGCGGCGTTGCGGCGACCGTAGGTGTCGTAGACCCACTGGATGACCTCCTCGCGCCGGTCGGAGTCGAAGTCGACGTCGATGTCGGGCTCCTCGTCGCGGTGCGCGGAGATGAAGCGCTCGAAGGGGAGCTTGTAGAAGACCGCGTCGACGGCGGTGATGCCGAGGGCGTAGCAGACCGCTGAGCTGGCGGCCGATCCTCGGCCCTGGCAGAGGATCTTCCGCCCTCGGGCGAAGGCCACGATGTCGTGGACGATGACGAAGTAGCCGGCGAAGTCCTTCTCGGCGATGACGCGCAGCTCGTGCTCGAGCCGCTCACGCGCCTCCCGCTCGTGGGAGACGCCGGCGTACCTCTCCGCGAAGCCGCGCTCGGCCAGCACCCGCAGCCACGAGTCGGCCGTGTGGCCCTCGGGGATCTGCCGCTTGGGCAGCGCGGGGGAGGCCTTGCGCAGGTCGAAGGCAAGCTCGTCGGCCAGGGTGACGCTGCGCGCCACGGCATGGGGGTACGACGGCAGCGCCGCGGCTGTCTCCGCCCCGCTGCGCAGGTGGGCCGAGCCCGACAGGTCGAGCCAGCCGTCGAGCTCGGCCAGGCTTCGCCGAGCCCGTACGGCTGCCATCGCCGAGGCGAGCCGGTGCTGCTGCGGGGTGGCGTGGTGGACGTTGCCGGCGGCGACGACGTCGAGGCCGTGGACGGCGGCCAGCCCGGCGAGCGAGGCGTTGGTGGCGTCGGCACCGGGGCGCGGGGAGAGCTCGACGAGCACGTGCTCGAGGCCGAAGAGCGACGTCAGCCGGTCGAGCGCCTCGGCCGCCGCCGACTCACCACCCGTCGCGAGCGCCTGTCGCACCGCACCCTTGCGGCAGCCGGTGAGCACCGCCCAGTGGCCGCGCCCCTGCTCGGCCAGCTCGTCGAGGTCGTAGACGGGTCGGCCCTTCTCGTCACCGCGCAGGTGGGCGTCGGTCATCGCCGCGGCCAGCCGGTGGTAGCCCTCGACCCCCCGCGCCAGCACCAGCAGGTGGCTGCCCTCGGGGTCGGGCACGCCGTTCTGCGGCCCGCTGAGTCCGAGCGACAGCTCGGCGCCGTAGATGGTGGGCAGGTCGTAGGCGGCCGCCGCCTCGGCCAGCATGGGGGCGCCGTAGAAGCCGTCGTGGTCGGTGACCGCCAGGGCGTGCAGGCCCAGCCGGACGGCCTCCTCGACGAGCTCGGCGGGCGAGGAGGCGCCGTCGAGGAAGCTGAAGTGGCTGTGGCAGTGCAGCTCGGCGTAGGGGGTGACCGCCGCGGGTCGCTCGATGGAACGGGCCTCGGTCGAGGGGCGCTTGCGACGCGACACCGGGGCGTCGTCGGCACCGGGCAGCCCGCTGAGCCGGCGCTCCAGCTCCTTCCACGGCATGGTGGGGTTGTTCCAGCCCATCACGGTGTCCTTCGGTGGTCGAGCAGCCGAGCGAGGGACGAGCGAGGCGTATCGAGACCCTCAGTCATAGCCCGCCTCCAACGACCAGCCGTCCGGCGCTCGCAGCAGGAGCCAGGCCCGGCCGTCGGCGCCGACGACCTGGAAGCGTGCGGTGGGTCCGGCCCCGCCCGACCACCAGCCCTCATCGGTGGGCCACGGCCCCGCCCACGCCGTCACCGGCTGCCAGGGCAGCTCGCCAGCCTGCCCGGCGACCCGGAAGTGCCTCGGCTCGCCGCTCACCACGCCGCGGTCGGTGACGCACACCGTGCGGCCGCCGTCGTCGACCACCTCGGCGGCCCGGGGAGGGGCGAACACCCGGACCGGTGCCGGCCCGGGCACCCGCCCGGGCCACGGCCGGTCGACCGGGCGCAGGTCGACCGCCCGCTCGCCCCACGGCACCAGCGCCTGCCGCGCCGACGGGCTGCGGCCGCCCTGCAGCACCGGGCGGCGTACGGCGTCGAAGCCGACCATGCCCTGCACCCGAGCCACCCCGCGCTCGACGAGGTCGTCGGAGGCCGACCCCCAGAGTGCCTCGCCGTGCGCGGCCGCCGGCTCGACGAGCTCGGGCACGAAGCGCACCCGGTCGATCGGCGCGTGCACGACGCCCGCGTCCTTGCGGCCGCGCAGGGAGCCGCCGGCCCCGCTCGTGGACCCGGCCGACTGCAGCTGCCAGTGGACGCGGTCGACGAGGTCGCGCGCGCTGAAGTGTCGTGGATGCAGCCACGAGCGAGACGAGCACACGACCCCGTCGGACTCGGCCTCGACTCGCACGCCGGTCGCGACGAGCTGGTGGTGGGCGAGCTGGGTCACGAACCGCTCGGCGGTGGTGCGGACGCTGAACGTGATCGCCTCGACGGAGTCGAGCGGCGGCTCGAACGGCACCTCCGCGTCGAGCTCGGGCGGCGGGGTGCGCGCTGCGAACAGCGTCGGGTCCTCGCCGCGCGCCCTTCTCCGGACCGTGGCGCCGTAGGCACCGAGCCGGTGCTCGACCGCGTCGCCCGGCAGGTCGGCGAGGTCGCCCAGGGTGCGCAGGCCCAGCCGCTGCAGGAGCCCCACGAGCTCGCGACCGCGGGCGCCGTCGTCCTGCAGCACGTGGACGGGCAGTCCGCGCAGGAACGACGGCGACCCACCGGGAGGGACGACCGTCCACGACTGCACGTCCGCCACCCGGGCGGCCTGCTCGGCGGTGAAGAGGTCGTCGGCGATGCCGACCCGCACGTCCCACACTCCCGTCTCGACCAGCGCCTGGCAGGCGGTCGCCGCTGCCGCGGTCTCGCTGCCGTACCAGCTGCCCGGGGCCCGGACGGCGAGCAGCCCGGGACGCAGGGCGGCCACCCCGGGGCGCAGGTCCTCGACCACCGCGAGGACCGGCTCGAAGGCCCGGGCGTCGCGGTCGGGGTTGGTCGGCAGCAGCAACAGCTCGGGACACCGCGCCTGCGCGTCGCGGCGGCGCTGCCCCCGGCGTACGCCCTCGGTGCGGGCGGGACCGTTGCAGACCTCCACGACGTTGGCCGACAGCACCGCGGCGGGGGAGCGGAGCGACCGGTCGGCCTCCTCGAGGGCCGCGACCACGGACCAGTCGGGGCACCACACGACCATGACCCTCATCGCCGGACCTTCATCGTCGGACCCTCGTCATGCCCGTCGGATCTCCCGGACCTCGCCGGCCTGCCGGTCGGAGCCCGGGTCGGCCCGGTGGACGCCCGGCCAGGTCAGGTCGGCGCGTTGGGGTGGCCGCGCGCCGCGGTGCACCGCGACGCGGGCGCGCCGTTCCCGCAGCTCACCGGCTCCGGACGTCGGGCCGGTCCAGACGGACTCCTCGACGCTCAACCGGGCCGACACGCGCGGCCACTGGCCGTGGACGACCAGCACCGCGGACCTCGTGCGCAGCCGGGAGTCCAGGATCCCCGCGGTGCGCTCGTCGACGGTGGCCGGCGGACGCAGCACCACCACCCGCAGCACGTCGACGAGGGCTGCGGTGACCTCGAGCCAGTGCTCGCCGGGGTCGGGCACCAGCACCGTGCGGGACAGCTCGATGCCGAGCTCCGCTGCGGCCTCGGCACCGAAGTCGGCGCACCCGGCGAAGCCGACCCACTCCCCGGCCTGCGAGGCCCCGGCGGCGAGGGCGAGCGCCAGCGACGCCGAGTCGACGGCGTAGGTCGACCCCGCGTGCAGCGGGACCAGGTCGGCCAGCCCCGGCAGGGTCGCCACCGGCTCTCCGGCAGGCCTGCGCTCCATCGCGGCGACCCGCTCGCGCAGCTGCTCGACCACGGACCTGCCCGGGTCGAGCGCGGCGACGGAGCGGGCGGAGGACATGGTTCCATGATCGAACACGTGTTCGAACGAGTCAAGCGAGGGGTCCACTCCTGCCGCCCTGCGGGTGGGCCATCAGACCACGGCCGCCAGGTCGTGGCGAGACGCGGTGCGCTGCGCGGCCCGGAACGGGTCGGGTCTGCTTATGCTGACCGGACTGTCGACGGAAGGGTTGGCGTCGTGTCGATGATCTCGAGGCTCGTGGGGAGCCTGTGCCTGGTGCTGGTGGTCTCGTGGGGCCTGGTGGCTCCCGGGCAGGCGAGCGACGTCGCGTCGTCCGCCGGCCAGCCGGTGGCGGCGAAGCCGAAGCCGAAGAATTGGGAGGCCTTCAGCGGCCCCTTCTTCAACGACCCTCATCTCGCCAAGGGTCACTTCGAGATCGAGCGGCGGGTGATCCAGACCATCAAGAACACGCCCAAGGGCTCGTCGATCAGGATCGCGATCTACTCCTTCGACCGCCTGCCGGTCGCCCACGCGCTGGTGGCGGCCCACCGTCGCGGCGTACAGGTGCAGATGCTCCTCAACGACCACTGGGAGACGCCCGCCATGAAGGTGGTGCGCGCCGAGATCGGCAAGAACCGCAACAAGAACAGCTTCATCTACAAGTGCAAGCAGAGCTGCCGAGGGGCGGCCAACGAGTTCAACAACCTGCACACGAAGTTCTACCTGTTCAGCCAGGCCGGGAAGTCCGAGGACGTCCTGGCGGTGGGCTCGGCCAACATGACGCGCAACGCCGCCATCCACCAGTGGAACGACCTCTACTTCACCGACGGCGACCACGAGATGTTCCGCCATTTCGTGGCGCTCTTCAAGGATATGTCCAAGGACTACGACACCCGTCAGGAGCCGTGGTACTTCTGTGGCGTCCCGACCGGTCCGGCGTGCGACGACTCGGTCGACAAGCACACGGCCGTCGCGTTCCCGCGGGTCTCGCGGCCGAAGGACGACCTGGTGGTCCAGATGCTCGACCGCATCCAGTGCCTGACGCCCGACCCGGTGACCGGCAAGGTCAAGCGCACCCGCCTGGCCCTGTCGATGCACACGATGCGCGGCAACCGCGGCAACTACCTGGCCGAGGCGATCCGCCAGAAGTGGGTCCAGGGGTGCGACGTGCGGGTCAGCTTCGGCCTCATCGGCTACCACACGAAGGGCGTCATCGCCGCCCCCACCAAGCGTGGCCGGATCCCGCTCCGCTCGACGGGGATGGACTACAACACCGACGACAACTTCGACCTGAACAACGACGGCATCGACGACCTGATCCTCGACTACTACAGCCACCAGAAGTACTTCATCGTCCAGGGCACCTACAACGGCGTCCCCGACACCTCGATGGTGCTGACCGGATCGGTGAACTGGTCGAGCCTGAGCACCGCCAACGACGAGGTGTGGTTCACCGTGAAGGGCGCGGTGGTCGCGAACAAGTACCTCAAGAACTTCGACTACCAGTGGAACAACACCCGCAACACCCGCAACGCCTACACGACGACGTACGCCAACTTCCGGGTCCGCCGCGAGGTGCGTCAGCCCGACGGCACCATGCGCACCGTCTGGAAGACCGTCCGTCGCCCGGTCACCACCCTGGATCCCGCCCACTACCTCCCGGGTCCCTACTGGGAAGCCGACTGACGGTCGACGTCACGCCCGCTCGCGCGGGTGCGTCGCGGAAGAGGCGCGTCCGTGCTCGACGACGATCACGGCGAGCGCCACGACGACGCCGAGCAGGGTCTCGACACCGCGGTCGAGGAGGAGTCCGACAGCGTCCTGCGACGACCCGAGCTGGCCCATGAGCAGCGCCATCGGGGTGATGAAGAGCATCGCGATCCCGTAGTTGCGGCCCACGACGAGCTCGGTGACGACCTGCAGGACCACGACCACCAGCACGAGCGACACCGGGTCGAGCCCGAGCAGCAGCAGCGGCGCGGCGGTGAGCAGGCCGAGCACCGTGCCGACGATGCGGTGGGCGGCCCGTACGGCCTGGTGGTCGCGGCCGCTGACGCTCAGGGGAGCGACCGCAGCGACCATCGCCCACCACGGATGGCCGATCCCTGCTGCGGTGGCCGCTCCACCCGCGAGGACCGTGACGAGGAGGTAGCGCAGCGGGTCGACGTACCCCGGTACCCGCCGCAGCGGCGGGGCAGCGGTCCACGGCGTACGACGTGCGACCGCGCCGACGTTGCCGATCACCACGGCGAGGGCCGCGCTCGCCGCGGACACGGCAAGGGCGACCGGGACGTCGGCCGTCGTGGCCGGCACCGCGGAGACGGTGCCGAACGCGAAGAGCAGGAAGAGCGGGCCCGAGGGGTGCCAGTCGAAGACCGTGGACGCCACGGACCCGGCGGCGGCGACGAGTGCGCTGAGCAGGACGAGCGCCCACGGTCCGACTCCCACGGTCGACACCAGCGCCCCGAGCCCGCCGGCGGTGACGAGCGACAGGCCCGCGGTGCACTGCATGGCGGCGCGCGGGAGGTGGACCCGGCTGCGTCCGTAGAGCGCGGTGAACGCGCCGAACGCTGCGTAGACCGCCCACGAGCTCCGGTCGGCCGCGACGAGCGTGAGCAGCGGTACGGCGACGCTGAGGCCGGCGCGGAGCGCGACCCGGTGCTGCCCGGGCGGGACGGGGTTCAGGCGGAACAGGTCACGGGCGAGACCACGCGGACGGACCCGGGAACCACTGGTCCCGGGTCCGTCCGCGAGGGGGGTGCTGGTGCTCGGCGAGGTGATCAGGCGTTCTTGATCGCGGAGACGTCGAACTCGAGCTTGATCTTCTCGGAGACGAGCACGCCGCCGGTCTCGAGCGCGGCGTTCCAGGAGAGGTCCCAGTCCTTGCGGTTGATCGTGGTCGCGCCCTCGAAGCCGACGCGGGTGTTGCCGAACGGGTCGATCGCGGTGCCGGTCTCCTCGAAGGGGATCGTGACCGACTGCGTGGTGCCCTTGATGGTCAGGTCGCCGGTGATCGTCCACTCGACACCGTCGCGCTCGACGGAGGTCGACGCGAACGTGATGGCGTCGTGGTTCTCGACGTCGAAGAAGTCGGCGGAGACCAGGTGGCCGTCGCGGTCGGCGGAGCCGGTGGAGATGCTGGCGGGGCGGATGGTGAGGGAGACGGTCGAGGCGGCCGGGTTCTCGGCGTCGACCTGCGCGGTGCCCTCGAAGTCGGTGAACTGGCCGCGGACGGTGGTCACCATCGCGTGGCGGGCCGAGAAGCCGAGGCGGGAGTGGCTGGCGTCGATGGTGTAGTCACCGGTGAGCGCGTCGCGCTCGGCGACGGCGACGGGCGCGGCGGCCTGGGTGGGCGTCGAGGTGGCGACGTGGGCGGCGGGCTTGGACGTGCGGCGGAAGAACGACATGGGGGCTCCTGAGGGCGAGGGGTTTTGGTTGACGGTTCAACCAATCTAACCGGTCGGCCGCCGTTCTTGTTCCCACCTCGATGTGATCCGCGCCTCATGCCGACGGCCCGGCCCTCCGCGGACGGGAGGCCGGGCCGTCGTGCGTGTCAGGCGATCGACGAAGGGTGCTTCGCCAGGGGGGTGACCTGGATGTCCATGTAGGGGAACAGCGGCAGCCCCGAGAGCAGGTCGTGGAGCGCGTCGTTGGACTCGACGTCGAAGATCGAGACGTTGGCGTACTCGCCGACGACGCGCCACAGGTGCGGCCAGCGACCGGAGCGCTGCACCTCCTGGGCGTACGCCTT
Organism: Nocardioides cavernae; assembly: GCF_016907475.1. Classification (NCBI taxonomy): domain Bacteria; kingdom Bacillati; phylum Actinomycetota; class Actinomycetes; order Propionibacteriales; family Nocardioidaceae; genus Nocardioides; species Nocardioides cavernae. Next base: position 3,593,239 of record NZ_JAFBCA010000001.1, on the reverse strand, counting down.
CTCGCGGGCGACGAGGTCGGCCTTGACGTCGGCGTCCATGTCGAGCGGGATCCGGACGTCCATGCGCACGTGGTAGAGCATCGGCGATCAGCCCTTCGCGGGGTCGAGGACGAAGCCGTAGGCCACCGTCGCGGTGCCGTCGGCCTGCTGCTGCGGGTCGAGGATCAGCTCGGGCTTCACGGCCGAGGCGATGTCGTCGTCGTTGTGCTCGTCGCCGGGGAAGTAGAGCTGGGCCGTGAGGAGCTCGTGACCGGGTGCGGACACTTTGACGTGCAGGTGGGCGGGACGCCAGGCGTGCCAGCCGGCGGCGGCGATGAGCTTGCCGCACGAGCCGTCGGTGGGGATCTGGTAGGGCGCGGGCTGCACCGTGGTGATCTCGAAGTACCCGTCGGCGTCGGTGGTGAAGGTGCCGCGGAGGTTCCACTCGGGAATGCCGGGGGCGAACTGCGAGTAGAAGCCGTCGTCGTCGGCGTGCCAGAGCTCGACCTTGGCCCCGCCGAGGGCGGATCCGTCGCACGAGGTGACCTGACCGCTCCACACGAGCGGGGTGCCGCCCTCGTCGTCGCGCATCGAGATGGTGCCCTTCGCGCCCTGCTCGGGAGCGTCCGGGACGTAGTAGGGCCCCTCGATCGATCCCTTGTTGCCCTCGCGGTGCTCGGTGGCGACGTCCTCGACGACGTGCTCGAGCCAGACGTCGAGGAAGAGCGGCCACTCGCCGTCCTCGCCCACGCCGATCAGCCATGCCTTGAGGGCGTTGAACTCGTCGTAGGTGACCTTGTGCGCGCGCACGGTCGTGTAGATCGCCTCGAGCACCTCGCGGGCCAGGGTGTCGACCCGCTCGGCGGGGACGTCCTTGACCGCGGCGTACGGCGACTTGTCGGCGTGGAAGCGCTCGGTGGCGCTGGCGCCGGAGGCCGCTGCCGTGGCGGACTCGTTGACGGTGGTGGACATGGGGGTGCTCCTCGGAAGGGGTGGGGTGTGGTGCTGCGGAAGAGGGAAAGGGTGGGGAGGGTGGGTCCTTGGGGTGGTCAGTCCTGGCGGTAGCGCGCGAGCTTGTCCGGGTCGATGACCGCGCCGAGCCCGGGGCCGGACCGGGCGACGAGCTGGCCGCCGTGGATCTCGAGCGGGTCGGCGAGCAGGTCGTCGGTCATGTCGAGGAAGTTGGACAGCTCGCCCGCGCGGCGCGACGTGAGCTCGAAGGCCGCGCCGAACGCGACGGAGCACAGCGAGCCGAGCTGGCCGTCGATCTGGTTGCCCATCACGAGCTCGACGCCCAGTCCCTCGGCGAGGTGGTGGACGCGCCGACTGGTGGTGAAGCCCGTGCGGGCGGTCTTGATGCTGATCGCGGTGGCGGAGCCGCCGAGGACCTCGCGGGTCACCTCGGCGGGCGTCACCACCGACTCGTCGGCGATGAAGGGGACGTCGAGCTGCTGCACCAGCCAGCGGCGTCCGAGCACGTCGTCGGCCGGGCACAGCTCCTCGGCGAAGGTCAGGCCGAGGTCGGCCATCTCGGCCATCGCGCGCGCCGACTCCGAGGCCGACCAGCCGCGGTTGCCGTCGACGTACAGCTCGACCTCGTCACCGAGTCCCTCGCGCAGGGCGCGGACGACGGCGGTGTCGAGGCGGTAGGGGTGGCGGCCGACCTTCACCTTGAAGGTGGTGATGCCGTAGGTGTCACGCATCCGCTCGGCCTCGGCGACCATGGCCGCGGGCTCGTCGAAGCCCAGCATGTGGGAGACGTGCATCCGGTCGGTGTAGCCGCCGAGCAGCTCGGTGACGCTGTAGCCCAGCGACTGGCCCAGGGCGTCCCAGATGGCCATGTCGAGCGCCGACTTGGCGGTCGGGTTGCCGATCGTGCGGGAGAGCCGGGTGTGGATCTGCTCGCGCTCCATCAGGTCGAGGCCGACGACCTGGCCGGCGAAGATGGTGTCGATGACCGCGACGATGCCGACCTGGGTCTCGCCGTAGGTGAACGGTCGCGGCGGGGCCTCGGCGACGCCGACGACGCCGTCGTCGGTGGTCACGCGCACGAGCACGTGCTCGGCGACGTGCACCTCACCGCTCGCGAACTTCAGTGGCTTGCGATAGGGGATGGCGAAGGGGATCGCCTCCACCCGGGTGATCTTCATCGGACGACCTCGTCGGAGTCGGGGAGGGCAACAGGGGAGTCGGCGGACAGCACGTCGAGGACGGCGAGCACCGCGGGGTTGGTCTCGTCGGCGCGCCACACTAGGGCCAGGTCGACGGTCGCGGCGTCGGTGACGTCGCGGAAGACCACGCCGGCGAGAGGGGCCGCCCGGACGGAGGCGGGGACCAGCGCGACACCGAGGTCGGCCGCGACGAGCGGCAGCAGGACCGAGATGCCGGCCGCCTCGTGCTCGCGGATCGGCACGAAGTCGACCTCGCGGGCGCTGCGCAGGACGGCGTCGTTGACCGCGGAGTCCGGACCGGAGAACAGGACGAAGCGCTCGGTGCGCAGGTCGCTCATCGAGATGCTCGGCCGGTGGGCCAGAGGGTGGTCCTCGGCGACCGCCAGGACCAGTGGCTCGGTCGAGAGGGTGCGCGAGGCGAGTCCGTCGCCGGACATCGGCGGACGCAGCACGCCGAGGTCGAGGGTCCCCTCGTGCAGCCCGTCGACCTGCGCGGGGGTCAGGAGGTCGGCGTGGATCTCGAGTGCCATGCCGGGGAGCGCGCGCTTGACGGTGCGCGCCATCCGGGGGAGCTCGGTGTGGGCAGCGCTGCCGGTGAAGGCGATGCGGACGAGGCCCTGCCGTCCGGCGGCGATGCGTCGTACGCCGCGCACGCCGGCCTCGACCGACTCCAGGATCCGCCCCACCTCGAGCTGGAAGAACTCGCCAGCGGGCGTGAGTCGCACCTGACGGGTGGTCCGGACGAAGAGAGGGGTGCCGAGCTCGGCCTCGAGCTGGCGGATCGACTGCGACAGGGCGGGCTGCGCCATGTGGAGGCGGTCGGCCGCGCGCCCGAAGTGGCGGGTCTCGGCCACCGCGGCGAAGTAGCGCAGGTGTCGCAGCTCCACGGGTCCTCCCTCGGTCGACTGGATGGTGACGACGCTCACGTCGTCGCGTCGACTCACGGTAGGTCGGAACATTGATCGAGGACAAGGACTTGTTTCGGCGCCATTGATACGTCAGAGCGATCAAATGCGTCCGACGCGGGAGCGGGCTTCCGCGGTGCGCCCGATCGGCGCATCCTGACTCCATGGCCGACCGCACGGCAGCACGGACCTCCGGGAGCATGGCGGTCCCGCTCGCGGCCTTCGCGGCGGGTGCCGTGGTGGCGGTCCTCCTCGGCGTGTTCGGGCGGGTGCACGACCCGACCCTGAGCGGGACGACCGACCTCGGCTTCCGCACGGTGATCGAGATGAAGGTCGTGCTCACGACGGTGATCGGCGCGCTGGTCGTGCTCCAGCTGCTGAGTGCGCTCTGGCTCTACGGCCATCTCGGCGGCCGGCCCCCGGCCTGGCTCGGCACGGCGCACCGGGTGTCGGGCACGGTCGCGCTGCTGCTGGCGGTGTTCGTCGGCTACAGCTGCCTGTGGGCGCTCGGCCTGGAGGTGGGCACGCTCCACACCGGCGAGGCGGTGCCGCTGCGCGCCGTCGTCCACGGCGTGCTCGGCTGCGCGGTCTTCGGTGCCGTGGTGGTCAAGCTCGTGGCCGTGCGGGCCCGCCGCGCTCCCGGCTGGTTCCTGCCGGTCGCGGGCGGGCTCCTCTTCACCCTCCTGCTCGTCGTCGTGCTGACCTCGGCGGCCTGGTACGTCGCCGCGCGTGGCTGGCCCGGCAACGGCGGCTACTGATCCCGGCTAGCGACCCCAGCGGGCCGGGACCACCAGGCGCGCCACGACCCCGGCGTGGTCGGAGGGCCACAGGCCCGAGGCCGTCATCTCGGACGGGTCGTCGCCGACGATGGTCGCGCGCGGCGCCTTCACCTCGTCGCTGTGGAGGACCAGGTCGATCCGCGAGGTGAGCGGGTTGTCCGGGTCGGTCAGCGTCGCACCGAGGCAGCAGGTGAAGCCCGGGTCGCCCGGGTGGCTGCGCGTCCACGCATCGTTGCCGACACCGGCCAGGAGCCGGACGTACGCCGGGGCGTCAGGGGCATCGGAGTTGTAGTCGCCGACGTAGACCATCGGGAGCGCGCCGAGCTGCGTCGTGAGCGCGGCCTGCGCGGCGAGGAGCTCGCCGACCTGGGCCACGCGAACCTGTTCGCCGTCGACGCCGGGGACCCCGAAGGCCTCGAGGTGGGAGTTGACGAAGCGGAAGGTCGACTTGCCCACGGACAGGTCGGCGGAGCCCCAGCCCCGAGCCACTGGCAGCTGGGCGCCGCCGATCGGGAAGCTGATGATCGTGGAGTAGGTGCCGGTGCGGCCGTTCGTCGTCGCGACGTCGTCGCGGACGATGATCACGTCGCGGTCGGCGAGACGGACCGCCCGCGTCGGGAACGTCGCGGTCGGGCTGGCCAGGTAGGGGATCGGCGGCGACGAGAAGTTGTTCGCCGTCGCGCCCGTGACCTCGTGGTAGCCGGCGCCCCGCTCGGCGAGGGCGTCGAGCAGCAGGTCGAGGAAGTCGTAGGCGACCGTCGGGTCGCTCGTCGTGCCGTTCAGCGGGTTGTAGGCGAACGTCGTCCAGGTGGTGACCTCCTGCAGGCCGACGGCGTCCGCGTCGGCCGCCACGATCTCGTCGGCGATGGCCCCCATCCGCTCCGCGGGCCGGGTGGCCTGGACGGCGGCCCATGTCTGCGTCGCCGCACCGACGATGGCGGCGTTGTTGCCGCTGGCGAGGGCCACCAGCATCGGGGTGAGATCGGCGCCGAGGTAGAGGTTGCGGGTCATCACGGTGGCCGTTCGGGCCGGCGTGCCGTGTCCGCCGCCGTGTCCGCCGTGGCCACTGCCGTGCCCGCCGCCGTGTCCACCGCCCGGGGGACCGGCATGGACGCTCGCGCTGGGCACCAGTGCGGTGCCCAGCGCGAGTGCCGTGGCGAGGAGGCCGAGGAGGACGCGGTGGCGGGGGGCTCTGGTCATCTTCGGACCGTGGCACTCCCGCTCGCGGTGGGCAAGCCCCCATTTGGGGGCATTGCTGTCAGCCCTCGCGGGAGCCCGAGAGGGCCGGCTGGGCCGGCTGGGGAGGTGTCGTGCCCGGGGGCACCGGCTCCGTCGCGTCCCTGTCGGTGAGGCTGGTCCGGTAGGTCTCCGGCGCGAGCAGCGCGGACACGAACGTGATGGCGGCCAGCACGACGACGTAGATGCCGACCGGCCAGGAGGCACCGTTGGCCGAGGCGGCGAGGCTGACGGCGATCAGGGGAGCGAAGCCACCGAAGATGATCGCGGCGAACTCGCGGCTGACGGCCGCACCGCTGTAGCGGCTGGCCGTGCTGAACAGCTCGGACAGGATCACGCCCTGGACGCCGAACATGATGCCGACGCTGCCGCCCTGGGCGAGCGCGAGGGCGAGCATGGCGAGCACCGGCCGGCCGCTGTCGACCAGCATGAAGAACGGGAAGGCGAACGCGATCGCGTAGAGCGCACCCACCATCAGCACGGGGCGACGGCCGAACCGGTCGGAGGCGATGCCGGCCAGCGGCGCGGTGATCATCACGACCAGGCCGGCGACGAGGAGGCCGGTCGTGCCGGTCACGCGGTCGTAGCCGGCGTCGGCCATGTAGGAGAGCGCGAACACCTGGTAGAGGTGGCTGAAGGAGAGGGGCGCCGCGACGAGGCCCATCACCAGCAGCATGCTGCGCCACTGGGTCCGCACGAGCGTGAGGAGCGGTGCCTTGGCCGGGGCGACGTCCTCGGTGGCCTCCTCGAAGGCCGGCGTCTCCTCCAGGCGCAGGCGGATCCACAGGCCGAGGGCGATCAGCAGCAGGCTCGCGAGGAACGGCAGCCGCCAGCCCCACGCCGCGAACTGCGCGTCGGTGGTCAGCGACGTGGTCAGCAGCAGGGCGCCGGACGACAGCACCAGGCCCAGGTAGACGCCGGCCGCGCTGAACGAGCCGAAGAGCCCGCGACGGCCGGGCGGTGCGTACTCCACGGCGTACACCGAGGCACCGCTGTACTCCGCGCCCGAGCCCATGCCCTGCAGCAGTCGCAGCAGCACGAGCAGGAGGGGCGCCGCCACGCCGATCATCGCGTGGGACGGGATGAGCGCCATCGCCGTGGTGGAGAGGCCCATCAGCATGAGTGTCGCGATGAGGGCGGGGCGGCGACCGTGCTTGTCGCCGATGTGGCCAAAGACCATCGCGCCGATCGGGCGGGCGACGAAGCCGACGCCGAAGGTCGCCAGCGACAGGAGCAGCGACGTCGACTCCGAGGCGGTCGGGAAGAACACCTGGCCGAAGACCAGGGCCGCGGCCGCGCCGTAGAGGAAGTAGTCGTACCACTCCAGTGCCGAGCCGAGGAGCACGGCGGTGCAGACGCGTGTAAGCGTACGACGGTCGGTGGCCGGCTCGCCGGTGGACGACCCCGGCGGCGGCCCGGACGGGCCCGACGGGGTGGACGGGGTGAGGGTGTGGGACATCGAGGTCTCCGGTGGTGGATGGCTGCACGCGGGCGCACAGCAGCGGCTCCCGGCACGTCGTCGTGCCGGGGTGCGGACCGGGTCAGCGGTGGGAGGCGGTGACCCGTTCGAGGGTGCGTACGTCGGCCGCGGCGCGGGCGGGAGCCCAGCCGAAGCGACCGGGGGCCCAGTCCTCGTCACCCGGGACCCAGAAGAAGAACGTCACCTGACGCTCGGCGAAGCGCCACCGGCCGTCGTCACCGCGGACCATCTGGTCCTGGTAGCGCCCGGCGGCGACGTGGGCGCGACCGTCGACGACGCACGGCTGGTCGAGCCACGTCGCGCCGGTCGCTGCGTGGGCAGGTGTGCCCACGAGGTCGATGGTCTCGTTGGACGAGAAGTGCCACCAGGCCGACAGCGGGCCGTCCTGGAGGTCGGAGAAGAAGGTGCGCAGCTCGTCGTGGCCGCGCGCGGTGGAGAGCCCGACGAACGCGCCGTCGGGGGTGAAGAGGTCGACCAGGTCGTCCCAGCGGCCGTCGTCGAGGGCCTGGCAGTAGTGCGCGCGGAGCTGCCCGATCGCGTGCAGGTCCTCCAGGCGGCGCACGCGTGCGGCCAGGTCCTCTGCCAGGTCCTGCTCGGGGGTCGGCACGTCAGACCCCGACCGGCACCCGGACCGGGGCCCCGGTGCGCTCGGAGATCTCCTCGACGGTGACGCCCGGCGCGAGCTCGACGAGCTCGAAGCCGTCGCCCGCGACGTCGAGGACGCCGAGATCCGTGATCACGCGGTCGACGACCCGGCGACCCGTCAGCGGCAGGTCGCACTCCGCGACCAGCTTGTGGCTGCCGCTGCGCGACACGTGCTCCATCAGCACGATCACCCGGCGGGCGCCGCTGACGAGGTCCATCGCGCCGCCCATGCCCTTGACCATCGACCCGGGCACCATCCAGTTGGCGAGGTCGCCGGCCATGGAGACCTGCATCCCGCCGAGGACGGCGGTGTCGATGTGGCTGCCGCGGATCATCGCGAAGCTCAGCGAGGAGTCGAAGAACGACGCGCCCGGCAGCACGGTGACCGTCTGCTTGCCGGCGTTGATGAGGTCGGGATCGACCTCGTCCTCGTAGGGGTAGGGGCCGACGCCGAGGATGCCGTTCTCGGCGTGCAGGGTCACCGTCGAGCTCGCCGGAAGGTGGGCCGGGATCATCGTCGGCAGGCCGATCCCGAGGTTGACGTACTCACCGGGCTTCAGCTCCAGCGCCGCACGCGCGGCCATCTCGTCACGCGTCCAGCTCATGCCGTCGCCGCCTCTCGGGGTCGGGTGGTCAGCTTCTCGATGTCCTTCTCGTGCGCCTGGGTCGGCGTCAGCTCGACGACGCGCTGGACGAAGACACCGGGCAGGTGGACGTCGTCCGGGTCGATGTCGCCGATCTCGACGACCTCCTCGGCCTCGACGATCGTCAGTCGTCCGGCCATCGCGGCCGGGATGTTGAAGTTGCGGGCGGAGGCGTGGAACACGCAGTTGCCGGCGCGGTCCACCTTGGCTGCCCGGACGAGCGCGACGTCGGTGACGATCGACTCCTCGAGCACCATGTCGACGCCGTGGAAGGTGCGCACCTCCTTGGGCTCCGAGGCCAGCGCCACGGTGCCGTCGGGGTGGTAGCGCCAGGGCAGGCCGCCCTCGGAGACCATCGTGCCGACGCCGGTCGGGGTGAAGAACGCCCCGATGCCGGCCCCGCCGGCCCGCATCCGCTCGGCGAGGGTGCCCTGCGGGGTGAGCTCGACGGTCAGCTCGCCGGCGAGGTACTGCCGGCCGAACTCCTTGTTCTCGCCGACGTACGACGCGATGACCCGGGTGATCCGGCGGGCCTCGAGGAGCAGGCCGAGGCCCGCGCCGTCGACGCCGCAGTTGTTGGAGACCACCGTGAGGTCGTCGGCGCCCTGGTCGAGGAGGGCGCTGATCAGCGTCCACGGGATGCCGACGAGGCCGAAACCCCCGACGGCCAGGCTGGAGCCCGGCGCGATGTCGGCGACGGCCTCGTCGGCGCCGCTGACGACCTTGTCGATGCGGTCGATGGTGCTCATGCCGCCCCGCCCTTCAGGTGCGCGATGATCGCGGGGGTGATGGTCTGCGGCTGCTCGGCGTTGGCGAGGTGGGCCGACTCGGGCACGACGAGCAGGTGCCCGTCCTGCACGCTGTCGGCGATCGCCTCGAGGTGCGGGGGAGGGGTGGCCGGGTCGTCGGCGCCGGCGATCGCCAGCGTCGGCGCGGCGATGCCGCGGAGGTCGTCACGCAGGTCCATCTCGGCGATGACCTCGCAGCACGAGGCGTAGCCCTCGGCAGGGGTGGCCGCCACGATGCCCTCGCACGCGGCCTTCACGTCGGGGTTCTTCTCCAGGAACTCCGGGGTGTACCACCGCGCGACGACGGCCTCGGCCACGGCGGTGCTCCCGTTCGCACGCACGGTCGCGGCGCGGTCGTGCCACGCGCTCGACGGCTCGAGCCGGGCGCCGGTGCACAGCACCACGAGGCGGTCGACGCGCTCGGGGTTGCGGGCGGCGAGGCGCATGCCGGTCATGCCGCCCAGCGAGAGACCGACCACGTGCGCCTTCTCCACGCCGAGGGTGTCGAGGAGGGCGACGACGTCGTCGGCGAGGTCGTCGATGTCGTACGGGCCCTGCGGGACGGGGGAGCCGCCGTGGCCGCGGGTGTCGTAGCGGACGACGCGGAAGTGTTCGGCCAGCTCGTCGACTTGGGCGTCCCACATGGACGTCGTGGAACCGAGGGAGTTGGACAGGACGACCACGGGTGCGTCCTCGGGCCCGGTCACGACGTGGTGGACGGCCACGGCGCTCATCAGGCGACCCGCTCGAAAATGGCGGCGAGGCCCTGGCCGCCGCCGATGCACATGGTCTCGAGGCCGTAGCGCGACTCGCGGCGCTGCATCTCGTGGGCCATGGTCGCCAGGATGCGGGCGCCGGTGGCGCCGACCGGGTGACCGAGCGAGATGCCCGACCCGTTGGGGTTGAGCCGATCGTCGGTGGGGTCGACCTTCCACTCTCGCAGGCAGGCCAGCACCTGGGCGGCGAACGCCTCGTTGAGCTCGATCAGGTCGATCTCGTCGAGGGTGAGCCCGGCGCGGTCGAGGGCGGCGGCGGTCGCGGGGACCGGACCGATGCCCATCACCTCCGGGCCGACACCGGCCACGGCCCAGGACCTCAGGGCGAGCAGCGGGCGCAGGCCGCGACGCTCGGCCTCCTCGCGGGTGGTCACGACGCACATCGCGGCTCCGTCGTTCTGGCCGCTCGCGTTGCCGGCGGTGACGGTGGAGGCGTCGTCGATCTTCTGGCGCACCGGCCGCAGCGCGGCGAGCTGCTCCAGGGTGGTCTCGGGACGGGGGTGCTCGTCGCGGTCGACGACGACGTCCGGCTTGCCGCGGCGGCCCGGGACGGTGACCGGCACGAGCTCGTCGGCGAACCGACCGGCCTCGTGGGCGGCACCGGCCCGCTGCTGGGAGCGGACGGAGAGCTCGTCCTGCTCCTCGCGCGAGATGTCGTACTCCCTGCGGAGGTTCTCGGCCGTCTCGAGCATGCCGCCGGGGACCGGGTGGTCCCTGCCGCCGGCGGTCTCGCGGGCGCGGACCAGACGGTCCATCAGCTCGACCGATCCGCCCTTGACCCCCGTGCGCAGGCCGAGGGCGTAGTGCTCGACGTTGGACATCGACTCGGCGCCGCCGGCGACGATCAGGGTGCCGGCACCGCTGGCGATCTGCGAGGCGGCGTAGAGCACCGCCTGCAGGCCGGAGCCGCAGCGACGGTCGAGCTGCAGGCCGGGCACGCCGGTGCCGAGGCCCGCGTCGAGCGCGGCGATGCGGCCGATGGCCGGGTTCTCGCCGCTGGGGTAGCAGTTGCCGAGGATCACGTCGTCGACGTCGCCCTCCTGCAGGCCCGTCCGACGCACGAGCTCGGTCAGGGTGGTCGACGCCAGGTCGACGGCGGACAGGGAGGCGAACGCGCCCCCGTAACGACCCACCGGGGTGCGTACGGGTTCACAGATGACGATGTCGGGCATGGGTCGAACCTAATCGTGACGTTCGATACAGTGAAGTATCCGTTTGGCAGTCACTGAGACGTTCGAAGTCCTAAACGCTGCGGGAGGTGATCCGGCCGTGGAGGTCCGCTCCGCACTGCTCGAGGATGCACCGGCCCTGGGCCGGGTGATCGTCGAGGCGTGGTTGTCGGCTCATCGCGGTCAGATGCCCGAGGAGGCGTGGCGGAAGCGGGTCGAGGAGTGGACCCCGGAGGTGTCTGCGGAGGGCTGGGCCCGGCTGCTGTCCGAGATGGCCACGGACGACCAGCTGCGGACCGTCCTGCTCGTCGCCGAGGAGGGACCGGGTGAGCCCGTCGCTCTCGTCCTGGGAACGACGGACGAGTCCGACGCGTCCGGTGCCACGGCCCAGGTCATCGCCCTCTATGTCCTTCCGTCCCACCAGCGGCACGGCGCGGGGCGGCTCCTGCTACACACCGTGGCGGCGCAGCTGCGGTCCCTCGGGTTCACCGCGCTGCGCATCGGTGTCCTCACCTCCAACCTGCCCGCCCGGGAGTTCTACGAGGCGATGGGCGGACGCGAGGTCGAGCAGCGGACCTTCGACGAGGAGGGCCTGCTGCTCCCGGAGACCGTCTACGCGTGGCCCGACCTGACCGCCCTGCTCCGGCGCGAGTGAGCCATCGCGCGGCGCGTCGGACGACCAGAAGTCCCGTCCCGCACTCCGTGTGAGCGTGAGCCCCGCTGCTCGCCGCGAGTTGTGGTCGTCCGACACGCCGCTCAGAGTGCGGTCACTCAGGTGAGGCAGCCTCGCGCACCCGGCGGATCACCTCGGTCGTGGAGATGCCGTCCGTGCGCGGCACCGCGACGAACCGACCCGTCGCGACAACTGGTCCGTAGATCGACGCAGCGCCTTCGGGTGACAGGTCGTCGCCGTGGACGACCGTGGTGATCGCGTGCTCCTCGAGGAAGTCCTCGGTCACGGTGAACGGTGCGTCAGCGATCACCTCGTCGACCCACCGGCACGCCTCGATCACGGCGACCCGTTCGTCGAGGGTCATGATCGGTCGCCGCTTGTACGCCGCTGCCGTCTCGTCCGAGAGGACGCCGACGACCAGCCGGTCACCGTGGCTTCGCGCCTCGCGCAGCAGTGCGACGTGGCCGGCGTGGAACAGGTCGCCCACCATGTCGACGTACACACGAGCTGTCTCCTGGTCGTGTGGCATGCCCGTGAACGTATCGCTGACCCTTGCGGTCGGGGTGCGCCGGCGCGACCATGGGGGCCGGCGAGGGGGAGTCGCATGGACACCACGAGATGGAGTGCTCGCGCACTGGCTGCGGTCACGGTGGGCGCAGTGCTCGCACTGCCGGGGACGGCGCACGCGGGACACGGGTCGTTCGACGACCCGGTGGGGGACTCGACGGCCGTGGACATCACGCGGGTCCGCGTCGTGCACGCGAACGCGGTGAAGGTCCGCGTCCGGTCGGCCGTGCCGCTCGACGCTGGGCAGGTCTACTCGTTCTGGATCGACACCGGACGAGGGCCTCGACCCACGTTCCACGTGTCGTTCCGCGCCAACTCCGACTTCGGCAGCGGGATCGCGGTCGTGGAATCCTTCGGGCAACGACCGATCCGGACCGTGCAGTGCCCGGGCATGCGGGCCCACGCCGACATGTTCGACGACCAGCCGGTCTCCGTCCGGATCCCGAGGACGTGCCTGGGTGACCCGAAGAGGGTCCGCGTGGCGGTGAAGTTCGAGGACGAGATCACCGGCTCGGCTGACTGGGCGCCGGAGCGACGTACCTTCGGCCCGTGGGTGGGCCGGTAGCGCTCGGTGGGTTGTCAGGCTCTCGCTGGACACGACCACGAAAGCGGCGCGGTAGCGGTCAGCGCAGCTGGTAGTCCTTGAGGAGGCTGCGACCGATGATCATCTTCTGGATGTCGGAGGTGCCTTCGCCGATGAGCATGAACTTGACCTCGCGCATCAGGCGTTCGATCTCGTACTCCTTGGAGTAGCCGTAGCCGCCGTGGATGCGGAAGGAGTCCTCGACGACCTCGTTGGCGTACTCGGACGCGACCATCTTGGCCATCCCGGCCTCGACGTCCATCCGCTGCCCGGTGTCCTTCAACCGGGCGGCCTTGACCATCATCGTGTGCGCGACCTCGACCTTGGTGGCCATCTCCGCGAGCCGGAACAGCACCGCCTGGTGCTCCGCGATCGCCTTCCCGAACGTCTTGCGCTGCTGGGCGTAGGCGATGGCGAGCTCGAACCCGCGCCACGCCAGACCGCACGCGCGGGCGGCGACGTTGACGCGGCCGACCTCGACGCCGTCCATCATCTGGAAGAACCCCTTGCCGGGCTCCCCACCCAGCACCTGGTCGGCGGCGATCACATGTCCTTCGAGGATCAGCTCGGTGGTCTCGACGCCCTTGTAGCCCATCTTGTCGATCTTGCCCGGCACGGTGATCCCCTGCGCGGTCTGACCGAACCCGGCCTCCTTCTCCACCAGGAACGTCGTCATGTTCTTGTACACCGACTCGTTGCCCTCGTCGGTCTTGGTCAAGACGGCCACGAGGGTGGAGGTGGCGCCGTTGGTCAGCCACATCTTCTGCCCCGTGATCGAGTACGAGCCGTCCTCATTCTTGGTGGCCTTGGTCGACACCGCGGACACGTCGGAGCCCAGACCGGGCTCGGACATGGAGAACGCGCCCCGCACCTCCCCGGTCGCCATCCGCGGCAGGTACGTGGCCTTCTGCTCCTCGGTGCCGTGCTGGATCAGCATGTAGGCCACGATGAAGTGGGTGTTGATCACCCCCGACACGCTCATCCACCCCCGCGCGATCTCCTCGACCACCAGCGCGTACGTCAACAGCGACTCGCCCAGCCCGCCGAACTCCTCGGGGATCGTCAGCCCAAACACCCCGAGCTCCTTCAACCCCTCGACGATCTCGGTCGGGTACTCGTCAGCATGCTCGAGCTCCTGGGCCACCGGGATGATCTGCTCGTCCACGAACTGCCGGACGGCCTTCACGATCTCGGACTGGTCCTCGGAGAGGCCATCGGTCTGGCAGAGGCGAGGCATCAGCGTGCTCCGTTCATCGCAGGGGTGGGGGCAGAAGTGGGGGAGGGGGAGGAGGGGCGTACGACGCCGGCGTCGGCGAGCCGGCCGATCTCGAGGTCGCTCAGTCCGAGCACGTCGGCCAGCGCCCACTCGGTGTCGGACCCGAAGGCCGGTGCGGGACGCGGCACGGCGTACGCCCGGTCCCAGCGCAGCGGCGACGTGCCGGTGAGCATCGGGCTGCCGCCCTGCTCGACCTCCACGAGGACGGCGGACTCGTCGCCGCGCCGATAGGCGTCGACGACCTCCTTCGGCGAGCGGAACTCGCCGACCATCACCCGGCTGTCCGCGGCGGCGGCCACGACCTCGGCGGCGGTGCGGGCCGCGAACCACGGGGCGAGCACGGCCTCGATGATCGAGCGGTGCTCGAACCGCTGCCCCTCGACGGACAGGTCGGCGCCGGTGCTCGCCGCGAGCGCGTCGAAGACGACGCCCGTCCCGGTGAGCCGCACCAGGTCGCCCCACTGCTGGCGGGTGATGGCGACCGCGATGACACGGCGGCCGTCGGCGCACGCGAAGTCGACGCCGAAGGCGCCGAACATGTGGTTGCCCAGCCGGGGCCGGTCGTGGCCGCGCTCGGCCGCCTCGGCCAGCCAGCCGAGGTGGGCGACGTGGGCGGCCGCGACGTCGGCCAGGGCCAGGTCGATCCGGGACCCGACTCCGTCCTGGCGCCGGCGGTGCAGACCGGCCAGCAGCCCGGAGACGGCGAGGAGGCCGGTCGCGATGTCCCACGCGGGCAGCACGTGGTTGACCGGGCGCTCGCTGTCGACCTGCCGGGTGAGCATCGGCACGCCGTAGAGCGGGTTGACCGCGTAGTCCATGGCCGGGCGTCCGTCCGGGTGGCCCTGGATGTGCACGTGCACCAGGTCCGCACGGCGCGCGCTCAGCGCCTCGTAGGAGAGGAAGTCGCGGCCGATCGTGTTGTCGACGAACAGCCCGGCGTCCTCACCGGGCGCCGTGACCAGCGCGCTCGCCAGCTCCTGCCCCTCGGGGCTCCGGAAGTCGAGCGCGACCGACCGCACGCCCTTGTTGAGCCCGGACCAGAACAGGCTGTGACCGTCGCGGTCGAGCGGCCAGCGACCCGCGTCGGCAGGACCGGACGCCGGGTCGAGGCGGATCACCTCGGCGCCGAGCTGGGCGAGGGTCATCCCGGCCAGGGGACCTGCCACGAAGCTCGTCGTCTCCACGACCCGGAGGCCGGTGAGCGGCGCACTCATCAGCACCACCCCGCGAAGCGCCAGTCGAGCACGGGTCGCGGGTCGCCGCCGTCCGTGGCGTCGGCGGTGACCACCGAGCGGAGGTCGAGCACGTGCGTGCCTCCCGGCCCCGGACGTACGTCCTCGACGGTGACGGTGCTGCGCAGGGTGTCGCCCTCGTGCACCGGACCGGTGTGGTCGCAGGAGCGCCACCCGAGGATCGTGACGAGGCCCGGGAGCGCGCGGCTCGCCTGGGCCGCGGCGATGCCGATGGTGTGGCCCCCGTAGACCAGCCGCCGACCCCCACCGGCACGCGCGTCGTGGTGCACCTGCGCGAGGTTGAGGGTCAGCCTGGCCAGCTCGGGCGCGCTGCTGACCACGTCGCCGCCGACCACCTCGATCGTGGTCCCGACGGCGGGCGGCGCAGGGCGCTCCGGGAGGGCGCTGACGTCGAGGCCGTCGAGCATGCCGAGCGCGACCTCGGCCCCCGAGCCGATCGACGAGAGGTCGTCGGCGTGGTCGGTGGGCGAGGTGCCGGGGGAGAGCGGGAGCATCGCGCACCGGTGGTAGTCCAGGACGGGTGCGCCGTCCTGGTCGACGGTGCTGATGCGGAGGGCGGCCAGCCCGGTGAGCGGCTTCCCCTCACGCGGGGTGTTCTGCCTGAGGCCGACGACGGTGGTGGTCGTGGACAACGTGTCGCCCAGCGCCGGCAGCCGCCGGAAGGCCAGCCCGCGGTAGAAGAGGTTCGCCCGCACGAAGTGGGTGGCCTGCGTCGACTGCCCGATGGAGGTGTCCCAGACGTACGCCGGATGGGCGAGCGGGCCCCGCCCGGCGAGGCGCCGGCCGAGCTCGTGGTCGGTCGCGAGCGGGAGCCGGTCACCGACGATCGCCTGGTGCAGGGCGGCGCCGCCCGAGGTCAGCGTGGCTGCCGGGGCGGAGTCGAAGACCTGACCGCGGCGCAGCTCGTCGAACCACGGACCGCGCGCCTGGGTCGTGGGGGCGCTCATCGCAGGGCCTCCGCTCGCGCCAGCACCGCGCGTGCCCGCAGCGCCACGGCCTCGTCGAGCATCTGCCCGTCGAGGGCGACGGCTCCGGCGCCGCCGGCCACCGAGTGCTCCAGCGCGGACACGACCCGCTCCGCCCAGTCGAGCTGCTCGGTCGACGGGCTGTAGGTCCGGGACGCCGCCTCGACCTGCGCGGGGTGGATCACCCAGGTGCCGTCGAACCCCAGGGCCCGGGCCCGCTCCCGGTCGCGGGTGAACGCGCCGTCGTCGGCGGTGCCGAGCCACGGCCCGTCGATCACCGCCCGGCCGGCCGCCCGTGCGGCGACGACCACCTGGTGGCGTACGACGTCCCACAGCGTCGGGTCCGCGCCCGGGTCGCGGCCGACGTCGGCGGCGAGGTCGGCGTAGCCGACGACGACCGCCCGGACGAGCGAGCTGGCCGAGACGATGGCATCGAGGTCCCGGAGCGCGGGGGCGGACTCGACCAGCACGTCGATCTGCGCGCGCGCACCGGGGGCGGCACCCCGGAGCAGCCGCTCCACGAAGCCGACGTCGGCGGCCGACTCCACCTTGGGCACCACGATCGTGACCGCCCGGTCGGTGCCGGCCAGCAGGTCGGCGACGGCGAGGACGTCGCGGTGGCACCAGGGCGTCCCGACCTGGTTGACCCTCACGGCGAGTGACGGAGTCGCGTCGCCCTCGAGGACCTCGACCACCGCCGCGCGGGCAGCGTCCTTGGCGTCGGGCGCCACGGCGTCCTCGAGGTCGAGCACCACCTCGTCCGCCCCGGACACCAGCGCCTTCGCGACCATCCGCGGGTGCGAGGCGGGGACGACGAGCGCGCAGCGGGGGACCGGGGGACGGGGCATGCGGTCGAACCTAGGCGCGACCCAGTGATACACGGAAGTATCCATTTCCAAGTGACTAGAACCCTGCAAGTATGAGTGGATGGAACTGCGTCACCTCCGCTACTTCGTCGCCGTCGCCGAGCAGCGGCACTTCGGCCGGGCGGCCGAGCGCCTCCACATGGCGCAGCCGCCGCTGTCGCAGCAGATCCGCCAGCTCGAGGCCGAGCTGGGCGTCACCCTGCTCACCCGCACCACCCGACGGGTGGACCTGACTCCGGCAGGGGCGGCCTACCTCGACCACGCCCGCGAGATCCTCGCCGCGGTCGACGAGGCCGGCGCCGTCGCCGCCCGGATCGCCGCCGGCCGCACCGGCCGGCTGATGGTCGGATGCGTCGGGTCGGCGACGTACTCGCTGCTGCCGGCGCTGGCCAAGCGGATGCGTGCCGAGCTGCCCGACGTCGACTTCGGCTTCCGCGGGGAGATGCTGTCACCCGACCAGGTGGCCGCCCTGCACGACGGGTCGCTCGACCTCGCACTCCTGAGGCAGCTCCCCGACATGTCGGGCCTCGCCGTGACCGACGTACGCCACGAGCGCCTGATCGTGGCGCTGCCGCAGGAACACAGGTACGCCGACCGCAAGCGGTTGCGGGTCGCCGAGCTGGCCGGCGAGGGGCTGATCATCCACGCGGGCAACGGCCGTTCGGCGATGCACACGCTGGTCCACGACCTCTTCGCCGCCGCCGACCTGGACCTCCAGGTCGTGCACCAGGTGGCGGAGACCTCGACGCTCGTCACCTTCGTCGCAGCCGGGCTCGGCATCGCGGTCGTGCCGGAGCCGACATCCGACCTCAACGTGCCGGGCGTAGTCTACGTCCCGCTCGTCGGCACCCCGGGCGTCGACCTCGTCATGGCCACGCGCGAGGGCGACGCCAACCCGGTGCTCGCGCGAGCCCTGGCCCGGTTGAAGGAGCTGGCGGAGGCCTGACGTCAGTGCCCGGGAGGAGGCGGGAACATCCCCGGCCGCGGCCCGCCGGGCAGCACCCGGGGGCGCGCGGAGATCACCTGCAGGTCGGCGCTGACCGCCTCGGCACCCTCGAGCAGCAGGGGGAGCGCATCGCGGATGACGTCCTCGGGCGTGTGCCGGCCACGTGAGGTCGACCAGGCCAGGGCGCCGACCACCTCGCCCGCGCTGTCGCGGACCGGGACGGCGATCGAGAGGAAGCCCTCCTCGAGCTCGCCGTCCACCAGTGCGTACCCCTGGTGGCGGACGTCGTGGAGGACGTCGCGGAAGGCGATCGGATCGGTCACGGTGTGGGGCGTCAGGGCGGGGAGCCCGCCCTCGTCGATGATCCGGTCCACCACGTCTGCCGGTGCGAAGGCCGCGATGACGCGCCCCATCGACGTCGCGTGCACCGGGAGCCGCGTGCCGATGTCGACGTTGTGGCTGAGCACCCGGCGGGCGTGGACGCGGGCCACGTAGACCACGTCGATGCCGTCGAGCTGGGCGAACGACGCCGACTCGCCCGTGAGCTCGACGATGCGCAGCAGGTGCGGCTGGGTGATCTCGACGACCCCGTGCGTGGCGGCGTAGTGGGCGCCGATGGTGAGCACGCGCGGGGTGAGCGACCAGCGGCCCGCCGCCCCGTCGACGTACCCCAGGCGCTGGAGCGTCAGCAGGATCCGCCGGATCGCCGGACGGGAGAGGCCGGTCTTCTCCGCGAGCTCGGCGAGCGACGCCCGGGGCAGGTCGGCGTCGAACGCCAGCAGCACCGCGAACCCCCGCTCGATGCTCTGGATGATGTCGCGCTCCGAGACCTCGTCCACCGTGTCGCCCCCTTCATCCGTCTCAGTCGATATCGCCTGCGTACCAATGGGGCAGGTCCCACCCGTTGACTTCCGCTGTGACGGCCGACACAGTCGAAGTACGCCAGTCGTACAGATCGTACGCACAGCGTACAGGAGGTAGGCATGGACCCGCGAGAGCTCCGCAACGCCTTCGGTGGTTTCGCGACGGGGGTCACCGTCGTGACCTGCGAGAACGACGAGGGGCAGGCGCACGGTGCCACCGTGAACGCGTTCACCGCCGTCTCGCTCGACCCGCCGCTCGCCCAGGTCACCCTGGGTCGTACCTCCAGGGCGTGCCAGTTCCTCGAGGGCCAGCCGTTCGCGATCAACATCCTCGCCGACGACCAGCTCGCCGTGGCCTGGCACTTCGCCGGCCGTCCGGCCGAGGAGGCGCCCGCCTGGGTGGAGGGGCCGACCGCTCCGCTGCTCGCCGGCGCCGCCACCACCATCTCGTGCCGGCCCTGGCGCACCTACGACGGCGGTGACCACCTCATCGTCATCGGCGAGGTCGAGTCGGTCGACACCACCGACCGCCTGCCGCTCCTCTTCCACGGCGGCCAGTTCCGCTACCTCAGCGCCGAGCACGACCGGGCGCCGGGCATCCACTGGGGCGGGTCGATCGACTGCCCGACCAGCGGGTGGTTCGACGCCGCCAGCTTCCGGCCCCTGGCCGAGCCTGCACCCGCCTGAGCACCGTCAGCCCACTCCCACTCCCACTTCGACGACACACGTTCCGCATCCCACCAAGGAGATCGACATGACACAGATCGACGAGCGCCCCGAGGTCCAGCCGGCCCCTGACGCGCCCACTGCGACGCAGCCCATGGACGGCCAGGAGTACATGGACAGCCTCAAGGACGACCGTGAGATCTGGATCTACGGCGAGCGCGTCAAGGACGTCACCGAGCACCCGGCGTTCCGCAACCCGATCCGGATGACCGCGCGTCTCTACGACTCCCTGCACGACGAGCAGCTCAAGAAGGACGTGTGGGTCCCGACCGACACCGGCAACGGCGGCTGGACGCACCCCTTCTTCAAGACCCCCACGAGCTCCGAGGACCTGGCCGCCGACCGCAAGGCCATCGAGACCTGGGCCCGCAAGACCTGGGGCTGGATGGGCCGCAGCCCCGACTACAAGGGCAGCTTCCTCGGCACCCTCGGCGGCTACCCCGAGTTCTACTCGCCCTACCAGGAGAACGCGAAGCGCTGGTACAAGGAGAGCCAGGAGAAGGTCCTCTACTGGAACCACGCGATCATCAACCCGCCGGTCGACCGCAACCTGCCGCCGGACGAGGTCGGCGACGTGTTCATGAAGGTCGAGAAGGAGACCGACGCCGGCGTCGTCGTCTCGGGCGCCAAGGTCGTCGCGACCGGCTCGGCCATCACCAACTACAACTTCATCGCGCACTACGGGCTCCCGATCAAGAAGAAGGAGTACGCCCTGGTGTGCACGGTCCCGATGGACGCACCCGGCGTGAAGCTGATCTGCCGCCCGTCCTACGGCATGCAGGCCGACACCCTCGGCAGCCCGTTCGACTACCCGCTCTCGAGCCGGATGGACGAGAACGACACCATCTTCGTCTTCGACAAGGTGCTGGTGCCGTGGGAGAACATCTTCGTCTACGGCGACACCGACAAGATCAACGGCTTCGCCATGCAGACCGGCTTCTTCCACCGGTTCACCTTCCACGGCTGCATCCGCCTGGCCACCAAGCTGGAGTTCATCGCCGGCCTGCTGCTCAAGGCGCTCGACGCGACCGGCACCAGGGACTTCCGCGGCGTGCAGACCCGCGTCGGTGAGGTCATCGGCTACCGCAACACCTTCCGCGCGCTCGCCGACGCGATGATCGCCAACCCCGACCAGGGCCCCGGCGGCATGGTGCTGCCCAAGCTCGACTACGGCATGGTCTACCGCCAGCTGATGATCCAGATGTACCCGCGCGTCAAGGAGATCATCCAGCAGGACGTCGCCTCCGGCCTGATCTACCTCAACTCCAACGCGGTGGACTTCAAGACCCCCGAGGTCCGTCCCTACCTCGACAAGTACGTCCGTGGCTCCAACGGCTACGACGCCGTCGACCGCACCAAGCTGATGAAGGCCCTGTGGGACGCCGTCGGCACCGAGTTCGGCGGCCGCCACGAGCTCTACGAGCGCAACTACTCGGGCAACCACGAGAACGTGAAGGCCGAGATCCTGTTCGCCTCCGAGGCGCAGGGTGAGGTCGAGAAGATGACCGGCTTCGCCGACTCGTTCCTCTCCGAGTACGACCTCGACGGCTGGACCGTCCCCGACCTGATCAACCCGACCGACGTCAGCCAGATCCTCAACCGGAAGTGAAGGAGCACCCCATGACTGCCACCCAGGAATCGCCCACTGCCGCGGGCTCGGGCGCCAACGCCAGCCAGAGCTTCAAGGCCGCCGCGTCCACCCGCGACGTCGCCGACACCCCGCCGGAGCGCGTCGCCGCCATCGTGACGTCGATCCTCCAGGGCGTCCACGGCGCGATCGCCGAGCACGACGTCACCTACCCCGAGTTCCAGGCTGCGAAGGCGTGGCTGATGGAGGTCGGCGAGGGAGGGGAATGGCCCCTGTTCATGGACGTGTTCGTCGAGCACGCGGTCGAGGAGCAGGTCGCCAAGGCGCAGACCGGCACCAAGGGCTCGATCCTCGGCCCCTACTTCCTGCCCGACCAGACGAGGCTGTCCTCGACCTGCTCGCTGCCGCGCCGCGACGACGAGCAGGGCACCCCGCTCGTCCTCGAGGGGCAGGTGCGCGACACCGGCGGCACGCCGCTGGCCGGCTCCGAGGTCGACATCTGGCACGCCGACTCCGACGGCTACTACTCGGGCTTCGCCCCGCACGTGCCCGACGGCAACCTGCGCGGCGTCGTCGTGACGGACGAGGAGGGACGGTTCGCGATCCACACGATCCAGCCCGCGCCCTACCAGATCCCGCACGACGGTCCGACCGGCCAGCTGATCGAGGCTGCCGGCTGGCACCCGTGGCGCCCGGCGCACCTGCACATCCAGGTGCGCGCCGAAGGCCACCGCCCGATCACCACGCAGCTCTACTTCGCCGGTGGGGACTACCTCGACTCCGACGTCGCCGAGGCGACCAAGCCGGAGCTCGTGCTCGACCCGCAGGACGACGGCACCGGCACCCGCCGCAGCACCTACGACTTCGAGCTCGAACCGGTGCAGGGCTGAGATGAGCAACCGCCAGCGGGTGTGGCGCGACTGGCCGGAGCTCGGCGAGCTCGACGCCTCGGTCGCCACCGTCGGTGTCTTCGACGGCTTCCACCGAGGCCACGTCGCGCTCGTCGAAGCAGCCCTGGTCGAGGGGCGTCGGCTCGGCGTCCCGACCGTCCTGGTCACCTTCGAGCCGCACCCGCTCGTGGTGCTGGCCCCCGACCGCGCGCCGCTCCAGCTCCTGTCCGTCGACGACCGCATCCAGCAGGCGCTGGCCCTCGGTGTCGACGGGGTCGTGGTGCTGCCCTTCACCCGCGAGCTCGCCGCGCAGCCCGCGTCCGACTTCGTCGAGCACGGCCTCGTCGGCCGGCTCGGCATCCAGTCGCTCGTCGTCGGCGACAACTTCCACTGCGGCCGCGGGGGAGAGGGCGACGTCGCCTTCCTCGCCGCGTCCGGGCGCCACCTCGGCTTCGAGGTGAGCGGCGTCGACCTGGTGTGCCACGGCGAGCGCACCTGCTCCTCGACGGAGGTGCGCCGCGCGCTCGCCGCCGGTGACGTCGCTGCCGCCCTCGACGTGCTCGGTCGTCGTGACCCGCGCATCGCGGCGATGGCAGTCTGACCTCCGTGCGCTTCACCCACGAGACGCTGCCGCAGCGGGTCCGCTTCGCCGCCGGCGAGGCGGCCGCTGCCGTGCGTGAGGAGATCGACCTGCTCGGTGCCCGCAGGGCCATGGTCATCGCCTCGCCACGCGGCACCGACGCGGCGCTGGCGGTGGCCGCCGCGATCGAGGTCGCGGTGCTGCACGACGGCGTACGTGAGCACGTGCCGGTCGAGGCCGCCGAGGCCGCGCGGGCGGTGGCGTCCGGGCACGGCGTCGACGTGGTCGTCCCCGTCGGCGGCGGGTCCGCGACCGGACTGGCCAAGGCCGTTGCCCTGACGACCGGACTGCCGATCGTCGCCGTGCCCACGACGTACGCCGGCTCCGAGGCCACCGACATCTGGGGCCTCACCGCCGACGGCACCAAGACGACCGGCACCGACCGGCGCGTGCTCCCGCGCTCCGTGGTGTACGACGCCTCGCTGACGCTGGACCTCCCGGCCGGGCTCACGACGACCAGCGGCCTCAACGCCCTGGCGCACGCCGTCGACGCCCTCTGGGCCCCCCGCGCAGACCCGATCAACGCGGCACTCGCCGGCGAGGGGGTGCGTGCTCTGGCCCGGGCGCTGCCCGCCGTGCTCGACGCGCCGCGGGACGTCGCCACCCGGGAGCAGGCCTTCTACGGGACCTACCTCGCCTCGGTCGCCTTCGCCTCGTCCGGCTCGGGGCTGCACCACAAGATCTGCCACGTCCTCGGCGGCCGGTTCGACCTGCCTCACGCTGCGACGCACGCGGTCGTGCTGCCGCACGTCGTCGCCCTCAACGCGCCGCACGCGCCCGCCGCGGAGCAACGCCTTGCCGCCGCGCTCGCCGGCGCCTCCGCGATGGACGGCCTCGCCGAGCTCTACCGGCGCCTCGGTGCACCCCGGAGCCTCGGGGAGCTCGGCCTCCGCGAGGACCGGGTCGTCGAGGCGGCCGCGGCCATCCTGCCGTCGGTGCCGCCGGGGAACCCCGCCCCGGTGGACGCGCACGTCCTCGAGCGGCTCCTGCGCGCCGCCCTCCGGCCCTGACCTCGCACCGACCCCGGCCCTTGGGTAAATACGCTACGATAAGTGTATCGAAAATCTGAGGGCCGGCAACGGCCCGGGAAGAGGTGGCACATGGGTGTCGAAGTGGTCGTGTTCATCGTTGCGGCGTCGATCGCGGGCGGGCTGTCGATGGGTGCCGTGACGTGGATCTACTTCCTCGACAAGTGGCGGTCGGACCCGGAGGCGTCGTCGACGCCGCCGGTCCCCTCCGTCTTCGCGCAGCCCGGTGACCGCCGGCTCGACGAGGCTGCGTGAGCGGAGATGCACCCGCTCCTCGTCCTGCTCGCGTTCGGCCTCGCTGCGCTGGTGACGTACCTCCTCGTGCTCGGGCTGCTCACGGCGCTGTCGATCCCCGAGCCCGATCGCGCGCGGGAGATCGAGGGAGAGCCAGCCGGGAGGGGTGAGCATGCCCGACCCTGACGGAGCGGCTCCCCGTCCCGGGCGACCGCGTGAGGCCTCGGTCGACCAGCGACTGCAGGCCGCCGTCCTCGAGCTCCTCCGCGAGGGTGGCCCCGGTGCCGTCACCATGGACCGGGTGGCGGCGACGTCGGGCGTCGCGAAGACCACCGTCTACCGCCGCCACCCCAATCGCGGGGAGCTGCTGACGGCTGTCCTCTCCGCGGCCATCGGACTGCCGGACGTGCCCGACGAGGGCGACGTCCGCGACAAGATCCGCTACGCGCTCGAGCAGGCGTGGCACCAGATGGGCGTGGTCCTGGGCCCGGGTGGACTCGCCGCGATCGTGGGCGACAGCGACCCGGAGTTCACCGGGCTGTTCCGCGCCGCACTGCAGCCCTACGTCGACAACCTCGTCCGGCGGATCCAGGAGGACGTCGACGCCGGCCTCCTGCGGAAGGGCCTCGACGCCGAGGGCGTGGTGAGCCTGCTGGTCGGTGCCTACCTCGGTGAGCTCGTCCGCCAGGGCGAGGTGGCGCCGGAGTGGATGGACCGGGCGCTCGAGCTCCTGTGGGTGCTCATGGCACCCGGGTGAGCGCAGCACTGCCGCCTGTCTGATGCGTGCGCGAGACTGCGGAGATGGCCGACCTCGGGTACGACCCCCGCTTCCTCGACACCGACCTCGCACCGCCGCAGGCGCCTGCGCCCGGTCCGGACGACGACCCCGCCCTCGCGACGCCGCTCGACTACGTGCACTTCACGGTCCGCATGCATCCCGAGCGCCGGCTGGCGTGGTGGGTGGCCTGGAACATCGACGGCCTGCGGCTGTTCCCCAGCGACAGCATCAGCCGCTCGGGCCAGCGCTTCCGGCTCGACCCCCGCATCCCTGCCGACGCGCAGACCGGCGAGGAGGTCTACGCCGACAACGACCTCGACCGCGGCCACATCGCGCGCCGCTCCGACCTGTTGTGGGGCACCCTCGACGAGGCGAAGCAGGCCAACTCCGACTCCTTCTGCTTCACCAACATCACGCCGCAGCACCAGGACTTCAACCAGTCCGGTCGCGGCGGGATCTGGGGACTGCTCGAGAACGCCGTGCTGGCGCTCGAGGGCCTCGAGGACCGACGCCTGACCCTGTTCGGCGGGCCGGTGCTCGCCCCGGACGACCCGCCCTACCGGGGCGTCCAGCTGCCGGTCGAGCACTGGAAGGTCGTCGTCTACCGGCTCGACGGACAGCTGCGTGCGAAGGCGTTCGTGCTGACCCAGGACCTCGACGGCCTCGAGGGCGCGGTGCCCGACTTCCTCGACGACTTCGACACCTGGCTCGTCCCGCTCGACCTGCTCGAGGAGCGCACCGGCCTGGCGTTCCCGAGCCTGCGGGAGACGGTCGAGCCCGACGAGCTCCGGCCCGCCCTTCCCGTGCTCGTCACGGATGCCGAGCAGGTCGCCTGGTAGCGGTGCGCGCGGCGGTGCGGCCGGCCCCCGGGAGGGTGCCGGCCGCACCTGTGACGGGCTGGGTCAGCTGAGACCCCAGAGCTCCGTGAAGCCGTCCTGGTAGTCGGTCGAGCCGTACCACGCCCCGGTCCGTTCGGCGTCCGGGGTCAGGTCGAGGTCGCCGACGTTGTCGGCGTTGAACATCCGCACGTAGGGGAAGTCGACCATCTGGTTGGCGGGCTGCCCGACCATGAGGCGCAGTGCCTGGTCGGCGGCGTACCAGGCGAGTGCGTCTGCGTTGAGCCCGACGTTGCTGCCCACGGTCTGACCGGACTCGAGCATCTGCAGGACGCCCAGGGTGCCGTCATGGCTGCTGATGGTGACGTCGGTCGCGTTGGCACCCTGGAGCCCCTGGACGGTCGGCTGCACCGCGGAGTCGAACTCGGTCTGGACGTAGCCGATGTCGGGGTTCTTGGTGAGCTCGCTGGTGACCAGGCTGCCGAGCTTGTCGAACTGGCCCGTGTTCGCCTTGACCACAGTGACCTCGCACGACGGGCACGCCGTCTCGTACTCCGCGAGGATTCCCTGCTCGGCCCACATGTTGGTGACGGGCGTGTCGGTGACCTGGACGACGAGGACCTCGGCCTTCGCGTCGGAGTCGGCGATGACCCAGTCGGCGGCGAGGGACTGGAGCTTGACGAAGTCCGGGGTCAGGTAGGCGACCGCGGTCTGGTCTGCGTCGCTGCCGGGGATGGTCATCAGGTTGACCACCGGCACGCCGGCGCGCTGCGCACTCTTGTACGCGTTGGCGACGAGCACCTCGTCGATGCTGCCGGTGACGATGGCGGCGGCGCTGGCGTCCACGCCCTGCTGGATGCAGGAGGCCATGTTGCCGGGGTTGGCCTTGCCGTCGCAGACCTCGACCTTCACGCCGGCCGCGCCGAGCGCCTGCTCGAGCGAGCCGCGGATGGCCTGGAAGAGCGGGACCTGGCCGTTGGCAGGCACGTAGTAGACGGTGGAGCCCTCGAGGGCGTCGACCCCGGTGATCGGGTCGCCGGGCGCCTCGAAGGCAGCCACCGGCTCGCTGGCCGCCCGGACCTTCTCCAGCGCGGCCGTCGCCTCGGGACTGGTGGCCTCGGTGCGGTCGGTCTGGTCGGCCGCGGCCTGGTCCTCGACCGAGCTGCAGCCGGTCAGGAGGAGGGCTCCCGCCGCGAGGGCGGCGAGCGTCGTACGGGTCGGGCGCATGGGGGTTCTCCGATTCTCGGGTGGAGCAGTGGATGGGTGTGGGTCCGAGACAGGTACGGCGGGTGGGTCAGCTGCGGACGCGCCGCTGCACGCAGGCCGAGGCGGCGACGGCGATCACGAGGACGCCGCCGTAGAAGACGTCGGTGACCCAGCCCTGGTAGCCCAGGAGCTGGAGGCCGAAGACGCCGGTGATGAGGAAGTAGACGGCGACGAACATCCCGATCGGGTTGAAGCGGCCCGGCACGACGGCGACGGTCCCGAGGAAGACGCTGGCGAAGGCGGGCAGGAAGTACTCGCGGGCGGACGTCGCGTTGAAGCCGCCCAGCCCGGCCGCGGTGACCACGCCCGCCACGCCGCACAGGAGCGCCGAGGTGAGCCACGCGCCGACGCGGATGCGGGTGACGCGGATGCCGGCCAGGCGCGCCACGTCGCGGTTCGACCCGACGAAGAGGATGTGGCGACCCAGGGGAGTGGCGGCCATGACGTACGCCGCCACCGCGACCAGCACGACTCCGTACCAGAAGACGAGCGGGAGCCCGGCCACCCGTGCGAGCGCGAGGTTGGACAGCGCGAAGTCCAGGCCGCTGATGGTGGTCTCCTGCGAGATCCAGCCGCCCAGTCCCAGCGCCACGCTGCCGACGCCGAGGGTGACGATCACCGAGTTGATCCCTGCGCGGACCACGAGCAGGGCGTTCAGCGCACCCACCAGCACGGCCAGCACGACCGCGGCCAGCGCAGCCGCGCCGAACGACCATCCGTGCAGCACGACCAGCGAGGACACCGCGGCGCCGGACAGGGCGTACACCGAGGGGAACGACAGGTCGAACTCTCCGACGGCCATGGTGATCACGACCGCGAGCCCGAGGAGGACGAGCGGGGTCTGCCGGGCGAAGATCCCCTGGAGGAAGTTGCCGAGCGGGACGTCGGCGAGCGCGAAGAACACCACCGCCATCACGAGCCACAGCACGACCAGGCTCGACCGGCGGACGAGGGCGCCCGCCGCGAAGCGGCGCCGCTCGGGCGGTGCGGTCGCCAGCGGCGGCGCCGTGGTGCTCGACGTGTCGGTGCTGGTGCTCATCGGGGTCCTCCGGAGGTGGCGCGGGAGCGGGTGAAGGTCGCGTCGAGGACGGACTCGGGGGTGAAGGGGCCGGTCAGGTCGCACGCGACGACCCCGTCCTCGAGGACGAGCAACCGGTCGCACACGGCGGCGAGGTCCTCGACCTCCGACGAGACGAGGAGGACGGCGGTGCCGCCCTGAGCGGCCTTCCGTGTCGCCTCGAGGAGGGCGGCGCGGGCGCCGACGTCGACGGCCTGGGTGGGCTCCTCGAGGGTGAGCAGCGCCGGCTCGGCGACGAGCCACTTCGCGAACAGCACCTTCTGCTGGTTGCCGCCGCTCAGCGCGGCGACGACGTGGTCGCGGTTGCGCGGACGTACGTCGTACCGCTCGAGGAGGGTGTCGGTCGTCTCGCGGCGCCAGCGGCTGCCGAGCGACCAGGGCCGCCCACGACGGCGGACGTGGGGGATGGTGATGTTCTCCTCGACGGTCAGCTCCGTCGCGAGCCCGAGGCCGTGGCGGTCCTGCGGGATCAGGACGACGCCGAGTCGGAGCAGGTCACGCACCCGACCGCGAGCGAGGTCGACGCTCAGCCGACCGACCGTGACCGTGCCGTGCGCCGGGGTCGCTCCGCCGAGGAGCGCGGGCAGGTCGAGGATCCCCGAGTCGATGGTGCCGGTGACCCCGACGACCTCGCCGCGGCGAAGGGTTGCGCTCACGTCGCGGACCCGCCCGCCGCGCACGCCGCGCAGCTCGACGGTGCCGTCGAGCGGACGGTAGGGGTACTCCGCAACGAGGTCGGCGGGGGCGCCGTCGCGGCCCAGCACCAGCCGCGTGAGTGCGGCCTCGTCGAGCTCCGCGACCGGCACACCGGTCTCGATCACGCGACCGTTGCGCAGTGCCGTCACCCGGTGCGCCAGACCCAGGACCTCCTTGAGGTCGTGGCTCACGAACAGCACCGACGTGCCGTGCGAGGCGAGGAACCGGACCACGTCGTAGAAGGCCGGCAACGCCTCCGGCGGGATCGCCCTCGACGACTCGTCGAAGACGATGACGCCACTGCCCTCCTCGCGGTCCTGGAGGGCCCGGGCCACGGCGACCGACACCCGCTCGCTCGGTGTGAGGGAGGAGACGCGTGCCTCCGGGTCGATGTCGAGCCCGAGGAATTCGTAGGTCCGGCGCACGGCCTCACGGTCGACCGCGGTGTCGACGGCGCGGGTGAAGCGGTGCGCGGAGCTGTGCCCGACGCGGACGTTCTCCCGGACCGTCAGGTCGGCCACGAGGCCGAGGTCCTGGTGCACGAAGGCGAGGCCCTGGTGGTGCAGGGCGCCCGGGTCGACGGGTGGGCCGACGAGCTCGCCGTCCACGCGGATCTCGCCGCCCGGGTCCGCGCGGTGCACGCCGCTCACCAGCTTGATCAGCGTCGACTTGCCCGAGCCGTTCTGGCCGACGAGGGCATGGATCTCACCGGGGGCGAGCGTGAGCCCGGCGTCCTCGAGCACGGTCACGCCCGCGAAGGTCTTGGAGAGCCCGCGCACCTCGAGGCGCGGTGCCGGCGCGGTCACGCGGTCACCACCGGCTCGCACAGCCGGCGCAGCCGGGGAATCGGGATCCGGACGTTGATCGCGGCCGCCGCGGGACCGGCGCCGTCGCCGTCCCAGCGCAGGACGTGGCGGTCCTCGGCAGGGTCGCCGTCGACCAGCTCGGGGGCACCGGCGAACGGCAGGTGGCCGACGGCCTTCAACGACAGTCCGAACTGCTCGGTCCAGAAGTACGGCCGGTGCTCGGGCCGCGGCGCGTCTGCGCGGAGCAGTGCGGTGGCAGCCGCGCGGCCCTGGTCGATCGCCGAGCTCCACAGCGGGACGCGTCGCAGGCCCAAGGGAGTTGGCACGGTGGCGACGTCACCCGCGGTCACGATGCCCGGCCGCACCCGGCCCCACGCGTCCGCGAGGAGGACGCCGTCGGTGAGCAGCCCGCTGCCGGCGAGCCACTCGACGTTGGGGAGGTCGCCCACGGCCGTGACGACCAGGCCGGCCTCGAGACGCGTGCCGTCGGCGAGCACGACACGGGTGGTGCCGGCGTCGCCCTCGAGTCGGGCGCCACCGGTCTCCACGACACGCAGTCCGCGCGACCGCGACGCGGCGAGGAAGAGCCCGGACAGATGGGGCCCGAGCTGAGCCCGCAACGGTGGACCCTGCGAGACGAGCGTGACGGCGCACCCGTGGTCGAGGCAGGAGGAGGCGATCTCCATGCCGAGCGGGCCGCCACCCACGACGACGACGTCGGGGCGGGTGGCCACGCCGGCCCGCAGCCGCCAGGCGTCGTCGAGCGTGCGCAGGGTGATCTCGGTGGTCCCCTGGTCCGGTCCGCCGAGCCGCCGGGCCCGGCAACCCGTGGCGAGCACCAGGCCGTCGTACGACAGTCGCTGCCCGTCGTCGAGCAGCACGGTCCGGGCCACGGGATCGAGGCCGACCGCCGCGACGCCGCGCAGCTCCGTGGCGTCGTGGGTCGACGGCGGCAGCTCGTGGGCGGTGAGCTCGTCGGAGTCGCGGAGCAGTGCCTTGGACAGCGCCGGCCGGCTGTACGCCGCGCGCGGCTCGTCGCCGACCAGCGTCAGCTCACCGTCGTACCCCTCGGCCCGGAGCTGGTCGGCCGCGGTGACGCCGGCGATGCCGTGGCCGACGACGACGATGCGACGCGCGGTGGTCATGCCAGCCTGAGCGCCGCGACGGGGCAGACGCGCACCGCGGCGCTCGCAGCGGCGGCCTCGGGGCTGCCGTCGGTGACCTCGGCCGTGTCGAGCACGAGGTCACCCTCGTCGTCGAGGTGCATCAGCTGAGGGGCTTCCTCCTCGCACAGGCCGTGGCCCTCGCAGCGGGGGCGGTCGAGGGCGATCGTCAGGGTGCTCATGCGGGCACCACCTCGAGGACGGGGAGCGCGTCGATGCTCCGGGTGATGTTGCTCGGCACGCGGGTCGCCTCGCCGACGACGAGGCGGTCGACCCGCTTCGCGAGGGAGGTGATGATCGCGTGGGCCTCGAGCCGGGCGAGCCCCTGGCCGGCGCAGCCGTGCGGGCCGTAGCCGAAGGAGAGGTGGTCGACCGGGTTGCGCTCGACGAGGAACTCGTCGGCTGCGTCGTAGTGGCGCGGGTCGCGGTTGCCGGCCCCGAAGAGGATCGCGACCTGCGAGCCGGCCGGCACGAGGGTGCCGTCGACCTCGACGTCGCGGGTCACTCGGCGTCCCCAGGCGTGGACGGGCGCCCAGTAGCGGAGCACCTCGTTGAACGCCGAGCCCACGAGCGCGTGGTCCTTGCGCACCAGGGCGAGCTGGTCGGGGTGCGCGGCGAAGAGGGCGACGATGTTGCCGATGGCGGCGACGGTCGTGTCCACGCCGGCGCCGAGGTACTGGTGGATGATGTGGCCGGCCGCGCCCGCGGGGATGTCCCCGCGCGCCTCGGCGTCGAAGATGCCGCGACCGACGGACCCGGGGGCGAGGTCCTCGGCGGTGACCTGCGAGCACCAGCCGTAGAGCTCGCCGGCGATCGGGAAGTTCTCGACCGTGCGCTGGTTCAGGGGGCCGATGACCTCCATCGCGGCCTGGCCCCAGCGGAGCATGGTCGCGCGGACGTCGTCCTGGAAGCCGATCAGGTCGGCGACGACCTGGATCGGGAAGACCCGGCCGAGCTGGTCGATGGCTTCGAACGACCCCGTCTCGACGAGCTCGGCGACGAGGGTGTCGGCCTTCTCCTCGATCTGGCCCTTGAGCCCGCGCAGCGCCCGCGGCGTGAGGTTGGCGCTCAGGGTCGCGCGCAGCTGGGTGTGCACCGGCGGGTCCGAGGCGAGGGACGTGCCCTGCAGCGCCTCGTTGACCATCGGGTTGAAGCCGATCGAGGACGACGAGAACGTCTCGGTGTCGGCCAGGGCGTCGCGGATGACGTCGTACCGGGTGAGCGCGTAGACGTCGTTCGCCGGCAGGTGGACCACTCCGGCGGTCTCGCTGAGTGCCTCGTAGGTCGGGTAGGGGTCGAGCAGGACCTCGTCGGAGAAGAGGTCGGCATCACTCGTCGCGGGGGCTTCGGTTGACATGATGCAAAGTGAATGTGCTAACCGTCACAAATGTCAACAGGTTGTTTGAAATTGGTCACAGAGTGGCTGGAAGTCCTTCGGCGTCCGAGCGCGCCGAAGCGCCCGACCGCCCCAGGGGGCGATCGGGTCGAGGGGCCGGCCGGGTCAGTCCGTCAGCAGGTGGACCCAGGAGTCGGTGAGCTCCTCGAGGTAGACCGCGCGCGAGATCTTCCAGCCCGTGGCGAAGTAGCGCCGGGAGAGGTACTCGAGCTGGCCGAAGGCCAGCACGCACCGCGCGCGACGGACGTCGGGGGTGAACCGGCCGGCCCGCTCGAGGCCCTGGGTCATCTCGCCGACCGCGTGCTCGAACCAGCTCTCGGTGCGCTCGAGGACCGCAGCCTCGTGGGTCGCCTGGTAGGACGCGGTGAGGTAGGGCTTGATCTCGTCCCACTGGGAGAACTTGCGGTCGATCCAGGTGCGGATGAGCTCACGCGACCCTGACTCGACCACCTCGGACAGCGAGGGGTCGTCCGCCGAGGTGAGGATCGTGTCGACCTTGCCGAGCAGGGCAGCCATCACCTCCGCCTTGGACGAGAAGTGCAGGTAGAAGGTCGTCCGGGTCGACCCCGCGGCCTGCGCGATGTGGTCGACGGTGGTCGCCGCATAGCCCTGCTCGCCGAAGAGCTCGAGGGCCTTCTCGAGGAAGAGGTCGTACGTCATCTGCTTCTGGGCGGCACGCAAGGACATGCGCGGCAGCATACGGGTCCGTCCACCCACACATCGTGACGATCAGTCGCTTGACAGGCTGTAAAGTGAATGCCTACTGTGACGCCCGACACCCGAATTCCTTCACAGTGAGGCTCCGCATGACCGAGCTCGCCCACACCGTCCTGGGCCCCGTCCCCGCAGACGACCTCGGGGTCGTCGCGGTGCACGAGGGCCTGCTCTCGGTGCTGCCCGGGGCCCAGTTCGCCCACGACATCACGATCGACCGGGCCGAGGTGTTCGAGTCGCTGCACGCGCTGCTCGTCGACTTCCGCGAGGCCGGTGGCGGCACCGTCGTCGACAGCACCGGCATGTTCCACGGCCGCGACGTCCGGCTCCTCGAGTCGCTGTCGCGGGCCACGGGCGTGCACGTCGTCGCCTCGACCGGCCAGGGGCCCGAGTCGCTGCTCGGCGGCTACTTCCTCACCCCGCAGACCAACCCGCCGACTCCCTGGCCGGCGGACAAGTGGGCCGACATGTTCACCCGCGAGATCGCCGAGGGCATGGTCGTGCCGCGGGTCGAGCGTCGCGGGGCGGCCGGCCTGGTCGCCACCGCAGCGACTCGCGACGGGATGACGGCCACCGACGAGAGCCTGCTGCGCGGTGCCGCTCGAGCTGCGCTCGCCACCGGCGTCCCCGTCTCCTTCCGGGCCGGTGCGGACGCCGTCGTCGAGGTCGAGGTCGCCCTCGCCGAGGGCGTGCCGGCCGCCCGCCTGCTGGTCGCCGATGCCGGTGACCAGGCCGCCAAGGTCGCCGACCTCGGTGCGTACGTCGTCCTCACCGACCCCGCGGACGTCGTCCTGCTCGCCGAGGCGGGGCACGCCGAGCGCGTGCTGCTCGCCACCGGCGGGGTCGGCGTCGCCTTCGGCCACGACGCCGCCCCGGCGACGTACGCCCCGCTCGCCACGGCCCTGCCGACCGAGCTCGTCCAGCAGGTCCTCATCGCCAACCCGCGCGACCTGCTCACCGTGAAGGAGCACTGACATGGCCCGCGTCAACACCGTCCTCGGGGCGGTCCCCGCCGCCGAGCTCGGCTTCGTCGCCGTCCACGAGCACATCGGCTACGGCATGCCCGGCTCCGAGCTCGACACCCAGTGGTGGAAGACACCCGAGCAGCGCTACGAGGAGACCGTGCCCAAGCTGCGGGCCTTCCACGACAGCTGCCGGCCCTACGGCGCCGCGACCTTCGTCGACGCGACCGGCATCTGCAACGGCCGCGACATCCCGTACTACCAGTCGCTCTCGGAGAAGACCGGCGTGCACATCGTCGCCTCGACAGGCTTCGTCGGCGGCGACACGGCGTTGCCGTTCTTCGAGCGCGCGAGCGTCGACTACCTCGCCGACCAGTTCGTCCACGAGACCACCGTCGGCATCGGCAGCACCGGCGCGAAGGCCGGCATCATCAAGGTCGGCGTCAGCCGCGGCTTCCAGATGAAGGAGCTCGACCTCCGCATCTACCGCGCCGCCGCACGCGCCGCGCTCGCCACCGGCGTACCGATCTTCACGCACCTCGCCGTCAACGCCGAGCCCGCGATCGAGATCTTCGGCGAGGAGGGGCTGCCGCTCGACCGGGTCCTCTTCGGGCACGCCGACGACGGCATCAGCCAGGGGCTGGTGCGGGACCGCTGGATCGCCGAGCAGGGCGGGCGCATCGGCTTCGACACCTTCGGCTACGACCTCGAGCTCCCTGACCCGCCGTTCTGGGGGCGGCCGCGCGCCGAGCGGCTCGAGCACTTCCTGGGCTACCTGCGCGACGGGCTCGTCGACAGCGTGCTCGCGTCCGCCGACGCCAACTGCAGCCCGCTCGGCTGGCCCGGCGTCAAGGGCCACACCGTCAACTACCTCTTCGAGGTGCTGCTCCCCGCCCTGCGGGAGGCCGGCATCGACGAGGACACCATCACCCGGATCTTCGTCGACCTCCCGGCCGACTTCTTGTCCATCAAGACCTTCTCCCACACCCACCACTGAGGACACACCCATGGACTTCAAGGACCTCACCATCGCCATCGTCGGCGGCGGGTACGGCGGCGCTGCCGCGGCCAAGGCGCTCAGCCTGCGCGGTGCCGACGTCACTGTCTACGAGCAGGCGAGCCAGATCTGCGAGGTCGGCGCCGGCATCGGCCTGCGCCCCTCCACGATGGACCTGTTCCGCCAGTGGGGCGCGTTCGACGCCATCGCCGGCGTGAGCTCGGCCAGCGACTACTTCGAGATCCTCACCGCCACCGGCGACCCGATCATGAAGGACGCCTGGCCCGGCATGGACGACTTCGAGGTGCACACCCACACCCACCTCATCCACCGCGGTGACTTCATCGACGCGCTCGTCGGCGTCCTGCCCGACGGAGTCGTCAGGGTCGGCCACCGGCTCGAGCGCATCGACGTCACGGGCGAGCGACCCGCCCTCACCTTCGCCAACGGCGCGACCGCCACTGCCGACCTCGTGATCGGCGCCGACGGCATCAAGTCGACCGTGCGGCAGCAGTTCTTCAGCGACCAGCAGCCGCTCTTCGCCGGCGAGCATGCCTACCGCGTCGTCGTCGACGCCGACGCGGCGCACGGCCTGGTCGTCGACGACAACCTGCGCATGTACGTCGGTCGCGGCACCAAGGTGTACGTCCTGCCGCTGCGGCACCGCGGCCAGATGTCCTTCGACGTCACGGCGCTGCACCCCGACGGGACGTGGAACCCCCACGTGACCAGGGACGACCTGCTCCGGACGGTCGAGGGCTTCGACGAGCGCATCGTGCGCACCGTGCAGGACCTCGACATGGACGCGGTCAACGTCCGCGCGGTCTACGACATCGACCCCGTCGACGCCTGGCACTCCGATGCCGTCGTGCTCCTCGGCGACTCCGCCCACGCGATGTGCCACCACCAGGGCCAGGGGGCCAACTCCGCGATCATGGACGCCGGTGCGCTGACCGACGCGATCGCCGACGCGGGCACGGTCGCCGAGGCGCTCGCCGCCTACCAGGCCGCCCGCAAGCCCGTCACCGACGAGCTCCAGCGGATCTCCCGCCAGGGCTGGTCGGAGGACGAGATCAACGACGTCTTCCCGGGCCAGAACCCGCAGTCGCAGCCCGAGCCCACCGAGTCCGAGTCGGTCGCCTGATGGCCCTCCACCCCCAGGTGGCCGCGGTCCTCGCCACGCTGCCCGCGCCGCCCCCGGGCCCGCTCGACCCGGTCGCCATGCGCGCCGCCGAGGAGTCGCACGTCGCCCCGGTTGGGGAACGGCTGCCGCTCCACACGGTCGAGGACCGCACCGCACGCACGACGTACGGCGACGTCCCGGTCCGCGTCTACACACCGACCGCCGACCCGGTCCCGGGCGTGCTCGTCTACCTCCACGGCGG
This sequence comes from Nocardioides cavernae, assembly GCF_016907475.1. NCBI lineage: Bacteria > Bacillati > Actinomycetota > Actinomycetes > Propionibacteriales > Nocardioidaceae > Nocardioides > Nocardioides cavernae. Next base: position 3,557,492 of record NZ_JAFBCA010000001.1, on the reverse strand, counting down.
CGCCTTCTTCCTCGGCAGCCTCGAGACGCACGACCACGTGGCGCGCGCCCTCGCGCAGGCGACCGGCCTGCAGGTCGTCTCGGTCGGCTACCGCCGCGCGCCCGAGGCGGCGTACCCCGCCGGGCTCGAGGACTGCTACGGCGTCGTGCGTTGGCTGGGGGAGGGCCTCGAGCCCGGCGCGCCCCTGGTGGTCGCCGGCGACAGCTCGGGCGGCACGTTCGCTGCGGCCGTCACCGCGATGGCGAAGGACGACGACTGGGATCGGATCACCCACCAGGTGCTCTACTACCCCTCCCTCGACCTCGACCTCGACGAGGACCGCTACCCGTCGATGCGCGAGAACGCCGTCGGCTACGGCCTCGAGACCGCCGGGCTGAAGCCGTTCAACGCCTTCTACCTCGAGTCCGGTGCCGATCCCGCGGACCCGCTCGTCTCGCCGATCAAGCGCGAGGACCTGTCGGGTCTCCCGCCGGCGCTCGTCGTCACGGCTGAGCACGACCCGCTGCGGGACGAGGGCGAGCTCTACGCCGAGCGCCTGCGCGCAGCCGGCGTCGACGCCACGACCAGCCGCTACGGCAGCGTCGGCCACGGCTTCGTCCAGCACTTCTCGTGGGTCCCCGACTTCCAGGGGGTCTACACCGAGACGGCCGAGTTCCTGTCGTGAGCGTCGACGTCCACCCGATTGCCGCCCCGTGGGGCCGGTTCGCGCTCTACAGCTACCTGATCGACGCCCCCGAGCTGGCGATCGTCGACACCGGCGTCGCCGCCTCCGCGGCCAACGTCCCCGCGGAGCTGGAGAAGCTGGGCCGGCGGATCGAGGACGTTCGCTGGATCCTGCTCACCCACGGCCACATCGACCACGTCGGTGGCGCCGACGCGCTGTGGGAGGCCACCGGACGTAGGGCCGAGGTCGTCATCTCCGCGACGGATGCGCACTTCCTGCGGTCGCGCCGCTCGCACGTCGAGGAGGCCCTCGAGCTGCGCGGGTCGTACGTCGACGCCGCCACGCTGGAGGAGCGCAAGTCGCGCGAGGTGCTCGAGGCCGTCTCCGGCGAGCTCGAGCCGACCCGGACGGTCGGCGACGGTGACGTCCTCGACCTCGGCGGCACCACGGTGCGCGTGGTCGCGGTGCCCGGCCACACCGCGGGTGCGGTGGCCTACGTCGTCGATTCCGACGACGTCGGCGGGGGAGCCGAGCACGTCTTCGTGGGCGACGCCGCGCAGTGCTACGGCGCCGCCAGCGGCTTCCCGGGCTACGAGGACCCCGACGCCTACCGGGCCTCCCTCGAGCGGGTCCTCGCCCTCGACCCGCAGCACCTCTACCTCGGGCATCCCTACCGCCAGGCGGACGGCACGCCCTTCCCTGTCGTCCTCGACGACGGCGGCGCACGTGCGGCCCTCACGGCGAGCCTCGCACGCGAGGCCGAGGTGCGTGCGGCGATGACCAGCAGCACGCCGACGGCGAGCGGGTCGGCGTACGCGCCCTTCGCCGAACACGCGGCGCGGCTCGGCTACACCGGCGACCCGACGCTCGAGCCCTCACCCTTCTTCACCACGATGCGCGGATATCTCTGCGCCCAGCTCAAGGAGTCGACCCATGCGTGAAACGATCGAGCGGACCATCGACGCCGGCGGCGAGAAGGTCGCGGCGCTCAAGGACCTCGCGGTCCCCATGCGCGACGGCGTGCACCTGGCCGGGGACGCCTACGCATCAGACTTCGGCACGCCGCGGCCCGCGCTCGTCGCGCTGTCGCCCTACGGCAAGGAGCTGCAGGCGCTCGCCCTCACGATGCCGCCGCAGAAGCGACCCTCCCCCCTGTGGGACGGCTGCATCGAGGCGGGCGACATCGCCCGCGTCGTCGACAACGGCTACGTGCACGTCATCGGCGACCTGCGCGGCTCCGGCTACTCCGAGGGCGACCACATCGGCAACTACAACGCCGGCGGTGTGTCGCTCGGCGAGGACGCCTACGACTTCATCGAGTGGGTGGCTGCGCAGCCCTGGTGCGACGGAAACGTCGGCATGATCGGCATCTCCTACTTCGGCTCCATGCAGGTCATCGCCGCGGCCGAGCGGCCCCCGTCGCTCAAGGCGATCTTCGTCTCCGGCGGCCACTACGACTTCTACGAGACGACCTACCACGGCGGCATCATGTGGCTGATGCCGCGCGCCGCCCGCGAGGGTCGCGGCGGTGACTCGGGGTGGGCCTTCACCGACGGCGTGAAGTCGCGGATGCTCGAGACCCACAGTCCCGAGCAGATCGACAAGCTGGTCGCCGAACGGTTGCAGGACCCCGACATCCAGGCGTGGCCCAACCTGGTGCACGCCCTGCACTACCCGAAGAACCACGAGCCGTGGTTCGACATCGTGATGAACGACGTCGACGGGGAGTGGTACGAGGAGCGCAACCCGGTCAACTTGGCGGAGAGCATCGACATCCCCGTCTGGCTGCAGATCGACCAGGGCCGCGGCTGGACGATGGACGGCACCATCGAGTGCTTCGACCGCATCCCGGCGAAGAACAAGAAGCTCACCATCGGCCCCTACCCGCCGATGCAGTCGCGCCCCTTCGTCGAGGAGCACGACAAGATGTTCCGCTGGTACGACAAGTGGCTCAAGGGCATCGACAACGGGGTCGACGAGGAGCCGGCCGTGTCCGTCTTCGTCGAGGGCACCCGGCAGTACGTCGAGGGCGACACGTTCCCGCCGCGACGGGCGGAGCACCGCGAGCTCTACCTGCGCCCCCGCGGCAAGCTGTCGTCCGAGCCCGAGCCGATGGGCCCGGCACACGCCGGCCCAGAGGGCTTCTTCCAGGCTCCGCTGACGACGACCTCTCGCGTTGAGACCCTCAGCTGGTCGACCGACGTCTTCGATGAGCCGGCCACGCTGATGGGCACCGGCGCCTTCCACCTGTTCGCCGCGATAGACCAGGACGACACCAACTGGATCATGCGGATGTGGGACGTCGGTCCGGGCGGGAAGCGCCAGCTGCTGACGACGGCGTACCTCAAGGCCTCCATGCGCGAGCTGGACGCCGACAAGTCGACGTCCGGCAGCCCGGTCCACCCGCTCACCCGCAGGGTGCCGGTCGAGCCGGACCGGATCGAGGAGTACGTGCTCCGGGTCTACCCGATGGCCGCGACGATCCTCCCTGGGCACCGGATCACGGTCGAGCTGAGCTGCAACGAGCCGATGGTGGACGAGCACAACTCGCTGCTCCCGCCCGACGCGTTCCACCTCCCCGTCGGCCGGCCGGTGACCCACAAGGTCTACCGCGACGCCGCGCACCCCTCGCGGCTGGTGCTGCCCTTCACCGTGTGAACCTCACCGTGCGAGGCGCGTGATGCCCGCCGCCGCGACCGAGAGCGCTGCGACGAGGCGTTCCCGGTCGCGGCGCAGCGACGGCACGACGATGCCGAGGGCGGCGACCACGTCACCGTCGGCGTCGCGCACCGGCACCGCGACGGAGCAGGCGCCCAGCGTCAGCTCCTCCCGGGTGGTCGCGAAGCCGTCGCGACGGACGCGCTCGAGCTGGCGTTCCAGGGTGCCCGGCGTGACGATCGTGTACGGCGTCAGCGGCCGCAGGTCGGCCAGCACCCGCTGCTGCACGTCGGCCGGGGCGTGCGCGAGCAGCACCTTGCCGACCCCGGTGGCATGCATCGGCAGCCGCGAGCCCACGCGGCTCACCACCGGCACCGAGGCGACGCCGGAGAGCCGGTCGAGGTAGAGGACCCGGTGGCCGTCGCGCTCGGCGAGGTGGACCGTCGCGCGGGTGGCCGCCTGGAGGTCCTGGAGGAAGGGTGCGGCGACCTCGCGCAGTCCGGTCTGCACCGGCGCGAGCAGACCGATGTCCCACAGCCGCCGGCCGACGACGTACGAGCCGTCATCGGTGCGCTCCAGCGCCCCGGCGGCCAGCAGGCGCCGCACGATCCGCAGGGTCGTGGGCGGGGTCAGGCCGCTGCGCGCGGCCAGCCGGGTCAGCGTCAGCCGCCGGTGGCGCTCGTCGAAGGCGCCGAGCACGTCGAGGGTGCGGTCGACCAGCGACGCGCCGGGAGCGGAGCCACCTGCCATGTGCGCAGACTATTCCACTGAGTGACATCCGGATGGTGACGCGGCAACAGCCACCTCCCTAGCGTCCGACCCATGACCATGACCCGCACCCAGGTCGCGATCGTCGGCGGCGGCCCCGCGGGCCTGATGCTGTCGCACCTGCTGCACCGCTCGGGCATCGAGTGCGTCGTGGTCGACAACCGCACGGTCGAGGAGATCCGCACGACCCACCGCGCCGGCATCCTCGAGCGCGACAGCGTGCGGCTGCTCGCCGAGACGGGCGTCTACGAGACCGGCCACGAGCGGGTGATCACCCACGGCGACCGGCACGGTGGCATCTACCTGCGCTTCGGCGGCGGGAGCCACCACATCGACTTCGAGGAGCTGGTCGGCGCCTCGGTGTGGCTCTACCCGCAGACCGCCGTCTTCGTCGACGTCCACGCCGCCCGCACGCGCGACGGCGGCGACCTGCGCTACGGGATCACCGACACGGCCGTGCACGACCTCGACACCGACCGGCCGCGGGTGACGTACGCCGATCTCGACGGGCGGGCGCACGAGGTGACGGCCGACCTCGTCGTGGGCGCCGACGGCTCCCGCTCGCTCTGCCGCGACCACGTCGAGGCGCGGAGCCGCTACTTCCGGGAGTACCCGTTCGCCTGGTTCGGGATCCTGTGCGAGGCGCCCCGCTCGGCCCCCGAGCTGATCTACACGCGCTCGGACCGGGGCTTCGCGCTGATCAGCCAGCGCACCGACACCGTGCAGCGGATGTACTTCCAGTGCGACCCGGCCGAGGAGGCGAGCGCCTGGTCCGACGACCGGATCTGGAGCGAGCTGCAGGCGCGGCTGTCCGGGCCCGACGGCTTCGAGCTCGAGGAGGGCCCGGTGATCGAGCGGACCGTGCTGCCGTTCCGCTCCTTCGTCCAGACGCCCATGCGCAGCGGCCGCCTCCTGCTCGCCGGCGACGCCGCACACACCGTGCCGCCCACCGGCGCGAAGGGCCTCAACCTCGCCCTGGCCGACACCCGCGTGCTGGCCGAGGTCATCGAGCGCGCCATCGGCAAGGGCGACCTCGACGCGCTGGACGCCTACACCGATCGCGCGCTGCAACGGGTGTGGAAGGCGCAGCACTTCTCCTACTGGATGACCACGATGCTCCACCGGGCGCCGGGGCAGCAGGAGCACCGGGACTTCGACGAGCTCCGCCAGCTCGGCGAGCTCACCAGCCTGGTCTCGTCCGAGGCCGGCGCCACCTACCTCGCGGAGGGATACACCGGATGGCCGACAGCATGACCGGGTTGGAGCCACAGGACGTCATCGACCAGGAGATGCGTGACATCTCGGCGTCGTACGCCGCCGGCAGCGCGGTGGAGACGCAGCCGCGGCGCGACTACGCGCCGTACCGGTCGTCCCGGCTGCGCCACCCGACGAAGGATCTCCAGCAGGCCGACCCCGAGGGGATCGAGCTGTGGGCGCCGGTGTTCGGCGCACGCGACGTCGGCGAGCTCGAGTCGGACCTGACGATCCAGAGGGGCGGCGAGCCGGTGGGGGAGCGGATGGTCGTCACGGGCCGCGTCCTCGACGGCGAGGGGCGGCCGGTGCGCCACCAGCTCGTGGAGATCTGGCAGGCCAACGCCGGTGGGCGCTACATCCACCAGCGCGACCAGCACCCGGCGGCGCTCGATCCGCACTTTACCGGGATGGGGCGCTGCCTCACCGACGCCGACGGCACCTACCGGTTCACCACCATCAAGCCCGGCCCCTACCCGTGGAAGAACCACCACAACGCCTGGCGGCCGGCGCACATCCACTTCTCGCTCTTCGGCACCGACTTCACCCAGCGGCTGGTGACCCAGATGTACTTCCCGGGCGACCCGCTGTTCGACCGCGACCCGATCTACCAGTCCATCGTCGACCCACGCGCCCGCGACCGGCTGGTCGCGACCTACGACCACGACCTGACGCAACACGAGTGGGCCACGGGCTATCGGTGGGACATTGTGTTGACGGGGTCGCACCGCACCCCGCTCGAACAGGACGCCGCCGAGGAGGCCCACGCGTGACCCCCATCCCGACTCCCGGCCAGACGGTGGGTCCGTTCTTCCACTACGCGCTGCCCTACGACGGCGACAACGAGCTGGTGCCGCCGGCCGCGGCAGGTGCGGTACGCCTGCACGGCACGGTCCGCGACGGCGCGGGCGAGCCGGTGCCCGACGCCGTCCTCGAGCTCTGGCAGGCCGACGCGGCCGGTGAGGTCGTGCAGCAGGCGGGCTCGCTGCACCGCGACGGCTGGACCTTCACCGGCTTCGGTCGAAGCGCGACGGACGCCGAGGGGCGCTACTCCTTCACCACCCTGAGACCCGGTGTGGTGCCGGGCGCGTCGGCGCCGTTCTTCGCCATCACGGTCCTCGCCCGCGGGCTGCTCCACCGGCTCTTCACGCGCGCCTACCTGCCGGGCGCGTCCGATGCGTTCCTCGACGGGCTCGACCCGGACCGTCGGACGACAGTCCTGACCGTCGCCGACGAGTCCGGCTTCCGCTTCGACGTACGCCTCCAGGGCGAGGACGAGACCGTCTTCCTCGACTTCGGCGATGAGTGACCTGTTCTGGCCCGGCGACCGCCGGGCGGGCGACGTGGTCACCGACGAGGCGTTCGTGGCGGCGATGGTGGCCGTCGAGTCGGCCTGGGCGGACACCTCCCTCACGGTCCCGGACGGTCCGTTCGATGCGGAGGCCGGCGGCAACGCGGTGATCCCGCTCGTCGCCGCGCTGCGTGACGCCAACCCCGGGGTCGACGTGCACACCGGGCTCACGTCGCAGGACGTGCTCGACACGGCGATGGTGCTGATGCTGCGGGACGCCGTGGACGCGGTGCGCTCGCACCTCTCCTCTGCCTCATCGGCGGTCGACCGGCTCGCGGCCTCCCACGGCGAGGCGCCGATGATCGGCCGGACACTCACGCAGTGGGCACTGCCCATCACCTTCGGGCACAAGCTCTCGGCGTGGCGCTCCGGCCTGTCGGGCGCCTCCGACGACCTCGCCGCGCTGGCCTTTCCCGCGCAGTCCGGGGGACCGGTCGGCACCCTGCGGGACGACCGCCTGTCCACCCGCCTCGGCCTGGACGACGTCCCCGCCTGGCACACCGACCGCCGGCCGATCACCCGCATCGCCGACGCCCTGACGGCGACCACCGACGCCTGCGGACGGATCGCGCGCGACGTGCTCGAGCTCTCGCGACCCGAGATCGCCGAGCTCGAGGAGTCCTCCGGCGGCGGGTCCTCGTCCATGCCCCACAAGGCCAACCCGGTCCTGTCGGTGCTCGTCCGGCGGGCCGCCCTGACGGCCCCCCAGCTGCTCGCGACCCTGCACCTGTGTGCCGCCGACCAGGTCGACGAGCGCGCCGATGGTGCGTGGCACGCCGAGTGGGACACGCTGCGCCTGCTGGTCCGGCGTACCGCCGTCGCCGCGAGCCAGACCGCCGACCTGCTCGCCGGGCTCCGGGTGCACGCGGACCGGATGGCCGAGAACCTCGCTGCTGCCGAAGCGGCCCGGTGACCCACGTTCGACCCCACCTGGAGGTGGCATGACGAAGTACGACGACGGCATGGCCGTGCGCCGCGAGGTGCTCGGCGACGAGCACGTCGATCGCGCGACCGACCGGATCACCGACCTGGACCGCGACTTCCAGACCATGATCACGGAGTACGCCTGGGGCACGGTGTGGACGCGTCCGGGCCTCGACCGGCGTACCCGCTCGCTGATCACGATCACCGCGCTCGTCGCCCGGGGCCACCACGAGGAGCTGGCGATGCACCTGCGCGCCGCACGCCGCAACGGGGTGACGGTGGAGGAGATCGGCGAGACCCTGCTGCAGAGCGCGGTCTACTGCGGCGTCCCGGACGCGAACACCGCATTCCGGATCGCCCGCGAGGTGTTCGCGGACGTCGACGACGAGGTCTGAGGTCCGGCAACGCTGGCACTGCCTACGCGGCCCCGGTGGACCCGCGCAGCACGAGCTCCGTGGGCAGGACGACGGACGGTTGGTCGTCGTTCGCCCGGGTGTCGGCGGTGAGCAGCAGCTCGACGGCGACCCGCCCGAGGTCCGCGTGGGCCCCGCCGAGCGTGGTGAGTCCGGGGGTGCACACGTCGGCGGCGAAGATGTTGTCGAACCCGACGACGCTGACGTCGGCCGGCACTCGTAGGCCCCGTTGGGTGAGGCGCTGGATGACGCCGATCGCGAGCAGGTCGTTGTGGGCGACGATCGCCGACGCGCCGTCGTTCAGGGCGCCGTCCGCAGCTGCCCCGCCCTGGCTGACCTTCGGGGTGAACGGCCCGATCCGGCGAGCGGTGGTCCCGGCCTGCTCGGCTGCCTCCTTCAGGGCGGCCCAGCGGGTGGCAGCCATCCAGGAGTTGCGCGGTCCGGCGAGGTAGACGAGCTCGCGGTGGCCCAGCGAGGTGAGGTGGGCGACGATCTGCCGACACCCCTCGACGTGGTCCAGCACGACGCTGGCGAGCCCGGGCACCTCTCGGCTCATGAGGACCACGGGACGCTGGTCCGCGATCTGCCTCAGGTTCTCGTCGGGCAGTCGGCTCGCTGCGAGGAGGAATCCGTCGACAGCCGGCGCGAGTCGCTGGATCTGCTCCCACTCCATCCGCGGCGACTCCTCCGCGTTCACGAGAAGGAGCGTGTACTCCGACATGCGAGCCCGCATCTCGGCGCCCCGGATCAGCTCGAAGTAGTGCGGGTTGGTGATGTCCGAGACCACCATGGCCACGGTGTGGTGCCGGCCTGACAGCAGTGCCCGCGCATGAGGGTTGGGCCGGTAGCCGAGCTCGGCCGCGCTGGCCAGCACCCGTTCGCGGGTCGCCGCCGAGACCCTCCCTGGGTTGGTGAAGGCGCGCGAGACGGTCGAGGTGGCGACGCCCGCAGCGCTCGCGACGTCGTAGATGGTGGGTCGGGCCACGAGGACAGGACAACGCACCTGGCAACAGGATGGCAACCCCTTGCCGCCTAATTGCCGGACTCCGTAACTTCGCCGATGTGACGACCATCACCGACAACGGCCGAGGCGGCCGGCGCATGCCCGCCTGGCTGACGCGGGTGGCACGGGTGCTGACCGCCGTGGAGCTGACGATCGGTGTCGCCGCGCTGGTGCTGATCTTCGCCCTGGTGCTGGTGCAGGCGGCGCAGCGCTACCTCCCGATCGACGGGTGGCCGTGGAGCGGGGAGCTCGCCAGGTTCTGCCTCGTCTGGCTCACCTTCGTCCTCGCCGGCGTCCTGGTCACCAACGACTCCCACATCGCCATCGAGATGATCGACCTCGTCCCGGGCGATCTCGTGCGGCGGGTCGTCCGCGTCGTCTCCTGCCTCATCGTCGCGCTGATCGGTGTCGCCCTGTGCGCCGAGGCGTGGGAGCTCTGGCAGACCCAGGACATGCTCAAGTCGCCGGCGATGCGGATGCCGATGTCCTGGCTCTACGGCATCTCGATGATCGGCTTCGTCAGCGTGGTGGTCCGCTCGCTGATCGCGGCCGTGGACTACGCCGTGCACGGCGTTCCCGAACCGACGTACGACGACCTGGCGACCCACGAGATGCCCACAGCATGAGCGTCCTCGTCCTCTGCCTCCTGATCGCCGCGCTGCTGGTGATCCGCGTCCCGGTCGCGTTCGCGTTCTTCGGTCCCTGCTTCCTCTACATGATGACGAGCGACCAGTCCGTGGGCCTGGCCCTGCGGCTGGTGTCCAACTCGACGGCGAGCTTCCCGCTGCTCGCGGTGCCGCTCTTCATCCTGCTCGGCTCGATCGCCAACAAGGCGGGTATCGCCGACCGGCTCTTCGACTTCGCGCTCGCGCTGCTCGGCCGGGTGCGCGGCAGCCTCGGCTACGTCAGCGTCGGTGTCAGCCTCGGCTTCTCGTGGATGAGCGGCTCCGCGGTGGCGGACGCGGCCGCGCTCGGCAAGGTCGAGATCCCGGCCATGCTGCGCGCCGGCTACTCGCGTCCGTTCGCACTCGGGGTCGTCGGATCGTCCTCCCTGATCGCCCCGGTGATGCCGCCGAGCATCCCGGCAGTCATCTACGCCGGCCTGGCGGGAATCTCGACCGGGGCGCTCTTCGCGGCCTCGGTGGTGCCGGCCTTCCTGATGGCCATCGGCCTGTGCGTCGTGGTGTTCCTGTGGGTGCGGCGGATGCCCGACCTGCCGAGGACGGAGTTCAGCTGGAGCCGGGTGGCGGTCACCGGCCGTCGTGTGATCGCGCCGCTCGGTGCGCCGGTGATCATCCTCGGCGGGATCCTCGGCGGTTTCGTCACGCCTACCGAAGCGGCGGCCGTCGGCGCCCTCTACATGCTCCTGCTCGGATTCGGCCTCCGCACCCTGCACCTGCGTGACCTGCCGAAGGTGTTCATCGAGGCCGCACTCACCACCGGCAGCATCATGCTGATCGTCGCGTCGGCCAACCTGCTCGGCTACGTCCTCGCCCGCGAACGGGTGCCCCAGGAGATCTCCCAGTGGATGCTCGGACTGACGAGCGACGCCACCGTGTTCCTCCTCCTGGTCTTCGCGTTGTCGATGGTGCTGGGCACGGCCCTCGACGCGATCGCCGTGCTCACGCTGACCGTCCCCATCCTGCTGCCGATCGCGGCGCAGTACGACGTGGACCCGATCGCGCTCGGCGTGCTGATGATCCTGTCGCAGATGATCGGGCTGCTGACGCCGCCGGTGGGCACGGTCATCTTCGTCCTGCAGGCCATCACCAAGGCCAGGATGGCGGAGGTCTTCTGGGGCTCGCTGCCCTTCCTCGTGCCGCTGACGCTCCTCTGCTTCGGGATCATCTTCTGGCCCGACGTGATCCTCTACCTGCCCGAGAGGCTGGGCCTGTGAGCGCGCCGGACCGGCGTTCGTGGCTCGCCGGCCTCATCGGGCAGGGCGTCGGACCGTCGCTGACGCCCGAGATGCACGAGCGGGAGGCCGAGCGCCAGGGCCTGCGCTACGTCTACAAGGTCATCGAGCAGGCCGGCGGAGCGGTGGACGCCGCCCACCTCGAGCACCTCCTCGGCGCCGCGATCGAGCTGGGCTACGACGGTCTCAACATCACCCACCCGGTGAAGCAGGCGATGGTGCCGCTCGTCGACGAGACGGCTCCCGCGGTCCGGGCGATCGGCGCGCTCAACACGATCGTCATCCGCGACGGGCGGACGACGGGGCACAACACCGACGTCACCGGCTTCAAGAGGTCCTTCACCGACGGGCTGCCGGACGTCGACCGCGACCGCGTGGTCCTGCTCGGCGCCGGCGGGGCCGGCACGGCGGTGGCACACGCGCTCGTCGACCTGGGCGTACGCCGGCTCCTCGTCGTGGACCTCGACCACGAGCGTGCTGACCAGCTCGCGGCCTCACTGGACGACCGCTCGACCGACATCGAGATCGTGCAGCCGACCGCGGGCTGGCTGCGGGCGGCTGTCGGCATGGCCACGGGTCTGGTCAACGCCAGCCCCATGGGCATGGCCGCCCACCCCGGGTCGCCGGTCCCGGCCGAGGTGCTCCGACCGTCGCTGTGGGTGGCCGACATCGTCTACCGCCCGCTCCACACGACTCTCCTGGACGCCGCCGCGGCGGCCGGGTGCACCGTCCTGACGGGCGCGGGGATGGCCGTGCACCAGGCCGCCGACGCCTTCGAGCTGATCACCGGCCGGCCCGCCGACCGCGCCGCGATGCTGCGCGACTTCGACGAGCTCGTCGCGACCGAGACGAGCCGCTCTCGGAACACCACTGAGAAAAGGAATCGATGATGGCACCTCGAACGAAGGGAAGGAGCGCGGCCCTCGCAGCCTGCGTCGTCGCGCTACCGATGTTCCTCGCCGCCTGCGGTGGCGACGACGAAGGCGGCGGAGCCGGGGAGTCCGGCGGGGACGTCACTCTGCAGCTCGCCCACAGCTACACCGAGGACCAGCCGCAGCACCGCTGCGGGGCGCAGGTCATCGCAGACGAGGTCGAGAAGGCCGACGTCGGGATGTCGATCGAGGTCTTCTCCTCGAGCCAGCTCGGAGCGGACGCCGACCGGATCGCGTCGGTCGTCTCCGGCGACATCGACATGGACATCCAGGGCGCATCCGCACTGGGCGCGGTCTACGAGCAGGTGTCCGTGCTGGACGCGGCGTACGCCTTCGACGACAGCGACCACCTCGCTCGCTACTTCGACGGCGACGCCGCCGGCGAGCTGCTGCAGGGATTCGAGGACGAGACCGGCGTGCACACCCTGGGCGCCTGGTCTGCCGGCATGCGTGAGTTCACCGCCAACGAGCCCATCCGCGAGCCCGGTGACCTCGACGGCCTGCGGATGCGCTTCCCCAACTCCCCGCAGTTCCTCATGAACGCCAAGGCGCTGGGCGCCGACGCGACCGAGGTGGCCTACGAGGAGCTGTTCCTCGCCCTCCAGCAGGGCACGGTCGACGGGCAGGAGAACCCGATCACCAACATCGCTGCCAGCAGCCTCCAGGACGTCCAGGACTACATCTCGATGTCGGACCACCAGGCGAACTCCAACCTGGTGATCATCGGGGGCGACTCGTGGTCGGGCCTCAGCTCCGAGCAGCAGGATGCCCTCGCGGCTGCGGTGGAGACGGCGGAGGAGAAGGTCCCGGAGTGTGTGGCCGAGGACGAGGAGGCCACGATCGCGGAGTGGGAGGAGAGCGGCGACATGGAGGTCGTCGACGACGTCGACGTCGAGGCCTTCCGCAGCCAGGCCGACGACTACCTGCGTGACAACTTCGACGAGGAGCAGCTCGCGGTCTACGAAGGCATTCGCGGCGAGGCCGAGTGACGACAGGCGTGACAGGACGGTGACCGAGCGGACGGTGGAGACCTTCCGGGGGCCGGTGTCGACCGACGACCTCGGCACGACGCTCATCCACGAGCACGTGTTCGTGGGCCATCCCGAGCTGGATGTGGACTTCCCCCACCCCGAGTGGGACGAGGACGTCGCGATCGAGACGGCGGTCCAGGGGCTGGAGCGGCTGTGGGACCTCGGGGTCCGCACCGTCGTCGACCTGACCGTCCTGGGCATCGGTCGCGACGTCGCCCGCGTTGCGAAGGTGGCCGATCGGGTCCGCGTGCACCTGGTCGCCTCGACCGGCTACTACGCGGCCGACGTCCTGCCGGCGTACTTCTCGACGCACGGGCCGGGCCGCCTGGTCGGGGGACCGGACCCGCTGCTCGAGCTGTTCCTGCGCGACATCCAGGTGGGGATCGCGGGCACCGGTGTACGGGCCGGCATGCTCAAGGTGGTCACCGACCGCTCGGGCATCACCCCCGACGTACGCCGGGTGATGGAGGCGGCAGCAACCGCGCAGCGGCGCACCGGCGTCCCGATCACGACCCACACCCACGCGCCGTCGCGCAACGGGCTCGAGCAGCTCGCCTTCTTCCGGGAGCACGGCGTCGCACCCGAGCGGCTGGTCATCGGGCACTGCGGCGACAGCGAGGACCTGGACTACCTGCGCGAGCTGATGGACGCCGGCGCGAGCACCGGGATGGACCGCTTCGGGATGGAGCACGTGCTCCCCGACGACGTACGCGTGGCGACCGTCCTCGCGCTGCTGCGGGAGGGGTACGCCGACCGCATGGTCCTCTCCCACGACGCGGCGTACTTCAGCCGCGTCACGCCCCCGTCGTGGCGCGTGGCGAACGTGCCGCACTGGAACCTCGAGAACATCTCCCGGCGGATCCTTCCCCGGCTGCATGACGGAGGCGCGACCGACGAGCAGATCCACCAGCTGATGGTGCTCAACCCGGCGCGGCTGCTCACCCCCTCGACCCCTGAGGAGCCGTGATGCGCACGTCGATCGCGACGGTCTGTCTCAGCGGCACCCTGACCGACAAGCTCCACGCCGCTGCCGAGGCCGGCTTCGACGGGGTCGAGATCTTCGAGCCCGACCTGGTCGCCTCACCGGCGAGCCCTGAGGAGATCGTGGCGCTGGCGGGTCGGTTGGGGATCTCGCTCGACCTGTACCAGCCGTTCCGGGACGCAGAAGGCGTCACCGAGGACGAGTTCGAGACGGTGCTGCGGCGGGCCCGGGCGAAGTTCGTCCTGATGCAGCGACTGGGCATCGAGACGATGCTCGTGTGCAGCAACGTCGGGACCGCGACGATCGACGACGACGCCGTGTCGGCCGACCAGCTGCGACGCATGGGGGAGGCGGCTGCCGAGCACGGTGTGCGGATCGCCTTCGAGGCGTTGGCCTGGGGCCGGTACGTCGACGACTACCGTCGGGCGTGGCGCATCGTCGAGCTCGCCGACCACGAGGCCGTCGGGGTCTGCCTCGACAGCTTCCACATCCTGTCCCGTGGCCACGACCCGGCCGCGATCGAGGAGATACCGGGCGGCAAGGTGTTCTTCCTGCAGCTCGCGGACGCTCCGGCGCTGAGCATGGACGTGCTGTCGTGGTCGCGCCACCACCGCCTGTTCCCGGGGGAAGGAGCCTTCGACCTCGGGTCGTTCCTCACCCACGTGCTGCGCACGGGGTACGACGGACCGCTGTCGCTGGAGGTATTCAACGACGTGTTCCGGCAGACCGAGGTCGGGCGGACCGCGCGCCAGGCGCGCCGGTCCCTCACCTGGCTCGAGGACCTGGTCGGCAGCCGGCCGTTGCCTCCGGTCGCCGAGCCGACCGGCTTCGACTTCGTCGAGGTGCGGGCGGAGGACACCGGCGAGGTCGACGTCCTCCTCGGACAGCTCGGCCTCACCTTCCGGGGCCGACACCGGAGCAAGGACGCACGGCTGTGGGCCGACGGGCCCGCGCGGATCGTCTGCAACGAGCAGCACGCCCGGGACCGGACGCCGTCGCTCGCCGCCGTCGGGTTCCAGGTGGCTGACCCGGCCGTCTCGGCCGCCCGCGCACGCGCCCTCCAGGCACCGACCGTCTACCGCAGGACGCTCGCCACCGAGCAGGAGCTCCCGGCCTTCCGGGCACCGGACGGCACGGAGGTCTTCCTCGGCTCGGGCTCCGGGGGAGAGGCCACGTGGGCGCCGGAGTTCGAGGGCGGCCGGACGTCTGGAGCCGCGCTCCTGACCGGGATCGACCACGTCAACCTGGCCGAGCCGTGGCAGTGCTTCGACGAGGCGGTCCTCTTCTACAGCAGCGTCCTGGGGCTGCGAGTGGACGTGAGCCAGGAAGTGCCCTCCCCCCACGGGCTCGTTCGCAGCCAGGTCGTGCGGTCGGCCTCCGGCGCCTGCCGGCTCGCCCTCAACGTCGCACCGCTGGTGTGGGACGCGTCCTCGGGCTTCCCGCAGCACGTGGCGTTCTCGACCGACGACGTCGCCGCCGTTGCCAGACGGGCGGTCGAACGCGGCCTGGTGCCGCTGGCCATCCCGCAGAACTACTACGACGACCTCGTCGCCCGGTTCGACCTCTCGAGAGCCGAGGTCCGGGAGATGGCCGAGCTCGGCCTCCTCCACGACCGTGACGGGGCGGGCACCTTCACGCACTTCTACACCGCCACGGTCGGTGAGGTGTTCTTCGAGGTGGTGCAGCGCGTCGACGGCTACGACGGTTACGGCGCTCCCAACGCCGGCGTACGCCTTGCGGCCCAGGACCCGGATCGCTGACAGCGCGCCCGGACTCGACCGGATCAGTCTCGCCCTTGCCTCGCTGGACCAATCGGGCCACAGTGGGCTGACAGTTCTCGGACCGTCGCACGAGTGAGCGGGAGCCGCCACGGTGAGCAGAGAGTCCGGCGGTGTTGCCGGCCAGGCTGGCCCGGTCGCGATCAGGCCGGAGGCGGTCCGCAACGTCCTGGTCGTGGGTCCGGCGGGTGCGGGGAAGACCACCCTCGTCGAGCGGCTGCTGGTCACGGCCGGGGTGCTGAACAGGGCCGGCAGCACCGAGGACGGCACGACCGTGTGCGACTTCGAGGAGGTCGAGCACCGGCAACGACGCTCCGTGGGGCTCGCCCTCGCGCCGCTGGTGCACGGCGGCGTGAAGGTCAACCTGCTGGACGCCCCCGGGTACGTCGACTTCGTGGGCGAGGTGCGAGCGGGCCTCCGCGCTGCGGACTGCGCGCTGTTCGTCGTCGCCGCGAACGAGGGGGTCGATGAGCAGACCCGGACACTCTGGCGTGAGTGCGCCGACGTGGCCATGCCGCGGGCGGTGGTCGTCACCAAGGTCGACCACGCCCGCGCGGACGTCGACGGCGTCGTGGCGCAGGCGCGCGATGCCTTCGGCGAGCGGGTCCTGCCCGTCTACCTCCGGGAGGGCGGGCGTCTCGTCGGCCTGATCACCGGGGACCATGGCCACGACGCGCAGCGAGCAGCGCTCGTCGAAGGCATCATCGAGGAGTCCGAGGACGAGACGCTGATGGAGCGCTACGTCGGTGGCGAGGTGATCGAGGCCAAGCTCCTCCTCGCGGACCTGGAGCTCGCCGTCGCCCGGGGGTCGCTGCACCCCGTCGTCCCGGTCGACTCGACCAGTGGCGTGGGGGCCGGCGAGCTGCTGGACCTCATGGTGTCCGCGTTCCCGTCACCGCTCGAGCACCCGCTGCCGAAGGTCTTCACACCGGCGGGTCGACCGGGCCCGGAGATCGCGTGCGACCCGTCCGGTCCGCTGGTCGCGGAGGTCATCAAGACGACCACCGACCCGTACCTCGGGCGCGTCAGCCTGGTCCGCGTCTTCTCGGGGACCGTGCTGCCGGACGCCACGGTGCACGTGTCCGGGCACCGCTCGGCGTGGACGGGTGCGGCCCCCCCGGACTCCAGCCACCCGGACCATGACGAGGACGAGCGGATCGGGTCCCTCTCCGTGCCGCTGGGCAAGTCCCAGCGCACCGCCCCGGCCGTGGTCGCGGGCGACCTGTGCGCCATCGGACGGCTGAGCCGGGCCGAGACCAGTGACACCCTCGCCGACGTCGACACGCCGCTCGTGCTCGAGCCCTGGCAGGTTCCCCACCCACAGCTGCCGGTGGCGATCCAGGTCCGCACGAAGAGCGCCGAGGACAAGCTCGGCCCGGGACTCCAGAGGCTCGCCGCCGAAGACCCCACCCTTCGCGTCGAGCACAACGAGGAGACCCACCAGGTCGTGCTGTGGACGATGGGGGAGGCCCACGCAGACGTGCTGCTCGACCGGCTCGCCGGCCGCTACGGCGTGGACGTCGACGAGGTCGAGGTCCAGGTGCCGATGCGGGAGACGTTCGTCCGCCCGGCCACCGGTCACGGCCGGCACGTCAAGCAGAGCGGCGGACACGGGCAGTACGCCGTGTGCAGCATCGAGGTCGAGCCGCTCCCGCAGGGCGGTGGGTTCGAGTTCGTCGACCGCGTCGTGGGAGGCGCGGTGCCCCGGCAGTTCATCCCCTCGGTCGAGAAGGGGATCCGATCGCAGATGAGGGACGGGGTCGTGAACGGCTGTCCGGCGGTCGACCTCAGGGTGACCCTGACCGACGGCAAGGCCCACAGCGTGGACTCCTCCGACATGGCGTTCCAGACGGCCGGGGGGCTGGCGCTGCGCGACGCGGCGACGCGTGGCGGGACGTGCCTCCTCGAGCCGGTCGACGAGGTGGAGGTGCTCGTCGCGGACGCCCTGGTCGGCACCATCATGGGTGACCTGTCCGCGCGTCGGGGCAAGGTCCTCGGCAGCGAGCCGGCCCGCGAGCCGGGCATGGTCGTGGTCAGGGCCCACGTGCCCCAGCTGGAGCTCCGCCGGTACGCCGCCGAGCTGCGCGCCCTCGCCCACGGCTCGGCGTCGTTCACCCGGGCGTTCGCTCGCTACGAGCGGGTCCCCGACCAGGTCTCGGCCATCCTTCCGCCCCGGTGATCCCACGCATCGATGGACCACGCTTGGGTTCGCGCACGCCCCGGTGCTTGGCTGGGCGCATGAGCAAGCACGGAACCATGGCCACCGACCGTCCCGAGCGCTACGCCAAGCAGCTGGCCGGGCACTGGTCGGCGAAGGCGACCGTCACCGAGGACGGGGACACGCGAACGCTCGTCATGGCCGGCGGCCAGACCGTGGTCCTCCGCCCCGTCGAGGGTGCCCTCGAGATCGAGGCGAGCGTGCCCGCCGACGGTGAGCTCGACGTGGACCGCTGGGCCCAGGTGGTCGCCGACCACCTCCAGCGATTCGGCCAGCGCGACGAGCTCGAGGTCGTCTGGGCCTGAGGGCCGGGACCGGGTCCGTTCAGCTCGTCGTGGCGTGCGCAGCGGTCTCGGCCAGCTCGACGAGGGCCTGCCTCAACCATCGGTGGCCGGCATCACCGTCGGTGCGGCTGGTCCAGGCCAATGATCTCGGTGATGGGCTGGAGCCGGTCCACAGGTTCCCGCGGCGTGCCGTCGGCGCGACGTACGAGCGGCCTCTCGTCGACGGGCAGGAGTACGTCGTCGAGCTGGGCGTCGATCGGCTCGGCACGACCTCGCTCACCTGGACGTGGCGGGTCCTGACCGGCACCGAGGTCGCAGTGACGGGCTCCCACACCGTGGTGCACGTCGACGAGAGCGGACGCCCGGCCCCCGTCCCGGACACCCTGCGGGAGGCGGTGGCCGAGCGGGGCTGACGCGCGGCCAGCGCGCCGGCCGAAGCGCGAGCCGCTCTGGCGGCGTGCAGGACCCGAAAACGGTGGACACCGGCTCGGCCACCCGAGGATGCTCGGATCAGGTCGCACCTCGACCCCCGGGAGGCAACGCATGGGAGCGCTCACCAGGCCCGAGGTCCCCCCAGGGCCCCAACGGGACCTCGTCGCTGCACTCCACGAGCTCCACCATCGCGCCGGTTGGCCGAGCCTCCGGACCCTCGCTCGCGAAGTCGGCTGCAGCCACACCGCGGTGTCCAACATCTTCTCGTCCGTCCGAGTGCCGTCGTGGGGCGCGCTCGAGCTCGTGGTGAAGGCGATGGACGGGGATGCCGCGGAGTTCCACGAGCTGTGGCTCGCGACCGGCCGCCCTGCGACGTCGACCCCGGAAGTGCGGATAGCCGGCCGCCGCGACGAGCTCGTGGCCGTGCGCCGCCACCTCGACCACGGCACGGGCCTGTTGCTGGTCACTGGAGAGGCGGGAATCGGCAAGACCGCACTCGTTGCGGCGGCGGCCGCCGGTGCGGAGGCATTCGTGACGACAGGCGCCTGCCGGCCGCTGTCGGCGGAGGTGCCCCTGCTGCCTGTGGCAGATCTGCTTCGCCGGGTGCGCACCGAGCACCTCGCATGGTTCGACGACGCGATGGCAGCAGGGCCGGCGTACCTCTCGGACGCCCTCGCGCAGCTCCTGCCCGAGCTGGCGACCGCGGACACCGTCGCGGCCGTGAGCGAGGACTGGGCCCGGCACCGCGCCTTCCACGCGGTCGGCGCGCTGCTGTCCGCGCTACGCGAGCGTCGCCCGCTAGCCGTCGTCGTCGAGGACGTGCACTGGGCCGACGCCGCGACGCTCGACGTGCTCGAGCTGCTGGGGACCCACCGGTGCCCGCTCGTGGTGACCGTGCGGACCGAGGACCCGGACGTCGGGGAGGCGTTCGCCGACTGGCTGACGCGCGCCCGCCGCCTGCCCGGCGCGGTCGGCCTGGCACTTGGCCCGCTGACGCTCGCCGAGACGACCCAGCAGCTCGCGCTCCTTGCGGGTGACGACCTGGCACCGGGCGAAGTGGCGAGGATCCACGCACGCAGCCTCGGCCAGCCGCTGTTCACCGAGCAGTTGGCTCTGCATCCCGACGACCAGCCCCTGCCCGAGCTGCTGGCGGACCTCCTGCTCCGCCGCCTGCGTGGTCTCAGCGAAACGGCATGGTCCGTGGCACGGGCCCTCGGTGTCGCAGACCGGCCGCTGCTGCCCCAGCAGCTGGAGGAGATAACGGAGGTCGACATCGGCGTCGGGCTGCGTGAGCTGGACGCCCGGCGGCTGCTCGGCCCGGCTGACGGACTGGAGGTGCACCTGCGGCACCCGCTCGTGGCCGACGCGATCCGCCGGCACCTCGTGCCGGGCGAGGCCCCGGACGTGCACCGGCGAGTGGCCAGGGTCCTGGCCTGTATGCCGGATCCACCGGCTGCCGAGATCGCTGAGCACTGGGGCGCTGCCGGCGCCTGCCGGGAGGAGCTCGGCTGGCGCATAGCCGCCGCGAGGGCCGCCTCGGCCGGGCGGGCGGTCGAGTCCGCTGCCAGTCAGTGGCGGTGCGTGCTCGAGCTCTGGCCTGCCGACCTCCGAGAAGCGGGAGATCCTCCGCTCGCCCGCGCCGCAGCGTATGCCTCCGCCCTCGATGCCATCGCGCGCGTCGACTTCGCCGAGGCGACCTCCCTGGTTGACGACGCGCTCGCCGCCGCTGCGGATGCCGCTCCCGAGCACGCGGCGGGAATCATCCGACGCGTGGGCGACTACCGCCACTGGCAGGCGCAGCCCGCCGTGGCGCTCGAGCTCAACGCGCGAGCCGTGGACATGTACGCACAGCTGACGCCCTCGCGCGACCATGTCGATGCCCTGACGTCGCTGGCAAGCGCGTACGAATCTCTCGGTCGCTTCCGCGAGTGCGCCGAGATCGGGGTCCGTGCCGTGGCCGAGGCGCGGCGTGTGGGGATCCCGTCGGTCCTGAAGGAGGCACTCGTGCGACGCGCGTGGGACCAGGGGCTCGCGGGCGACGGATCCGGCGCTCGGGCGAGCATCGACGAGCTGAGCGCCATCACGATCGATCCCGAGGATCCCTACTGCGAGATCGAGGTCGCGGTGGGCGTGACGGACATGTTGCTGATGAGCGGAGCGCCGGCCGAGGAGCTCCTCGATGTCGCCCGGACCGCGCTCGCCCTCGCCGACGCTTGGGGTCTCCACCAGTGGATGGATGCGATCCTGCGCAGCAACCTCGCCGAGGCCCTCATCGCGCAGGGTTCCCCGCAGCGCGCCTGGGACCTTGTCGCCCAGTTCACCGAGGGCGATCCCGAGCAGCAGCGCTGGCCGCTGTACGAGCAGCGTGCGGTGCTCGACTTGATGCGCGGCCGTGCAGATGACGCCGACCGGCGCATCACGATGGCGGGGGAGGGGCCAGCGCCGACGGGGGGTCTCGCGTTCAGGCTCTTTCACCACTCCGTCGCCGCCACGATCGAGCTCTGGACGGGTCGACCCGCCGCGGCCGCGGAGCGGGTGCTCGCCGTGCTGCGGACGGGCGAGGGGACGGAGGAGCCGGCCATGCTCGCCCCGGTGCTGGTCCTGGCCGCGCGCGCAGCCGCAGACCTGCGCGACCCGGTCCTCGGCACCGAGCTGCGTGACCTGCGTGGCCGACTGACCGGCGACCCGTTCGCGCCCCACCCCCATCTCGCCAGGCCCGTGGCGGAGGGTGCCACCTGGTCGGCTGAGCTGGCCAGGCTCGAGGGTGCCGGGACCGTGGACATTTGGGTGGTGGCCGCGGGGACCTGGGACGGGCTCAGACGCCCCTATGACGCGGCGTACTGCCGCTGGCGGGCAGCTCAGGTGGCCCAGGCGACCGGGCAGGGCACGATGGCAGGTCGGCTGCTGAAGCGCGCCGCTGCCGACGCCCGTGGACACGTTCCGCTGTCCGACGCGGTCCGGCGAGCCGCAGATGCAGTCGGGAGTCGGGCCGCGCCCGTCTAGCGCACGGACGCTCGCGGGCAGGCCCGCCCCACGCGCCGTCGGTGCCCTTTGCGATGCTTGCGCACCGACACAGGTGGGACGACGCAGGGGAGACCGGGTGGTGATCGAGATCGCGGGCGAGCTCGCGCGCGTGAAGAGCGCGTTCGCGCAGCCCACGCTGACCCTGCTCCACCAGCGGCAGGCGCCCGTGGTGATCACGATCTTCCGCACGGCGTTCGGGCGCAACAACAACCCGATCCCGACGGCCCGGCTGCACGCCCAGGTCGAGGAGCACCTGGCCCAGATGCGGCTGGCGGGGGAGCAGGACGTCCCCACCGGCACGGGCCGGGAGGTCTGCCAGCGCTGGATGCGCGGCCAGTGGCTCGTGCGGTCGCTCGACGAGGCGGGCCACGAGGTCTACGCGCTGACCTCGCACGCGCAGCAGGCGCTGGAGCTGGTGAAGAACCTCGCGCGCGACCGGGCCACGCTCAGCGAGCACCGGGTCGCCACGATCCTCGGCACCGTCCGCCGCTTCAACTCCGAGGCCAACCCCGACCGGACGACTCGCGTGACGATCCTCAACGAGGAGATCGCCCGGCTCCGGGTCGAGCGCGACCGCCTCGTCGACGGCGGTGACCTGGAGGGCGCGACCGAGGACTACATGCTCGAGGGGTTCACCGAGCTGCTGTCACTGATCTCCGCGTTGCCGAGCGACTTCGCCCGGGTGGAGGAGCGCTTCGCGACCATCCGGACCGAGATCCTTGCCGCGTTCCGGGCGGAGGACCGTCCGGCCGGCGAGGTGATCGACGACTACCTGTCCCGCGCAGACGCACTGATGACGGCGACGCACGAGGGACGGGCGTTCGAGGGGGCTTTCGCGCTGCTGCGCGACGACGCCCTGGTGACCCAGCTGCGCGAGGACCTGACGGACCTGCTCGAGCACCCGCTGTCGGACCGGCTCCTCAGCGACGCCGACCGGGCCGAGCTGCGCGGCACGGTGCGGCTGGTGCGAGACGGCCTCGACCGGGTGCTCGCCCAGCGATCGCGGGTGACGGCGACCCTGAAGGAGTACATCGTCTCCCACGACGCGGCCCGCGACCGTGAGCTCGAGCAGACGCTGCGCCAGGTGGAGGCCGAGCTGATGACCTGGATGGCCACCACCGGCCCGCGGGCTGCCCACGACGTCCCGCTCCTGCCCGCGCGGACGGGCATCGACCACCTGCGCGAGCGCTTCTACGACCCCGCCGACGACGTGCTGCCCGACCGCATCAGCACGCCCGACCCCGACCTCGCGCCTCCCGTCTCGCTCGCCGACCTCGTCGCCCAGGGCGGGCCCAAGCTGGCGACGCTGCGTGAGCGCCTCGACGCGGTGATGGCCTCCCTGCTCCCGGTCGCGTCCCTCGGCGCCCTCTTCGACGGGCTCGAGCCGTCGCTGCGCCGGCCGGTCGAGATCTTCGGGCTGCTGCACCTCGCCGCCGACCGCGACTGGCGGGCCGAGGAGTCCGTCGAGCCGTTCGAGGCCGTCCGCCCCGACGGGAGCAGGCGGACCTTCGCGGTGCCTCGTACGCCGCTGCCCGACCCCGACCTCCCCGAGACCCACCAACAGACCCACCAACAGACCCAGCAGCAGACCCAGCAGCAGACCCAGCCGACGGAGACCCGCGCATGAGCGTCGAGACGCACCCCGAGACCGGCCCCGAGCTCGGCTCCGAGGTCGAATCCGAGGTCGAATCCGACGTCCAGGACATCGACCTCGTCGACGACGAGCTCCTCGACGAGCTCCTCGACGAGCACTCCGTCTCGCTGTTCGAGGGCGACGAGGGCGGCCTGGAATACGCCCAGCGCCGCGCGCTGGTGACGTTGCTCAAGCAGCGGTTCATCAGCGCGCGCACGCACCCGCGCGACTGGCGCGTGCTCGTCGAGCACGAGCGCCTGCTCCGGTCGCGGCTCAACGACCTCTTCCTGGACCTGCAGGTCGACCGCGCCCGCGAGGTCGCGTGGAAGCGCCAGGCGACGTCCGAGACGGGGAGCCGCTTCCCCACGATGCTCTACGACGCCGCGTGGTCACGCGAGGAGACGCTCGTGCTGGTCCACCTCCGCGACCGGCTGCGTGCCGGGGTCGCGAGCGGCGACGCACGCGCCTTCGTCGACCGGGAGGACGTCGTCCGCTACGTCTCGAGCTTCCGGCCCTCGCACGCGACCGACGTCGCAGGCGACGAGAAGCGGGCACGCAACGCGATCGCGGGCATCGTGAAGGCCGGGCTGCTGATCGGCACCGGCTCCGAGGAGCGCTTCGAGATCAGCGAGGCCGTGGAGCCGCTGATCCCGCTGGAGCTCCTGCAGGACCTGCTCGCGGCGCTGGTGGCCGCCAACGACACCGAGGTCCCGTCCGGGCCCGACGACACGGCCGACCTGTTCGACGACGAGGCCGACGCGGACGCCACGGCCACCGGCGACCGCGCAGAGGAGCAGTGAGCATGTCGATCGACGAGATCGAGCAGACACCGGTCGACGGACTCTTCGAGCGGAGTGACGTGGCCACCCCGGCCGACGACACGATGCAGTGGCGGGCGGCGCTGCTCCAGATGGTCAACTGGGGCGGCTTCGACGGTCTCACCGTCGTCCCCCTGCGCGGCGACGCGACGATGATCTCCGGCGCCTCAGGCGTCGGCAAGAGCACCATCCTCGACGCCTACACGGCGTTGATGATGCCGTCGGACACCAAGTTCAACGGTGCGTCCAACGACGCCGTCGCGGGCCGTGCCCGGGGCGCCGGCCAGCGCAACCTGCTGTCCTACCTCCGCGGCGCGGTCGACGTGGTCGACGACCCCCGCACCGGTCGGCCGGTCGAGAAGCTGCTCCGCGGCAAGGGCGCCGACACCTGGGGCGCGATCGCGATGACGTTCGTCAACGACCAGGGCGGCCGGTTCACGGTGCTCCGCACCTACTACGTGCCGCGGCGCGCGACCCGCTCCGCCGACGTCCAGATGCAGCTGGCCACCCAGGACGGGGCACTGCCGCTCGACACGCTCGAGGTCGCGGTGCCCGAGCGCTTCCACGCCACCACGCTGAAGAAGCTCTACCCCGGCATCCGGGTGCACCGGACCTACGCCGAGCTCGCCGCCGTCCTGCACGCGCGGCTCGGCATCGGCGCCAACGGCGACGGCGCGAAGGCGCTGCGGCTGCTC
This sequence comes from Nocardioides cavernae, assembly GCF_016907475.1. Classification (NCBI taxonomy): domain Bacteria; kingdom Bacillati; phylum Actinomycetota; class Actinomycetes; order Propionibacteriales; family Nocardioidaceae; genus Nocardioides; species Nocardioides cavernae. Next base: position 3,532,718 of record NZ_JAFBCA010000001.1, on the reverse strand, counting down.
GCCCGGATCCAGGCGGGCAACCAGGTCCGCAGCGTCGACGAGCTCTACAAGGACATGGTCCTCGAGCGACCCACGACGTTCGCCGCCGCCGACCGCGCGATCGAGCACTTCGACGACCTCGACACCGCCCACTCAGCCATGCGCACCGAGGAGCAGAAGCTCGAGCTCCTGGCGCCGATCACCGACCTCCACGACCGCAAGGTGGCGGCCACCCGACGGCTCGCGGAGCTCGACTCCTACGGCGTCACGCTCGACGGTGACACCCCGCTGCGGATGTGGCTGCTGCGCACCCACCTCCGCCTCATCGAAGCCGCTGTGGTCGACAACCGCGCCGACCGCGCGTCAGCGGCCGACGAGCTGGGCACGACGACCTCGGCGGAGCGCACCTACCTGGCCGACCTGGAGGCCGCCAAGGAGTCGCACCGCGCGGCCGGCGGGTCGACGCTGCAGTCGCTCGCGCTGTCGCTGGAGCAGGAGCAGGTCGTCCGCGAGGACCGGCTCGGGCGCCGGGAGGTCCTGCAGGGGCGGCTGCTGCCGCTCATCGACGCCACCGACGCCCAGGCGCCCGACGTCGAGGCCGCGCTGCTGTTGAGCGAGTCGTTCGCCGTGCTGCAGATGCACGCCCAGCAGTGGCTGGCCGGCTTCCAGCGGGAGCAGGAGCGGATCCGGCGCGAGCGCGACGCCACGCTCCGCGACCAGTTCCCGCTCAGCCAGCGCCAGGCCGAGCTGCGCCGCGAGCGGACGTCCCTGGAGAGCCGCGCCGGCCGGGTGCCGGCCCGGATGGACGAGCTGCGCGCGGAGGTCGCGCAGGCGAGCGGGATCGGCGTCGACGAGCTGCCCTTCGTTGCCGAGCTGGTCGACGTCGCGCCCGACGAGGTGCGGTGGCGCACGGCGATCGAGACGGTCCTCGGCGCGAGCGCCCGGATGATGCTCGTGCCGCTCGACCGGCTGGAGAGCTTCGCCGCCGCCATCGACGGGCTGCGGCTCCGCGGCCGGCTGACGTTCGAGGGCGTCGAGCTCGACCTGCCCGACCTCGGCCCGGCCGACCCGGAGCGGGTCGCGGGCAAGCTGGTCTTCAAGGACTCGCCCTTCTCGGGCTGGGTGCAGGCCCACGTCGGGGAGGCGTCGCGCAACGCGCTGTGCGTGGAGTCCGCCGAGGGCCTCGCGGGCGCTCGCCCCGGATCCGATCTGCGGGTCACCCTCGCCGGCCAGACCCGCAACGGCCGACGCGGTGCCCACGGACGCAACGACACCCGCAGCATCATCGGCTTCTCCAACTCCGACGCGATCGCCGAGGTCGACGCCGAGCTGGCCGAGCTCGAGGAGCGGCTCGACGGCGTCGGCGCCGAGGTGGCCCGGCTCGACCAGCGGTCACGGGTGCTGGAGCAGCAGCGCACGTCGTACGACGTCGTGGCCACCGCGCGCTTCGACGACTTCGACGTCGACGGCAGCGACCGACGCATCGCCGACCTCGAGCGTCGCCGGACGGAGATCCTCGAGTCCGACGACGGCCTCCAGGCGCTCGACGCGCAGATCGCCGACCTCACCGCACGGCTGGAGGAGACGCGACGGGCCCGCTATGCCGCGGAGCAGCGGCAGCGCGAGCTCAACGCCGCCCACGGCGAGCTCGTCGACTCCGAGGACGTCGTCAAGGACCGGCTCCAGGCGATGGAGGACGCCGGCCGGGTCCTGCTCAGCCCGGAGCAGGACGCCGCCCTCGCGGTGGACTTCGCCGCCGCCGCGTCGCCCGCGGACCCCGACGACCTCGACCGGTTCGCCGAGTCGTCCCAGCGGCTCGCCGAGCGGCTCCGCACCGCGGTCGCCGACGCCGATGCCGAGGTCCGCCGGGTCGACGACGACCTCGCCCAGGTCTTCCGGGTCTACAAGTTCCAGTGGGACTCGCCCAACCTGGGCGCGACCGCGGACTCCTACCCCGACTACGCCCGCATCCTCGACGACATCCGCGGCGAGGGCCTCGCGGCCCGGCGGGCCGAGTGGCGACGCCGGCTCACGGAGTGGAGCGGCCAGGACCTCGTACCCCTCGTGGGCGCGATGGCCGCGTCCGTCGAGGAGATCGAGGACCGGCTCGAGCCGATCAACGCGATCCTTCGGCGCCTGGAGTTCGGGGCGTCGGGGGACCGGCTGCGGATCCGCCTGCGGCGGCTGTCGCCCGCCCACGTCCAGACGTTCATGAAGGACCTGCGCACCCTGTCGTCCGGCTCCACGACCGAGCTGGACGAGGACGCCCTCGAGAAGCGGTTCGCCGAGCTCAGCCGCTTCATGCAGCAGCTGCGCCGGCCGAGCCAGGTCGGTGACGCGGCGACGTCACTGACCGACCGCGAGCGCCTGCTCGACGTACGCCGTCACGTGGAGATCAGCGCCGAGCGCTACGACCACACCACCGGCGAGCTGCGGGCGACCTACCGGACGCTGGGTGAGAAGAGCGGAGGCGAGAGCCAGGAGCTGGTCGCCTTCATCGTCGGCTCCGCCCTCCGCTTCCGGCTCGGGGACGAGATGCGGTCGCGGCCGCGGTTCGCCCCGGTCTTCCTCGACGAGGGCTTCGTGAAGGCCGACTCCGAGTTCGCCGGCCGCGCCGTCCAGGCATGGCGCGGCCTCGGCTTCCAGCTGATCGTCGGAGTTCCGCTCGACAAGGTCACCGGCCTCGAGCCCCACATGGACGAGCTGCTCGCCATCACGAAGAACAGCACCACCCACCAGTCCTGGATCACGCCGATCACCGACGCCGAGCGGGCAGGTCGCGTCGGCGCATCCTGACGCCCGTCACACGTCGAGTCGGCGCGTCCTGACGCCCGTCACACGTCGAGTCGGCGCATCCTGACGCCGGGTGACACCTCGTCAGCCGGGCTGGATGTTCTGGTTGTGCCGGAAGAGGTTGTCCGGGTCGTAGCGACGCTTGGTCTGCGCCAGCCGGTCGTAGTTGCCGCGGTAGTTGGCCCGGATCCGGGACTGGTCGTCCTCCGCCATGAAGTTGACGTAGCCCCCCTCCTCCGAGTGCGGGGCGGTGGCGGCGTAGTAGTCCTTCACCCACGCGGTGTTCGCGTCGTTGTCCGCCGGGTCGGGCCACATCCCGGCGATCACCGTCGCGAACGTGGCGTCGCGGTAGGCGAACGCCGTCGAGTCGGGCGCGACCCGCTGGGCTGCGCCGTTGATCGGGTAGATGTGCATGGTGGAGTTCACGACGGGGATCTTCGGTCCGTGCTCCAGGTGGGCCGCGATCGCGTCGTCCGTCAGCTCGGTGACGAAGTTCGCCTTCCAGTAGTGCTGGAGCCCGGGCGGGACGAGGGCGTCGAAGGCACTGTTGAGCGCCGGGTACGGCATCACGCCGACGTGCTCGGCCACCCTCGGGGCCACGTCCAGGATCGGCTGGAGCGCCTTCTCTCCTGCATCCAGGTCGCCGGCCCAACAGGTCACCATCGCGAACAACGGCTCGCCGTGGCGGTCCTCCGGGATGAACGGCAGAGGAGGGGCGATCTGGTACGCCGGGAAGCAGCCGAGCTCCTCGGGGGCGTCGGCGATGAATTCGCGGTAGAACCGCAACAGGTCGCCGGCCCGGTCGAGCTCGAAGAACATCGGCCCGCCATAGATGTCCTTGACCGGGCTCATCCGGAACTCGAAGGACGTGACGACGCCGAAGTTGCCGCCGCCGCCGCGGATGGCCCAGAAGAGGTCGGCGTCCTCCTTGTCGCTCGCGACGTGGAAGCTGCCGTCGGCGGTCACCACGTCCGCGGCGAGGAGGTTGTCGCAGGACAGCCCGAGGCCCCGGTCGAGGTGGCCGATGCCGCCGCCCAGCGTCAGCCCGCCGACCCCGGTCGTCGAGATGATGCCGCCCGTGGTGGCCAGACCGAACGGATATCCTGCGGCGTTCAGGTCGCCCCAGGTGGCGCCGCCCTCGACGCGGGCGGTCTGGGTCAGCGGATCGACCCGGACGCCCCGCATGGTCGAGAGGTCGACGACCAACGCGCCGTCGGCGGTGCCGAACCCCGGCACGCTGTGCGACCCTCCCCGTACCGCTACCGACAGGTCGTTCTCGGCCGCGAACCGCACGGCAGTCATCACGTCGCCGGTGTTGGCCGGGCGCACGATCACCGCGGGCCGGCGGTCGATCATCGCGTTGTACACGCGGCGCGCCTCGTCGTACTCGGCGTCCTCCGCGGTGGTCACGGTTCCCCGAACGTTCTCGCGCAGGGCCGTCAGCGCATTCGTGTCCATGAGCAAGTCCTCGCCTCGTCGTTTGACTGGTCCCAGACGAGTGGGCCCGAGGTCGCCACGTGCCGCTGCGATCCACAGCGGTGCGTCAATGGGATCGACTTCACGCTAGACCCGCCCGCGTCGACATGGCAGGACCTCTAGACCAGAGCCTGGCGGCTGGTCGCCCTCGTCGCCGTCGTCGCAGACGGTGCGGTGCGGGGCCAGGTCCAGGCGTACCGCACGATGAGGGCGAGCAGGACCAGCTCGAGCACGATGCCGAGGCCGTAGAAGAACAGCCAGGACTCGCCCACCACGTTGAATGCCGTGACGGGGACGTAGAGCGAGGCCACGACGAGGTTCGTGGTGCGGGCCGCCCCGGCGGGCAGCGTCATCGACAGCACGACCATCAGGATCGGGACGGCCACGAGGACCAGCGCCGTGGTCGAGAAGGTCTGGGAGAGGTCGAACTCGAAGACCTTGCCCTCGAGGATCTCCTCGATGACGCCCGGCGTGAAGAAGTTGAGGATGTCCACATAGGCGTACAGGAACATGAAGCTCGTCCAGGTTGCGGCGAGCTTGGCGCGCACCGGGATCGGCTGGTCTTCCAGCGTGGCGGTGGCGGGTTGACGGATGCTCATCATGGACTCCGTTGCTGTGGCGAGGATCGGTAGGTCCACGATCGCCGTGCACGGCGGTGGGCGCCTCGGCTCGGAGGCTGGGCTCGCCCGGCCGATCGGCGGGGTCACTCGGCCGTTCGGCCGGGGATCGAGTCCCGGCTACGACGGACGTACCCGGTGCATCACAGCCACCGCACAGGCGGGCGGATCAGAGCTCCAGCAGACGCCCGGGGTCGAGGTCGAGCTCGTGCAGCACCAACCGGCTGCGAAGCTCCCGGACCCCGTGCTCCCGTTTGAGGGTGTCCACGACGGTCTCGAACTCGGCTGCGTCGACGCAGGCCAGCCGGAGGAGGAAGTCGTACTCCCCGGTGAGCCGGCTTCCCGACACCACCTGAGGCACGCGAGCGAGGCCGCGTTCGAACTCCTGCCGGTCCCAGCCGTCACGCAGCCGGATGTCGCTGACCATCAGCAGCTTCCTGCCCAGCGCTGCAGGGTCGAGCTCGGCACGGTAGCCCTGCAGCACCCCGCTGGCCCGTAGTCGCCGGACCCGGTCGCTCACCGTGTTGGCGCTCAGCCGGACCGAGACGCCGAGGTCGTGGTAGGTCATGCGGGCGTCATCGATGAGGAGGCGCAGCAGCGAACGGTCGATGGCGTCCATCCTGGCAGTGTCGCAGATTCCTCGGCTACATCGCGATCTGATCGAGGAATTCCCGGGTCATGACCCGCAGCGGCTCCATATACCGAACCACAATCGGCGACGGACGTAGAAGTGTCGAACGCGTGGAAAGCCTCGTCCTTCGTCTCGTCCTCCCGCCCCTCGTCGTCCTCGCCGCCGGTTGGGTGCAGCACCGGGTCGGACCCCGTCTCGCTGGTCGGCTTGTCGGGTTGCCGCTCACCTCCGGGCCACTGGTCCTGCTGCTGTTCCTCTCCGACGGGGCGTCGGCCGCGGCCGTCGCCGCGCGCGGCGTCCTCGCCGGTCAGGTGATGGTGGTGGCGTTCACGTGCGCCTACTCGGTCGCGTCCACACGAGCCAACGCGACCGCGACCCTGGCCACCGCCACGGCGGTCACTGTTCTGCTCGGGACCGGCGCCCACTCGGCCGGCGCGACCCTCGCATGGTCGGGCCTCGCCGTCCTGCCGGTGGCACTCATCGCGCTCCGGATGTGGCGACCCGACGCAACCCCGATCTCGGCCGTCACGCCCAGGGGGCCGACAGGAGCCCAGCTCGGGATGCGCGCCGCGCTCACCGGGCTGCTCGTGGCGGGGTTGTCCACCTCCGCGCGCGTACTCGGTGCGGGGCTGACCGGCCTGCTCGCGAGTGTGCCGCTGGTCATGGGGGTCGTGGCGCCCAGCGCGCACCGCGACGCGGGCGCGCCGGTTGCTCGGTCCATGCTGCGGGGGACCCTCACGGCCGTGCCCGGTACCGCCACCTTCGCGGCCGTCCTGGCCGTCACCCTCGTCCGGCTCGGCGGACCGGCCGCCTTCCTCGCGGCGGGCTTCTCCCTGGCGGTCGTCAACGTCGCCACCAGCCGGTGGGACGACAGGAGCTCGCTCGGGGGACGGCAGCGCGGTCACGGTGACGTACTAGACGGCAGCGGGTTCGCCGACCTCCACCGAGGAGAGGGGGAACACCGGGTAGTGCGGCGGCTCCTGGTCCGGCGTGAGCGCCGTGGGGCCGTAGATCCAGTCGGTGTAGGTGTAGTCGTGGGTGTCGCGACCGCGCAGCACCACGTTGCGCTGGCGGCGGGCAAGACCGTCGAGGTGCCAGAGCTCGCCCCAGGAGCGGGCGGTGGTCAGCACGCGGGCGCAGTGCGGCGGGCGCACGGCGTCGTACGCCGACAGCGCGGCGTCCCAGTCGACGCCCGAGCCCGACTCCGTACGGACCGCCTGCTGTGCCGCGACGTGCTCGGCCAGGACCCAGCCGTCCTCGATCGCCATGATCGCGCCCTGCGCCATGTACTGCAGCGGCGGGTGCGCGGCGTCGCCGAGGAGCGCGACCCGGCCGTGGACCCAGTGCAGGATCGGCTCGCGGTCGAACATCCGCCACCACTTGTCGCGCCACATCAGCGGCAGGCCTTGCTGGACCTGGCCGCAGGTGCCGTCGAAGGCGGCGTCGAGCTCGTCGGGGGTGCCCCAGTCGTCCTCGCCCGCGACCGCCTTCGGCGACTCGAAGACGGCGACCTGGTTGAACATCTCGCCACCCCGCAGCGGGTACTGCACGAAGTGGCAGCCCGGCCCGAGGTAGACGACCACGTCGGTCTCGGACACGTCGTTGGCGCGGACCTGCTCGATCGGCACCGCGCCGCGGTAGGCGACGTACGCCGAGCTGACCGGCTCGTCGTCGACGAGAAGGCTGCGGGCCACGGAGTGCAGGCCGTCGGCCGCGATCACCGTCTCCGCCTCGTCGCTGCTGCCGTCGGCAAACGTGACGCGGGCGCCGGGCCGACCGGTGGGCAGCGTCACCTGCTCGTACGCCGTCGCGGCGAGGCCGGTGCGCAGGTCGACCCCCAGCCGCTCGGCCGCCCGCAGGAAGGTGCCGTGCAGGTCCGAGCGGTGGATCACCATGTAGGGGAAGCCGTAGCGCCGCTCGAGGTCGACCAGGTCGAGGCGGGTCAGCTCGGACGCGTCGACCGCGTCCCTCATGACCATCGAGGTCGGCACCACGCCCAGCGACTTGACCTCGTCGAGCAGGCCGTAGTCGTCGAGGATGCGGGTGCAGTTGGGTGCGATCTGCAGCCCGGCGCCCACCTCGCCGAAGGCCGGCGCCTTCTCGTAGACGCGGACGCGGATGCCCTTGCGGGTCAGGGCGACGGCGGCCGAGAGGCCGCCGATGCCGCCGCCGACGACGATGACGTCAGGTGCTGGGGATGGCTGGGTGGTCATGGTGGTTCCTCTCAGGTCACAGGTCACAGGTCAGGGGACGGGTCAGAGCCAGGGCGGCAGGACGGGAGCGGGTCCGCCGTCGACGGAGGTGACCCCGTCGGTGCCGCGGCCGGCGAGCCAGGCGACGCGGTCGGCCAGGGTGCCGGCCACGTCGGGGACGTCGTCGCCGCGCTTGGTCCGGATGTCGGCCTCGAGCGCGACGAGGAAGTCCGGGGGGAGGTCGGCGAAGATCTGCCCGGTGGCGAGGTCGACAGCGTGGACCATCACCTCGCGGGCGCGCAGCCACGGGATCTCCGTGGCGGGGACCTCGCGGCCCTGCGCCGTCCGGATGGTGCGCTGCCAGTGACCGGGGGAGAGCCGGCGCAGGTCGCGGTCCAGGGCGGCGGCCTCCTGCGCAGACCAGGTGCGCAGGGCCGCGGGGGGACGCGTCGCGCCCTCCTCGATGCCCATCGCGCGCTCGTCCGGCGAGCTGTACATCGGGGTCTCGGTGCCGGTGGCCGCCCACCGCGCCAGGTTGCGCAGGGCCGCCGCGTTGGCGGCCAGGTGGGCCACCAGGTGCGCGCGGCTCCAACCCGGCAGCGCCGACGGCTCGGCGAACCCCGCGTCGGGCAGCCCGGCCACGGCGACGTTGCACAGGCTGGTGCCCTGCTGGACCCAGCGCAGGTTGTCGGTGAGAGTGCGCCCCGCCAGGCGCTCGGAGCCGGTGACGGTCATGACGGGTCCGCCACGACGACGTTCTCCAGCCGGCCGATGCCCTCGATCTCGGTGACCACGCGCTGACCGGCCGAGAGGTAGACCTCCGGCTTGCGGGCGTGACCGACGCCGCCGGGGGTGCCGGTGGCGATGAGGTCGCCGGGCTCGAGGCGGATCATCGTCGAGACGTACTGCACCAGCGCGACGGGGTCGAAGAGCAGGTCGGCGGTGGAGTCCTTCTGCATCAGCTCGCCGTCGACCTCGCAGGAGATGGCGAGGGCGGGGCGTACGCCGCCCGGCAGCTCGTCGGGGGTGACGAGGACCGGCCCGACCGGGGTGGTGTGGTCCCAGTTCTTGCCCTGCAGCCACTCGCGGGTGCGGAACTGCCAATCCCGGCAGGTGATGTCGTTGAGCACGGTGAAGCCGGCGATCGCGTCAGCCGCCTGCTCCTCGTCGGCGCGGCGCACGGACCTCCCGATGACGACCGTCAGCTCGGCCTCCCAGTCGAAGGCCTCGGTCTCGACGGGTCGGTGGATCTCGTCGTGCGCACCGATCAGGGTGTCGGCGTACTTGCTGAAAAGGGTGGGGTGCTCGGGGAGGTCTCGACCCATCTCGAGGATGTGGTTGCGGTAGTTGAGGCCGACGCAGACGACCTTGCCCGGGCGGGGGACCAGGGGCGCGTAGTCGGCGCCCGTGGCGTCGTACGTCGCCCCGGTGGCGGCCGCGGCCGACTCGCGCCAGCCGTCGGTCGCCAGGACCGCCGCGACGTCCGGGGCGCCCAGATCGACGAGGGTGGTGCCGTCGACGCGGACCGCGCGGGTGCCCTCAGCCCCGTCGTCGTTGTGGAGTCGGATGGTGGCGAGCTTCATCGGGAGTCCTCCTGGGACCGGTAGAGGTTGAGCTTCTCGAAGACGGGTGCGTCCCCGAACTGGAAGAGGTCGAGTGCCCCGGAGTCGGAGTCGGTGCTGCCGGCCTCGGAGACGAAGGAGACGGGCTGCCAGCTCGGTACGACGAACAGGTCGCCGCGCGTGACGGACCAGCTGGTGTCGCCGACGGTGACGGTGCCCGAGCCGTCGAAGACCTGGTAGACGCTCGACCCGGTCTCGCGCCGGGGCGTGGTCTCCGCGCCGCGGACGACGCGGTGGAACTGGGTGCGCATGGTGGGCAGCACGTCGGCGCCGTTGGTCGGGTTGGTGAAGCGGACGAGCGCGTGGCCGGGCTCGACGGTGCCGCCGTGGCCCTCCCGCTCGAGGGCGAGCTGGTCGTCGAGCGCGCGGTCGGTGTGCTCCCAGCGGTAGGCCAGCAGAGGGCTGCCGGGCCGGGACCCGAGCTGCGAGACGGGGGCGATGCCCGGGTGGCCCCAGAGCCGCTCGGCGCGCGAGCGGTCGGGCGTGACCCGCTCGGCGTCGCTGATGGCGTCGCGGCCGAAGTCGAAGAACTGCGACTCGACGTCGTACTGGAGCGGGATGTCGAGGCCGTCGATCCACGCCATCGGCGTGCTCGCGGCGTTGTGGTGGGCGTGCCAGTGCATGCCGGCCTGCGGCAGGAAGTCGCCGCGCCGCATCGGGACGGGGTCTCCCTCCACGACCGTCCACACGCCCTCGCCCTCGACGACGAAGCGGAAGGCGTTCTGCGTGTGGCGGTGCTCGGGCGCGTCCTCGCCCGGCATCAGGTACTGGATCGCCGCCCACAGCGTCGGAGTCGCGTAGGGCTTGCCGCCCAGGCTCGGGTTGGCCAGTGCGATGGCTCGGCGCTCGCCGCCGCGACCCACGGGGACGAGGTGACCGGCGCGGTCGGCGAGCTCCACCAACCGGTCCCAGCGCCACAGGTGGGCAGCGGCCCGCGTGGTCGGGTGCAGCGGCATCAGGTTGCCGATCTCGGTCCACAGCGGGACGAGCAGCTCGGACTCGAAGCCGCGGTACAGCGCCTCCAGCTCGGGGGTGACGGTCGGCTGGTCGGGGGCGTCCACCGCCGTCAGCCGGACCGCGGTCGGGGCCGGGTTCTCAGTCGTCGTGGTCATGGATCCAGCGTGACCGCCGTCTCACCCGTCGCCGCTAGGATTCTGGTGGGCGGAACGAGGAGGCCGGAGGGGCGCATGGCCGCACGAGAGCTCAAGACGCCACCGGCGTACGTCGTCTCCAGCGCCGACCACGCCCTCCGGGCCGCGGTGATGCTGCAGATGGAGGGTCCGCTCACCGTCAGCCAGGTCGCCGACCGGCTGGGTGTCGCTCGCTCGACGGCGCACCGGCTGCTCGCGACCCTGGTCTACCGCGACTTCGCCGCGCAGGACGACGAGCGGAAGTACCACCCCGGTCCGGTGTTGGCACTCGCGCGTCACTCGCAGGCGGGGACGTCCCAGCTGCGCGCAGCCGCGCTGCCGCACCTCCAGCAGCTGGTGGACGTGGTGGGGGAGACGGCCAACCTCACCGTCCGCACCGGCGCCACCGCCCGCTTCGCGGCGAGCGTGGAGAGCACGGAGGCGCTGCGGGTCGGCTCTCGCGAGGGGATGGCGTTCCCGGCCCACCGCACCACCGGCGGCCTCGTGCTGCTCGCGGCCCTCGACCGGGCGGAGGTCGAGGCCCTCTACCCGGTGGAGGACTACGCCGAACGGCCCGCCGAGCGTCCGGACCTCGCCCGGCTCGCGAAGGACCTGGCCCGGGTCAGGAAGTCGGGCTTCGACGTCAACAACGAGCGCTCGGAGCGGGGCATCGTCGCCGTCGGCGTCCCGGTCCAGGGTGGTGACGGCGCACCCGTGGCCGGCCTGTCGGTGTCGTTCCCCAGCGTCAGGTACGACCGGCACCAGCTGCCCGCGCTCGTGGAGGAGCTGCGGCGGGCGGCCGGTGCGGTCGAGGCGGCCATCGGGGTCTGAGCCCTCGGCCGTCCGGCGGTCAGTGGACGAGCACCGTCTCCGTCGCGTGGGCCGGCTCCTCCTCCGGCGCAACGCGCGGCCGGGTGATCAGGTGCACCGCGACGAGCAGGACGGCACCGAGGCCTGACGCGGCGGCGAAGAGCACGATGCTCGACGTGGCGCTCGTGGGGTTCAGCGCGAGCAGCCAGCCGGCCACGGCCGGGGCGATGACGGCGCCCACGCGACCACCGCCGAGCGAGCTCCCGAGTGCCGTGCCGCGCAGCGTGGGCGGGTAGTGGGTGGCGATCGCCGAGATGATCAGGCACAGCGTGCCGTGGCTGCCCGCTCCCGCGAGGATCAGCAGGAGGTAGACGACCGCGATGGAGGACGGGAACGTCGTGAGGACGGCGAGGCTCAGGGCACCGACGGACGCGGCCGCGACCGCGACCCTGAGCGCGCCGAACCGCGTCGCGCTCCACGCGGTGACCGCGGAGACCGCGACCGCGCCGAGGTTGAGCGCCAGGAGGTAGGTCAGCGGGTTGCCCCCGAGGTCGAACCGAGGGTCGGACTGCGTCAGCCTGGGCAGCCAGGTGCCGAGGCCGTACCACGCGAACATGGTGGCCGTCGTGGCCACGAAGAACAGCAGGGTGGCGGCGACGTACGGCGGGCGCAGGACGTCGCCGGCGCTCGTCCGCGTGACGTGCAGCAGGTCGCCGACCGGTGCCGGCAGGTCGTACGTCGCCTCGACGCGAGCCGCCTCCTCGTGGCGGCCGCGGGCGCGGAGCCACGCCGGCGACTCGGGCAGCAGCGCCGTGACCAGGACGGCGAGCACGAGGCCGCTGAAGCCGAAGAAGTAGAGGGACTCCCAGCCGAACGCCGGGATCGCGTCGAGCGCGACCACCGCCGCGATCGAGCCGCCGATCGGGACGCCGGACATCATGGCCGTGGCCACCACCGAGCGCCACCGGTCGCCCACGAACTCAGCGGTGAGCGCGTTCGCCGACGGCACGAGCGCGCCGAGGCCGAACCCACCGACGAAGCGCAGCAGGCCGAACACCTCCGGGCCGCTCGCCCAGCCGCACAGGCCGGTGAAGACGCTGAACCACAGGACCGACACGATGATCGTCCGGCGCCTGCCGAGCCGGTCGGCGATGGCCCCACCTGACAGGGCGCCGATCAGCATGCCGGCGAACGCGAGGCTGCCGATGCGTCCGGCCGCCCCCGGCGTCAGCTCCCAGCCCGGCTCCTCGAGCAGGGCCGGGATGGTGGTGCCGTAGACGATGAGGTCGTAGCCGTCGAAGACGACGATGAGCCAGCACAGCGCGATGACCCCGAGAGCCGACTTCTTGCGTGGTGTTGTGACCATGGACACACGATGCGCGCCGGTCGGGTCGTGGGCCGTCGGATTCTGCAGCGCGGAACCGCCCGGGTGGGCGGCCGCTCACGCAGCGGTCAGGGGCTCGGCGAGATCGGTGCGGAGCCGGCGCAGGATGCGGGCGAGGGTCCGCGACACCTGCGCCTGCGTCAGGCCCAGGAGGTCTGCGATCTCCTGCTGGGTGCGCTCGTCCTCGAAGCGCCAGCGGAGGATCAGGCGCTCGCGGTCGGACAGACGGCCGACCGCTGTGTCGAGCACCAGCCTGGCCTCGAGGGTTGCGAACCCGCGGTCGTCCTGGCCGAGCACGTCGGCGATGGTGCCGCGCTCCTGCGCGTCGCCCTTGCCGTCGATCGAGGTGGGGCGGAAGCAGCCGTCGGCCGCGAGCGCCTCGACGACCCCGTCGACCTCGACACCGAGGTGCGCGGCGACCTCGGACGGACGGGGTGAACGCCCCAGCCGCGCCTCGAGCTCGTGCTGGGCGTCCTTGATCCGTGCCTGCATCTGCTGCACCCGACGGGGGACCCGGATCACCCAGCCCGAGTCGCGGAAGTGGCGGCGCAGCTCGCCGCGCACGGTCGGCACGGCGTACGACAGGAAGTCGTGCCCGGCGGCGGCGTCGAACCGGCGGGCGGCCTTGACCAGGCCGACGAGCGCGACCTGCTCGAGGTCGTCGAGGTCGATGCCGCGGTTGCGGTAGCGGGCCGCCATCGAGCGCGCCACGGCGGCGTTGGTCCCGATCAGCTCGTCCACCAGCTCCAGGCGCCGCGACTCCGTGGGTCCGGCGCGCAGCTGCTCGACGATGGCGCCGGTGCGGCGGGCGCGATCCTCGCGGTCGCGGTGGGTCCGTGCGGCCTTCGGGTGCGGGGGCTGAGGGGGCTGCGGCGGCGTCGCGAGGGTGGTCACGAGCTTCTCCTTCCGGTCTGGGAGGTCACGGTCGCGGCCCGGGGTGCGAGCCGTGACGAGATCCTCGCCGGGCGGGGATGCGGCTCGACAGCCGAAATGCGAAACGTTGGACAAACCATAGACAACCCGGTCTGGTCCCGCAATCGGGGTGGATCCCGGCGCCGGGTCCCGGCCGCTAGGGTCGGGCCATGGCACGCAGCGTCTACGTGGCCGGCGTCGAGGGATTCACCGGCAAGTCCGCGGTCGCGCTCGGGGTGCTCGAGCAGCTGTCGCGACGGGTGGCACGGGTCGCGGTCTTCCGCCCCGTGGTCCGCGCCGAGGCATCGACCGGGGACGTCCACGACTACGTCCTCGACCTGCTCGTCTCGCACGACGCGGTCTCGTTGTCGTACGACGAGTGCGCGGGTGTCAGCTACGACGACGTGCACGCCGACCCGGACGGCGCGATGGACCGCATCGTCGCGCGCTACCACCAGGTCGCCGAGCAGAGCGACGCCGTGGTCGTCGTCGGCAGCGACTACACCGACGTCGGCGCCCCGGCGGAGTTCGCCTTCAACGCCCGCATCGCCGCCAACCTCGGCGCACCTGTCCTGCTGGTGCTCAACGGCCAGGGGAGAGGAGTCGACCAGCTCTGCACGGCGGCGGCGATGGCGCAGGCCGAGCTCGCCGCCAACCACGCGACGCTGTTCGCGGTCATCGCCAACCGCGTCGACACCGAGGCCACCGACCGGACGGCGACGGCGCTGCGCCGCGAGGGCGTACCCGCCTTCGCCCTGCCCGAGCAGCCCCTGCTCAGCGCCCCGTCGGTGGGCGACCTGATGGCGGCGTGCGACGGCCGCCTCGTGCGGGGCGACGAGACCCAGCTCGCGCGCGAGGTCCCCGGACTGGTGGTCGCCGCGATGACGCTGCCCAACGTCCTCGACCGGCTCTTCGACGGCGCACTCGTCGTCACGCCCGGTGACCGGCCCGAGGTGGTCCTCGGCGTCCTCACCGCCCACCAGTCGGCCAGCTTCCCGCAGATCTCCGGCATCGTGCTCAACGGCGGGCTCGACCTGCCGGAACAGATCGACCGGCTCCTCGACGGGCTCGAGGTGGCGCTGCCGATCATCGCGACCGACCTCGGCACCCACGCCACCTCCACGACGCTGACCAACCGCCGGGGACGCCTCGACAAGGACTCCCCGCGCAAGATCGCCACGGCCCTGACGCTCTTCGCCGAGCACGTCGACGGCGACGAGCTGATGAACGGCCTCGAGGTGGCGCGCACCTCGGTCGTCACGCCGTTGATGTTCGAGCACAAGGTCCTCGACGACGCGATCGCCGATCGTCGCCACATCGTGCTCCCGGAGGGGGAGGAGGAGCGCATCCTGCGCGCCGCCGACATCCTGCTGCGCCGCAACGTCGCCGACCTGACGCTGCTCGGCGACCCGATGATCGTCCGGGCGAAGGCCGCCCACCTCGGCATCGACGTGTCGGGCGCGCGCCTGCTCAGCCCGTACGACGAGGAGCTGCGCGAGCGGTTCGCACAGGAGTACCACCAGCGGCGCGCCCACAAGGGCATCGACCTCGAGGCGGCCCGCGACATCGTGGTCGACGTGTCGTACTTCGGCACGATGATGGTCGAGCTCGGCCTCGCCGACGGGATGGTGTCGGGGGCGGTGCACACCACCGCCCACACCATCCGTCCGGCTCTCGAGGTCATCCGCACGGTGCCCGAGGTGTCGGTGGTGTCGTCGGTCTTCTTCATGTGCCTCAAGGACCAGGTGCTCGTCTACGGCGACTGCGCGGTCAACCCCGATCCCACCGCCACCCAGCTCGCCGACATCGCGGTCGCGTCGGCCCGCACCGCCGCGGCGTTCGGCGTCGAGCCGCGGGTCGCGATGCTGTCGTACTCCACCGGCACCTCCGGCAGCGGCACGGACGTCGAGAAGGTCACCCAGGCGACGGCGATGGTGCGCGAGCGTGCGCCGGACCTGCTCGTCGAGGGCCCGATCCAGTACGACGCCGCGATCGACGTCGCAGTCGCGCGGACCAAGCTGCCCGACTCCGCCGTCGCCGGGCGGGCGACCGTCTTCGTCTTCCCCGACCTGAACACCGGCAACAACACCTACAAGGCCGTGCAGCGGTCGGCCGGCGCGCTGGCGGTCGGTCCGGTCCTGCAGGGCCTCCGCAAGCCGGTCAACGACCTCTCGCGCGGCGCGCTGGTGCGCGACATCGTCAACACGGTGGCGATCACCGCGATCCAGGCGCAGGAGCGGTCGTGACGGAGCGGGTGCTGGTCCTCAACGCGGGGTCGTCGTCGCTGAAGTACCGCCTGCTCGACGGCAGCACCGGCGCCGCCGAGGCGTCCGGGACGGTGGAGCGGATCGGTGAGGACAGCGGCATCCTGACGCACAGCGTCGGCGGCGAGGAGCACGCGGAGGAGCGACGCATCGCGGACTTCGAGGACGCGCTGCGCTCGGCGCTCGATGCCTTCGACCGGCACGGTCCGGCGATCGACACGAGCCAGCTGGCGGCGGTCGGGCACCGCGTCGTGCACGGCGGCGACCTCTTCTCCGAGCCGGTGGTCGTCGACGACCGGCTGCTCGCCACCGTGGAGGACCTCGTGCCGCTGGCCCCGCTGCACAACCCGGCCAACCTGGAGGGCCTCCGGGTCGCGCGACGACTCTTCCCCGACGTGCCGCAGGTCGCGGTCTTCGACACGGCGTTCCACCAGACGATGCCCGAGCACGCCTACACCTACGCCGTGCCGCTGGCCTGGCGCGAGGAGCACCGGATCCGGCGCTACGGCTTCCACGGCACGTCGTACGCGTTCGTCTCCCGCCGCGCCGCCGAGCTTCTCGGCCGGCCGGTCGAGGACACGAACCTCGTCGTGCTGCACCTCGGCAACGGCGCGTCCGCCGCCGCGGTCCGGGGCGGTCGGTCGGTCGACACGTCGATGGGGCTGACCCCGCTCGAGGGGCTGGTGATGGGCACCCGCTCCGGCGACCTCGACCCGGCGATCCACGGCCACCTGCACCGCGAGCTCGGCTGGTCGCTCGACGAGATCGACCGGGCCCTCTACCGCGACTCCGGGCTGCGCGGCCTCTCCGGGGTCAACGACTTCCGCGAGCTGACCCGCCGCATGGCCGCCGGCGACGAGGCAGCGAGGCTCGCCTTCGACGTCTACGCCTACCGCGTCCGCAAGTACGTCGGCGCCTACTACGCCGCTCTCGGCGAGCTGCACGCCGTCGTCTTCACCGGCGGAGTCGGCCAGCACAGCGCCGAGCTCAGGGCCGCCGCGCTCGACGGACTCTTCCGGCTCGGGATCGTGCTGGACCCGGACCGCAACGAGGCCCCGGCCACGGATGCCCGCGCCGTCTCGGCCGACGGCTCAGCGGTCGCCGTCCTCGTCGTCCCCACCGACGAGGAGTGGGAGATCGCCCGCCAGGCGCTCGAGGTCGTGCGCCGCTGAGCGCGCAGCCCACGACACCCGGATCCGACTCAGTCGCCTTCTCCGGATGCCGCGAGCCGCGCGGCTCGTCATGACGAGATGGTCAGCCGTTGACGGCGTTCTTGAACGCAGCAGCCGGCTTGAACGCCGGAGCCTTGCTCGCGGCGATCTCCATGGTCTCGCCGGTCTGCGGGTTGCGGCCCGTGCGAGCGGACCGCTCACGGGACTCGAACGTCCCGAAGCCCGGGACGGTGACCTTGTCGCCGCCGGCGACCGCGGTGGTGATGGAGGTGATGACGGCCTCGAGGGCCTTGTCGGCCTGGGCGTTGCTCAGCTCGGCGTGCGAGGCGATGGCGTCGCGCAGTTCAGTCTTGTTCACGTAAAGCTCCTGCTCGTCGGTTACGGACAGCGGCCATTCAACATCGCCGCTCCGCCTCGGTGCGCGGTGCCCCAGCCCCAAGGGGTGAGACGCGATGGCACGCACGAGTCGCGACAGAGCTGTCCGCCCCCACCCGGACGGCTCGCCGGCGTCGCGAGCCGACGTCGACTAGCGCCCGGATGTCGGCAGGTCAGGCGATGGGTCGTAGGTGAGCTGGCTGTCCACCTCGTGCTGCTGCCGCTCACCGGCGTCGGCATCCCGATCACCGGCTGACCAGCTCCGGTCCTTCCCGGACTCGCGCCGGTCGTGCTGCCCGGCGCGACGATCCCCAGCGGACGCGAGCCGATCATCGTGTGCGGCGTCCATGACCTCGCGCAGGTTGTCCTCCGCCATCTCCGCCTCGGTCGTCGCCACCTCCCGATCGATGAGCGCCTGCTCGTGCTCAGATGTGAGGAGGCGGTGGCTGCGCCTCAGCTGGTCGAGCTGATATCGAGCGTCCGCCCGGAGCCGCCTGGCCCAGAGCCGGTCCAGGATGGCCTGGTCGCGCTGCCCTCTCTGCTCGTCGCGGAGGACTGCCCGGTCGTCACGATCCTTGGCGTCGTCGTCACGTCGCGTTGCGGCGACATCTCTGCTGTCAGCGGCCTCGTCGCGTTCGGGGCCGTCGCCCGTCGCGTCCATACGACGACGGTACCGCGCCCCGGAGAGCCGCTCGTGCGCGAGCTCGGGTCACGAGGGACCCTCCGATCGCCTCCGCTGTCGGATGCCCGTGGTGTGATCCGCGGATGCTGAGAGTCGTCGTCGGTGCGCTGGTCCGGGACGGTCGGGTGCTGCTCGGGCACCGGAGCCCGAGCAAGCGTGCGAACCCGGACGTGTGGGACCTGCCCGGTGGCGTCGTCGAGGTCGGCGAGTCGGAGATGGAGGCACTGACCCGCGAGCTGCACGAGGAGCTCGGCGTTCGGATCGCGGCCGAATCGACGGCCCACCTGTGTCGGGTCGTCGTCGGACCTGCGGACGGGCCGGCGCTGCTGAGCGCGTGGCTGGTGACCCGGTGGCAGGGGACACCGGCCAACCTCGCCCCCGACGAACACCTCGACATCGGGTGGTGCGGTCTGACAGAGCTGCCTCCCCTCGCGCACCGGCTCGTGCGCGAGAGCCTGGTCCGCGCGGCGCGGCCGGCCACGCCGCACGACTAGGAGCGCAGGCGGCGCGGGACGCCGGTGTCGAGATCGGGCGGCTCGGCGATGCGGAGCTTTACGTCGACGCAGAAGAGACCGTGGGCGTTGACGACCACGGGCTCAAGGGTGAGGTCGGAGACATGGGGCACGTCCGCGGCCAGCCGACCCACGGACGCCACGAGCGCCTCCAGCGGGGCGAGGTCGACCTCCTCGAGGCCGTGGTCGCCGACCAGCTGGGGCCACAGCCGCAGCGCCCGTACCGCCCGGGCTGCGTCGGCGGCCCCGACGGGCGGCAGGAGCAGCACCTCGTCCGCCCAGCTGCCGACCGGTCCCGCAGCTCCACCGGCGACCCGGACGAGGGGGCCGAGCTGCGGGTCGCGGACCAGGCCGACGGACGCGAGGTGGCCGAGCACCAGCGGCTGGACGAGCACGTCGACCCGGTCGTGGCCGAGCTCCTCGGCGAAGCGTCGTACGGCGTCGGCGACGTCGCTGCCGGTGCGCAGGTCGATCCGCACCAGGCCGCGGTCGGACTTGTGCAGCACCGTCGGGTCGGCCACCTTCACGGCCACCGGGTAGCCGATCTCCGCCGCGGCCGCCTCCGCCTCGTCCGGCCCGCCGGCGAGACGGCCGACGAGGTGGATGCCGTAGGGCGCCAGCAGCTCGCTCTGTGCAGAGGGCGCCAACCACTCCGGCTCCCCACGCCGGTCAGCCAGCCGCGACCGCGCCCAGGTGCGGGCGTGCACGCCTCGGGTGCCGAGCTCGACCTCCGGCTGGTCGGCCGGCACACGCCGCCACGCGGCGTACCGCATGGCCCGGCCCAGCGCACCGATGGCCGCATCGGTCGAGCGGTAGACGGTGACGCCGGGGAGCCCGCGGGCGGCGTCGAAGGCAGCGCCCGGCGTGACCAGCAGCAGAGGTGTGTCGGCGCCCGCCGGCCGTGCCCGGGCGACGGCGTCGAAGAGCGCGTTGCGGTCGGTCAGCCGGTTGGCCACCAGCATCACCAGGACGGCATCGGCCTCGCGCGCGTCGAGCACGGCGCGGAGCGCTGCGGTGAGCTCGGCAGGCGTGACGTCGGCTCCGAGGTCCACCGGGTTGCGGACGTCGACCGCGCCCGGCACGGCGGCACCTAGGGCGGCGCTCAGGTCGTACGACGTCGGCGCGACGACCATGCCCTGGCCGCCGGCCCGGTCGGTCGTGAGGGCGCCCACGCCACCGGTGTTGGACACGATGCACACCCGGAGCCCGGCGGGCAGCGGCTGCTGAACGAGGAGCAGCGCGGTCTCGGTCAGCTCGGCACCGGTGCGGCAGGCGATCACCCCCGACTGGTCGAGCAGCGCGTCGACGCCGACGCCGACGGTCGAGGAGGCCGACGGGTCCTGCCGCGCGCGCGAGCGGCCGCCCACCACGGCCAGCAGCGGCTTCTGCTCGGCGAACCGGCGAGCGGTGCGGGCGAACTTGAGCGCGTTGCCGAACGACTCGAGGTAGAGCGCGCCCGCCGCGACCGACTCGTCGTCCATCCACGCCGCAAGGAGGTCGTTGCTCGACACGTCGACCTTGTCGCCGAGGGAGACGAAGGCCTGCACGCCGAGGCCGACGTCACGGGCGAGGTCGAGCAGCGCGAACCCCATGCCTCCCGACTGGGACGCGACGGCCAGGCCACCCACCTCGGGCACGTCGTGGAGGAGGGTCGCGTTGAGGCCGGCGCCGTTGGCCAGCACGCCCTGCGAGTTGGGCCCGACCAGGCGGAGGCTGTGCGCGCGAGCCAGGGCGAGCAGCTCGTGGCGGCGCTCGTCGCTCCCGTTGCCCGAGAAGCCCGACGAGATGACGACCGCCGCCCCGGCTCCGTTGGCGGCGGCGTCGCGCAGCACCTCGGCGACCCCGTCGGCCGGCACCGCGACGACGACGAGGTCGACCGGACCGTCGAGGTCGGCCAGGCTGCGGACGGTCGGCAGCCCGTCGATGACGTCGGCCGCCGGGTGCACCACGTGCACGGCGCCGGCATAGGTCGAGCTGCGGATCGCGTCGAGCACGCCGTGCCCGAAGCCGCCCGCCGACCGGCGTACGCCGACCACGGCGACGCTCGCCGGGTGCAGCAACGGCCGGAGCGACCGAGCGGCGGCGCGCCACTCACGCTGGTCGGCCGCCTCGACCGCCTCGCGGGAGGCATCGGTGCGCAGCTCGACCTCCACCTCTCCCGCGACCGTCCGGCGGGTGGCGCCGAACCCGGCCGCGCGGAAGACGCGGAGCATGCCGTAGTTGTCGCCGAGGACCTCCGCCTCGAAGCGGCTGACCCCGTGCCGTCGGCCGAGCGCGGCGAGGTGCTCCAGCAGCAGGCTGCCCAGGCCCCGGCCGCGGTCCTCGTCGGCGACCAGGAACGCGACCTCGGCGCTGTCGGGGGAGAGCAGCTCGGCGGTCGCCAGGCCGGCGACCCGGCCACGCACGAGCGCCACCAGGGCCGCCGACGCGGTGTTGTCCGGGGCGAAGAGGTGGTCGACGTAGAGCCGACCGGCCTCCCGGCTGGGGGAGAAGAAGCGCAGCCGCAGCGTGTCCACGGACACCGACTCGTGCAGCCCGAGCACGGCGTCGCGGTCGTCCTCGCGCAGCGACCGGATCACCGCGACGGTCCCGTCGGCGAGCAGCACGTCCGCGGGCTCCGCGATCCAGTCCCGCGCGGCGAGGGGTGGGGCCACCGAGTCGGTCACGTGCCCAACGTGCCAGAGCCGGCGACGGGGTGCTAGAGCCCCCAGATCGCTTCTGCGAGCCTGCCGGAACCCTTCTGCGCAGACATTGAGAAAAGTCGCGGACCTTGTGTGTTGACGCCGTCGAATCCTGCTCCCTACTGTGACAAACATCACGGTGGCCCCCGGCCACCTGCTCGTGGGAGAAGGCCGACGCCATGGCGCGCAACGCTCCGTCGACGGGTCGCTCCATCCCCGCTTGGTCTCGAGAAGGCAGGACAGCATGAGCAGGTTCCGTTCACCCTCGGCACGCGTCAGGACAGTCGTTGCGGGGGTGGCGGCTGCGGCCGTCGCCGTCGGCGGCATGGCCACGGTCCCCGCCGCGGCAGCCGCGCCGGCAGCCGCTCCCGGCGCGAGCACGACGGCTGCCGCGAGCGCCGCGCCCGCGCCGGCAGCTGCGGCGCTCGCCCCGCCGACGTACGACGTCCTCGTCTTCAGCAAGACGGCCGGTTTCCGCCACGACTCCATCGGCGCGGGCATCCGTGCGGTGGAGCGCCTCGGAGCGCAGTACGGCTTCTCCGTCACGGCCACCGAGAACGCGGAGCAGTTCACTGCCGACAACCTCGCCCAGTACGAGGCCGTCGTGTGGATGTCCACGACCAGCGACGTGCTCAACGCGGCGCAGCAGACCGCCTTCGAGAACTACATCAAGGGCGGTGGCGGCTACGTCGGCGTCCACGCCGCCTCCGACACCGAGTACACGTGGCCGTGGTACGGCCAGCTCGTGGGCGCCTACTTCCAGAGCCACCCCGCCGGCACCCCCACCGCGACCATCGACGTCGAGGACGACACCACGCCGTCCTCCTGCGCGCTGCCGGACCGGTGGGAGCGCACCGACGAGTGGTACAACTTCCAGAGCCCGACCAACCCCGTGGTCAACGGCGGTGGGCCCGACTACAGCCCGCGCACCAACAGCAACATCAACGTGATCGCCTCCCTCGACGAGTCGACGTACGACGAGCAGGACGGCGCCCCCGGCGACGACGACCACCCGATCGCCTGGTACCAGGAGTTCGACGGCGGCCGCAGCTTCTACACCGGCGGCGGCCACACCCAGGCGTCGTTCTCCGAGCCGCTCTTCCGCCTCCACCTGCTCGGCGGCATCCAGTACGCCGCCGGTGAGGCCCCCGACGCGTGCACCCCGCCGGCACCCACCGACGCCTCCTTCGAGCAGGTCACGCTCGCCAAGGGCGTCGACAAGGTCGGCGAGCCGATGAGCATCTCGGTCCTGCCCGACGGGCGCGTGCTCCACAACGCCCGCGACGGCCGCATCTTCCTCACCGACCTCGAGGGCAACACCACGCTGCTCTACGACGTCCCGATCTACTCCCACGACGAGGACGGCCTGCAGAGCCTGACGGTCAGCCCGACCTTCGAGGAGGACGGGTGGGTCTACCTCTACTACGCCCCACCGCTCAACACCCCGGCCGGTGACGCCCCCAACGACGGCACCGCAGCGGAGTTCGCGGCGTGGGACGGCTACAACCTGCTGACCCGGATGAAGATGGTCGACGACGACCTCGACCCGTCGACCGAGCAGGAGCTCCTGCGCGTCGACGCCGACCGCGGCATCTGCTGCCACGCCGGCGGCGCGATCGACTTCGACGCCAACGGCAACCTCTACCTGTCGACCGGCGACGACTCGAACCCGTTCGCCTCCGACGGCTACGCGCCCCTCGACGAGCGGGCCACGCGCAACCCGGCGTACGACGCCCAGCGCAGCTCGGCCAACACCAACGACCTGCGCGGCAAGGTCCTGCGGATCACGCCCGACCCCACCGCGGCGTCCTACACGGTCCCGGCTGACAACCTCTTCCCGGAGGCGTCCGACACCCAGGGGAAGACCCGCCCCGAGATCTACGCGATGGGCTTCCGCAACCCGTTCCGGATGACCGTCGACAAGCGCACCGGCTACGTCTACCTCGGTGAGTACGGCCCGGACGCCGGAGGGGCGAACGCCAACCGCGGGCCCGGCGGGATCGTGGAGTTCAACCAGATCCGCCAGGCCGGCAACTTCGGTTGGCCCTACTGCACCGGCTCCAACACCCCGGCCGAGACCTACAACGAGTGGGACTTCGCGACCAACACGACCGGCCCGAAGTTCGACTGCACGGCCCCGGTCAACAACAGCCCGCACAACACGGGCCTCACCAACCTGCCGGCGGCCCAGGCGGCCTGGATCAAGTACGACGGCGGCAACGTCACCTACAACGGCGTCACCACCAACGAGTTCGGCGGCGGCGGCGAGGGCCCGATGGCCGGACCGGTCTACAACTACGACCCCGACCTCGAGTCGGACGTGAAGTTCCCCGCGTACTTCGACGACCACTTCTTCGCCGGTGAGTGGACGCGCGGCTGGATCCGCGACATCGGGATGGACGCCGAGGGCGACGTGGCCGGCATCGACCCGTTCTTCGACTCCATGACGCTCTACGCAGCGATGGACATGGAGTTCGGTCCCGACGGCTCCCTCTACGTCCTCGACTACGGCAACGGCGGCTACTTCACCGGCAACGAGAACTCCGCCGTCTACAAGATCAACGCGATCAACGAGGGCGCCCGCTCGCCGTCGGCGTCGGCCACCGCGACGCCCGACACGGGTGTGGCACCGCTGTCGGTGAAGTTCTCCAGCGAGGGCTCCCGGGACCCCGACGCGGGTGACTCGATCGTCAGCTACGCCTGGGACTTCCAGAACGATGGCTCCGTCGACTCGACCGAGCCCAACCCGACGTTCGTCTACACGGCCAACGGGGTGTACGACGCCCGCCTGACCGTCACCGACACCACCGGCCGCACCGGTGTGGCCACCGCGGTGGTCACGGTCGGCAACACCCGTCCGGTCGTCGAGATCGAGCTGCCTCCCAACGGCGCGTTCTTCGAGTTCGGCGACTCCGTCCGGGTCAAGGTCAACGTGACCGACCCCGAGGACGGCGCGATCGACTGCTCCAAGGTGGAGATCGACTACGTCCTCGGCCACGACTCGCACGGCCACCCGCTCAGCTCTCGCACCGGCTGCGACGTCGTCCTGCCGACCGTGGCTGACGGGGGCCACGACGCCTCGGCCAACCTCTTCGGGGTGATCAACGCCAGCTACACCGACGAGGGCGCGAACGGCGTCCGGACGCTGACCGGTGAGGACGAGGTCGTCCTGCAGCCCAAGCGCAAGCAGGCCGAGCACTTCACCACCCAGCAGGGCGTCCTCACCGAGGCGACGACGGACCCGCTCGGCGGATCCCGCAACCTGTCCAACATCGACGCCGGTGACCACGTGTCCTACGCGCCCGTCAGCCTGTCCGGCGTGCCGCGGCTGCGCTTCCGCGTGGCCTCGGGCGGCGTGGGCGGCACCATCGAGGCCCGCCTCGACAGCCCGACCGGTCCGCTCGCCGGCTCCGTCGCAGTCCCCGTGACCGGTGGCTGGCAGCAGTGGCAGTTCGTCGACATGGACATCGCCGAGTCGGCGCAGCAGGGCTCGCACGAGCTCTTCCTGGTGTTCACCAACGCCAACCCCGCAGCGACCGGCTTGTTCAACGTCAACTTCTTCGACGCCGCCGGCAAGGGCGTCTCGGTCAACTCCAGGCCGCAGGTCGGCGCGCAGGGCACGCCCACGCAGGGCACCGGTCCGCTGACCGTCGACTTCACCGGCACGGCGTCGGACTACGACGGCGACGAGCTGACCTACAAGTGGGACTTCGGCGCCCCGGGTGAAGGCGACACCGCCACCACCCTCGACGCGGAGTACACCTACACCGATCCGGGCACCTACACCGCACGCCTGACCGCGACCGACCCGTCGGGAGCCTCCGGTTCCTCGACCGTCCCGATCCGGGTCCTCAACGCCTGCGGCGTCCAGCAGTCCGACGAGTTCGACGGCACGTCGCTCGACGGCAAGTGGGACGTCACCCGCGACAGCGGTGACTGGCGCGTGGAGAACGGCGGCCTGCAGCTGCCGATCAACAGCGGAAGCCTCTACGGGATCGGCGGCAACGCCGAGGACATCATCGTGCAGGAGGCGCCCGAGGGTGCGTTCGAGGTGACCGCCAAGGTCACCGCCGAGGTGGCCGAGAACTACCACCAGGCCGGCCTCCGTCTCTACTCCGACGACGAGAACTGGGCCTCGGTCCACCTCATCTCGGCCGGTGGCAACCGCGACGTCGAGTTCATCTACGAGGCGCAGGGCAACCCGCGCAACGAGGGCGCGGACAAGCTCGGTGGGGTCCCCGCCGACTTCCCGACGACCTACTACGTGCGGCTCACCTCGGACGGCACCGACCTGCGGGCGTCGTACTCCGCCGACGGCGAGACGTTCTCCCCGGTCGGCCGGCCCGCTCCGATGAGCACCTTCACCGCGCCGAAGATCGGCCCGGCGGCGGTGTCGGGCGGTGCGACGACCAGCCCGACGGCGACGTTCGACTGGATCCGGTTCGAGCCCGACGGCACGAGCGGCGCCACCGACCCGAGTGACGAGTTCACCGGCAACGGGCTGGACGAGTGCCGCTGGAACGCCATCGTCCGGGAGGACCCCACCAAGTACCAGGTGGCCGACGGCGCGCTGACCATCACCACCACGGAGGGCGACATCTACCAGACGCCCAACGCGGCGGGGGCGACCAACTTCGTGCTGCAGTCGGCCGCCAACCTGCCGACGGACTACACGGCGGAGACCAAGCTGTCGACGACGTTCACCGACGGGTATGCCCAGGCCGGCCTGCTCGCCTACGGCGACGACGACAACTACGTCAAGCTCGACGTCATCTCCGACACCGGGCAGGGCCGCATCAACCGGGTCGAGCTGCGTTCCGAGCTGGGAGGGGCCATCCAGGACCCGCAGCCCCAGGTCGACCTGCCTGCCAACGTGACGTCCTACCGCCTGCGGCTGACGAAGCAGGGGACGAGCTACCTCGGTGAGGTCGCGGTCGACGGCGGTGAGTGGCAGCCCGTGGGAACGGTCGCGCACCCGACGGCCGACCTGGACCTCGGCCTGTACGCCCTCGGCGTGCAGCAGCCGGGCCGGACCGCGTCGTTCGACTACTTCAAGCTGACGCCGGCAGCAGCCGAGAACCGTCCCCCCGTCGCCGACGACGACACCGCCGCCACCTCGGCGGGCCGCGGGGTCAACATCAACGTCCTTGCCGGCGACACCGACCCCGACGGTGACACCCTCACCGTCGAGTCGGTGACCACGCCCGGCGACGGAACGGCGACGATCAACGCCAACGGCACGGTGCGCTACACGCCCGACGCCGGGTTCGTCGGCACCGACACCTTCGACTACACGGTGGCGGACGGCAACGGCGGCAGTGACACCGGCACCGTGACGGTGACGGTCACCGAGGCCTGCGAGCTCGAGACGCCGGACGACACGTTCGAGGGCAGCAGCCTCGACACCTGCCGGTGGAACGCGATCGTGGCCGACGACGCGACCAAGCGTCGGGTCGCGGACGGGCGTCTGGTCCTCACCACGACACCGGGCGAGATCTACCAGGGCGGCACGGGCAAGTCGAACCTCGTCATGCAGTCGGCCGACCACGCCGGCGAGGACTGGGTGATCGAGACCCACGCCGACGTGACCAAGCTCGACGGCGGCTACAGCCAGGCCGGCCTGATGGCCTACGGCGACGACGCCAACTACGTGAAGATCGTGGTGATCTCCGACGACGGCAGGTCGGCCCCCAACCGGGTCGAGCTGCGCTCCGAGGTGAACAACGTGATCGTCGGGGCCAACCCGCAGCCGGAGCTCCCGATCCCGGCCGGGACCGACCTGACCGACATGAGGCTCCGCCTCACGAAGGCGGGCACGACCTACGAGGGCGAGGCGTCCTTCGACGGCGGCGCGACCTGGGTGGACCTGCCGCGAGCGGTCGAGAACGCGATGACCGGGCCGCGCTTCGGCATCTTCGCCGCCGGCGTGCTGCAGGAGGGTGACGAGGTCTCCTTCGACACCTTCCTGGTCGACGGCGAGGACCCGGTCGACCCGGTCAACGCCGCCCCGGAGGCGACCGACGACACGGCGACGACGACGCAGGGCACGGCGGTCGACATCGACGTGCTGGCCAACGACACCGACGCCGACCAGGACGAGCTCTCCGTGGCGTCGGTGACCAAGCCGGCGCACGGCACCGCAGTGGTGGCCGCGAACGGGACGGTGACCTACACCCCGGACGCCGGGCACACCGGGACCGACACGTTCGACTACGTCGTGACCGACGAGACCGACACGGACACCGGCACGGTGACCGTCACGACCACCAAGAAGGCGGACGAGCCGGTCCCCGACACCACGATCACCGGTGCGCCGCGTGACGGCACGCGGGCGAAGACGGCGACCATCAGGTTCGCCGCCACTGGCCCGGGTGCGGCGGGAGCGACGTTCCAGTGCTCGCTCGACGGGGCCGCGTGGCAGACGTGCAGCTCGCCGCAGACCTACCGCGGCCTGGCCGACGGCCAGCACGAGGTGCGGGTCCGAGCGGTGAGCACCGGCGGTGCCGACGCCACCCCGGCCACGGCCACCTGGACGGTCGACCGCACCGGGCCGCGGGTCCGCAAGGTCACGCCGAAGGGCAGCACCCGCGACCGCACGCCGACGGTCGGCGCGATCGTCGCTGACCGGCTCTCGGCGGTGCGTTCCGGCGACCTGAAGCTCTTCGTCGGTGGCGAGCGGGTCCGAGGCGTGCGCTACGACGCCCGCAAGGACCGGATGACGTGGACGCCGAAGCAGGCCCTCGCACCGGGCCGCTACACCGTGCGTCTCGTCGCCGAGGACGCACTCGGCAACCGCACGGTCGAGGAGTGGGGGTTCACCATCCGCCGCTGACGCGGCCATCGGCCGCAGCACGGACGCCGGCCGCCGGGGGAGCACCCCGGCGGCCGGCGCTCGTCCCGGCACGACCTCTCGCTCACCACAGGCCGTAGAAGGGGCCGAAGAGGAAGAACCAGGTGAACCCGATGGTGTCGTCGAAGCCGTGGGCCAGGATCGGGGCCCACAGGGTTCGACAGCGGAAGCGGAGCGCGCAGAAGACCACACCGGCCACCATCGCCGCGACGACCCCGACGACTCCCTGCTCGG
The DNA here is from genome assembly GCF_016907475.1 of Nocardioides cavernae. NCBI lineage: Bacteria > Bacillati > Actinomycetota > Actinomycetes > Propionibacteriales > Nocardioidaceae > Nocardioides > Nocardioides cavernae. Next base: position 3,504,402 of record NZ_JAFBCA010000001.1, on the reverse strand, counting down.
TGTGCAGCAGCCCGAAGAGCACCGAGGACCCGAGCACCCCCACGAGCCGCTGCAGGCGGCCGGGTCCGAGGACGTCGGAGAGCCTGGTCAGGAGGTAGCCGCGGAACGCGACCTCCTCGCAGAATGCGGCGAGCACCCACGAAGCGGCCAGGTACAGCACCAGCAGTCGTACGTCGCCCTCGAGGTCGGAGAACGCGCTGACGTCCTGGCGCGTGCCGCTGAGATGGTTGGTGACCGGGATCAGCAGCGCCACGTTCACCAGCGTCCAGAAGCCGGCGAACGCGGCCATGCCGCCGACCATGCGCCAGGGGCGGGCCACCCGCCGAAGTCCCAACGAGCCGGGACCGCGCCGACGCACCACCAGGGAGATGGCGGCCATGGCGACGATGACCACGGCCGGGATGAACCGATCGGTGAGGACGGCGATCGCGACGGCGACCACCTCCACGCCCGCCACCAGCCGCCACCCCGTGTCGCGTCGCACCTTCCCGTGAACGGTGCGCGCCCCTCGGTCCGGCGCCTCCCCTCTCGCGGTACGCGGAGCTGCCATCACCGGTCACCCGCTGACGGCCCGGGGCCGGGGGTCGCTGTCGGGGACGAGCAGGACCTCCGTGGATCCGCTGAGCCTGCTCAGCATCGTGGCGCGGTTCGCCCAGACCACGACGGCCGCGACGACGACGAATCCGAGCATGTCCCACGGTTGAGCGTCGGGCCATGCGGGGCCGTTCATCTGCGCGTGGAAGAGGAACGCGACCAGCAGGCTCCCGCCCGCCGCGTTGAACATGGCGGTCAGGATGAGCCCGATCGCGATCACCCCGAAGAAGTAGGGCCAGAAGCTCCACGCCGACTGCTTCGTGCCGGACATGAGGAACGCCGGTGCGTGCCACGTCGCGGACACGAGCCCCAGGATGAGTCCCGCCCACAGCGGCGCGAACCGGCGCTGCAGCAGGGGGAGCGCAACACCGCGCCAGCCGAGCTCCTCGATCGGTCCGATGAGGAACGCCGGCAGCAGGGCAGGCAGCACCCCGTACCAGGGGTCGAACGGGAAGTCGTCGGCCGTGCCGGCGACCACGGCACCGCCGTAGAAGACGGCCGGCATGCCGAGGAGCAGCAGCAGCCACCAGCCGGCGTTCATCCGCCACAGCGTGAACCGGCGGAAGAACGCCCGCAGCCCGCCGACCCCGTAGTGCCGCCACACCATGAAGACGCCGATGAGGCCGGGGGCGTAGACCATCAGGATGAAGGCCGGGTTGGTGTAGCCCATCGGCCCGAACCACGACTCGACCTCGTCCATGAAGGTGACCACGAGCGCCCCGAGGCCCCAGCTCAGGACGAAGGTGGCAGCGAAGAAGCGCCACACCGAGCGCGCGGTCAGCTGTCCGTGCCGGAGTTGCTGGCCGGCGCCTGACGAGGTGTCTGTCGGGTGAGATGTCGTGGCCATGGCGCGGTCCTTCGCTGTCATCTCCGACGCTATGACTCGCTCATGGGCGGCGGGAGAGGCGAAGGTCCGTCGCCCGCGGTCCGTCGGGCCCTGATGTCGGCGAGTGACTGCTCAGGCTGGTGGAGCCACCGTTGCCTCGACCCCGCTGCGCGCGAGCTCGTCGCGCACGAAGCCGGAGGCCTTGAGCTCCTCGACGAACGACGCCACGGCCGCGACGACCTCGCGGTCGAGCGTGCGGGGCAGGCCGACCGACTGCCGGATCTCCATGAAGGCCGGCTCGAGGATGCGTCGGCCGGTGGCAGCGACGTAGTCCTCCATCGGCTGGCGCACGCCCGCCGCGGCATCGAGCCCCTGCTCCTCGAACACGTCGGTCGCCTCTGCCGCGCGGACGACCTCCGCGTGCTCCAGGGTGCGGGTGAGGAAGAGGTCGTACGCCGACCCCTCGCGAACGCCCACGCGGATCCCGTCGCGGTCCACCTCGGTCGAGGACTGCAGCGGGGAGTCCGCGTCCGTGACGTGGACGCCCTCGATCAGCACGTAGGGGCCGGTGAAGGCGACACCCTCCTCGCGTGCCGGCTCGTCGGCCAGGAAGCACAGGTCGACGCGACCGTCGCAGATGGCGGCGTACGCCTCGCGCGCCGCGTCGACGCACACCAGCTCGAGCGGGACGCCCAGCCAGTCCGCGACGGCGCGGGCGATGGCGACGGTGACGCCCCTCGGCTCGTCGTGGGTGCCCTGGGCGAGCACCGGGTTGCCGAGGTTGATGACGACGCGGAGCCTGCCGGTCGGTGCGACGCGGTCGGTGGGCGGGGTGGGTGGCATGTCGGACCCAGCCTGCGCGAGGCATGCGCGCGGCGCCTCACCCGAAGGAGGCACGAGCCCGCCGGAACACCTGACGCCGCGGAGCGCGGCGGTTAGCGTGGAGTCCGGCCACGCGACGGCGCGTGGACGAGCCCGAGCGCGGGAGGTTTCGGGTGCTGACGCTGCTCGCGAGCCTGATGGCCGGCGCCGGACTGGTGCTGGCCGTGCTGGCGGCGTACGTCGCCTGGCGTCGCGGCACGGCCCTGGGTTGGAGCCTGGCGGTGCTGCTCGTCGCCGTGGCGTGGTGGGGGACCGCCTACGCCGTGGAGCTCTCCGCCGACTCGCTGGTCGTCAGGAGCAGGTGGGGCGACCTGAAGTACGTCGGCATCGTCACGCTCGCGCCCGCCTGGCTGGTCTTCGTCCTGCAGTACACCGGCCGGAGCCACCTGGTCACCCGGCGCCTGGTGGCGCTGCTGGCGATCCCGCCGGTTGCCGCGCTGGCGGTCCTCGCGGTCCCCGCCACGCACGACCTGGTGCGCTCCTACTCCGCGACATCCGGCGCCCAGGACCTTCCGAACGTCGAGTCGGGGCCGGTGTTCTGGGCGATCTTCGCCTACAACAACCTGCTGCTGATCGGCGCGACGGTGCTGTTCGTCGCCAGCATGGTGCGGCTGGCCCGGACCTACCGTCGGATGGCCCTGGTGCTGCTGTGCTCGGCGCTGCTGCCCTGGGCGGCGAACATCCTGCACAACCTCGAGGTCGGCTGGTTCGCGCTCATCGACCTGACGCCGTTCGCGTTCATCCTCACCGGCGGGCTGCTGGTGTGGGGCCTGTTCGAGGAGCGACTCGTGGACTTGGCTCCGCTGGCCCGTAGCGCGGTGGTCGAGAGCATGGTCGACGCCGTCTTCGTCCTCGATGCGTTCGAGCGGGTGGTCGACGTCAACCCGGCTGCCGTCGCCCTCGCGGGCAGGACCCGCGGCGAGCTCGTCGGGAGGCGGGTGCGCGACCTGATGGACACCTCGGGGATCGCGGAGGTCGGCCCGAGCGGGCTCGTCCTGGACGACGAGGCCGGCGGCGGCCAGAGGACCTTCGACGTCAGCCAGCAGCCGCTCACCGACATCGCGGGTCGTACGGCCGGGGCGCTCGTGGTGCTCCGCGAGGTGACCGACCGGGTCCGCGACCAGCAGCGCCTCCAGCAGGTCCTGGACGACCGCTCCCGCGTCGCCGCGACCCTGCAGGCCAGCATGGTGCCGACGAGGCTGCCGGCCGTCCGGGGGTGCTCGCTCGCCAGCCGCTACGTCCCGGCGGGCGACGGCGGCGAGATCGGCGGCGACTTCCTCGACGTCTTCCCGCTGGACGGGGACACGTGGGCCTTCGTGCTCGGTGACGTCAGCGGCAAGGGCGCCGAGGCGGCGGCCGTCAGCGCGGCGACCCGCTACACGCTCCGCGCCCTCGCCGGCCCGACCCTGTCGCCCGCGGCGACGCTGCGCGGGGTCAACGCCGTGCTGCAGGCGCAGACCGAGTCCGAACGGCACAGCACGCTCGTGCACGGGCACCTGCGACCACCCCGCGAGCACGACGTGCCCGAGGCGCCGCTGCGCATCGTCCTCTCCCTGGCTGGCCACCACTGGCCGCTGGTCCTGCGGACCGACGGCCAGGTCGAGGAGGTCGGCACGCTCGGCACCGCGCTCGGCCTGTTCGACGATCCCGAGCTGCACGACGCCGAGGTCGAGCTCATGCCCGGCGAGGCGCTGTGCGTCTTCACCGACGGCCTGGTGGAGGCGCGTCGCGGCCGGGACCAGTTCGGCTCCGAGCGGGTCGCCGAGCTGCTGCGCGCGCATCGCGACCTCTCCGCCGACGAGCTGGCCGGGGCCGTGCTCGACGCCGTCCGCGCCTTCCACGGCGAGGAGCTCGTCGACGACCTCGCGATGCTCGTGGTCAGGTACGACGGCGGGGTCGCGACCGCCGCGAACGCAACGCCCTGACGTCCCGGGGGGTGGTGCGGTTCACCCTTGCCGGGGGAGGCCGCCACGGAGCTCGGCAGATGACGATCGACGTACTCTGCCCACACCGAAGGGATCACCCATGGGAACGCTCACCGTCTGGAAGTTCGACACCGCTGACGGCGCCGACAATGCGACGGACATCCTCAAGGACATGGCGGCCCAGCGCCTGCTCACCATCCACGACGCCGCCACCGTCCGATGGGAGGCAGGGAAGAAGAAGCCCCAGACCAGGCAGCTCAACAACCTCGCCGGCGCCGGAGCGCTCGGCGGTGCGTTCTGGGGGATGCTCTTCGGACTGATCTTCTTCGTCCCCCTGCTCGGGGCGGCGATCGGCGCGGCGTCGGGCGCGCTGGCAGGTTCGTTGTCCGACGTCGGCATCGACGACAAGTTCATCAACCGCCTCCGAGAAGAAGTCACCCCCGGCACGTCCGCCTTGTTCATCATGACCTCGGACGTCGTGGTCGACCGGGTGCACGAGGCGTTTGCCGACTCGAAGCCGGAGCTGATCTTCACCAACCTCAGTGACGAGCAGGAGCGCGCGATTCGTGAGGTCTTCGCGGAAGCCTGAGCACCTCCGGCCTGTGCCACACCGTCAGGTCCGGTCCTCGTGCCGGCCCTGACGGTGTGGTGCTACGGCACACCGCTCGGCGCCACGGCCGGGTCGGTGCGGCTCCGACGGCTCGAACAGGCCCGAGCCCTCGAGGTGATCGACGCCATCACCGTCTCCTGGGCGCCCGGCGCGCACCGTCCCCGCGTCACGCGGTTGTGGCCCCCGCCGGAGGTCACCGCCCGAGAGCCGTCGGTCCTCGTCGCGCTGCTCCGCTCCGCGATCGGCGACTCACAGAGCGGCGACCCGCTGCCTCCGGACTTCGCTGACCGGCTTGCCGCGACCGGCCTGGACCCGGCGCTCCTCGAAGCGGTCACCGAACGACTCGTCCCGCGCACGTCGGCGCTGCTGGTGCTGTCCGGGGCCGCGGACCTCTCCGTCGTCGTCCCGGCCGTGAGGCAGCGGATCGTCAGCGGCGAGGTCACCCTGCTGCGGGCGGACCTTCCCACCGACGGGCCGGCGCTCCTCCGCACAGCGGTCGGTCTCGAGCCGTCAGGGCCCACCGATTAACGGCGACAGTGGCCTGCGTGCCCGGTGTCGCGAGCGGTCAGGCGGATTCACGGCGCTTGTCGTACCAGCCCCAGGCCAGGGTGAGCAGCAGGGCCCCGACGAAGGAGCCGATCAGGCCGCTGGGGCGGAGGTCGAGACCGTCACCGGCGAGCAGGCTCACCAGCAGGCCGCCCACGAAGGAGCCGATCAGGCCGGTCAGGATGGCGAGCGTCCAGTTCACGTCACGCATCGACCGGCCGAGCACCATCTGTGCCAGGGCGCCGGCGATCATGCCGAACAGGATGATGGCGAGGATCAACATGGAGCGAGCGTAGTGGCTCGCGGGCCCTTCCCGCACTGTCCGCCGTCCGCCGCGTTTCCCAGGGCACAGGGCGTGGCGACACACGTCCTGGACCGCCACGCCGAGGCGGGGTAGGGAGCTGACGTGGTCGAGCGGAACGAGACCTACCTGGCCTGCGACCTCGCCCTGCGGGTCGGCGAGATCCTGCTGTCGTCGGGCGCGGGCGCTGCTGACGTGACCGCGACCATGCTCGCCGTGACCCGTGCGTCAGGGATCAGAGGGGTGGAGAGCGACGTCACCTACACCGACCTGATCCTGCGCCACCAGCCGAGCGTCGACGCTCCCGAGGTGATCCAGGTCCGGCGGGTGACGCGACGGGAGGTCGACTACGCCGTCCTGACCGAGGTGGACCTGATCGTCCGCGACCTCATCGCGAAGGACATCACGCGGGAGGAGGCCCGCGATCGAGTCGCCGCAGCCGTGTCCAGTGGCGGGCGGCGGCCGCGGTGGGCGATCACGCTGGGTTGGGGGGTGATGGGAGCCGGGATCGCGATCACGCTGGGCGGGCGCCCTGTGGTGCTGGCCCTGGCGTTCCTGGCGGCGTGCGCCATCGATCGGATCCAGCGGCTGATGGCGCAGCGTCGCTTCCCTGACTTCTACCAGCAGATCGCGGGGGCCGCGACGGCCACGCTGATCGCGGTTGCAGCGGCCGGGGCCCAGATGGAGGCCAACCCCTCGCGGGTCGTCACCGCCGGCATCGTGATGCTCCTCGCCGGGATCGGTGTCATGGGTGCGACGCAGGACGCGATCACGGGTTTTCCGGTCACCGCGAGCGCGCGACTGCTGGACGCACTCCTCGCGACCACCGGGATCATCGGGGGTGTCACCGCCGGGCTCAGCATCGGCCTCCTTCTCGGGGTCGACGTCGGAACCCTGAATCCGGGCGCCGTGGGCGCCCAGCGAGCCGGCCTGATGGTCTTCGGCGCCGCCCTGGCGGCCGCGGCCTACGCGTACGCCTCGTACGCACCGGTGCGTGCACTCGTCGTCGTCGCGATGCTGGCTGGCCTGGGTCAGGCGGCGTGGCTGCTCGTCGACCAGGCCGACCTGGGGGCGACGTTCGCCTCCGCGGTCGCTGCGGTTGCCATCGGGCTGGCGTCCGCGGTCGCGGGGCGGTTCCGGGTCCCGCCCCTGGTCATCGTGGTGCCGGCGATCGTGCCACTGTTGCCCGGACTCGCCATCTACCGAGGCCTGGCATTGCTGGCCGACGGCGAGGACGGATTCCCGAAGCTGGTCGCAGCCGCGGGGACGGCGATCGCGTTGGCTGCCGGCGTCATCCTCGGTCAGTACCTCTCACAGCCGCTGCGGCGCGAGGCTCGCTGGCTCGAGACGCGGCTCTCCGGCCCCAGGCTGGTCGGTCCGTCGCGGGGGCGCAAGCGCCGCGCCTGACTTCCCGGTCCAGACCAGCGGATGGCCCGAGCGCCCACTGGGTAACGCATCCGTGGACCGCTCAGTGTTGGGGTACCCCGGCCCCACAACCTGCCCGCGGGGCTGGCTGGACTAGTCCCGCGGGCAGTTCCCCCGGGTGTGCACCCCCGCTGCAGGGATCGACGCTACGCCACGCGCTCGTGGACGGACACGCTGTCTAGCCAACCCCGGCGCCGGTGCAGGATGCGCCGTCAGTAGCCCGATCCCCGCTTGGTCTGCGCGCGCTCGGTCTCGGTCGTCCCGCCCTTCTTCTCGAGGGTCGCGCACGCGTCCGCGATGTCACGGGTCAGGCGTTCGACCTGCTCGCGACTCATGGTCTCCTTCACGAGCGCACGCATGATCTTCACCCGCTCGGCGTTCGGCGGGAGCGTGTACGCCGGCACCATCCAGCCCCGCTCCGCGGACAGCTGCCACGCGATGTCGGACTCGTCGTACGTCGTGTGCTCGCCCGAGAGCCGGAAGGCCACCAGCGGCAGCTGCTCCTCACCTGCGCCGATCACCTCGAAACGGCCGCTGTCGCGCAGGTTGGACGCCAGCGCCTGGGCGTTCTGCTGCATCTGCTTCATCACGTAGGTGTAGCCGTCGCGGCCCAGGCGGACGAAGTTGTAGTACTGGGCCAGCACCATCGAGGCGCCCGTCGAGAAGTTCAGCGTGAAGGTGGCGTCGAGCTTGCCGAGGTAGTTCTCGTAGAAGACCAGGTCCTCGGCGAGGTCGGACTCCTCGCGGAAGACCAGCCAGCCGATGCCGGGGTAGACGAGCCCGTACTTGTGACCCGACACGTTGATGGAGCGCACCTGCTCGAGGCGGAAGTCCCAGGGTGAGTCGGGGTAGAGGAACGGCCACACGAATCCGCCGCTGGCGCCGTCGACGTGGAGTGGGACGTCCAGGTCGCGCCGGTTCCTGATGTCGAGCAGCAGGTTGTTGATGCCGACGATGTCGTCCATGTGGCCGGTGAAGGTGGTGCCCAGGACGGCTGCGACGCCGATGGTGTTCTCGTCGATGTGCGGCTCCACGTCCGCGGGGCCGATGGTGTACTTGTTCTCCTCGAGCGGGACGATGCGTGGCTCGACGTCGAAGTAGCGGCAGAACTTCTCCCACACGACGTGGACGTCTCCTCCGAACACGAGGTTCGGCCTGTCCGTCGGCAGGTTCGCGGCCTGACGGCGTTCCTTCCACTTCCACTTCAGGGAGAGCGCGCCGAGCATGATCGCCTCGGACGACCCCTGGGTGCGACAGCCCGTCGTGGGACCCGGGGCGTTGAAGAGGTCGGCCAACATCCGGACGCAGCGTTGCTCGATCTCTGCCGATATCGGGTACTCGGCGTGGTCGATGAAGTTGCGGTGCAGGTTCTCGGCGATGATCCGCTGCGCCTCGGGCTCCATCCAGGTCGTGACGAAGGTGGCGAGGTTGCGCTGCGGATCGCCTTCGAGGTTCAGGTCCTCGCCGAGGAGCCGCATGGCGTCGGTCGGGCGCATCCCGGTCTGCGGGAACGACGTCGAGGGCGCCTTCTCCGTCAGGAACCGGTTGCCGTACAGCGCTTCGGCTGCTGATTGGCTCAATGTCGTCATGGCGTTTTCTGCACCACCGTTCTTGTCGAGGTTGGCTTGTCGAAGAGCTGCACGACGCCGCCGGCCGCGAAGCACACGGCCCCCGAGAAGGTCCCCCAGTTGACCAGCCCGGCGTCGAGGGCGGCGGAGGTCGCCGGCCGGACGAAGGCCGCCAGCCCGGCGAGGAAGAACAGGATCGAACCGAGCTGGTTGACCGCCACCACCCACCACGAGAGCGCATCGACGTGCACCCCGACGTGACCCCCGCCGACCTCGAGCATCGCGAGGTGGCCGGACACGAGGAAGCAGATGCAGCCGAGGATGTCCGGGAACCAGATCCAGCCGTTGGACTGGCGCGGGGTGAGCCCTTCGGCGAACGCCGCCACGAGGCTGACCGCGAAGAGCAGCGTCCCGACGAACAGCACGACGGCGCTCATCCAGTCGCGCCGTTCGGGCTGGTATCGCCACCACCGCACGTGCGCTCCCGCGGTGCCGTCGTTGCCGAGCCCCGTGTTGACCGCGAGCAGGACCGACACGTAGCCGCCCAGGCTGAAGAAGAAACCGCCCACGAGGTAGGTGATGTTGACCGTCCGCAGCGCGACCTCCCCGTCCTGGGCGAGGACCGCACCCAGGGCGAAGAGGCTGCCGCCGAGGATGAACGCCACAGCGGCGACGAGGTTGATCGTCGTGAGCCGTGCCGACTCGGCCGTGGCCGTCGGTTGTCGTGTCATCTCCCCACCCGTCGCATCGATGTCGACCCACTAGTGCTCGGGCGCCACGGACGGGAAGACGGTCGCCCAGTCGGCCGCCATGCTGACCACCGTCCACCCCAGCCGAGAGCCGACGTCCGTGATCGGCTCGGGCTCGGCGAACGTCTCGGCGCTGCTCACGTAGGCGAACTCGCGGTCCGCGTCGTCGTGGTCGATCAGCAGGGCGAGCGAGGGGCCCGGGCCGGACGCCGCCCACTCCAGCATCTCCCGGTCACCCCCGGAGTTGCCCGCGACGAGGAGCGGGCGGCGGCCCAGCTGGCTCTGGATGTTGCTCACCTTGGCGGCGCCCTCGTTGGCCCCGCCGGCCGGGCGACCGGTCCTCAGCAGGCGGGGTGCCCCGTCGTCGCCGCGGCTGAGCTCGTAGCCGATCAGCGTCCCGACGACCGCTTCGGGAGGAACGCCGTACAGCTGCTGGCTGACGGCACGGACGAACTCGGTCCCGCCGCCGGTGACGATCGTGACCGTGACGTCCCGGCGTCGGAGCTCGTCGATGAGCTCGAGCATCGGCTGGTAGACGTTGCGGAGCAGCGGACGACCGAGCGTCGGGTGCTGGGCGACCGACATGAACGCGCGGACCCGACGGGTGAACTCCTCGGGTGAGATGCCTTCGCACAGGCTGGTCAGGGCCATGGCGATGCGTTCCAGGCCGAGCTCACCCATCGCGGCCGTGTCGTTGCCCAGGAGCGCGTCGAGCTCGGGCGTGTGCACGAAGTCGGGCTCGGACGCCCTGGACCTCAACGTGTCGATGAAGAAGTCGAGCTGGACGTAGCTCGGGCGCTCGCACCACAGGGTGCCGTCGTTGTCGAGGCACGCGACCCGCTCCTCCGTCGGCACGTCGAGCACGTCGTCGAGGAACGCGACGAGCGCATCACGCGTGGGCCCGGGGCGCCAGGAGGGGAGCAGGTCGTCAGGCATGGTCGGCCCTTCGTGCTGCGGGTCCGGGTCGTCGCACGCAACGGAAGCCGACGTGGCTCATGCCGGTGTCGATCGGCTGGGGTCGCCGCGCTGCAGGCCGGTAGCGCAGGCAGTAGGTGTCGGCGCACAGGTGGGAGCCGCCCTTGATGACCTTGCGCCCGACGCGGAACTGCGGTTGTGCCGGGTCGTAGCTCGCCTGGAGGTCGCCACCGCGCGGGTTCTCCGGAGCGCAGCAGGGCGAGCCGGCGTCCTCGGGGTGTCGGCTCGTCCACCAGTCGTCCGTCCACTCCCAGACGTTGCCGGCCATGTCGAAGAGCCCGTAGCCGTTGGCCGGGAAGCTGCCGACCGGCGCGGTGCGCAGGAACCCGCTCTCGCCGGAGCTGCGCCAGGGGAAGTCGGGGCCGTCCCAGGTGTTGGCCATCAGCCTGCCCCCGGGGCGGGCGTCCTCGCCCCAGGTGTACGCCGTCCCGTCGAGGCCGCCGCGGGCGGCGTACTCCCACTCGGCCTCGGTCGGCAGCGAGGCCCCGACCCAGGACGCGTAGGCCAGCGCGTCCTCGTGTGCGACGTGCACCACGGGATGCTCGAGCAGCTGGTCGACGGAGCTCGTCGGTCCTCGCGGGTGCCTCCAGCTGGCGCCGGGCTTCCAGCGCCACCACTGGCTGAGGTGGCGCAGGTCCACCGGCCCACGGGTGGGGACGAAGACCATCGATCCCGGTTGCAGGCTCTCGGCCGGCGCGTCCGGGAAGTCGGCCGGGTCGGGGTCCCGCTCGGCCACGGTCACGTACCCCGTCTCGGCCACGAACGCCGCGAACTCGGCGTTCGTCACCGTGGTCGCGTCGATCGAGAAGGCGTCGACCCGCACGCGGTGGGTCGGCGCCTCCTCGGGGTAGTGGGCGTCCGACCCCATCGTGAACATCCCACCCGGGAGGTCGACGGCCATCTCAGGTGCTGCCAACGCCGGCCTTGAGCTTCTCGAGCACCCGGTCGATGCTGAAGCTGGGTGGTTCCTGCCGGGCCGGGAACTCGGCCAGGGACTCGATCATCCGGGAGACGTACACCTGTGCCGGGATCGGCAACCAGGCGTGGTCCAGGCACCAGTCGTAGTAGGTGTTGGACGTGATGTCGGCGCGCTCGTAGGGGTCGGTGCGGAGGTTGAACATCTTCGGCACCCGCAGCTCCGTGAACGGTTCTGCCCACACGCGCAGCGTCCCGGTCGCGCGTTGCTCGAGGAAGACCAGCTTCCAGTTGTCGTACCTCAGCGCGGTCAGGTCGCCGTCGTCGGAGACGTAGAAGAAGTGCTTGCGGGGGCTCTCGTCCAACGCCCCGGTGATGTAGTCCAGCTGGTTGTGCCCGTCGAGGTGCACCTTGTACGTCGTCCCGCCCAGATCGGTGCCCCGCTTCAACCGGTCCGCAACGTCGGTGTCACCCGCCGCGGCGAGGAGGGTGACGAACCAGTCGTTGTGGCTGACGATCCCGTTCAGCACCGTGCCTGCCGGGATTCGTCCGGGCCATCGAACCACCGCCGGCACCCGGTACGCGCCCTCCCAGTTCGAGTTCTTCTCGCTCCGGAACGGTGTCATGCCGGCATCGGGCCAGGAGTTCATGTGGGGACCGTTGTCCGTGGAGTACATGACGATCGTGTCCTCGGCCAGCCCGTTGTCGTCGAGGAACGCCAGGACGTCGCCGACCAGGTCGTCGTGGTCGCACATCGTGTCGTGGTAGGCCGACTGCCACCGGCCGGCGCGACCCCTGCTGCCGTCCTTGACATGGGTGCGGAAGTGCATGTGGGTGGTGTTGAGCCAGACGAAGAACGGGGTGTTGGCGGCCCTGGCGTCGGACATGAACCGCAGCGCCTCGGGAGCGACCTCGTCGTCGATGGTCTTCATCCGCTCCTTCGTCAGCGGGCCGGTGTCCTCGATGCGCTGCGTGCCGTCGCCGTTCGACCACGAGTGGATGACGCCTCGCGGGCCGAAGTTCTTGCGGAAGTCGGGGAAGTCCTCCTCGGGCGGGTAGTCGTCGAGCTCGGGCTCCTCCTCGGCGTTGAGGTGGTAGAGGTTGCCGAAGAACTCGTCGAAGCCGTGCATGGTGGGGAGGAACTCGTCACGGTCGCCGAAGTGGTTCTTGCCGAACTGCCCCGTGGCGTAGCCGAGCGCCTTGAGAGCCGTCGCGATCGTGGGGTCCTCGGCCCTCAGCCCGACGTCCATGCCAGGCATCCCGACCTTGGTCAGGCCCGTGCGGTACGGGTTCTGACCGGTGATGAACGCCGCGCGACCTGCCGTGCAGCTCTGCTCGCCGTAGTAGTCGGTGAACCGCACCCCCTCGTCCGCGATGCGGTCGATGTGGGGGGTCCGGTAGCCCATCACCCCGTCGCTGTAGCAGCTCAGGTTGCTCACCCCGATGTCATCGCCCCAGATGATCAGGATGTTCGGCCTGTCCGCCATGTGGTGCTCCTTCGGTAGGGGCAGCTGCCCGCCAGCGGCCGAGCCACGCGGGCCCGTGCGCCCGGGCCGGCCTGACCGGGCGCCGTCGACGGCACGCACGTGGGACTCGTCGTGACATCCAACGTCGGCGACCCGACGGCCGCGTGCCTCACCCGGGAAGGGTGAGCCTTAGCCGCGACGTGTGGAGCCTCAGTGCTAGCCCAGCGACCGGAGCTCGTCCTCACCCAGCCCCATGGCGTGCCCCACCTCGTGCACCAGCACCTTGCGCACCCGTGGCGCCACGTCCTCGGGGTGCTCGCAGACCGCGAGGATCGGGGTGCGGTAGAGCGTGATGGTGTCGGGAAGGGTGCCGGGTGCACGCCCGTAGTGAGTGGTGCGCGGAACGCCGCGGTACAGCCCGAGGCACAGGACACCGGGGCGCCTGTCCTCGGGAGCCTGGTCGTCCTCGACGAGGACGGCGATCTCGGCCACGATCGGGATCACCCAGTCGGGCAGTGAGTCCAGGGCGTCGACGACCATGGCCTCGAAGTCCTGCAGAGGGATGGAATCGGGGTGCATCGTCTGCTCTCGCTCCTGCTCGGCGGAGGGTCCTTGCTCGACACGTCTCGCGCTGGGTGTGCCGAGGAAGATTCCGTGTGGACGGCTGGTGGACCTCGCCCTCACCGGGGGATGTTCGACCTCGCGCGTGGCTTCTAGGTTCGACGTCATGCGCACGCCGCTCGAGCGCCTCACCGATGCCCAGAACGCCCACGACGTCGAGCTGTTCGCATCGTGCTTCGCGCCCGACTACCGGAGCGAGCAACCGGCGCATCCGGGTCGCGAGTTCTCGGGGCGGGCGCAGGTCCAGGAGAACTGGTCCTCGGTCTTCGCCGGTGTCCCGGACTTCCGGGCGGAGCTCCTGGCGACCTGTCGCGATCGAGACGTGGAGTGGGGCGAGGTCTCCTGGCACGGCCACCACAGGGACGGCGCGGTCTTTGCCATGCGGGGGGTCTTCATCGCCACGGTCCGCGACGAGCTGATCGTCTCTGCCCGGTTGTACGTGGAGCCGGTCGAGCAGCACGACGAGGACATCGGTGCCGCGGTGGAGCGGCTCTACCGGCCGCCCGGTCACGACTCATGACGTAGACATCGGGACGTGCCGTCGTCACCACACGCGACCAGGACAGGCACGCGCAGGCGACGACAACCGCATCTCGCGCACGGGCAGTCCCCACATGGCGCAGGGCTACGTCGCGGAGTCGGTGTCCTTGGCGGCCTTCGCCTCGGCGGCCGCCTCCTCGGCTGCAGCCTTGATGTCATCGGCTGCCACCTTGTCGATCGTCCGCTCCACGATCGCATCGGCCAGGGTGAGCGCCTGGCGGATCTTCACCGCCCTGGGGTCGGAGACAAGAGCCACGATTCCCGAATGGCCGGGTGCGATCGAGCCCTCCAGGTCCTCGGTCAGCTCATGGCGATGCTGCAGCTGGCGGATCTTGCCGGCAGCGGCACCGGTCGAGCCCAGGACGGCAGCGCTCCCCAGGATCGAGGGTGGGAAGAGGATCCCGAGTGCGATGCCGCCGACCAGTCCCCACCGGAGTCCGGAACGGGTGCTGTGGTCGGTGGACTTCTGGATCTCGAGCCTGCCGTCCGTGCCGCGCTTGACCACGACGACGCCTTCGATGGCGACCGTGCGACCGTCCTCGACCGCTTTCAGGTCTTCGTAGGCACTCCACGCTGACTCGGTGTCCGCGTAGTCGGCGATGACGAGGGCGTAGGCCCCGTCCGAGACGCCGGTGACGATGTCCGCGTCGGGTCCGTCCGGGCCCTGGTTCTCCGTCATGTCTGCTCCTTGGTTCGTGCCGAGCTGCCCGGCCGGTAGTCGCTCGGGCCCGGGCCGCTTCCGTGCGGTCGCCGTGCCGTCGCCCGGCGACGTGCACCGGGGCGTGAGGTCACCTCGACGATGGTGGCAGTCCGGATGGACCGTGGGGTCACCCGCGGTGGGGGACCGGTGCGCACGGCGCCGGCGAAGCCACAGGTGACCGAGGACGTCGCGCGCGAAACGTCGCGGTTCGCCCTATGGTGGCAGCGTGCCCGATGCGCCTGATGACCCCATTGCGTACACCGCGCTTCAGCGAGGCACGCCTGTGCAGACGAGGGACGGGTCGAACCTGGTCGAGATCAAGCCCGCGCGGTCGATCGGTGACCGGCTCGACCACCTCTTCGGACGGCGGCGACGGTGACGCCTCCGGTTCTCGGCTCGCGCGCCTCGAGCCTCGCTCCTCGATCGCGGCAGGCACCGTGACCGAGGAGGGCGCTGAGGACACGGTGCACGTGGCACGTCGCGCGGCGACGGCAGCCACGCGAGAGTTCGTGCACCTGAGGCTCCCGCCCTGGCTCCGTACCCTCGGCACGGGCGCATGGCTGGTGGTCGGGATCGCCGTCCTCGTCGGGATCGCCCTCCTGCTGCTTGCAGGGGTGGCGTCGTTGATGATCCCGTTGGTCGTTGCCGCGGTGCTCGCCGCGATCCTGGTGCCCGCGGTCGACCGACTCGAGCGCTGGCGCGTGCCGCGCTGGCTGGGCGCTGCCCTGCTTCTGCTGGTCGGGCTGTCGATCGTCGTGGTCGTTCTCGTGGTGGTTCTCCAGGTGCTCATCGACCAGGGCTACGACATCTGGCTCCAGGTGACTGCAGGTCTCGACTCGGCCGGCGACCAGCTGGATCCGGGCGGCGACCGCGGCGAGCACCTCGCGACGGTGCTGGCATCGGCGCTGCGCGCCCTCCTCGCCGGCGCGCTCGGCTCAGCGCTGTTCTCCGCGACCGCACTGCTCGTCGGCATCGTCCTCAGCGTGTTCGTCCTGCTGTTCCTGCTCAAGGACTGGCAGCCGATCACGACCTGGAGCACACATCACGCGGGTCTGCCGCCGCGCGTGGCGAGCGAGCTCTTGGACGGCACCGTCCGGGCGTTTCGTGGCTACGCCCTCGGGCTGACGGAGATCGGTGTGATGAACGCAGCCGTGGTCGGCATCGGGGCCGTCGCCCTCGGGATACCGGCAGCGGTGCCGATCGCTCTGGTCACCTTCATCGCCTCCTACGTGCCCTACTTCGGCGCCGTTCTCGCCGGTGCCTTCGCCGTCGTGGTCGCACTCGGAGCGCAGGGGCTCCCCGTCGCCCTGGCGATGCTCGCGATCGTGCTGCTGGCCAACACCACCATCCAGAACTTCTTCGAGCCGTTTGCGTTCGGGCGGTCATTGCGGCTCCACCCGCTCGTGGTCCTCGTCGCCACCACCGCAGGGACCCTTCTCTTCGGGTTGATGGGAGCCATCCTGGCTGCCCCGCTGACCTCCGCCTCCGTCAACGCGCTGCGCGTCCTCAGGGAGGTCGGACTCTTCGACGCGGCGGCGCCGAGCGATCAGCCAGGCTGAGATGCCGGGTGCGGGGAGCCGACGGGAGTCCTGATCGGCGACACGGCGACCGGGTCGGTGACGTGGGTTGCGTGGGCGGTGACTGTCTGGCCAGCACAGACCGAGGGGCCGGCCGCGGCGCAGTGCGTCCACCCGGCGGTTTGCTGTAGATCCCTTCGAGGTGGGTCGTGGCTGCGACAGCAGAACCGGGCCAGCGTCGGCGGACTTGTCGGGAAGCAGTCAGTCAGTAACAATTGACTCAACAACTGTTGAGTGAATGGATGACTGATGGACTTCGAGGCACGGGTCGCGGGCTTGTCCGCCTTGGCTGAGCCGGCGCGGTTGCGCATTGTGGACCTGCTCGGCATCGGTGACGCGTCCCCTGGGGAGCTGCGCGCGGAGCTCGGACTGCCCTCGAACCTGCTGGCCCACCACCTGAAGGTGCTGGAGGATGCCGGCATCGTGTCCCGTCACCGCTCGCACGCCGACAAGCGCCGCACGTACCTCCGGTTGCACCGCGAACGCTTGGCGGGCTTGCTGCCGGCTGCGTCCTCCGCGGCTGGTGCGACGGCGGAACGCGTGGTGTTCGTGTGCACCGCGAACTCGGCGCGTTCGCAGCTCGCGGCGGCGCTCTGGCGCGAAGCCAGCCCCATTCCGGTCACGTCGGGCGGCACGCACCCGGGCGCCGCCATCGCCCCCGGGGCAGTGGCCGCGGCCCGTCGCCACGGACTGGTCCTGGTCCAGGAACGGCCCCAGTCGCTCGACGGACTGCTCCGCGACGGCGACTTCGTCGTGACGGTGTGCGACGCCGCGCACGAGGAGCTCCCGGCGGACCGTCGGTCGGGTACCCGGCCGCGGCTGGCGGGCGTGAGCCACTGGTCGGTCCCCGACCCGGTCGCGGCCGGGACCGACGCGGCCTTCGACGCCGCCTACGACGACATCGCCGGTCGGGTGGCCGACCTTGCCCCGCGCCTGACCCCCACCGTCGATGCCACCCCAGACGCCACTGCCTCCTAGGAGCACACCGTGACCACTCGCCAGCAGCACGCACCCGGCCGGCCCGGCCCCTGGCTCTTGCTCGACCAGCAGCTCGCCCTCACTCCCGACACGGGGGCCCGCGCCTGATGGCAGCACCTCTGCACCGTCGGCTCGTCGCCGAGCTCCTCGGCACCGCACTACTCGTCACCGTCGTCGTCGGCTCCGGCATCGCCGCCCAGCAGCTCTCACCCGACGACGTAGGCCTGCAGCTGCTGGAGAACTCCACGGCCACCGTGTTCGGCCTGACCGTCCTCATCCTCCTGTTCGGCCCCGTCTCCGGGGCCCACTTCAACCCGGTCGTCTCTGCCGCCGACTGGCTGCTCGGCCGCCGCGCCGGAACCGGCCTCACCGGCGGCGAGGTCGGCGCGTACACGCTGGCGCAGATCGCGGGCGCCGTCGCCGGCGCGGTGTTGGCGAACGTCATGTTCGACATCGACATCACCGAGCTGTCGACCAAGGAGCGTGCCGGGTCGAACCTGCTCGTCGCCGAGGTCGTCGCGACCGCCGGCCTGGTCGCGCTCATCTTCGCGCTCGCCCGCACCGGCCGCGGCGCGCTGGCGGCACCGGCCGTGGGTGCCTACATCGGTGCGGCCTACTGGTTCACGTCCTCCACGTCGTTCGCGAACCCGGCCGTCACCATCGGCCGCATCTTCTCCGACACGTTCGCGGGCATCGACCCCGCGTCCGTGCCCGGGTTCATCGCTGCGCAGGTCGTCGGCGGCCTGATCGGCATCGCCCTGGTCCGCTACCTGTTCCCCGACGTCGCAGCTGCCGCAGGCGACGTCGTCGTCCCGCACACCACCCACCCGTCCTCTTCCGAGACGGCTGACACCAGGAGCACCCGATGACCGCCGCCACGTCCACGCCCGCCACCGAGACGACCACCCCCGTGCCGCAGGTCGTGTTCGCGTGCATCCGCAACGGCGGCCGCTCGGTCATCTCCCGCGTCCTGACCGAGCACTACGCCGGCGGTCGGGTCCTGGCTCTCTCGGCGGGCACGCAGCCCGGTGAGCACATCCACCCCGAGGTCGCCGACGCCCTGGAGGAGCTCGGCCTGGACACCTCCGCCGAGACGCCGACGAAGCTGACGCGAGAGACCATCCAGACGTCCGTCATGGCCATCACGCTCGGCTGTGGCGAGGAGTGCCCGTACGTGCCCGGCGTGACGTACGTCGACTGGCCGGTCTCCGACCCGGGCGGTCAGGACGACGAGACGGTGCGCGGCATCATCGCCGACATCGACGGCCGCGTCCGCGCGCTGCTGGTCGAGCTGGTCCCGGACATCGAGCTGCCGCCCTCGGTCCTCGACTGAGCCGAGCCCTGTGCGGGCGGGTCAGTCGACCTTGCGACGCTCGAGGAGGACGGTGTCCCGCCACATGCCGTCGAGCTGGGCGATGCGGGAGCGGACCGCGAGGGTGGCGTAGCCGGCCGAGTGGTGCAGCGCGATGGACGCCCGGTTCTCGGGGAACACCGAGGTCTGCAGCGTCCACAGCCCGCCGGTGTCGGCCTCGTTGACCTGGCGCCACAGCAGTGCCTTGCCGACACCACGGCCACGCGCGGCCCCGGCGACGTACACCGAGGACTCGCCTACACCGGAGTAGCACGCGCGCTCCGACACGGGGGAGATGGCGGTCCAGCCGACGACCTGGGTGGTGCCGCCGAGGTCGGCCTCGGCGACCCACCGATGCCTGGGCAGCCACTTCGCTGCCATCGTGCGCAGGTCGGGCACCTCGGTCTCGAAGGTCGCGTTGCGGGTGGCGATGCCCTCGGCGTAGATGTCGCGCACGACCGGAAGGTCGTCGTCGGTCATCGCGCGGGTGGTGACGTCGATGGGCAGGTCCTCAGGGCAGCAAGGACGCGCGGCGAGGGTGCCCATCACGACGTCGGCGGCGTGCGGCAGGCCCGTGCAGCAGGCCGGGTTGACCGAGACGTGCTTGCTGGTGCCGACACGGTCGACGTTGAGGAACCCCACCTCTGCGAGCTTCTGCACGTGGTGGGTCACCGTGGGCTGGGCGATGCCGAGCTCGAGCGCCAGGTCGCCGATGCGGATGTGCCCGGCAGGCGCGGTCGAGACGGCGTGAAGCAGTCGAACGCGCGTGGGGTCGGACAACGTCGAGAACCAGCTGGCGAACGTCTCGGCCTCGTCGCGACCCAGCGCCAGCGGCGTCTCGCTCGCCGGCTGGCACGCGGCGTCACTGCACGCGGCTGCCTCGACACCGCCGGTGATGCCGGTGATGGCGTCCTCGAGCGTCTCGACGGTCTCGTCCTGCGTCGTGGTGGTCACGACTCCCACCTTACATCGAAGATTGTCGATGAAACCCTTGTGTGCATCGACGGAGGTCGATACTGTCCCATTACATCGATCCCCGTCAATGCTCCCAGGAGATGTTGTGACCACCTCAGCCAGTCCCACCCCTGCCGCGTCCTTGCCGGTCGTCATCATCGGCGCCGGCCCCATCGGCCTGGCCGCCGCGGCGAACGCCGCCGAGCGCGGGATGGGCTTCGTCGTCCTCGAGGGCGGCCCAGATGCCGGTGCCGCGGTCGGCGAGTGGTCGCACGTGCGACTTTTTTCGTCCTGGTCCGAGCTCGCCGACCCCGCGGCGCGCCGTCTCCTCGACGGCGCCGGCACGTGGACGGCACCCGACGACGACGCCTACCCGACCGGCGGGGAGTGGCGCGACGCCTACCTGCACCCCTTGGCGGCGCTGCTCGACGCTCTGGACGGCGGCTCGGTGCGCTACGACTCCCGCGTGGTGGGCGTGAGCCGTGCCGGCCGTGACCTGATGGTCGACTCCGGCCGTGAGGGCGACCCGTTCGCCGTCCACGTCGACGGTCCCGGAGGGCGCGAGCGGCTCCTCGCCAGCGCGGTCGTGGACGCCTCAGGCACCTGGACCAGCCCCAACCCGCTCGGCGCCGACGGTTATCCCGCACTGGGCGAGAGGGAGAACGCCGCCCGCTTCACGTATGGCATCCCCGACCTCCGCGACCCGGCGGTCGCCGCCCGCTACGCGGGCAAGCACGTAGCCGTCGCCGGCAAGGGTGCCTCGGCCCAGGGCGTCCTCATCGGCCTTGCCCAGCTCGCCCGGACCGACTCCGCCACCCGAGTGTCGTGGCTGCTGCGTCGCCCCTCCGTGGGCGACGCGTTCGGTGGCGGCGACAACGACCAGCTCGAGCAACGCGGCAAGCTCGGCCAGGACGCCAAGGCGGCCGCAGCGAGCGGGCTCGTCACCAACGTGACCCACTTCCGCACCGAGTCCGTCGCCACCCAGGACGACAGCCGCCTCACCATCACCTCGGTCGACGGCCAGCAGGTCACCGACGTCGACGAGGTCATCGTCGTCACCGGCTTCCGGCCCGACTTCGGGTTCCTGTCCGAGGTCCGCCTCGACCTCGACCCCGCCCTGGGGTCCGCCCGCATCCTTGCCGACCAGATCCACCCCGACCACCACAGCTGTGGTGATGTGGCCCCGCACGGGCACCGGGAGCTGACGCAGCCCGAGCAGGGCCTGTTCCTGGTCGGGATGAAGTCCTACGGCCGCGCTCCGTCGTTCCTGGCGATGACCGGGTACGAACAGGTCCGCTCCGTGATGGCCGCCCTCGACGGCGATCTCGAGGCCGCCGACCGGGTCGACCTCGTCCTTCCCGAGACAGGTGTCTGCAACGGCGCCGGCGCGTTCGACGACCCGGACGCCGTCGCGCTGGCCGGCGGCGGGGGAGGGTGTTGCGGTCCCGCCCCGGCGGACGTGGCCCCGCTGGAGCTCGAGCCGCAGCTGCTGAGCATCGGCTCGCCCGTCGCGGTCGGCGTCGGCGCGGCCCCGGCCGGGAGCGAGGAGACCAGCTCGGGCTGCTGCGGATGACCGGAGCCCGACAGGCCGGGATCAGCCCCGGGACCGCTGCTGCAGCGTCGGCACCGGTTCCGGGGCTGTCCCGCGCCGTGGCGGTGCTGTGCGCCACCGAGATCGTGTCCTGGGGGGTGCTCTTCTACGCCTTCCCGGTGCTTGCCAGCACCATCAGCGCCGACGAGGGCTGGCCGATGGTGTGGCTGGTGGCGGCGTTCACGCTGGCACTCGTGGTCTCCGGCGGATGCGGCATCTGGGTCGGCCGCCGCATCGACCGCGCCGGACCCCGCACCGTGATGACTGCCGGGTCCGCGCTGGCCGTCGCATCGGTGGTGGCGCTGTCCGCTGCACCGAGCCTGCAGTGGTTCTTCGCCGCCTGGATGACGGCCGGCGCCGCGATGTCGGCAACCCTGTACGCACCCGCATTCGCCGCCGTCACCGGGTGGAGCGGGGGAGACGCGGTGCGTCGCGTCCGGTCACTGACTGCCATCACCCTGGTCGCCGGACTGGCGTCGACCGTGTTCGCACCCGTGACGGCACTGCTGCTGTCCGGCCTGGGATGGCGCGACACCTACCTCGCGCTCGCAGGTGTCCTCCTGCTGACGGTGCCGCTTCACGCCTGGGGACTCCGGCCGCAGTGGACCTCGACCAGCATCCCGCCCGCCGCGCGCGACGAAGGCGGCTCGTGGCAGCGGGAGGGCGACTTCGACGGACGTGCCTTCGCGCGCCTGGTCGTCGCCATGGCTCTGGCCGGCTTCGCCGTCTACGCCGTCGTCATCAACCTCGTCCCGCTCCTGACCGGCAACGGGCTCACCACCACTCAAGCTGCTGCCGCGCTCGGTGTGGGAGGCGTCGGGCAGGTGGTCGGCCGCTTGTTCTACGGACCGGTGCTCAGCCGACTGGGACCGACCGCACGAACCGTGACGACCATCGCCGGGGTCGTGGCGACCACCGGTGCTCTCGCGGTGTGGCAGTCGCCGTTCGCGCTGGTGTGCGCCCTGACGTTCGCCTCCGGCACGGTCCGCGGCGTCTTCACCCTGATCCAGGCGACTGCGGTGGTGGACCGCTGGGGTGTGGGCGACATCGGGCACCGCAACGGCATCCTCACCGGCGCCATCACGGTCGTGTCCGCGTTCGCTCCATGGGTGGGGGCGCTGCTGGCCGCAGGTCTCGGGTCGTACGACGCGACGTTCACGTTGCTCGCCGTGGTGGCTGCCGCGTCGATGCTCCTCCTGCTGAGCGAGCGAGGGCGCCGCTACGCCTGAGTGGGGGTCTTGAAGCCCTTCACGATGAGGTAGATGCCCAGGCCGAGCTCCCAGAAGAACTCGGGTGCGGCCGAGAGGGTCTGGACTGCACCACCGGGCTCGATGAGGCCGAGGACGGCTGCGGAGCCGGTGGCGATCAGGAGCGGTCCGCCGATGAGGCCGAGCACGGCAAGCCGGCGCGGCACCAGGCCGCTGCGGAACATCATCCAGCCGAGGATGCAGCCGTTGCCGACGCCGACGACGAACGCGGGGCCGAGGTTGAACGTCCACTCCTGCATGGCGAGGAACGCGTCCCCGACGACGGCCAGGCCGGCGGCGGACTGGTCGTCGGCGGCCGCGTAGTCCTGCCGCAGGGTGACGACGGTGAGGACGGCGAGGATGCCGACACCGATGAAGACGCTCTCCATGATGCGGGCGGCGATGAAGCTGAGGCCGAGGTTGGGATAGCGGTGCTTGACGACGGTGTACAGCGCTGTGGCGGTGCCGATGTTGGCGATGATGAGGATGCACTCCGCGAACGCACCCCACAGGACGCGGGAGTCGTCTCCGGGACCGGTGACGTAGTTCCCGTCGAACAGCGGCGGGTAGAACCCGATCTTGGCGGAGATCGAGGTGACGTAGGTGACGATGAAGAGCCAGCCGACGATGGTGGCGGCGCGGCGGGTCTCGTCGCGAGCCGTCTGGTGGGTGACGGTGGACTGTGTGGTGCCTTGGGTGGTGGTCATCTTGAGCTCCTGGATGCGTTGACGAATGCTGTGGACGGGCTCACACACCCGGGCCGGAGTCGGTCCGGGTGACGGAGAGGAGCGGGACCCCGAGGTCTCGCAGCTTGTGCAGCAGTCCGTGCAAGGCCGCCTGGTCGGTGACGGGTCCTCGCAGGGCGGTCGTGCCGTCGGCGGCGCGAGACAGTTCGAGTCCGTCGAACCAGGCGGCCCAACGGTCGTCGAGTCGGCCCTGGACACGGATCTCGTACCAGTTGCCGGTGTCCCGGCCGTTGGCCGGTTCACGCGGGGTGTCGCTGCTGCTCATGGCGCGAAGCTACGAACGCACCTGATGAGAGCGCGTCATCACAGGTGATGACAGCAGTGATGAACTTCGTCCGGCAGACGTGAGGGCAACCGAGGTGGCGTCAGAGACGCAGCTGGTGTGCCCGACGCACGGCAGCACGGCGGTTGTTCACGCCGAGCTTCATGTAGATCCGTTGGGTGTGGGTACGCACGGTGGGCAGCGACACGTTGAGGTGGCGGGCGATGGCGGGACCGTCGAGGTCCGAGCCGAGCAGGCGCAGCACGTCGAGCTCTCGAGCGCTGAGGGGTACCACCAGCGTCTCGCCGCCTCCCGGGTCCTCGGAAGCCTCTCGGGCAGCGACGGAGCCCGCCTCGCGGGAGGCGGCCGCCACAGCATCCGCAAACGCCGACCCGTCAGGCATCATCGCCATCAGGCCCTGGATCCGGGGGGCGGCATCGAGGAACGGGCGCACCCAGCCGACGGCTTGCGCGAGAGCGCTGGCATCCGTCAGCCACGAGAGAGCCTCCTCATCGTGACCCGCAGCGTCGGCAGCCGAGGCCAGCAAGATGGAGGTCTCGACGACGGTGGCCGTGCGAGAACCTTCGGCGGCCGAGTCCCGGAGCCGGCTCAGCAGGGCGGCTGCCACCTCCAGCGTCGCCGAGTCGCCCGTCCTCTCGTGCTCGGCCAGCAGGAGCAGCGCGAAGGTGACGTGCTCGTACTCGCGCAGGTAGCTCAGGTCCTCGTCGACGACGATCCCGGCCATGGCGGCCCACCGCCGCGCGGCGGAAAGGTCGCCGTGGCGGATCTGCAGCCTGGCGCGCACGGCGGGGAGAGGCCGGACGTCGGGGGAGAAGTCGCTGTTGAAGAGCCGCTCGGCCTCGGCCAACAGCGTGTCCGCGGCCTCGTGGTCGCCGATGCGTTCGCGCAGGGTGACCATCGCGACTCGCCACCGGTACGGCTGTTGCGGCAGGCCGGCCTCGTCACCGAGGTCGCCCGCCCGCCGCAGATCCTCCGCGGCCTCGGAGGTCTCGCCCCGTTCCCACGCCACTCGCGCCAACGCGACCCACATGTCCGCCGTGCCACGCACGACGCCTGCCCCGGACTCGTCCGGAGCACCGGCCAGCTCGAGTGCGTCCTGTGCGGCCCGGTGGGCTGCGTCGAGGTTGCCCAGCGCCAGCTCGAGGTCGACCACCGTGACCGTGCAGCCCAGTGCGTCCGAGACGTAGCCCAGCGCTGCGAGTCCCCGGGCGGCGGCCCGGTAGTTGTCCCGTGCGGCCACGAGATCCCCGGCCGCCCACGATGCCAGCCCCTTGAGCGCGGACGCGGATGCGACCGTCAGCTGGTCTGAGGCACCCGCAAGTTCCAGCGCGATGTCGGCCTGCCGGAGGGTCGCTTCCAGGTCGCCGGACACCAGTGCGAGGCCGGAGCGATGGGTCGCCACCACCGCGGGGAGTCGCCGCCACTCGACCTCGTCGCGCACCACCATGTCCACCGGCGGCGACGCCAAGGTGGACTCGATCGCGTCGAGGCGGTCGCTGACACCGTGGAAGACGTTGCTCGCCATCAGCGCACCGACCAGGTTGCTCGCCAGGACCGGGCGGCGCGCCAACACCTCCGACGGCACCGCCGGCACCCAGCTCCGCAGCACCCTCTCCGCCCGCCGCCGCCTCAACCCCGGAGTGGCGACTTCGATGAGGTCCGCTGCACGGTCCACATCACCGGCCGCAAAGGCGTGACGTACGGCCGCCTCCACGTCCCCCGCCTGCTCGTACCAGTCGCTGGCGCGCCCGTGCAGGACCGGAATGTCATCGGGACGCTCCGCCAGCAGCCTCGCCTGCAGCACGTCGGCGAACAGGTGGTGGTAGCGGTACCAGCGTCGGTGGTCGTCGAGCGGCACCAGAAGCAGGTTGCGTCGTTCCAGCAGCTCGAGCACAGCATCGCCGGCCATGCCGTCGACGGGGCCGGCGACCGCATCGCACAACGGGCCCGAGAGCCGGTCCAGCACCGAGGTGTCCAGCAGGAACCGCCGCAGAGGGCGGGGCTGCTGGTCGAGGACCTCGTCGGCCAGGAAGTCGACGACGAACCGGTCGTCACCGGCAAACGACGCGATGAAACCCGAGGAGTCGTCCCGGCCACGCAACGAGACCGCGGCCAGCTGCAGCGCTGCGGCCCATCCTTCGGTCCGAGTCTCCAGCGTCTCCACGTCCGACTCGGTCAACCCGAGGTCATGGACCTCGTTCAGGTAGTCGCCGGCCTCGTCGAGGCTGAACCGCAGGTCTGCGGCACGGAGCTCGACCAGCTCCCCTCGAGCGCGAAGCCGTGACAACGGCAGCGCCGGATCGGCGCGTGTTCCAAGGACCAGCCGAAGCTGTGGCGGCCGGTGCTCCAGGAGCTGCGCGACCGTCTCGCTGACCTCGGGGGTGTCGGCGAGGTGGTAGTCGTCGAGCACCAGGGTCACGTCCTCGGCGCGGACGCTCAGCTCGTTCACCAGGCTCCCGATGACATCGGTCAGCGTGCCGCCGGCTGACTCGAGGAGGTTCAACGCGGCGGCGGCCGACCCGGAGCTCACAGCGTCGAGGGCATGGAGGACGTAGGTCCAGAAGCGAGAAGCGTCGCCGTCCCGCCGGTCCAGGGACACCCACGCCACCGAGGCTGCGTCGCCGTAGGTGGAGGCCAACAGCGTTGTCTTCCCGAAGCCGGCGGGCGCAGACACCAGAACCAGGGCGGCGTGCTGGGCGCGCTGCAGCTCCTCGGTCAGACGGGCACGGGCCACCAGCCCCGGTCGGGGTCGCGGCAACGTGAGCTTGGTCTGCACCAAGGCGTCCACCACCGGCGCTCCCTCCCAGCAACCCTCCTCGAAGCGTAGGGGAGGAGGCGGCTCGGGACCTGCCCGATTCCGGTCAAACCCCGACCGTGCCCTGTCGCTGACCCTCGGGCAGGGCCATTCTGGGTCGGACATCAGCCATCGCTCGGGCGGACGTGCGGGGGGAGTCGTGCCCGGACCCGAGCATCGCGACGTCAGACGCCCGCTCGCCGCCGACCACATCGGGCGTGGCCGGGTCGGGTGGGGCTTCATCGCTCTGTACGCGGTCTCCTACACCGGAGGGGCGCTGCTGTTCCTTGCGCCGCTCCTCGTGTCGCTCGCCTTGAAGGTGCGTGACCTCGTGGGCGCCGAGGCGGCCCCCAGCAACCTCGCCCTGGTGGCCGGTGTCGGGTCGCTGCTCGCCCTGGTGGCGAACCCCCTGTTCGGGAGGTTCAGTGACCGCACCACCGGCCGGTGGGGCATGCGGCGCCCGTGGATGGTGATCGGAGTGGCGGTCGGTGCGCTCGGGACGATGGTGGTCGCGACCGCACCGAACGTCGGCACCGTCCTGCTCGGCTGGTGCCTGTGCCAGGTCTTCTTCAACGCCACCCTCGCCGCGCAGACGGCCGTCCTGGCCGACCAGGTCCCGACCAGTCAGCGCGGCGTCGTCTCCGGTGTCCTGGGCCTCGCCGTTCCCGCCGCATCCGTGACCGGCACGTACCTCGTTCAGCTCTTCGACCACTCGACGGTGCTCATGTTCGCAGTGCCGTGCGCCGTGGGAGGTTTCGCCGTCCTGCTGTTCGTGTGGCGCCTGACGGACCGGCGTCTCGACGCCCGCGACAGACCGCCGTGGTCCCTGCGCGAGCTCGCCGCCACCTTCTACGTCAACCCTCGCAGCAACCCCGACTTCGCGTGGGCCTTCCTGTCCCGGTTCCTGCTCGTCACCGCCTACGCGTTCCTCGTCACCTTCCAGGCGTTCTTCCTCCTCGCCCAGATCGGCAGCTCCGAGGATGCTGTGCCACGCCAGGTCTACCTCGGCACCGTCGCCCAGTCCGTCGCACTGGTCACCGTCGCACCCGTGGCCGGGCGCATCTCCGACCGGCTCGGGCGGCGCAAGGTGTTCGTCATGGCTGCGGCAGTGATCTATGCCGTAGCCCTGTTCGTCATCGCCGACGCCACCTCCGTCGATCGGTACCTCGTCGGCATGGCCATCGGCGGCGTCGGGTTCGGCATGTACATGGCCATCGACCTCGCCCTCGTGGTCGACGTCCTCACCGACCCGCTCACCGCGGCGAAGGACCTCGGAGTCCTCAACATCGCAGGCACCCTGCCCTTTGCTGTCGCCCCAGCGGTCGCTCCAAGCCTCCTGGCTCTCGGGGGCGGCAGCTACGCCGTCCTGTACGCCGTCGCCGGTGCCTGCGCGCTCGGCGGCGCCGTCGCCGTGGCACCCATCAAGAGCGTGAGATAGCGACCTGCCGGAGCCACTGACGAGGCTGCTCGCCGTCAGTTCTGAGTGAGCCTCCCCTCGACCTGCGGGTCGACCGGGCTGTTGGCCGTGACGTAGTCGGTGGCGATCTGCATCAGGTCGTCGCCGGGCTGCTGGACGTCGGTTCCGCCCGCGAAGACCGTGTAGCCGTCACCGCCGGTGAACATGAAGTCGTTCGTCACCAGCCGGATGCTGTCGCCGTCGGTGATCGGTGTCTGCGTCCCGCCGATGCCGTCGGGTGTCTTCCACATCCCGTCGACGACCGGCGTGGTTCCCTCGCAGTGGAAGGTCGCACGCAGGCCGGAGACCTGGGGGAAGCGCCCGGTGGCGATCGACGTGTTGCACACCGGTGAGAACCCGTTGAGGAACGCCTGGCGCAGCTGGGCACCGGTCAGGGTGAGGAGGGTGGTGCGGTTGCCGAACGGCAGCACCGCGAACATCTCGCCCCACGTGACCTCGCACGGCGCCTCGCCGGCGCTGGGCGGCGAGCAGACGATGTCCTGCCGCAGGCCGCCGGAGTTGGTGAAGGCCGCATCGATGCCGGGGTACTTCCCGCGCATCGCGTCGGCCACCATGTTGCCCATCTCCGACTCGAGGAGCCGGGTCGGGGCACGCAGGATGTCGTTGGCCTGCGTGCCGATCACCTGGTTGCGCAGCACCGCGGTCTCCGCGTTGGCCTGGTCGACGATCGCCTGGACGTCGGGACGGCCGGTGACGCCGAGCGTCTTGGCCACGCGGGTCGCGCCGCCGGCCCACGCCACGTCGCCGTTGCGCACCATGAGCTGGAGCACGGAGTACGACGCACCGGCGTTGATGCCCTCGGTGATGAGGATGTCGCCCCGCATCAGGTTGGAGACCCGGTGGGTGTGGCCCACGATCATCGCGTCGACGGTCGTGTCCTGCAGCTCGTCGGCGATGCCGATGATCGGGCCCTCCCACGGCACTCCGGGCGTGGTGCCGACCGGGTTGGCGCCGAGCGCGGTGCCCTCGTGGATGACGACGACCTGGACCTTCACCCCCAGGCGGCTCAGTCGCTCGGACTCGGCCTTGATCCGCGGACCCTCGTCGAGGAACTCCAGGCCCTCGGTCGCACCCGCGGCGACGAGCTCGGGCGTCCCCTCCAGCCCGGCCCCGATGACACCGACCTTCACGCCGTTGACCCGGAACACCGCCGACGGCGTGACCCAGTCCGGCGCCTCGCCGGTGTCCTCGTCGACGATGTTGGTCGCCAGGAACGGGAAGTCGGCGCGCGCCTGGTGCTCGAGCAGCCGGGCGACGCCGTAGTCGAACTCGTGGTTGCCGTACGACGTGGCGTCGAGGCCCCACGCGTTCTCCACGTCGATCGCGGGCATGTCCTCCAGCAACGCCGAGTTCGGCGGGGAGGCGCCGACGTTGTCGCCGCCGGCCAGGATCAGGCCCTGGCCCGGAAGCGTGGAGAGGTCCTCGTCGAACATCGTGGCGAGGAAGGACGCCCCGCCGACCCGCGCGTTGATGCCGGCGTCGTACGCCCGCGTGGTCGGGTCGAGCTGGCCGTGGAAGTCGTTCAGGCCCACGATCGGCACCGGGGTGTACTTCTTCCCCTGGTCGGACACGTCGAGCAGGACCTTGCCCTGGCTGTGCTGCGGCTCGGGGATCCCGAGCAGGAACGCCAGCGTCGGGGCGAGGTCGATGGAGCGTGCGTCGACCGTGCCGTGGCCCACGCCCTTGCCGCCCGCGATGAACGTCGCACGCATGTTCACGTTGGCGGCGAGGTTCTGGACGTCGGGGACGTAGCCGTGCTGCCCGAAGAAGTGCGAGGGCGCCACGAGCGTGCCAGGCGTCTCTGCGTCGAACTGGTAGGGCGGGTAGGAGAAGACCACCAGGTCCCCGGTGCGGGTCGGGTGGGCCATGTCGGCGGTGCTGCCCGGACCGTTGGGGATGTAGCGGGACTCTGCCTTGGTGAAGGCGCGGTCGATGACCTTCCACCCCTCGGGGTTGCCGTCGTGCGTCCAGTCGTTGGGGTCGGTCAGGCCGAGGTACTTCGCCTTGATCGCCGCGACGGTCGACGCCTCGTCGGCCGCGGCCACCTGCTGGAGCCCGCCGCCTGCCGGGTCGCGCCCGGCGAGGTTGAGGTAGACCTGCAGCGCGCCGCCGGCCCAGCAGGCCTTGGCCTTGCCGATCGTCTCGCCGGTGGCCGTGCGGCAGTTCGAGGTCTGCGGTCGCGACAGCAGGCCCATCTCGACCAGCGGCAGGCTGGCGTCGATCGCGAGGAACTGCGGCGCGAAGCCGTGGTCGGAGCCGACGAACGTGGTCGGGTTCTTGCCGACCAGCGAGCGCGCCAGACGCAGCGTCTGGTCGGACTCCTGGTAGGCCTCGCGGATGAACGCGGAGCGTTCCTTCACGCGTCCGTCCTTGACGCCGTCGAGGTCCACGTCGTCGTACGCCGGGTTGGCTGCACCGTTGGGCAGGCGCTTGCTGATCAGGCCCAGGAACTGGTGCTGGAACTCGTCGGTGGTCGGCATGCCGACCATGAGCAGGTCGGGCTCGTAGGTCTCGGCGATGTACTCCAGCATCGGCCAGTGGCCGGTGGACCAGTAGAGGCCCTGCTGGACGTAGGTCTCCTCGCTGGTCACGCCCGCCTCGAGGATCGCGAAGTCGGCTGCGGTGGAGGTCGGGAACTCGGCGGCAAGGTACTCGTCGAACTCGGTGTATCCCGGCTCGCCCGGCCACGTCGGCCAGCTCGCGATCGCGCGGCTCACCGAGGTGTGGAACAGCCGGACCCGGGACAGGTCGGGGGAGAGGGTCTCGACCTTGACCAGCATGCCGGCGGTCTTGCCGGCCAGCGCGCCGCCAACGATCTTCACCTTCACGTCGGCCCACTGGCCCTGCTTCAGGTCGCCGACCGCGTCCGCGCCGTTCTTCGTGGGCGAGAACAGCACCCGGTCGTACTTCGTGCGGCCGTCGTTGCGGCTGTCGTAGATGTAGGCGTTCAGGCCGTACTTGTCGACCGTCCCGTCGAGCACCCGCATCCGCATCTCCTGCGCCGGGCTGTACGACGTCGGCACGCCGGTCCAGCCGGTGGCCGGGGTGGGGGCGGCGGCCGGGAACGGGTCGCGTCCGGCATACCCAGCCGGGTGGTCGAACTGCAGCCCGAACGAGGCGATGAACGGCGCGTCGTCGAAGAGCACGTCGCCCTTCTGGCCGATGAAGTTCGTGGCCACGCCCCGACCGGAGGAGAAGGTCTGGAAGTCGATCGTGGGCCCCTGGATCGAGGCGTTGCGCCCGCCGGCCCACTCCATCTGGGCGACCTTCAGGCCGCCGCGCTCGGCCGCTTGCGCGATCGACTCCGCCTGCAGCACACCGGGGTCGAACGCCGCGGTGCGGGTGGTGCCGAACGGGTCGCCGTTCTTGTGGAAGGTGTTGTTGGTCGAGCCGGTCACGCCCGGCCACGCGCCGGTCGCCATCGTGTACCAGCCCGCTCCGGTGTTGGGCGGCGCCTGGGTGAGCATGCCGTCACCGCGCGCCTTGACGCCGTTCTTGAGGAACTTCCGCATCGTCGGCATCGCCCCCTGGTCGGCGTACTTCTCGACCAGGTCCTGACGCAGGCCGTCGGAGGCGAAGAAGACCGCCTTGCCCGAGGTGGAGGGGGGCGACGGATGGTGTCCGCCGCCCTTGTGGGCCGACGCGGCGGGCGTACCCACGGTGAGGGCTGCGACGGCGGCCGGGGCCACGAGGGCCAGGGCTGCGGCGACGACGACGGGAC
The DNA here is from genome assembly GCF_016907475.1 of Nocardioides cavernae. Lineage (NCBI taxonomy): Bacteria > Bacillati > Actinomycetota > Actinomycetes > Propionibacteriales > Nocardioidaceae > Nocardioides > Nocardioides cavernae. The sequence continues at coordinate 3,473,040 of NZ_JAFBCA010000001.1, read as the reverse complement.
GACGGTCTCTGCGGTTCACGGCACCCTCCAAGGCGGGGTGGGAGCCCATCCTCAGGGAACGTGTGGCGCCCGGGCACGGCTCCCCGGGGATGGATCGAACCTCCACCCGCTCTCCGATGGCGTCAAGGCCCCGCTTGGGTATGTCCCTGCCTGAGGCGGACCCGTCGCACTTCCGGTCCAGACCGCGTGAGGACCTCTCGAACGAGGGAGTCAGCTCACCGGACCTGACCGGTCGCGTCTCGTTCGGACGAGATGAAGTCGCGCAGCACTCGCGCGAACCGCTCCGGGTCGTCGAGGTGCGGGAAGTGACCAGCGCCCTCGAAGAGCTCGACGCGACAGTCGGGAACGGCCCGTTGTGCGTTGAGCGCGTGCCACGCGGGAATCATCCGGTCGTTCGACCCCCACACGATCATGGTCGGGGGAGCGGTCACCGCACTGAGGTGGTCGTGCGCATTGATGCTCTGGCCACCGAAGTCGATGACCGCCCGTGTGGTGGCCAGGAACGCGCGCCGGCTGTCGCGGTCACCGAGGGTGGTGAGCCCGCGCCAGATCGCGCCGACGTCGGCTCCCGGTTTCCACCCGATCCGCTGAGCGCCCCGTCCGAGTGCCTCGACCCTCTCGAGCACTGGAGTCGAAGCGATGACGCTGAGGACCTGCTCGGCACCCGGCAGTGTGGCCGATCGCAGGGCGAGGTTGACCTCGCGCCCCAGCCCGCCGCTCGACACGAGGACGAGACAGTCCACCCGGTCGGGGAAGAGGTAGAAGAACTGCATGGCGATGCCGCCGCCCAACGAGTGTCCGACGAGCGTGACCCTGTCGATGCCGAGGTGGTCCAGGAGGTCCCGCAGCGTCGCGGCATGGGAGCTGAGTGAGTAGTCACCCATGGGTTTGGCGGAGTCGCCGTGGCCGAAGAGATCCGGGACGATCACCCGGTGGTCGTTGTCGACCTTGTCGACCAGCTGGGACCACTGTCGCTCGGACCCGAGGATCCCGTGGACGAAGAGGACGACCGGTCCCTCACCACTGTCGACGAAGGACAGTTCGTGGCCGTGGAGGGTGACCTTGAGCGTGCTGAGGCGAGCCATGGCCGTCATCCTCGCCGTTCGGCGCGGCTTCAACCAGCCGCAGCCCGACAGTGACTGGGGCTGGCGCCTGGTGGGCCACCACCTGTCCCTCAACTTCACGGTGGCTGGGCAGGACCTCATGGCCGCGACGCCGTTCCTTCTCGGCTCGGAGCCGGCCCGGCTGGGACCGTTCCGGATCCTCGGCACGAGGAGGACCTCGGCTTCGCCGTTCTCGCACAGCTGGACGATGACCAGCGCGCGACGGCGACGATCCACACCACCCCTCCGCCCGACTTCGCGAGCCGGTGCGTGCCCGTGCTCGGAGACGAGGAGTGGCCGGACGTCCATGGCGTCGGCCGGCGCGACGCCCCGATCACCGACGCGGACCGCGAAGCGCTGCGGTGGGTGAAGGGACAGCCCCGTGGCCTGTCCCGTGCCCGAATGGGCGCCAACCAGCAGCAGGCGTTCGACGAGCTCGTCGAGGCGTTCCTCCTGCGGCTCAAACCCGAGCAGGTGGGACGGGAGATGGACCGGATCCGGAACGCCGGTCGGGACGACCTCCACTTCGTGTGGGCCGGGTCCCACCGCATCGAGGAGCCGCACTACTTCCGCCTCGAGGGTCCAGTGACCCTCGTCGAGTTCGACAACACCGAGGACGACGCCAACCACGTTCACTGCGTGTGGCGCGACCCCACCAACGACTTCGGTGTCGACATCCTCGCCCAGCACCGGGCGGCCCAGCACCCGGGTCCCGCCGACCACGCCGACAGGCCCTGACGGCGGCGCGTCGGACGACCACAAGTCCCGGCACACCGCTCGCACGCCGCGTGGAGCGTCGTCGTACCCACGAGTTGTGATCGTCGGACACGCCGAAGGCCCCGGCCCCCACGAAGGGGACCGGGGCCTCGTCGTACGACGGTACGGCTCAGATGTCGTAGTAGCACCGAAACTCCGATCGTGCTCGCGGTGGATACAGGCCGTTTCCGCAGGTGAGAGCCACACTGTGTCAGGTTTTGTGTCCGCTGCAGTCCCACTCGAAGTGAGTTGTGGAGAGAAGTTCCGGGGGAAATTCGGGGGAAGACACGCGACGAGCGACCTTCATGCTCATGCGATGCGGAGCGGCCAGGCACCTCGCTTGAGGGTCGGACAGGGGCGCGCCCAGCGCGACGTGCGCAGAGCGAGTGGGGTGGTGCTTGACCTGGTGGTCATGCGGGTCTGTCGGCGCGCGCAGGCAAGATGGCCTGCGTGAGCGAAGCGATCCCTGAGGCCGAAGCCTTCCTGCGTTTCCGACTTGAGGAGATGTCGTCGCGCAACGAACACCACCGATTCGAAGAGATCGCGGCTCGCGTCGCGCACAAGCGCATCAGTGCAAACATCCTCGTCGCGACCGGACCCGTCAGCGCCGGCGGAGACCAGCAGCGTGATGCGGAGACGTTCCACACCAGGATCCCAGACGAGCTCCCGCACGCCACGGGGTTCGCTGCCTCCGCCAGTACCTCTCCGATCGTGGTCGCCTGCACGGTCCAGCGCACCGGCCTACGGCAGAAGGTCCGCGACGACCTCGCGGGCATCTGCGCCGAGGACGCCGCAGCGGTCGAACATGTCGCCTTCTTCTCCGTACATCCCATCTCGGAGGGGCACACCCACGAACTACAAAGGTTTGCCCGGGAGACATACGGGGTGACTCTCGACATCTTCTGCGGCGACGACATCGCCACACAGCTCGCCCAGCCGGACTTGATCTGGGTCGCGCGTCACTACTTAGAACTCCCGTCCTCGATGGTGCCGCCACCCGAAGGCGATCCGGCGCCCGAGTGGTACACCGAGCTGCTCGACAAGCTCCGACGCAACAACGGACCCAGCATGCTGACGCCTGCCACCCAAGGCGAGGTGACCGAAGGGCTGCGGTTCGCAACTTGGGACGCCGACGCCAACGCCGACATCCCCGAATGGCTGGCGTTCATGCGCTCGTTTCTCTCACACACGGACGAGGACGAAGCCGACGGAGAGCTGGCGTTCCGTGCCTGCTACGAGATTGCGGTCGCGCGATTCCGCGGAACCGGTGTAGCCGAAGACATCGAGGACCTTGTTCGGCGCGCGCTCGAGTACGCGTGCACTAGCGATCAGCCCAACATCGTCGACGACGCCGTGACCCTCGCGTCGTACTGGGGTGTCATGTGGACCACTGGCGTAGGGCGCGCCGAAGCCGCCGAGATTGCCGCGGCACAGCAACGCCTTCGCCAGCACGTGTCATCACTCCTCATCGGCACCAATCCCGACACCCATCCGGTACGCGCCGCGTCCCTGACCGGGACGCTTGCGTTCTCCTACCTGCTGCCCAACTGGGAGCTCGCCGCATCCAGTTACGGCACGCCTGAGCCCGCAGAGCGTGCCCCCCACGTCGGGGTCACGCTGGATGACTTCGAGGTCAACGTGGGGCTTCTCGACCCCCGCTACTTCACTGGTCTCGAGCAGGCTATGGAGCAGTTGGATGCGCTGATCGACCTCCTTCCTCGCGCGAAGCCCTACTCGGTGCGCCAACTTGCGCGGGTCTTCAACCTGGTGGCTCCGCTGACCGTCGAGCACCCCTCGTACGCGAAGGTCCGCGATGGTCTCGACGAGGCCACCGCTGCGGTCCGCGGAGATGCCGCCACGGCTGAGGCGTGTCGCGACCGGGGGACCGCGTTCCTAGAGGCGGATCAACCCCTGCATGCGTTGGCCGAACTGCACACCGCGAAGGTCAAGTGGTTCAACGGCGACACGATGTACGGCGCCATCCTCACCATGCGCTTCATCGCACAGGTCTACGCGGAGTTGGGCCTGATGTACGCCGCCAAGATGTACGGGTGCGCAGCCGCGACCCTCGCTTTGTTATCCGATGACACCGACGTCAAGTCCCAGCTCCCGAAGGCGCTGCTGGAGAGCGCGGGCTTCGCCCAGCGGGCTGGAACGTGGGTGGACGCCGCGGCGCTGACAGAGGTCGCACTTCTTGCCCGCGCCCAGTTCATGGTGGACGGGTTCGACTACGACACGAACCCCGACTTGGCGCACCACGAGACCAACGCAGCCCTTGAGCTGGCAGGAATCCGAAGCTTCTGGCCGGAGATCGAGCCCCTCATCGCTGCCGCCCACCCGACCACAAGGTGGTACGAGGGCCTCGTCGAGCTCATCGAGACCGACGGCTCAACGTTCGACCTGAGCGAAGACGAGTTCCAAGACCGAGCCACAGCGCAGCTCGGGGGACCCGTCCTGAGCGATGTCGGCCCTAGCCGCATCATCGACTTCACTGCGCTGGGCGTGCGGTGGACCTTCACGTTCGACAACGACCAGACATCTGTCCTGACCGCCGAAGCGGCCGTGGCAGCCTTTCAGGTGCTCCTCGCCGACATCGCGCACCTGCACCCGGTGCTCATCCCAGCGACCGTGCACACGACGATCGACGTTGTGCCCGGAGCGGAGCGAGCAGACGACAACATCGAGATCGGCGAATCCGATTCAGAGGTGCACGCCCAGATCACCCTGACAGACGACTGCGCAGACGCCGACGCACGATGCCAGGCGTTGATGGTCATAGGTTTCCAGCTCATCCAGTCGGCGCATGTGCGTCCGCCCGGCGAACTTCAGGACCTCATGGAGCCACTATTCCGGGGCGGCATTACACACAAGATCGCAATCGGCAGGCCCTACGAGGAGACCACGCGGCTCTTCCCGCCGGAGCACTACACGCGACTTGCGGAAGCGACCCGCCCAGCATCGTCCGACTCATTTCGACCGACCGATCGGCCGGCGCTCGCGGCCTCGACCAAGCGAGGTCCGGGCTACGACGAAGCTGCCTCGCTCCGGACCATTCGGGAGCGCTACGAGGTTGCGAATGACGCTCTGCGATACACGTTGCCCCGCATCCTCGCCGACGCTCACGGCCGGGCACAGATCGAACGCCTGCGCGCGGACGGATGGCTCGACTGGCAGATCTTGGTCACGTTCCTCAATGCGGCCCTCAATTGGAAAATGCAAGTCGCCGGAATGACGCCCGACCATCACGACAACGCTGCGCTCATGAGGCTCGGCCGCGCTCCGGAGACCGCCGACTCCCCGGAGATCCCGCTCAGCGTGTTCGACGCGGACAACCTCGAACTGCACTTCTTCATGCAGACCGTCACTGTCGCGCGTCGATGGAACATCCGTGGGCGAAACGAAGGCAAGGAAGAGGGCGCGTTGCGGGACCTTCTCACGCGGCGCTACCGATACGCGGTCGATGATGTCCCTCATCGCGATCTCCTCGACTGTGTCGACGCTGATGGGGCTCTCCTGCCGCTGCTCGACATCAACGAGTAAGTCCAATGGCCCATAACTCGAGTCACATTCCTACCGATCGCTCAGGGACGAACCTTGTTCGCTGACGACGCGCGGCTGTCGCATCGCGACCTGCCCAAGGAGGTGGCTGTGGTCGGCGCAAGACTCGACCGCAGTGTCGAGCATTTCGGCGCATTCCGAGACGCCTGGGCAGCTCATCTCGATACCAGCCCCCATGCCGTCGGTGTCGAGGTTGGTGACGACGGGCTGGGCCGCATCGTGTTCACGCGCCTGCAGGAACCTCCTGCGAAGTTGTCCCTCATCCTGGGTGAGTTCCTCTACGAGCTACGCGCCGCACTCGACAATGCTCTGTACGCCGTAGCCATCCTGGACTCCGGACAGGACCCCCCACCCAAGGCGTCAGCCCTCGAGTGGCCAATCTGCGCTGATGAGAAGGCCTGGAAGTCACATCGAGATCGCCGGCTGAGTGCGCTCTCGATCGAAATTCAGGACGCTCTTTACGCGATCCAGCCGTTCCAGGCGGAATTGCCCAGCTGGAACTGTCTCAGGATCCTCAACGAGATGGCACGCACCGATCGGCACCGCGCAGTCCACTTCGTCACGTCGTTCGCGTCGAACGGGTGGCTCCAGCACGACATGAACCTTGTAAAGGATTTGCAGGTCTTCCCAGGCCCCGTGGCCCCTGACGGGACGTTGGCGACCTTCCGATGGCTCGGGGACTTCCCCATCAACCCCGACTACCTCGATGGCGGGACCGAGTTCGACGTCGAGGTAGCTGGAGTCGAGCTCGGGCCGGGACCCAACGGTGACGAGGACGTCAGACCATGGCGCACCCTCGAAGAACGACTCCGCGCGCTTCACCGTGCGGTCACCGAGTACGTGTATGGCCTGATCGACCTGGGAATCGAACTTGCTTACGAGCGCGAGCATGGCATGGACGCGAAGCCGCCGTGTTAGACCGACGTGCTGCATTGCTGGCGGGCCCTACTCAGGCTGTCTGGCGAACGTCGAAGCCGTCGCGATTGTCAGCCAGGTAGTCAGGAACTGACAGATTGCCGGCATTCACGTGCCGGGGAGTGAGCACGTGAAAGGAGTTCGGCTAGGTGGCGCACGACTGCCGTGTGGGGCAGATCACACCGGATTTCTGAGCGATCGACCTGCTGCCCCGCACACCTCAACCCCTGAAGGGGTGAGGAGGGCCAACCCGGCCCTACCTCTTCAGTCGGAGGTGCGGTATGCGTGTGTTCGTTCGGGTGTTGGAGCTGCTGCCGAAGCCCAGTAGTCCGGTGGCCGATGCCATCTGGATCACGGTGGTAATTGTCTTGGCCGTCGCGATCTTGTCGTGACTGTCGGCGGGGTGACTGGCGGCGCGTTCCATCCCGTGGATCCGCGCCGCCCGTCGTCAGCCCCACCGATCCCAAAGCCAAAGGCGAGGCTGGCGAGGCCAAGCCGGCGCAGATGATCGGTCGGGGCGTTGAGGTCGTCGAGTTCGGAGAGGATCTGCTTGGGTCCACGCGCGCTGGCGTCGACTCGAGGGTGTTTGCCGGCGACCTCGCGTTGCCGTCGTGGTCGAAGAGGTTCTTCATCACCGCACGCCGCTGACCCGGCCCTGCTGTTCGGCTGCGCCTACGTGGCGTGACGGCTACGGTCCGAACATGGAGCCACCTGCCCGCAAGTCGGCCGCCGGCCATCGACCCGTCTCGTCGTCCTCGTGGCTAGTGCTGGGCGGCCTGATGGCGGCGGTGCTGTCGGGGTGCAGCGCCGCCCGCTCGGACACGGGTTCCGGTGACGTGTCGTGGCGCGACGCAGCCGACCATGCCGGCGATGTGGTGCGGGTGTGCGGGCCGCTGAAGAGCACCGGCTCGGACGGCAACGACCGGTTCCTCAACCTGGGTGCGCCCTACCCGCAGGAACCGCGGTTCACCATCGTCGTGTGGGACAACCCGGACAGCGTCGAAGCCGTAGACCCGGCGACGGCCTCGTACCGCGCCTGCGCGTCCGGAGAGGTGTCCATGTACGAAGGCGTGCCGCAGATCGAACTCGACGACGGGAGCGACATCACGCTCACCCGCCGCTGAACCTGCGAGGGCGAGTAAGGACGCAGCCTCGGCCAAGGTGACCCCGGGGACCGCGTCCTTCACGAAGCGCACGCGACTTGAGCCGCCACCGCCTCGCCGCCTACATCGAGCTTGCCTTGGGGAAGTGGATGGGTGGCGAAACGGTTGCCGTGCGGACTGTCTCCAGCATGACCACCACTTCCGCCCACGCCACGAGCCGTAATGACCGCCTAGAAGACTTTCGCAAGTTGCTGGAGAAACTCACGGAGCTGTCGAACGCCGAATTCGATGAACTCGACATCGGCGCGCTCATGCCGGTCGACATCTCCGTGCGCGTCCACGTGCGCCGCGCCGAGGAGCCGTCGGCCGCGGACCAGACGAGTGCACACACGTAGGGCCGGAGAGGTCGAACCTGCGCGGCAAGTGCAAGGTGTCGGGCATGGGCAGAACTGCCGGGCCCGCTCCGGTAGGTCCGGGAGATCTGTGCAATTGATTGCGTGGCGCAACTGAGTCCACACCGTGCTTCGGGACGACTCCACCGAGGAGTCCTTCCCGGAAGGCACGCCCCATGACTCTCTTCACCGACCGCTCCGTGTACAAGCCGCTGGCCGACAAGCTGCCGGCCCTGCGGCCGCGCTACGTCGACATCGCCCGCTACTCCAAGGCAGGCGAGGGCGGTGTAGCAGGTCAGCGGAGCGCCCACTTCTCGCGCTACGCCGCCGATCCCGACATCCAAGAACTTCGCCGCATCCCGGAGGCGGCCTGGGATCCGAAACAGCCCGAAGTGGGGGCTGTGCACGGCATCACGTGGATCTCCCTCTGCGACCTCCACCCGTCGCTCGATGGCCGCAACTCCTTCGCAGCCGTCACGTGGCGGGGTGAGACCGTCTTCGCCAGTGTCGAACTGTCCGCCGTCACGGCGCACATCCAGCGCGATGACGGCTCCGAGGAGAACGGATACACCTGGCTCGTCACATCTCTGCTCAACCACTACCGCAAGGCCGACGCTATCCGCTGGGCCGACGACCTCAAGCGCGCTGGCCGCACCGAGGTGTCGTGGGCGCAGATCAAGGAGAAGTGCCTCAACTACGACATCCTCATGACGTTCGGGGGCAAGGCTTTCGACCTCAGCGAGAAGTCCGACAAGGTTTCTCTTGACATCCTGAGCGCGGTCACCAGCTCCGACAACAAGGAGCGCCAGGAGATGCTGACGGGCAAGCGGATCGCCAAGCTCCACGATGGCGGCGGCGCAGTGCCCGAGCAGGGCCTGACGCGCGGGTGGAGGCAGGCGCGGGATCGTTGGGGCCGCCCCATCACCGACGGCCGAAAGGGATCCGTAGTCCCGGAAGGTGACGCGGCGATGATCCCCGTCATGCAGGCGCTCTTCGCGCGGCATGCCGCGGGAGACAGCTACCAGGACCTGTGGCGCCTTCTCGTTGACTTCGAGAAGGAAGGGCTTGTTGCTCGCCGTGACCACGCGAATCCCGACAACACCTACGCATCGGCGTCCACCGCCGTGAGCCGGGACGACGCGATCAGCCCGTTCTTCGCAATCTCCAAGTCCAAGCCGGCAACGCCCCCCACCGAGGAAGCCATCGCTCGCTACCTCGACGGAGAAGACCCAGCCGATGTCTTCGACCGGGACACACGCGTCTACCTGTCACGCGTCGAGCACATCCGCACCGGTCGGTACTTCAGGAGGCTCCGCAACGACATGAAGGGCATCACCGCGAAGGGGGTGAACGGCTACAAGCCCGAACTGCGCGACGAGCTGGACTTCAAGGGGGCGTTCTACGTGCTCTCCCAACCCTGGCCGTGGCCGGTCGACGAGGCCGGGAACGAAGTTCCGTCCTTCGGAATCGACGACCAGACCTGCCGTCAGGTCGGCGCCAGGCTCCTGCGCGAACTCATCGCGGCTCGGGAAATCGGGGGAGGACGTCCGCGACGAGACGGCTTGCGCCGCGTGTTTCAGGCGATCGCTTCGTGGCGAACCGAGCCCGGCGACCCTGCGAGCGTCTACGACAGCGAGCCGACGGCGTGGGGAGTGCGCGGCCGCACCCAGCGTGGCGGCAAGAACACCATATGCGTCATGCACCGGCCGGTCAGCGAAGACACGGGCGGGTGGGGCTACCTGCCCGATGCCGGTTCCGGATCGTTGGCAGAGCTGTGTGCCTCCGTCGCCCGCGACTGCGATGCGCGGGTGACGGCACTACTCGAGGAGAACACGCCCGTCACCCTCAACGCAGTTCGTCACCTCGGCGACGACCCCACGATCGCCTGGCGGGATCGCCTCGAGCGCCGTCAGAAGGAGCAGAAGGACAGCGAGGACGAAGAGGCTGGCTTCAACAGGTTGGCCGCCCGCGCTGAGGCTGCTGACGATGCCGCCAAGCGGGATGAGTACCTGAAGTCGGCGTCGATCGCGGCCGAGCGAGTCGCTGCGTTGAAGCTCGAGATCGGCGACATCGAGCGACAGTTGGAAGACCACCGGCTGCTGGGCTCGGACCACGACGCAGAAGGCGATGTCAGCATCCTGGCCTACCTTGTTGTTGCTCTTGAGAAGGCAGCGACCAACCATGGCCTTGCGGACGATCGAATCGGGAAGCTCTGTGACCGAACCTTCGCTGACTGGCGCTTCGTCCCCGACGGTGAGCACCTCTACTGGTCGTGCGTTGCGCGGATTCCGGTCACGTCCGGCCAGACGGTTGAGCTTCCGTTGTCCGGCACGATCCGGAACCTTCGTACCGAGACTGGGCGGAAGAAGCGCAGGCTCGCCGGCGCTGCCCGCTACGTCTTCGGCGAGGGCCGCAACGTGGACGAGGTCGCCGAGTTCGTTGGATGCATTCGACGCACCGTGTACCTCTACTACCTGATGCCCTGGTTGCGGGATAACGGTGTCACCTCACCCGGGCTCAAGTGCGCAGCCGTGGACCACCCGACACCGCTGGTGCGCACGATCCTGTGGCGCGTGGCCAACGGAGAGTCGTTGCTCGACATCCCGGAGTCCCCGGCGTATCTCGACCGCATCGCGTCGACGTACCGCGATCCGGACGGGTCGTGGGGCAACACGGCCGTCCCCGACGACACCGTGTGGATCCAGCGCGCCCTGGACATCCTGACCCACGACGAGGACGTGGCTAGCCAAGGGATGACGCTCCAAGAACTGGCCCTGCGGCTGGGCAAATCCGAGTGGAACGTTCGGCAGCTCGTCACGCCGCGAGCACGCAAGGCTGGCTTCAAGCGTCCTCGCTACTTGGAGTACGCGGACGCCGCGAAGAATCGAATTCGTCCGATCTCCTGCCCGCACGACGGTGTGCCGGCCGACTTCGTTTCGCTCCTGCCTGAGGTGGCCGCGAGCGGGGTTGGTGTGCTCTGTCGTCGCTGCCGGCGTGTGCCGGTCAAGGACCCAATCTGGGCAGCCACGCTCTTCCCAGCCGGGTACGTGACTGAGCTCTGGACCAAGAACCCGGCCAAGGCTTCCATCATGGACGTCGCCGGGACCGTCGCCGGATCTCAGGGGTGAGGGAGCCATGGGAATCGACCTACTGCCTCAGCCGTGGCAGAAGCGTCGGCCGTCTAGCTTGCCCGGACGGCAGGGCGACGCATGCTCTACACAATCCGGGTTCGGCTTGGCGTTCGCCTGACAGGACGGGATGAACGCTCCCCGGCCCCCCGTCGCTGCCGGACCCACTGCTCGATGTCATCGCGACGAGCAACACTCGTAGCGGGGCGAGCAGTACGGCCTCGATGTCGAGGGCTGCTGTCGGTCTCATCCGACACCATGTCTGTCATGAACGCCGGTGAACCCACGAGACAGCGAGGACGGGCGGCCGAGGGCGTGCGGTTCCACCCCGACGTCCTAGGTGGTCTGGAGGCCGAGGTCCGGACCGCACAGTTTCGAGCGCGTGTGGCCGCGAACGCCGAGATGTTGCGCCTGTACTGGACCATCGGCCGCACTCCTGTCCCAGCAGATCGGTGGAACCGGCGACGAGTCCGCGGTTGAGCCCGTCGGCGCAGACCTCAGCGCTGCGTTCCCGGGCATGCGGACATCGACGCGAGGCACGTCGAGGCCATGCGGCGCTTCGAGGCCGCCTACCCGCCGCACGACGATGGCACTCCGGCTCCCTTACCCGGCGCTGGTGCCTTGCCCTGGGGGCAGGTCCGCGTGCTGCTCGATGAGCTCAACGACGGTCCGACTCGAGACCGGTATGCCAACCGCGCGGTCGAACACGGCTGGTCGCAAGACGTCCTCGCACACCACATCCGCACCGGCCTCCATGGCCGAGAACAGGTCGCCCCGGGCACGGTGCCGTCATGAAGTACCACCTACAAGACCGACGCAACGTCGAGACGCCACGGAAGGTCGAGGTGCGGGTGCGTGCAGCGAAACAGCAGCGTGTCGAACTGACCGCGGGGAGCCGCGACTTCGTCGCGACCGTAACCACCTTCCTGTTCGGTGACGACCCTCTCGGCATCAACGCCGCGTCCAACACCGACGAGAACATCCGCGGAGATCGATCCGGGTTTCGAGAACCTGCCGGACCTCCTCCAGAAGGAAGCACTCGCTGACGAACTGAATTGGGACGCCTGGCCGACGTGAGGCTGTCTGGTTTGGCTTGACGCTCATGGACGCTGCGTCTCCCGATCAGCCGGAGCTGTTCGGAGGTAGTCCGATCTGGAGTCGGTACTTGTGCCCGAGCCTGGCGTCGTCCCGCCCCGTCACCTCGCCGACCCAGAGCGTGCCTCCTTCGTCGCGGACAAGCACTGAGTCGCCGACTGCCAGGTTCTGGTCGGCGTCAAGGTACACGTCGTGAAGGTACATGACGCCGATCCGGCGTGCCGTCGGTGACACCTCGAGCTCGAACATGGGGACGGGGGAGCGGTCCCAGCGGATCCGGACCTGTGCCGTGTTGTCGGCGACGGACAGTACTTCCGCCTCAACGGCGTCGGCTTCGTCGTCGACCAGGTAGACCGTCTCGCCTGGCGTGAGAGCAGTCCCCGGTGGGATGCGTGCCACGCCGTGGCCAGCACCCGTAAAGCTTGCCATGTCGGTGTGCAGGATCTTCACCATGCTCCTTCGCTGGTCATCGGGCGTAGGGAAGTGGTGGCGCTAGGTCGGGTTGAAGCACGGTCACAGGCGAGCTGCTCTGATCGCGTCGAGCAGGGCGCTGGAGTTCGGTCCGTCTGGTCGCCAGGAGGACAGCACCAGCTCTAGGGTCTCGTAGTCGGTTCGCCCGAGGAGGGACTCGAGGATCATCGTGTGCGGGAACGGGATGTGCATTCCATGGACGTACCACTTGCGCCAGCCGCCGGCGTAGTCGCGAGCCGGACCGTCGAAGCGGTGGAGCTGGTCGTGCCGGTGCCACTCGAGCGTGCCGTCGGCGTACTCGATGGCGGGACCGTCCTCGCGGTGAAGCTTCCCGTGGAGGTACCACCGGAGGTCGTCTCGCGAACCGTCCGACACAAGGGCCGGCCATCCTCTCGATGCAGCGCGCCGTCGACCCACCACTGCTGGTGATCGCCCTCGACGTTCGCCGGCCCCAGCTTCGCGGTGGCGCTTCCCCTCGAGCCACCACTCCTCCCAGCCACCGATGCCCGACGGGTCGGGCGGGACCACGATTGCGGGACCGTCGACGCGGTGGAGCTTGCCGCGCTGGCACCACCAGACGGGCCCGTCGGGGCGTCCGATGGCAGGTCCGTCCTCGCGGTGGTAGGTGCCTCGGGCAGGCATCAGGCCCACGCGCCGCCGTCGATCTCGCGGCGAGCGATCTGCGGTCACTTGTCGGTCCTCTCGTGGGATGTCTTTCGGGTGGACGCCGAGAGCGCCCTTGCGGTTGTGTGCGCGGAAGCGGCCGGCACACGAGGTGTGCCGGCCGCTGGGTACTACTCGAACGCGGGGATGCGCGCGAGGAGTTCGTGGATGCCGAACCGGCCGCTGCAGACGCTGCAGTCGAACCCGGCGGGCGGTTCGCCCCGGCCGTGGATCAGCGCTGCGTCGCGGATGGCGTACTCCGCTGCCAGCTCGGCGGCGAGGTCGAGGTCCGGCACCATGTTGAGCAGCGTCTCCTCGACCAGTTCGACCTGCTGGTCGAGGGAGGGTGCCTCCGTGACGCCAAAGCAGTCCGTTTGTGCGACCGTTTCGGCGAGGACGAGACGCTGCTGAGCAAGCCACGTGAATCGTCGTCCCCGGGCTCCGGTGAGCAGGGCTAGGACCTGCTGTTCGAGGTCGAGCATGGTGTCTCCATGGGTTGTGGCATCCGGACTCCCGACGGGGCCGCGATGCGGACACATGTCGTGCCGCTGGAGACCCGTCGTGGCGCAGCACCCAGGCGCAAGAGCGGCTAGATCACGAACTCAAGCGTGATCGCGATCTGGACGGCGATGAGCTCGGGCTGGTACCGACCCCACACGCTCACGAGCATCGGCAGGTCCGGGTCCACCCCGGCAAGAAGCTGGCCGGCTGCCAACAGGATGTCCTCGATGAGGTCATCAGGCACTCCACTCGTGCTGCGAGAGCTGAGCAGCTGGACCAGGCCGGCGTGGTCAGCACCCGCGTCCCTCGCCGTGGCGAGCGCCAGAGCGACCTGTCGTAGTGCCGGGGTCAGCAGGTGCCTAGGAGTCTCCATGAGGCGAAGGTCCGGCCCGAGGAACGGTCCGCAATGGTCTCCAGTGAGTTCTTCGCAGGAGGTAGGTCAGGTAGGTCACGGCAGTACCTGGAACGCGACAGGCACGCGAGTCCTCAGGACGTCCTCGGTCGTGCGCATCGATCGCATGTGGACCTCGGCCCGCGGGTCGCCAGAGGTCAGAGGCTGGCGCTCCTGCACCGCGAGAGCCGCGACGGCTTCTAGCGTCTCGATCCCGGCCTCCTCGAAGCACTCCACCCGGACCAGGGAGTAGTCGTACGCGTGACACCCCTCCACATCACGCAGGCGAACCAGACAGCTCAAACGAGCCCGGTCGCCGGCGCGGCTCGGAGGCAGCAGCAGAGCCGGAGACCGCCAGCCACCAAGGTACGGATAGGACGACTCGTCGATGAGCCAGTCCGTCGCGGTCGTCTTGATGACGCCGACCGCGTCGAGCCGCGACGCGTGCGGCGGAAGACTCCCGTCGACGACAACGAAGTGACCGGAAGCCCGAGGAGCTCCTTCGAGTGCGCGTTCTTCGAGGCGTCGTCGGGTTTCGTCGATCCAGCCGTCGGTGGCACTCGCCACGCCCCACGGCAGCAGGTCTGGAAGCGCAACCACCGGGACGTCTGAGAGCGCGGCCCGCACGAACTGCTCGTCCTGGACGCTGCACAGTACGGCCAGCCGCTCCTCAACGTTGAGCAGCCGGTTCCCGAGCACGGTGCCCGCGGCCAGGAAGACGAGACTGATGTCGAGCCGGTTCCTCCTCCCGACGAGGGCACGGCGCTGCACGGCATCGAGAAAGCCGATTGGCTCGAGCGGGGCCGCCTCGATCATCCGGGGTGCGGCACGTTCGACGAGCATGGCCGTCCGGCGGTACTGCGTCGACGTCGCAGATCCCCGTGCGCGAGACGCCCCCAGGTTGCGGATGAACGTCTTCAAGTCCACGGGCCCCGTCGGCGGCCACGGGCTGGGTTCGAGCGGAGCGGTGTGCTGGCGGGTCATGGCGGTCCTCCAGTGCGGGCTCGGCGGGCGAGCGGTCAGTGATCTGACGCGGCCACGGTGTAGCCGGTGGTGGCGCACGCAGTCGAAGGAAACGGCGCACAGTGAGAGATGTGCACGAGGGGTAGGCGCAGCCGCGCGACATCTCCCAGGTGTTCTACGTGGCGAAGGGCTACACCGAAGCGGGGCCCTGGCGCTCGGGCGCCTCGCCGTCATAGTAGGTCAGCCACTCCGGCCACTCATCGACGTCCGTCGGCACGTCGAGAGCTCCGTAGTCGAGCAGGCCGAAGGTCACCTGTTGGAAGAGCAGCCTCGCGTACCGGCGCGCTTCGTCGACGTCGTGCACGAGCGCTCGCAGTGCCTCCCGCCCGTGGGCGAGCGTGGCAGCCCGATCCTCGAGGGAACCTTCTGCCAGGTCGGTCAGGCTGCCTTCGATGCACGCCTCCGGGGTGTCCCAAGCGTTGTGCGTGTGGGGCGGCGTCAGCGGCGGTGCGGCTTCGCCGTCCAGCCTGCGCAGGAGCGCGTCGTATCGGCGCTGCAGCGTTGCGATGGTCAACTCGGCGGCATGGGCGTTCTCCGGCGTTGGCGCGGCCGTGTAGTCGAGGAACGCAGCCTCGGCGGTGTGGTCGTGGTCGTAGTAGGTCATCGGCGTCTCCGCCTCGTCTCGTGGGTCGTGCACGGCAACTCGCCAGACGAGCTACCCGGCTCACGGCTCATGTCCCCCCAGCAGCCATGGCCACTCCGATACGTCGCCAAGGAAGATGCGAGCTCCCGGCTCCAGGTGGCCGTAGAGCCACGCCCGATGCGACGCGCCTCGAGCACCTCCTCCTCGGGGCGCTCCACTTCAGCAAGGAGCGCAAGCGCCGCATCTCCGAGCTGCTCCGCGACGTCAGCAGGTGCGGCCTCGTCGGGATCGAGGCGCAGTTGAGCGAGCCACGTGGCACGTTGGCGCCAGTGTGCGCGTTGGGCGGGGGTGCTCATGGCGGACAGGATCGTGGGAGACCACGACATTTCTACGCACCTCTGTTGCGGGCTGTGGATCTGGAGGCGCTGTGGGTCCGCGGAGCCAACGTGCCGGTGGGTGGTTGCGGAGATCCGCCATGTCGGCACCAGGGCGACCGTGGCTATGCCATGGGCAAAGCTTGCGCGACCATCCCAACTCCACTAATCTGCAAGTGTCAAAGTCACAGAAATCGCAAGAGAAGGGATGGTCGCCATGCACAGGATAGAGGTCGACGAGGAGGTCTACCGCTTCCTTGAGGGGCACGTCCGCGGGTTCGAATCGCCGAACACGGTGTTGCGACGGCTGCTGCTGCCGGACGCCGCGGTCGAGATCCCGCAGCCGGAGCCGACCGTGATGCCGGGTCGACTGCTGCCGCTCATTGAGGCGGGGCTGATCAAACCGGGGGACTCGCTGGAGCACCGTCAGGTGCGCAAGGGTCGGGACTTCGGGGCGATCGTGGACAACCACGGCTGGACCGTCACAGAAGTGAACTCATACCGGGAGCCCTCGCCGGCGTTGCGCGACTTGGTGGGGTCGCAGATCGACGGTTGGGCGAACTGGACCCACGTGCTGTCCGGGAAGACGCTGCGGGAGCTTCGTGAGGAACTGCGGAAGTCCGCATCGGGCGAGTGAGGTGACATGCGGGAGCCCCGGAACCATCAGGTTCGGGGGCTCTCGCATGTTCGGCGTCAGGTCCGGTTGAGGGAAGTGGCGTCGACGAAGATCCACGCGCTCCTCCTCGCTCTTGCGTTCCGACGCGGGCCCGCACTCGCACACACTCCTGAGCCTCCGCAGCGGCAGAAGGCCACATCCGACGCGACGGCCTCGCAGTTTCGTCAAGACGGTCCATTCGGTCGGCCCCTCAACTACCGTCAGCCAAGAAGGTAAAGACTGCGGTGGGAACGGAACGGGAGACAGGTGTCGACGAAGGTCATCGGGGGCGGGTCGAGTGCGGTCGCAGCCTCAGCGCACGCGGCGTGCGCGCGGTTCCGTCGCACCGACCCGCTGATCACCGGAATGTCACGCAGAGCTTTGGCGGAGAAGCTCGGTCATCCGGACACGTCCGGCCGGATACCCGACGCTCGCTGGATGCGCGCCATGACGTTCGAGCGGCTGGTCAAGAACGAGGCGTTCGCCAGTCAGACGGTCACCACCACCGTCGGTGCGGTCGGGCTCAACCGGCCCAGCGAGGTAGTGATCGCGGATGCCAAGATTAACAAGGACCGCACAGCGGACCTCCTTTCAGCGGCCCACCAGCGGGCCATCGGGGACGGTGCTGCGACCCTGATCCACCAGCTGGCCGTTCCGTTCGCGGGCTTCGAGAACACCAGCGCGACCGACGTCAAGCCCGACTTCGCCGTCGTTGCTCCGACAGTCGACCAGAGCGGATCCTGGCTCGTTGTCGGGGACGCAAAGGACTACGAGCGCCACCGCTCGCGGGTGGAGGACTCACGCCTCCTGAAGGGATTCCTCCAGGTCGCCGTCGGCGCCGAGTCCGCCGCGGCGTGGTCCAAGCTCCCCGCCGGCATGAGCGTCCACCGGTACGGCGCCCTCGCGGTCCCGCGTAACGCGTTCCTCCAACCAGAGGCACTCGTGGAGGACTTGGCCGACCACCGTCGCGAGGTCGCGATGCGGATTGCCGAACGTCGAGCAGAAGCGAAGGACGCTGCGTTCGACCCGAGCGAACTCGACCTGTTCACCGAACACCTCGTCGCGACCTTCGACCCCGGGTCCTGCCCGTCGTGCTCGCTGTTCGCGTACTGCCGCGCCGAACTGCGCAAGTCCGCTGACCCCACCGATGTGCTGGTTGAGATCGGCATCCCGCGCGACGTCCGGCCGCTCGTCGCCGGGATCGTCGACGGCACCGGCCACATCGGCGCGGCGCAGCCGTCCCTCATCGCCCAGGTCGTCGCCACCAACGCAGGCGTCGCCCAGCAGACGAAGCAGCGACGCGTCGATCCAATCGGCCTCCCCGGCACCGTCAACTTCGTGCTCGCCAAGGCCGACGCCGCGTCCCTCGGCGTTCACGGGATCGGGATCCAGGTCGTCACCGCCGACGGCCCAGGAGACTGGATCCAGCATGTCTTTCCCGAGCCGCAGTCGCCGCAAACACGTCGCGCCGTCGTCCGCGTCATCGGGTCCGCTCTCACCAAGGCGATCAAGGACCGTCGTCTGGCGGATCCGGACAACCCTGAACCGGTCCACCTCGTCGTGCCGGACAAGATGACCGCCGACGTCCTCGTATCCATCGCCGACAACCTGGCCGGCCTCGAGCTGAGTCGCCTCCGCTGGGCGCAGGACAAGCTGATGGGCCGCCCCCAGCTGACCTTCGACGGCGAGCCAGCACAGGTGCCGCTCCGCCTGAGCGAGGACGACCGCACCGCGGTCGCGTTCCTGCTCGAAGACGACCGCGCTCGCGCGATGACCCTGCGCTCGCCGATCGTCAACGCCCAGGAGGTGCTCACCCGTCACCACGTCGTAGGCGGCCCGACGGTCAGCGCCCTGCGTCTGGACTACGTCGTCGCGTGGTTCCTCGAGGGCAGCGCCGTCGACCACCGCAACCTCTCCGACGAGATCGAGAACCTCGAACACACTCCGGGCGCCCGGCTGACGAACACCCAGTCCAATGCCATCCACGCGACGATCTCCGGTCCGGAAGAGCGTCGCAACCTGGCCGAGTACGACCGACTCGTCCGCGCCGAGCTCACCTACAAGTCCGACGTCCTGACGAAGGCGATCGAGATCCTCGACAACGATCAGCCGTCCCGCCTGCGCGACGTGCACCGCACGATCGAAGCGGACGCCCAGGCCGTCTGGCAGCGCCGCTTGCGCCTCCACGCCTCCGACCTCGTTCGGTTCGGACGCACCTATCGTTGGTGGCGCAACGCACTCGTCGAGCCGATCCAGGACGACCAGAAGTGCCGCGACCAGCTCCTTGCGCTCGCCAACCCGCAGGCCGCCCAGGACCTGGCCTCCGACGCCGGCCAGCGGATGGTCGCGTTCGCCGACGTCGTCTCCGTCGACCCGCTCGTCCTCGACGTCCACTCGCGGCGCATCGCCGCCGGCTCGTCGGTGGTCCTGCTCCACGTGAACGACGACCCCTGCGTCGAAGACCCGGCTGTCGGGCTGAAGGTGCAGGGCGGGTCCTTCCAGTTCCAGGGGATGGCAATCGGGCCACTCAGCAAGGACGGCATCGACGAGGACGCCCCACGCGGACACCTCTCTTGGGGGGCCGCGATCGCCCCCACCCTCGCCGTTCGAGATCGTGTCGTGGTGGCCGACTGCGACTGGTTCGCGGGCACTCCCTACAGACGCAACCTGAACGTGAAACGGCCCGCCGTCGACGGGCACGCCGCGCCGAAGCCCGACTGTCTCACCGCCGGCTACTCCGACGACCCCGACGCCCACGCCTACTGCTGCAAGCCGCACGAGGTGAACGAGGCCGAGTGGTCCGACACACTCGCCGAACGTCGCGCCGCGGGCCTCCTCAACCCGCAGACCTGGCCCCCGGTCCGCAACGACGACGCGTTCGAGGCCGCAGCCGCCGGACAACCCCAAGGCGACCCGTACGCAGAGGCCCCGGTCAGTTCGCCCGCCGATCTCACTGAGGACGACCTCGACTGATGGAAACGTTCACTCCACCCGCCGAGACCGCGACGGGCGTGCACCACGCCGCAGCGGCAGCCGGCAACACCGCCGTCGCGATCGAGGCGTCGGCTGCCCTCCAGGCCGCCCTAGCCGGGACGAGCGACCACCGGCGCGTCCTGCTGAAGGCCGCCGCCGGCGCGGGCAAGTCGTTCGCGCTCAAGCGGCTTGTGCAGGACGCCGTCGCTCACGAACGCTGCTCTCGGGTCGCGATCATCGCGTTTACGAACAAACAGATCCACCCGCTCGCCGTCGACATCGCCAAGGCGATCGGCAAGGACTACGTGTGCATCTTCGTGAAGAAGGGCACCGTCAACGACCTTCCCGATGACGTCATCAAGCACGTCACGATCGCCGAGAAGACCTCGGAGATCCCCACCGACGCGAAGGTCGTGGTCGCTACCAGCCACAAGCTCGGCGCGCCGAGCGAGCTGCGCCGCCAGAAGGACGCACTCGGGCCCGGCCGCAACGGCGACGCCCCCTACGACGTGCTGTTCGTCGACGAGGCGTGGCAGCTTCCGCACTACCTGTTCGACCGCGTCAACAAGGCAGCACCCCTGTGGGTCGGTGTCGGCGATGTCGGACAGCTCCCGCCGCTGGAAGTCGGCAGCAATCCGTGGCGCGGCGACCCCGGTCACAACCCCTACCGCGCCTGGCCGACCGACTACACCGACGGCAAGGACCCCGACCACACCTGGGAGCGCGAGCTCCCGGCCGTGTGGCGCCCGCCCGCCGGAGCGCTCGCCCTGTGGCGAGCGTTCTACCCCGAGTGGGACCGACTCAACTGCGTCGCCGCGCCCGGCGACCGCAGCCTCACAACCCAGGTCAACGGAACCGCCGCCGAGGTGTGGCGCTCGGTCGGCAGCGGCGTCCCCACCCTGCTCGAGGTCGACGGCCTACCGCCCGCCGAGGCCGCCGACATCGACCTGCCGCTGGTGGAGTACGTCGAGGCGCTCCTCGACGAGCTGTTCACGGCCGGATTCACCCTCGAACGGGCCGAGTACGACGACACCGGGGCCCCGACCGGCGAACGCGACACGTGGGAGCTGAGGACCCACACCGGAGACCCCTTGGTCGCGATCCTGGCGACCCGGAATCAGGCGGTCGATGACGCGGCCGACGCCGTCGACCGGCTCCGCGACAAGCACGCCCTGACCGACAAGGACATCGTTGCCTCCACCGTCGACTCGTGGCAGGGCCAGACCAACGGCATCACGATCGCCATCCACCCGCTAACCGGGGCCGGTGAGCTCAACGACTTCAACTCCGCGTTCGGCCGCCTCGCCGTCACCTGTACCCGAGCGACCCACGGGCTGCTGATGGTCAGCCGACCCGGCCTCGACACGCTGCTCGGCGAGGCGCCGGCCCGCCCGGGCAACCCGTACGGCGAACCCGGCAACCGGCAGCTGCCGCGCCAGACCCACCGACGCATCCTCGACACGTTCGCCCGTGCCACCATCACCTACACCCCAGACGACGTTGCTCAGGAGTAATCACGTGTCCCGGCTCAACGACCTGCTCCGCCAGCTCGAAGCGAACGAGAAGACCGCGGCGATCGCCAAGGAACTCCGCACCGAGTACGACGCGCTCGCCGACCGTCGTGCCTTCGGTCTCAACTTCGAGCGCCACACCCCGGAGACCGTCGAGCTCCCCGGCCGCCCGGTCCGACGCGGCGACAAGGTCCACGTCCTCCCCGAGCGCGGCAAGAACCCCACCCAGGAGAACTCCCGTCTGTGGCGAGTGATCGCGATCGACCGAGCCACCGGCGTCGCGACGATCGAGGATTCGAGCACCGAGCCGGCCGAGACGCAGGAGCAGCCGGCCACCGAGCTCGTCGTCGTCGCCGAGTTCCGCGACCCGATCTACCCGGGCCTCGCTTCGACAGGGAAGGTCGAGCGCGGCGGCGACAAGCCGTTCCACACGGTCATCAACGCGGAGAACTACCACGCGCTCCAGACGCTGCTGTTCACCCACCGCAGCCAGGTTGACTGCATCTACATCGACCCGCCTTACAACACCGGGAACGAGGGCTGGATCTACAGCGACAAGTACGTCGCCGGCGACGACCACTACAAGCACTCCAAGTGGCTCGCGTTCATGGAGCGACGGCTGTTGCTCGCGAAAGAGTTGCTGAAGCCGACCGGAGTGATCATCGTCGCGATCGGCGACGAGGAGCACCACCGGCTGCGGATGCTGATGGACCAGGTGTTCGAGGCGCAGAACTTCATCTCGGACGTCGTATGGCAGGGCGGGCGCAAGAACGACTCGCGATACGTGTCCAACGGCGCTGACTACATGTTGGTGTATGCCCGGGATGAGTCAGCGCTGGCGACTGCCGACGTCCAGTGGAGTGATCGGAAGCAGGGCGTCGACGACGCTCTTCTGGCTGCGTCGACTGCCTGGGCGGAAGCGGACGGCAACGCGACGCTCGCCACTACGGCGTTCAGATCGTGGATTCGTTCCAATCGAGGCCGGTTGACGGATGGTGTCGCACGCTACAACGCGATTGACAGTGCCGGGCGCGTGTTCTTCGCCGGCGATCTAAGCAGCCCGAACCCTCGGCCAAATCTGAGGTACGACCTGGTGCATCCGCATACCGGACTCCCGGTGAAGATGAACCCAAACGGCTGGAGAACCAGCCGAGAGGCCATGGACAAGTTGCTTGCTGACGACCGCGTCTTGTTCGGCGTCGACCACACGTCGACGGCCTACTACAAAAGGTTTCTTTCGGACCAGACACAAGAGACGGTGGGCTCGGTCTTCGAGCGTGATCGACGGGCGTCCGGGCTCCACCTCAAGAAGGTCCTTGGAGAGGGGCGGTTCCCGAATCCGAAGGATCACGAGGTCATTGCGCGCTGGCTGCGCATCGCAGGACATGCCGATGACGTGGTCCTCGACTTCTTCGGAGGATCGGGCACCACCGCCGAGGCAGTCATGCGCCTCAACGAAGAGGACGGCGGCACCCGCCGGTGCATCCTCGTCACCAACAACGAGGCCGCCGCAGCCGATGCCAAGAAGCTACGCAAGGCCGGCCACCGGCCTGGTGACCAAGAGTGGGAGAAGAAGGGTGTCTACGAGTACGTGACCAAGCCCCGCATCAGCACCGTCGCCACCGGCGTCCGGCCGGACGGATCGACGTACTCCGAGGGGCTGGAACAGAACGTCGAGTTCTTCGACCTCAGGTATGAGGCGCCGCTGCGCGTGTCGAGCAACCGCGAGTTCGCGAAGGTCGCGCCGCTGCTCTGGATGCGGGCAGGCTCGCAGGGTCGCCGGATCGACGACGTCTCGGCCGGGTTCGAGGTCGCGGACACCTACGGTGTGCTCGCCGACCTCGACCAGACCGAGCCGTTCCTCAAGGCGCTCGCCGAGCGCGAGGCGAGCGGTGCGGAGATCCGGGTGGCGTTCGTGGTTACGGACGACGACCGGCTGTTCACGTCGGTGTGCCGGGACCTTCCCGAGCACGTCGAGGCCGTACGTCTCTACGAGGCGTACCTGCGGAACTTCGAGATCGAAGCGGGACGGAGCGCGCGATGAGGTTCGAGCTCCACCCGTACCAGCGCGACGCGGTCGAGAAGGTCCTCGACAACCTGGAGCGCGCACGAGTCGCGTTCCACCGCGACGGTGAGAGCTCGTCTCTCTCGCTGACCGCGACCACTGGCGCCGGCAAGACGGTGATGGCGGCTGCCGCGATCGAGGCGCTCTTCTACGGCAGCAGTGACCTGCTGGACGGATTCGAGCCCGATCCGGGCGCCGTCGTCGTCTGGTTCTCCGACGACCCGGCTCTCAACCTGCAGACCCGAGACCGGTTGATCCAGGCCTCCGAGCAGCTCAACGTCGCCGACCTGGTCGTGATCGAGCCGCCGTTCTCCCGCAAGAAGCTCGAGCCCGGCAAGGTCTACTTCCTCAACACTGGCAAGCTCGGCAAGAACTCGCTGCTGACGCGCGGGCACGTCGCCGACGCGGACGTTGAGCAAACCGCTGCGTTCGCGGTCGCACCGGACCTGCAGTCGTCGACCATCTGGGAGACGATCTCCAACACGATCGAGGACGAGGACCTCACGGTGTACCTCATCCTCGACGAGGCCCACCGCGGGTTCACCCCGGCGAAGGTGCAGGACAAGCCGACCCTGGTGCGACGCCTGATCAACGGGCACGCGGGCTACAAGCCGATCCCCATCGTGTGGGGGATCTCGGCGACGATCGAGCGGTTCGACGATGCGATGAAGACTGCCGACGCGTCGAAGAACCGGCGCGCCTTGCAGCGGGTGCTCGTGGACCCGGGTCTGGTCCAGGCCTCCGGTCTCGTCAAGGACACGATCGCGCTGACGATCCCCGACGAGGCCGGCCAGTTCGATCTGACGTTTGTGCGCCACGCCGCCGAGCGACTGAAGGCGTCTGCCGACCGGTGGGCCGGCTACGCGAAGCAGCAGGAGGAAGCAGACGTCGTCGTACCCCTGCTCATCCTGCAGGTGCGCAACACCCCCGACGACGAAGCGGGCGAGACGACGTGGCGCGACGAGATCGGGCAGGCGCTCGACGTGATCGCGGCGGTCCTCGGAGACGTCGACGCCCGCCACGTGCGGCACGTCCTTAGTGGCCACAAGCCGCAGAAGTTCGGGCCATGGGAGATCGACTGGATCCCGCCGCAGCGCGTCGAGGGCACCCGCGAGGTCCGCGTCCTGGTCGCGAAGGACGCCATCTCCACCGGGTGGGACTGCCCGCGCGCGGAGGTGATGGTGTCGTTCAGGCCTGCCAAGGACAGCACCCACATCACCCAGCTCCTTGGGCGCATGGTGCGCTCCCCGCTAGCGCGCCGCGTGCCCGGGGACGAGCGGCTCAACGCCGTCGACTGCATCCTGCCGTTCTTCGACCGGACCACGGCCGGGAACGTGGTGAAGTACCTGACCGGCCAGATCGAGGAGATGCCTGGCTCGGCTCAGCGCAAGGTGCTCCTCGAGCCGTGCGAGCTCACCCGGAACCCCGCGATCCCGCAGGCGGTGTGGGACGTGTGGGACCGGCTGCCGACCCAGACGATGCCGCAGCGCGGAGCGCGCCCGGTGATCCGGCTGACGGCTCTGGCCCAGGCGCTCTCGCACGACGGCATCCGGCCCCGCGCACTCGAGGCGGTCAACGGCGAGCTGATCCCCGTGCTCGACAAGCTCGCGGCCGACCACGCCGACGCGCTCGAGGCGGCGGTGTCGGAGATCTGGGACGTCCACGTCAAGGAGATCCTGGGTCGCACGGGCGGGTCCAGGCTGACCTACAACGACTTCGTCATCCGCGCCGACGACCGGGCGATCCGCACCGGCTTCCGGTTCGCCACCAAGGCGCTCGGCCACTCGCTGGCGACGGCGTACGTGGACCACCTGTGCCCTGAGGACGACGATGACGACGAGCTCCGCGACGCGTTCGTCCGGACGGCAGCGCTCGCCTCGACCCGCGACGTGCGGGCGCGGGTCGACGAGGTGGCGAACTCGATCGCGGAGCGCTGGTTCGACGAGTTCCGCCGGGAGACCGCCAAGCTCAGCGACGAGCGCCAGGAGGAGTACGAGAAGATTCGCGGACTTGCGGTCGACCCGCAACGAGGCTGGCTCGGCGAGCCTCGCCTGCGGATGGAGGACTACAAGGTCGTCGACAAGGCGACCGGCGAGGTGTCCGAAGCGCCGCTGCTCGAGGGCCACCTAATGGCGGACGCGAACGGTCTCTATCCGCTCGGCGGACTCAACCCCTGGGAGGTCGACGTCGTCCGCACCGAGATGTCGCGCGACGGCGCGCTCGGCTGGTATCGCAACCCGCCGCGCCCGGCGACCGACTCGCTCACCATCGCCTACCGCGACGACGCAGGCAACTGGCGGTCGATGCACCCCGACTTCGTGTTCTTCCACGACATCGACGGTGAAGTGAAGGCGTCGATCGTCGACCCGCACAGCCACCACCTCGACGACGCCCGGATGAAGCTCAATGCTCTCGCCGATTACGCCGAGAGGTACGGCGACAGCTTCGATCGCATCGAGCAGGTCACCGTCATCGGGAACCGCAAGCGCACGATCCCGCTGCACTTTGAGTACTCGCGCGAAGGCATCCGCAAGCTGGGCCGGTCCGTGGTGGAGTACTACGAGTCGGACATCGCGATCGCCTACGAAGCCTGACCAGGAGCACGCCATGCAGGTCACCCAGATCCTCAATCAGATTGACAGCGGAGACATCGCTCTGCCGGAGTTCCAGCGCGGCTACGTGTGGAACCGAGACCAGGTGCGCGGCCTGTTCACCTCGCTCTACCGCGGATACCCGGTGGGTGGGTTCATGACCTGGAACACGGCCGCCGACACGGCCGCGGCGCGCGGCGGGGTAAGCACCGACGGGACGATCAAGTTGCTGCTCGATGGACAGCAGCGCGCGACGTCTCTGTACGGCGTCATTCGCGGTCAGGCTCCGAAGTTCTTCGAGGGCAATGCGCAGGCGTTCACCGGCCTGTACTTCAACGTGGTCGACCAGGCCTTCGAGTTCTACGCGCCGGGCAAGATGAAGAATGATCCGGCTTGGATCGACGTGAGCGCGTTGATGGGCTCCGGCGTCGGCAGCCAGATCCCGACCATGCAAGCGCTAGCGGCGGGCGACAACGCCCTGTTCGCGACGTACCTCGACCGTGTGAACGCGGTGAACGAGATCCAGCGCCGCGACATGCACATCGAGGAGGTCAGCGGAGCTGACAAGACGATCGACGTCGTCGTCGACATCTTCAACCGGGTCAACTCGGGCGGCACCAAGCTGTCGAAGGGCGATCTCGCCCTGGCCAAGGTGTGCGCGTCGTGGCCCGAGGCTCGCCAGGAGTTCAACGACGCCCGGACCGAGTGGCGCAACGCGGGCTTCAACTTCAAGCTCGACTGGCTGCTGCGCGTCGTCAACGCGATCGTCACCGGCAAGGCGCCGTTCTCGTCCCTTGCTGGAGTCCCGGTCGCCGATGTACAGAACGGCCTGAAGCTTGCCCGCAAGTACGTCAGCGCCTGGCTCAACGTGATCGGAGGCCGTCTCGGGCTCGACCACGACCGTGTCCTGTTCAGCAAGTTCGCGCTGGTCATCCTGGCCCGTCACATGCACCTCAACGGAGGGCAGCTCCCCGACGCCGCAACGCAGGGACGGCTCCTCGCGTGGTTCGCACACACCGGAATGTGGGGCCGCTACGCCGGGTCGACCGAGACGTTCCTCAGCCAGGACCTCGACGCCGTCAACAACGGCGGGGTCGACGCGCTCATCGACGTCATCCGTCAGTCGCGCGGCGACCTCACCGTGCGGGAGAGCGACTTCGCCGGCAGCACGATGGGCTCGCGCTTCTACCCGACGCTGTACATGCTGACCCGGACCCAAGCAGCCCGTGACTTCGGTACGGGCGTCCCGCTGTCGGCGTCGCTCCTCGGCCATCTCGCGTCCTTGGACGTGCACCACATCTTCCCCAAGGCGCAGCTGTACAAGGCCGGATACCACCGCAGCGACGTCAACGCCGTGGCGAACTTCTGCTTCCTCACCAAGCAGACCAACATCTCCATCAGCGCGACTCCGCCGGCGACCTACATGCCGAAGGTAGAAGCGAGTCAGCCAGGCGCCCTCGCCAGCCAGTGGATCCCGAACGACCTCGCTCTCTGGGAGGTCGACCGCTTCCATGACTTCCTTGCCGCGCGCCGTCGCACTCTCGCCGCGGCTGCCAACCAGTTCCTCTCCAGCCTCGAGAGCGGAGCAACACCACAGCCGGACCTCATCTCAGCAGCCCCGGCCGAGCTGCCAGCGGTCGAGCAAGACGAGGCAGTCTCCGAGGTGGACGAGCTCGTGGCATGGCTTCTGGACGAAGGATTCTCCGCTCCGGAGCGCGACGTCGAAGTGGCTGACGAGGTCACCGGTGAGTACCTGTGCACTGCCGAGGCATTCTGGCCCGCCGGGCTGCAGGAAGGCATCGGACGCCCAGTCGTCCTTGAGTTGGACGAGCGCGACGTGGTCGACCAGTTGGCTGCGCGCGGTATCGAGGCGTTCACGACAGTAGTGGCGCTCCGCGGGTACGTTGAGCGCCTCCGGGCCGGTGCGATCGAGTAGGTGTTCAGCGGGCTGACTCGCGGCGGGCCCAGGGACCGCGGCACAGACAGTGACGCCGACGCGTATCAGCCCCGAAATCTGGTGATCTACCGGATAGTGTCGGCCTCATCGGCGATGCTGATTCGGTGAAGGTGGACGAGCTCTCCTGGACGGTCCGCGACCTACGCGACGCGCACGAGACGGATCTGCTCCTCGGCGTGGAACCGAGAGTCGTCGTACTGCTGATCCGGGAGCGCAACGCCTGGAACAGCACCTGGGTGAAGCACTACCTCAAGAACGCAACGATGTACACCGACGTCGACAGTGCAAAGGCGGGCGCCGAACGGCAACGGCAACGCGGCAACGTCTTCTCCATCCGCGAGGTGCCCGCCATCCTGCTGCGCGGCGAGCGTTCCGCCGTGGCACTGACCGACGCACATCCGGACAATCCGTTCGGGGCCTTCACGGCCACATCCCGCGTCCAAGACACGCCTTTCGGGCGCTACGTCACGGGGATCTATCCCGGAGTGTCGGTCTACGACGCGGTACAGACCTTCGGACACGACTCAGGATTCTGGACGGGGCCAAGGCCCAACGTGCATTCGCTCCGGACCGGCAAGTTGGACACCGCCGTCCAACTCCGGCGGATCCCAAAGACGCTGTACGCCGCGACATCGTTCGGGCAGGGCAGCAACTACTACCTGGGATGGAAGCAACAAGACTCCCGCCACGTCTCGAAGGCAGCTCGTCAGCTCGCGAAGCAGTGGCAAGACATGCTGGCCTCCGCCGAGCTGGGAGCGTCCCCGAGTCGCGACGACCTCGTCCGACACAGGGACGACGTCCTTCAGGCCTTTCCGCACTCGGCATGGAAGTCCTTGAAGGCAGCGGCCATCGCCCAAGCACAGCAGGATTTCGACCGTGCCAGCACCGAGTGGGAGGAACTGTCGGATCTCGCCTCGACCATCGAGGAGGAGACCTGGGACGCCGAGGTCGAGTTGGAGGAAGCCCGCAGGGACCGCCTGCAGCCCGCCGACACGTCTCGAGGAGTCCGGGAGCAGCGCGAGCGTGTGGAGCGAGCCGTGGAACGTCTCGAGCACCTTCGTCTGTCGGCCCAGCAAGGCGAAGCCGCTGCGGACGCCGCGTGGAAGCGCCGTTCGGCAGCGCACGGCGTACTGCGTTCTGCCATGGTGGTGAGGTGAGGAGCGAAGTCGTGAGCCGCACCCATGGGCCGGACCAGGGTCTACCGGCCACTGTCACCACAGCGGCAATAACACGTTGATTAGAGGGTGAAACGGGGGCAGGACCAAGGGCGTGAATCGACTGACTATGAGGCCAAGGTTCCCGTGTCCAGAGAATGCCCGCGCGAATAGCTGTCAGTCGAAGGCCGCCGTTGCCTGGTTGTTGGCCTCGTCGCCGCTGCGGTAGTAGCGGTTCTGGACCGTGGCGATGTTGATCCAGCCTCCGGCGGCCATGAGAGCGCTCTCGGAGAGCTTCTTGTCGTCCACGCAGATGCGCGCGAACCGATGGCGAAGCGAGTGCCAGGTCAGACGTGCGTCGCGGCGCCGCGAAACCCGTACGACGAACGTCTTGCCGTCCCACTGGTGCCACGTGTCCTCGTACACGTCGATCGGCCACCCGGCGCGCTCCATGGCCGGCAGGAGGTGGTCGGCGTTGAAGGACGTGTGCCAGAGCATGCCGCCGTTCTCAGCCGGAAACAGCAGCCCTTCCGGATTGGTGCCGGCCTGCTGCTCCAACCGCGCCTGCTCGACCCGCTTGCGCATCTCCGCGCGGAGCGGATAGCCGGTGAAGGATTCTCGTGCGATCGGGGCGCGCCGAGTGATGTCCCCCTTGGGCAAGCAGCGACGGTCCTCGTCCGCCGTGCCGCTGGGGTTGATCTGCCAGTTGATGTGCATGTGAGCCGAGGGGTCCTCACTGCAGCCATCGACGTGTGCGTCGTCGGCCGTGAGCTGGAACTGCTCACCCCACCGGCATCCCGAGTTCGCGGCGAACTCCGGGGCGAGCTCCGCCCATAGGGGGAACGAGGCGGCCAGCTGTGCGCAGATCGAGCGGACTTGGCGGGGGGTGGGCGCGTCCTCGTCGCGGATGTACTGGTGCGCCTCGCCGATCCGGCGACGACGGGCGGGGGAGTTGGCCTCCTCGATCAGGCGGGACCGACGCGGGTACGCGGGATCGGGTGCGAGTGCCCCGCGCGGGAGCTGCTCGGCCTGTGCGTACGAGATGTACTTCCGCTTACCGGCCCAGACCAGGAACGCGCGGAGCGCCGACGTGTTCTGTCGGACAACGTGGTAGGTCCCACCCTGGGCGCGCATCGCGTCGACTACCTTGCGGTCGAGATCGATGTCCATAGCCCGCAGGTGCTCGTGGCCGTGCAGGCAGCGGTTGAGCGCCTTGCGAATGTTGTTCTTCTGGGCGGGCTTCCACAGCTCCGGCTTGTTCGTCCGCTTGTGCGGGTAGGGGCTACGACCCTCCTCGACGAACTGGTCGACGGCCTTTCGGAGCGGGGTCACGGCGAGGGGCCCGACAGCCAGGTCGAGACGCAGGTCGATCGCGGCCGCCTTGGCTCGTGCGGTCTCCATCGTCGGTCCGCCGCTGGTGTCGCCCCGGGTGCCGTCGGGCTCCAGCCACTTGAGGCGGAAGTAGCCCTTCGAGCAGCGCTGGAAGATGTTGACGTTGCCGACGGTCTCGAGCGGGAGGGTGCGCTTCTTGGTCTGTGTCATGGACAGACAGGTCCGGCTCCGAAGAACCTGCGCAGTCACTGCCGTTCTGGGTCATCAATCTGCCGACCAGGGATGATCGTCCGACTTCGCGGCAGCGAGTCAGTGCCGGGCGAACAGCGCTAGTCCCCGCTCGGTGTGCTCGCGACCGGTGCGGTAGTAGCGGTGCACCACCGTGAGCTCGTTCTCCCAGCCACCCAGCGCCATGAGCACGCCGGGGTCGGCGCCGAACTCGTCGATGGCGATGCGTGCGAACCGATGCCGGTGGGCGTGCCACGGCATCACCGCGAGGACGCGGTGTCGCGTCTCGCGCGTGTAGGTGGCGGTGACCGGGTCCCACGTGTCGCGCTCCTCTACCCACTCGCGGAGAGGCCATCCGGCCTCGATCATGGCCGGTCTCAGAAGGTCGGCCTCGAAGCTGGTGTGCCACCAGAGCCCACCCCGCGGCGCCGGGAACAGGAGGGCGTCAGGGTTGGCGCCCGACGACTGCTCGGCGAGAGCCGTGTCGACGCGATCGCGAACCATGTTCTTCAGGCTTACGCCGGTGAAGGAGACGGCCGGGAGGGGAGCGATGCGGGTCTTGTCGCCCTTGGGACGTGCGCGACGCCCGTTGGGAGCGTCGGCGGGGGCGCCGGGGTCGATCGCCCAGTCGATGTGAAGGTGCGGTTGCTCAGCCTCGTGACATCCGTCCAGGTGGATGTCTGGCGCGCGCAGCTGGAACTGCTCGC
The DNA here is from genome assembly GCF_016907475.1 of Nocardioides cavernae. NCBI lineage: Bacteria > Bacillati > Actinomycetota > Actinomycetes > Propionibacteriales > Nocardioidaceae > Nocardioides > Nocardioides cavernae. The sequence continues at coordinate 3,441,811 of NZ_JAFBCA010000001.1, read as the reverse complement.
CCCATCGGGGTCCGCAGTTCGCGGCGAGCTCGGGTGCCAGTGCTCCCCACGGGCCGACGCGGTGCTGCAGGGCCTGGGAAAGTGCGCGCACCTGGCTTGCTGACGGGGCGTCCTCCTCGTGGATGTAGTCCTCAGCCTGGCCGACTCGGCGGGCCCTGGTGCGTCGCGTCGGTGCCTCTGTCCCCTTCACCGCCGGAGCCGGCATGACCACCCGCGGGGGGAGCAGGTCGGCTTGGGCGGCGGTGAAGAAGCTGGGGGAGTGCCGGTAGCCCCAGAGCAGGAACGCCCGCAGGGCGGTGGTGTTGATTCGAACCATGTGTGGTGTGCCAGCTTGTGCGCGCATCCGGTCGAGTAGTTCGCGGGTAACGTCCATCGCCGCGGCGTCGGTGTGGCCGCGCAGGGCGCGGCCCAGGTTGTCCTCGATCTGGTTGCGGGTCGACCGTCGCCAGGGCCGGCCGGTGTACGGGCTGCTGCCAGCCTTGAGGTACAGCTCGAAGAGCTCGGCCAGGGTGGTGCTGGCCTGCGGGCCGGCCGCACGTGAGAGTCCGGCGGCGACCTTGGCTGCCTTGCAGCGTGCGCCGTCGAGGTCGCGCCCGCCAGACGTGTCCGCTCGTCGGCCATCCAGGCCAGTCCAGCGCAGCCTGTAGTAACCGCCCGAGTTGGCCGGGGCAAACACCGCGACGCTGTCGATGACATCCACGGGCCGTGCCCGCGGCACGGGGCGGCGGCTCATGGCAGGCCGCCGGTCCGCGGGCGCAGCAAAGCCCCCGCCCGTCGTCCGCCGGATCCTCGGGGGAATCCGGGGGAAACCCGGGAAGGGGCTTCGCGTTTATGCAGGTCAGGGGCGGTGTAGCCCCTCTTGCTCAGATGTCGTAGTAGAGCTCGAACTCGTGCGGGTGCGGCCGCTGCTGGACCGGGGCGATCTCCTGGGTACGCTTGAAGTGGATCCACGTCTCGATCAGGTCGTCGGTGAAGACACCGCCGGCCGTCAGGTAGTCGTGGTCCGCCTCGAGGGCCTCGAGCACGGCGTCGAGGCTGGTCGGCACCTGGTTGATGTCGGCCATCTCGTCCGGCGGCAGCTCGTAGATGTCCTTGTCGATCGGCGCTGCGGGCTCGGTCTTGTTCTGGATGCCGTCGAGGCCGGCGAGCATCAGGGCGGAGAAGGCGAGGTACGGGTTGGCCGACGGGTCGGGGAAGCGGGCCTCGACGCGCTTGGCCTTGGGGTTGGCACCCGTGATCGGGATACGGACCGAGGCGGAGCGGTTGCGCGAGGAGTAGACCAGCGAGATCGGCGCCTCGAACCCGGGCACCAGCCGGTGGTACGAGTTCACGGTGGGGTTGGTGAAGGCGAGCAGCGACGGAGCGTGCTCGAGGATGCCGCCGATGTACCAGCGAGCCATGTCGGACAGCCCGGCGTAGCCGGTCTCGTCGAAGAACAGCGGGTCGCCGTCCTTCCACAGCGACGAGTGGATGTGCATGCCCGAGCCGTTGTCGCCGAAGATGGGCTTCGGCATGAACGTGACCGACTTGCCCTGGTCCCAGGCGGTGTTCTTGACGAGGTACTTGAACTTCATCACGTCGTCGGCGGCCTTGAGCAGCGTGTCGAAGCGGTAGTTGATCTCCGCCTGCCCGGCGGTGCCGACCTCGTGGTGGGCACGCTCGACGAGCAGGCCGCACGCCTCGAGGTTCTTGACCATGTCGGCGCGCAGGTCGCTGTAGTGGTCGTACGGCTCGACGGGGAAGTAGCCGCCCTTGAGGCGGGTCTTGTAGCCCTTGTTCTGGCCGTCGTCCTGGCCGGAGTTCCACCAGCCCTCGACGGAGTCGATGTGGTAGTAGCCCTCGTTCACGCCCGTGCTGTAGCGGACGTTGTCGAAGATGTAGAACTCGGCCTCGGGAGCGAAGTAGGCAGTGTCCGCGATGCCCGTCGAGTCGAGGTACGCCAGCGCCTTGCGCGCGATGTTGCGCGGGTCGCGGCTGTAGGCCTCACCGGTGATCGGGTCGTGGATGAAGAAGTTGACGTTGAGCGTCTTGGACTTGCGGAACGGGTCGAGGTACGCGGTGGTCGGGTCCGGGAAGAGCGACATGTCCGACTCGTTGATCGCCTGGAAGCCGCGGATCGACGAGCCGTCGAAGCCGAGGCCGTCATCGAAGACGCTCTGGTCGAACGACGACGCGGGCACCGTGAAGTGCTGCATGATGCCCGGCAGGTCGCAGAAGCGGACGTCGATCATCTCGACGCCCTCGTCCTTGATGAACTTCAGGAGCTCATCGGAGTTGTTGAACATTCGGTTCCTCCTTGACGGCGGCGCGCGCACGTCGAGTTTGCAGCGTTCGGGAGCGGAGCCTCGTTGCACCGTGCCGCCACGCTAGGTGGGAGCAGTTTCAAGACCGTATCCCGTTTGTTTCGCTCGTGTTACGGGTGACCGGTCGCTGGGCCGTCCCAGGACGCCTCCTAGGCTGGTCGCGTGACCAGCGCTGTAACACCGGAGCTCGCGTCCGCCTCGTGGGGGCGACGCATCCTGGCCCTGTTCGTCGACTGGGTGGCCTGCCTGGCGGTCGTCGAGGGCCTGGTGGCGGTCGACGTCCTCGGCGGCAACCCCAACGGCCTCGGCACGCTGGCGCTCTTCGTCCTCGAGTCGGCGCTGTTCACCACACTGGCCGGCGGGTCGTTCGGCAAGCTCGCCACCCGGCTGCGGGTGGTCCGGAACGACGGCTCCGGCCAGCCGGTCTCGCTGCTGCGCTCCCTCGGTCGCTCCGTGCTCGTCGCGCTGCTCGTGCCGCCCCTGCTGACCTTCGACGGTCGTGGGCTCCACGACGTCGCGGCCGGCACCCGCACCATCGCGGTCTAGTCAGGGCTAGTCAGGTCCACGCGTGAGCCGGCGGCCGTCGCGTTCCCCGGTCGCCTCGCGTCGCCGCCCGGCGTAGCGTCGAGAACTTGCCACGGGGGACCTTCCGGCTGTCGGAACTCGCTGAGGAGGACCGATGACGACAACCTCAACCAGACACGTTCATGTGGCGCCGGCAGCGCGCGCAGGTCGGCGGACAGCATCGGCTGTCACCACCGCGCTCGTCACGCTGCTCGCGCTCCTCGTACTCGGTGGCAACGCCGAGGCGACCGATGACGAGGGCTCGCAGGACGCCCTCGCCCCGACCCTCGCCGCCGCGACCGGTCACTCGCACCCGACCGCGACCAGCAGCGACGTCGTGGTCGACTGGAGCCGCATCGCCTTCGAGGCGGCGACGACGGACGACGGCTTCGTGTCGTTCCTGGGCGCCCGGCACCAGGCGATGATGCACATCGCGATGCACGACGCCCTCAACGCCATCAGGCCGAGGTACGAGCAGTACGCCTACGTCGGCCGTTCGTACGGCGCGGACCCGGTCGCGGCCGCCGCGGCAGCAGCGCACGACGTGCTCGTGACCGTCTATCCCGCGCAGCAGGCGACGCTGGATGCCGAGCTGGCGACCTGGCTCGCCACCGTGCCCGACGGCCCTGCCAAGACGAGGGCCCTCACCCTCGGCGCCGCGACGGCGGCGGCCATCGTCGCCCTCCGCGAGGACGACGGCACGGTCGTCGACCTCTTCAGCTCGACCTACGTACCGGGGACCGAGCCGGGCGACTACCAGTTCGTGCCGCCGTACCCCTTCACCTTCGCCGAGGACTTCCGCTACGCGACTCCCTTCGGGCTCACGTCACCTGAGCAGTTCCGGGTGCCGCCGCCCCCCTCGCTGAGGAGCCGCGCCTACGCCCGGGCGTACGACGAGGTGAAGTCGGTCGGCGCCCTGGGCAGCACGACGCGCACCACGGACCAGAGCAACTACGCCAACTGGTGGTACGAGGGGTCGGAGATCGGCTGGCCCCGCATCGCCCGCGTCACCGCGACGAGCGAAGACCTGGAGCTCTGGCGGGCGGCCCGGATGTTCGCGCTGGTCGACATGGCCCTGTACGACAGCTACGTCGCGGGCTGGGACTCCAAGTTCCACTGGGACTTCTGGCGGCCGTACACCGCGATCCGGGCCGGTGACACCGACGGCAACCGCCGCACGGTCGCTGACCCTGCGTGGCTGAGCTACCTGGAGACCCCGCCGGTCCAGGACTACCCGTCGACGCACAGCGTCCTCGGCGCCGGGGCGGCGGAGGTGCTCAAGCGAGCCTTCGGCACCGACCACGTGCCGTTCTCCATGGACTCGACGACGGCGCTTCCGGCGAACCCGGTCCGTTCGTTCGAGACCTTCACCCAGGCGGCGGACGAGAACGCCGACTCGCGCGTGCGAGCCGGCATCCACTTCCGCTTCTCGACCGAGATGGGCAAGGCCCTCGGGCGCAAGGTCGGCGCCTACATCGCCAAGAACCACATGCAGCCGTTGCGCCACTGGCACTGACGGCCGAGTCGCAGCAGCGTGGTCAGCGGCCGCGCTGCTGCGAGCGCATGCCCTTCATCGAGGTCGGCATCGGGCCCTTGGGGAGCGGCAGCTTGCCGCGCTGGGCGTCGAGGGCCTTGAGGCGCTGGAGGATGTCGGTCATCTCGGCGGGCTTGACGTTGCGGCCGAGCTTCTGGACGTGCTTGACCAGCTTGGGCAGCGGGACCTCGCCCTCGCCGCGGCCGCAGACGACCTCGTGGATCGGGACGCCGTAGGCGACGCGCTCGTGCTTCTTGCGCTCCGTGGCGAGCAGCTGCTTGACCCGGCTGGGGCTCGAGCCCTCGCCGACCAGCACGATTCCGGGCGGGCCGACCACGCGGTGCACGACGTCCTGCTGCTTGGTGAAGCCGACGACCGGGTCGACCTTCCAGCCGCGACGGAGCATCTGCAGGGCTCCGGCCCCGGCGGCCGGCTGGCCCTCCATCTGGGTGTACGCCGCCTTCTGGGCGCGGCGACCGAAGACGAGCAGCGCGCAGAGTGCACCGATCAGGAGCGCACCGACGACCGACATGATCCAGCCGATCATGCCGTCGCCCGGCAGCACCCACATGAGCGCGAAGCCGAGGGCGGCGCCGAGCACGAAGACGCCCATCACGATCAGGCCGATGCGCGGGTCGCTCCGCTTGGCCATCTGGTAGGTCTGCATGATCTGCCCGCGGCGCGAGCTGGGCGTGGTGGCGGGGGTCGACATGAGGTGGCCTTGTCCGGTCAGGTGTTGAACAGGTGCTGGTGCTGGTGCTGGGTGGAGCTGGGTGGTGCTGGGTCAGACGGCAGCGGCGGCGCGCGCGTCCATCGCCTGACCGTACAGCCGGCCGGCGCGGTAGGACGAGCGGACCAGCGGACCCGAGAGCGCTCCGGCGAAGCCGATCTCGTCGGCCTCGGCCTTGAGCTCGACGAACTCCTCCGGCTTGACCCACCGCTCGACGGGGTGGTGCCGGGGGGAGGGGCGGAGGTACTGGGTGATGGTGATCAGCTCGCAGCCGGCCTCGTGGAGGTCGCGAAGCGCCTGGCTGACCTCCTCGCGGGTTTCGCCCATGCCGAGGATCAGGTTGGACTTGGTCACCAGGCCGAAGTCGCGCGCCTGGGTGATCACGTCGAGCGAGCGGTCGTAGCGGAACGCGGGGCGGATCCGCTTGAAGATCCGCGGCACCGTCTCCACGTTGTGGGCGAGCACCTCGGGACGGCTCTCGAAGACCTCCTGGAGGAGGTCGGGCTTGCCGTTGAAGTCGGGGATCAGGTTCTCCACGCCCGTGCCGGGGTTGAGCTCGTGGATCACCCGGACGGTCTCGGCGTAGAGCCAGGCGCCACCGTCGGGCAGGTCGTCGCGGGCGACGCCGGTGATGGTGGCGTACTTGAGCTGCATCTTCTGCACCGACTCCGCGACGCGGCGCGGCTCGTCGCGGTCGAGCGGCTGCGGCTTGCCGGTGTCGATCTGGCAGAAGTCGCAGCGGCGGGTGCACTGGTCGCCGCCGATGAGGAAGGTGGCTTCCTTGTCCTCCCAGCACTCGAAGATGTTGGGGCAGCCCGCCGACTGGCAGACCGTGTGGAGCCCCTCGGACTTCACGAGGTTCTGCAGGGAGGTGTACTCCGGCCCCATCTTGGCCCGGGTCTTGATCCACTCCGGCTTGCGTTCGATCGGGGTCTCCGCGTTGCGGATCTCCAGTCGGAGAAGCTTGCGTCCTTCGGGTGCGGGAGCGGTCGTCACACGCGCCACTCTACGACGGTGCCCCGAGCGTCCCCAATCAGCATCCGGAGCACTCAGGTCGAGGCGTCGACGTAGTCGGGCTCGGTGGACTCGAGCCGCTCGTGCGCCGTCGTACGACCCTTCCCGCGGCCGCGCTCGACGGAGCCGAACGCGGCGGCCAGGCCGAACTCCGTCATGTTGCCGTAGACGGACTCGACGCGGTCGGCCGGGACGACGTAGGTCTCGTGGAAGATCCCGACGTCCCCCGTCGCGGCCACGTCCTGGTTGAACGCGCGCCACGCGGGCGCGTGCGACAGGGAGACGTCGCGGGCGAAGGCGCCGAGCTCCTCGGCGCTGCGCCAGTACTGGATGGTGACGAGCGTGCGTCCGCCGACCAACGAGTGCGCGCCGAGCAGCCCGCGGTCGCTGCCCGCCAGCTCGCGGAGCATCCGCGGCATGCCGACGAACACGGGCCACCAGGTGCGTACCCGGCGCAGTCGGTTGATGCGCATGCCGATGACGAAGACGACGACGTCGTCGACCTGCGGGTCGGCGACGTACTGACCGCCGCGCACTCCTGCTGGGGCGCGTCCGGGCGCCGGGGCATAGGCGCGGGGGACACGCCGGGTGGTGGAGCCGGCCATGGCGGCCTCCTTGGATAGTGGTACTGTCTTGTACGACAGTGGCACTATCTATGAAGTAGGTCAAGGGGGACGAGCGTGCGGATGTCCGAGCTCTCGGAGCGGACCGGCGTGCCGGTGCCGACGATCAAGTACTACCTCCGGGAGGGGCTCCTCCCCGAGGGCGACAAGCGGACGCCGCGGCTCACCGACTACGCCGAGCAGCACGTACGACGCCTCGAGCTGCTGCGGATCCTGCGCGACGTGGGCGACGTGCCGGTCGAGGGCCTGCGGCGTCTCGTCGCTGCTTCGGAGACGCGGGGGACCGTGCACGACCTCTTCGCGGTGGCCGCCGACGCACTCGCACCCACCCCGCCTCCGGCGTCCGCCGACCCGTCGCGAGGGCAGGCGCGGGAGATCGCCGACGCGATCATCGCCCAGGCGGGCTGGGACTGCGTGCGCAAGGACTCCGTCGACCGCGACAACCTGGCGGCGACGCTGGAGCTGGTGGCGTGCTTCGACACCCACCCCCGCGACCCCGCCGAGATCGCGCCCTACGTCGCGATGGCCGACCAGCTCGCACGCCACGAGATCGCCAACCTCGACGACCGCAAGGACCGCGTCGGCCTGCTCGAGGAGATGATCGTCGGGCAGGTCGTCTTCGCGACCGTGCTCACCACGCTGCGGCGGCTCGCCGAGGAGCACCACTCGCACGAGCGGTTCGGTGAGGACCGGCGCGACTGACGCACCGGTCCGCGCGGGTCACGCGCCCGGGCGCACCAGCTCGATGCGGGAGCCGTGGCCCGGCTCGGGACGGGCGTCGTAGTCGGGGGTGGCGTCATAGGGCTGCCAGGCGAGGTACGTCGCCAGGTGCCGGCGCACGCTCGGCAGCACGTCGTCGATCGTGACGTCGCGACCGAGCTCCTGCGAGAGCGAGGTGACGCCGGCGTCGGCGATGCCGCACGGGACGAAGCGGTCGTACCAGCCCAGGTCGACGTCGCAGTTGAGGGCGAAGCCGTGCATCGTGACGCCCCGGCTGACCCGGATCCCGATGGCGGCGATCTTGCGCTCGGGGCCGCGCTCGTCCTCGCGCAGCCACACGCCGCTACGGCCCGGGATGCGGGCGGTGGTGACGCCCAGGTCGGTGCAGACCGCGATGAGCGCCTCCTCGACCCGGCGCACGTAGTCGACGACCTTGACGTGGTCGGGCAGCTGGACGATCGGGTAGCCGACGAGCTGGCCGGGGCCGTGGAAGGTGATCTTCCCGCCGCGGTCGACGTCGATCACCGCCGCGCCGCCCGGGTCGAGCGGCCGCTCGTGGGGGTCGGTGCGCTTGCCGGCGGTGAACACGGGCGGGTGCTCGAGCAGCAGCACGGTGTCGGGCCGCGAGCCCGCGACGACCTCCTCGTGCACCCGGCGCTGGAGGTCCCAGGCGGCCAGGTAGTCGACGGCGTCGTCGCCGAGACCGGCGACCTCGAAGGCGAGCGCGTGCGTGGCGATCTGGTCCGACGACATGGCCCCGAGCGTACGCCGCTGGGCCGTCCGTCCCGCCGCGGGGACATCTGAGGACGCAACGGTCGGCCCAGGCCCTCGGTTCCGTCCACGGCGTCCTCAGACATGTCCGAGCGGGGACGGGCGAACGCCTGTGGATGACGCCTGCAGCCGACCGCGGGATCGGCGAGGGTGGCGGGGTGGACCCGCGACGACTGCTCCCCGCGCTCACCGCCGTCGCCTGCGCGCTGGTGGTGGCGACGCTCGTGGTCGTCGTGGCGCGCCCCGACCCGGCGCCACGCCCGCGCCTGGCGAGCCCGGCGTCGTCCCCGTCCGCGCCGCAGGCCGAGCGGTCCGGGCCGGCCGCGGTGCTGGCGGCCTGGGACGAGCGGCGGTCCGCCGCCTGGGCCGAGGGCGACGCACGCGCTCTCGGGAGGTTGTACGCCGACGGGTCCGGAGCGGGGGCGGCCGATGTCCGGCTGCTGCGGGACTACGGCCGGCGCGGGCTGCGCGTGGAGGGGATGGTGACGCAGGTGCTGGCCCTGCGGGTGGCCGCCCGGTCACCGGGCCGGCTGGAGCTGGTGGTCACGGACCGTGTCGTCGGTGCGGAGGCCGTCGGGTCCGGCGCGTCCGTCTCGCTGCCGGTCGAACGACCGTCCACGCGACGGGTGGCGCTGGTCCGCGAGGGTGCGAGGTGGGTGGTGGCTGAGGTGCGCGATCAGGACAGCGCGGCGGTCAGCACCTCGCGCACGTCCTCGTCCTCGAAGTCGTAGCCGGCCCGCTCGAGTGCTGCCGGCCGGGCGTTGACCGAGCCGAGCACCTCGGGTGCGAGGTCGCCGGCGGCCAGCTTCATCAGCGGCGCCGGGACGGCGAGGAAGGCCTTGCGGCGCAGCGCGGCCGCCAGAGCCTTGGTGAACTCGGCGTTGGTCGGCGTGTGCGGGCAGCAGAGGTTGAAGGCGCCGGAGACGTCGCGCGACTCGATGAGGTAGCTCACCGCGCCGACCCAGTCGCGCAGCGAGATCATCGGCATGAACTGCTCGCCCGACCCGAGGCGGGCGCCGCCGCCGGCCTGGAAGAGCAGGCGCAGCTGCTTCAGCGGCGGCGAGGTGCGGTCCATGACCGGGGAGGTCCGCAGCTCGCACACACGAGCGCCCGCCTTGCGGGCCGGGTCGGCCGCCTCGGACCACTCGTGGGAGACGTTGGTGAGGAACGCGTCGCCGGTGCTGGGCGTGTCCTCGGTGACCGGCGACGTGCCGTGGTCGCCGTACCAGGCGATGCCGTTGCCGGCGAGGAAGGCAGCCGGGCGCGCGGTCTCGGCGATCGTCTCGGCGAGCAGGCGGGTGGTCGAGACTCGCGACTCGAGCACCTCCCGGGCCCACTTCCTCGAGTGCGGGTTGCCGGCGATGGGCGCGCCGGCGAGGTTGACCACCGCGTCGGCGGACTCGATCACCGCAGCGTCGATGCTGCCGGCGGCCGGGTCCCACCGGGACTCGTGGGCCGAGCCGGGCTCGCCCCGGACGAGGGCCGTCACCTCGTGCCCGTGCACCCGCAGGTGGTCGGACAGGTGGGTCCCGAGAAAGCCCGAGGCACCAGCGATGACGACGCGCATGTCCCCACCCAACCATGCGGCCAAAGCGGCTGCGGATGGTTCAGCCGGCCAGGTGGGCCCACCGCGACGACAGCTCGTGCCACGGTCCGTCGTCGACCACGCGACCGGAGTCGAGCACCACGACCCGGTCGGCCTGCGCGAGTGCCGCAGCCTTGCTCGTGGCGCCGATGACGGCCGTGCCGCGAGCCCGCAACGCCTGCCACAGCTCGATCTCGGTGGCGGCGTCGAGCGCGGACGACACGTCGTCGGCCAGCAGCACGTCGGCGTCCGTCGCCAGCGCCCGGGCCAGCGCGAGGCGCTGCACCTGCCCACCGGAGAGGCGTACGCCGCGGTGGCCGACGACGGCATCGGCGCCACCGGCCTCCGAGACGTCGCGTCCCATGCGGGCCGCCTCGAGCGCGGGCACCACCGAGCGGTCGGCGTGGTCGAGGGCGACGTTGCCGGTGAACGTGCCGGACAGCACTCGCGGCACCTGCGCCACGTGGGCGACCCGACCGGGCCGGAGCGTGGTCTGCGGGTCGTCGACGAGGCGGTCGTTCCAGCGGATCTCGCCCGTGCTCCCGACGAGGCCGGCGAGCGCGCTGAGCAGGCTGGACTTGCCCGACCCGACCTGGCCGAGCAGCAGGACGAGCTCGCCGGCCCGCACGTCGAGGTCGACGTCCTGCACGCCGACCGTGCCGTCGTCGTGCACCGCGGCGAGGTCGCGGATCGTGAGGATGCGCAGCGGGTCGCGGTGGGGCGTGGAGGGCTCCGGCCCGGTGCCGCGGACGAGGTCGACGCCGGGGGGCAGGTCCATCAGGTCGCCGCCTCCGGCGAGCTCGCTGGTGGCGTTCATCCACGCCCGGGTGCCGGGCGCCTCGGTCACGACCGTGCCGGCGACCCGACCGAACCAGTCGAACCCGCTGACGGCGTTGGCGACGAGCAGCGCGGTCGCGAGCTCCCACCGGCCGGTGAGCAGCCCGGCCCACGCCGCGACGACGCCGCACTGGACCATGACGACCGGCACGCCCTCGAGCAGCGCCTGCACGCGGTGCTCGCGCACGGCGGCGTCCACGCGGCCACCGTCGACGTCGCGCAGGTGCTGGTGGACCTGCGGCGTGGCCGCGGCGAGCTTGACGGTGCGCACCGACTCCAGCGCCGACACGAGCGACTGCCCGAACCTCGCGCGTGCGGTCGATGCGGCCGCAGCCGAGCGTCCGGCGACGCGGCGGCCCAGGGTCGAGGCGAGGGCGGACGCGACCATGACGGCCAGCAGGACCGCGCCGGCCAGCCAGGTGCGGGCGATCAGGGCGGTCACCACCGCGATGACCAGTCCGTTGACGAAGTCGACCCAGCGGTCGGTGTAGCGCGCGAGCCGGTCGGCGTCCATCGTGCGGGCGACGACCTCACCGGGCGGCGTGCGCAGCAGTCGGCGCTGGGACGTCTGCCCGTGGAGCACCGCGGCGCGCACGCGGAGGCGTACCTCCACCCACCAGTGCGGATAGGTGCGGAACGCCTGGGCGAGGAGGAGCGGGCCGACGAGGAGGGAGGCGACGAGGGCGACGACCAGGAGCCCGGGGCGCTCACCCGCCTGCAGGTCGGTGACGATGTGGCCCCATACCCATCCGGTGACCGCACCGAACGCACCGGTCAGCGAGGAGACGAGGAACAGGAACGCTCCGAGCAGGCCCCACTGCGGCTGCATGCTGATCGTGTGGAGCACCTGGCGGGCCAGGCTCGGCGTCGGGGCGAGCTCGGGCGGCGCCGGGGGAGTGGTGCTGCGGCGCACCGACCCGATGGTGGAGTCGTCGTGGTGGTGCTCCTCGACGACCGCCTCGTGCGCGGCGGCGTCGAGGAGGTCGCGGAACCGGCCGTCCTCGGCGGCGAGGCGGGCCCGCGGGCCCTGCTGGACCACGCGACCGGACTCGAGGACGGCGACCTGCTCGGCTCGCTCGGTGGTGGAGAGCCGGTGGGCGACGAGGATGCCGGTGCGTCCCGAGATCAGCCGGTCGGCGGCGCGTACGACGCGGGCCTCGGTGACCGGGTCCATGCGGGCCGTGGCCTCGTCGAGGACGACGACGCTGACATCGCGCACCAGGAGCCGGGCGAAGGCGACGAGCTGCTCCTCCCCGGCGGACAGGCTGGTGCCGCCGGGGCCGAGGACGGTGTCGAGGCCGTCGGGCAGCCCGGCGACCCACTCGGTCAGGCCGAGCTCGGCCACCGCCGCCTCGACGACCGAGCGGGGGACGTCGTCGAAGAGGGTGATGTTGTCGGCGAGGGTGCCGGCGAGGACCTCGGTGCGCTGGGTCACCACGCCGACGGCGGAGCGCAGCTGCTGCAGGTCGAGGTCGAGGACGTCGACCCCGCCGAGGAACACCATGCCGCGCGGCGGCTCGACGGCACGGGACAGCAGGGAGGCGAGGGTGGACTTGCCCGACCCGGTGCGACCGACGAGCGCGCAGGTGTGGCCCGCGGTGAGCAGGAGGTCGACGTCGCGGAGCGCGAACGTGCCCGTGCCGTAGCGGAACTCCAGGTGCCGGAACTCCACGTCGAGCGGGCCGTCGGGCACGGGGAGGCCGCCCTGGGGCTCGACGGACGAGGCCATCATGGCGCGCAGCCGGAGCACGGCGCCGAAGCCCTCCTGGAGGTCGGGCAGGTGGCGGGCGAGCATGTCGACGCCCCCGACGAACATCGTCGTGACGAGGAACAGCGTGACCAGCCGCGCCGTCGACAGGTCGCCGGACAGGACCAGCGCGACGCCGACGACGCCGACCGCGGCGAGGGCGCCGTGGAGCAGCCCGCCGCTGCGCCGGGTGACGCGCACCTCGACCGCGAGGACCGCGTCGAGGGTCTGGTGGATGACCGACGCGAGGTAGGCGTTGCGGCGCAGCACGTGGGCCTGGCCCAGTGAGGTGCGTACGTCGTCGCGGGCGGCGACGCCTTCCTCGGTGGAGGCGGCATGGTCGGTCCAGGCTGCCTCCTCGACGACCTTGCGCTGGGCGATCTGGGGGAGCAGGTGGCGGATCGAGAGGTAGGTGACGACCGCGGTCACCGGGAACAGGAAGGCCGCCGGCCACCAGGTGAGGGACGCGACCACCCACAGCGGGCCGGAGGCCAGGAAGGTGCGCGCGGCCTGCCACACGCCCCAGCGCATCAGCTGGCCGACCTCCCAGGTGTCGTCGTCGATGCGGTCGAGGACCTCGCCGACCGCCTGTTCGGAGAGCTCGGACAGCGGCTGCGCCATCGCCGCGTCGAGCAGGTCGGCACGCAGCTGCCCCTCGGCGCGGTCGCAGATGGTGGCCCAGATGGTCTTGGCGACCGTGTCGATCACCGCCCCGCCCACGACGCACAGCGCCAGGAGGGTCAGCAGCGTGCTGGTCGGGCCGACGGCGAGGCGCCCGGCGACCATCGAGCCGAGGGACGCCGCGACCGCGCCGAGCAGGGACATCGAGAAGCAGAGGTAGGTCAGCGGACGGCGGACCCGGCGCCAGTCGACAGGCACCCGACCCGGCGGCAGTCCGTCGGTCGCGGACGTCGTCGCCGGTGCCGGGTGGGTCTGCGTCTCGGTCACCGTCACAAGCACAAGACGTTACGTGCCGGGGCCGACATCGCGCGCCCGATTTTCGTGTGACCCCGGCCGCTGGCCGGAGCTCTTCGAGCGCGGGGCGTACGGAGATCGTGGAAGGTCTGGGTCACCTGGTGGCTCGGATCTTCCACGATCCGTGGGAAGTCACCGGATATCCGGTGACTCCAGGCAGCCGGCGACCGGGGCAGGACGCGACGACGCCCCGCCCACCGAGGTGGACGGGGCGTCGATCAGCGGCTGTGCTCAGACCTCGAACTGGCCGGCCTCGAGGCGCTTCTTGACCTCCTGGAGGAAGCGACCCGCGTCGGCGCCGTCGACCAGGCGGTGGTCGTACGTCAGCGACAGGTGGACCATGTGGCGCACCGCGATCGTCTCGCCCAGGTTGGGGTCGTCGATCACGACGGGACGCTTCACCACGGCACCGGGGCCGAGGATGGCGACCTGCGGCTTGTTGATGATCGGGGTGTCGAAGAGCGCCCCGAAGCTGCCGAGGTTGGTGATGGTGAAGGTGCCACCGGACAGCTCGTCCGGGGTGATCTTGTTGGTGCGGGTGCGCTCGGCGACGTCGGCGATCTTCTTCGCCAGCCCGGCGATCGAGAGGTCACCGGCCTCCTTCACCACCGGGGTCAGCAGGCCCTTCTCGGTGTCCACCGCGAACGCGATGTTCTCACGGTCGAAGTAGGTCACCTCGCCCTTGTCAGAGTCGATCGCCGCGTTGAGCTTGGGGTGCAGCTTGAGCGCGTCGATCGCGGCCTTGGCGAAGAAGGGCAGGTACGTCAGCTTCACGCCCTCGCGGGCCAGGAAGTCGGCCTTCGACGCTTCGCGGAGACGGGCGATCGAGGTGACGTCGACCTCCATGACCTGCGTCAGCTGGGCGGCCTCCCGCAGCGACTCGACCATGCGCGTGGCGATCACCTTGCGCAGGCGCGAGAGGGGCTCGGTGGTGCCACGCAGCGGCGACGGCGACGCCGACGACGGGGCGGCAGCAGCAGGCGGAGCGCCGGCGGCGGGCGCGGACGGCGCGGCGGCCGGAGCAGCCGGGGCGGAGGCAGCCTGCTGGGCGGCAGCAGCGGCGTCGAGGACGTCCTGCTTGCGGATCCGGCCACCGACACCGGTGCCCTGGACCGACCCGAGGTCGATGCCGTGCTGGTCGGCCATCTTGCGCACCAGCGGGGTGACGTACGCCGACTGGTCGCGGCCACCCTCGCTCGCCACCGGGGCTGCCGGCGCGGCCGGAGCCTCCTCCTTCGGCTGCTCCTTCGGCTCTTCCTTCGCCTGCGGCTCGGGCTCTGCCTGGGGCTTCTCCTCGGCCTCGGGCGCCGGCTCCGGCTCGGGCTCCGGCTCGGACTTCGGCTCTTCCTTGGCCTCGGGCTCGGGCTCCGGCTCGGCGGACTTCGCGGGAGCCGCGTCGCCGGACCCGATGATCGCGAGCTCGGCGCCGACCTCGACCGTCTCGTCCTCCTCGGCCTTGATCTCCAGCAGCGTGCCGGCGACGGGCGAGGGGATCTCGGTGTCGACCTTGTCGGTGGAGACCTCCAGGAGCGGCTCGTCGACCGCGACCTCGTCGCCGACCTTCTTGAGCCAGCGGGTGACGGTGCCCTCGGTGACGGACTCACCCAGCGCGGGCAGCGTGACCGGCGTACCGCCGCCACCACCGGAGGAGGAGCCGCCGGACGAGGCCTGCTCGGCCGCGGGCTCGGACTCGGCCGGGGCGTCGTCCTTCTCCGACTCGGGGGTCTCGTCGCCGGCGGGGAGCTCGCCGGTCTCCTCGGCGACCTGCTCCTCCTGCTCGGCCTTCTTCTCCGACTCGCCCTCGTCCTGGGGCTGCGCCTCGGGCTCGGCGGTCTCGGAGGCGTCGCCCGCGGACTCGCCCTCCTCGCCGATCACGCCGAGGACCGCGCCGACCTCGATGGTGTCGTCCTCGTTGGCCTTGATCTCGAGGAGCGTGCCGGCGACGGGCGAGGGGATCTCGGTGTCGACCTTGTCGGTGGAGACCTCCAGCAACGGCTCGTCGACGGCAACCGTGTCACCGACCTGCTTCAGCCAGCGGGTGACGGTGCCCTCGGTGACGGACTCGCCGAGTGCGGGGAGGGTGACTTCGGAGGCCATGTGGTTCCTTCGCTCGCGTTGGTTGGGGAGATTCTGAGGGATGTTCAGGAGTGCGCGTGCAGCGGCTTGCCGGCCAGCGCGAGGTGCGCCTCGCCGAGGGCCTCGTTCTGCGTGGGGTGGGCGTGCACGAGCGGCGCGACGTCGTCGGCGTGTGCCTCCCAGTTGTAGATGAGCTGGGCCTCGCCGATGAGCTCACCGACCCGATCGCCCACCATGTGGACGCCGAGGACCGGGCCGTCGACCAGGCTGACCAGCTTGACGAAGCCCTGGGTCTGGAGGATCTGGCTCTTGCCGTTGCCGCCGAGGTCGTACGTCACCGTGGTGACCGCGTCGCCGTGCAGCTCGCGCGCCCTCGCCTCGTCGAGCCCGACCGACGCGATCTCCGGGTGGGAGTAGGTCACCCGCGGGATGCCGGCGTCGTCGACGGGGCGCGGGTCGAGACCGGCGATGTCCTCGGCCACGAAGATGCCCTGCTGGAAGCCGCGGTGGGCCAGCTGGAGGCCGGGGACGATGTCGCCGACGGCGTAGACGCCCTCGACGTTGGTCCGGCAGCGCTCGTCGGCGAGCACGAAGCCGCGGTCCATCTCGATGCCCTGCTCGGCGTAGCCGAGGCCGTCGGTCGAGGGGCCGCGCCCGACGGCGACGAGGAGCACCTCGGCCTCGATCACGTCGCCGCCCTCGACGGTGACGGCGACGCCCGTGTCGGTGGTCTTGACGCTCTGGAACGGGGTGCCGGTGAGGAAGCTGATCTTGCGCTTGCGGAAGGCACGCTCGAGCGCCTTGGAGGAGGCCTCGTCCTCGGCGGCGACGAGCCGCGGGAGGGCCTCGATGATGGTGACCTCGGAGCCGAAGGACTTCCAGACGCTCGCGAACTCGCAGCCGATCACGCCGCCGCCCAGCACGATGGCGGACGCCGGGACGCGGTCGAGGCGGAGCGCGTGCTCGGAGGTGATGACCTTCTCGCCGTCGACCTCGAGGCCGGGCAGCGACTTGCTGTAGGAGCCGGAGGCCAGCACGACGGCCTTGCCGGTGTAGGCCGTGCCGTCGACGGTGACCTCGCGGGGACCGGTCAGTGTGCCGGTGCCCTGGACGACGGTGATGCCGCGCGACTTGATGAGGCCGGTCAGGCCCTTGAACAAACGGTCGACGACCTTGTCCTTGTAGGCGTTGACGCCGGCCATGTCGATGCCGTCGAGGGTCGCGGTGACGCCGAACTGCGCGGCCTCGCGGGCCGAGTCGGCGACCTCCGCGGCGTGCAGGAGGGCCTTGGTCGGGATGCAGCCCACGTGGAGGCAGGTGCCGCCGAGGTTGCCCTTCTCGACCAGCCCGACGCTCAGACCCAGCTGGGCCGCTCGCAGGGCACAGGCGTAACCGCCCGATCCAGCCCCGAGGACGAGGACGTCGAACTCACCGTCCGTCACTGACTTTCCTCCACACGCTCGACTCGCACCGACCATCTCGGGCGCGTCCATCTTTGCACTCTTCGCGAGGCTGTCCACACCGGGTCGGGTGGGCTGAACCGGCGATCCGCGCGCGCACGATGGGGAACCTCCCGGCAGAATGTGCGCCATGGGCCTGTTCGACCGATTCCGCCGCAAAGGGCGCTCCAGTGCTCCGGCGCGCGACGCCACCCGCACCGGCTCGACGCGCGTGCGTGCCTCCGACGGTGAGGACGTGCGACACCTCGAGAACTTCGTCGCCACCCGCCAGGGGGTCGAGGGGTTCGTCGAGCCCCGCACGGCCGTCAACGACGTGACCCTCCTGCTGGTCGCGCACGACGGCGAGTGGACCCGACGGCGCGTGCCGAGCGTGAAGTGGGCGCACGACTTCGCCAACCGCCACCGCGTGCCGTCGTACGACGCAGCGGTGGTCGGCGTCCCGCAGCGGATGCGCGACTACAACCGGCGCAAGAAGGCCGGCGGGATCTAGGAGGTCAGGGCGCGAGCCCGGGTCAGTCCTCGGACCGGCCCTCGGTGAGGGACCGCGCGATCTCCACGAGCGTGGTGACCCCGAAGCCGGTGGCGCCCGAGGGCACGTGGCCGTAGGGACCACCGGTGTTCATCTCCTTGCCGGCGATGTCGAGGTGCGCCCACGGCAACCCGCCGGTGAACTCGCGCAGGAACGCTGACGCGTAGAGGCCGCCGCCCCAGCGCACCCAGTCGTGCTGGAGCAGGTCGGCGACCTTGGAGGAGTTGATGCGCTCCTTCATCTCCTCCGGGATCGGCATCGGCCAGTGCTGCTCGCCGGCGGCCCGGCCTGCGGCCAGGACGACCTGCACCTCGCCGTCGGTGCCCATGACGGCGCCGACCTTGTCGCCCAGCGCGAGCTGCATGTGGCCGGTGAGGGTGGCGATGTCGACGACCACGTCGGGCTCCTCCTGCACCGCGAGCGACAGCGCGTCGCCCAGCAGCATCCGGCCCTCGGCGTCGGTGTTGGCGATCTCGACGGTCGACCCGTTGTGCATGGTGATGACGTCGCCGGGGCGGGTGGCGGTGCCCGACACCATGTTCTCGGCCATCGGCGCGAACGCGGTCACCTTGACCGGCAGGCCGAGCCGCGCGATCGCGAGGGTGGCCGCGACGACGCTGGCCGCTCCGGCCATGTCGCCCTTCATGTTGACCATGCTCGCGGACGGCTTGATGGTGAGGCCGCCGGAGTCGAAGGTGACGCCCTTGCCGACCAGGGCGAGGTGCGCCACCGCGTCCTGCGGCGCCCAGGTCAGCTTGACCAGGCGGGACGGCGCGTCCGAGGAGTCGCCGACGCTGAGGATGCCGCCGCAGCCCATCTCGGCGAGCTGCTCGTGGTCGAACACCTCGAGCTTCACCTTGGGCGCACCGCGGCCCTTGGTGACCTCCTTGTGCGCGGCCGTGACGAGCTCGGCCAGCAGCGGGGGCGTGCAGTCGCGCGGCGGAGTGTTGACCCAGTCGCGGGCCAGCGCGACGGCGTCGGCGAGGACCTCCGCGCGCTCGAGGGCGGCGACGGCGTCGGCCTTGCGCGCGATCGCGGTGAGCACGACGACGTCGTTGGGCTCGGTGGTCTCGGACTTCGTGGACTTGTAGGCGGTGAACGTGTAGCCGCCGAGGCGGTGGCCCTCGACCACCGCGGCGACCAGCTCGGGGGTGTCGCTCGGCAGGGCGAGGGCGACCGAGGCGGCGTTGGGGACGTTGCGGGCCGCGACGCCCGCGGCACGGCGTACGGCGATGGGGTCGGTCGGGTCCTCGCCGAGGCCGACGAACACCAGGAGCGGGGCGTTGACCTCGTCGCGCGTCGGCGTCCGGACCGCCTCGCCGGCCTTGCCGGTCACGCCCATGGTGGAGAGGAAGGGGCGCAGTCGGCGGCCGTACGCCGCACTGACGTCCGCAGCGGCGTCGCACAACCGTGGACCCTTCGGGCCGGCGACTACTCCCACGACGACGGCGTCGGCTCGGGTCTTGGCGGGGCTGGCGCTGCGGAGGGCGTAGGTGGTCACCCGCGGCATGCTAGGCGAGACCTGACGCAATTCCTGCTGCGGTAGGTTCGCGCCATGGCCGGATCGCTCAAGCAGTCGCCCCTCCACGACCGTCACGAGGCCCTCGGTGCGAAGTTCGCCGAGTTCGGTGGGTGGTCGATGCCGCTGGAGTACCCGACCGGTGTCGTGAAGGAGCACACGGCCGTCCGCGAGTCGGTCGGCATCTTCGACGTGAGCCACCTCGGCAAGGCGATGGTGTCCGGTCCGGGCGCCGCCGACTTCGTCAACGCCACGCTGTCCAACGACCTCGCGAAGATCGAGCCCGGCAAGGCGCAGTACACCCTCTGCCTCGACGAGTCCGGCGGCATCGTCGACGACCTGATCGCCTACTGGCACGACCTCGAGCACGTGCTGCTGATCCCCAACGCGGCCAACACCGCCGAGGTCGTGGCCCGCCTCGCCGCCGCGGCGCCCGACGAAGTGACGGTCAGGAGCCACCACGACGACTACGCCGTGCTGGCGGTGCAGGGCACCCGCTCCGACGAGGTGCTCGACAAGGTCGGACTGCCCACCGGTCACGACTACATGACCTTCGTCGAGGCCGAGCTGGGCGACACCGGTGTCGGCGTCGTCGTGTGCCGCACCGGCTACACCGGCGAGCGCGGCTACGAGCTGGTCGTCGCCAACTCCGTGGCGGGCCGGCTCTGGGACGAACTGATGGCCGCCGGCGAGGAGTGGGGCAT
The DNA here is from genome assembly GCF_016907475.1 of Nocardioides cavernae. Taxonomy (NCBI): domain Bacteria; kingdom Bacillati; phylum Actinomycetota; class Actinomycetes; order Propionibacteriales; family Nocardioidaceae; genus Nocardioides; species Nocardioides cavernae. The sequence goes on along the minus strand of NZ_JAFBCA010000001.1, from coordinate 3,422,120 downwards.
CACCGCGTGCGGCCTCGGCTCCCGCGACACGCTGCGCACCGAGATGGGCTATCCCTTGCACGGCCAGGACATCAGCCTCGAGACCAACCCCGTCGAGGCGGGGCTGTCGTGGGCGGTCGGGTGGAAGAAGGACACCTTCTGGGGCCGCGACGCGGTCGTGAAGGTCAAGGAGGACGGGCCCAAGCGTCGCCTGCGCGGCCTCGTCGCCGTCGGTCGCGGCATCCCGCGACCCGGCATGGGCGTCACCCTGACCCACGACGTGCCCCTGGCCGACATCACGTCCGGCACGTTCTCCCCGACGCTGAAGAAGGGCATCGGGCTCGCCCTGATCCCGACGATGGTCGCCGAGGACGCGCAGGTCGGCGTCGACATCCGCGGCCGGCGCGAGATCTTCCAGCTGGTCAAGCCGCCCTTCGTCGACCCGTCGGTCAAGGAGTCCTGACGTGCTGCCCGGCCAGCCCCCGACGTTCCGCCAGCCCTCGGCCGCCGAGCGGCCGTGGTGGTGGCGCCTCGAGGACGCGTCCGGCGAGGCTGTCGAGGTCGCCGGCCACTCCGACCAGCGCTTTGCCAACCAGGGCGACGCGGAGTCGTGGGTCGGCGAGATCTGGGCCGACCTCGCCGAGCACGGCGTGGCTGCAGTGACGCTGTTCGAGCACGACCGCCAGGTCTACGGCCCGATGTCGCTGAGCGCCTGAACCCATCCGCGCCGGCCACCGGATCCGAAAGGTCCACGACGCCTCGCCCAGAGTGGCGAGACGGTGGGAGGTGGGATGACGGAGCGGACCGACTTCGCGTCGTACGTCGACGCGCGCTGGCCCGACCTCGTCGGCGGGCTCGAGGACGAGGGCGTGCCGGGCGACCGTGCACGGCTCGCGGTCGCCGAGGCCCTGCTCGCCGCCCGCCGCTCGTGGCATCGCCGGGTGCGCGACGAGCAGGTCGACGTCACGCTCTGGGCGGAGGCGCGGGAGCGGGCGGGACTGCCCGTGCGGCCGGGAGAGCCGGTGCCCCACGCCGTACGTCCTCGCGACCCGCATGACGGGCCGGAGGAGTGGCTCGAGCGCGCGGGGGAGGTGCGTGCCGCGCGTCGACGGCGGGGCGCCCTTCGCGCCGTCGTCGGGCTCGCCGTCGTGGCCCTGCTGGCCGCGGGGTGGGCGTGGTGGGCGGCGCAGCCGGAGCCACCGGCGGTGCGCGCGGAGGCCAACCGGCTCCCGGTCGCGTGGTACGCCGAGGGCGAGCTGCACCTCGAGGACGTGGTGGTCGAGCTCCCGGAGGTCGAGGCGTTCGTCGCCGACGGCCCGGCCGTTGTCGCGCGGCTGCGCACCGGCGAGGTGGTGCGGGTGGACGCGGAGGGTGGGGTCGAGCCGGCCGACGAGACCTCCGCGCTCGACGCGGTCCTGACGCCGCCGCCACTTCTCGGGCTCGGTGCGTACGACGTGCTGGTGGAGAGCGTGCCCCTGCCCGGTGGGGGATGGGCCCACCTCGTCGACTCCGCACGCCGCGCCGGGGCGGAGGACGAGCTGCGGCAGTCCGAGACCGGGCGTCGCGCGGTCGTGGTGTGCCCGACGGAGTTGACGTGCGACGAGCCGGTCACGGTCGTCGCCGGCGGCACGGTGAGGCTGCGCTGAGGCGTCGGCGCCGGTCGCTAGGGTCCCGCCTCGTGGCCGAAGCACTCTGGACAGGCGTGGCGCACGCCTACGCACGCAGCTTCGCCGGCCTCTGCGCCGGCGCGATCCCGGTCCTGGTGGCGGGCCTGCCCCGCGACGGGCGGTTGCTCGACGTCGGGTGCGGCACGGGCGCGCTCGTGCGGACGGCCCGTGAGGCGGGGCACGACGCCGTCGGGGTCGAGCCCGACGCGGAGATGGCGGCGCTGGCCTCGGCGGCCCTCGGCGCCGACGTGGTGGTCGGCGGCCTTCCCGACCTGCCCCTGGCCGACGACGGCTTCGAGGCCGTGACGGCGTCCTTCGTGCTCAACCACGTCGACGACCCCCGCGCCGGGGCGCGCGAGCTGGCGCGGGTGGCCGCGCCAGGCGGCACCGTGCGCGCGACGATCTGGGCCGCGACCCCACCGCCGCAGGCGGTCATGTGGAGCGGGCTGCTCGACGCCGCCGGCGCCACCCGCTCCCCGTCGCCCCGGCTGCCGGCCGAGCGCGACTTCGAGCGCTCGCCCCACGGTCTCGCCGGCATCCTCGGCGAGGCCAGGCTGGCCGTCACCCACGCCGGCACGCACGCCTGGCGGTGGCGCGTCGCCGCCGACGACCTGTGGGAGGGGCTCACCTCGGTCGGGAACTTCGGCGTCCTGTGGCGTGAGCAGACCGACGACGTGCGGGCCCGCCTGCGAGCGGCGTACGACGTCCTGGACGCGCCGTGGCGCGACGGACCCGACCTCGTCTTCGACGTCGAGTGCGTGCTGGTCGAGGCGCGGGTGCCCCGCTCCTGACTTGACCTCAAGTCAACGTGAGCTCCTAGCGTCGTCGCCATGGCGACGATGACAGCAATCGGGCAGCGTGAGCACGGCGGTCCCGAGGTGCTGCTCCTCGACACCGTCCTGCGCGAGGGCGAGCCGGGACCCTTCGGCCGCACCGTGCCATGGCTGCTCGTGAGACGACCGGCAAGGTTGTCCTGGTCCCCTGATCCGGCGTCGTAGAGTCGTCCCGTGCGCGCCTACCTCGACCTGCTCCAGCGGATCCTCGACGAGGGGGTCGAGAAGACCGATCGCACCGGCACCGGCACGCTGAGCGTCTTCGGCCACCAGATGCGCTTCGACCTGTCCGAGGGGTTCCCCCTCGTGACCACCAAGAAGGTGCACACGCGATCGGTCTTCGGCGAGCTGCTGTGGTTCCTGCGCGGCGACACCAACGTGAAGTGGCTGCAGGACCGCGGCATCACCATCTGGGACGAGTGGGCCGACGACAACGGCGACCTCGGTCCCGTCTACGGCTACCAGTGGCGGTCGTGGCCCACGCCCGACGGCCGGCACGTCGACCAGGTCGCCCGGTTGGTCGAGGGCATCCGCACGAACCCGGACTCGCGTCGCCACATCGTGTCGGCATGGAACGTCGCCGACGTCGACGACATGGCCCTGCCGCCCTGCCACACGCTGTTCCAGTTCTACGTCGCCGACGGCCGGCTCTCCTGCCAGCTCTACCAGCGCTCGGCCGACACCTTCCTCGGCGTGCCGTTCAACATCGCGTCCTACGCGCTGCTGACGCACATGGTCGCCCAGGTGACCGGGCTCGAGGTGGGCGACTTCGTGCACACGATGGGCGACGCGCACCTCTACCTCAACCACGTCGAGCAGGCCAGGCTGCAGCTCTCGCGCGAGCCGCGCGCGCTGCCGCGCCTCGTCCTCGACCCCACCGTCACCGAGATCGACGGCTTCGACCTCGAGCACGTCGCGGTCGAGGGCTACGACCCCCACCCGGGCATCAAGGCGCCCATCGCGGTCTAGCGGCGCTCGAGCGCCTGGCTGACCGCCTTCGCGACGTCGGCCACCAGACGCGTGTGCCACCGCTCGTGGGCGGTGAGGTCGGCCACGACGGCGTGGCAGTCGGGGCAGGTCGGGCTGTCTTCAGTGCTCATCGGAGCCTCCGGAGGTCGGGGATCTACCTTCCACCGTGACAGGGCCCCGGCGCAGGGAACAGGGCCCATGGACCGTCCATCAGTAGGGTCGGTCCCGTGCTCCGTCCCGACCAGCGCGTCGTCCTCGTCGCGGCCCATGCCCGCAACCGGGTGATCGGCAACGGCCCCGACATCCCGTGGCGCCTCCCCGGCGAGCAGGCGCAGTTCAAGGAGCTCACCTGGGGGCACACCCTCCTCATGGGCCGCACCACCTTCGAGTCCATCGGCCGGCCGCTGCCCGGACGGACGACGATCGTGCTGACCCGCCACGCCGGCTGGCGCCACGAGGGGGTGCTGGTCGCCCATTCGGTCGAGGCGGCGCTGGAGCTGGCCGGCGCCCAGTCCGGTGACCTGATGGTCGCGGGCGGCGGCGAGGTCTACGACGCCCTGCTGCCGCACGCCACCCACCAGGTGCTGACCGAGGTCGACCTCGAGCCCGAGGGTGACGTGCACTACCCGCAGTTCCCCGCCGGGGAGTGGGTGGAGACACGGCGCGAGGCCTTCGACGGCTACGAGCGCGTGTGGCTGGAGCGGATGGACCCGGCCGCGTGAACCTCGCCGTCGACCCGTCCTCCGGCGTCCCTCCCTTCGAGCAGGTGCGCGACGGCATCCGCGCGCAGGTCGACGCCGGCACCCTCGACGCGGGCTTCCGCCTGCCACCCGTGCGCGCCCTCGCCGACGAGCTCGACCTCGCGGCCGGCACCGTGGCCCGCGCCTACAAGGAGCTCGAGGCGCTCGGCGTCGTCGAGACCCGTGGCCGCGCCGGGACGTTCGTCGCCGGGTCGGGCGTCCAGCGGTCGCTGCGCGAGGCCGCGTCGTCGTACGTCGCCTCGGTGCGCACGCTGGGCCTGAGCGACGACGACGCCCTCGACGCCGTTCGCCGCGCGCTGGGGTCGTGACCGCTGCCCTGGAGATCGTCGTCGCGACGCGCGACCTCCTCGAGGAGTGGCGCGCGATCCACAATGCGATCATCCCGAGCGCCCCGCTGTCCGCAGCCGAGGTGGCCGAGCGCTCCGCCCGCAACCGCCTGACCATCGCCTACGCGGACGACGAGCTGGTCGGCAACGCCACCGTGCGCCCACCCTCTGGTCCCGGACGGGTGGCCACCGTGATCGTCCGCATCCTGCCCGAGCACCGCGGTCGGGGTCTCGGGTCCGCCTACCTCGAGGCGGAGCTCGCACAGGCACGATCGGCCGGCGCCGTGAGGATCGAGACCGTGGTCCTGGCCTCGAACCAGGAAGGGCTGCAGTTCGCCCTCGCGCGCGGCTTCGTCGAGCACGACCGCTATCTCCTCGAGGGCGACACCGTTGCGTTCATCGACCTGCATCTGCAGGGTTGAGCTGGTCGCACGGCCCAAACATCCCGGGCGGGGCCACCTCTCGGACACGTGCGGCGGTTGTTGCCCGGGCACGTGACGCAGGTCGTCCGCGACTGCCGGGAATGAACCCGGCCCGGTCGCCGTTGGACCGGACAGCTGGCTCCGCATTCATGCCCCCGGGCCTCACCACTTGCCGCTTCGAGCGGCCCTTCGCCGAGAGGCGGCTGACGGACCAGCGAGCAGCATCACTCAGCCACCCGCCGGGTAAGCCCCGGTCAGGGTGGCTGAGTGATGTCCGGGGCCACCTGCGATCCTCGGCCCATGGACGTCGACCGGGACAGGCACATCGTCGTCGCGGCCGTCGCGCTCGTGCGCGACGGGCACGTGCTGACGGTCCGCAAGCGGGGGACCGAGCGGTTCATGCTGGTCGGCGGCAAGCTCGAGCCGGGCGAGTCGGCCCGGGACGCGGCGCTGCGGGAGACCTACGAGGAGGTCGGCCTGCAGATCGAGTCGGCCACGCTGCTGGGGGAGTTCCTCTCCGAGGCGGCCAACGAGCCGGGGCACTCGCTGCACTCGACGGTGTTCTGGGTGGAGTCCGACGCCGACCCGGTGGCGTCCGCCGAGATCGCGGAGGTGCGCTGGACCCCGCTGCACGACCACCCCGACGACCTCGCTCCGATGCTCGAGCACCACGTGCTGCCCGTCATCCGGGCGACGGCCGGCGAGGCCTGAGCGGGCCCTCAGCCGGCGCGCACCTCGAACAGCCGCAGCTCCTCGCCCCAGCCCTGGACCATGTCGGTCGTGCGTGTGTGGCCGCGGGAGGCGTCGTACGACGAACAGGCCGGGCGCACCCGGGCGAAGGTCTCGCGGATCGCGCCCACGTCGCCCTCCAGAGTGCGCTCGACGAGCCCGAGCAGGTCGTCGGCCGGCCAGCCTTCGAGTGGGTGGGTGCGGAGCTCCCAGGGGAGGTACTTGTTGTAGGGGCGCACCCGGCCGGCCATCGCGAAGACCACGTCGAGCAGCCACGGCACCGACTCGGCCGCGTCGAGGCGCGTCTCGAGGGAGCGGCCGTCGCGGTCGCCCTTGAGGGCGCGGTAGGCGAAGTTGAGCCAGCCGTCCAGCCGGTCGTGGTCGATCAGCACGCCGTCGGCCTCCTCCGGGGACAGCGTCGCCTGGCGGCGGACGGCGTCGGCCAGGGCGCCGTCCGTGCGGTCGAGGAGCACAGGCGCCCAGGCGCAGGACCAGCGGCACCACCAGTCCTCCGTGCCGAAGGTCCCGACGGTGTCGAGCTCGGACCGCGACCACGGGATCTCGTCCACCTCGGACGAGTGCGCCGTCGTCCTCTCCGCGGCGGCCTCGTCACTCAGCACGACCAGGACATCGAGATCCGACCTGTCCGTGGCCAAGCCGCGGCCGGCGGACCCCGACAGCACCAGCCCGAGGAGCCCGTCGCCGTGGTCGGCGAGGTTGCGTTCGGCGAGGGCCGCGATGAGTGCGCGGTCGGTGGCGGCCAGGTGCTCGGGAAGGTCCAGGGTCAGCGTCACGGCGCCAGCCAACGCGCTCGGCCGGGTGAGGGCAATCGATTACTTCGGAGGCAGCGTCCGGACGAAGGCGACGCCACGGTCGACCCACAACTGGAGCTGGTCGTCGTCGGCGAGCGCGTCGGAGGCCACCAGCAGCCACCCGGACATCGGCCGCCCGCGCATCTCCATCGGCGTCACGGACGTGCCGTCGGCCCACTCCGCGCCGTCGGCCGGGTCGGCCCGCACCATGAGCGAGCCCTGGCTCCCGGCCGCGACCGCCATGTGCCCGTCGACCATGAAGCCGAGCCCGCCGAACATCTTCTTCGACGTCACGCCGGGCTCGCCATCGAGCAGGTCGTGGATCCGCTGCGCCAGCTCCTCGTCGTACGCCATGCGGCGAGCGTAGGTCAGCCCTCCGACAGGCACCCGGCTCGGCGCTGACTGTCATCCCGGACCGGGGCGATAACCTTTCACCATGAGCTCTACCGTCCCGTTCGGCCGCCTCCTCACCGCGATGGCCACCGCGTTCCACGAGGACGGCAGCGTCGACCTCGAGGGCACCGCGCGGATCGCGACGCACCTCATCGACCACGGCAACGACGGGGTCGTCGTCAGCGGCACGACGGGGGAGAGCCCCACCACCTCGGTGGCCGAGGACGGCGAGATCCTCCGTGCCGTGCAGGACGCGGTCGGCGACCGCGCGAGCGTCGTCGCGGGCGTCGGCACCAACGCCACCGCACACTCCGTGGAGCTGGCCCGCCAGGCGGAGAAGATCGGCGTCGACGGCGTGCTCCTCGTCAGCCCCTACTACAACAAGCCCGGCCAGGTCGGCCTGCGCCACCACTTCACCTCGGTGGCCGAGGCGACCGACCTCCCGGTCATGCTCTACGACGTGCCGGGCCGCACGGCGAGCCTCATCGAGCTCGACACCTACGAGGCGATGCGCCGCTACGACCACGTCACGTCGGTCAAGGAGGCGTCCGGCCTGCTGCCACGCACCGCGCAGCTGGTGGAGATGGGCTACTCCGTCTACTCCGGCGACGATGTCGCCACCCTGGGCTACCTCGCCTACGGCGGCGTGGGCCTGGTCTCGGTCGTCGCGCACGCCGCGGGCGACCAGCTGGCGTCGATGATCGACGCCTGGGTCAGCGGCGACCACGCCGAGGCCCTCCGCATCCACACGTCGCTCCTCCCGGCCTTCGACGCCGTGATGGGCGTCCCCAACTACGGAGCCACCACCGCCAAGGCAGCCCTCGAGCTGCTCGGCGTGCTCGACAACCGCCGCGTCCGCGGCCCGCTCGTCGCGCTCGACGACCACGAGGTCGCGGCGCTCCGCACGGGTCTGGCTGCCGCCGGCCTCATCTGAACCACTGACACCGAAGGAATACCTTGAGCCATCCCCATCCCGACCTGAGCGCGCCCGCCCCCCTCCCGGCAGGAGGCCTCCGGGTCATCCCGCTCGGTGGACTGGGCGAGGTGGGCCGCAACATGACGGTCTTCGAGTACGACGGCCGCCTGCTGATCGTCGACTGCGGCGTGCTCTTCCCCGAGGACCACCACCCCGGGGTCGACCTGATCCTCCCCGACTTCGACCCGATCCGTGACCGCCTCGACGCCGTCGAGGCCCTGGTGCTGACCCACGGCCACGAGGACCACATCGGCGCCACGCCCTACCTCCTGCGCGAGCGCGGCGACATCCCCCTCGTCGGCTCCAAGCTCACCCTCGCGCTCCTCGGCTCCAAGCTGCGCGAGCACCGCCTCAAGGAGACCGCGCAGTACGAGGTGGCCGAGGGCCAGACGATCACCTTCGGGCCGTTCGTCCTGGAGTTCGTCGCGGTCAACCACTCCATCCCCGACGCCCTCGCGGTCGTGATCCGCACGGGTGCCGGCGTCGTGCTGCACACCGGCGACTTCAAGATGGACCAGCTCCCGCTCGACGGCCGGATCACCGACCTCAACGAGTTCGCCCGCCTCGGCGACGAGGGCGTCGACCTCTTCCTCACCGACTCGACCAACGCGGAGGTGCCCGGCTTCACGACGTCCGAGAAGGACATCGCCCCGGTGCTCGACCGGGTGTTCGCCAAGAGCGACCAGCGGATCATCGTCGCGTGCTTCGCCTCCCACGTGCACCGCGTCCAGCAGGTGCTCGACGCAGCGGCGGCCCACGGCCGCAAGGTCGGCTACGTCGGCCGCTCGATGGTGCGCAACATGGCCATCGCCCAGGAGCTCGGCTACCTCACGGTGCCGCCCGGCGTCATGGTCGAGGCCAAGGAGCTCGCCGACCTGCCGCCGCACAAGCAGGTCCTGGTCTCCACCGGCTCGCAGGGCGAGCCCCTCGCGGCACTGAGCCGCATGTCCCAGAACAACCACCACTTCGTGCACCTCGAGCCGGGCGACACCGTCGTCCTCGCCAGCTCGCTGATCCCGGGCAACGAGAACGCCGTCTACCGCGTGATCAACGGGCTCTCGCGCCTCGGCGCCAACGTCGTGCACAAGGGCAACTCGCTCGTTCACGTCTCCGGTCACGCCAGCGCCGGTGAGCTGCTCTACTGCTACAACATCGTCAAGCCGCGCAACGTGATGCCGGTGCACGGCGAAGTCCGCCACATGCGGGCCAACGCCGATCTCGCCCGCGCCACCGGGGTGCAGAACGTCGTGCTCGCCGAGGACGGCGTCGTCGTCGACCTGATCGACGGCGTCGCCAAGGTGGCCGGCAAGGTCGAGGTCGGCTACGTCTTCGTCGACGGCACCACCATCGGTGACGTGTCCGAGGCGTCGATGAAGGACCGCCGCATCCTCGGTGAGGAGGGCTTCCTGTCGGTCATCGTGGTCGTCGACTCCGTGACCGGCAAGGTGGTCTCGGGACCGGAGATCCACGCTCGCGGCTTCGCCGAGGACGAGTCGACCTTCGCCGAGATCCGGCAGCCGATCATCGACGCGATCGACGCCGCCATCGCCGACGGCACCAACGACAGCTATCAGCTGCAGCAGACCATCCGCCGTGTGGTCGGTCGCTGGGTCAACCGCGCCCACCGCCGGCGTCCGATGATCATTCCTGTGGTGATCGAGGCCTGACGGCCCTAGCATCAACGCGGGGACGGTGGGACCAGCAGGAGTGGGGCCGTCGGGCCTGGGTGGGGAGGTGGACATGCCGCGAAGCCAGGGCGCGTTGAGCCGGTTGGCGGAGCTGATGCGGCGCGTCAACTCCTCCACCGACACCGAGGTGATCCTCGAGGAGATCGCCCACGGTGTCGTCGACGTCCTGGGCTACGGCGTCGCCGCCATCGCCCGGCTCGAGGGTGACGTGCTGGTGATGACCCACGTCGCGGGCCCGCCCGACGTGGTCGCGCAGATCCTCCACCGCCGCACCCCGGCCGAGCAGATCCTCGACGAGTTCCGCGAGGCCGACAAGTGGGGCATCCTCCGCTTCGTGCCGGCCGGGCGGATGTCGGCGGCACGGCTGCAGGCGGCGTGGATCCCGGAGTTCCAGCCGTCCGGTGACCCGGACGCGTGGCACCCCCAGCACGCCCTCTATGCACCGCTCTACTCGGCGGGCGGCGAGCTCCTCGGCAACATGGCCGTCGACCTCCCGGCCGACGGCCGGGTGCCCGACGAGGCCGACCGCGAGCTGCTGGAGATGTTCGCCGTGCAGGCGGGCGTCGCACTGTCCAACGCCCGCGAGCGCGAGCGCCTCACCGACCGCGTGCGCCTCGACCGGATGCTCACCACCGTGGCGGGCGCCGCGACCGCCCAGAACCTGTCCCAGGCGCTCGGCGCGGCCGTGGTGGCCGTCGCCGAGTCGCTCGGCACGGTGCAGACGGTGGTGCGCACCTTCCCCACCGACGCGCAGGGCAGCCAGCTCGGCGTCGGGACGCCGTACGCCTTCACCTCCGAGCACGACGTGCCCGAGATCCGCGAGGACCTCACCCGCCTCGAGGACCTCCCCGTGCTCATCGAGCTCGGCGTCGACGACCCGTCGTCACCGCAGCTGCCCCGCAGCGCGGCCCGGATGCAGGAGCTGATGCGGGGGATGCGCGTCGACCGTGCGCTCGTGTCGCCGCTCGTGTCGCAGGACGACCTGGTCGGCTACCTCGTGCTCGGCTTCGCCCGCCACGCCCGCGCTGTGACCGCCAACGAGGCCGACGCGGTGCTCGAGGTGGGGCGGCTGCTGGCCCAGACCGTCCGCGCGTCCCGCGTCCTGGAGACCGAGCAGCGCCTCGTCCAGGAGCTGCGCGAGCTCGCTCGCTACCGCAGCGAGCTGATCGCGACCATCTCCCACGAGCTCAAGACGCCGCTCACCGCGATCCTCGGCCATGCCGAGCTCATTGCCGACCGGCACCCCGAGCTCTCCTCGATCGACGCGATCATCCGCAACGCCGGCCGGCTGAACAACCTCGTCGCCAACCTGCTGCACTACTCGCGGATCCAGGGCAGGCGCGAGACCGTGCGCCGGGCCGTCGACATCGCCGAGCTGTGCGAGGCCAGCGTCGACCTGCTCAGCATCCGCGCCAAGCAGGCCGGCGTCCGGCTCCACTTCGACCCGCCCGGGACGACGCCCGTGGTGGTCTTCGGCGACCCCGAGGAGCTGGCCCGGGTGATCGACAACATGGTCGACAACGCCGTGAAGTACACGCCCGAGGACGGGTCGGTGTCGGTGGCGATGACCGTCGGTGGTGACGAGGTGAGTGTCGACGTCACCGACACCGGCCTCGGCATCTCGGTGGCCGACCAGCAGCACGTGTTCTCCGCGTTCCACCGGTCCACCAACCCGAACGCGCTGTCGGTGCCGGGCACGGGGCTCGGGCTGCCGATCGCGCAGCGGATCGCGGAGTCGCACGGTGGGACGCTGTCGGTGTCCTCCGAGCTGGGTCAGGGGAGCACGTTCACCTTCACGCTCCCGTTGCGCTCGCCTCGAGAGCAGGCCGACTGACCGAGGCGGCCGTCCCCGCCTCGAGGTGCACCACCCGGTCCATCGCGTCGAGCCCGACCGTGCCGTGGGTGATCCACAGGATCGACCGTCCGACCCGGGCCGCCGAGTCGAGCATCTCCTCCGCGACCGCCCGCGCGGTGGGCCCGTCGAGGTGGGCGGTCGGCTCGTCGAGCACGAGCACCGGCGGGTCCGCCAGCAGCGAGCGTGCCAGGGCGAGGCGCGCACGCTCGCCCCCGGACACCTCGTGGCTGCCGGAGCCGACGTGGGTGTGGATGCCCGCGGGCAGGCCGTCCACCCACGCGCCGAGGCACGCCCGGTCCAGGGCCGTGCGGACCTCGTCGTCGCCGGCGTCCGGCCGGGCGAGCCGGACGTTCTCGGCGACCGTCGAGGCGAAGACGTGGGGGTCGTCGTCGACCAGCCCGACCCGGCGGCGTACGTCGTCGAGGGACAGGCGCCGCAGGTCGGTCCCGCCGAGCAGCACCTCACCGCTGACCGGGTCGATGAAGCGGACGAGGGTGGCGGCGAGGGTGGACTTCCCGGCCCCGGAGGGCCCGGTGATCCCGAGGTGCTCACCCGGCCGCAGGACGAGGTGGTCCAGCGCCAGCGCCGGACGGTCGGTCCATCCGAGCTCGGCACCGCGCACCACGACGCCGTGACCGGCGGGCAGAGGCAGGGGAGCGGCAGGGTCGCTGACCGCCGGAGCGGTGACGGCGAGCCGGTCCAGGCGCTCGCGCGCCGCACGTGCGCGCACCGACAGGGCGCCGGCGTCGGCCAGCCCGCCGACGGCATCGGCCAGGGCGAGCGGCACGAGCAGCAGGAGGGCCAGACGGGCGGGGGAGGTGGCTGCCGGGTCGACGAGGGCGGCCACGGCGACCACGCCCAGCCCGGCCGCCGCGGTGGTCAGGGCGGTACCCGCTGCGACGGCGCGGGAGGAGCGTCGTACGGCCCGGGAGAGCCCTGCCCCCTCCTCGCGGACGGCGTCGAGGGCCCGGTCCGTCGCGCCCCACTGCTCGAGCTCGCGCAGCCCGTGGGCCAGCTCTTCGACCCGGGTCCCGAGCAGCGCGCGGTGCGTGACGACGAGCGGCTCGGCGGCGGCGGTGCCGCGGCGGGCGAGCACGAACGCGAGCGCCCCCGAGCCGGCGACCAGCAGCACCACCGCGCCCGCCACCGGGGCGACGAGGGCGGTGAGCAGGGCGGCGCCCCCGCCGACGAGGGCCGCGGTGACGAGCGGCTGGCGCACCCGGAGCCGGTCGTCGAGCAAGGCGTCGACGTCGTCGACGACACCGGTGAGCAGGTCGCCGCGGCGCGGGCCGAGGCGACCGGGGACCAGCGGGACGAGGTCGGCGAAGACCCTGGCCCGACGCTCGGCCAGCTCGCGGAGGACGACGTCGTGGCTGAGCACGCGCTCGGCGTGGCGGAGCACCGGGCGGGCGAGTCCGAAGAGGCGCACCCCGACGATCGCCACCATCAGGTAGAGCACCGGCGGCTGCTCGCTGGCACGGGTGATGAGCCAGCCCGCAGTCGCGGTGAGGGCGACGCCGGACGCCGTGGACAGGGCGCCGAGCAGGGTGGCCGTCCGGATGCCCCACCGCGGCCGACGCTCGTCGACCGCGGCCGGGACGACCGCAGGGGCCGCCGGACGCTGAGGGCGTACGACGTCCGCACCGGCCGGTCGGGTGTCGTCCGCGGCCACCAGGGTGGTCACCGGCACCAGCTCGACCACCCGGTCGGCGGCCGCGAGCACGGCCGGCCGGTGGGCCACCACGACCACCAGGCTGCGCTGCGCGAGCAGGGCGAGGGTCTGGAGGAGGACCTGCTCGGTCTCCTCGTCGAGGTGCGCGCTCGGCTCGTCGAGCAGCACGACCGGACGCCCGGCGAGCACGACGCGGGCCAGCGCGACACGGGCCCGCTGGCCCGCGGACAGTCCGGCACCGTCCTCGCCGAGCGTCGTGTCGATGCCGTGGGGGAGGGCGCGTACGACGTCGGCGAGGCCGACGCTGCGCAGGGCCTCCCACACCTCGTCGTCGCCGGCCGAGGGACGGCCGATCCGCACGTTGGCGCCGACAGTGTCGGCCATCAGCCAGGGCCGCTGCGGTGCCCACCCGACCAGGCTGCGCCACCAGCCCGGGTCGAGGTCGGCGAGCGGCGTCCCGCCGAGCGTGACGTCGCCGGCCAGGGGTGCCAGCTCGCCGCGGAGCGTGGCCAGGAGCGTCGACTTGCCGCAGCCGGACGGCCCGGCGATCGCGACGAGGCCCCGGTCGGGGAGGTCGAGGTCGAGCGGACGGGTCAGGGCAGCGCCGGGGGCGTAGCCGATCTCGAGGTCGCGCAGCGCGAGACCGGTCGTGGTGGGCAGCGCCGTGCCGGGCTCGACCGACCCGGCCCGCGCCAGGAGGTCGTCGGCATCGGCGAGGGCGGCGGTGCCCTCGGCGGCCGCGTGGAACTCCGCGCCCACGCGGCGCAGCGGCCAGTAGGCCTCGGGGGCGAGCAGCAGGACGGTGAGGGCGACCTGGAAGCCGACACTCCCCGACGCCAGCCGCAGGCCCACCGTCACCGCCACCAGCGCCACGGACAGGGTGGCGATCAGCTCCAGCACCGACGAGGAGGCGAAGGCGACCTTGAGGGTGTCGACGGTCGCGCGGCGGTAGCGGTGCGTGACGGACCGGATCGTGCCGACCTGTGCCTCGGCGCGGCGGTGGGCGACGAGGGTCGGCAGCCCGCGCACCACGTCGAGGAAGTGCCCCGACAGCGCCTCGAGCGCGCGCCACTGCGTGCGGGCACGGTCGCGGGTCGTGAGCCCGACCAGCACCGCGAAGACAGGGACCAGCGGCAGCGTCAGCGCGACCACCAGGCCCGAGAGTGGGTCGAGCCACGCGATCGCGGCGAGCGCGACGAGGGGCAGGACGGCGGCCGGCACGAGCGCGGGGAGGTAGCGGGTGACGTAGGGCTCGACGCCGGCGACGCCGCGGGTGGCCAGCACGACGAGGCGGGCGGGCGACAGGTCGTCGCTGCGGCCTGCGGCGTCCAGGAGTCGCTGTCGCAGCGCCCCGGAGACCTCGCCCGCCGCGCGGGCCGCGCCCCGCTGACCGACGTACGCCGCAGCGGTCCGCAGCAGCACGAGGCCGCCGAACGCCCACGCGGCACCTGCCCAGCCGCCGGCCGGCGGCGTGACGGCCGCGACCACGAGCGCACCCAGCGCGAAGGCCTGCGCCACCGTGGCCAGCCCCCCGACGACCCCGCTGACGACGACCAGCGACAGGGCCCCGCGCGCGGGACGGAGGTGGCGGACGACGGCCGGGTCGAGCGGCTTCACTTCGCCGCGTCCGCGAGGACCGGCGAGGGGATGTGGTGCACCGCGATCCGCTTGCGGAACACCCAGTAGGTCCACGCCTGGTAGCCGAGGACGATCGGGGTGAAGACGACCGCGACCCACGTCATCACCTTGAGCGTGTACGCCGTCGCCGCCGCGTTGGTGGTGGTGAGCGAGAAGGCGGGGTCGGTCGTCGACGGCATCACGTCGGGGAACAGCGCCACGAACAGGCCGATGACGGCGAGTCCGATCGTGAGGAACGTGCCGACGAAGGCCCAGCCCTCCCGGCCGCGCATCGCCGCGAAGAGCGCGCCGACGAGCGACAGTGCGGCGACCACGAAGACGACCGCCGAGGCGGCGGTGCCCGTCTTCACCTGCGTCCACGCCAGGAACACCACCGCCAGCAGGGCGGCGACCGCGCCGATCCGCACCGACAGGTCGCGGGCGCGGTGGCGGATGTCGCCGTCGGTCTTGAGCGCGACGAACATCGCCCCGTGCGTGGCGAAGAGCGTCAGGGTGACGAGGCCGCCGAGCAGGCCGTAGGGGTTGAGCAGGGTGAGGAGCGTGCCGGTGAACTCCTTGTCGGCGTCGATCGGGACGCCCGCGACGATGTTGGCGAAGGCGACGCCCCACAGCACCGCCGGAACGAACGACCCCCAGATGATGGCGAGGTCCCACCGGCCCTTCCAGGCGTCAGCCTCCCGCTTGTGGCGGTACTCGAAGGAGAGCCCGCGCACGATGAGCGCGACCAGGATCAGCAGCAGCGGCAGGTAGAACCCGCTGAAGAGGGTGGCGTACCACTCGGGGAAGGCGGCGAAGGTCGCGCCGCCCGCCACGAGCACCCAGACCTCGTTGCCGTCCCACACCGGCCCGATGGTGTTGATCATGACGCGTCGTTCGGTCTCGTTGCGGGACAGCACGGGCAGCAGCATCCCCACCCCGAAGTCGAAGCCCTCGAGGCAGAAGTAGCCGACCCACAGCACGGCGATCAGGGCGAACCAGACGGTGGTCAGTTCCATGGTGTCTCTCTGGTGTCTCTCTCGTGATCGGGCGGGAGGTCAGTAGGCGAAGGTGAGCGGGGCGTCCTCGTCGTCGGAGCCGCCGACCTTGACGCGGGGCGGCTCCTCATAGGGATCAGCGCCCTTGTTGATGTAGGTGACGAGGAGCTTGACCTCGATCACCGCGAGCACGGCGTAGAGCGAGGTGAGCACGACGAGCGACGTCGCGGCCTCGAAGACGGAGACGCCGGGCGAGACGCCGGACTCCGTGGTCATCAGCCCGAAGACGACCCACGGCTGGCGGCCCATCTCGGTGAAGATCCACCCCCACGACGACGCGAGGGTCGTCGCGATCGGCAGGCTGAGCCCGAGCACGCCGAGCCAGCGGACACCGGGCGTACGCCCCTTGCGCGTCAGCCACAGGATGAGTGCCGCGCCGGCCGCGGCGAAGATGCCGAGGCCCATCATGAAGCGGAACGACCAGTAGGTCACCGGGATGACGGGGGTGTAGTCGCCGTCGGTGTAGGTCGTCGAGGTCGGGTCCGAGCCGTACGTCTCGACGTACTGCTCGCTCAGCGGGTTGATGCCCTCGACCTTCCCGTCGAAGGAGCCGGTGGCGAGGAAGGACAACAGGCAGGGGATCGTGACGGCGAACTTCTCCTCCTTCCCGTCGGGGGTGCCGAGGGTGAAGACGGAGAACGGCGCGCAGCTGTCGCTGGTCTCGTAGAGGCCCTCCGCGGCCGCCATCTTCATCGGCTGCACCTCGGTCATCACCTTGCCCTGCAGGTCGCCGGTGACGGCCACACCGATCCCGGCGAGCAGGGTGATGACCGCGCCGATACGGATGGCGCGGTGGTACATCGGCCGGTCGGCCTCGTGCTTCTTCTTCATGTAGAGGTAGGCCGAGACGCCGAGCAGGAAGGTGCCCGCGGTCATGTACGCCGCGAAGATCACGTGCGGGAACGTCACGACCTGGACCTTGTTGAACATCACCGCCCAGAAGTCGGTCAGCTCGGCGCGGCCGGTCTCGGGGTTGAAGCGATGGCCGACGGGGTGCTGCATCCACGAGTTGGCGGCGAGGATGAACCACGACGAGGCCAGGGTGCCGAGGTGCACCAGCCACATGCAGCCGGCGTGGAGGCCGCGGGGGAGCTTGTCCCAGCCGAAGATCCAGAGGCCGAGGAAGGTCGACTCGAGGAAGAAGGCCAGCAGCCCCTCGATGGCCAGCGGCGCCCCGAACACGTCGCCGACGAAGCGGGAGTAGTCCGACCAGTTCATCCCGAACTGGAACTCCTGGACGATCCCGGTGACGACGCCGATGGCGAAGTTGATGAGGAAGAGCTTGCCGAAGAACTTCGTCAGCCGGAGGTAGTCCTCCTTGCCGGTGCGCACCCACGCCGTCTCCAGCCCGGCGATCACCGCTGTGAGTCCGATCGTCAACGGCACGAACAGGAAGTGGTAGACGGTGATGATCCCGAACTGCCACCGGGCGATGTCGAGGACGTCCATGAGACCCTTTCGGCGAAGGAGTTACTACACAGCGTAGTAGATACTACGTCGTGTCGTAGTTCGACGGGCAGGGCCTCTAGACTCTTGTGCCATGAGTCCAAGGTCCCGGGTGGGAGAGCTCGAGCAGGCCGTCCTCGAGGCCCTGTGGGACCTCGACGGCGCCGATGCCGAGCGCCCGGGCGTCAGCGGCCGCGCCGTGCACGAGCGGCTCCAGGGGCGCGACGGTCGGGACCTGGCCTACACGACCGTGATGACCGTGCTCGACCGACTTGCCCGCAAGGACGTCGTGGTCCGCGAGCGCGACGGACGGGCGTTCCGCTACGCACCTCGACTCACCCGGGCCGCGATGACCGCCGAGGTCATGCACGAGGCGCTCGAGGGCACGCGCGGCGACCGCGAACAGGCTCTGGTCTCGTTCGTGGGGGAGGCCAGCGCCGAGGACCTCGCGGCCCTGCGACGCGCCCTCGACGACCTGGCCTGACCGGGCGCCGGCGATGCCGACCCCTGTCGTGCTCGGCGCGCTCGCCGTGCTGCTGGCCGGTCCGCTGCCGTGGGTGCTCTCGCGCTGGACCGGGCTCCGTCGCACGCCGGCCGCCGCGATGCTGCTCTGGCAGAGCGCCGCGCTGGCCGCAGTCCTCGCCGCGCTCGGTGCCGGGCTGTCGCTGGTGACCGCGCGCCTCTGGGAGGACCCGGCCGGCCCCGGTGACGTCGTCGTTGCCTGCCTCGCGGGAGCGGTCACCGTCGTCGTGCTGGCCCGGCTCCTGCTGAGCGGGCACCGCACCGGCACCTCGCTGCGCCGGATGCGACGTCTGCACCGCGAGCGGGTCGACCTGGTCGCCCAGGTGGACGGGGGAGTATCGGTCCTCGACCACGACGTGCCGGTGGCCTACTGCGTGCCCGGCATGAGCCGCTCGCGCATCGTCGTGTCCCGCTCGACCCTGACCCGCCTCGCGCCGGCCGAGCTCGGCGCGGTCCTCGAGCACGAGCGCTCGCACCTGCGGGCGCGCCACGACCTGGTGCTGGAGGCCTTCACGGTCCTGCACCTGGCGTTCCCGCGCTGGGTCGCCAGCGCGTCGGCCCGTCGCGAGGTCGAGGTGCTCGTCGAGGTGCTCGCCGACCGCGCGGCGTGCCGTACGGGCGGCCGCCGGGACCTGGTCTCCGCCCTGGTCACCCTGGCCGGGTCACCGGCGCCCGCCGGGTCGCTGGGGTCGGCCGGCTCGAGCCTCGCCGCCCGGGTCGAGGTGCTGCGTGACACCCGCCCGCACCCGTGGCAGTCGACAGCGGTGTCCGTGCTCGCGGCGGCCATCCTGGCGCTGCCCACGCTCCTCGTGGTGCTGCCCTGGCTCGACCGCCTCGTCTGAGGGACGCACGGGGGCCCCGGCGGAATCACTCCGCCGGGGCCCTCGCGTGCCGCTGGTGCTCAGCCGGTGATCAGGTCAGCGACGCACGACCTTGAACGTCAGCTTGTCGCTGCTGTCCTCGACCGAGTCCGAACCCGTGTAGCGGGCGACGAGCTTGTGCTTGCCCACCTCGAGGTTCTTGGTCACCGTGAGGACCACTCGGCCGTCGTCGAGGCGCTTGGCCCCGATCTTCTTGCCGTCGATGCGGACCACGACCCGGCCGGTGGGCGTCGTGCCCTCGGCCGCGACCTTGACGACGACCTTGAAGTCCCGCTTGAAGCGGGGCTTCGCGGGCTTGACCTTGGCCGTGGTCGTCGACGCCGTGACGCCCTTGCCGACCACCGTGGCGGTGAACGCCGCCGTGGAGGTCGCCAACGAGTCGCTGCCGCTGTAGGTGGCGGTGAGCTTGTTGGCACCCACCGGCAGGTCGGCCGGTAGCGGGACGGAGGCCTTCCCGTCGACGAGCTCGGCGCTGCCGACCTCGGTGCCGTCGGCCTTCGTGATCACCACCTCGCCGGTCGGCGTCGATCCCGTGGAACCATCGCGCGCGACCGTGACCCGTGCCGTGGAGGCCTCGCCGAAGGTCGAGGGCTCCGGCACGTGCACCGCGGTGACCTTGGTCGCGAGCTTGCAGATCGTCAGTGCAATGTTGTCGACCCACCAGCCCGTCACGCCACCGCAGCCGTCCCGACCGATGTCCAGGCGGAACTGCACGGTGTCACCCGCAACCACGCCGAGCGCACCCATGTCGACGACGGACGTGCCCCACGCTGTGGTGAGCTCGCCGCCGTCGGTGCCGGTGAAGGCGTCCTCGCCGGCCAACGGGTTGGTGTTGCCAGCCGAAGCAGGCAACAGCGTGCCGGGAGCGTTGAAGGTGTAGGCCTCGGCGGGGATGGCCTCGAAGTCGCCGCCATTGACGGCGACCTTCACGTTGCCGCCGTCGACATCGAGCTCGGTCGCGACCGAGTGCTCGAAGGACAGTCGCTGGTTGCGAAGGGTGCCGGACGGCAGCTCCACGATCGGACTGATGATCGAGTCGCGGCTCGAGAAGTCACCCGCGCCCCCGACGCACTTGCCAAGACGGCCGTCCGCGTTGCCGAAGGCCACACGACCCGCGTGCCCCTCGGCGCCGGTCACCGTGGTCCACGGCTTGCCGAACCCGCCGTCGTAGACGACCTCCTGGTCGGTGCCCCAGCCGGCCAGGCCGTCCTCGAAGTCCTCGCTCCACAACACGTCGGTGGTGTAGCCGGGACCGCAGGGAGCCGGGGCGCCCTGCTCGAAGAGCGGCTTGAAGTTGCACTGCGTGGGCTCCTTGCGGAGCTCCACGGCAGCGGCGGCGTTGTCGACCTGCGTGCAGTCGGTTGCCGTGATCGGCGTCGCCGCAACCGGGGTGGCGTTCGGCGCGACCGTCAGCTTGTTGATCGGCTGACCTGTGAGGTCACGACACGAGGCCGCCAGCGCGTCCGCGTGGTCGGTGAAGTCCGACGTCGGCGTCTGGTAGGCGGTCATCGCCCGGTAGTAGATCGCCGCGGCCTTGTCGAGGCCGATGCCGGTGATGGTCACGCCGTTGGACGTGCCGCCGTCGACGAGCAGCGCATAGCCGTGATTGGGCACACCGGAGTTGGTGTGCACGCCGCCGGCGTCGCTGGTGTCGCAGTGGTATTCGGCATCCGACACCTTGCCAGGGTCCCCGGCGCAGGTCGGCATCCACATGTCGCGGATCGCGCCGCCGAAGGCGCTGGACTTCTCGCCCATCAGCCAGCGGTAGGAGTCATCCGTCTGGTCCGTGCCGGACAGGCGGATCGTGGCGTTGACGGCCGTGGTGGATGGGATCGAGAGGATGCGCTCGCCGTCGGCCTGGGAGATGCCGACCACCGGGACGGTCAGGGGCGGGTTGACCCCACCGCCGGGCCCGAACGGACCACCGCCGTTGTTGTTGTAGAGGATCACGCCCACGGCACCGGCGTTGACGAGGTTCTGCGCCTTGGTCGTGAACGGACAGGTGCCGCGCTGAACCATGCCGATCTTGCCGTTGACGGCCGCCGCGTTGGTGAGGGCGGTGCACCCGTCGTTGGTGGCCGGGCCGTCCGTGTTGGCTGCGTCGAGCCCCAGGACGACCTGGTTGGTGACGCCCGTGGTCGTCGGCGTGGCTCCCCAGTTGGCGCTGCCGGCGACGCAGACCTTCGCGATGTTGGCCGGCGAGTTGATCACGACCTGGACCGCACGCGGCCCCTCGGTGGCGCAGATGCCGTCAGTGCGCTTGGTGGTGAGGTCACCCTCGCCGTCGTCGAGCCTTCCGTTGATGAGGTCGATGGTCTCGCCCCAGACGTCGGAGTAGGACTCGTTGAGCGCGCCGGCCTGCCACTGGTAGATGAGGCCGTGGGTGTACTCGGTGTAGGCGTGGCCCCACTCATGGGCGACCACGTCGTCCGAGGTGACGCCGTCGCAATAGTTGGTCGTGGTGCCGTTCCAGTTGGCGTTGGGGCAGCTGATCCGGCCGTCGTTGTTGACGGTCGTCATCGAGTGTCCCGCGCCGTCGTAGGAGTCGCGGTTGAAGACGTTCTTGAAGAACCAGTAGGAGTCGCCGGTGAAGTTGACCTCGTTCTGCTGGTCCTGGTTGAGGGTGCCGGGGAACGGGTCGCCCTCCTTCCACACCTCGGTGAAGGTGCTGGGGTTGTTCGACCCGCCCGCCTCGATGAGGTGGCGGTCGAGCGCGCCGTGCACCAGCGACCAACGGTTGACCGGCTTTCCGGTCGACGCGTCGAGGATGACGACGTCACGGATGTTGTCGCCGTTGCCGACCTCGGTGTACCAGGCGAGCACGG
This sequence comes from Nocardioides cavernae, assembly GCF_016907475.1. NCBI lineage: Bacteria > Bacillati > Actinomycetota > Actinomycetes > Propionibacteriales > Nocardioidaceae > Nocardioides > Nocardioides cavernae. The sequence continues at coordinate 3,400,692 of NZ_JAFBCA010000001.1, read as the reverse complement.
ACTCGCCGTCCTCGCCCTTGGTCGAGCCCTTGCGGTAGACGACCAGGCGCGGGTCGCTCGCCTGCAGCTCGCCGACGTCGAAGGATCCGTCGTCGTTGACCGGCGGCTGCGCCTCGACCAGTCCTTCGGCGTTGCTCGCCGCCTTGGTCGCGGACACGCGGGGATCGGTGGACAGCGACAGGTCGGGCGCGGCGAAGCCGTTGACCGAAGTCAGGTCGCCCTGCTGGTCCACCTGGGCCCGGAGCATCGAGCCGAAGACGTCGACGCCCTGATAGGTCTGGGTGTAGGTGATCGTCCAACCGTTGGGGCTTCGGTCGACGCCGGCCCTCTGCAGCTCGTCGGCGCGCGCACCGAAGCTGCCGGCGAACTCGTCGAGGTAGGCGTCGGCCTTGGCCGTCGCCGCGTCGGCAGACCTGCCCTCGAGCGCCGGCATCAGGTCGCCGTCGCCCTTGACGCGGATGAAGCCGACCTTGTGGGTCGCCCCCTCACGCGTGACGGCGACCTCGCCACTGGCCCGGTCGGCCATGGCTGCGACGCCGTTCGTGTCGGCCTTGGCGGCCGGTGCTGCTTGCACGCCGATCGTGGGGAGTGCGGCAAGGCCAGCCCCCATGACGGCGAGTGCAAGTCCTCTGTTGAGGAGCTTCACTCTGTTTCCTCCGATTCCGAGACGCACCCGGAACCCAAGTCGCCCGAGTGACGCGGCTCACCATAAGTAGGACGTCCGACAATTGGGAAGGGAGGGTGGACAATCCGCCCCCCAAGGGGTGCGCTCGCACGACACGCACTCGTGTGGTCCGTGTGACGGGTGTGACGTGGCCGTAGGGTCGGACCATGGCGACCCGTACGTCTTCCCCGCCGGGGTCGCGGAGCTCGAGCACGTCTGGATCCAAGCGCACCACCAAGGGTTCGAGCACCCGATCACGGAGTACCAGCAAGCGCCCCGCCCCTCGCTCCTCAGCGAAGGGCCGGAGCGGCTCCAGCGCGTCCGCACGCCGTTCGGGCTCACGCCCGGCGCCCCGTGCCGTCAGGAGCGGCCCCGGTCCGGTCGCGCGCAGCTTCGGCGTGCTGGGGCGAGGTGTCGCAGCCGTGTGGCTCGGCATGGCCCACGCCGTCGGCGCGGTCGCGCGGTCGATCGGGCGGTCCGCCCGCGACCTGGACCCCGAGCACCGCCGTGACGGCGTCGGCCTGTTCCTCTTCGGCCTCGCCATGGTCGTCGCGGCCGCCGTGTGGTGGCAGCTGCCGGGTGGGGTGATGGACTTCGCCCGATCCGTGACGTCGGGCGCGGTCGGCAAGGTCGGCTGGTTCGTGCCGCTGTTCCTGGTCTACGCCGGCTGGCGCACCCTGCGCGACCCCGAGCGCAACGGTCCCGCCGGGCGACAGGTGATCGGGTGGGCCGCCTTCACGCTCGGGCTGCTCGGCATCGTGCACATCGCCAACGGCAACCCGCAGCCGGTGCTCGGCGACGCCACCAACCTCCAGGAGGCCGGCGGCGCCGTCGGCTACGTCACCTCGAGCCTGCTGCTTGACCTCATGCAGACGACGTACGTCGTCGTGCCGCTGCTGACGTTGCTGGCGGTCTTCGGCGTCCTCATCATCACCGCGACGCCCGTCTACCAGGTCCCGGTCCGGCTCGCCGAGCTGCGCGACAAGGCTCTGGGCCGCACCCCGGCCCGCGAGGCGGAGGACGACGACCCCACCAAGCCGGTGCGCACGCGCCGCCGCTCGATGCTGGACGACGACATCGACCCCGAGATGGGCGATCCCGCCTACGACAGCCCGGTCCTCAGTGACCGCGAGCTGCGCAAGCGTCGCAGGAAGAAGGCTGGGGCCGACGAGGGGGCAGAGCCTCAGGAGGACTACGGGATCGACCTGTTCGCCGACCCGATCGACTCCGGTGACTCCTCGGCCGACGCCCCCACCGCGGTCACCCCGGCCGTGGCCCCCACCGCAGTGGGCGGCGGCAAGGACGACACCGGACCCGTCGAACCGCCGCCGCACACGCCGCTACCGGCCCGCGTGGAGCAGCTCGCGCTGTCCGGCGACATCACCTACTCGCTGCCCGACAACTCCTCGCTCAAGCCCGGCTCGCCGCACAAGGCACGCTCGAAGGCCAGCGACGCGGTCGTCGAGCGGCTGATGCAGGTGATGGACGAGTTCAGCATCGACGCCACCGTCACCGGCTACACCCGTGGCCCGACGGTCACCCGCTACGAGGTCGAGCTCGGCCCGGCGGTGAAGGTCGAGAAGGTCACGGCGCTGTCGAAGAACATCGCCTACGCCGTCGCGTCCGCCGACGTCCGGATCCTCAGCCCGATCCCCGGCAAGTCGGCGATCGGCATCGAGATCCCCAACATCGACAAGGAGATCGTCTCCCTCGGCGACGTGCTCCGGTCCACCACCGCACGCTCGGACCACCACCCGATGGTGGCCGGGCTCGGCAAGGACGTCGAGGGCGGTTTCGTCGTGGCCAACATGGCGAAGATGCCGCACCTGCTGGTCGCCGGTGCGACCGGCTCCGGAAAGTCGAGCTTCATCAACTCGCTGATCACCTCGATCCTGATGCGGTCCACGCCCGACGAGGTGCGGATGATCATGGTCGACCCGAAGCGGGTGGAGCTCAACGCCTACGAGGGCGTGCCGCACCTGATCACCCCGATCATCACCAACCCCAAGAAGGCCGCCGAGGCGCTGGCCTGGGTCGTGCGTGAGATGGACATGCGCTACGACGACCTGGCCAACTTCGGCTTCCGTCACATCGACGACTTCAACAAGGCGGTGCGGGCCGGCAAGGTCGAGGTTCCCGCGGGCAGCGAGCGCACGCTGACGCCGTACCCCTACCTCCTCGTCATCGTCGACGAGCTGGCCGACCTGATGATGGTCTCGCCGCGCGACGTCGAGGACTCGGTCGTCCGCATCACCCAGCTGGCCCGCGCGGCTGGCATCCACCTGGTGCTCGCCACGCAGCGGCCCTCGGTCGACGTGGTGACCGGCCTGATCAAGGCCAACGTGCCGTCGAGGCTCGCGTTCGCGACGAGCTCGCTCGGCGACAGCCGCGTCATCCTCGACCAACCGGGCGCGGAGAAGCTGGTCGGCCAGGGTGACGGTCTCTTCCTGCCGATGGGCGCGTCCAAGCCCGTGCGCGTCCAGGGCGCGTGGGTCACCGAGGCGGAGATCCACCAGGTCGTCAAGCACTGCAAGGACCAGCTCGAGCCGACCTACATCGAAGAGGTAACGGCGCCGAAGGAGTCCAAGCGCGAGCTCGACGACGACATCGGCGACGACATGGAGCTCGTGGTGCAGGCCATCGAGCTGATCGTCTCCACGCAGTTCGGCTCGACCTCGATGCTCCAGCGCAAGCTGCGCGTCGGATTCGCCAAGGCGGGCCGGCTGATGGACATCCTCGAGAGCCGCGGGGTCGTCGGACCCAGTGAGGGCTCCAAGGCCCGCGACGTCCTGGTCAAGCCGGACGAGCTCGATTCCGTGATCGCCACGTTGGAGGGAGGAGCCTGATGGGCGCCGCAGCAGTGCACGAGGACGACACCAGCTGGACCGAGACCGGGGAGCACGAGTCGCTCGCCGTCGCTCCCGACGCGGTGGAGGTACGCCGCAGCGCGGCCGTCGCCGCCGGGGTCGGGCTGACCGCCTCCGCGGTCGCCATCGCCTACCTCGGTCGCGCCACCCAGACCGGGTCGGTGCTCGACTGGGCCTTCGTGGTCGCGATGGGGCTCCTGGGCGCCTACTGGCTCGTCGGCCTCGTCGACGCCCGCACCCCGCTGCTCGTCGCCGACGCGCAGGGCATCCGGATCCGCCTCGGCCGCACCTGGCGGGGGCTGCCGTGGACGGCGGTGCACCACGTGGAGCACACGCCGCGGCAGGGCCTGCTGCGCGACGGCCGCCTGGTCGTCGTCCCCCACAACCTCGAGCTGATCGAGGCCGAGCTCACCGGCGCAGGCAAGCGCCACACCAGCATCTCCCGCCTGTTGCACGGCGCCCCGTTCGCCGTCCCGCTCGGGCTCTCGACGCGCGTCATCGGCGCGGACGGCGACCTGACCGAGGCCCTCGGCCGCGTCGCGCGCGACGCCAGCCAGATCGTCGTCCTCGAGCCGGCCGCCGCCGAGGTCGAGGACTCCGAGACCGTCGAGGCCGCAGAGCCCGTCGACGAGACCCAGGCGCCCGAGGCCACCGAGGTCACCGAGGACACCGAGGTCACCGAGGTCACCGAGGTCACCGAGGCATCTGCGTCCTCGGCGCCCGAGGTCGGCGTGCCAGTCGTCGTCGCCAGCCCGACGCCGGCCGCGCTCCGCGAGACCGGCGCAGCCCGGCGCTCCGAGGTGCGGCGCGACGTCGTCGTCGACGAGGACGAGCCGGAGGGTCGTGAGCTGCGCCGCCCCGGTCGGGTCAGCCTCGTGGAGGAGACCCAGTCCTGGGGCGACCGCGTCCGCGCGATTGCCCGGCCGGGGGAGCCGGTGGAGCCGCTGGTGCTCGACGACTTCGAGGTCGAGCCTGCAGAGGACCCGGTCATCGGCCCTGAGCTCGCCGCGGCCCGCACCCGCCTCGGCCTGACCGTCGACCAGCTGGCCGACCGCACCCGCATCCGTCCGCATGTGATCGAGGCCGTCGAGGTCGACGACTTCGAGCCCTGCGGTGGCGACTTCTACGCCCGCGGACACCTGCGCACGCTCGCCCGCGTCCTCGGCATCGACGTCGCGCCGCTGCTGGCGTCGTACGACGAGCGCTACGCCCGCGCGCCCATCAACCCGCGCCGCGTCTTCGAGGCGGAGCTCGCCACGGGCGCCCACGGCTCCATCCGCGGCACGCGCGGCGGCCCCAACTGGTCGGTGCTCGTCGCCGTCGTCATGGCCCTCGTGCTCGCCTGGTCGATCGCCCGGCTGGTCATGGACACCCCGCCCGAGCTGCGCGGCGCCACGCCTGTCCTCAACGGCTCTGGCGGTCCGCAGGGCGCCGGCACGGCCCCGCTGGCTGAGCCGGTCGCGGTCGTCGTCAGCGCGGCGTCGGGCGGCGCCCAGGTCGTCGTACGGGACGGCGCGGGGGAGCAGGTCTTCAAGGGCAACCTCGCCGTGGGCCAGACCCGCGAGCTCAAGGCCTCGCCCCCGGTGCGCGTGATGTCCTCCGACGGTGCCGTCACCGTCTCGCTGGCCGGCGGCGACGCCCGCCCGGTCGGCGAGTCCGGCGTCGCCGGTCAGGGCACCTTCGTCACCGACTGATGCGCTCGCCGGCCCGTTCTTCAGCGATCCCCGGTCAGCCGGCGATCACTGGCGCCGGGGATGGCGGTCGGCGGGGCCGGAACGGGCATACTCACGGTGCGATGACGATTGATACAGAGCTTCCCCCGACTCCGCTGAACGTTGCTGTGGTCACCCTCGGGTGCGCCCGCAACGAGGTCGACTCCGAGGAGCTGGCCGGACGGCTCGAGGCCGGCGGCTTCGTGCTGGTCGACGACGCGGAGGACGCCGATACCGTGGTGGTCAACACCTGCGGTTTCGTCGAGGCCGCGAAGAAGGACTCGGTCGACACGCTGCTCGAGGCGGCCGACCTCAAGGCGTCCGCCGGTCACGGCGGCCGCGCCCAGGCCGTCGTCGCGGTGGGCTGCCTGGCCGAGAGGTACGGCAAGGACCTCGCCGAGTCGCTTCCCGAGGCCGACGCGGTCCTCGGCTTCGACGACTACCCCGACATCGCCTCGAAGCTGCGGGCGATCGTCGGCGGGGAGACCCACCACCCGCACACGCCGTCAGACCGCCGACGGCTGCTGCCGATCTCGCCGGTCGAGCGCGACGCCTCCGGGATCTCCGTGCCGGGGCACCAGGACCGGCCCGAGGTCGGTGACGTTGCCGAGATCGGTGCGGGTGCGCCCGCGACGGGCCCGCGCGCCGTACGCCGTCGCCTCGACGCCGGCCCGATGGCTCCGCTCAAGCTGGCCAGCGGCTGCGACCGGCGCTGCTCCTTCTGTGCCATCCCGAGCTTCCGCGGCTCGTTCGTGAGCCGCCGTCCCAGCGACGTCCTGCAGGAGGGCCAGTGGCTGGCCACGCAGGGTGTCAAGGAGCTCTTCCTCGTCAGCGAGAACTCCACGTCCTACGGCAAGGACCTCGGCGACCTCCGGCTGCTGGAGACGCTGCTGCCCGAGCTGAGCGGCATCGACGGCATCGAGCGGGTGCGTGTGTCCTACCTGCAGCCCGCCGAGACGCGTCCCGGCCTCATCGAGGCGATCGCCTCGACGCCCGGCGTGGTGCCCTACTTCGACCTTTCCTTCCAGCACGCCAGCGCTGCGGCGCTGCGAAGGATGCGCCGGTTCGGCGACCCCGACAGCTTCCTCGGCCTGCTCGAGCAGATCCGCTCGCTTGCCCCGCTGGCCGGCGTACGGTCCAACGTCATCGTCGGCTTCCCCGGTGAGACCGAGGACGAGCTGCAGACCCTGTGCGACTTCCTGGTCGCGGCACGGATGGACGTCACGGGCGTCTTCGGCTACTCCGACGAGGACGGCACCGAGGCTGCCGGCTTCGCCGACGACCTCAAGCTCGACGAAGACGAGATCCGCGCCCGCACCGAGCACGTCACCACCCTCGTCGAGGAGCTCAACGCGCAGCGCGCCGAGGAGCGCATCGGCGAGCAGGTGGTCGTGCTGGTCGAGTCCGTCGACGACGACGTCGTGGAGGGCCGGGCGGCCCACCAGGGACCGGAGGTCGACGGTACGACGATGTTGACTGGCGCCGGTCGCGCGCTCGTCGGCGACCTGGTGACGGCCACCGTCACGGGCACCGACGGGGTTGACCTGATCGCACGCACGGACGGAGTCCCGGCATGAGCACTGACCACCAGGTCTCCAACTTCAACATCGCCAACGTGCTGACCACGCTGCGCATCGTCATGGTGCCGTTCTTCGGCTGGGCGCTGCTGTACGACGGCGGCAACGACCCCACGTGGCGCTGGATCGCCTTCGGGCTGTTCGCGGTCGCGATGATCACCGACAAGATCGACGGCGACCTGGCGCGCAAGCACAACCTGATCACCGACTTCGGCAAGATCGCCGACCCGATCGCCGACAAGGCGATCACGGGCATGGCGTTCATCGGCCTCTCGATCGTCGGCGACATCTGGTGGTGGGTGACGATCATCGTGCTGCTGCGCGAGTGGAGCGTGACGCTGCTTCGGCTGTCGATCCTGAAGGACGTCGTCATCGCCGCCGCGCAGAGTGGCAAGGTCAAGACCGTCCTGCAGGGGGTCGCGCTCGCCGGCCTGATCATGCCGTTGCCCCACGGCGACGCGCACGGAGGGGCCTTCGACTTCTGGCCCGGTCTGCTCGGTGAGGGGCTCTTCTACCTTGCCCAGATCATGCTGGCCGCCGCGGTCGCGATGACGATGTGGTCCGGCTACGAGTTCTTCCGCGACGTCCGCAGGCAAAGGGCCTCCCGCGTCTGAGACGTAGGTCACATCGCGACGAAGAGCGATGTGAACTTTTGGCAACAATCGAAGGAAAAGGTTCGCGGCTCTGGGCCCGAATCCGAGATCCATGGGTGAAGATGCGTCGGTCACATCAACCCTGAAGACTCGGAGCACCCATGCGCGCACCGCTCCCCTCGCCGCGTCGTATCGCGGCAGGAGCAGGTCTGGCCATCTTGGCGGCCGGACTCACCCCGATAGCAGCGTCCGCGAATCCCGGAGGCACTGGCCTCGTCATCAATGAGGTCTACGGTGCCGGCGGCAACAACGGCGCCGTCTACAACGCGGACTTCGTGGAGCTGAAGAACCCCACCGGTTCCCCGATCGACCTGAGCGGCAAGTACATCGCGTACCGCTCCGCCAGCGGTTCGCCCGGCGCAGTTCCCTTCGCCCTGGCGGGTTCCGTGCCTGCCAACGGCACCTGGCTCGTCCAGATGTCGGCCACGGGCGCGGGCGGTGCCGCGCTCCCGCCCCCGAACCAGGTGGCATCGCCTGCGTTCGCGATGGCGGGCGCGGGCGGCCAGGTCCTGCTGCAGACCAGCTCGACCTCCCTCGCCGTCTCCGGGGACGTGGCAGGAACGGCGGGGACTACCGCCGGCATCCTCGACATGGTGGGTGCTGCCGGCTCCACGACGTTCGAGACCGCTCCGGCGGGAACGGCGACCACGACGTCCTCGCTCAACCGCAGCGCTGCGGGCACCGACTCCGACAACAACTCCGCGGACTTCTCGCTGGCCGCGCCGTCGCCGACCGCAGGAGCCGTGGGCAACGGCCCCGCCGTCGGCACTGTCGCAAACAAGAGCGCCATCGTCGGGCAGCCCATCACCCCGTTCACCGTTACCGCCACGGGCGGCACCACGCCGTACTCCTGGTCCGCCACTGGTCTCCCGGCCGGCGTGACGATCGATGGCACGACCGGCGAGGTCACGGGCACCCCGACCACCGCCGGCGTGTCCAACGTGACCGTCACGGCCGAGGACGCCGCTGACGCGACGGCCACCACGACCTTCAAGATCACGGTGAACCCGGCCGGCACCATCGCGATCGACGAGGTCCAGGGCGCCGGCGCCACCTCGCCGATCGTGGGCACCACCGTCACCACCCGGGGCATCGTCACCGCTGCGTACCCGAGCGGCGGCTTCTTCGGGTTCTACATCCAGACGCCGGGCACGGGCGCCGCCAACATCGACCTCGCCACGCACACCGCGTCGGACGCGGTCTTCGTGCGCCAGACGACCGGGTCGGTCACGGCTGCTCCGGGCAGCTACGTCGAGGTCACGGGCACCGTCGCCGAGTTCGCCGGCGCCACCCAGATCGAGGTCGTCCCGGCCGGCATCCAGGTGCTCTCCGAGACCCCGGCCCCCGTCGTCACCACCACCACGGCCTCCTGGCCGCGCGCCGCAGCTGAGAAGGAGTCGCTCGAGGGCATGCGCTACCGCCCGACCGGCAACTTCACGATCAGCAACACCTTCTCGACCAACAACTTCGGCGAGGTCGGTCTGGCGCAGGGCACCAAGCCCCTGATCCAGCGCACCGAGGTCGAGCGCCCCGGGCCGGCCGGCTCCAGCGCGACCGAGGCCGACAACCTGGCACGCGCGGTCGTCCTGGACGACGGCGCGTCGACCAACTTCCTGCTGTCCGGCGACGCTGCCGCGTGCACCCCGCGTCCCACGGGCTGCCTGCTCAACGGCAACCTCACGCCCCCCTACGTCTCGACGACCGACCCCGTCCGGGTCGGCGCCAAGGCGACGTTCACCGAGGACGTGATCTTCACCCAGGGTGGCTCGCCCAGCGCGCCCACCTACCGCTTCCAGCCGCTGACGACCGTCGTCGGCCCCGGCAACGCGGGCTCCCCGGCGACGTTCGAGAACACCCGGACGGCCGCTCCGGACGAGGCGCTGATCAACGAGACCGGCGACGCCGACCTCAAGGTCGCCTCGTTCAACGTGCTCAACTACTTCACCACGCTCGGTGACGCCGACGACGACAACGTCGGTGACGGTGGTTGCACGCCGTTCCGCGACCGCAACGACGACGGCAACTCCGTCAACAGCGGGTGCGACCAGCGCGGAGCCTGGGACCCCCAGGACTTCGAGCGCCAGCAGTCCAAGATCGTCAAGGCGATCAACGCCCTCGACGCGGACGTCGTCGGCCTGCTCGAGATCGAGAACTCGAAGACCCTCGGTGAGACTGCGGACGAGGCGACCAACAGCCTCGTGGCGGCGCTCAACGCGGACGCCGGTGCCGGCACCTGGGCGGCCAACCCGTCCTCGTCCGAGCTCCCGGCCAGCGGCATGGACGTGATCACCAACGCGATCATCTACAAGCCCGCCAGCGTCGACCGTGTGGGTGAGTCCCGTGCGCTCGGCACCCTGAGCGACGCCGGTGAGGCGTTCGACAACGCGCGTGAGCCGCTGGGCCAGGTGTTCGAGGCGAAGTCGGGCGGCGACCCGTTCCTCTTCGTCATCAACCACTTCAAGTCCAAGGGTTCGGCCGGTCCCAACCCGGGCGACGGCGACTCAGGCGACGGCCAGGGCGCGTCCAACGGCTCCCGCGTGCTGCAGGCGACTGCGCTGCGCGACTGGGTCGCGGGGCTGCAGACCGAGACGGGCGTGGAGTCCGTCGTCCTCGGTGGCGACTTCAACTCCTACGCCATGGAGGACCCGCTGAAGGTCCTGTACGACGCGAAGTACACCAATGTGGAGCAGCACTTCGGCAACGGCGAGTACTCCTACTCGTTCTCCGGCCTCTCGGGCTCGCTGGACCACATCCTGGTGAACGACGAGGCGCTCGAGCGCTCGACCGGCACCGACATCTGGAACATCAACTCGGGCGAGTCCCTGGCGCTTGAGTACAGCCGCTGGAACTACCACGGGACCGACTTCCACGCCGAGGGCCCGTACCGCTCCTCCGACCACGACCCGGTCGTCCTTGGTCTGAAGAAGGACGACCCGATCACCAAGGTGCAGATCATCGGCACCAACGACTACCACGGTCGTCTGGCTGCTGGTCCGCGTCTCGCGGCAGCGGTGAAGGCTGCCCGCAAGGCCAACCCCGACACCGTCTTCGCGGCTGCGGGTGACCTGGTCGGTGCGACGACGTTCGAGTCGTTCATCCAGCACGACAAGCCGACCATCGACGTGATGAACGAGGCCGGTCTGGAGGTGTCGGCAGTGGGCAACCACGAGTTCGACGCCGGCTACGACGACCTGGTCGACCGCATCATGGCTCCCTACGACGCCACCACGAACCCCGAGGGCGGCGCCGAGTGGCAGTACCTAGGTGCCAACGTCAAGTTCAAGGACGACGGCTCCGACGCCCTCGAGGGCACCTGGATCCGCGACTTCGGTGACGTCCAGGTCGGTTTCGTCGGCGCGGTCACCGAGGACCTCCCCTCGCTGGTCGGGGGCGACGGAATCGCCGACATCGAGGTGACCGACATCGTCGGCGCCACGAACGCGGCGGCCGAGGACCTGAAGGACGAAGGAGCGGACGTCGTCGTCCTGCTCGTGCACGAGGGCGCGACGACCACGTCGCTGGCCTCCGCGACCAACCCGAGCTCCGCGTTCGGCAAGATCGTCAACGGCGTGAACGCTGACGTGGACGCGATCATCTCCGGCCACACCCACCTGGCCTACAACCACTCGGTGCCGGTCCCCGCATGGGCGACCGAGGGCCGGGCGGTGACCGAGCGCCCCGTCGTCTCGGCCGGCCAGTACGGAGAGAACCTCAACAAGCTGGTCTTCACGGTCGACAACGCCACCGGCGAGGTCCAGGCGAAGACCCAGGAGATCGTCACCACGGCGCAGTTCCCGGCCACGGGTGACGCTGCCACGCAAGCCATCGTCACCGCGGCCAACAGCCAGGCGGCCGTCCTGGGTGCCCAGCCGTTGGGCAAGATCGAGGCCGGGTTCTCGCGGGCCAAGTTCGTCGGCGGTGCCGAGAACCGGGGCGGCGAGTCCACCCTGGGCAACAAGGTCGCTGAGGTGCAGAGATGGGCGACGGACGCGGAGATCGCGTTCATGAACCCGGGCGGTCTCCGCGCCGACATGCTCGGCACGGGTACTGACTACCCGCGCACGCTGACGTACAAGAACGCCGCCGACGTGCAGCCGTTCGCCAACACCCTCGTGACGATGGACCTCACCGGTGCGTCGATCAAGAAGGTGCTCGAGCAGCAGTGGCAGCGCAACGCCAACGGGACCATCCCGGCCCGACCGTTCCTGAAGCTGGGTCTCTCGGACGGGTTCGAGTACACCTACGACCCGACCCGTCCCGAGGGCGATCGGATCACGGGGATGAGGCTCGACGGGGTCGAGCTCGTTGCCACCGGCACCTACAAGGTGGCGGCCAACGCGTTCCTCGCCTCCGGCACCGGTGACAACTTCTTCGCGTTCGCCGAGGCGACTAACAAGCGCGACAGCGGCAAGGTGGACCTGCAGGCCATGGTCGACTACATGGCTGAGTTCGCCCCCGACGCCGACCCGCTCGAGGTCGACTACGCCCAGCGCGCGGTCGGTGTCTCCGGTGTGGCCGACGAGTACGCCGTCGGCGACTCGGTGGTGATGAACCTGTCGTCGCTCGCGATGACGGGCGCCGGTGACCTGCAGGACGCGAAGGTCGAGGTGTCGTTCGACGGCACGTCGGTCGGCGAGTTCGCTGTCGACAACACGGCGAACCCCGCCGGCGACGGCAACAGCAACGACGAGGCCGGCAAGGCCGCGGTGACCTTCGCGGTCCCTGCGCTCGAGGCTGGAGGCACCTACGACGTGGTCATCACGGGCGCGACGACCGGCACCAGCATTGCCGTGCCGGTGCAGGTCAGGGTCGAGACCACGCCGCCGACCACGCCGCCGACCACGCCGCCGACCACGCCGCCGACCACGCCGCCGACCACTCCGACCCCGGAGCCGGAGAAGGTGGAGCCGAAGCTCAAGGTGGTCGACGCCAAGGGCCAGGTGGGCGAGAAGGTCCGCTTCAAGGTCAAAGTGAAGGCCGGCGACGAGACCGCCACGGGCTGGATCAAGGTCCGCCGCAAGGGCAGCGACAAGGTCTGGCGGTTCAAGGTGAAGAACGGTGTGGCGATCGTGAAGCTGCCCGCCTTCAACCGGGCTGGCACCAAGAAGCTGGTCGTGCGTTACCTCGGTGACGACGCCGTCAAGCGCGACAAGACGGTGGTGAAGCTGAAGATCAAGCGCTGACCCTCGGCCCGTGGCAAACGGCCCCCGTCCTGCACTGCAGGGCGGGGGCCGCTTTACGTGTCAGCGCAGGGCGAGGGCCGCTTGCACGAGCGCGAGGTGGCTGAACGCCTGCGGGAAGTTCCCCGCCATCCGGCCGTGCCCGGCGTCGTACTCCTCCGACAGCAGGCCGACGTCGTTGGCCAGGCCGCAGAGGCGGTCCATCAGCTCCGTCGCCTGGTCACGCCGCCCGGCCTTCGCGAGGGCGGACACGAGCCAGAAGGAGCAGGCCAGGAAGGGGTGCTCGTCGCCCGAGATCCCGTCGACCCCCGTCTCGGTGCGGTAGCGCAGCAGCAGGCCGCCGACGTCGAGGTCGGCGATCACGGCGTCGATCGTGCCCAACACGCGCGGGTCGTCGCCGGGCAGGAACCCGACCAGCGGGATGGTCAGCAGCGAGGCGTCGACAGCGGTCGTGTCGTAGTGCTGCGTGAAGGTGCCGCGCTCGTGGTCGAAGCCCTTGTCCAGGATCTCCTCGCGCACCCGGTCGCGCAGGTCGCGCCACCTCTCGAGCGGACCGTCGAGCCCGTGGCGCTCGACCGCCTTCACGGCGCGGTCGAAGGCCACCCACACCATCATCCGGGAGTGGGTGAAGTGTCGCTGCGGCCCGCGGATCTCCCACAGCCCGTTGTCGGGCTCGTCCCAGTGCTCGGCGAGCTCGTCGACCAGTGCGCGCTGCAGGGACCAGGAGTTGTGCGTCTCCTCGAGGCCGGACTCCCGGGCGAGCTCGAGCGCGATCATCACCTCGCCCAGCACGTCGTTCTGGCGCTGTGACACCGCGCCGTTGCCGATCCGCACCGGGCGGCTGTCGGCATAGCCGGGCAGGTGCGGCACCTCGCGCTCGGGCAGCTGGCGGCCACCGTCGACGGTGTACATGATCTGCAGGTCGGCGGGGTCGCCGGCGACGGCCCGCAGCAGCCAGCTGCGCCAGTGCAGCGCTTCCTGCGCGTAGCCGGCGCCGAGCAGCGACTCGAGCGTCAGGGCTGCGTCGCGCAGCCAGCAGAAGCGGTAGTCCCAGTTGCGCTCGCCACCGAAGTCCTCCGGCAGCGACGTGGTCGGCGCCGCGACGATGCCGCCGGTCTCGGCGTGCGTCATCAGCAGGAGGGTGAGCAGGCTGCGTCGCACCATGTCGGCGTGCGGCACGTCCTCCGGCGAGCGGGCCGACCACTCGCGCTGGCGCGCGGTCGTGGCGTCGATCCTCTCGTCGAAGCCGAGCGGCCGGGGGATGTCGCGCCACGAGCGCACCCAGGTCGTGGAGAAGGTGACCTCGTCGCCGGCGGTCATCTCGAACTCGTCGCTGTGGTGGCCGGCGTGGCCGTGGGGGAGGTGCGGCCCGCGCAGCACGAGCTTGTCCGGTCCGGCGACAGCCACGACCACCTCGTTGCCGTGCGCCTGCTCCCGGCTCACCCACGGCCGCACGCGACCGTAGTCGGTGCGCACCACCCAGTCGTGCCGGATCCGCACCGTGCCGCGCGTGCAGGTGAGGCGGCGTACGACGTCGGCGCGGTCGTCGCCGACCGGCATGACGTCGAGCAGCACCACTTCTCCGTCGTCGACCGTGAAGGTGGTCTCGAGGCACGCAGTCCCGTCGAGGTACTGCCGCGACGTGGCGACCACCTCGTCGGCAGGGGCGAGCAGCCAGCGGCCGTTCTCCTCGGTGCCGAGCAGCGCGGCGAAGCAGGCGGGGGAGTCGAAACGCGGAAGGCACAGCCAGTCGATCGACCCGTCCTTGCCGACCAGGGCGGCCGTGCCCCGGTCACCGATCAGTGCGTAGTCCTCGATGGGGAGTGCCATGCGGCTAGTGTCGCCGACATGTGGTCAGCCGAGCCGGACGGCAGCGTGGCCGCGCGCGTCCTCGAGACCCTGGCCGGTCGCGGCCAGACGCTCGCGACGGCCGAGTCCCTGACCGGCGGCCTGCTGGCGGCCCGGATCACCGACGTGCCCGGCGCCTCGCGGAGCTTCGTCGGCGGCGTGGTGTCGTACGCCACCCGCGTGAAGGTGTCGCTGCTCGGCGTGCCACCCGAGGTGGTGCAGGAGCACGGCGTGGTCTCGGAGCAGTGCGCCCTCGCGATGGCCCGCGGCGTACGTGACCGACTCGACGCGATGTGGGGCCTGGCCACCACCGGCGTCGCCGGACCCGACGAGCAGGAAGGTCGCGCGGTCGGGACGGTGTGGGTCGCGATCGCCGGACCTTCCGGGGCGACGGCCCGGCTGCTGGCGCTCGGTGGCGACCGGGCAGCGATCCGGCAGGCATCCTGCGTCGCGGTGCTCGAGATCCTCGCCCACGAGCTGCGGGACTGAGCCCGTGGGGACGGGCTGTCGTGCTCAAACCGAGGTAACCCCGCGGGAAGAAGGAGGCCTCGGGTAGCGTTGGGGGCAGAGACTTCCCTCATCCGGACATCCCAGAGAGTAAGGACTCGCGCATGGTGCTCTTCCGACGACTGCTCGGTGACGTGCTGCGCAGTGCCCGGATGCAGCGTGGGATGACCCTGCGGGAGCTCTCTGCGGAGGCCCGGGTGAGCCTGGGCTACATCTCCGAGATCGAGCGCGGCCAGAAGGAAGCGTCCTCCGAGCTCCTGGCGTCCCTGTGCCAGGCGATGGACCTGCCGCTGTCCGACGTGCTGCGCGACGTCGCCGACGCGGTGTCGATCGAGGAGGCCGCCATGAGCGTGGTCGTGCGCACCCCGATCGGCGTCGGCCGCCCGGCCGGCGACGTGGTCGCCTCCGCCGCCTGACCCGACCGGCGGATCGGGCCTAGCGCTCGGGCTGGCAGCTGGGACACCAGTAGGCCGCGCGCTCGCGACCGAGCTCGCCGAGCATCGTGACCGCGATCGGTGTGCGGCACCGGCGGCACGGAGAGCTGTCGCGACGGTAGACCCACATCCGCTCGCGCTCGCGGAGGTCGCCGGTCGTCGTCTGGATCGCCCGCTCCTTGTTGACCTCGAGCATCTGCTTCCCGCGCCGCACGAGCCGGGGGAGCTGGTCGACGGTGGCGACGGCGCTGGCCGGGTGGACGCCCATGGTGAAGCACAGCTCGGCCATGTACATGTTGCCGATGCCGGCGAGGTTGCGCTGGTCGAGCAACGCCTGTCCGATCGGCCGGGCCGGCTCGTCGCGGAGGTTGGCGAGGGCGCGCTCCTCGTCCCAGTCGGGGCCGAGCAGGTCGGGACCGAGGTGGGCCACCAGGTCGGCCTCCTGCTCCCGTGGCACGAGCTCGACGATGCCGAGCTGGAACCCGACGGCCTTGCGCCCGTCGATGCCGAGCACGAGTCGTACCTGGGTGTCGGGGCGCCGCCACCGCTCGCCGTCGGGGTAGACGTGCCACGAGCCCTCCATCTTGAGGTGGGTGTGGATCGTCCAGGCGCGGTGGTGGTCGACGCGGGTGAGGAGGTGCTTGCCGCGGGACAGCGTGCGGATGACAGTGCCCTCGCGGAGGTCGACGGTGGCGAAGGCGGGCACGCGGAAGTCGGAGAGGGTCAGGCGGTGACCAGTGAGGGCGCGGTCGAGCTTGGCTGCCGCGCGGTAGACGGTGTCTCCCTCAGGCACGCAGCCTCAACCCCTTGGGTGTCGCCAGGAAGCCCGCCGCCGTGAGCGCGAGCCTGATGGGTGTCTCCCCGCCGCTGCCGATCAACGCCTGTCCGTCGGCCTTCTCGACGGTGAGCCGGCCGAGCGCCCCACGGCGGGCGGCGTCGGCCAACGCCTGCATCGCCGGCGTGAGCACATCGAGGTCGTCGTTCCAGGTGAGTAGCGTGCGGCCGCCGCGCTCGACGTAGACGGTGAGCGCCCCGTCGACCAGGACGACCAGCGCCCCCGCCTTGCGTCCCGGCCGGTGGCCGGTGCGCTCGAGGTCGCCCGCGTCGGGCCACGGGAGGGCGGCGCCGAAGACGCTGGCGGGGTCGGTCGCGGCGAGCGCGACGACCGACGGCTTGGTGCCGGGCCTCGCGCTGTCGGGCTCGGCGAAGGTGCGCAGCCTGTCGATCGCACCGGCGCTGCCGAACTGCGCCGCCCCGAGGCCCTCGATGAAGTAGCCGCGGCGGCAGCGGCCGGTGTCCTCGAAGGCGCTGAGCACCTTGTAGACCCCGGCGAACCCTCCCGCGATCCGTTCGCTGACGACGGCGCCGCGGGTGACGACGCCGTGGCGCTCGAGGAGGTGCTCGGCGCGGGCGTGGGCGCGTCGCGTCGGGTCGCCGTCGCGGTCGGGCATCAGCGCCCACCGGCCGGCCGTCTCAGGGGGACCCGTGCGCACGGGCATCCGCCCGCCGGTCGTGCGGCCGAGCCGCGGCGGCGTACGACGGGTGCGGTGGGACGGTGTGCCGCTGCGGACGAGCGCGCGCAGCGGCGCCAGGGTGTCGTTGGTGACCAGGCCCTTCCAGGTCAGCTCCCACAGTGCGCTGCTGAGGTCGGCGTCGGACGTCGACCCGACGCGGTCGGCGAGCTGGCGGAAGAACCACGCCCCGCCCGGGTCGAGCGCGTCGAGGACGGCTCGCTGGAGGCCGTCGGGCTCGTCGCCCTCGACCTCGGGCAGGGTCAGGTGGGCCTGGTCGGCGAGGTGGAGGCTGACCCAGCCGTCGCTGCCGGGCAGCGGGGCGTGACCGGTCCAGATGACCTCGCCGGACGCGGTGAGCTCGTCGAGCATCGACGGCTCGTAGTCGCGCACGCGGGCGGCGAGCACCAGCGGCTCGAGGGCGCTCGCCGGCACGGGGCACCCGGCGAGCTGGTCGATGGCGGCGACCACTCCGTCGACGCCACGCAGGGAAGCGCCGACGCGCTGCCAGGCGGGGAGGAAGCGGGCGACCGCGTCGTGGCTGACCGGCTCGATCTCCTGCCGCAGGCGCGCGAGGGACCGACGACGCAGCTTGCGCAGCACCTCGGCGTCGCACCACTCGGTGCCGGACCCCGCGGGACGGAACTCCCCGTCGAGCACCCGGCCACGGTGGGCGAGGCGCTGCAGGGTCTGGCGGGCGACGGCCTCGCCGAGGCCCAGCCGGGCGGCCACCTCGGCGGTGGTGAAGGGTCCGTGGCTGCGGGCGTAGCGGGACACGAGGTCGCCGAGCGGGTCCTCGGGGAGCTGGAGGAACGCGTCGGGGGTGCCGACGGGGACGGGTACGCCGAGCCCGTCGCGCAGGCGGCCGATGTCCTCGATCGCGGTCCACCGGTCGTCACCGGCCATCCGGACCAGGGCGACGCGACGGTCGAGCGAGGCGAGCCAGCCCTCCACGTCGGCGCCGTCGACCGACCGCGCCCGGATCTCCTCCACCGACAGCGGGCCGACGAGGCGCAGCAGGTCGGCGACGGCCTCGGCGTTGCGGGCGCGACGGTCGGTGGCGAGCCACTGAAGCTCGGCCTCGACCTCGGTCAGCACCTCCGGGTCGAGCAGCTCGCGGAGCTCGGCGCGGCCGAGCAGCTCGGCGAGCAGGCCCTGGTCGAGGGAGAGCGCGGCGGCACGGCGCTCGGCGATGGGGGAGTCGCCCTCGTAGACGAACTGGGCGACGTAGCCGAAGAGCAGGCTGCGGGCGAACGGGCTGGGCTGGGTCGTGGCGACGTCGAGGACGTTGACCTCGCGCCGCTGCACACGACCGAGGAGGGCAACGAGCGCCGGCAGGTCGTAGACGTCCTGGAGGCACTCGCGGACCGCCTCGAGCACGATCGGGAAGGCTGGATACTGCGACGCGACCTCGAGGAGCTGGGCGCTGCGCTGGCGCTGCTGCCACAGCGGGCTGCGTCGGCCCGGGTCGCGGCGGGGGAGCAGCAGGGCGCGGGCGGCGCACTCGCGGAAGCGGCTGGCGAACAACGCCGACCCGCCGACCTCCTGGGTGACGAGCTGCTCGATCTCCTCGGGCTCGAAGACGATGACCTCGCCGGTGGGCGGCTCGGCGTCGGTGTCGGGGATGCGGATCACGATGCCGTCGTCGGAGGCGACGGCCTGCCCGTCGACGTCGAAGCGCTCGCGCAGCCGGGCGTTGATCGCGAGCGCCCACGGGGCGTGGACCGGCGTCCCGTAGGGGGAGTGGACGACGAGGCGCCAGTCGCCCAGCTCGTCACGGAACCGCTCGACGACGATCTGGGTGTCGTTGGGGACGACCTGGGTGGCCTCGCGCTGCTCGCCGAGGTAGGTGACCAGGTTGGTCGCGGCGTTGACGTCGAGGCCGCGCTCGCGGACGCTGTCGATCGCCTTGGCCGCGGGCTTGCCGGCGAGCTCGCGGGTGAACGCACCGACGGCCGCTCCGAGCTCGGCGGGTCGCCCGAGCGCGTCGCCCTTCCAGAACGGCAGGCGGCCCGGGATGCCCGGCGCAGGCGTGACGAGCACCCGGTCGTGGGTGATGTCCTCGATCCGCCAGCTGGTGGCGCCCAGCGCGAAGATGTCGCCCACCCGGGACTCGTAGACCATCTCCTCGTCGAGCTCGCCCACGCGGCTGGCCTTCTCGCCGACAAGGAAGACGCCGAAGAGGCCCCGGTCGGGGATGGTGCCCCCGCTGGTGACGGCGAGTCGTTGGGCGCCGGGGCGCCCGCTGAGCTGGCCGGTCACGCGATCCCAGACGATGCGCGGGCGCAGCTCGGCGAACTCGTCGCTCGGGTAGCGCCCGCTGAGCAGGTCGAGGGTGGCGTCGTAGGCGCTGCGGGGGAGCTGGGTGTAGGACGCGGCGCGGGTGACGAGGGAGAACAGCTCGTCGACCTGCCACTCCTCCATGGCGAGCGCCGCCACGACCTGCTGGGCCAGGACGTCGAGGGGGTTGGTCGGCACCGCCATCTTCTCGATGGCACCCGAGCGCATCCGCTCGACCGACACGGCCGTCTGCGCGAGGTCGCCGCGGTGCTTGGGGAACAGCACCCCCCGGCTCACCTCGCCGACCTGGTGGCCGGCGCGACCGACGCGCTGGAGCGCGCTGGCGACGCTGGGTGGCGACTCGATCTGGATGACGAGATCGACCGAGCCCATGTCGATGCCGAGCTCGAGGCTGCTGGTCGCGACGACGCAGGGGAGGCGGCCGCGCTTGAGGTCGTCCTCGATGATGGCGCGCTGCTCCTTGGAGACCGAGCCGTGGTGGGCCTTGGCGATGACGGCCTCGGCGCCGCTGCTCTGGCCGGACTGCGCCATCACCTGGGCGGGCGGCTTGCCCGGTGCGGCCCCCGTCGGCCCCGCCCCAGCGGTCTCCGCCTCGGCGCGCTCGGCCCGCTCGGCCGCGATCTCGTTGAGGCGGGCGGTGAGCCGCTCGGCCAGGCGCCGCGAGTTGGCGAAGACGATCGTGGAGCGGTGCTGCTCGACGAGGTCGACGACGTGCTCCTCCACGTGGGGCCAGATGCTCGTCGATCGGCCGGGGTCGCCGGACTCCTCGTCGTACTCCTCGGGCATGGTCATGTCCTCGACGGGCACGACGACGCGCAGGTCCCACTCCTTGGTGCTGGGCGGGGAGACGATCTCGACGGGCTGGGTGCCGCCGAGGAAGCGGGCGACCTCCTCGAGGGGGCGGACGGTCGCGCTGAGCCCGATGCGCTGGGCCGGCCGCTCGAGCAGGTGGTCGAGGCGCTCCAGGCTGATGCCGAGGTGGGCGCCGCGCTTGGTGCCGGCGACCGCGTGGACCTCGTCGATGATGACGGTGTCGACGCCCCGGAGCGTCTCGCGCGCCTGGCTGGTCAGCATCAGGAACAGCGACTCGGGCGTGGTGATGAGGATGTCGGGCGGCGTCGTGCCGAGCTTGCGTCGCTCGGCGGGGCTGGTGTCGCCCGAGCGCAGGCCGACGGTGATGTCGGGGACGGCCGTCTCGAGGCGCTCGGCGGTGTTGCGGATGCCGATCAGCGGGGCGCGGAGGTTGCGCTCGACGTCGACGCCGAGCGCCTTGAGCGGGGAGATGTAGAGCACGCGCGTGCGGCGGGTCTTGTCGTCGGGGCGCTCGGTGCTGAGGAGCCGGTCGATCGCGTGGAGGAAGGCACTGAGGGTCTTGCCGCTGCCGGTGGGCGCGACGACCAGCGCGTTCTTGCCGGCGGCGATGGCGTCCCAGGCGCCGTCCTGCGCCGGGGTGGGGCTGGCGAAGGACGCTTCGAACCACTCGCGCGTGGGTGCGCTGAAGCGGTCGAGGGCGGTCATGCCCTGCAGTCTTGCACCGGGGCCCGACAACGGTCTCCGTCCTTTGGGGGCTGGCTGGCCCGTCCGGCCGCTGATTCTTCGGCGCCGGGCCACCAAATCGGGCATGTTGGCGCGCGGAGGCCGACCTCGACCGGACGAGCGTGCACGCTGTCGGCATGACAGCGGTGATGCTCGACGGGACGGCCACGGTGATCCGTGAGCTGTCTCGCGCCGCCGAGGCCTTCGCCCAGCGCGCGGAGGAGCAGGAGGCCTGTCGCGACCGGGCGCGTCCCGGCACCGCCGTGCAGCACCGCCACGCACACTCCGCCACGCTGTGGCGGCTGGCCGAGGCGAGCCTGCGGGCACGGATCTGCGAGCTGGAGACCGCGCCGGCCGCGTGACCGGACCCTGCGCACGTCGCTCCCGCAGCGTGGACCGCACATCCTCAACTTGGGCGACGCCCTCGCGGCAGCGCGCGCCGTACTGTCGCGGGAGCAGCTGCGCCCCACGACTGGAGGCTCGAGCCATGGGAACTCTCGCCCGGACATCCCGGATCCTGGCCTCGGCGAGCCTCGCCGCGGCCGTCCTCGCCTCGGTCGGGGCGGGCGCCGCGCCAGCTGAGCCAGGAGCGCGCGCGCCCGGTGGCCCGCGGTTCACCGCCGGCGCGGACGGAGCCGGAGACCCCTACTTCCCCCGAGCGGGCAACGGGGGCTACGACGTTTCCCACTACGACCTCGACATCGACTACGAGCCCCCGACGGCGACGGTCCCGCCGACGCCGCTCGCGCAGATCCGTGGCCGCCTGGACGGTGTGGCGACGATCGACCTCGTCGCGCGCCAGGACCTCGACCGGTTCAACCTCGACCTGCGCGGCATGACGGTGTCGGCGCTGACCATCAACGGGAAGCGGGCCACCGGCATCGCGCCGCCCGCGGACGGGGCGGAGGTCGAGGGAGCGGCGTACTGGCACGTGCAGGACGCCGCGGCCCGCCAGTGGGAGCTGACCGTGCAACCCCGACCCAAGCTCAAGGCAGGGCAGTCGGCGCGGGTCGTCGTCACCTACGGCGGCGAGACCACGCGCCCGACCGACATCGAGGGAGCGCTCTACGGCTGGGTGACGACGCGCGACGGCGCGATGGTGGTCGGCGAGCCGGAGGGGTCGATGACGTGGTACCCGGTCAGTGACCACCCGAGGGACAAGGCGACCTACAGCTTCGAGATCACGGTGCCGGCCGGGAAGACCGCCGTGGCGAACGGCCTGCCGGACGGGGACCCCGTGACCGCCGGTGGCCGGACCACCTGGTCCTGGGAGGCTCCCGACCAGCAGGCCAGCTATCTCACCACCGCCTCGGTCGGCGACTTCGTCCAGCGACCCGTGACGATGTCGGCGAGCGGGGTGCCGATCCTGGACTTCGTCGACAGCAAGATCGCGGGCAACGCGTTGGCCGCGACCAACGCCAGCCTGGCGTTGCAGCCGCGCATGATCGACTTCTTCGAGTCCCGGTTCGGGGCCTACCCGTTCAACTCGTTCGGCTCGATCGTCGACAACGACAGCGTGGGCTACGCGCTCGAGACGCAGACGCGTCCGGTCTACTCAAGCTCGGCCGGCCAGGGCACGGTCGCGCACGAGCTCGCGCACCAGTGGCTCGGCAACGCGGTCAGCCCGGACGAGTGGCGCCACATCTGGCTCAACGAGGGTTGGGCGACCTACGCGGCCTGGATGTGGACCGAGGAGAACGGCGGCACCACCGCGCAGCAGGCGTTCGCCAACTGGTACGCCCCCGCGCGCACGCCGGCGTACTGGGCGCTGCCCATCGCCGACCCGGGCGCGCTCGGGCTCTTCGCGACGCAGGTCTACAACCGCGGCGCGGGCACGCTGCACGCGCTGCGGACGAAGGTGGGCGACGAGGTGTTCTTCGCCGCGACGCGCGAGTGGCTCCGGCGCTACGACGACTCGACCGGGACCACCGACGACTTCATCGCGGTCTTCGAGGAGGAGTCGGGCCAGGACCTCTCGGCGTTCTTCCACACCTGGCTGTTCGCCCCGGAGAAGCCCACGAGCTGGTAGCCAGCCTCAGTCGTCGGCGACCGGACGGATCTCCACGACGGGGTGCGAGCGGGTGAGGACCTGTGCGGCCTCGACGAGGGCATCGTGGTCGTCGCACGTGACAAGGAAGAACCCGGAGATCTGCTCCACCGTCTCGGCGTACGGGCCGTCGGTGACCAGGGGACCGTCCGGGCCGCGCCGCAGCGTCCGCGTCTCGCTGCTGGCGCCCAGCGCGGCGCCCCCGGTGATGGCACCTCCACTCGCGCGCAGCAGCCGGGCGAACTCGGCGTCGGTGTCGAACGTGACCTGCCGGTCGGCGTCGGTGGCGCGCTGCCACGCGGCATCGTCGTCGGCCGGGAACAGGAGGACGTACTCGGTCATCGGTTCTTCCTCTCAGGTGTCGTCACCACGATGACGGGTACGCCGAGGCGGGATCGACAGCTCAGTCCCCGGTGCCCGGGCGGATCTCCGCGACGCCGGCGAGCTCGACCTGCGCGAGCTCCGAGTACGTCGTCCCGGACGCGCCGAACGACGCTCGGGCCAGCGTGACGTGGGACGGCGACCAGGTCGGACCGGCGTGGGGTGCCTCCGCGCCCGCGACGGTGGCGGGGACCGGGGTGCCGTCCTCACCCTCGACGGAGCCGACGACGAGCTCGCTGCGGAAGCTGCGTCGGTCGAGGAAGAACCGCTGCTGGCGCGCGACCTCGTTGACGTTGCCGTAGATGTCGCGCAGCGCGTCGACGTCGCCGCCGAGCTGGGCCGTCACGGCGTGGGGCTCGGACTCCGACACGCTCACCCCGGTCGTGTGGAGCACGGGTGCCGGCCAGGTTCCGGCCACCGCTGCGAGGGCCCGGGCGAGACCCTCGGCGTCGTCCCCGGCGACGTTGCCGAACTTGGCCAGGTGCACGAACACGGCGTCCGGCGAGACCGGACGGAGGGCGATGCCCGGCGCGGTGGACGAGGCGCCCCGTCGTCGGCCACGGATCCGGTCCAGGAGGCCGCGGGCCGGTTCGTCGTTCGTCGCCGGCGCCGGCGCCCACAGGGCCTGCGCAGCCTCGAGAGCGTCCCGGACCACCTCCGGTGGCGGGACGATCACGGCGAGCAGCTGCATGCGTTGGCCTCCTTCGACGGCGACCCTGGTCGCGACCCGGTCCATCAGAACGGGGTCACCCTAGGCCACGCCCGGCAGGCGAACCGGCGACCGAGCAGTGCCAGATTGCGGAGAAGGAATGCGCCGGCGCCGACCGGCAGTCGGGAGGGCCGGAAGTCGGACACGTGCGGCAGATGTTGCCCTCGGATCGGCGGACCGAGGGCCGGAAGTCGGACACGTGCGGCGGATGTCGACCACGGCAGCGTCCCCGGGTCCGAGCGGTCGTCAGTCGGGCACCGCGGCGACCAGCTGCGGGAGGAGCCAGGGAGCGATCCAGCCCTGGACGCCTGACGGCGTGAGGTGCAGCCCGTCGGACCGGACCTGGTAGCCCCCTGCGGTCCACGAGAAGCGACCTTCGGGAGAGACGCGGGCCCCGAGCTCGACGACCTCGACGGCCGGGTGGTCACGCGCGACAGCGCGGAGCAGGTGGTTCCACGCAGCCACCCGCTCGGGCTCGTCCTCGGGATAGAGGCTCCCGTCGAGCTGCTCCCAGCGCCGGTTGTACGGCTCGGTGGCGAGCAGCACGTGCGCGCCCCCCGCCCCAGCCAGTCGGATCGCCAGCTCGAGCTCCGAGCGCAGGTGCGCGTCGAACGCCGGATCGCCGACGTGGGTCCACCGCCCGTCGAGGACCCGGTCCATGGTCTCCCACCGCCCGACCAGGATCAGCGCGACGTCGGGGTCGTCGCGAGCCACGGCGGCCTGCCAGATCCGGGGCCAGCTCCGGCAGGCGGGCATGAGCCCGGCGTGGTGGCGCCCGGCGTAGCGGAACGGGGCGGTCCGGCTGATCCCGCACCCCATCAGCGTGCGGTCGCGCACGTCGAGCTCGGGGTGGCTCGGGAGGTAGGTGACCAGTGTCCAGGCGACGGAGTCCCCGAAGACGTCTACCACGATCGGTCGTCCGGGCCGACGGTGGTGGAGCCGCGGCGACGGCCGCCGCTCCGGAGACGCGCTCGGCTCGGTGGTCCGCGCGGCCGGGTCGCTCCACAGGTCGCCGACGAGGTTGCCGGATCGTCCATCACCGGCAACGAAACGGTCGACCACCTCGGACACGGAGGAGTCTCGAGCGACAGCGGGCCCGAGCGGCACGGCCGTCAACGGCACGAGCACGGCGGCGCCGGCCGCGGCGGCGACGCCCGCCCCGGTGATGGCGAGGGCCGGACGCCGGACACGCACGCGGAGCTGGACGGGCCGCTCGACGAGCACGTAGGAGAGGGTGGCGAGGGCCAGGGTCACCATGCAACGCGCAGCGAAGAGGGGCAGGCCCTCGAGGCCGGTCCGGGCGGCGTTGGCGGCGATGAACACCGGCCAGTGCCAGAGGTAGACGCCGTACGAGATCAGCCCGAGGGCGGGGAGCGGTCGCATCGACAGCGCGCGCGCCGACCATCCCGAGGGGACCAGCACCACGTGCGCCACCACCACCGCGACAGCGAGCGCGACGGCGGCCATGCCCCCGCCGTAGAGTCCGCGGTCGCCGCCGGACACGTGCGTCGCGGCCCACGCCAGGCCGACCACCGCGATCGCCGCCAACCCGCCCAGGGTCGTTCGCCCCCAGCGGGTCGAGATCGACAGGGGAGCGGCCACCCCGCCTGCCTCCCGACCCTGCTGGTCCCGGACCGCCAGCAGTGCGGCGAGACCGGCCCCGACGAGGATGGCCGCCCCGCGGGTGTCGGTGCCGTAGTAGGCGCGTCCGGGATCACCGACGGCGTACGTCGCAGCGAGCGCAGCCGTCGAGGCAGCAGCACCGACGAGGCAGACGGCGACGAGCATCCACAGGCGGGGCTGCAGCGAGGCTCCGGGCCGTCGGCTCCAGAGGCCGATGCACAGCACCAGCGGCCACACGAGGTAGAACTGCTCCTCGATGCCCAGGGACCAGGTGTGCTCCAGCGGTGACGGTGCCGCGGTCTGCGCGAAGTAGTCGCCCCCGCGGAGGATCATCCGCCAGTTCGCGACGTAGAAGAGGGCAGCGATGCCGTCGCCGCGCAGCAGCCGGACCTCCTCGGGTGGGAGCAACGAACGCGCACCGATCGCGACAGCCGTCACCACCAGGAGCAGAGCCGGCAGCAGCCGGCGCGCGCGACGCCCCCAGAAGGCCGCGAGGTCGATCCTGCCGCCGTTGCGGGTCCACTCGGTCAGCAGCAGCGCGGTGATGAGGTAGCCGGAGAGCACGAAGAAGGCATCCACGCCGACGAAGCCGCCGCTCGCGCCGGGCAACCCGCCGTGGAACGCGAGCACGGCTGCCACGGCCACGGCCCGTACGCCGTCGAGGGCAGGAACGTGCGTCCTTCGACTCCGCCGCTGCTGCGGACGGTCGTGGGCCATGACGACCTCCAGGGACCCGTGCCATCAGTGGATCTTCACAGTGGTGGCGGGCGGTGCCTGTGTCATGGGTCACGAGTCCCGGTGGGCCGGGAGGAATCGCCCTGATCCACGGTTTGCGTGCGCGCCGGGTCCGAGCAATGGTGAGGGGGACACATTCTCCATTCGGAAGGAGAGCCATGCTTGCTCTCACCGAGAACGTGACCGACATCGTGAAGCAGCTCGCCGACGAGGTGCCCGAGATCACTGCCCTCCGCATCGCCACCGAGGTGGACGGGGAGTCCCTGTCCGTGAGCCCGGCCGACCACGCCGAGAGCGAGGACCAGGTCATCGAGCAGGACGGCGCGACCGTCTACGTCGACGGACCCGCGTCGGAGTTCCTCTCCGACAAGGTGCTGGACGGCGGCGTGGACGAGGACGGCACCATCCAGTTCGCGCTGGGCCAGCAGGCCTGACGCACGACTGACACCGACCGACGGAGTCCCGGGCCCATGGGGGTCCGGGACTTCGGTCATCTCGGGGGCGGGTCGCCCGCACCTCGCGCCACCCGGGACATCGACCCGCGACGTGGACAGGTCTGTACCAGCGCTGGCGTGCCCTGACTTCATCTCGCTAGAGTCAGCAGGGTGGCGGGTGCTGAGGGGCTTCTCGGCCGGCACGTCGAGCGGGAGCGGGTGCGTGCCCTGCTCGGGCACGCGCGCAACGGGCGCGGCGGCGCGCTGCTCGTCACCGGCGAGCCGGGGATCGGCAAGACCGCCCTGCTCGATGCCACGACGTCTGACCAGGCCGGGCTGCGCCTGCTCAGGGTGGACGGGTTCGAGGCGGAGTCGATGATCCCCTTCGCCGGCGTGCAGCGGCTGGCGATCCCGTTGCGGGGCTACCTCTCCGAGCTTCCCGAGAGCCACCGCCACGCGCTGCGGGTGGCAGCCGGCGCGACGGACGGCGAGCCGCCCGACCGCTTCCTCGTCGGTCTCGGGGTGCTGGGCCTCCTCGGCGCCGCCGGGGAGGTCGAACCGGTGCTGTGCGTGATCGACGACGCCCACCTGCTCGACCCCGAGTCGCTCGACGTCCTCGGTCTGGTCGCGCGCCGGCTGGAGGCCGAGTCGGTCGCGCTCGTCCTGGCCGGGCGCGACACGGCGCACGTCGCGACCCAGCTGGCCGGCGTTCCCGGTCTGCCCCTCGCCGGGCTCGAGACCGAGTCGGCCCAGCGACTGCTGTCGGCGTCGCTCCCCGAGCCGATCGATCCGGCCGCGGCCGCGCAGGTCATCACCGCCACTGGCGGCAACCCGCTCGCCCTGGTGGACCTGGCGCAGGAGCTGAGCGCACGGCGACTCACCGAGGTGAGCCTGGCCGACGAGCCGCTGCCGATCGGTCACCACCTCGAGGCGCTCTACCTGAGGCGGATCCGCCACCTCGCCGCGGACCTCCAGACCTGGCTGCTGATCGCCGCCGCCGACGCGACCGGCAACATCGACCTGATCCGGGCCGCCGGCCAGGCGTGGGGCCTGCCGGACGACCCGGTCGAGGAGGCGGAGTCGGCGGGCCTCGTCGAGCTCGGCGCGACCATCAAGTTCCGGCACCCTCTGGTGCGCTCGGCGGCGTACAACGCCGTCCAGGGCTCCCAACGCAGGCGGGCCCACCGCGCGCTGTCGGTGGCCGCCGAGCAGCTCGGACTCGTCGAGGTGGCGGCGTGGCACGCCGCCAAGGCGACGCTGGGCACCGACGCGGACGTCGCCGACCGGCTCGAGCGGGTGGCCGACGCAGCCGGTCGACGAGGCGGTCTGGCATCCCGCGCGCGGGTGCTGGCCCAGGCGTCGGAGCTCACCCCGCCCGGTCGCGTGAAGTACGCCCGTCTCGTCGACGCCGCGGAGGCAGCGCTCGGGTCAGGAGCGGCCCAGCTCGCCAAGACCTACCTCGACGACGTGGACGAGGACGCGCTCGACGCCGTGTCCCGGGGGCGGCTCGTCTGGATCCGCGCGAGCATCTCGCTCTTCACCGCCGACCCCGCGCTGATGGAGGCGGGCGCGACCATGCTGTCGGCTGCGGAGTGCTTCCACGGGCACGACACGGCGCTGGAGCAGGAGGCCCTGATCAAGGCGTTCGAGTACACGCTGCCTGCGGAGCGGCTGGCCCGGGGCCTCACGCTGTCGGAGCTCGGGGCCCGGCTGCGAAAGGGTGCGGAGCTGCGTGACGGGACGGCGAGCACCATCCTGCGCGGCCTCAGCGCGCACATCCTGCTCCCGTACGAGCAGGCCGTCCCGGTCATGCGCACCGCGGTCAGGGCGATCCTCGACCTCGACGCCCCCGGCCTGCTGCGTTACGGCGCCACGAGCGTGGCGCTGACGACGGCGCTGTGGGACGCCCACGCCCGGCGCGAGTGCCTCGAGCGGACGGCGGCCGCTGCGCGCGACGCCGGCGCCCTGCAGCTGCTGGACACCACCCTGTGGATCATGTCCCTGGCCGAGCTCTCCGGTGGCACGCCGCGGCACGCGCACGAGTACATCGAGCAGGTGCGTGAGCTCCGCCGGGCCATC
Source organism: Nocardioides cavernae (assembly GCF_016907475.1). Lineage (NCBI taxonomy): Bacteria > Bacillati > Actinomycetota > Actinomycetes > Propionibacteriales > Nocardioidaceae > Nocardioides > Nocardioides cavernae. The sequence goes on along the minus strand of NZ_JAFBCA010000001.1, from coordinate 3,371,894 downwards.
GGCTACGACGCCGAGCACGTCATCAACGTGGCACTGCTCGCCTGGGCAGAGGCACCCCGCGCCCAGGTGGAGATGATCGCGGACGGCGCCGGCTCGATGGGCTTCGACGGCGTGCGGTCGGCCGGCTGGGCCGCCCTGGCGGTGCGCGACCTGGCCGAGGGCGACTACGACGGGGCGCGGCGCCGGCTCGAGCCCCTGGTGGCCGATCCCTTCCTGCAGGTCACGCCCCTGCAGCTGCCCGACTACGTCGAGGCGGCCTGCCGGAGTGGGCGCGCACCCGACGCGACGGCGCACGTGCGGCACCTCGAGGGACTGGCGAGGGTCAACGGCTCGCCGTGGAACGCGGGGGTGGCGCACCGCTCGCGCGCGTTGGTCGAGGAGGATGCCGAGCCGCACCACCGCGCGGCGATCGAGGCCCTGGCCGCAGGCGACGTGCCCATCGAGCTGGGTCGCGCCCACCTGCTGTACGGCGAGTGGCTGCGTCGCTCCAAGCGCCGCCGCGACGCCCGGGAGCAGCTCCATGCGGCACTCGCCCTCTTCGAGCGCGGCCAGGCTCCGGCCTTCGCCCACCGGGCCCGCGCCGAGCTCACCGCCATCGGCGACCAGGCCGCTCCAGCCGGCGTGCGCGAACCGCTCGACCTCACCGCTCAACAGCTCACCGTCGCGCGCCTCGCGGCCGCGGGCCGCACCAACGCCGAGATCGGGGCGACGATGTTCCTGAGCCCCAACACCGTCGACTACCACCTGCGCAACGTCTTCCACAAGCTCGGCATCTCGTCCAGACGCCAGCTGGCCGAGCGCCTCGACGGGTCGGACTGACAGGCGTGACCGGCGGCCGGAGTGCGGCCGGACTACGTGGCGTACGTGGTCCGCGTGGTCCCGGACTCCACCACGCTCGGAGGCATCCGACTCCAGCCCCACCTCAGGAGGCCTCGTGCCCTACGTGACCGCCGACGACGGCGCCCGCATCTTCTACAAGGACTGGGGTGTCGACGGCACCCCCGTCATCCTCAGCCACGGCTGGCCCCTCAACGCGGACGCCTGGGAAGCCACCGCCCTGTTCCTCGCCGAGCACGGACACCGCGCGATCGCCCACGACCGTCGCGGTCACGGACGCTCGAGCCAGACGTGGGACGGCAACGAGATGGACACCTACGCCGACGACCTGGCCTGCTTGGTCGAGGCCCTCGACCTCTCGGACCTGACCCTGGTGGGCCACTCCACGGGCGGAGGCGAGGTCGTGCACTACGTGGGTCGCCACGGCACGGCCCGCGTGGCCCGGCTCGTGCTGGTGTCCGCAGTACCGCCGCTGATGCTGCGCACCGACGACAACCCCGACGGCCTTCCGATCGAGGTGTTCGACGACATCCGGGCGGGGGAGGCCGCCAACCGCTCGCAGCTCTACCGCGACCTGGCCGACGGACCGTTCTTCGGGCACAACCGCGACCACGACGTGGCCCAGGGCTTCCGTGACGCCTTCTGGCTCCAGAGCATGGCGTGCGGCCACCGGGCGGCGTACGAGTGCATCGCCGCGTTCAGCGCGACGGACTTCCGTCCCGACCTGGAGAAGGTGGACGTCCCCACCCTGGTCATCCACGGCGACGACGACCAGATCGTGCCCTTCGAGGTCGGTGGCGCGCGGTCGGCGGCCATGGTCGACGGCGCCGAGCTGAAGGTCTACGAGGGAAGCGGCCACGCGCTACCCGACACCGACCGCGACCGCCTCCACGCCGACCTGCTCGCCTTCATCGACTCCTGAGAGGAACCACCCATGACCGAGACACGACCCGAGACCATCGCGCTGGTGCACGGGCTCTGGATGACCCCCCGCAGCTGGGAGCACTGGGTCACGCACTACGAGGCGCAGGGGCACACCGTGCTCACGCCGGGCTACCCCGGATTCGACATCGAGGTCGAGGCGCTGCGGGAGAACCCGCAGGTCATCGCGGACCTCACCGTCCCCGAGACCGTCGACCACCTCGCCTCGGTGGTCGAGGGGGTCGGCACCCCGCCGATCATCATCGGACATTCCTTCGGTGGGACCCTCACGCAGCTGCTCCTGGCCCGCGGGCTGGGGTCGGCGGGGGTGGTCATCGATTCCGCGCCGACCGAGGGCGTCCGGGTGAACCCGGTGTCCCAGGCCAGGTCGCTGTTCCCCGCGCTGAAGAATCCGGCCAACCGGCACAAGGCCGTGGGCTTCACGCCCGAGGAGTTCCACTACGCCTTCACCAACACCCTCTCCGAGGAGGAGTCGCGCAAGGTCTGGGACCGCTACGCGATCGCGGCCCCCGGCCACTGGGTGTGGGAGTACGGGTTGTTCGCCAACTTCAAGCCCGGCCACCAGGACACCTGGGTCGACTACTCCGCCGACCGCGCCCCGCTGCTGTTCATCGCCGGCTCGGAGGACCACATCATGCCGCCGTCGGTGAACCGGTCGAACGCCAAGCACTACGGCAAGTCGCCGGCCGTCACCGAGTACCACGAGTTCGAGGGACGCGACCACTGGACCTGCGCCGCGCCCGGGTGGGAGGCGGTCGCGGACCACGCGCTGACCTGGGCCCGCGAGCACAGCCGTACGGCGTCGACCGGGGCCGTCGGGTCCTGAGCGTCCCATCCGCAAGCGGGGTCGACCGGGCTGGTCCAGCCCGGTCGACCCCGTCCGCGTCCGCGCAACCGCTGATCGATGCGCGAACTACAGTGGCGAGGTGTCGATGAAGCTCGAGGGGGCACTCGCCCTGCGCGACGACCAGCCGGTCGGCAGCTACTGCCCGATCGAGCGCACCCTCACGGTCGTGAGCACCCGGTCGGCGATGCTGGTCCTGCGCGAGGCGTTCTACGGTGCCTCTCGCTTCGAGGAGTTCGCGGCACGAGCCGACCTGACCGACGCGACGACGTCCGCCCGGCTCCGCGACCTGGTCCGGGCCGGCGTCCTCGAGAAGCGCCCGTACCAGGAGCCCGGCCAGCGTCGGCGGCACGAGTACGCCTTGACGCCGGCGGGGGAGGACCTGATGCCGGCGCTGTTCGCGCTGCTCCAGTGGGCCAACCGCCACGACCCGCCGCCGTACCCCCCACAGCTCACCCACGACGGGTGCGGCCGACCGGTGACCATCGAAGCGCGCTGCGACGCCGGGCACCACGTCACGAGCGACGACGTCACCGTCACGGCTGCCGGACCCTTCGGTCTCGACGACCCCGTCGCGTCGACCTGAGGCTCCGGCGCCGAGCCGGCACGGAGACACCGGCCGACCGCGCGAGCGGCCGACCGGTGTCATGTGGACCGGTGACGTGCTGGTCAGCGAGCGGCCTCCCGGATGAGCTTCGTGACGGCTCGCGGGTGGCTCATCATCACCACGTGTGAGCTGTCGACCTCCACGACCCGCGCACCGGCCCTCGCGGCCATCGCGCGCTCGGCCTCCGGCGGGATGATGCGGTCCTGCGTGGCGACGAGGTACCAGCTCGGGATCTCGGCCCATGCCGGCGGACCGGACTCCGTGACGAGGGCTGCCAGGGCGCCGGGTCGCTGGGTGGCTGCCATGAACCGGGTGGTCCGTCGCGGCAGGTCCTGCGCGAAGAGCTCGCCGAACCACGCCGGGTCGATGTAGGCGTCGGCGTTGGGCGGGCTGACGCCGGGAATCGGCCGGAGCACCAAGTGGTCGGTCACCACCGTGTGACCGCCACCCAGGTGGTTGGCCTCCGCGACGCTCTCGCCCTCGGCAGGGGCGTACGCCGCCACGTACACGAGGGAGCGGACGGCGGGGTTGCCCGTCGCGGCGTTGCTGATCACCGCGCCGCCGTAGGAGTGACCGACCAGCACGATCGGTCCCTCGACGGTGGTCAGGAACTCGCGCAGGTAGGCGCCGTCGCTGATCGGGTCACGCAGCGGGTTGGAGAACGCCAGGACCGGGTAGCCCTGGTCCATCAGCTGCGTCGCGACGGCGTCCCACCCGCTGGAGTCGGCGAACGCGCCGTGCACCAGCACGACGGTCGGCCGGTCGCCCCGGTCGGGGTGGCGCACAGGTGGCCGCTGGACGGCGCGGGCGACGTCGGCCGTCGAGGAAACGGTCGGGCCCGGTGGCGAGCCGGACGTGGCGGCGGCGAACAGCGTCCCCACCAGTGTCAGCGCCAGCGTCAGTGGCAGGAGGACGGCCGACAGCGGGCGGGTCAGGAACCGGTGTCTCATCAGGGGACTCCTCGTCTCGTGGGTGACCCCGATCGTCGATCGGCCAGCAACCGGCGCGGACCACGTGCCCCTCGTAGTCGGACAGCGTCGCGAGGCGGGCGCTCACCGTCAGGTGCGCGGGGAAGGAACCCCGAGGACTCGAGCGAACGTGGCAGCAATCGCAGCGCCGTCCCGCTCGCCGTTCGCATGCAGGTCGAGCCACAGCTCAGGCAGGTCCCACCCCTCGAACGACAGGCGGCAGCGACGGTTCGCCTGGTCGAGGTTGATCCAGTAGTCGATGCAGTGAACGGTTTCCCACTGGCCCTCGCCGTAGGTGTCCACGATGCCGCTCTCGGGGTAGCGCTCTGCAAAGCGTCGCGGATCTGCCTCCCACAGGAGGTGGACGACCTCGTTCTGCTGGTCGTCGGCGTACTGCACCTGTCGCACGAAGCCGACGTCCGCGCCCTCGAAGACGGGGTCGCAGGCGTGAGTGACCGAATCGGCCCAGCGCTTGCCCATCATGTGCACTGCAACAGGCTAGATGTTGAGAGACTGAATCGGTGTCGGAGGACAGACCTGCAGAGATCGCCGCGAACCGGAAGCTCTGGGCGATCGTGAACGAGCGATACACGGACGGCGCCGCTGAGAGCATGTGGCGCCGGGAGGAGATGGCGTGGGGCCTGTTCGCCGTACCTGAGGAGCAGTTGGGCGTCCTGGGCGACGTCCGCGGTCTGGACGTCCTCGACCTTGCCTGCGGCACCGGCTACGTCGCCGCCTGGCTCGCACGCGCAGGTGCCCGGCCGGTCGCACTGGACTTCTCCGGTGATCAGCTCGGCACGGCACGGCGGCTCCAGGCCCGGCTCGGCCCCGCCTTCCCCCTGGTCCAGGGGGACGCGGAGCGGACCCCGTTGGTCAGCGGGCAGTTCGACCTCATCGTGAGCGAGCACGGCGCGGCAGCCTGGTGCGACCCGGCGCGCTGGCTGCCCGAGGCGGCCAGGCTGTTGCGCCCCGGCGGTCGGCTGGTCTTCCTGACCAACAGCAACCTGTCGACGCTGTGCGTCCCGGCCGAGGGCGGCGTGGCGCAGGACCGGCTCCTCCGCGGGCAGCGCGAGGTCCACCGGGTTCATTGGCCGGGCGGCGGGTTCGAGTTCCATCCGTCGCACGGTGAGTGGGTCGGACAGCTGCGCCGCTCCGGCTTCGTCGTGGAGGCGATGCACGAGCTCTACGCGCCGGCCGACGGGCTCGACCATCCCTTCTACGAGATCGTGTCCCCGGAGTGGGCGACGGCGTGGCCGGCGGAGGAGCTGTGGGTGGCGGTCCTCGGCCAGCCGGCGGAACAGTGACGCAGCCCGGGCGTCTGCGGGGCGCCCCGCCGCACTGTGGCCCACAATGCGTCCGTGCGGGCGGCGATCCCGGCGATGCGCGATCAGCAGGGCCTGGGTGTCGGAGGCTCGATGGACTGTGGCGCAGGCCAGCCGTGGGACTCGCGGGTGAACGAGATCTGGGTGCCGGCAGGCGACGCGGTGACCAGCAACTTCTACGACGTCTGGGTGACGCTGACGTTCAGGTGACCTCGGCGCTCGTCGGCTAGCAGGGTCATGCGACCGCATCAGCCTTGCTCACCTGTCGTCCGCCCTGATCTGCCGTTACCAGGTGAGCCGGCGGGCGCTTCGGGGGACCGTCGGCAGCACTGTTGACCGATCGCCAACTCAATGGTTGGCTCATGCTGTGACTCCCCCACGCACCCGCCTCGACGCCGCGGAGCGGCGTGCTCAGATCCTCGATGCGGCCAACAAGCTGTTCGCCGAACACGGCTATGACGGCGTCGCCGTCGACGACATCGCACGCGCAGCCGGCGTCACGCGCGGGCTCGTGCATCACTACTTCGGTGGACGCAAGGATGTCTATCTCGGCCTGCTCGCGTGGCTGGGCGCAATGCGCGAGGACGAGCTCCGGCCGCCGACGGGGCGGAGCGCCCGCGCGCGCGTAGGGGACTCGGTGTCGCGCTGGCTGGACTGGACCGAGGCGAACCGGACAGTCTGGCTCGCAGCAATGGCGCCCGGAGAGGACGTAGCGGATCCCGAAGTGCGGGACGTGCTCGCCGAGCTGGTACGTCGCGCCGTTGTGCTCCTGGCCCAGTTCCACGCCGACATCGCCGAGGACACCCCCCGGCTGCGCTACGCGTTGGAGTGCTGGACGGGTCTCAATCGTACGGCGACGCGGCGCTGGTTGCGGGGCGAGGCGTCACGCGAGACGACCCATGAACTCCTCGCCTCGACACTCGAACATGTCCTTCGCAACTTCGGGAAGCCCGCGACGACCTAGTCCTGTCCCCACGGAGCGGGCACGGCTCGCACCACCACCGGAGCAGTCGACGCGGATCGGCCGCGATCTCACTGCGGGATCACGAGCAGCCGATGCGGTGCGCCCCCCGGCGCGCGGGCGCTTCGACCCCTAGCGAGCAGCACTCCGCCATAAGTTGGCGATACGTCAACAACTAATTAGCATTGTGCCAACAGTCCCCCCCCTTGGCGTAGCGAGCCAATCTCACTGGAAGGCACCACTTGAACCTCCGCACCCTCCGCATCGCAGGGACGTTCGGCGTCTCTGCGTTCGTCATCGCCTGCGCAGCTTCTCCCGGCAGCGCAGCCACCCCGACCACCACGATCCGCCACGGCGACTTCATCGGCGGTCTGTCGGACACCCGCTCGGCCGGGCACGTCGAGTTCATGGACGACAGCCTCCGCGTCTACACCGACAACAACACGTCACAGGCGAAGGCAGCCGAGTACTTCTCCATCGCCCCGGAGTTCCCGACCCAGGGCTCGATCGCCTGGACCGGCACCAGCCCCGCCCCCGGAGCCCAGCTCGTGTTCGACGTCGACGGCGTCACCGGCAATGGCAACGACTACAACATCCTCGTGGGCGAGTCGGTCTACGGCCAGAACTGGTGGCTGACGAACAGCTCCAGCGCGGCGGCCAAGGCAGCTGACCCGTCCGGTACCAACGACGGCGGAAACGGCTCGTCCTACTTCGGCACGTTGGCCGAGTGGAAGGCAGCCCTGCCCGAAGCGCGCGCACTGGCGGGTGGCTTCTCACTCGGGTCCGGTGTCCTCGGCAACGGGTACATCCACTCCATCACCCTCGGGGAGGACTCCTACGTGTTCACCGACCGCGGCGTGGACGGCACTGACGGCACTGACGGAGCGACCGGCGCCACTGGTGCCCAGGGCCCCGCAGGTCCGGCAGGTCCGGCAGGTCCCGCAGGTCCCGCAAGCGCCGTGACCACCAAGGCGGCTACCGACGCGATCGGCGGGTACAGCATTGTCAAGCCGGCCGTGAACCGCATCCGGATCATTCTGTCGACCGTCGACCAGGACGCCCCGGTCGCCAAGAAGGTGTCGTGGGTCGTGAAGGCCGACGGCAAGCCGATCGCGGTGATCTCGCAGGGCCACGGCGCCAAGAGCATCGTGACCGCTCGCTTCGCGAAGCTGTCGGGAACTCACACCGTCTCGATCGTGAAGAACAAGACGGCCCTCCGCTCCCTCCAGGTGCGCACCGGCCGCTGACCCACGGACCAGCGCCCGGAGGTGCCGACCCGAGACGGCCCTCCGGGCGTTGCCACCTCATCCGGATCTCGGCAGATTAGTGCGCTCATCGCGGCAGATCCGGGCGAGCGTAGGCGCCCTCAACGCGGCAGATCCGGATGTTCAACGGTTGACCTCGAGCCCCCGCCGCGGCGTCACATCTGCAGCCGCGGGTCGTCGCTCGGGTCGTCGTACGGTGGCGGACAGCCCATCTCGACGGCGCCGGGATCCAGCTCGAAGTGCCACGGCTCGTTGTCGTACACCTGGCACAGGCCGTAGTCGGCGCCGTGCTGCGCCAACCAGTCGACGGCGTTACTCGGCCCCAGGTCGACGGCCGCCCCCGCCTCGTGAACGGACGTGCCGGGCCGCGCGACCCACGCCGTGGCCGCGGCCTCCGTGCCGTGCTCGGCGACTGCCTCCTCGAACAGCAGCGACTGGTACGCCTTCGACCGCCACCCGCTATTGACAACGATCCCGATGCCCTGGGCGGACGCGTCCGCCGTGGCGGCGCGGAGCTCCTCGAGGAGCCGACTGTCCAAACGGACAACCCCGGGGTGGTCGTCGAACACCGTCGCGCCGGCCGGCAGCATGCCGTCCGCGAAGTGGCGCGACGCACCGAACGGCGGCCGGGGAGGACCTTCGGGGACGGGGGCCACCAGCGCGACGGACGACGACGGGTCCTGGGTTGTGGCGCAACCGAGGGCGAGCATCGCGACGAGGGCGAGCGCGGAGGGAAGGTGTCGTGACATGCGACCAGTGAAGAGAGCGCGACGTTGCCAGAGCGTATGCCGTTTTCGATACGCCGACGACACACCGCGCTCTCTACCATCGGGGCATGCGCGTGCTGATCGTCGAGGACGAGCCCCTGATGGCGGGCGCCATTCGTGACGGCCTGCGGCTCGAGGCGATCGCGGCCGACGTAGCCGGTGACGGCGATGCCGCGCTCGAGCTGCTCGGGGTGAACTCCTACGACATCGCCGTCCTCGACCGCGACATCCCGGGGCCCTCCGGCGACGACGTCGCTGCGCAGATCGTCGCGTCCGGCTCGGGCCTACCAATTCTCCTGCTGACGGCCGCCGACCGGCTCGACGACAAGGCGTCCGGCTTCGAGCTCGGCGCCGACGACTACCTCACCAAGCCGTTCGAGCTGCAGGAGCTGGTCCTCCGACTGCGCGCCCTGGACCGCAGACGCGGTCACCACCGGCCACCGGTGCGTGAGCTCGCCGGGCTGCGCGTCGATCCGTTCCGGCGCGAGGTGCACCGCGATGGGCGCTACGTCGCCCTCACCCGCAAGCAGTTCGCCGTGCTCGAGGTCCTGGTCGCAGCGGAGGGCGGGGTGGTGAGTGCCGAGGAGCTGCTGGAGCGGGCCTGGGACGAGCACGCCGACCCGTTGACCAACGCCGTACGCATCACGGTGTCCGCGCTGCGCAAGCGCCTCGGCGAGCCGTGGGTGATCGCCACCGTGCCTGGGGTGGGTTACCGCATCGACGTGTCGGACGCAGACCGTCGTGGCTAGGCCGCCCGGGCCCAGCGTCCGGCTGCGGCTGACCCTCAGCTATGCGGGCTTCGTGCTGGTCGCGGGCGCTGGGTTGCTGGCCGTGGTGTGGGTCTTCCTGCTGCGCTACGTGCCCGACGAGGCCGGGTCGACGAGCGGACCCGGCGCGCCGGACGGCGGGTTCGGCAGCACGTTCATGCCGGGCCGGTCCGACCTCTGGGACGCCTTCGCGCCCAAGGCCGCGCTGATGATGGGCCTGCTCCTCGTCGTCGGGCTGGCCGGCGGCTGGGTCCTCGCCGGCAGGATGCTCGCGCCACTCGACCGCATCACCGCGGCGACCCGCTCCGCCGGCAGCGGCGCTCTCGACCACCGCATCCGGCTGTCTGGCCGCAACGACGAGTTCCGCGAGCTGGCCGACGCCTTCGACGCCATGCTCGAACGCCTCGAGCGCCACGTCGCCGAGCAGCAGCGTTTCGCGGCCAACGCCTCGCACGAGCTGCGTACGCCGCTCGCGATCACCCAGACATTGCTCGACGTGGCCGCGAAGGACCCCGACCCGGACGTCGACCTGCTCGTCGAGCGACTGCGCACTGTCAACACTCGGGCCATCGATCTCACCGAGGCGCTGCTGGTGTTGAGCCGGGCCGACCAGCGCAGCTTCGAGCGGGGGCCTGTCGACCTGTCGCTCCTCGCGGAGGAAGCGGCCGAGGTGTTGCTCCCGCTCGCCGAGGAGCGCGGCGTCACGATCACGACCGCGGGCGAGGCGGCCGCGACGTCGGGCTCACGCGCGCTCCTGCTCCAGCTGATCACGAACCTGCTGCACAACGCGATCGTGCACAACCTGCCGTCCGGCGGCAGCGCGTGGGTCACCACCCGGACCACCTCGTCGGGGGTCGCCCTCGTGGTGGAGAACACCGGCGACCGCCTCGATCGGCTCCTCGTCGATACGCTGGCCGAGCCGTTCCGACGCGGCTCCGGCCGGCTGCACGACGACCACGGGGGCGTCGGCCTGGGCCTGGCGATCGTCCAGCGGATCGCGGCGGCGCACGACGGGACGCTGTCCCTCGACCCTCGCCCCGGCGGGGGGTTGGTCGCGACCATGAGCCTGCCCCGACGCTGACCAGCTCGCGCAACGGGGGCACCGTGGCGACTGCAACAGGCACATCCACTCACTGACCTAGGTGGGTCGGCGCCGCCAGAGACGTGCACTCGAGCCAGGCACCTATCGGCTTCGCGGGGGTGTTCGGGCCTTTCGCTGGTCGCACGCACGTCGGTGCGGGCAGATCCGGTCGTTCGAGGGCGACACAACGTGATGAGCGCGTCATCGGGCGGCACGACCACGAGCTCGGGTGCGGGTCGAGGGACACGGCCGCCTCGCCCTGCCGTCCTGACCGTTCCCGTCTCCTGCGAAGGTCGGCCGGACGATCAGGCGCGCCGCCCGATCACGGGGGAGTAGCGGTATCCGAGCTCGTCGTGCGGCTGGTTGCGGAGCGAGGCGCCCGCGAACGAGTCGCGGCTCGCGAATCTGGCCAACGCATGCAGGCCGAGGAAGATGAGGAAGACGGCGATGAAGGTCATAGCGGGTCCTTTCGTGTGAGTGCCCGCAGGGGTGCGGGAAGTTCCCGTTACTTACGATACGCAAAACGTATCGTTTTTATTCCCGACGATGCTGCGGTCCACGCCTCGGTCAGGAGACCGCCGTCATGTCCTGTCCTTGAGGGCCGGCGCGGTGTCCATGACGGCATGGAGGCGCCAACTGGCATTCGGCCCGAACGTTGCTATGGTCGAGGACATGGAGGGGAACTTGGTGCTCGAGGCGGCTGCGCCCGACCGCACCTACCTGCCCTCCCACGTGCCGTCCGGTGCCGCTCTGCTCGCCATCGAGCTCAGCGAAGAAGCGCGCGGCATCCGTGGTCTCGACGTGCTGCGTCGCAGCGTCGACCGCGCCCCTCCCGGCCGCTGAGCTGAACGGTCCCGGGTGCACCGCCTCGCAGCACCCGTTCCTCGACCCACTGACGTCCGGATCATCCGCTAGGGCGCTCACACCTGCTCGTGCAGGACGGCACCCACGGGACACATACCCGCTGCGCGGTCCTGTTCACCCAGCCGCTCTCGGGACCGTCTCGTGGCAGTCGGCCAGCGTCACCTGCGACCACCTCGTCGTCAGCTGACCTCGGCGCCCACCTCACCCCCTCCTCTCCACCTTCACGAAAGCCCCTCAGCCATGCCCCAGTCCGTTGCCATCGTCGGAGCCGGAATGGTCGGACTCGCGACCGCCTGGCACCTCCAGGAACACGGCATCCACGTCACTGTCTACGAACGCCATCACGTCGCCGCGGGCTCCTCATGGGGCAACGCCGGCTGGCTCACCCCCGCCCTCACCGCGCCCCTGCCCGAGCCTGCCGTCCTGCGCTACGGCGTCCGCGCCGTCGTCAGCCCGTCCTCACCTGTCTACGTCCCGCTTCGGCCCGACCCGCGGCTGCTTCGCTTCCTCACCGGGTTCGCCCGCCACAGCACAGAGCGGCACTGGGGACGCGGGATGCGCGCCTACGCCCCCATGAACCGTCGCGCCCTCGACGCCTTCGACGAGCTCACCGACAACGGTGTCGCGGCCACCACCCGGCCTGCGGACCCGTTCCTCGCAGCCTTCCGCACCCCTGAGGAGCGAGCAGCACTCGTCGACGAGCTCGAGCACATCCAGGACGCCGGCCAGGCCGTGAAGTACGACCTCCTCACCGGCCACGAGGCCCGCGGTATCGAACCGGCCCTGTCCTCGGCAGTCGGGGCAGTCATCCGCCTGTACGACCAGCGCTACATCAACCCGCCGGCCTTCGTAGGAGAGCTCGCTCGAGCGGTCATGGACCGCGGGGGCCGGATCGTCGAGGGCGCGTCCGTCTCCGGCGTCCGCCCCGCGAACGGCGGCGCCTACCTCACCACCCGCGAAGACATCGACGGCACCAACCGCTACGACGCCGTCGTGCTCGCCAACGGCGCATGGATCGGGCACCTCGGTCGCCAGTTCGGCGTACGGCAGCCCGTCCAGGCTGGCCGCGGCTACTCCTTCAGCGTGGCCGGCGAGCACCTTCCGTCCACGCCCCTGTACTTCCCCGCCCAACGAGTCGCCTGCACGCCGCTCCACGGCCCCAACGGAACGCGGCTGCGCGTCGCCGGGATGATGGAGTTCCGCGCCCCCGACGCAGCACTCGACCGACGCCGTATCGGCGCGATCGTCAACGCCGCGCGCCCCTTGCTGGACGGCGTCGACCTCGACAACCGTCGTGACGAGTGGGTCGGGTCCCGCCCGTGCACCGCAGACGGTCTGCCGCTCATCGGCGGCACCCGCGCACCCGGCGTGTACGTCGCGGGCGGGCACGGCATGTGGGGCATCGCCCTCGGGCCGCTGACCGGCAAGCTCCTCGCCGACCAGATCGCCACCGGAGTCACGCCGCCCGAGCTCGTGGCGTTCGACCCGCTGCGCTGACCTGCCCCAGGCCGCCGGACCCGGCCCTACCCCCGCGCCAGCGGACGTGCCCATGGTCCGAGCCATCAGCCTCCACGGGAGTCGGAGCGGAGAGGAGGGGTCCGAAGATGGACGTTGTCGTCAGCGACGGAGTTCTCGACCCATGCGAGCAGCTGCGGCCGCCACGCGCGCACGCTTTCCCTTCGCGCCCTCCCGCCGGCGCGGCCCTCGCCGCGCTGCGGCTCAGCGAGGAGGCGCGAGGAGTTCGAGGCCTCGACGTGCTGCGACGGAGCGTCGATCGCGCCCCGCCCGTCCCGGCCTGACCGTCATCCAGCCAGTACGCCACGTACCCCGCTGACAGCGCAGCCGAGCACCGACGCCACTCACGGATCGTGAGCGACGCCGCGGCGTGAGCCTGCCTGCGCCTCCACGACCCCGCAAAGGACATCCGCGTGCGCACGCCCATCCATCAGCACCAGCTGACCACCCCCGTTCCGGACTCGACGCCGCCGGAGCACAGACCGAACACCGAGGACACGCCCGGCACGTGGGATCACCTGGAAACTCGCGCACTCGGGCGGACGGCAGTGGCTTCGACCACATCGTTGGACGCGACACTGGCCGCGCTCGCGCTCAGGCGACAAGAACAGCTCTTGAACTGAGGCGCTCGGCAGGCGCAAGCGGCTCTGGTCCGCGCGTGAACGGGGAATAGTCGCCGATCGCGTGCGTTCAGACTGCGTGTGCGCGCCATCGACCCTTCTGCTGCAGCTGTGACGCGAAAGTCGATGCCCTCAGCGCGTGACACGGGACCAGCGGCGAACATCCTCGGCACGCGCTCCCAGCGGATGCTGGCTGAGCTGGGCCGGTTCCTCACCGTGGGGGGCGTCGCCACGATCGTCGCCTTCATCCTCTTCAACGTGCTGGTCCACGGCTTCAGCACCGGCAACCACGCGCTCCTCCGCGATCGACCGATCCTTGCCTACGTGCTGGCCAACAGCGTCGGCATGGTGATCAGCTACCGCGGTGCCAGGAGCTGGGCATTCCGAGACCGCCCGCCGCGGCAAGCGGACGGCGGCCGGTCGGCGTACGTGCTGATCAACCTGGCCACAATGTCGCTTCCCATCGCGTGCCTCATCATCAGCCGCGACGTGCTGGGTTTCGACGACCCGTTGTCGGACAACATCTCGGCCAACCTCATCGGTCTCGTGCTCGGCCTCGCTGCGCGGTTCTACCTCTTCCGCCGATTCGTCTTTCGACGGCCGGTCACGCCGCGCAGCCACTTCGCACAGAGGTCGGAACTCGTCGATGCCGTAGATCCGCGGGACCTCCGCATCTCGGCATGAGCGGACGCGCGGTCGCGGCAGATCCGGGCGACCGTAGCCGCCCGCAGCGCGGGCAGAACCGGTAGCCCGCGCCAGGCGGCTGCTTGAGATGCCGGGACCGTTGCCGCCGTCGTCGGCGTTGCGGCCGGGTGGTCGGAGGTGGACGCTGGGGGAATGCGCGTGCCGGGCGTACGAGGTGGCCGCTCTGGAGCCAGTCTGGTCCTGGTCCTGGTCCTGGCGTTGGTGCTGCTCGCCGCCTGCACCTCGAGCTCAGACGACTCACCTCGCCCGTCGAGCGACACCTCGGGCGCGGCTGCCGATGCTGCGGAGGAACCCCTCGTTCTCGACCGGATCGTCGAGTCGTGGCAGAGCCCCAGCGCCGACGTCTACCTCGAGGACCTCCCTGGGGCGATTCTCGTGGCCTTGGAGAATGGTGAGACCCGCTCCCTTGCCGTCGGCAACTCTCGACTGGCCCCGGACGAGCCGATGCGCGTCGACGACCGCTTCGGTGCCGGAAGCGTCACCAAGCCGATGGTCGCAGCCGCCATTCTCCAGCTCGAGGACCAGGGAGCACTCAACCTCACGGACACGGTCGAGGAGTGGCTCCCAGGCATGCTGCCGTTCGGCAAGGGGGTCACCATCGAAGACCTGCTCGACCACCGCAGCGGCATCTTCGACGTCGCCAACGCTGATCCCGACTTCCCCCTCGACATCGATCTGACCGACCAACGGCTACGCCGCCTGCTGGACCACCCGCCCACAGGCCCACCGGACAAGACCACGCGCTACACCAACCCGGGCTACTGGCTGCTCGGCAAGATCATCGAGCGGGCGACCGGCCACCAGCTGGCGCACGAGCTGGACACGCGGGTGTTCACCCCTGCAGGGATGACAGACACCGTGCTGTCAGCCGACCTGCGCGGCGAACCGCGCCTCGTGCGCGGGTACGACAAGAACGGCGAGGACATCACGCCGAGCGACTACACGGGACCCTGGGCTGCCGGCGGTGTCGTGACCACCGGCGGCGACCTCGTCCGGTTCCTCGACACTCTCCTCCACAAGGACCTCGTCTCCGACGCCAATCTGGACGAGATGACCACCTCTCGCGGAGACCTGGCGGCCGGTGCGGGTTACGGGCTCGGCGTCCTGCTTGCGGACAGCAGGTGCGGTGAACTCATCGGCCACGACGGCGAAATCGCCGGCTACCGCACCTTCGCCTTCTACAACCCGGCCAACGGCCGCACCGTGGTCGCGTTCACCAACACCTCGACGAACGCTGCCGACGAGGCGCTCGCGTACCTCACCGTCGACGGCCTCTGCTATTAGTGATACGGACCCCGCGGGGGCTCACCGACCAGACGCCGGGCACAACTCAAGCACCGACCTCATCTCGGCAGATCCGTGAGCTCATCGCGGCAGATCCGGATGCTTGCGGGCTAGGTTTCTTCGTGCGCACGAGACTGTGTAGTGGTTGCGGACGGGGAGGATGAGTGACGAGCGAATCGCCTGACTGGTTGCCGCTGCTGCGCCTGCACACCGAGCGATTCGGTGACGTTGCTCGGGATGCCGAACTCGACGCACCGGTGCCTTCCTGTCCAGGTTGGTCATTGCGAGACCTTGTGGTGCACCTGGGCGGTGTCCATCAATGGGCGACTCACGCCGTAGTCGAAGGCAACCCCAACCTCCGACCGGAACCACCCGCCGACGAAGGGCGCTCGGGGTTGACCGCGTGGTACCGCCGACACGCCTCGCATCTGGTCGAGGTCCTGGCCTCGACAGCGACGGACGCGCCCGCATGGACCCTCGACGACCGAGACCCCTCCGCGCAGTTCTGGATGAGGCGTCAGGTTCACGAGACCGTGATGCATGCTTGGGACGCCGAGAATGCACTAGGCCGGCCTCGACCCATGGACCCGTCCCTCGCTTGGGATGGAGTCCTCGAGGTTCGGGACGTGATCTACCCACGGCAAGTGAGGCTCGGGCGCGTTCAGCCTCTGTCACGTCCCGTCCGCGTGATTGGTACGGACGTCTCCGGGTTCGCCGTCCTCGGCGACGGCGACGGCGAGTCAATCGTGCTGCGAGACAAGGCGGAGACACTGCTGCGGTTGCTGTGGCATCGCGCGGATCCTCACGTCCACGTGTCGGACCGACAAGCGCGCGGTCTCTTGTCAGGTGCCTTGACCCCGTAGCCCTCGCCGTCCGCGCATCGGCGTGAGCGGATGCACGGATCGCCGGAACGCTCACTCGTGAGTAGCCTCCGCCAGATGCAGGAGCAGTGGCATCTGTCAGATCAACCGGGCCCGGTCGAAGCGGACGTCATTGTCGCGACGATCGAGCGGCGAGTCTCGCAGGGCACGATGACCACGTGGCTGGAGAGCTCACGTGGCCGCACGATCTCCCTGGTGAGTAATGGCTCTCGAGCGATGGTCGTGCTCCTGGAGCACAGCGACGGCGACCCTGGGGAACATGCGATCGACCCAGCGGGAGCGGGGTCGAGTGGGGGTTTCGTCCTCGAGAACGGTCAAGTTGATGACTACCCCGACCAAGACACCGTGCCGATGGAAGAGGCGCTGCGGATCCTGGCCCACCTTGTTGCCGAGGGCGTGCCCCCGAGTGATGCCTCGTGGCAGGTGGATCGCTAGCGGCATCGCCACGATCGCTCATCGGCATGTGCGGACACTCGGGACGCGGCAGATCGAGACATCAACAGCCGGTTCCCGCCGAACCTGTGCGCGCCTTCAGTCCGAGGCGCGATGCTGTCCCAGGGTCAGAACTTTTGGGGGAGGTCGCCATGCGGCTCGGTGTGTCTGCCGCACTCTGGTGCGCGTTGCTGCTCGCTGGGTGCGATGTCGGACTGGGACGAAGCGTCATCGTCGTCAACCAGACCAGTGAACCCCTGACGATCGACGGGGATGAACTGCGACCCCACGGGGGCCGATGGAACTACGGATTCCAAGGTTGCAGTCATGATGCGCTCGACATTCTCGACGCCGCCGGCGAGGAGTATGCCCAGATCGACGTGGGCTGGTGCGATGGCGAGGTCTGGACGATCACCGGGCCTGGCGAGGTTTCGGTCGAAGAGGAAGAGTAGAGAGCGCCGATTGCGCGGAGCGCTGATCGCGGCAGATCCGGACGTCACCCGTCTTCGTCTGACACCTCGTCCTGCGCCTCGTCGAGAAGTCCGTGGTACTCGATCCAGTCCGGATGCGCAGCGAAGAAGGCCGGAAGGTCCTCCGCCGCCAGCGTCTGGATCTCCTCGCCCGTGTAGTGGTCACATGCCAGCCACAACTCAGGCGCATCGTGCGACTTGTCGTCTGGGTGGATGAACAGGTCGTACACGTAGACCTCCCTCCGCCGATACTCCGCGAGCCGTTCCTCCACCCTGCCAGCGATGCGCGCGGTGAACTCTTGGTACCGGTGTCGCTCCTCCAGAGTCCACTCATCGGGGTAGGACATGAGATGAGGCTAGGGCACCGACGGGGGACGCCTCGTTGAGAAATGGACGCTCCGGAGACCGTCGACGAGATGGGCGGCTACGGGACCATGCTCGGTTCGCGGCAGGTCCGGATGTCAACGAAGGGCGTAGAACCAACTTCCCTCGAAGTCTCGGGCGACTGTCTCTTCTGACTGCACGCTCACTCCGCTGACGTTCTGCGCTGGGAAGCCGTGGTGCTCCGCGATCCGACGCGCCTCCGAGAGCAGGCGAGGTTTCGTGCCCGTCAAGGCGTCACGCTCGGCGTCAGTAGCCGTTCCGAGCCACACCCAGGCATCGTCCTGGAGCGGGAAGGCGGACACGTACTCAACCCGCAACACCCCCCACTCCCCGAACCTCCTCAACAGCGCAGGCTTCATGTCCTGCAGCAGCGCCCATCGCGGATCAGTCACCAGGCAACCGTAGATCCGAACCGCGTCAGCGTCCGCTCATCGACATGGGCGGACGCGCCAGTCGCGGTGGGTCCGGACTGACCGGGCGACCCGGTGAGCTAGTGCGGTGATCGTGGCGCACCCGGTGCATCAGGATCACCGCGCTGTCCGGTTCTCCTCCGCCCGCCGCAGCAGGACGGTGCGCTCGCCCTCGTTGCGGGTCCGCGAGGCCGCATCGGCGAACGCGTCCGCGGCCTCGGAGTGGCGTCCGGCCCGCTCGAGCAGGTCGCCCCGCACGCTGGGCACCAGTGGCGAGTCCCCGAGAGCCGCGGGATCGACGGCGTCGAGCACGGCGAGCCCCGCTGGGGCCCCGTGCGCCCGGCCGTGGGCCACGGCCCGGTTGACCTCGACGACCGGGCTGGGCGCGGCCCGCGCGAGGACGTCGTACAGCGCGGCGATGCGCGCCCAGTCCGTGTCCTTGGCGAGCGACGCAGTGGCGTGCTCGGCGGCGATGGAGGCCTGGAGGAAGTAGCGACCGACCGGCGCACCGTCGGCGGCGAGGCGGGAGGCGGCCCGCAGCGCCGCGAGGCCGCGCCGGATCATCAGCTCGTCCCACCGGGAGCGGTCCTGCGCCTCGAGCAGCACCGGGGTGCCGTCCGCGGAGAGACGAGCCGCGGTCCGCGATCCCTGCAGCTCGAGCAGCGCCTGCAGGCCGAGCACCTCGGGCTCGTCGGGCGCCAGGTCGGCCAGCATGCGGGCCAGCCGTGTCGCCTCGGCCGCGAGGTCGGGGCGCATCCAGTCGTCGCCCGCGGTGGCGGCGTAGCCCTCGTTGAAGATCAGGTACACCACGGCCATCACGTCGTCGAGGCGCGCCGTCCGCTCCGCGCCCGTCGGCAGCTCGAGCTCCGCCCGGGCGGACGTCAGCGTCTTCTTCGCCCGCGAGATGCGCTGGCCCATCGTCGTCTCGCTGGTGAGGAAGCCGCGGGCGATCTCCGCGGTGGTGAGGCCCCCGACCAGCCGCAGCGTGAGCGCGGCGCGGGACTCGGGGGTCAGGGAGGGATGGCAGGAGAGGAAGACCAGCCGCAGGACGTCGTCCTCGATGTGGTCGACCTGGTCGTCGAGGTCGGTCACCCGTGCCTCCTCCCCGCCCCCGGCGTGCTCCAGCTCGGCCACCTTGCGACGCAGCGTGTCGGCGCGCCGGAAGTGGTCGACACCGCGGCGCTTGGCCGTCGTCATCAGCCAGGCCGACGGGTTGTCCGGGATCCCCGACACGGGCCACTGCTCCAGCGCGGCGACGAGCGCGTCCTGCGCAAGGTCCTCTGCCAGGTCGACGTCGCGCGTCATCCGGGCGAGGGCGCCGACGAGGCGGGCCGACTCGGCCCGCCACGTGGCGATGACGATCTCTTGGGCCCCCGTGGGGTCGTCGTACGTCCCTGCCGGCACGCGGCCAGCGTAGTGAGCCGGCGTCAGTCGCCGGGCGCGTCCGGGCCCTCGGACACCTGGCGCAGCGTGGAGACCACGGTGACCTCCGGCCAGTGCTTCGCGTGCAGCTCGGCGAAGAGCTGCTGGTCGGCCACGGCCTCCTCGAGGCTGGCGTACTCCATCAACGACCAGCCGCCGACGACCTCCTTGCCCTCGGCGTAGGGCCCGTCGACAC
Source organism: Nocardioides cavernae (assembly GCF_016907475.1). Taxonomy (NCBI): domain Bacteria; kingdom Bacillati; phylum Actinomycetota; class Actinomycetes; order Propionibacteriales; family Nocardioidaceae; genus Nocardioides; species Nocardioides cavernae. Next base: position 3,352,350 of record NZ_JAFBCA010000001.1, on the reverse strand, counting down.
GGGTGATCTCACCCCGGCGGACCACGAAGTTGACGGCGTCCTCGGTGCCGAAGAGCCCGCCGCCGTCGAGGAACGAGCCGTTGGCGGCGCGCTCCCCGATGAAGACGTCCATCGCGTCGAACAGCGACTGCGGCGGCACCCCGATGCCCTCTTCCATCCTGACGAATCCCATGAAACGCGGCATTGTGATCGTTCCTCCTGTGGTGCGGTGGATGTGTTCTCGCACGTACGTCGAACGGGTGCGGCGCGGCTCGACATCGGCGCCGCCGATTTCTTCGACGTCTTTCCCGACATCCTTCTCCGACGGGTGCCGCGCTTGCCACCCCCGCGCACCATGGACCCATGAAGCCCCTCGCACCGGCGCTGGCCGGACTGCTGACCGTGCTGGCCACGGCCTGTTCCGGGGACACCGCGGCCTCCGGCTCGCTCGGCCCGGCATCGGGGGAGGGGGACGACGGCTGGCCCTTCGCCGTCGAGGAGCTCGACCGGCTCGACGAGCCCTGGGCGATGGCGTTCCTGCCCGACACCGGCGACCTGCTCATCACCGAGCGCAGCGGCACGCTCCACCTGCGCGACGCCGAGACCGGTGACAGGGTCGCGGTCGCGGGCGTGCCCGAGGTGGTCGACGCCGGCCAGGGCGGGCTGGGCGACGTCCTGCCCGCGCCGTCGTACGAGGAGGACGGGCTGGTGTACCTCAGCTGGGTCGAGGCGGGCGACGGCGGTACGGGTGCCGTCGTGGGTCGCGCGGTGCTCGAGACCGACGGGGACGGGCCGCGCCTCGACGGCCTCGAGGTGGTGTGGCGCCAGACGCCGAAGGTCGACGGCGACGGGCACTTCAGCCACCGCCTCGCCTTCTCGCCCGACGGCGAGCACCTCTTCGTCTCCTCGGGCGACCGTCAGCTCGGCGATCCGGCCCAGGACAACACCGACACGCTGGGCACGATCGTGCGCCTCACACCCGACGGCGAGCCCGCGCCGGGCAACCCGCTCGCCGACCAAGGAGGGGTGGGCGCCGAGATCTGGAGCTGGGGCCACCGCAACCCGCTTGGACTCGAGCACGCTCCCGACGGCACCCTGTGGTCCTCGGAGATGGGGCCCGAGGGCGGCGACGAGCTCAACCTGATCGAAGCCGGCTCGAACTACGGCTGGCCCGAGGTGTCCGACGGCAGCGACTACGGCGGCGGGGAGATCCCCGACCACGCCGAGGGTGACGGGTACGCCGCCCCCGTGCGGTCGTGGAACCCCAGCATCTCGCCGGGAAGCCTGATGGTCTACGGCGGCGAGTTGTTCGAGGGCTGGACGGGCGACGCGTTCCTCGGCGCGCTGTCGGGCGAGGCGCTGGTACGCGTGGACCTCGACGGCCGGACCGCGGGCGAGACGGAGGTCTTCGACATGGGCGCACGCGTGCGTGCTGTCGAGGAAGGCCCCGACGGCGCGATCTGGGTGCTCGAGGACGAGGGCGCCGGACGGTTGCTGCGCCTGACCCCGGCCAGGTAGCAGCAGGTCTTCCCACGGATCCCACCTGTGGCCCTCGAAGCCCGAGCAGATGATCTAGGGTCGTCGCCTGTGACAGAAGCCATGATCTCGGCACGGGGACTGCGCAAGTCGTTCGGCGACTTCGAGGCTGTCAAGGGCATCGACGTGGAGGTGCGACGGGGCGAGGCGTTCGGCTTCCTCGGCCCCAACGGCGCGGGCAAGTCGAGCACGATGCGGATGATCGCGTCGGTGAGCCCCGTGAGCTCCGGCGAGCTGCGCATCCTCGGCATGGACCCCGCCACCGACGGCCCCGCGATCCGCAGCCGGCTCGGGGTGTGCCCGCAGGAGGACACGCTCGACAACGAGCTCAACGTGTTCGACAACCTCTACATCTACGGCCGCTACTTCGGCATCGACCGTGCCACCTGCCGCGAGCGCGCGCAGGAGCTGCTCGAGTTCGCGCAGATCACCGACAAGGCGAAGGCCAAGGTCGAGGACCTGTCAGGCGGCATGAAGCGTCGGCTGACGATCGCCCGCAGCCTGATCAACAACCCCGACCTGCTGCTGCTCGACGAGCCGACCACCGGCCTCGACCCGCAGGCCCGCCACGCGCTCTGGGACCAGCTGTTCCGCCTCCGGCAAGCGGGCGTGACCCTGGTCCTGAGCACCCATTTCATGGATGAGGCCGAGCAGCTGTGCTCGCGGCTGATCGTCATGGACAAGGGCCTGATTGCCGCCGAGGGGTCACCACGCGAACTCATCGACGCGCACTCCACCCGCGAGGTCGCCGAGCTCCGCTTCGGCGTCGGCGAGCACGAGGCGCTCGCGGAGAAGATCGAGGACCTGGGGGAGCGGGTCGAGGTGCTGCCCGACCGGCTGCTCGTCTACAGCGACCACGGCGAGGACGTCGTCACGGCCGTCCTCGACCGCGGGCTGCACCCGATCGCCACCCTCGTGCGCCGCTCCACCCTCGAGGACGTCTTCCTGCGCCTCACCGGCCGGAGCCTGGCGGACTGATGGGCTCCGACATGGGATCCGACGTGGCCTCCGACACGACCCCCGCGACGACCACCTCCCGCCCGGCCCGACCCACCGGCTCCCTGTCGGCGTGGGAGGGCATGGCCCGGCAGTACGACTACTGGCTCACGGTCCTCAAGCGCACGTGGCGCGGGGGAGTGGTGAGCAGCTTCCTCACGCCGCTGCTCTACGTCGTGGCGATGGGCGTCCTGCTCGGCGGGTTCATCGAGGCCGACCCCGACAAGCTCGAGGGTGCGACCTCCTACCTCGCCTTCGTGGTCCCCGGCCTCGTCGCCTCGCACGCCATGACGCTCGCGGTCAGCGAGTCGACGTACCCCGTCATGGGGTCCATCAAGTGGCACAAGACGTTCTTCGCGCAGCTGGCCACGCCCCTTGCGGTGCGCGACCTGGTCAACGCCTACGTCGCGTTCGTGATGTTCCGGGTGGCCTCGGCGTGTGCGGTGTTCATGCTGGTGATCGCGCCGTTCGGGGTCTTCGCGACATGGTGGGGGCCGATCCTGGCGTGGCTGTCGCAGGTGCTCGTCGGCTTCGCGTTCACCACGCTGGTCTTCGCCTACAGCGCGTGGCTGAAGTCGGAGGAGGGGTTCGGCCTGCTGTTCCGGCTCGTCGTGATCCCGCTGACGCTCTTCTCCGGTGCCTTCTTCCCGATCAGCAACCTCGGCCCGGTGCTGGAGTGGATCGCCCGGCTGACCCCGCTGTGGCACGGCGTCTCGCTCTCCCGGATGTTCTGTGTCGACCACATCGACTGGGCGCTGGTCGTGGTGCACGTCGTCGTTCTCGTCACCCTCACCGTCGTCGGCTGGTTCCTCGCGGTGCGCAACCTCGACCGCCGGCTGGAGGTCTGACATGGCGCTCCTCGAGGGGATCCCGGCCCCGCTGACCCCGGCCGCCGCCACCAGGGTGCTGGTGCTGCGCAACTACGTCGTCTACAAGGGCGCGTGGAAGCTCTTCATCACCGGGTTCCTGGAGCCGGTCTTCTACCTGTTCTCGATCGGCATCGGCGTCGGCCAGCTGATCGATACCTTCGAGTTCCACGGCGAGGCGATCCCGTACGCCGAGTTCGTCGCGCCGGCCATGCTCGCGACGTCCGCCTTCAACGGCGCGCTGCTCGACTCGACCTACAACGTCTTCTTCAAGATGAAGTACGAGAAGCTCTACGACCAGATGCTCGCGACCCCGCTGTCCACCGGTGACATCGCGCGCGGCGAGATCACCTGGGGCCTGATGCGGGGGTCTGTCTACTCCGCCGCCTTCCTCGTCGTCATGGCGCTGATGGGTCTGACCCAGTCGTGGTGGGCGGTGCTCGCCCTGCCGGCGGCGATCCTCATCGCGTTCGCGTTCTCCGCTGTGTGCATGGCGGTCACGACGTGGATGACGAGCTGGCAGGACTTCGACAAGATCACCCTCGCGCAGATGCCGCTCTTCCTCTTCTCGGCCACCTTCTTCCCGGTCGAGGCGTTCGGAGACGGTGTGCTCCGGTGGGTCGTCGAGGCCACCCCGCTCTACCGCGGGGTCGTGCTGTGCCGTGAGCTGACCACCGGCGTGATCACGTGGGAGTCGGCCGTCTCGGTGGTCTACCTCGTCGTGATGGGCGTGGTCGGCCTGCTCGTCGTACGACGCCGGCTCGACAAGCTGCTGCTGACCTGAACGGGTCTCCCGGGCTAGGTTCGGGAGCATGGCGAGCAGCACGGACTCCTGGACGAAGGGTGGGTCGACCCCAGCACTGCTGGAGGAGACCATCGGGGACAACCTGGCGCGCACCGTGGCGTCGTACGCCGACCGCGAAGCGCTGGTCGAGTGCGCGAGCGGGCGGCGCTGGACCTGGGCGGAGCTGCAGGCCGACGTCGACGCCGTCGCGCGCGGCCTGATCGGGGCGGGCATCCGCAAGGGCGACCGCGTCGGCATCTGGGGGCCGAACAGCGCCGAGTGGACGCTGGTGCAGTTCGCCACCGCGAAGGTCGGCGCCATCCTGGTCAACGTCAACCCGGCCTACCGCACCCACGAGTTCTCCTACGTCGCCAACCAGTCGGGCATGCGGCTGCTGGTCGCCGCGACGTCGTTCCGCACCAGCGACTACCGAGCCATGGTGGAGGAGACGGCTGCCGAGAACCGTGCGCTGGAGCGCGTCGTCCACCTCGACGACGAGGAGAGCTGGGCCGGCCTGCTGGCCGACGGCGAGGGCGTCTCCGCCGACGACCTGGCCGAGCGCGCCGCGAGCCTCGCGCCGGGCGACCCGATCAACATCCAGTACACCTCCGGCACCACCGGCTTCCCCAAGGGCGCGACCCTGAGCCACCGCAACATCCTCAACAACGGCTACCTCGTCGGCGAGGTGTGTCGCTACACCGAGGCCGACCGCGTCTGCATCCCCGTGCCCTTCTACCACTGCTTCGGGATGGTGATGGGCAACCTGGCGTGCTCCACGCACGGGGCAGCGATGGTGATCCCGGCGCCCGGCTTCGACCCGGCGCTCACGCTGCGGGCGGTGGCGGACGAGCGCTGCACCTCGCTCTACGGCGTGCCGACGATGTTCATCGCCGAGTGGGCGCTGCCCGACATCGACTCCTACGACCTGTCCTCCGTGCGCACCGGGATCATGGCGGGCTCGCCCTGCCCCGCGGAGATGATGAAGAAGCTCATCGCGGCCGGCATCGAGGAGATGACGATCTGCTACGGCATGACCGAGACGTCGCCGGTCTCCACCCAGACCCACACCGACGACTCCTTCGAGCGGAAGGTCGGCACGGTCGGCCGGGTCTGCGCGCACCTCGAGGTCAAGATCGCCGACCCGCTCACGGGCGAGGCCGTCCCGCGAGGGGAGGCCGGTGAGCTCTGCACCCGCGGCTACTCGGTGATGCTGGGCTACTGGGACGACGAGGAGAAGACCCGCGAGGCCATCGACGACGACGGGTGGATGCACACCGGCGATCTCGGGGTGATGGACGACGACGGCTACGTCCAGGTCACCGGTCGCATCAAGGACATGGTCATCCGGGGCGGCGAGAACATCTACCCGCGCGAGATCGAGGAGTTCCTCTACACCCACCCCGACATCGAGGACGTCCAGGTGGTCGGCGTCCCGGACGAGAAGTACGGCGAGGAGCTGTGCGCGTGGGTGCGGATGCGCCCGGGCAGCGAGCCGCTCGACGCCGACGCGGTGCGCGCCTTCGCGACCGGCAAGCTCGCCCACTACAAGATCCCGCGCTACGTGATGGCCGTGGAGGAGTTCCCGATGACCGTCACCGGCAAGGTGCGCAAGGTCGAGATGCGCGAGGTGTCCACCGCCCGACTCGGCCTGGCCTGACTGCGGCTGGCCTGAAGGGGCCCGTCACCGGAAGACGCCCCGGTAGACCTCGTCGAGGGCCGCGGTGTCGAGGGCGGTCACGACGCGCACCGGTCCGTCGCCCGTACGCCGGAGCCGTCCCCGGTCGTCGCTCGTGTCGACGGCCCAGGTGCCCGACTCGGTGGTCGCGGCCGAGCCGTCCACGAACGTGCCGGCGGTCGCGAGGTCCCAGTACTTCGGCGACTCGAACCCGGGGACACGGCCGAGCCCACCGACGACGGGACCGGCCAGCCCGTCCGGGGCGCCGGGCGGCACCGGGTCGTCCGGCAGCACCGTCACCGGCACGGGGCCGGCCAGCACCTCGGCGAACGGCACCGGGTCGGCCCCGACGTTCCACTCGCCCACGCCGTCGGCGTGCGACTCGCTGTCGACGGTGCCCGCCATGGTGGTGACGCCGCCCAGCCGGGCGTACGCCACCGGGTGCTCGCGCAGGACGGCGGCCACCTCGGTCAGGGGCGCCAGGGCGACCACCTGCAGCCCGAGATGGCGCCGGGCCAGCCGGGCGATGAGCTCGGCAGCCGGCGTACGCACCGGAGTGAGCTCACCGCCGACGGCGTCGCGTGGGAGCCCGCTGTTCATCAGCGCGCCGGCGCCCCACTCGGGCGGGAACATCACCCCGTCCTCGCCGCGCGGCGTGGAGCCGCAGGCGACGGGAGGCGGGACGGTCTCGAGCGCGTCGAAGAAGTCGCCCAACAGGCCGGTGCCACGGCAGTCCAGCTCCCCGGTCTGCGGGACCGTCACGGCGACGACCTGGACGCGGGGGTGGCGCAGGAGCAGGGCGAGCGCGGCGAGGTCGTCGGGCGCGAGGTCGGTGTCGACGACGACCGGCACGGCGTCCGGTTGCTTGGCGGCGGCCGGCGCCATCGGGCCGGTGGCGAAGACCTCGCCGTCGACGTCGGAGGCCGCGGGGCTGCAGGCGGCCAGCGCCGCGACGGCCAGCGGCACGACGAGCAGACGCCAGCTCACGGGATCACCACGTGCTGGCCGACGAGCCCTGCCACGGCGAGGACCGCCCCGACGGCGAGCAGAGCCCGACGTCCCGACCGGGGCCACGCGACACCGAGCAGCAGCGCGGCGATCCCGAGCAGCCACACGTCGTGCCACCACGCGAGCGCCTCGGACACCCACTGCCTCTGCCAGCCCTCGGGATCGGGATGGCCGACGAGGAGCCAGTCGGACGGGAAGGACAGCGGGTCGGCGGAGGCCGGGCCCACCGTGATGGAGAGCGGCTGGACCTGGATCACCGAGAACGGCGTCACCGCCGCCTGGCCGAAGAGCCAGTAGACGCTGACGACGAACCACAGCACGAAGAGCGCGGGTACCAGGGCCACGAGCCGCGACATCCGCCGCCCGAGGGCGGCGCCGAGCGCGACGGCCACCAGTGCGAGGGCGACCGGCTGCGCCAGCTCGGCCGTGGTGTGGAGGGCCTCAGTCGTGCGACCGGGCTCCATGCCGAGCCACAGGCCGCCGAGCTCCCGCTCCCGCCACGCGACTAGGCCGGCGTACGCAGCGGCGACCACCACGAACGGCAGCGCCGCCAGCAGCCGGGCGAGCGTCCGGCGGGCCTCCGAGACGGGTGCGGCCGGCGCGACGTCGTGGCGTGCGCGGTGGAAGGGCAGCGAGACGGCGACAGAGATGCCGAACAGGAACGGCGCGACGGCGGGAGTGATCCCTTCGTACGACGCGCCCGGCCACTCGCCCGGCTCGGGCGTCACGGTCCACATCGCCCAGATCGTCAGCGCCAGGAAGGCCCAGGGCACCGGGTTGCGCAGCATCCGACGTGCCTCGGTGACGACCAGTGCGCGGGTGACCATCGCAGGCGCTGACGTGGCAGGCACGGGCCTGACGGTCGTCGTGCTCATCGCCGCCACCCCGCGATGCAGAGGAGGGTCGCGGCCGCGAGCACCCACCACGGCTCCGTCAGCCACCAGCCGACGACGTCCGAGGCGGTCCCACCCGGCAGGAACTGGTGGAGGGCGAACAGGGCGACCGGTGTGGATGCCCCCAGCACCACGGCCCGGCGCGGCGGCGCCCACACGGCGACGGCCACACCGCACGCCGTCGCGGCAAGCAGGGGACCCGGCCCGGACAGCTGCGCGGTCGTCAGCGAGTCGAGCAGGAACCACACCGCGAGGGCCGGCAGCCCGAGCAGGGCGAGCCGCAGGACCCGACGCTGCATGACCGACACCGGCACCGCCGAGAGCATCGCAGCGGCGGGGTCGTGCAGGCCGGACACGACGGTCGCCGCGAGGCCGGCGGCGGCGATCGCGAGGAGGACGTCCGCCGGTCGGCCGGCGGACCGGGCAAGCACCGTCGCAGCGACGAGCACACCCGCGAGGCAGACCGCTGGCGCCCAGCGGATGGCGCGCGCGGTGGGCAGGGCGGCCTGGGCGAGCGCGGTGTTCACCGGGTCAGCCTCGTCACGAGCAGGTATCCGTCGTCGACGGTGGGGACGGCCGGTGAGGCGCCCACCGGCGGGGTGCCGACGTGGCGGCGCGCGCCGGGGCCGGTCAGCCACGAGCGCAGCGCGGTCGGCTCCTCGACGTCGGACTCCCAGACCCGGCCCTCGGCCTCGCCCGCCAGCTCGGCAGGCGTGCCGGACCAGCAGATCCTGCCGCGGTCCATGACGAGGACCTGCTGGCACAGGGCCGCGACCTCGGCGGTGTTGTGCGTCGACAGCACGACGCAGCCGCGGTGCGAGGTCTCGGCGAGGACAGAGCGCAGCGCGATGCGCTGCTCCGGGTCGAGCCCGGTGGCCGGCTCGTCGAGGACGAGGAGGTCCGGCGCACCGACGAGCGCGGACGCCAGTGCCACCCGCTGCTGCATGCCGCCCGACAGCGTGCGGATGCGCTTGTGCATCGCGTCACCGAGGCCGACGGCCTCGAGCATCTCGGCTGCTTCCCGCCGTCGCCGGGCCGCGTCCGTGTGCTCCTTGAGGATGGCGACGTAGTCGACCATCTCGAGCGGCGTGAACCCGCCGTAGAGCCGGGGCGACTGCGGGAGGTAGCCGAGGCGGCGTCGCACCTCGGTGCGAGATGTCGGGTGGGCCGGGTCGAGGCCCAGCAGGGACAGGGTGCCGCGGTCGGGAGCGAGCACGGTCGCCAGGATGCGCAGCAGCGTCGTCTTGCCGGCGCCGTTGGGGCCGAGCACCCCCACGATGCCGCGCCCGAGGGTCAGGTCGACCCGGTCGACGGCGGTCTGGGAGCCGAACGCCTTGGTGATACTGGCCGCGCTCAGCAGCGTGCCCGTGGGCGTGTGAGTGGCAGTGTCGGTGGTGCTCATGTGGTCCTCCGGTAGGCGACGGTGTCGCGACGGGCGATGGTGAGGGCGATCGCCGCGAGCGCGACCACCAGGGCGGTGAGCTGGATGGGCGCCGACGCGACCAGGCTGGTGACGACGTCGGCGGGCAGCCTGCGCGAGGCGGCGGGCCACGAGACGGCCACGGCCCAGAGCGAGCCCAGGGATGCGGCGACGACCGTGGGATCCAGCCGGGTCGTGCCGGCCAGCGCCACCAGCGAGGCCAGGGCGGCGCCGGGCAGCAGCCAGCCGAAGGCCACTGGTGTGGGAAGCCCGAGCAGCAGGGCCACGCCGACGCCGATGGGCACGGCCGAGAGGGCCACCAGCACGGCCCGCGCCGCCACCACGCGCAGACCGGCCGTCGGCGCGGCGAGGGCGAGCTCGCCGGCCGGCTCGGCGTGGCGTCCGTAGGTGAGGGCCACCGCCGCCAGCGGGGCGACAGGCGCCAGCGCCATGAACACGGGCAGGCGGAGGCCGACGACGGACACGACGACCGGCAGGGTGAGCAGCAGCAGGATCGAGGTGAGCCAGGCTGCGCGCAGCCCGGGGGTGGCCAGGCCGAGGCGCAGCAACGGGTTGGAGCGCGGCCGGTCGATCCGGTCGGCCAACGCGTCCCAACGTCGTACGACGTCGCTGCCGGAGGTGGACGGCGCCAGCGTGGCCATGCGACGACGGCACTCGTCGCAGCGGAGCAGGTGGGCCTCGAGCGAGGCGGCGGGGACGGGCGCCGCGGAGCCGTCGGCCCACGCGCGCAGCGCCTCCTCGTCGGCATGCCAGGTCTGCGTCACAGCAGGGCCTCCCTCAGCTCGGTGCGAGCGCGGCTCATCCGGCTCTTGACGGTGCCGCTCGGGATGCCGAGCAGCGCGGCGGCCTCACGCGTGGTGAGGCCGTCGAGGACGGTCGCCTGGACGACCGCCTGGAGGTCAGGGGAGAGGCGTGCGAAGGCGACCCCCACGTCGCTGTGCTCGACGCGGGCGAGCACCTCCTCCTCCGCCGACGCGATCGAGGACCCGCGCAGGGAGCGCAAGCGCTCGACCACGCTGGCCCGCGGCCGCAGCTGGTGGAGCATGGACCGCACGGCGATGCCCCACAACCAGGCAGCGACCTCGCCGTCGCCCCGCCAGGCGGACGGCTTGCGCCAGACGGCGAGGAAGGTGTCCTGGATCGCGGTGTCGACGATCGCCGGATCGGCACACCGCCGCGACAGCCGGATGGCGACCCAGGGCTCGTGGCGCACGAAGAGCTCGTGCAGCGCACCACGATCGGCGTCTGCCACGGCGGCCAGCAGCTCCGCGTCGGACCGGTCGTCGACGCCCTCTCGGGCGTCCCAGCCGGTGTCGTCCACTCCCATCACGTCTCCTAGTTGCACCGACGCACATGATCGGTTCGCCCACGCCGCCACGTCTTGCACCGGTCCAGACCAGGCGTGAACCGAACACCGACCGCGCGGACACCTCTAGGTGGCGGCCCGATCGGTCCGCCGGAGGAGCTCAGTCATGAAGGGGAACCAGATGTCGAAGATCAGGACGGGAGTGGCGGCAGCAGTCGTCCTTGCCGCAGTGCCCACCACCGCGGTGGCCGCGGGGGTGCTGGTGGACCACGGGCACGGGCCCACGGTCGTGCACGACACGGCGTACGACCAGGTCAAGACCCAGGTGCACGCCTGGTCCAGCGACGGGATCACCCGCGTCCGGCTCATGGTGACCGGGCTGCCGGCCGGACAGACGTTCGGGGCGCACGTGCACACGCGTGGCTGCGGCACGGACCCGCTCGCGTCCGGTGGTCACTACCAGCACTCGACCGACGCGACGGTCCCGCTCGCCGACCGGGAAGTCTGGCTCGACGTCACCTCGGACGAACAAGGGCGAGGCGTCGCCACGACCACGGTGCCGTGGGCGTTCGTGCCGGGCACCGCGGGATCGGTGGTGATCCACGCGCTGCCCACCAACCCGACCACGGGGGCTGCCGGTGCCCGGTTGGCCTGCACCACCGTCGAGTTCGGAGGCTGACGGCCGTCGATCGCGGCGACGGCCGGCAGGTCGGCGGGAAGTGCGCGACGGATGACCGTTCCACACGTTGTCACCGCCGCCGGGACTGGTTGGATGACGGCCATGAGCATCACGCCCGACACGAAGGACTGGACCTGGGTGCTCGAGCGGCCGTGCCCCGAGTGCGGCTTCGAGGCCGCCGCGCACGACGTGTCGGACCTGCCCGACCTCCTCGCGGTGACGGCGTCGTCGTGGTCGCAGGTGCTGGGTCGCGGCGACGCGACCGACCGCCCGCGACCCGAGGTCTGGTCGGCGCTGGAGTACGGCTGCCACGTCCGTGACGTGCACGTGCTCTTCGCCGAGCGCGTGCGGCTGATGCTCACCGAGGACGTCCCGACGTTCGCCAACTGGGACCAGGACGTAACCGCGGTCGAGCGCGCCTACGGCAGCCAGGACCCCACGGCGGTCGCGGCCGAGCTGGTCGAGGCCGCCCGCGCAGTGGCGATGCTCTACGCCTCCGTCACCGATGCCACGCGCGGTCGCCGGGGGCTCCGCTCCAACGGTGACGAGTTCACCGTCGAGACCCTGGGCCGCTACCACCTGCACGACGTCGTCCACCACCTCCACGACGTGGCGGCGCCGGCGTGACCAGCGAGACCGTCCGGTCCTACGACCGCGACGCAGCGGCGTACGTCGCCCGCACCGCGGCCGTGCCGGACTCGGTCCGCGCCGCCCTGGAGCAGCTTGCCGACCGGCTCGGCCCGGGCGCACGCGTGATCGAGATCGGGTCGGGTGGCGGTCGTGACGCGCTGCTGATGGAGCAGCTCGGCCTCGCCGTGCGGCGCACCGACGTCACGCCCGCCTTCGTCGCGCTGCTGCGCGAGCAGGGCCACACGTGCGACCACCTCGACCCCCTCGTCGACGACCTGTCCTCGCTCGACGGGCCGTACGACGCCGTGTGGGCGAACGCGTCGCTGCTGCACGTCGCGCGGGACGACCTGGCCACCGTGCTGGGGCACCTGGCGGCGGTCACCCGGACCGGTGGCCTGCTGTGCATGTCGCTCAAGGAGGGCGACGGCGAGGGCTGGTCCACCCACGGGACGATCAACGGCCCGCGGCACTTCACCTACTGGCAGGCCGCCGCCGTCGAGGCCGTCGTCCGCCGCGCGGGCTGGGGCGACGTCGTCGTCCGGCAGGGGCTCGGGGGCGACCGGGGGGAGACCTGGCTCGAGCTGTGGGCGGTCCGTGATGGGGTGTCGCCATGAGGCACACGGAGTTCTGGGCGCGGCTCGACGAGACCCTCGGGCGGGCCTACTCCCGCACCTGGGCCGAGCTCACCGTCGTGCGCGACCTCGACGGCCGCACGACCCAGGAGGCGCTCGACGCGGGTGTGCCGCCCAAGCAGGTGTGGGCCGCCGTGCATCGCCAGCTCGAGCTCCCGGACAGTCAGCGGTGACCACCCGGCTCGCGGGAGGCCTCACCGTCGCCGACGTCCAGCGTCGTACGGTCCGCACCCTCGTCGTCTCCCAGGCGGTCGGCGCGGTCGGCGTCACCATCGGTGTCGCGACCGCCTCGCTCCTCGCCCGCGACATCTCCGGCAGCGAGACGATGGCCGGCCTCGCGCAGACCTTCCAGGTCCTCGGCACGGCGGCCGCCGCCTACGGGCTCGCGCGCGTCATGCGACGCCGCGGGCGACGTGTCGGCCTGGTCGCGGGCTACCTCATCGGGGCGACCGGTGCGGTCCTGGCCGTCGTCGCCGGCGTCGTCGACTCCATGGCGGTGCTGCTCCTCGGAGCGCTCATGCTGGGAGCCACCACGGCGGTCAACAACGGGTCGCGCTACGCCGCGACCGACCTGGCGACCGAGGAGCACCGCGCCCGTGCCCTGTCGGTCGTCGTGTGGGCGACCACCGTCGGAGCCGTCGCCGGCCCCAACCTCACCGGCGTCGGAGCGAGCGTCGCCCGCTCCATGGGCGTGCCCGAGCTGACCGGTGGCTTCGCCATCGGCGCCGTCGTCCTGGTCGTCGCGGCCGGGTGGGTGTGGTGGCGGCTGCGGCCCGACCCGTTGCTCCTCGCCCAGGAGACGGCCGGGGTCGTGCCGAGCGCAGGTCCCGAGCCGCGGGGCCGGTCGTGGAGCCGCTTCGCCGCGGTGGTGCGCGACGTGCCGGCCGTCGGGGCCGCAGTGGTGGCGATGGCCTGCACCCACGCGGCGATGGTGACCGTGATGATCATGACGCCGCTCCACATGGAGCACGGCGGCGCGCACCTCGAGGTCATCGGGTTCGTCATCTCGATCCACGTGCTCGGCATGTTCGCCTTCTCGCCGCTCGTCGGCTGGGCCGCCGACCGCTTCGGCCGGTCGGCCGTCCTGGTCACCGGGGGAGTGGTGCTGCTGGTGTCGCTCGCGCTGTGCGGCCTGTCCCCGCAGGGCACCTCGTGGCAGATCTTCGCGGGGCTGTTCCTCCTCGGCCTCGGCTGGTCCTGCGCGACGGTCGCCGCGTCGACGGTCATCGCCGACCGCACGCCCATCGAGGCGCGCACCGACGTGCAGGGCACCTCCGACATGGCGATGGCGCTCACCGCCGCCGGGGGAGGAGCCCTCGCCGGGGTCATCGTCGGCGAGCTGGGCTACCCCGCGCTGGCGACGTTCGCCGCGCTGCTGGCGGGTGCGGTCGTGGTCGCCGGCGCCGTTACCCGCCGTCACTCCTGAGCCGCACCGGCCGTTCCTCGCACCCGGGGCAGGTTCGGCGTCGACACGCCGGTGTCGAAGCGCTCGTCGAACACCTGTTCGGGCTACTGTGCATCCACAGGTACGACGAGGGGCGAGGTTGTCCACAGCGTTCGACCGTTCTGATCAGGGACTGTCGGTGGCTCGCCCTAGCGTCGCAGACGTACCTCTCACGACACGACACGACGACAAGACAGGACACAGCTATGGCTGGTGCAGACCGCGAGAAGGCCCTCGACGCCGCGCTCGCACAGGTGGAGAAGCAGTTCGGCAAGGGCTCGGTCATGCGACTGGGCGACGAGACGCGTGCGCCGCTCGAGGTGATCCCCACGGGGTCGATCGCCCTCGACGTGGCCCTCGGGCTGGGCGGCTTGCCGCGCGGTCGTGTCGTGGAGATCTACGGTCCGGAGTCCTCCGGAAAGACGACGGTCGCCCTCCACGCGGTGGCCAGCGCCCAGGCAGCCGGCGGCATCGTCGCCTTCATCGACGCCGAGCACGCGCTCGACCCCGACTACGCGAAGAACCTCGGCGTCGACACCGACGCGCTGCTGGTCTCGCAGCCCGACTCGGGTGAGCAGGCGCTCGAGATCGCCGACATGCTGATCCGCTCCGGTGCCCTGTCGCTGATCGTCATCGACTCGGTGGCCGCGCTCGTGCCCCGGGCCGAGATCGAGGGCGAGATGGGCGACAGCCACGTCGGCCTCCAGGCCCGACTGATGAGCCAGGCGCTGCGCAAGATGACCGGTGCCCTCAACAACTCGGGCACCACCGCGATCTTCATCAACCAGCTGCGCGAGAAGATCGGCGTGATGTTCGGCTCGCCGGAGACCACGACCGGTGGTCGCGCCCTGAAGTTCTACTCCTCGGTGCGCCTCGACGTGCGTCGCATCGAGACGCTGAAGGACGGCACCGACATGGTCGGCAACCGCACCCGCGTCAAGGTCGTGAAGAACAAGGTGGCCCCGCCGTTCAAGCAGGCCGAGTTCGACATCATGTACGGCAAGGGCATCAGCCGCGAGGGCGGTCTCATCGACGTGGGCGTCGAGGCGGGCCTGATCCGCAAGGCCGGCGCCTGGTACACCTACGAGGGCGACCAGCTCGGCCAGGGCAAGGAGAACTCGCGCAACTTCCTGCGCGACAACCCCGACCTCGCCAACGAGATCGAGAAGCTCATCCTCGAGAAGCTGGGCGTGACTCCCGCGGTGGACAAGCCCGGCGACGACCTGACCGACGAGCCCATCGGGGTCAATGACTTCTGATCGCACAGCCGCCCTCGAGGAACGAGAGGGCGGCGTGGGTGCGGTCAGGTCGAGCAAGCGATCGAGCGAGCCTGCGAGGTCGATGATGCGTGTCGAGACCGGTCGATGAACGAAGAGAATCGTCCCGCACCCGACTGGGTCGGTGACGTCGGGCTCGGAGTGGAGGCGTGGGTGGGGGACACCCCATCCACGCCGGTCGAGCCACGTCCGGCCCGTCCCCGCGGCGGGCGCGCGGGCGCCGGTCGCCGTGAGGGCCGCAAGGGTGGTCGGAAGGCGACCCGCACCTGGGAGGAGCGCGAGGCAGCCAGGCTCGCCCGGGAGGAAGCCGCGGCGGCGGAGCTCGAGGCTGACCCCGAGGCCGTCGCCCGCAAGATCCTGCTCGACACCCTCACCGGTCAGGCACGTTCTCGCAAGGAGCTGGCCGACAAGCTGGCCAAGCGAGGCGTGCCCGACGAGCTCGCCGGCGAGCTGCTCGACCGCTTCACCGAGGTCGGCCTGATCGACGACGCCGCCTACGCCCGGCAGTGGGTCGAGAGCCGGCACCGCAGCCGGGGGCTGGCCCCCCGAGCCCTGGCCCAGGAGCTGCGCCGCAAGGGCATCGACGACGAGGACTCGAAGACCGCGCTGGAGCAGATCGACGAGGCCGACCAGCGTGCGGCCGCCCGCGCGCTCGTCGACAAGAAGCTGCGCTCCATGCGCGGCCTCGACCGCCAGGTGGCCACCCGCCGCCTGGCCGGGCTGCTGGCCCGCAAGGGCTACGCGGCCGGCCTCGCGTTCTCGGTCGTCCGTGAGGCGCTCGGCGAGGCGGAGGACGACGAGCCGCACCCCGACTTCTGAGACCGGGGCCGATCGGGTGCCGCGTGCCTGCGTCATGCGGACTCGCACCCATGGGTCCGGGTCGGTATGACGGTCGAGGTCGATACCGTCGGGCGGGCCCGGTCTTCCGGTGAGCGCCGGGCTCTGGTGGGATGGTCCCGTGAGCAGCGAGCGCGAGGTCCTCACCTACGACCTCTTCGGCACCGCCACCCGCGAGCTGGCGCAGGAGGTGGCCGACTCCGGGTTCCGCCCCGACATGATCCTGGCGATCGCCCGCGGCGGGCTCGCCCTCGGCATGGGGTTGGGCTACGCCCTCGCGGTCAAGAACATCTCGGTGGTCAACGTCGAGTTCTACACCGGCGTCGACCAGCGCCTCGACGTCCCGATCATGCTGCCGCCGACGCCGGCGGCCGTCGACCTGTCCGGCCTCAAGGTGCTCGTCGCCGACGACGTCGCCGACACCGGTCGCACCCTCGAGCTCGTCCACGCGTTCTGCGAGGGCCACGTCGCCGAGGCCCGCACGGTGGTGATCTACGAGAAGCCCCAGTCGGTCATCAAGCCCGACTACTCCTGGCGGAGCACCGAGCGGTGGATCGACTTCCCGTGGTCGGTGCTGCCACCCGTCGTCGACCCGGACGCCCTCGCGCACTGACGTGCCCGGGAGCGACGTGACGGCGACCCGCCCCGTCGTCGTACGCCACGGAGACGGGGAGCTGGCCGGCACCCTGCTGCCGGGGGAGCCGTGGGCAACGGCCGCGGCCCGCATCTCCGCACCGGTCGACGGCGAGCCCGTCGCCCACGACCTCTCGGGCGACATCCTGCGATTCGACGTCGAGACCGACCGGGCTGTCTACCTGCGGGCGATGACGCGCAGCGACCTCCCGGCACTGACCCGCTGGTTGCAGGCACCGCACGTCCGACGGTGGTGGCACAACGACGGGGAGCCCACCACGGACCGCGTGACGGCGGCGTACGGACCTCGCGTCGACGGCAGCACGCCGACACGCATGTGGGTGGTGGAGGTCAACGGCCGGTCCGTTGGCTTCGTCCAGGACTACCGGATCCGCGACTACCCCGGGTTCGCCCTCCTCACGCCCGATCCGGACGCCATCGGCGTCGACTACGCCATCGGGGAGCCCGGCTGGGTGGGACGCGGCCTGGGCGCCCGTCTGCTGTGGGCATGGATGCGGGACGCGCACCGACGCTTCCCCGACGCCACGTCCTACTTCGCCGCGCCCGACCACGCCAACGCGGCATCGCTGCGGATCCTCGACAAGGCCGGGTTCGGC
Organism: Nocardioides cavernae; assembly: GCF_016907475.1. NCBI lineage: Bacteria > Bacillati > Actinomycetota > Actinomycetes > Propionibacteriales > Nocardioidaceae > Nocardioides > Nocardioides cavernae. The sequence goes on along the minus strand of NZ_JAFBCA010000001.1, from coordinate 3,335,117 downwards.
CGGGGCACCTGGTTCGACGAGCCGCAGCGCGACGGCACCACCTCGACGGTCGTCGGCTGCACCCTCGACGTGCGCCGCGTCCTCGGCCCAGCAGCGCCACGCCGTGCGCCATGATGTGCCCATGACGGACCACATCGCCGCCCACCTGCGCCTGCCCGCGGGACCGGTGGACCTGACCGCGATCGAGACCGACGCCGCGCCCGGCTTCGACGGCGGCAAGACCGAAGGCAAGGCCGCCCTCGCCGGGATGGGTGCTGAGCTCGCCGATCTGCAGGAGCGGCTCTGGGCCGAGCGGACCGTCGGGTCCGAGCGGCGCGTCCTGCTGGTGCTCCAGGGGATGGACACGAGCGGCAAGGGCGGGGTGCTCCGCCACACGATCGGCCTCGTCGACCCCCAGGGCGTCCGGATCACCAGCTTCAAGGCGCCCACCGAGGAGGAGAAGCAGCACGACTTCCTCTGGCGCATCGAGAAGGGCCTGCCACAAGCCGGCTACATCGGGGTGTTCGACCGCTCGCACTACGAGGACGTCCTGATCGCCCGGGTCCGGAACTTCGCCGACGCCGACGAGCTCGAGCGGCGCTACGACGCGATCAACGACTTCGAAGGCCGGCTCGCTGCCGAGGGGTTCTCGATCATCAAGTGCATGCTCCACATCAGTGCCGACGAGCAGAAGGCCCGGCTCGCCGAGCGGCTGGGCAACCCCGAGAAGCACTGGAAGTACAACCCCGGTGACCTCGACGAGCGCTCGCTGTGGCCCGCCTACCGCGACGCCTACGAGATCGCTCTCGAGCGCACCAGCACCGACACTGCGCCGTGGCACGTGGTCCCGTCCGACAAGAAGTGGTTCCGCAACCTCGCCGTCGGCCAGCTCCTGCTCGACACCCTCCGGGGCCTCGACCTGCAGTGGCCGGCTGCCGACTTCGACGTGGCCGCCGAGACCGAGCGCCTGGCCGAGGAGACGCCGGTCCAGTGATCCGAACCGGCCTCCCCAGCGTCACCGTCACCCGCTACGTCACCCCCTTGCGCGAGGGCGGCAGCCTGCCCGGAGTGGTGGAGGGCGATGACCTCGGCACCTACGTGTGCAAGTTCCGCGGCGCCGGGCAGGGCGCCAAGGTCCTCGTCGCCGAGGTGATCGTCAGCGCCCTCGCCACCCGCCTCGGACTGCGCACCCCGCGCCTCGTCGTCCTCGACCTCGACCCCGAGCTCGCCCGCTACGAGGCCGACGAGGAGGTGCAGGACCTGCTCAACGCGAGCGTCGGTCCCAACCTCGGCATCGACTTCCTGCCCGGCTCGTTCGGCGTCGACGGACAGGTGAGCGCTGCCGACGACGAGGGCGCGCGCGTGCTGTGGCTCGACGCGTTCACCGCCAACGTCGACCGCTCCTGGCGCAACCCCAACCTGCTGCTCTGGCACGGCGACCTCTGGGTCATCGACCACGGCGCGGCGCTCTACTTCCACCACGGCTGGCGGTCGGGCATCACCGACCCGGCGAAGTTCGCGGCGCAGGCGTGGGACGTCGGCGGCCACGTCTTCGAGGAGTGCACGCACCGCGCGCGACAGCTCGACGAGGAGATCGCTGCCCGGTTGGGCCGCGACGTCTTCGTGGAGGTGCTGGCCCAGGTGCCGGACGTGTGGCTCGAGCCGGTCCCGGGTGCAGAGACGCCGGACGCGCTGCGCACGGCGTACGTCGACTTCCTCGTCGCCCGCCTCGGCACCCGTCAGTGGCTTCCCGAGGGAGAGTCGCGATGACCGCCAGCCGGCTCGCCTACCAGTACGTCGTGCTCCGCTGCGTGCCGCGACCCGAGCGCGAGGAGTTCGTCAACGTCGGCGTGGTGCTGCACTGCCAGGCCGCCGACTTCCTCGACGTGACGTGGTCGGTGGACGCTGACCGTCTCCGCGCCCTTCACCCGTACATCGACGTCGACCAGGTGTGCGACGCCCTCACGTTCACCGACTGGGTGTGCCGCGGCGACGACCGCGGGGGCGAGGCATCGCGGCAGTCGCTGGGACAGCGGTTCGGCTTCCTCAAGGCCCCGCGCAGCACCGTGCTCCAGCCCGGCCCCGTGCACGGCGGGCTGACCGGCGACCCGGCACGTCAGCTCGAGCACCTCCGCGAGCGGCTCGTGAGCTGAGCCGAGGGCCGCGCGTCCTCCGGGCGGCGCCCTGTCCGGACCGGACGTCGGGGCGGATACTCGGCTCCGTGAGCACGCACGACGGCGTCGTCCGGCTGCGCCTGTCGTCCACCCTGGCAGTGGACGCGACAGCAGGCGCGCTCACGGGCAACGCCTTGGGCAGTCGCAAGGCGCGCACGCTGCTCGCCCTGCTCGCCTCCACGCGCGGGGCAGCCGTGTCCACCGACCGCATCGTCGAGGCGCTGTGGCACGACGAGCCGCCCAGGGATCCCGCGGCCAACGTGGCCACGCTGGTCAGCCGCCTGCGGCGTGCGGTCGGCACCGGCCTCGTCGTGGGCTGGCCCGGCGCATACGGACTGGGCGGCACGTGGTCCCTCGACCTGGAGGAGGCGCGCCAGTGGTGTGTGCAGGCCGCCGGCCGAGCGGCTGCCGGCGAGCCTGCCCTGGCCGAGACCGCGGCCGCCGCAGCCCAGGCCCTGCTCGGCTCCGGCCCTGCGCTGCCGGACGAGGACGACGACGACTGGGTCCTCGAGGTGCGCCGCGAGGCCGACGCGCTGCGTCGCGACGCGCGGCACCAGCGCGTGGCCGCGCTCCTCGAGGTCGACCCGGCGCGAGCGGTCCCGGTGGCCTCTGCCGGGGTGGCGCCGGACCCCTACGACGAGCGGGCGGTGCGCGACCTCATGCGGGCCTTCGCGGCAGACGGACAGGTCGCCGCGGCGCTGGCGGCGTACGACCGGCTCGCGGGGACGCTGCGCGACGACCTCGGCACCGAGCCGGACCGCGCATCGACCGACCTGCACCTCGCCCTCCTGCGCCACCCCGGGCCGACCCGGACGGACGGACGTCCGCCGCGCGCGCCGTCGGCCGCCCCGAGGGACGCGCTCGTGGGCCGCGACGGCCAGCTCGCCGCCCTCCGCGACACGTGGCGCTCGGCCGTGGCCGGCGACGACGTGGACCTCGTGCTGGTCGTGGGGGAGGGCGGCATCGGCAAGACCCGCCTCCTCGACGCCGCGGCCGAGTGGTGCTCCGCCACCGGTGGCCAGGTGCTGCGCGGGCGGTGCCACCCCGCGGAGCGCTCCCTGTTCGTCCAGCCGTTCGTCGACGCCCTGCGCCCCGGCCTCGCCGTGCTCGGGCGTGACGCGCTCGTCGCCGTGCTGCGCGACCACGAGGGCGCGTGGGTGACGTTGGTTCCGGACCTCGGCACGGTCCTCGGTGAGGTGCCGGCGCCGCCGGCGGACCGCGACCTCCAGCGCCGGGCGACGTACGACGCCGTGCTCGCCGCACTGCGCCGGCTCGCTGCCGAACGGCCGCTCGTCCTCGTCATCGACGACCTGCAGGACGCCGGTGCCGCGACGCTCGACCTGCTCGGCTACCTCTCCCGACGCCTCGACGGGTCGCGCGTCCTGCTGGTCGGCGCCGTCCGGAGCGAGGCCGTCGCCGTCGCCGAGCGCCTCGGTGACCGGGTGCGCCGCGTCCCGCTCGGACCGCTCGACACCGCGTCCGTCGAGTCCCTCGCCGCAGCAGCCGGCCTGTCACCGCTGAGCGACCAGGTGATGGACCGCACGGCCGGCCACACGCTCAGCGTCGTGGAGTGCCTGCGGGCGCTCGCTGACGGTGACACCGGGGTGCCGGCCTCGCTGTCGGCCGCGGTGCTCACCCGCGTCGACCGGCTGGGCGCCGAGGCGCGCTCGGTGGTCGAGGCCGGCGCCGTGCTGAGGCGGCGGCTCGACCCGCGACTGCTGGCGGCCCTCACCGAGCTGACGGAGATGAGCGCCACCCGCCACGGGGAGGAGCTCGCGCGGGGCGGGCTCTTCGTCCGGAGCGGTGCGGTCTACGAGTTCGCGAACGACCTCTTCCAGGAGTGCGTGTACGCCGCGCTGCCACCGGCCGTCGCCACGGCCTACCACCGCCGCGCCGCCGACCTGACCAGCGACCGTCCCGAGGTGATGGCGACGCACGCGCACGCGGTCGGCGACGACGCGCGGGCGGCGCGCGGCTGGCTGGTCGCGGCCGAGGAGGCACTGCGCCGGGCGGCGGTGGAGGACGCGCGGACCCTGGTCGAGCGCTGCCTCGCCGTCCCCGACCTCGCCGGGGAGACCCGGGCGCGGGCGCTGCTGGTCCGGGGCCGGGTCCACGAGGCGGCCACGCGGTGGCAGGCTGCGATCCAGGACATCGACGCGGCGCTCGCATGGGCGCGCCGCGACGGGGAGCGCCGGCTCGAGCTCGCCGCGCTGCGCGCCCGCGGGGGCGACGCAGCGGTCGGCGCGCAGCTCGCCGCGGACGAGCTGCTCGGCCCGCTCGAGGACGGAGTCCGGCTCGCCGCCGCGCTCGGGGACCGGAGGGCGGAGGCCGACTTCGCCACCCGGCTCACCGTGCTGGAGGCCAGCCGGCTGCGGCTGGCCGACGCCGCCCGGCGCGCCGAGCAGGTCCTGGCCCGAGCGCGCGCCGCGGGCTCGGAGGACGCCTTGGTGCTGGCGCTGGACGGGGCGAAGACCGTGGCGTGGTACCTCGGGGACGCGGAGGCCCTCGATGAGGTGGTCGTCGAGATGGAGCCGCTCGTGCGGGCGCGCCGCGACGCCTGGCTGCTCCAGTGGGTGGTCTTCGAGTCCGCCTTCGTCCCGGCGGCGTACGACCGGTGGGGCGAGGCGCGCGACCGCGTGGCGCAGGCGCTCGACCTGAACCGTCGCAGCGGCTTCCCGGCCTACGCGGGCTACATCCGGGCGTACGACGGATGGCTGGCGCGCCTGTCCGGAGACCTCGACGACGCGGCTCGCCTCGGCCGTCGGGCAGTGGAGGACACGTCGGCCGTCGACCACCCGTGGTGGCACTCCTGGGCCGCGGGGCTGCTCGCCGCGACGCTGGTCCGCACGGGGGAGACGGACGAGGCGACGGCTGTGGCCCGCGCCGGCCTGGCTGCACGCAGTGGCACGGCGCGACCGGGGCGGCTGCTCTGTGCCGCCGCGCTCGCGACCGTCACTGGTGAGCACGCGGCCGCCGCGTCGGACGCGCTGTCCCGCGTGGACTGCCCTCCCGGCCGCGCCTGGGTGCTCGGCGCGGACGCCTACGTGATGCTGGCGGGATCCGCGGCCGCCCGTGGAGACGGCGACGAGGCCGCCCGGCTCCTCGCGCCCCTGAGGACGGCGACGGCCGGGGCATGGCCCGCGGTACGCGGGCTGGTCGAGGAGTCGGACCATGGCGAGCGGGAGCCGGGTCAGAGCGCCTCCAGCGCCAGCCGGGCGGCGCGCGCGGCCCCGTCGGAGGGCACCGGCAGGTAGTCCACGGGCTGCGCCAGGCAGGCCGCCAGCTCCTCGGCGATGCGGTCGGGGTCGGCCTCGGCGTAGGCGAGGGGGCGGCCGGCGCGGTGCCGGTCGAGCCGGTGTCGCACGTGGACCTGCTGCTCGAAGTGGCGCCCGAGTGGCACGTAGAGGAACGGCCGACGTGCGGCGGTGAGCTCCATCGTGGTGCTCAGCCCGCCCTGCACCACGGCGATGTCGCAGGCCGCGTGGTGCAGGTCGAGGTCGGGCACGAACCCGTGCACCTCGACCCCGTCCGGCAGGTCGAGGGCACCCGGGTCGATCCGCGGCCCGGCCACGACGACCATGCGCAGCCCGGGCACCCGCTGCCTCGCAGGGGCGTACGCCGCCGCCACTCGCCTGAGCAGGTGGTGCCCGACGCCGGAGCCTCCGACCGAGACCACGCAGACGACGTCGTCGTCGGTCCAGCCGAACCGCTCGCGCAGCTCCCCCCGGCGCGCGGGGTCCGGCCGGTCGCCCATGACGTAGCCGGCGAAGTCGAAGTGCTCCTCGGTCCACGACCGCGCCGTCGGCAGCCCCGGTCCGAGCGGCAGGTCGACCACGTCGCCGGGGTCGCCCACGAAGACCGACCGGTCGCGCAGTGACGGGGTGCGGGCGACGTGCTCGACCATCTCGGCGTTGTAGTCCGCCGTCAGCAGGGCCTCCCGCTCCCCGCCCTCCGGCATCGGCACCCACCCGACGAAGTCGGTCATCCAGACGAACGGTGCGCGCTTGAGGTCGGGGTGCTCGTGCAGGAAGTGGTCGAGGTCCCAGGCCTCGTCGCCGATCCACAAGTCGTAGGCCTCACGTTCGACGAGGTCGTCGAAGACCATGAAGTTGTTGACCAGCACCTCGTCCATGCGGCGTACGGCGTCGAAGGCGTGGAGGTCGTGCTCGCCCGACTCCGCCTCGAAGTGGCCGGACTCGCTCGCGAGCAGCCGGGAGGCCGGGTGCACGACCTCGCCGCGCTGCTCGAGGAACGCCGCGACCGGCGACTGGGTCAGCCACTCGACCTCGAGGTCCGGGTCCTGCTGGCGCATCGCGTCGGCGACGGCCAGGTCGCGCCGCACGTGGCCCAGGCCGATGGGGGAGGAGAGGTAGAGGACGCGAGGACGGCGACGACGACGAGGGCGGGGCGGTGCCGGGAACCCGTGGACCCGGTCCACGAAGCGCCTGATCGCCCGGCTCACGGCGACCGGGTGGCGCGCCATCGGCAGGTGGCCGGCTCCCTCGATCACCAGCTGCTCGCCGCCGGTGAGCCGGACCAGGGTGTCCGCGCGTCCGGGAGGCTGGCACCGGTCGTCGGTGCCGCGGACCACCAGGACCGGCGCGGTGAGGCCGGACATGATCTGTTCCCCCTCCTCGACGGTCTCGGGGAAGTAGGCGCCGTCCTCGGCGGTGAGCATGGTCTCGCCCGTGGTCTCGCAGGCGAACCCCACGACGTCCTCGAGCTGCTTGGTGGAGTGCGGCTCGGGGAGCATCTGGTCGAAGAAGAACCGAGGGAACGCCGCCCAGTTGTCGCGCCACACGTGCCGGTTGGTCAGCGCCCAGCCCTCGTAGGACTCCCGCTCCTCCTCGAAGCCCTCCTGTGCCTCCAGTCGCCAGCGGTGCGGCGGGGTGCTGTCCTTGACCCACGGCGCGACCGCGACGATGCCGTCGACCCGCCCGGGGTGCAGGTGGGCGACGAGGATCGCGTGCCAGGCGCTGAGGCAGATCCCGACGAGCGTGGCCCTCTCGAGCTGGAGGTGGTCCATCACCGCGACCGTGTCGGCCACGAACTCGAGGTCGTCGTAGGCCGAGGAGTACGTCGGCCGGTCCGTGCGGCCGTTCCCGCGCGGGTCGATCGTGACGACGCGGTAGTGCTGCGCCAGGTAGGGCACCTGCCCCTTCCACGCCCGGCTGTGCACGATCGTGTCGATCGGGACGAACACCACCGTCGGGCGGGTGGCGGCATCCGGCCCGTCGAACCCGAAGGTCTCGTACCCGATCCGCACGCCGCCGCGCTCGACGTGCCCCTGCTCGTCAGGCTCCCGTGCTCTCACGCGTCCCACCCTCCGCCGTCGCGGTTGCAGTGGCGTTGCAACCATCCCGCAAGCGCTGCAGCGCACCGTCCTCCCACAGCATCCACCCGGATGCCCTTCACGAGGGAGACCCACATGACCACCACCGACCAGACGACCGACCGGGCCACCGAGCACGAGGCCCAGCCGGCGATCGACATGGAGGTGCTGATGCAGTTCGTCGGCAGCTTCGTCGGCGACCTCGGAGCCACGATGGGCGCGGGCAACGTGCTGCTCGGCGAGCGGCTCGGCCTCTACCGCGGCCTCGCAGCCGGGCCCGCGGACGCCCGCGAGCTCGCGACCAGGACCGGCACCGACCCGCGCTACGTGGACGAGTGGCTGCGCGGCCAGGCGGCCGGCGGGTACGTCGAGCACGACCCCGCGTCCGGCACCTACTCGATGACCCCGGAGAAGGCGTTCGCCCTCACCGACCCGGCGGGCCCGGTCTTCCTGCCAGGTGCCTTCGAGCTCGCTCTGGGCGCGCTCAAGGCCCTCCCGGAGATCGAGCATGCCTTCCGGACCGGCGCCGGCTACGGCTGGCACGAGCACGACCACGACGTGTTCACCGGCTGCGAGCGGTTCTTCCGCCCCGGCTACCTGATGCACCTTCTCCCGGAGTGGATCCCAGCCCTCGACGGGATCGGCGCGCGCCTCGAGCGCGGTGCGCGGGTCGCGGACCTCGGGTGCGGCCACGGCGCGTCGACCGTGCTGATGGCGCAGGCGTTCCCCGCCAGCACGTTCGTCGGCTCCGACTACCACCGCGGGTCCATCGAGGCTGCCCGGCAGCGGGCGGACGAGGCCGGCGTGGCCGACCGGGTGCGATTCGACGTGGCCGGGGCGCAGGCCCTGGACGAGCGCGACCTCGACCTCGTCACGACGTTCGACTGCTTGCACGACATGGGCGACCCGGTCGGCGCGGCCCAGCACGTGCGCGGCTCCCTGGCCGCCGACGGCACGTGGATGATCGTCGAGCCCGCCGCCGGCGACACCGTGGCCGACAACCTCAACCCCGTGGGCCGGGTGTTCTACGGCTTCTCCACGTTCCTGTGCGTGCCCAACGCCATGTCGCAGTCGGGCGGCTACGCGCTGGGGGCGCAGGCCGGAGGGTCGGCGATCCGGCAGGTGGTCACGGACGCCGGTTTCACCCGGTTCCGCAAGGTGGCCGAGACGCCCTTCAACCACGTCTACGAGGCGCGCCCCTGACGCTGTCGGATCCCGTTGTCGCAGGTGGCTGCCAAGATCGGGCCATGACCTACGTGGGGGCGGTGCGGGCGGCCCTGGCCGGGGCGGGGGACCCGGCCAGGGCTGCCCAGCAGCAGGCCTACATGAAGTCCGAGCTGCCCTACGTCGGCCTCGGCGCCCCGGCGCTCAAGGCGGTGCTGCGGCCCCTTCTGGTCGAGCACCGCTTCGTCGACCGGGCGCAGTGGGAGGCGGCGGTGCTCGAGCTGTGGGAGGACGCCGAGCACCGCGAGGAGTGGTACGCCGCGATCGCCCTGCTTCGGCACCGGGCCTACCGGGCGTGGCTCGACCCCGACCTGTTGCCGTTGCTCGAGCAGCTCGTGCGCACCGGCGCGTGGTGGGACGTCGTCGACGAGATCGCCGCCCACCCTGTCGGGCAGGTCCTCCTCGACCACCGCGCGGTCGCCACGCCGGTCATCGAGCGGTGGTCGGTGGACCCCGACAGCCTGTGGGTCCGGCGTACGGCGATGCTGGCGCAGCTGCGTCACCGCGAGCAGACCGACGCCGACCTGCTGGAGCGGGTGCTGGTCGCCAACCTCGACGACACGACGTACGGCCGCGAGTTCTTCGTGCGCAAGGCGCTCGGCTGGGCGCTGCGGCAGCACGCACGCACCGACCCGGGCTGTGTCCGGTCCTTCGTCACGACCTACGACGACCGGCTCAGCGGGCTGTCACGGCGGGAGGCGCTCAAGCACCTCGCATGACGTCATGGCCGCCGGTCGCCGGGACGACCGGCGGCCATGACGTCGGCGGAGCTGATCGATGTCGACGCGCTCGTGCCGACTTTCGTGCCTCAGTCACGTCGCTTGCTCGATCTGGCCGAGCCCACGCGCCGCGCTCGTTCCTCGCGTGCCGCTGCTCGCCTCATTAGACCGGGACGAGCTCGACCGCACCCACGGCGTAGCGGGCGAGGATCGCGCGGGCGACCGCGGGGTGCGCCCCGAGCGGGTCGGAGACCGCCACCGCACCGGCCTCGACGGCCAGCTCGGTGGCCCGGTCGGGCAGCCGGCCGGGCGCGAGGAAGAACGACGCCACGGCGATGTGGCGCTTGCCCTCGGCGCGGAAGGCTCGCACCGCCTCGCCGGCGGCCGGGGGAGCGGCCGAGGCGAAGGCCGCGGTGACGGGCAGCCGGTGCCGCGCGCCCCACGTGCGGGCGATGCGGGCGACCGCCTGGTTGGCCAGCGGGTCGGACGAACCGGCGGCAGCGAGCACCAGCGCGTCGAGCTCGCGCACTCGGGCGGCCTTCAGCGCCTCGCGCAGGCGGACGTCGAGCACCTCGAGGAAGGCCGCCTCCATGCCGAGGATCCGGCTGGCCTGGATGCGGACGCCCTCGTGGCGGGCCATGGCGGCGGCGATGGCCTCCGGCACGTCGACCTTCGCGTGGTAGGCCTCCGTCAGCAGCAGCGGGACGACGACGATCTCCTCGTGACCGGCCTTCACCAGGCGGTCGACGACCGTGTCGAAGCTCGGCTTGGAGAGGTCGAGGAAGGCCGTCTCGATCTTGAGGTCGGGGCGCATCGCCTTGACCTCGGCGACGAGCGCCTTGATCGTCGCGGCCGAACGCGGGTCCCGGCTTCCGTGGGCCAGGGCAACCAGAGCAGGAGCAGCCATCAGAGGTGCCTCCGTTCGTGTGTGGTGCGGTGGTGCTTCAGGTGGGGGTGCTGCTGCGGGGCGACGGCGTTGTCGCCCCGGTGGGTGAAGTCGTGGGTTGGTCTCGACTCCGGGGTCCCCGCGGCGTTGTTCGGGGGAGCGGAGCGGAGGAGAAGAACGTCGTGGGGTGATCTCATGCGTGGATCCCGCACTCCGTCTTGGACGTGCCGGCCCAGCGGCCGCTGCGCGGGTCGTCGCCGGGGGCGACGCGGCGCGTGCAGGGCCAGCAGCCGATGCTCGGGTAGCCGTCGTGGACGAGGGGGTTCACCAGCACGCCGTGGTCGAGGACGTACTGGTCGACCTGCTCGTCGCTCCACCGGGCCAGCGGCGAGACCTTGACCTTGCCCTTGCGGGCGTCCCAGCCGACGACCGGCGCGATGACCCGGTTGTGGGTCTCGGCGCGGCGCAGGCCGGTGGCCCAGGCGTCGTACTCCGCCAGCGTGTCGGCGAGCGGCTTGACCTTGCGCAGGGCGCAGCAGAGGTCGGGGTCGGTCTTGTAGAGGTCCTTGCCGTACTGCTCGTCCTGCTCGGCGACGGTGAGCGAGGTGCTCACGGTCCGCAGGTTGACCGGGAGGGTCGCTTCGACGGCGTCGCGGGTGCCGATGGTCTCGACGAAGTGGTAGCCGGTGTCGAGGAACACGACGTCGATGCCGGGCGCGACCTTCGAGGCGAGGTGGGCGAGAACGGCGTCGCCCATCGAGGACGTGATCGCGAACCGGTCGCCGAACGTCGCGACGGCCCACTCGATGATCACCTCGGCCGGCGCCAGCTCGAGCTCGGCGCCGACGTGGGAGACCAGCTCGCGGAGCTCCTCGGGCGCACGGCCCTCGGTGTGCGTGCCCTTGAAGTCGCGGGCGGCGCGGGTGGAGAGGCTCATGGTGCGCCTCCCTCGAGGGCGGGGTCCGTACCGGGGTGGGGGATCATCCCCGTCATCTGCACCGTGAAGCTGCGCAGGCACGAGCGGCACTCCCAGGCCCCCGCACCCTCGCGGGGGAACAGGTTCTCGTCCCCGCAGTAGGGGCAGTGGAAGGGAACGGCTCGTTCGGACATCAGACCGCCACCGGCTCCCCGCGCAGCAGGACCTCGTCGGCGCGGGCCACCCAGGCGGCGAACCGCTCGCCCTCGGTCCGGTCCTGGAGGTACGCGCTGACGACGGCCGAGACGTAGTCGTCGAGGCCGGCGCTGGTGACCTTGTGGGCGCGGAGCTTGCGGCCCATGGCGGGGTTCAGCCCGAGCGCGCCGCCGAGGTGCACCTGGAAGCCCTCGACCTGGTGACCGTCGGCGTCCATCACGAGCTGGCCCTTGAGGCCGATGTCGGCGACCTGGGTGCGCGCGCATGCGTTGGGGCAGCCGTTGACGTTGACCGAGATCTCGGTGTCGAGGTCGGGGAAGCGCTTCTCGAGCTCGGTGACGAGCCGGCGCGCACGCTCCTTGGTGTCGACGATCGCGAGCTTGCAGAACTCGATGCCGGTGCAGGCCATCGTGGAACGGCGCCAGTTGCTCGGGCGGGCGGTGAGGCCGATCTTCTCGAGGTCGTCGGCGAACGCCTCGGTGTCCTCGGCCGCGACGCCGATCACGACGAGCTTCTGGTACGCCGTCAGCCGGGCGCCGCGGGCGTCGTACCGCTCGACAAGGTCGCCGAGCGCGCTCAGCGTGGTGCCGTCGATGCGCCCCACGACAGGTGCTGCGCCGACATAGAACCGGCCGTCCTGCTGCTCGTGGATGCCGATGTGGTCGCCCTGGGTGGTCGGCGCCTCGGGGGAGGGGTTGTCGACGAGCGCGCGGTGGAGGTACTCGTTCTCCAGGACCTCGCGGAACTTGTCCTTGCCCCAGTCGGCGAGGAGGAACTTCAGGCGGGCCTTGGAGCGGAGGCGGCGGTAGCCGTAGTCGCGGAAGATGCCGGCGACGCCCTCCCAGGCATCGGCCACCTCGTCGAGCGGGATCCAGACGCCCAGCTTGTGGGCGAGCATCGGGTTGGTGGACAGGCCGCCGCCGACCCAGAGGTCGAAGCCGGGGCCGTGCTCGGGGTGGACGGTGCCGACGAAGGAGACATCGTTGACCTCGGGCGCGACGTCGTGGCTCGGGTGGCCGGTCAGCGCGGTCTTGAACTTGCGCGGGAGGTTGGAGAAGTCGGGGTTGCCGAGGATGCGGCGCTTGATCTCCGCCAGCGCCTCGGAGCCGTCGATGATCTCGTCCTTGGCGATGCCCGCGACGGGGGAGCCGAGGAAGGGGCGCGGGCTGTCGCCGCACGCCTCGAGCGTGGTGAGGCCGACGCCCTCGAGGCGCTCCCAGATCGCCGGGACGCTCTCGATCTCGATCCAGTGGTACTGGATGTTGTTGCGGTCGGTGATGTCCGCGGTGTTGCGGCCGTACGCCGTCGACACCTCGCCCAGCGCCCGGAGGGCGGCTGCGTCGAGGATCGCGCCGTCGGTGCGCACGCGCATCATGAAGAAGCGGTCGTCGAGCTCCTCCTCCTCGAGCTGCGCAGTCTTGCCGCCGTCGAAGCCGGGGGCGCGCTGCGTGTAGAGGCCCATCCAGCGAAAGCGACCACGCAGGTCGGCCGGGTCGATCGAGTCGAAGCCCCGGCGGGAGTAGGTGTAGAGGATGCGGTCCCGCACGTTGAGCGGGTCGTCGTCCTTCTTGGACTGCTCGTTCTTGTTGAGCGGCTCGGTGTAGCCGAGCGCCCACTGACCCTCGGCGCGCTTGGGGCGCGGGATCTCGGTGTGCTGGGCGGCCTGGGGCGTGAACCGGAGGTCAGGCATGATCAGGAATTTCCTGTTCGCTGAGGAGTGCCGCGCGCGACGTTGAGCGCGGAAGGGATGCAGGGGCGGCGTTCAGCGATGCCAACAGGTCGCGCTGCCCACGCGCATGAGGTCGACGTGACGTCGGACCACAAGGTGTGCGTGGGTGGAAGCGGTGACCATGTCAAGAAGTCTCAGGGAATGGACACACGTTCCACAAGGTGAAATCTTGCCATTCGAGACGACGAGCCACTATGTGAGACGACGCCTGCCGGGTCCCGCCCGGTCGCGGCCCGGAGTGCGGCCCAGGTCACACCGTGGTTACGCGCGGGTACGCCGCTCGCACGACGCGATGCCCAGCCAGGTGTGCCGGTTGCCCCACCAGCACCAGCCCAGCTTCGGGGCGTGGCGACGCTCCCGGCCGTCGCGTCCGGTCCCGCTGCTGATCCACAGCGCCGGCGTGCGGGCGTCGTACGACCCGTCGGCCCGACGCAGCCGCGAGCCGGGTGTCATGAAGCAGGCGTTGCGCTCGAGGGCGCCCGGGTCCTGCAGCACCCAGTGCAGCCCCTCGGTCAGCGTCAGGGGCGAGCGGCCCGCGGCCAGGACCTCCGGCACCGACTCCGCGGGCGTCCGGTTGAGGAACGCATCGCCGCGGTCGAGCCCCACGACGGCGTACGGCGCCGGCGGCACCTCGACGGTCGGGGCGAAGCCGTCGACGTCGGTCATGTCCTCCACGACGAAGCCCGGCTTGTCGCCCAGCCTGAGCAGCGGAGCGAGCTCCGAGGCGGGCGCAGAGGTCATCAGGAGGGAGCCTGAGGGGCCGGAGGCGGCCGCCTCGTGCAGCACGTCGGCCGGGATCCCGGCGAGGTCGTGGACGCCGAGGCGGACGAGCCGCTCGGCCTGGTCGGGGAGGGAGGGGAGGGCCACGAGGGCTCAACGGACCGGGCTCTGCTGGCGTTCCCGCCGGACGGTGTCCAGCGCCTGCGGGCCGCGGCGCAACGGCGCCCGGGGACCTCTAGGCTGTGGGCCATGACGGACTCCCTGATCAGCAGTGCGTACTCCCAGGCCCTCGAGGTCATCGCCTCGGTCGAACCCCGCATCGCGGAGGCCACCCGCCAGGAGCTCGCCGACCAGCGGGCCTCGCTCAAGCTGATCGCGTCGGAGAACTACGCCTCGCCGGCCGTCCTGATGACGATGGGCACCTGGTTCAGCGACAAGTACGCCGAGGGCACCGTCGGGCACCGCTTCTACGCCGGCTGCCAGAACGTCGACACCGTCGAGTCGCTCGCCGCCGAGCACGCCCGCGAGCTCTTCGGCGCGCCCTACGCCTACGTCCAGCCGCACTCCGGCATCGACGCCAACCTCGTCGCCTTCTGGTCGATCCTCGCCAACAAGGTCGAGACGCCCTACCTGCAGAAGATGCAGGCCAAGAACGTCAACGAGCTCACCGAGGCCGACTGGGAGACGCTGCGCCACGAGTTCGGCAACCAGCGCCTCCTCGGCATGTCGCTCGACGCCGGCGGCCACCTCACGCACGGCTTCCGCCCCAACATCAGCGGCAAGATGTTCCACCAGCAGCAGTACGGCACCGACCCGGAGAGCGGGCTGCTCGACTACGACGCCGTCGCTGCCAAGGCGCGGGAGTTCAAGCCGCTGGTGCTCGTCGCCGGCTACTCCGCCTACCCCCGCCGGGTGAACTTCGCGAAGATGCGCGAGATCGCCGACGAGGTCGGCGCCGTGCTGATGGTCGACATGGCCCACTTCGCCGGTCTCGTCGCGGGCAAGGTGTTCACCGGCGAGGAGGACCCGGTCCCCTACGCCCACATCACCACGACCACCACCCACAAGTCGCTGCGCGGCCCGCGCGGCGGCATGGTGCTGGCGCAGGAGGAGTTCGCCGCCGACGTCGACCGCGGCTGCCCGATGGTGCTGGGTGGCCCGCTGTCGCACGTGATGGCCGCCAAGGCCGTCGCCCTGGCCGAGGCCCGGACCACCGAGTTCCAGGACTACGCCCAGCGCATCGCCGACAACGCCAAGTCGCTGGCCGACGGCTTCCTGACCCGCGGCGCCAACCTGGTCACCGGCGGCACCGACAACCACATCGTCCTGCTCGACGTGTCGTCCTTCGGCCTCACCGGTCGCCAGGCCGAGTCGGCGCTGCTCGACGCCGGCGTCGTCACCAACCGCAACTCGGTCCCGGCCGACCCCAACGGGGCCTGGTACACCTCCGGCGTCCGGCTCGGCACGCCCGCGCTCACCACCCGCGGCTTCGGCCACGACGAGTTCGACACCGTGGCCGAGCTGATCGTCGACGTGCTGTCCAACACCGAGGCCGGCACCACCAAGGCCGGCGGGCCCAGCAAGGCGTCGTACGTGCTGGGCGACGGAGTCGCCGACCGCGTCACCAAGCGCTCGGCCGAGATGCTCGACAAGCACCCCCTCTACCCAGGCCTCGTCCTCAGCTGACCGGGTCGCTCCCGGGCGGCAGGGCCGGGAAACGCACGTGGGCGGGGTCGATGTTGACCTGCCAGGCGCGCCACCCCAGCCAGATCCAGGCGGCGAAGTGGGCCGCGCCCACGACCACCGCGCCGACGGCGGCGGCCCAGCCACCCGCGGGCCAGAGCACGAAGGCGGCCAGGCCCGCCGCGACGAGGGTGTTCACCACGATGATGAACATCGCCGAGCTGGACAGCACCTGGCTGGCGCTGCGCCGGGTCGAGCCCATCGTGTAGGTCTGCCCGATGCCGTCGTCGTCGTCGGTCAGGCCGGTGATGAAGTAGGGCGCCAGGGTCGGGTCGATGTCGACGTACGCCGCCCGCAGCCGGTTCATCCCCTTGATGAACATGTAGTCCTCCTGGCTGGCGTTGTGCACCCGGAAGGACGTGAGGGTCCCGGCGACCAGCAGGGTCAGCCCCAGCGCGATCGCCAGCAGCCGGAAGGTGGGGGAGTACGACAGCGCCTGCCCGGCCAGGGCGAGGAACAGCAGCGTCGCCGAGGTGAACATCAGCTGCGAGGTGATCCGCCCGATCACCTCGCTCCAGGTCTGGCTCCGCACGGCCAGCAGGCCCCAGTGCTCCGTCGCGAGGATCTGCGCCCGCACGGCGGGCGACACGGGCTCGGGGCTCGGCTGGCTCATGGCGCCTCCTGGTCGATCCACGGTAGCCCTGCATCCGCCCGCCCGGCATCCCCGATTCTGCCGTAGCCGCGCGGACACAAGTCCGCCCGCCGAGGGCGCTCACGCAGCGACGGGCCACACAGGAAGAAGTTCTGTCCGCGCGTGTACGCCAACCGCACGGCAGAGAACGGCGCGAACCCACGCGGGTCGCATCATGACGTCGTCCCACGTGAAGCGGAGCACCATCCAGCCGTCGGCCGTGAGGAGCGTGTAGCGCCGCACGTCCTTGACGAAACCCCTGCGGTCGCCGTGCCACTGCCACGAGTCGCACTCGATGACGATCCGACGCTCACGGTCCACCAGGTCGGGGCGCGCCCAGACGTGGTCACTCGACAGCACGAGCTGTGGTGTGACGGAGAGACCCGGCACCTGCAGGCAGATCGCCCGCATGACCGACTCGAACGGGTTCGCGGCACGTGCGTCCGCCTGCTTGCCGATGCGGCGTACCTTGGCGCTGCCCGCTCCGCGTGCCGTGGCCATCACCCGCCGGAGCGTCGGTATCTCCCCATGTCGCAGCGCGGAGTCCGCGACTGCAAGTGCCTCGTCGTCCGGCAGCGACCGCAGGCACTGCAGCAGTGTCAGCTCGCGACTCGTGGCGATGCCGGTGACATCGTCAGGTCCGAGGTCGGCCCGGTGCACCACCACCTCGCGCCGGCCGAGCCGGGGAACGTTGCGCTTGCGGGGGAAGACGACGTGGGGGATCGGCGGGACGGTCTTGACCTCCCAGCCGTGGTGCACGGCGGCGCTGGTCAGGCTCAGGTGGCCGTTGAGCCGGTGGGCTGTGGCGGCAGCCTGCTCCACACCGGGGAGCGCATAGCGGCCCTGTCCGACCCGTCGGAGTGCCCCTCGTGCCATTGCCCGGTCGACGTCTGCGCGCGAGGTCGCCCGGATCAGGTCGGCCCGGGTGGCCAGGCCTCCTGACCGCTCGATCACGGTGATGACGTCCACCCCTGCAGCATGGACGGACTCCGCGTGAGTGCGCTGGACTCATCCACAGCCCGCAGACGCGCGGACACAACCCGCGCTCGCGCCATTGGCTCAGGCGGACCACCCACCGTAGGGCGGACTTCTGTCCGCGCGTCTACGAGGCGTGCACGAGCGAGGAGTAGAGGTCGAGGGTGCGGGTGGCGATCGAGCCCCAGCTGAAGGACTCCTCCGCCCGCCGGCGACCAGCGACGCCGTAGGCACGGGCGCGGTCGGGGTCGCTGACGGCGTCGGTCAGGGCGGCGGCGAGGTCGGCGACGTAGCGCTCGGGGTCCAGTGGGGTGCCGGTGCCGTCGGTGGCCTGCTCGATGGGGACCAGCCAGCCCGTCTCGCCGTCGACGACGACCTCGGGGATGCCGCCGGTGGCGGTGGCGACGACGGCGGTCTCGCAGGCCATCGCCTCGAGGTTGACGATGCCGAGCGGCTCGTAGATCGAGGGGCAGGCGAAGACGGTGGCGGCGGTCAGCAGGGCCACGACGTCGGGGCGGGGCAGCATCTCGGCGATCCACACGACCCCGGAGCGCGTCGCGGCGAGGTCCTCGACGAGGCCGCGGACCTCGGCCTCGATCTCGGGGGTGTCGGGCGCGCCGGCGCACAGCACGAGCTGGACCTCGGGCGGCAGCGCCGCAGCCGCACGCAGGAACAGCGGCAGGCCCTTCTGGCGGGTGATCCGGCCGACGAAGATGACGCTCGGCCGGTCGGGGTCCACTCCGAGCTCGCGGACGCGATCGGGGTTCGGCACGGGCGCCCACTCCGTGGTGTCGATGCCGTTGTGCACGACGTGCACCCGCGCGGGGTCGACCAACGGGTAGCTGCGCAGGACGTCGTCGCGCATCGCGGCGCTGACCGCGACGATGCCGGCGGCACCCTCGTACGCCGTCCGCTCCGCCCAGCTCGACAGGGCGTAGCCGCCGCCGAGCTGCTCGGCCTTCCACGGCCGCATCGGCTCGAGGGAGTGGGCGCTCACCACGTGGGGGATGCCGTGCATCAGCCCGGCGAGGTGGCCGGCCATGTTGGCGTACCAGGTGTGCGAGTGGACCAGGTCGGCCCCGGCGCAGTCGTCGACCATCGCGAGGTCGACGCCCAACGTGCGGATGGCAGCGTTGGCTCCGACGAGCGACTCCGGCTCGGCGTACGCCGTCGTGCCGGGCTCCGAACGCGTCGCCCCGAAGCAGCGCACCCGTGCGTCGACGTCGGGCTGCACCCGGAGCGCGCGGACCAGCTCGGCGACATGGACGCCTGCGCCGCCGTAGACCTCCGGTGGGTACTCCTTGCTGAGGACGTCGATGCGCATGCGCCGAACCTAGCCGCAAAACACAGACCCGAGGGAGGTCGACCGCGCTCCTGCGGACGGCTAGTTTCGTCGCATGGCCATCACGCCCCCGCGCAAGAAGGTCCTCGCCGTTGTCCTCGCCGGAGGCGAGGGCAAGAGGCTGATGCCGTTGACGGCCGACCGGGCCAAGCCTGCGGTGCCGTTCGGCGGGATCTACCGGCTCATCGACTTCGCCCTGTCCAACGTCGTCAACTCCGGCTACCTCAAGGTCGTCGTGCTGACGCAGTACAAGTCGCACAGCCTGGACCGCCACGTCACGACGACCTGGCGCATGTCCAACCTGCTGGGCAACTACGTCACCCCGGTGCCGGCGCAGCAGCGCGTCGGCAAGCGGTGGTACCTCGGCAGCGCCGACGCGATCTACCAGTCGCTCAACCTGCTCACCGACGAGCAGCCCGACATCGTCGTGGTGGTGGGCGCGGACCACGTGTACCGGATGGACTTCTCGCAGATGGTCGCCGACCACGTCGAGTCGGGTGCCGGCTGCACGGTCGCCGCGATCCGCCAGCCGATCAGCCTGGCCGACCAGTTCGGCGTGATCGACGTGGACCCCGGCAACCCGCAGAAGATCCGCGCCTTCCTCGAGAAGCCGACGGACCCGGTCGGGCTCCCGGACGCCCCCGACGAGGTGCTCGCCAGCATGGGCAACTACGTCTTCACCGCAGACGCGCTGCGCGACGCCGTCACCCGCGATGCCGAGCTCGAGCAGTCCAAGCACGACATGGGCGGCGACATCGTGCCGTGGTTCGTCGACAAGTCGGAGTCCGCCGTCTACGACTACAAGGACAACGAGGTCCCCGGCTCGACCGACCGCGACCGCGGCTACTGGCGCGACGTCGGGACGATGAGGTCGTACTACGACGCCCACCTCGACCTGGTCTCGCCGCTGCCGGTCTTCAACCTCTACAACAAGGCCTGGCCGATCTACACCAGCTACGGGCCGCACCCGCCAGCCAAGCTCGTCGAGGGCGCCAGCGGCGCGGGGGTCTCGACGTTCAACTCCATCCTCTCGCCCGGTGTCGTCGTCAGCGGCGGCACTGTCAACCAGTCGGTGCTCTCGCCGGCGGTCTGGGTCAAGGACGGCGCGGAGGTCTCCGACTCGGTGCTGATGGACGGTGTGCACATCGGTGAGGGCGCGATCGTGCGCAACGCGATCATCGACAAGGGCGTCGTCGTCCCGCCCGGCGTGCAGATCGGGGTCGACCAGGAGGCCGACCGCGCGCGCGGCTTCGTCGTCGACGAGGGACTCACCGTCCTCGCCAAGCAGCAGCCGGTGCCCGGCGAGCAGGCGGGCTAGCGGTCAGGCAGCGCGTCGCGCTGCGCGACGAGGAACTCCGTCTCGACCTCGTTGCGACAGGCCGCGATGGCCTGGTCGTACGCCGCACGGGCGGCGTCGACGTCCCCCGCACGGGACAGCAGCTCGGCCCGCACCGCCGCGGGCCGGTGGCTCTGGGGGAGGTCCAGCCCCTCGAGCGCGTCGAGGCCGGCGGCCGGTCCGTGCTGCTCGGCGATCGCGACGGCTCGGGCCAGCCGGGCCGACGGGGTGGGTGCCACCTGGAGCAGCACGTCGTAGAGCCCCACGACGCGGTCCCAGCGGGTGTCCTGCGCCGTCGGCGCGGTGGCGTGCTCGGCGGCGATCCGCGCCTGCAGGACGTACGACGCCGCCAGCGGGGTCAGCGGTCCGGCCAGGTGCGGCCGGGCGAGCAGCCGGGTCGCCTCCGCGATCTCGTCGTGGTGCCACCTGGTGCGGTCCTGGTCGGCGAGGAGCACCAGTCGCCCGTCACCGACCCGGGCGTCGCGCCGGGAGTGGTGGAGCAGCATCAGCGCGAGCAGCGCGACGAGCGCCGGCTCGTCCGGGCGCAGGCCGAGCACCACGCGCACGAGCCGGATCGCCTCCCCGGACTGGTCGGCGCGCAGCAGGTCGGGGCCGGTGCCGGGGGAGTAGCCAGCGGTGAAGGTGAGGTAGGCGGTCTGCGCCACGACCTCGAGGCGTTCGGGCAGCACGCCGGCGTCGGGCACGGCGAACGGGATGCCGGCCCCCACGATGCGCTTCTTGGCGCGCGTGATCCGGGCCGCCATCGTCGGCTCGGGCACCAGGAACAGCCGGGCGATGTCGGCAGTCGGCACGCCGAGGACCAGCCGCAGGCTCAGCGCACTGGCGGCCTCGGGCGCCAGCGCCGGGTGGGCGCACATGAGCACCAGGCGCAGCACGTCGTCCTCGACCAGGCTGCCGGCGTCGGCCATGCTGCGGGCTCCTTCCTGGTGCTGCTCGGCGTCGAGGAGCAGCAGCGGCTCCTTGCGTCGGGCCACGTCCTCGGTGCGGAGTCGGTCGAGCACCCGTCGTCGCGCCGCGGTCATCAGCCACGCCGGCGGGTTGGCCGGCACACCGTCGGCGGGCCAGGTGCGGCTGGCCGCCTCGACGGCGTCGCCCAACGCGTCCTCGACGAGGTCGAGGCGGCGGAACTGAGCGAGGAGGAGCGCCACGAGGCGGCCCCACTCCTCCCGCACGACCCGCTCCAGGTCGGCCGAGGCGTCGCCCACCCGCTCGCTCAGAGCTCCACGTCCACCGTGGGGTGGATCTGGATGTCGTACGGCGGCAGCACCCGCAGCAGCTCCACGACGACGTCCAGGTCGGGGGCCTCGAGCAGGTAGAAACCGCCCATTCCCTCGATGACCTCGGCGTAGGGCCCGTCGGTCAGGTGGACCCTGCCGCCGGTCGTGCGCATGACGGTGGCATCGCGTGGGCCGCTCAACGCCTCGCCGGCGAGGATCCGGACGCCGTCGCGCGCGTCGCAGGCATCGCCGAACGCACCGAACTTCGCCATCGCCGCCCCCTGCTCCTCCTCGGTCTGCTCAGACCAGGGCTTCTCTTCACCGTCCCCGACCAGCAGGACCAGGTACTTCATGACGTTCCCTCCTCGCCCGAGAGCTTGCGGCGCACCTCGACCGCGTCGCCGGTCGCCGACAGGATCCGGCACACGTCCATGAGGTCGTCGAGGTCGTCCGTGCTGACCTCGTAGTAGCCGCCGAGCTGCTCGCTCGTCTCGGCCCACGGGCCGTCGGTGACGCTGTCGGCGTGCGGTGCGAGCGACCTCGCCTCGGACGCCCGCGGCAGCTCGGCGCCGCCGATGATCGTGTGGCCACGCCTGACGAGCTCCTCGGTGAACCTCCCGTGGACGTCGTACGTCGCCTTCTTCTCCTCCTCGGGCGTGTCCCACCACGCCTCCGTGTCGCCGAACAGCAGCACGATGTAGTCGGTCATGACCCTCTCCTCACTCCGCCAGCCGGCGCAGCTCGATGTGCTCGCCGCGCGCGGCGAACCGCTCGCACGCCGCTCGCAGCGTGTCCCCGTCCTCGGAGTCGACGAGGTAGAAGCCGACCACCTGCTCGGCGGTCTCGCTGAACGGCCCGTCGGTCACCAGTGCGCCGCCCGCGCCGTCGGGGCGCATCGACGTCGCCCGCGCCGAGGGCTCGAGCGGGCTGACGGTCACGAGGGTGTGCCCCTCGGCCTCCAGGTCGCGCTGGAACTCCTGGTGGGAGCGGTGTCCCTTCTCGTGCTCCTCGGGCGGCAGGTCGGCCCAGTCGGCCTCGGGGGCGGGCAGCAGGATCAGGTAGCGGCTCATCGCCGGTGACTCCTTCGCGTCGCGGACCGCAGGGGCTGCGGCCTCACCACTCTGACGGACCGGCCCTGCCCGGATCGACAGCCGACACGGCACTTTCTGCGCCCATCTCCGAGATTCTCGGACCACGGACGTGCCGGGGGTCTTGCCCAACCCACGGCGTGACCCGCCAAGATGGGCCCATGGCCACCCACGAGAGAGCCGGACAGCCCGCCCGCACCGAGGACCTGGTGGACGTCTCCCACCTCGTGACGGCCTACTTCGACCTCGAGCCCGATCCCGACGACGTCTCCCAGCAGGTCGCGTTCGGCACGAGCGGCCACCGTGGCACCTCGCTCACCACGTCCTTCAACGAGGTGCACATCGCCGCGACCACGCAGGCGATCTGCGACTACCGCAAGGAGCAGGGCTACGACGGCCCGCTGTTCGTCGGCCGCGACACCCACGCCCTGTCGGAGCCAGCCTGGGCCACGGCGCTGGAGGTGCTGGTCGCCAACGACGTCACGGTGCTGGTCGACGACCGCGACGGCTTCACCCCCACCCCTGCGGTCAGCCACGCGATCCTGCGCGCCAACCAGGGGCGTACGACCGGTGCCGGGCTCGCCGACGGCATCGTGGTCACGCCCTCGCACAACCCACCCCAGGACGGCGGGTTCAAGTACAACCCGCCCCACGGCGGACCGGCCGACTCCGACGCCACCAGCGTGATCGCGGCCCGCGCCAACGAGCTCATCCGCGGCAACATCGCGGGGGTCCGTCGGGTCTCGTTCGCCAAGGCGCGCGCCGAGGTCGGGTCCTACGACTTCCTCGGCACCTACGTCGACGACCTGCCGTCGGTGCTCGACCTCGACGCGATCCGCGACGCCGGGGTGCGCATCGGCGCCGACCCGCTGGGCGGTGCGAGCGTCGCCTACTGGGGCGAGATCGCCGAGCGCCACCGGCTCGACCTGTCGGTGGTGAATCCGCTCGTCGACCCGACGTGGCGGTTCATGACGCTCGACTGGGACGGCAAGATCCGCATGGACTGCTCCTCGCCGTACGCCATGGCGTCGCTGGTGGGCCGCAAGGACGAGTACGCCATCGCCACCGGCAACGACGCCGACGCCGACCGCCACGGCATCGTCACCCCCGACGCCGGCCTGATGAACCCCAACCACTTCCTCGCCGTCGCCATCGCCCACCTGTTCGGCGGGGCACGCCCGGAGTGGTCCGCGGACACGCGGATCGGCAAGACCCTGGTGTCGAGCTCGATGATCGACCGCGTCGCCGAGTCGATCGGCAAGCCGCTGGTCGAGGTGCCGGTCGGCTTCAAGTGGTTCGTGCCCGGCCTGATGGACGGGTCCTTCGGCTTCGGCGGCGAGGAGTCGGCGGGCGCCTCCTTCCTGCGGCGTGACGGCTCCACCTGGACCACCGACAAGGACGGCCTCCTGCTCGCGCTGCTGGCCAGCGAGATCCTCGGCGCGACCGGGCGGACGCCCAGCCAGCACTACGCCGAGCTGGTCGCCCGGCACGGCGACCCGGCGTACGCCCGCATCGACGCCCCGGCCGACCGCGAGCAGAAGGCCAAGCTCGCCGCGCTGTCGCCCGGCGACGTGTCGGCGACGACGTTGGCGGGGGAGGAGATCACCGGCAAGCTCACCGAGGCGCCTGGCAACGGTGCCAAGATCGGCGGGCTCAAGGTGACGACCGAGTCGGCATGGTTCGCCGCCCGGCCGAGCGGCACCGAGGACGTCTACAAGATCTACGCGGAGTCCTTTCGAGGACCCGACCACCTCGCCCAGGTGCAGGACGAGGCGCGGGAGGTCGTCAGCGCGGCCTTGCGCTGAGGCCCTGCAACATCTCGAACTGCTGCTCGCCCCGCGAGGGGTGCGGCACCGTCACCGGGCCGGCCTCGATCGGCCCGCGTTCGGCCTCACCGTGCGAGCGGGCCTCGGTGCTGTCGGCGTGCTCCATCTGGCCGCGGCGGAACCTCACCGCCGTGACCGCGTCGAGCCGGACCAGCGCCTGCCCGTCACCGTCGTCGAGCACCGCGCCGAGGCCGTCGCAGCCGATGACCCGTCCCTCGAGCCAGCTTCCTGCGACCAGGACGCTCACCTCGGCACCGGTGTCCTCGGCGCGCCGCAGCAGCGTCCCCACGCTGAGCATCGTGCTGGAGATCTTCGTCATCCCCCACCTCCCCACAAGGCATCACCCACACCGTGTGGGTGCGGTGAACGTAGGGCGGGAGCGGCCGTCCTACAGCGGCTCGGACGAGGGTGGGACGAGGGTGGGGCAGGACTTCGACGAACCTGCGACGAGCCTGTGGGACAGGCCGCCGACTGGTGTGGACCAGTCAGCCGCCGACCGGGCCCGCCTCGATCGGGTCCCGTCGCCGGCGTCCGTGGGGCCGTGGAGCCTCGTCGCCCACCTCACCACCGGGGTCGTCGATGTCGGCCCTCGAGAAGCTCACGGCGACGATCGAGTCGAGGCGGACGAGCACCTGCTGGGTGTTGCCGTCGTCGAGCACCACCCCGAGGCCGTCCGCGCCGACGATCCGGCCGTCGAGCCAGGTGCCCTGCACCAGCAGGCGCACGGGGGCGCCGGCGTCCTGCGCGTGCCGCAGCAGGGTGCCGACGGTGAACAACGTGCTGCCCTTGCCCGACATCACGACTCCTCTCGATCGGGGCAACGCTACGTCGTCGGGCCACGGCGAGGGGCTGATCGGTCAGGTGTCCTGACAGCCTCGCGCCGTGCGCGCTCAGGTCCGGGGTGTCGCCCGGTCCACGACCTCGCGCAGCGATCCGCTGTCCAGCATCCCGAACGTGCCGCCGTACGACGTCCCGAACCGGCTGCCGCAGAACGCGTCGCCGACCTCGGCAGGCGCGAACCGCACGAGCAGGGACCCCTGCAGGCAGGCGGCCATCCGGCCGGCGAGTCTGCGCGCACCTGCCTCGAGGCCGGCGCCCTCGCCGATGAGCGCGAGGGTGTCGTCGACCGCCCGGTCCAGCCGGCTGTCGGCCCCGCGGGCCGCGCCGACCTCGGTGATCCAGGCCTGCAGCACCTCCGGTTCGCGGCCCAGCGCGCGCAGCACGTCGAGGGCGTTGACGTTGCCCGACCCCTCCCAGATCGAGTTGAGCGGCGACTCGCGGAACATCAGCGGGAGCCCGGAGTCCTCGACGTAGCCGTTGCCGCCCAGGCACTCCAGCGCCTCCGCGACCATCGCCGGGGTGCGCTTGCACACCCAGAACTTCGCGAGTGGCAGCGCGAGGCGGCGCAGCGCCACCTCGTGCGGGTCACCGGGCCGGTCCACTGCGGCGGCGAGGCGCATCGCGAGGGCCGTCGCGGCCTCCGACTCCACGGCCAGGTCGGCGACGACGTTCTGCATGAGCGGCTTGTCGACCAGCAGGCCACCGAACGCCGAGCGGTGGGCGACGTGCCACGACGCCTCGGCCAGCGCGTGGCGCATGAGCGCCGCCGAGCCGAGGACGCAGTCGAGGCGGGTGGCGGCGACCATCTCGAGGATCGTCCGGACGCCGCGGCCCTCGTCGCCGAGGCGCTGGGCGAGCGTGCCGGTGAGCTCGAGCTCGCTCGACGCGTTGGACCGGTTGCCGAGCTTGTCCTTGAGCCGCACCACGTCGATCCGGTTGCGGGTGCCGTCCTCGAGCACCCGCGGGACGACGAAGCACGTCATCCCGCCGTCGGCCTGCGCCAGCACGAGGAAGACGTCGTTCATCGGCGCCGAGGTGAACCACTTGTGGCCGTCGAGGCGGTACCAGCCGTCGTCCGTCGTCGGGGTCGCGCGGGTCCGGTTGGCGCGGACGTCGGAGCCGCCCTGCTTCTCCGTCATGCCCATCCCGGCGAGCGCCCCGGTCTTGGCCGAGCGGCTCCGCACGCCGGGGTCGTAGGACCGGGCGGCCAGCAGCGGCGTCCACTCCTTGGCGACGGCCTCGTCGGCCCGCAGCGCCGGCACGGCGGCGTACGTCATCGAGATCGGGCACCCGTGCCCCGGCTCGGTCTGCGACCACGCGAAGAAGCCGGCCGCGCGACGCAGGTGGGCGTGCGGGTCGCCTGCCTCCTGCTGCTCCCACGGCGCGGCCTGCAGCCCGTGGCCGACCGCGCGCTCCATGAGCCAGTGCCACGACGGGTGGAACTCCACCTCGTCGACCCGGTTGCCCCAGCGGTCGTACGGCACCAGCTCGGGGTGGTGGCGGTTGGCCAGCATCCCGTGCTCGCGCGCCTCCTCGGTGCCCGCCTCGGCGCCGAGCGGGGTGAGCTCCTCGACGAGCGACGCCGACCCGTGGCGGGCCAGAGCCTCGGTGAGGGCGAGGTCGGAGGTGACGACGTTGTGCCCGACGAGGGCGGGCGCCTGGTTGGTCGCGGTGCGGGCGTCGACAGTGGGGCGGTCGCTCATGTGCCCACGGTAGAGCCCGCCCGGACGGCGGGTGACGAGGACCACGTCGCCGGTCGAACCGCCGCGCGGGTCCGGTCCATCGGCGCACCCTCTCGATAACGTGGCCGACATGGTCGAGGCGCGCGAGGACACCCCCGCCCCGCGCCGGGCAGAGGTGCTGCTGCGGCGCTGGCGCGAGCACCTCTGGCGCATCATCGTCACTACCGTCGGGTCGTGCCTGCGGCACCGGGTGACCGGGCTCGCCGCCGAGGCCGCGTTCTTCGCGGTGCTGTCCGTCCCGCCGCTCATCTTCGCCCTCGCCGGAGCGGTGGGCTTCGTGAGCGAGCGGTTCACCGCGACCCAGGTCGACGACGTGAGCAACGCTGTCCTCGAGATCTCCCGCCAGGCGCTGACCGACCGGGCCGTCGACCGGATCATCGCGCCGACCCTGCAGGAGGTGCTCGACGGCGGGCGCTACGACGTCATCTCGATCGGCTTCGTCCTCGCCCTCTGGTCGGGCTCCCGTGCGCTCAACGTCTTCGTCGACACCATCACGATCATGCACGGCCTGGGCGGCCACCGGGGGATCGTCGCCACCCGTGCCCTGTCGTTCGTGCTCTACGCGCTGGCGATGGTGACCGGCGCGGTGAGCATCCCGCTGGTCGTCGCGGGACCGTCGCTGGTGGACCGGGTGCTGCCGGAACGGCTCGACTTCGTCAACAGCCTCTACTGGCCGATCGTGCTCGTGCTGTGCATCTGCTTCCTGGCCACGCTCTACCACGTCTCCGTCCCGGTGCGGACCAACTGGAGCTTCAACCTGCCCGGTGCGGTCTTCGCCCTCTTCTGCTGGATCGCCGGGTCCTACACCCTCCGCTGGGTGCTCACGGTGACCGCGGCCGAGTCGCGCTCGATCTACGGACCACTGGCGGCACCGATCGCCGTGCTGCTGTGGCTCTACCTGCTTGCGCTCGCCGTGCTGATCGGGGCCGCCGTCAACGCCGCCTTCGACACCGTCTACCCGCAGAAGAGCACGACGCGGGCCCGGCTGGAGCTGGTGCAGCGGCTGCGCGAACGCATCAGCGTGCGAGACTCCTGACCGTGCGTGCCGACAGCGTCCACCCCAGCGTGGGGCGGGTCTCTCTCCCGGAGACCGAGCGGTCGCCGTGGTGGGAGCTCGGGCGGCGGCTCCTCCTGGCCGCCGCGATCCTCTTCGGCACCGTCCTGCTCGTCTACCTCGACCGCGAGGGCTACAACGACAACGCCCACCCCGGTCGCGACCTGACGCTGCTCGACTCGTTCTACTACACGACCGTCACGCTCAGCACGACCGGCTACGGCGACATCGCCCCGGAGTCGGAGCAGGCCAGGCTGATCAACGCCCTGGTGATCACGCCCGCCCGCATCGCCTTCCTGGTGCTGCTGATCGGCACCACCCTCGAGGTCCTCGCCTCGCAGGGACGCGAGATGTTCCGGGTCGCCCGGTGGAGGAAGAAGAAGATGGACCAGCACGTCGTCGTGGTCGGCTACGGCACCAAGGGCCGCAGCGCGATCGACACCCTCGTCAGCAACGGCTACAGCCGCGACTCGATCGTCGTCGTCGACCCCGGGCTCGTGGCGATGGAGGAGGCCAACCGCGACCAGCTCGTGGGCATCGCCGGCGACGCCACGCGGCGCGGGGTGCTGCGCCAGGCCGGTGTCGAGAAGGCGACCCACGTCATCATCACCACCGACCGCGACGACTCCAACGTGCTGGTCACCCTCACCGTGCGGCAGCTCAACCCGGACGCCTGGATCGTCGCGTCGGTGCGCGAGCACGAGAACGTGCCGTTGATGCGCCAGTCGGGCGCCAACTCGGTGATCACGTCCTCCGACGCCGTGGGACGCCTGCTCGGCCTGTCGTCGATGTCGCCGATGCTGGGCTCGGTGATGGAGGACCTGATGACCTATGGCGAGGGACTCGAGGTCGCCGAGCGCGAGCTGCTGGTCACCGAGGTGGGCAAGCAGCCGCAGCGGCTGCCCGACCAGGTCATCGCGGTCGTGCGCGACGAGAAGGTCTACCGCTACTTCGACCCCGTCGTCTCGCTGCTGGCCCGCGGCGACAAGCTCATCGTCATCCGACCGGCCAAGGAGCTGCCGTGGGCGCCGCGACCCGGCACGCACGGCGAGGAGCTGGCAGACGAGGACGACCAGGCGTGAGCTCGTGATCGCCTCGCACCGTCACCGCTTCGTCTTCGTCAAGACCCGCAAGACCGCCGGCACCAGCCTCGAGATCGCGCTGTCGCGCCACTGCGGACCGACCGACGTCGTCACCCGGATCAGCCCGGAGGACGAGGAGCTGCGCGCCGCCGCCGGGGGAGTCGGGCCCCAGAACGACGACACCGAGCCCAGCTCGTACGCCCACATGGGCGCCCGTCGCGTGATCGAGGTGATCGGGCGCGAGACGTGGGACGCCTACTTCACCTTCGCGGTCGAGCGGAACCCCTTCGACGTGGTGGCGTCGTCCTACCGCTACAGCGCCCGCAAGCCCACCTTCACCAAGACGTTCGCGGAGTTCGTCCGGACCCCGAAGCGGATGGAGCGGCTCGCGCTCAACGAGCGCCTCTACCGCCTCGACGGCCGCGTCGTCGTCGACCGGGTCTACCGCTACGAGGAGCTGCCGGACGCGGTCGCGGACATCTCCGCCCGCCTCGGCATCGAGCTCGACCTGCCGCACGCGAAGCAGGGGAGCGGCCCGCACTACCGCGAGCTCTACGGCCCCGGTGACGTCGAGATCGTGGCGGAGCGCTTCGCGCGGACCGTCCGCGAGTTCGGCTACGAGTTCTAGCCCCCTCTCCTTCCCCGGTCAGGACGGGCGGTGGCCGAGGCGCCCGGAGATCCGGGCCGCCGCGTCCTGGAGCTGGGGGAGCAGCTCGTCCATCCGGCTGGCGGGCAGCCGCTCCGAGGGAGCGGTGATGGACAGCACCGCGGCCAACGCGCCGTCGGCCCCGCGCACGACCACGGACATGGTGTGCACCCCCTCGATGGTCTCCTCGAACGCGCGCGCGTGGCCCGTACGACGTACCTCCTCGACCTGGCGGCGCAGCTCGTCCGCCGCGGGCGGGTTCACCGGGTCGATGTCGGTGAGCTCGCGGTCGTCGAGGAGGCGCAGGATCTCCTCGGCGGGGCGCGCGGCGAGCAGCAGGCGGGCGGGCGCGCCGAACCACAGCGGCAGCGGGCGCCCGACGTGGAACCGCGCGCTGAGCCGGCGCTCGGGCTCCACCTGCTCGACGTGGATCAGCCGGTCGCCGCGCCCCACGGACAGGCCCACGGTCTCGCCCACCTCGGCGGCGAGGTCGGTCATGGGCCCGATCGCTGCGGCGTGGAGACTGAGCCCGCGCTGGTACGCCGATCCGAGCGCGAGGGTGCGCGGACCGAGGCGGTACCGCCTGGTCGCCGGGTCGCGCACCGCGAGGTCCACGGCCTCGAGCTCGGCGAGGATCCGCTGGACGGCCGACTTGGACAGCCCGGTCCGCTCGGCGATGGCACGCACGCTCGGCGGGGCGGTGTCGGCGGCGAGGAGGTCGAGGACGGCGACCGCGCGACGCAGCGTCCCGCGCTCCTCCACGCGACTCGCCGGGACGGGTGACAGGTCCACGCAGGCACTCCTCGGTCAGTGGCAGGGGAAGGCAGGCACTCCTTGACACGTGCCGTCAGACACCCGAACACTGTCGCGGTGTCCCACTACAGGGAGCACTGTCCCAGTCAACGGGACATGACGCAAGGAGATGACATGTCACAGCCGGGCACCACGGCACCCGCCGGACCGGACTCCGTCCGGGACGAGGCCGAGATCCGACGCGTGGCGGGCGCGAGCCTGCTGGGCTCGGTGGTCGAGTGGTACGACTTCTTCCTCTACGGGACGATGGCGGCGCTGGTCTTCAACAGCCAGTTCTTCCCGACCTTCGACCCGCTGGTCGGCACCATGATCGCCTTCGCGACCTTCGCCGCCGGCTTCGTCACGCGGCCGCTCGGCGGCTTCATCTTCGGCCACTTCGGCGACCGCGTCGGGCGCAAGAAGATGCTCGTGCTGACCATGCTGATCATGGGCCTGTCGACCTTCGCGATGGGCCTGCTGCCCACCTACGCGAGCATCGGCGTCTGGGCGCCCATGCTGCTGCTCGTCCTGCGGATGCTGCAGGGCATCGGCCTTGGCGGCGAGTGGGGCGGCGCTGTCCTCCTGTGCGTGGAGCACGCGCCCGACAACCGCCGCGGCTGGTTCTCGTCGTGGCCCCAGCTCGGCGTGCCGATCGGCCTGCTGACCTCCACCCTCGCGGTGACCGCGGTGACCCAGCTGCCCGAGGAGGCGTTCCAGTCGTGGGGCTGGCGCGTGCCGTTCCTCGTCTCGATCGTCCTGGTCGCGGTCGGCCTGGTGATCCGGCTCAAGATCGACGAGCCGCCGGCGTTCAAGGAGATCGAGGAGGCCGACGCCACGGCCGCGCTCCCGCTCGTCGAGGTGTTCCGCAAGTACCCCAAGGTCACCCTGCTGGCGATGGGCGCCCGGGTGAGCGAGAGCGTCACGTTCAACATCTACAACGCCTTCCTCGTCACCTACACCGTCACCGTGCTCGGCCTCGCCGCGTCGGTGGTGCTCGACGCCCTGCTGGTCGCCTCCGTCGTCGGCTTCGTCGCGATCCTGGTCGCCGGCCGCCTCTCGGACCGTTTCGGCCGGCGGCCGGTCTTCGCGACCGGCGCCGGGCTCGCCCTGGTCAGCGCCGTGCCGATCTTCGCGCTGGTCAACACCGAGAACGCCGTGCTGATCACCCTCGGCGTCGTCGTCGGGTGGGGTCTGGCCGCCTGCATCATGTTCGGCCCCGAGGGTGCGATGTTCGCCGAGGTGTTCCCCACCCGCGTGCGCTACTCCGGCATGAGCGCGGTCTACCAGATCGGCGTCATCCCGACCGGCGCCGTCGCACCCCTCATCGGGACCTCGTTGGTGAGCGCGTGGAGCGGCTCGGTGTGGCCGGTGGCGGTCTACGTGATGGCGATGGCCGCGATCTCGCTCGTCTCGGTGTTCTTCCTGCCGGAGACCCACCGCCGCGACCTGCGCGACGCGAGCGCGTACGACGCCACCCGCGCCCCGGAGCTCACCGGTGCGGGGTCCCCGCGATGACCGCACCCGACGCGCGCCCCGACGTGCTGCTGGTCCTGGCCGACGACATGGGCTTCTCCGACATCGCCTCCTACGGTGGCGAGATCCGCACGCCGTCACTGGACCGCCTGGCCGCGGGCGGGGTCCGGATGACGCAGTTCTACAACACCGCCCGCTGCAGCCCGTCGCGTGCGTCGCTGATGACCGGGCTGCACCCGCACCAGGTGGGGATCGGGATCCTCAACTTCGACGACGCCCCCGACGGCTACCCGGGCAACCTCAGCGAGGAGTGCGCCACCGTGGCCGAGGTGTGCCGTGACGCCGGCTACGCCACCTACCTCTCGGGCAAGTGGCACCTCGCCGTCGACATGGACAACCCCAACCCGGCGTGGCCCACCCGGCGCGGCTTCGACCGGTTCTTCGGGACGCTCGAGGGGGCCGGCTCGTTCTACCGCCCGCGCACCCTCGTGCGGCAGGAGACCAACATCGAGCACGAGGCGGAGGAGGCCGGCTGGTTCTACACGGACGCGATCTCCGACACCGCGGTGCAGTTCCTCGCCGACCACGAGGAGGAGCGGGGCGACGACCCGTTCTTCCTCTTCCTGTCCTACACCGCGCCGCACTGGCCGCTGCACGCCCACGAGGAGGACATCGCGTCCTATGCCGGGCGCTTCGACGCGGGCTGGGACCAGCTGCGCGAGGAGCGGCTCGAGCGGCTCGTCAAGGAGGGGATCGTCGACGCGACCTGGCCGCTCACGCCGCGCGACGAGCGTGTCCCGGCGTGGGAGGAGGTCGTCGACCGCGAGTGGGAGGCCTCCCGCATGGCGACGTACGCCGCGCAGGTCGACCGGATGGACCAGGGGATCGGGCGGGTCCTCGACCAGCTCGAGGCCACCGGCCGGCTCGACAACACGCTCGTGGTGTTCCTCTCCGACAACGGCGGGTGCGCCGAGGAGATGCCGCCGGGGGAGGGCGCGCGCGAGTTCGTGACCGCCTTCGTGCCGCTGCAGGAGACGACGCGCGAGGGCGACCCGGTGGTGCCGGGCAACGACCCGTCGCTCCGCCCCGGGCCCGAGTCGACGTACATGTCCTACGGCCGGTCGTGGGCCAATCTCTCCAACACGCCGTTCCGTGAGTACAAGCACTGGGTGCACGAGGGCGGGATCTCCACGCCGTTCATCGCCCACTGGCCGGCGGGGCTGCCGACCGACGGGTCGCTGTGCCGGGTCCCCAGCCAGCTCGTCGACGTGCTGCCCACCATCGCCGACGCGGCCCGCGCCGGCTATCCGACGCAGCGCAGCGGTCACGACGTGCCGGCTGCGGAGGGCGTGAGCCTGCTGTCCGCGCTCCGCGGGGAGCCGGACGGCGGCGAGCGCGACCTCTTCTGGGAGCACGAGGGCAACTGCGCCGTACGCCGTGGCCGCTGGAAGCTGGTCCGGAAGCACCGCGGCCCGTGGGAGCTCTACGACATCGAGGCCGACCGCACCGAGCTGGACGACCTGGCGTCGGCGCACCCGGACCTCGTGGCGACCCTCGCCGACGCGTGGCAGTCCTGGGCGGACCGCTGCGGTGTCATCCCGCGCGAGAAGGTGCTCGAGCTCTACGCCGCGCGCGGCCACGGTCTCCCGGAGGAATGACTCCGGAGGGGTGAGGGCAGCGGGCGACCGCCACGGGGGTGTGGTCGCCCGCTCCTGCTCGCCCGGGAGCGGCCCTGCCGGCGTCGCGTCACAGCACGAGCCGGCAGGGCCTCGACCGAGGCCCCACGCACTCGGTCTGCCCGGGAGGTGCGCGTCAAGGCCGCCTTGATACATCGGCCCACCCCTGGGGCGGTGGAAACGAGCGCGTGCCGCGGCGAGCCGGGGCGTGAGCCACGCGGGCGCCGAGAATTACATGATTGATGTTCGCTCATCGGCGTGGCGGGCTTGACTTTTCCCCCATACGATCGCTTCTCGTGCACCAACAGTCACACGAACCCCATGCGTCACAGCGCCGATCGGCACCCCGTCGAGGTGCCGTACGACGTGCCGTCGGCACGGCGAAGCTGCTCACCGGGGTGCTCGTCCTCCTGGTGCTCGTCATGCCGACCACCGCGGGTCGGATGAGCCTCGCGTCCTCGACCTACCTGTGCACCGGATACCAGGGCTGCGAGGCTGCCGGCTACGGGAACGCCGGCTACCGGCAGGTCTCCTCGACGATGTACTGGCGCATGTACGCCGGGCACAACTGCACCAACTACGTCGCGTACCGGCTCATCCAGTCAGGCATGCCGGACGTCCGGCCGTGGCAGGGCAATGGCAACGCCTCGAACTGGGGCGTGGCGATGGCAGCCATCACCGACCAGACCCCCACGGTGGGGTCCGTCGCCTGGTACAAGCCGAACGTGACGCCGGCCGGTTCGGCCGGCCACGTCGCCTACGTCGAGCAGGTCATCTCCGACACCGAGATCATCGTGTCCGAAGACTACTGGGGCGGCGACTTCTACTGGCGCCGCATCACCAAGACGGGCGGCGGCTGGCCGAGCGGGTTCATCCACTTCAACGACCGCGTGGTCCAGCCCACGTCGCCCCCCACCATCGCCGGGTCGCCCATGGTCGGCGCGCCGTTGGAGGTGGCCGCCGGAGCCTGGACCCCGGCACCCACCAGCATCACCTATCGCTGGCTCGCCGACGGCGCCGAGATCCCTGGGGCCACCGGTGCCAGCTACGTGCCGACGCCCGACGTCAAGGGCAAGGCCCTGACCGCCGAGGTGACCGCCCAGCTGAGCGGCTACACCCCGGGTGCGGCGGCGCTCGCCACCGCCCCGGTCGCCCCCGGAACCTTCCAGAAGGCCCAGCTGCCGGCGATCCAGGGTGCCCCTGAGGTCGGCACGACCCTCACGCTCACCCCGACGGCGTGGGCGCCGCAACCCACGAAGGCCAAGACCCAGTGGTACGCCGACGGGGCCCCCCTGTCCGGCGCGACCGGGTCGACGCTGACCCTCAGCCGCGACCAGATCGGCAAGAAGATCAGCGCCCGCGTGATCGCGAGCGCGAAGGGCTACAAGAAGTCGAGGTCGACCGCGCCGGAGACCGAGCCCGTCCTCGCCAAGCCGGTCACGCTCGTCCGCCCGTCCCGGATCAAGGGCGCCGCGCAGGTGGGGGACCGCCTGGTCGTGAGGACCGGCCAGGTCCGACAGAGCGGCGCGACAGCCACCTACCAGTGGTTGCGCGACGGTCGACGCGTCGCCAAGGCCACGCACCCCACCTACACGGTCCGTCGGGGCGACATGGGCCGCGGCCTGTCCGTCGAGGTCACGTGGAACCGGCGCAACTTCCGCGCCACGACCGAGACCCTCGCCGTGGCGTCGCCCGTCACGACCGTCCCCGAGGTGCGGGTCCGCACCGAGGTCAAGCGGGCACGCGTCGCCGTCGACATCCGCGTCAAGGCCCTGGGTGCGCCGAAGCCCGCCGGGGCGATCACCCTCAGCGTCGGTGGACGGACGGTCGAGGGCCAGGTCGTCGACGGCCGGGCGCGCCTCGTCGTACGTGACGTCCGGCCGGGCACGAAGCCCGTGGTCGTGCGCTATGCGGGGACCGACCTCGTGCAGGCGGCGGTCTCGCGCTCCACCGTGACGGTGCCGAAGCGCAACCAGTCGTGACGCCCTGAGCGTCAGCCGCCAGGTTCCTCGTCGACGACGACGGGTTTCTCGTCCTCGACCTGTGCATCGATCAGCGGGGCAACCCAGGACGCACGATCGTCGGCGTCGATGAAGATCGCTCGGAGGAGCAGTGTCATGGGCACGGCGAGGAGCGCGCCGAGCGCGCCGAGCAGGAACGTCCAGACGACGAGCGAGATGAAGGTGATCTCGGCGCTGAGGCCGACCGAGTTCCCGACGATGCGCGGCTGGATGAACGTCTGGATCGTGACGTTGAGGAGGGAGTAGGCCACGATCACCCACAGCATGGCCTCCCAGCCGCCGTCGAGCAGGGCCAGGAAAGCCGGCGGGATGACGCCGATGACGAAGCCGATGTTGGGGATGAAGTTCGTGAGGAACGAGAAGAAACCCCACACCAGCGGCAGCGGGACGCCCAGGAGCCACAACGCTCCGGCATCGAGCACGCCGACGATGGCGCCGAACAGGGCGGTCATGAGCAGGTAGGTCTGCGAACCTCGCACGAACTTCCCCAGCGCGGCGGTCAGTCCGGGCTTGGTGCCTCGGAGGGCCGCGACGCGCGGCGCGAAGCCGGGAACCGCGACCACGAAGAAGAACATCAGCGTGACCAGGAAGAACAGGTTGCCGAGCGCTCCGAGGACGCCCGAGATCAGGTCGCCCACCAGCCCCGCGAGCTTAGACAGGTCGACCTTCGACAAGGCATCGCTCGTGGCGCTCGTGCTCAGGCCGACCTGCGCGAGGCCGTCCTCGACGTCCTTGGTGAGGTCCTTGGTCTCCGCGGCGTACGCGGGGAGCAGGTCCGCGAACTTGATCAGGCAGACGACGAGGCCCACGACCATGACCAGCAGGATCAGGTAGGCCGCGACGAGGGCGGCCAGCGTCGCCAGCCAGCCCGGCCAGCGGTGGCTGCGCGCCCACCGGCCGACTGGCAGGACCGCGATCGTGAGCACGAGGGCCAGCACCGCCGGCGCGACGATCCCGGAAGCCGCCTTGATGCCGACGCCCGTCGCGACGACGCCGGCGATGCCGAGCAGGACGACGATCGAGCGCGGCAGCGCGCCGGCGGAGGCACCGCGGACATCGTCGGCGGTGCGAGAGCTGTCCGCGGGAACCAACGGCATGTGGTCACGATAGGAACGAGTGCTCCGACCGGGGTCACCCACGAGGGGTGACGCAGGTCCGACGAGGCGTCATCCCGGCCGGAGCAGCCGGGTGCCGGCAGCCGGTCAGGGCTCGGTGAGGCGTGCGGGTGGTGCGCCGTCGTACGCGATGCCCTCGCGGTGTCCGCAGTGGCGCAGGATCCCGCACAGCGCCATGTGCATGGCGTCAGCGCCGATGATGCGGTCGGTCGGGAACGGCAGGTCGGTAGGCACCACCACCATGGCCCGGTCCTGCCATCCGCCCAGCCCGCCGTGGCAACCCACCAGGCCCTCGAAGGCAGCGACCTCCTCGGTGCCCGGGTCGACGAGGCTGTTGACGTAGATGTCGGGGGCCTCGGGGCGGTGGGCGACGCGAGTGACGAACTCCGGGGCGTGGACCCCGAACGGCGCGAGAGGGTCCTCGCCCTCGACGTGACCGTCGTCGAGCCGGTGCGACCCGCGGTTGCCCAGCGCGATCGGCCCGTCCCGGTCCATCACGACCACGAACCCCACGCCGGGGTGCAGCGCCAGGCCCTCGACCAGTCCGGGGAAGCGCCGGTGGAGCTCGGTGCGGTCCAGGCGTTCCTTCTCGCCCCGCGCGTAGATGAGTCCCAGGTTGCCGGAACCGAAGACGTGGAAGGTCTCAGCCCCGGTGGCACCCCGATCGGCGGACCGGGTGGAGGTGTCACCGGGGCTCACCTGCTCGGGCCGGTTGCGGCTGCGCTTGTCCATCGCACGCGAGGCGCTGGTCATCCCGCGTCCACTCACGTTGCCCGCGGAGGCCAGCTCGTCGACGAGCGCCTGCGTCCGGCCCCAGCCCTCGACGCTGTCGTCGGACGCGGCCACCTCGCTGTCCGCCAGGCGCGCCACCAGCGCCGCCAGGTCCTCGCCGTAGCGGTCGGCGAAGACGGCACCCTGGGACTGGCCGTGGTCGGAGAGGATCACGAACCGGTAGCGCCGGGGTGCCGCCGCCGCCACGAGCTCCAGCTGGTGCAGCACGGCGTCGACCGCCTCGAGCGCCTCCAGGCTCTCGGGGCGCAGCATGCCGGCGTGGTGGGCGATCTCGTCGTAGTCGACGTAGTCCACGTAGATCGACCGGGTGCCGCGCAGCATGTGCTGAGCCACCAGGATGGTGTTGAGGTCGCGCAGCGCGCCGTTGGTGACCGCCCTCAGCAGCGCAGTCTCCCAGGTGCGCTCACACCGTGGTTGTACGTCGCGCCGGATCGCCCGCTTGGCCTGGAACCGGTCCCGGGTCAGCTCGGACACCGAGCGGGACAGCGCCCTGGTCAAGCCGGACGGATTCACCACGAAGTTGGCGACCGCCCGCTGGGCGAGCTCCCCGCCCCGCGCACGTCGACTCATCGTCAGCACCGCTGCAGGTGCGTCGCCGGTGAACAGGTTGCTGATGCTCACACCGTCGTCGGCCAGCAGCCCGCGACCGGTGGACAGGTCGGTCTCGATGACCGCGGCGTCGGCGGGCTTGTTCGCCACCATCACCTTGTCCCTCGCCCGGTCGTACCAGCGGAAGGCAGGTATCCCGTCGATGACTCCGTGCAGGATGCCCATCTGGCTCGCCGGGGTCGTCGCGGGCAGCTTGGGAGTCCACTCCGCCATGGTGTGGCTGCCGGACCGGATCCACCGGGTCAGCGTCGGCACCGTGCCCGCCGAGACGGCCATCTGGAGCACCGGGAACGGGACCCCGTCCATCTGGACGAAGAGCACGCCGTCCACCTCGGGGTCCTCGATCTCGACCCGACGACGACGATGGGTCGACACGAGTCGCCCCACCAGCACCTGCGAGGTACCCGCGCTCCCGATCCAGCCCAGGATGGTCCCGACCAGGCCGATGACGATGGCGACGACCAGGGCCGACCAGTAGTCGTCGAGGGTGACCATGGGCAGCAGTCGGGCCGCGATCATCACGACGAGGGCCTGCCCCAGGAAGGCGAGCAGGAGCACCCCCAGCCAGCCGAGCCGGACCGCCGCACCCACGAGGACCGGCTGCAGGACGAGCCCCACGAGCGCCAGGACCGCGGCGAAGAGGAGCGGTCCGCCCGGCGGTCCCGCGTGGAAGCCCGGCAGCGCCCAGTCGCAGATCCAGACTGCGGGCACCATGAGCAGCACGGTCATCACGTAGGCGCCGAGCTGGGCAGCCCACGGCCGCCGGAAGCTCTCGCGGGTCAGCTCGCCCGCCACCTGCGCGCGCCCCGACCCGGTCTCGTGACTCGCCATGGCATCTCCTCCTGCCCGCGCCCGGCTCCGATACCAGCGGACCGCGCGCCGCGGCGCCTCACCCGAGGTGGATGAACAGCAGCTCCCGCCTCAGAGCACGAGCCGCAACAACCCGTCCACGAGAAGAGCCCCGCCGACCAGGAAGGAGATCCACTCCCGAAGTCCCGCGGCGTGCCCGCTCACCCACGACTGACCGCGGGCGAGGATCGCCGCGGCGCGATCGCCGGCGACGAGCACGATCCCGATCGGAACCGAGACCGACATGGTCGACACGGCGATGTACACGACCACCAGGGTCGCGTCGACGACGTTGCGCAGCCCCGCGTCGGTGACCGAGGACATGGCGATGAACGTGAGCAGGAGCCGCTTCGGCCCTCCGAAGCCGAGGAGTCCGGCCATGGAGGAGGACGCCGCGGGACCGACGTTGCTGAGCCCGTCGAGGATCGCCGCCGCGCGACTGCTCCGCTCCTCCGGTCTCGCCGGACCCGTGAGTCTGGTCCGGACGCCGACGGCCAGCAGTGCCAGACCGAGGCCCACCGTGGCCACGGCCTTGAACGTCTCGTGCGAGTCGAACCGGGTGACCACGGCCTGGCCGACGGCGAGGCCGATCGCGCTGGCGACGACGGTGCCGAACACGAAGCCGCTCAGGAACGCGATCCCGTTGGTGCGCGGGCGCGCGCTGCGAACGACGATGAGGGTCGCGGTCAGCACGAGGAAGCTGGCCGCGGCAGCCAGCGCGTAGAAGACGACCTGAGCGGCGGCGTAGATCATCCGCAGCTCCGTCCCGCGAGGTCGAGGCGGTGGGCACATGGGTTCGCCACGTCGCGACCTCCGGCCCCACGCCGACCGGGCGTGGCTTCGTCCACTGCGATGGCGAGACGCTAGTGACAGCCGCGCGCGGCGCCATCACCCGAGGAGGGTGACCGGCTCGATCGGGTCTCGTGCTCGACCGTCACGGTGTGGCGGTCAAGCTCACCCTCGGAGGGTGAGGGCTGGGCAGCGATCGGGAGCGCATCGTCGTCGGCGAGGCCACCGTCCACCGGGGCGTGGGCTCCGTGCAGCGTGTGCGCGATGGAGAGGCGGACCATGACAGGCATCGGCCGTTCCCGCCGGAGCGGTGTCAGGCGGATCATCGGCGTCGTCAGTGACGGCACCGGGCGTTCGCAGGACGAGGTGGTCGTGCTGGCGACCCTGGGCGCGGCCGTGCTGGTGATCGTGGCCGCGCGGCGAGGCATCGCCTGGGCCGTGGAGGCTGCGACGGACCAGAACCCCTGGCCTGCCCCACCCGCGCGGCGCCGCCTGTGAGCGGCCGACTGTTGTGCCACGGGGAACAGGGCGAGACCATCAGGATGGAGGTGCGGCGGATGAAGGTGCGGCCGGGAGCTGTGGTCCGCGGAGCCGGCGTGGCGCTGGCCTGCCTCGCAGGTGACTCCTCCAAGCGGTCGCCCATCCTCCTCGTAGGTTTCGCCTGCGGCTGGTTCCTGGACAGACCCGGCCTGCAGAAGTTCACCGTCGTCCCTGGCACCGACGAGCCGTGGAAGAGCACCACCGTGCCCTTCGCGACCTCGGTCGCGTCCTGGTCGGCCGTGATGCTGGCGGCCATGACCGCTCTGCGGAGGACCAGGCTGCCGGTGCCGATCGCTGCCGCCGTGCTCGGAGGCGGCCTCGTCGTGGCCGACTCCCTTCTCGCCGATCTGGGCGAGGCTCGTGACGCAGCCGGCGCGGATGAGGATCACGCGGGGACCGAGACCGCCGCCACCTAGGGGTGTCGACCGACAGGCTCGAGGTGCTGCCGTGAGTCGCCGGGCAGGCGCGACATGGTGCACGCACGACACAGGGGCCGGTCTCCTGGTGGAAACCGGCCCCTGCGCTGCATCGTGCTGGTGGGCGATACTGGGTTTGAACCAGTGACCTCTTCCGTGTCAAGGAAGCGCGCTACCGCTGCGCCAATCGCCCAGGTCTTGAGTTGTGACTGCGAGGTGGGTACGGGATTTGAACCCGTGTAGACGGATTTGCAGTCCGTTGCCTCGCCTCTCGGCCAACCCACCGTGGAGGTTCCGGAATGTACGGGGGAGACCTTCCGAGCGGACAACGAGACTCGAACTCGCGACCTCAACCTTGGCAAGGTTGCGCTCTACCAACTGAGCTATGTCCGCCTGCATCCCTGTGCCGTTTCACCGGCCCTGAGTGCGAGTGGAACAGTAGTACATGCCCGACGAGGCACCAAAATCGCCCCCCTCGTCCGAGTGTCACACCCGTCTCAGGAGACACCTCGGGACCCCTAGAGTGACGCCATGCGCGCGTGGATCGACGGTGACCTGCTGGCCGACCCGACCCAGGGGGCGATCGCGGTCACCGACCACGGTTTCACCGTCGGCGACGGTGTCTTCGAGGCGGTGAAGACCCTGGACGGCGTGCCCTTCGCGCTGACCCGGCACCTGGCCCGGCTCGAGCGGAGCGCCTCCGGCCTGGGGCTGCCGGCGCCCGACCTCGACGACGTACGACGTGGCGTCGCGGCCGTGCTCGACGGCGCGCAGGAGGACCCGATGGGTCGGCTGCGGATCACCTGGACCGCCGGGCCGCACCCGATGGGGTCCGGACGCGGTGGGGGACCGGCGACGCTGGTGGTGGCCTACAGCGCCATCGACCACGCGGCCCCCGAGACGACGGTCGTGACCGTCCCGTGGACCCGCAACGAGAACGGCGCCACGGCGGGGCTGAAGACCACGTCGTACGCCGAGAACGTGATCGCGCTGGCGCACGCCCGCCGGCACGGCGGGACCGAGGCGATCCTCGCCAACACGGCCGGCGACCTCTGCGAGGGCACGGGGTCCAACGTGTTCTACGTCGTCGACGGCGAGCTGCGCACGCCGAGCCTGACGTCGGGCTGCCTGGCCGGCATCAGCCGCGAGCTGGTCCTCGAGTGGTGCGGTGCCATGGAGGTCGACGAGCCGCTGGCGGAGGTCCGGGCACGTGCGAGCGAGGCGTTCCTCGTCTCCACCACGCGCGACGTCCAGGCCATCGCGCGCTGGGACGACCGCGACCTGCCTGCACCCGGCCCGGTCACGCAGCGCTGTGCTGCGACGTGGGCCGCCCGCGAGGCTGAGACCATGGAGCCGTGAACACTCCGAGCTCCGCCCTCGACCCGGCGATCTCCGCTCGCCTGCGGCACACGGCCGAGGGCCTCGTCCCCGTCGTCGTCCAGCAGCACGGGTCGGGCGAGGTCCTGATGCTGGCCTGGGTCGACGACGAGGCACTCGCCCGCACCATCGACACCGGGCGGGCGACGTACTGGTCGCGCTCGCGCCGCGAGTACTGGGTCAAGGGCGACACCTCCGGCCACGTGCAGTGGGTCAAGGAGGTCCGCCTCGACTGCGACGGCGACACGCTCCTCTTCGTCGTGGACCAGGTGGGTCCCGCCTGCCACACCGGCGACCACACCTGCTTCGACGCCGACGTGCTGTACCGGGTCGATGGCTGACGCCGGGACCCAGCACGACGCGCGGCCCGCGTCGACGCGGCGCACCTTCGGCCCCGTCGTCGCGCTGGGTCTGGTCTCCGGCGCGCTGGGGGCGTGGGCCGGCAGCAAGCCCTGGGTCGACGGCACCGGACCCGAGTCGGCGCCCGGCACGGGTTCCGCGGACTGGGGCATGACCTGGGGCGAGGTGGCCACCTCGCCGCTCGCCACGGCCCTGGCCTTCGTCGTCCTCGCCTGCTGGGGCGTCCTGCTGGTCACCCGCGGAAGGTTCCGCCGGGCCGTGGCCGCGCTGGCCGTGGTGGCCGCCCTCGGCTACGCCGCGACCGTCGTCTGGGCGCCGTTCAGCCTCCCCGACCACCTCGTCGCGCAGGTACGTCGCCGGACCGGGCTCACGCTCGACGACACGTCGCTGACCGGGTGGTACTGGCTCGCGGCCGTCGTGGCGCTGCTCGTGCTCGCCTCGACGGTCCTGGCCCTGCGCCTGGTCCGCACGTGGCCGGAGATGGGCTCCAAGTACGACGCGCCGACCGGTGCCCGTGGCGGCGACAGCACCGACCCGGCCGGGGCTCCCGCCGACCCCCCGACCGACAACATCGACATCTGGAAGGCCCTCGACGAGGGCAGGGACCCGACCGCCTAGACTCGTCGCGCACCCCGCTCGACTGACGAAGGAGCACCAACGATGGCTGCTGGCCACGGCAACACCCCCGCTGCTTGGACCGCTGTGGCGATCGCGATGCTCGGCTTCGTCGTGGGCAGCGTCGCGCTGCTGCAGGTCCCGACCCAGATGACCCTGCTCTGGATCGGCATCATCATCGCCGTCGTCGCGTTCCCGCTGTTCCTCGTGCTGTCCAGGCTCGGCTTCAACTCCTCCGAGCACTGACCCGCACCCGCCACTGGGCACGTCCGTCCACTGGGCACCGGCCCCGGACGCAGTGGGCCCGGGTGAGAGGCTGAGGGCATGGCAGCGACCGGTTCCGTCCTCGACGACATCGTCGCGGGAGCACGCGAGGACCTCGCCCGCCGCGAGGCCTCGCTCCCGCTGGGTGAGCTGCGAGCCCGCCTCGCCGACGCCCCGCCCCCGCGCGACCCGATGCCGCACTTCCGCGCGGCCGGGTCGAGCGTGATCTCGGAGGTCAAGCGGCGCAGCCCGAGCAAGGGCGCCCTCGCCGACATCCCGGACCCGGCGTCCCTCGCGCAGGCCTACGCCCGCGGTGGCGCCGCGGCGATCTCCGTGCTGACCGAGGAGCGCCGCTTCGGCGGAAGCCTCGACGACCTGCGCGCCGTGCGCGCCGCCGTGGAGACGCCGATCCTGCGCAAGGACTTCATCGTCGAGAGCTACCAGCTCGTGGAGGCCCGCGCCGCCGGCGCCGACCTCGCGCTGCTCATCGTCGCCGCGCTCGACGACGACACCCTCCGCCGCCTCCACGACGAGGCGACCGCGCTCGGGCTCACCGTGCTGGTCGAGGTGCACGACGAGGGGGAGGCCGAGCGTGCGCT
Source organism: Nocardioides cavernae (assembly GCF_016907475.1). Taxonomy (NCBI): domain Bacteria; kingdom Bacillati; phylum Actinomycetota; class Actinomycetes; order Propionibacteriales; family Nocardioidaceae; genus Nocardioides; species Nocardioides cavernae. The sequence continues at coordinate 3,291,392 of NZ_JAFBCA010000001.1, read as the reverse complement.
GGCGCTCGAGGCCGAGCTGATCGGCGTCAACAGCCGCAACCTCAAGACCCTCGAGGTGGACCCCGACGTGTTCGGGCGCCTCGCCCCCCAGGTGCGGGGCCACGCGGTCCTCGTCGCCGAGAGCGGCATCACCGGCGTGGCCGACGTCCAGCGCTTCGTCTCCGAGGGAGCAGGCGTGGTGCTGGTCGGCGAGGCACTGGTCAAGGACGGCGACCCCGAGGCCGCCGTACGAGCAATGACAGGAGTGACGGCGCCGTGAGCGTGCAGTCGAACATCCAGACGAGCGTGACGACGAGCGGGACCGGCAGGTACGACGCCGACGAGCGCGGCTACTTCGGCGAGACGTGGGGCGGGCGCTTCATGCCCGAGGCCCTCGTCGCCGCGCTGGACGAGCTGACCGACGCCTGGCGCGAGGCGATGGCCGACGAGTCGTTCGTCGCCACCTTCGAGCGGGTGCTGCGCGACTACGCCGGCACGCCGAGCCGGCTCTACCACGCCGAGCGGCTCTCGGACCTCGTCGGTGCGCGCGTGCTGCTCAAGCGCGAGGACCTCAACCACACCGGGGCCCACAAGATCCGCAACGTCCTCGGCCAGGCGCTGCTGACCAAGCGGATGGGCAAGACCCGGGTGATCGCCGAGACCGGCGCCGGCCAGCACGGCGTCGCCAGCGCCACCGCGGCCGCGTGGTTCGACCTCGACTGCACCGTCTACATGGGGGCCGTCGACACGCGGCGCCAGGCGCTCAACGTCGCTCGCATGCAGCTCCTCGGCGCCAAGGTCGTCCCGGTCGAGTCCGGCAGCGCGACGCTGAAGGACGCGATCAACGAGGCGCTGCGCGACTGGGTCGCCAGCGTCGACCACACCGCCTACCTCTTCGGCACCGCCGCCGGGCCGCACCCGTTCCCGAGCATGGTGCGCGACTTCTGCCGCGGCATCGGCGACGAGGCGCGCGCCCAGTGCCTCGAGCAGTACGGCGTCCTCCCGGACGCCATCGCGGCGTGCGTCGGCGGCGGCTCCAACGCCATCGGCCTGTTCACCGCGTTCCTGGAGGACGAGGGCGTGGAGATCCACGGCTTCGAGCCCGGGGGAGACGGCGTCGAGACGGGCCGTCACGCGGCGACCATCCACGCTGGCGAAGCGGGCGTGCTGCACGGTGCCCGCACCTACGTGCTCCAGGACGACGACGGCCAGACGATCGAGTCCCACTCGATCTCCGCCGGCCTCGACTACCCGGGCGTCGGTCCGCAGCACTCGTGGCTGGCCGCGGCCGGGCGGGCGACGTACACGCCCGTCACGGACGCCCAGGCGATGGACGCGATGGCGCTGCTCAGCCGCACCGAGGGGATCATCCCGGCCATCGAGTCCGCCCACGCGGTCGCCGGTGCGCTCGACGTCGCCAAGCGGCTCGGCGAGGAGAAGGGCCCCGACGCGACGGTGATCATCAACCTCAGCGGCCGCGGCGACAAGGACATGGGCACGGCCATCGAGTGGTTCGGCCTCGGTGATGCCGACCTGGGGCCGGACGCCGACCTCGAGCAGGCGTCCGAGGAGGCCGTGCAGTGACCTCGACGACGACCGCCTTCGAGAAGGCGCGGTCCGACGACCGTGCCGCCCTGATCGGCTACCTCCCCGCCGGCTACCCGAGCGTCGAGGGATCGATCCGGGCGATGCGGACGATGGTCGAGGCCGGCTGCGACGCGATCGAGATCGGACTGCCCTACAGCGACCCCGTGATGGACGGGCCCACGATCCAGGCCGCCGCCCAGGCCGCGCTCGACGGCGGGGTCCGCACCGCCGACGTGATGCGCGTGGTCGAGGAGGTCGCCGCGACGGGCGTGCCCACCCTGGTCATGACCTACTGGAACCCGGTCGAGCGCTACGGGGTCCAGCGGTTCGCCGCCGACCTGGCCCGGGCCGGCGGCGCCGGCCTGATCACGCCCGACATCACCCCTGACTACGGCGCGGAGTGGATCGCCGCCGCCGACGAGCACGACCTCGACAAGGTCTTCCTCGTCGCGCCCAGCTCGACCGACGAGCGCATCGCGATGACGGCCCACGAGAGCCGCGGCTTCGTCTACGCCGCCGCCGTCATGGGCGTCACCGGCGCGCGCGACGCCACGTCCGACCTCGCCGGCCCCCTGGTGCGACGGGTCCGCGCCGCGGGTGACGTCCCGGTGGCCGTGGGCATCGGGGTCAGCAACGGCGACCAGGCCACCGAGGTGGCCGGCTACGCCGACGGCGTGATCGTGGGCTCGGCCTTCGTCCGCTGCCTGCTCGACCACGAGGGCGACGAGGCGGCCGGCCTCGAGGCCCTGCGCGCCCTGACCGCCGACCTCGCGGAGGGCGTACGACGTGCGCTCTAGGGCACTCGCCGCGGTCCCGCTGCTGGCGCTGCTGGCGGCCTGCGGCGGGGGAGCGGAGTCGAGCGAGCTGACCGGGACCGTCCTCGACCCGCCGTTCGAGGTGTCGTCGACGCCGCTGGTGGACACCGACGGTGCGGGCTTCAGCCTGGCCGACGACACCGACAAGGACCTCACGCTCGTCTTCTTCGGCTACACCAACTGCCCCGACATCTGCGGCCAGGTGATGGCGACGCTCGCCGGCACCCTCACCCGGTTCGACGAGGAGCAGAAGGAGAGCGTCGACGTCGTCTTCGTGACCACCGACCCGGCGCGCGACGACGAGGCGGTGACGCAGGACTACGTCAGCGCGTTCGACCCGAGCATCGTCGGCCTCACCGGCGACCTCGACGACATCGTCGAGGTCGGCCAGAGCCTGGCCGTCGGGGTCGAGAAGGGGGACAAGCTGCCCAGCGGCGGCTACGACGTCACCCACGGCACCCGCGTCTACGCCATCGACGCGGACGACGAGGCGCCGATCATGTGGGACCACGACGTCTCGCAGGCCCAGCTGGCCCGCGACGTCACGATGTTGCTCGACCAAGGATGATGCTCCCCATGCTGACCGTGCCGTCCCTCATCGGATCGCCCCTCGTGACCCTCATGTCCATCCCGAGCCCCGCCGACGGCGTGTGGAACCTCGGGCCCGTCCCGATCCGCGGCTACGCGCTGAGCATCATCCTCGGCATCGTGCTCGCGATCTGGATCGGTGAGCGGCGCTGGGTCGCGCGCGGCGGCATCGCGGGGGAGGTCAGCGACCTGGCGATCTGGGCGGTGCCCTTCGGCCTGATCGGCGGCCGGCTCTACCACGTGATGACCGACTGGCAGCTCTACTTCGGGGAGGACCGCAACCCGATCACCGCGCTCTACGTGTGGCGCGGCGGCCTCGGGGTGTGGGGGGCGATCGCCCTCGGCGCCTTCGGGTTGTGGCTCGGCGCGCGGACCAAGGGCATCAAGATGCTGCCGCTGATCGACGCCCTGGCTCCCGGCGTGCTCGTGGCGCAGGCGGTCGGGCGCTGGGGCAACTGGTTCAACCAGGAGCTCTACGGCCGGCCCACCGACCTGCCGTGGGGGCTCGAGATCGACGTCGCCCACCGGCCGTCGCAGTACCTCGACCAGGCGACGTTCCACCCGGCGTTCCTCTACGAGTGCCTGTGGAACCTGGCGGCGTTCGCCCTCATCATCTGGCTCGACCGGCGCTTCCGTCTCGGCCACGGCCGGGTCGCCGCGCTCTACGTCATGCTCTACACGCTCGGCCGCGGCTGGATCGAGAACCTCCGCATCGACGACGTGCAGATGGACGACGTCATGGGGCTGCGGCTCAACGTGTGGACCTCCATCGTGCTGTTCGTCCTCGCGGCGGCCTGGTTCATCTGGTCGGCCGTGCGCCACCCCGGCCGCGAGGAGGTCGTCCGCACCCGGGAGCCCGAGCGCGAGGCCGACCCCGAGGTCGAGGGCGTCGAGGCCTCGGACGAGGCCGGTGAGACCGATGGGGCCGACGAGGCGGGGCCCACGGACGGTCCCGACCGCGTCGAGCCCACCCAGGACGGACGTCCCGCCGGTCCCACGGCCTGACACGCGGGGCGCCGGCGGCGCCCGCCGGTGATAGGTTCCGTCTTGCTCGGGCCAACGTCGTCCCCAGCGGTAACTTCCACCCCCCTCGCCTGTCGTGGACCCAGCGAGATCCAGGTCTGCGGCGCGCGGAGACGACGACGGGAGAATGCCTCCATGCACGCATTCCCGCCGAGCCAGGGTCTCTACGACCCTCGCCACGAGAAGGACGCCTGCGGAGTCGCCATGGTGGCGACACTGACCGGTGAGGCCAGCCACGACATCGTGGCCAAGGCGCTCACCGCCCTGCGCAACCTCGACCACCGAGGTGCCGCCGGCGCCGAGGTGAACTCCGGCGACGGCGCCGGGATCCTGATGCAGGTGCCCGACGCCTTCCTCCGCGCGGTGGTCGACTTCGGCCTGCCTCCCGCGAGGGCGTACGCCGTCGGCACCGCGTTCCTGCCCGGCGACGCCGAGGCGGTGGCCAAGACCCGCCAGCGCATCGAGGAGATCGCCGACGAGGAGGGCCTCACGGTCCTCGGTTGGCGGGAGCTGCCGGTCGACGACAGCACGCTCGGCGCCACCGCGCGCAGCGTGATGCCGAGCTTCGCGCAGGTCTTCGTCGCGGGCCGTGGCGCCCGGGTGAGCGGGATGGCGCTGGAGCGGCGCGCCTTCTGCCTGCGCAAGCGCGCCGAGTCCGAGACCGAGGTCTACTTCCCCTCGCTCTCCTCGCGCACCCTCGCCTACAAGGGCATGCTGACCACCGACCAGCTCGACCAGGTCTTCCCCGACCTGACCGACGAGCGGGTCGCCTCCGCGATGGCGGTCGTGCATTCGCGCTTCTCCACGAACACCTTCCCGAGCTGGCCGCTGGCCCACCCGTTCCGGTTCATCGCCCACAACGGCGAGATCAACACCGTGATGGGCAACCGCAACTGGATGCGCGCCCGCGAGGCGCTCCTCGAGAGCGACCTGATCCCCGGCGACCTCGAGCGGATCTTCCCGATCTGCACGCCCGGCGCCTCGGACTCCGCCTCGTTCGACGAGGTCCTCGAGCTGCTGCACCTCGCCGGCCGCTCGCTGCCGCACGCGGTCCTGATGATGATCCCGGAGGCCTGGGAGAACCACCGCGAGATGGACGCCAAGCGACGCGCGTTCTACGAGTTCCACTCGATGCTGATGGAGCCGTGGGACGGACCGGCGTGCGTGGTGTTCACCGACGGCACCCAGATCGGCGCCGTCCTGGACCGCAACGGCCTGCGCCCCTCGCGCTACTGGGTCACCGACGACGGCCTCGTCGTGCTCGCCTCCGAGGTCGGCGTGCTCGACCTCGACCCCGCGACGGTGGTCCGCAAGGGCCGCCTGCAGCCGGGCCGGATGTTCCTCGTCGACACCGAGGAGCACCGGATCATCGAGGACGAGGAGATCAAGAGCCAGCTCGCCGCGGAGCAGCCCTACGACGAGTGGCTGCACGCCGGGCTGATCCACCTCGACGACATCGACGACCTCGAGCACATCGTGCACACGCACGCCTCGGTCACCCGCCGCCAGCAGATCTTCGGCTACACCGAGGAGGAGCTGCGCGTCCTGCTGAGCCCCATGGCCAACACCGGGGGAGAGGCGCTCGGCTCGATGGGCACCGACACGCCGATCGCCGCGCTGAGCGAGAAGCCGCGGATGCTGTTCGACTACTTCTCTCAGCTGTTCGCCCAGGTCACCAACCCGCCCCTCGACGCGATCCGCGAGGAGCTCGTGACCTCGCTCAGCGGGTCCATCGGCCCCGAGGCCAACCTGCTCGAGCCGACCCCGGCCTCGTGCCGCCAGATCGTGCTGCCGTTTCCGGTGTTCTCCAACGACGACCTGGCCAAGATCCGCCACATCAACCGCAACGGCGACAAGCCGGGCTTCCAGGTGCACGTCGTGCGTGGCCTGTACGCCGTCGAGGGCGGGGGAGCGGCGCTCGAGGCCCGCCTCGACGAGCTGTGCGCCGAGGTGTCGGCGGCCATCGCCGACGGTGCGCGCATCATCGTGCTCTCCGACCGGCACTCCACCGGGGAGCTCGCCCCGATCCCGTCGCTCCTGCTCACCGGGGCGGTCCACCACCACCTGGTCCGGGAGAAGACCCGCACCCAGGTCGGCCTGCTGGTCGAGGCGGGCGACGTCCGCGAGGTCCACCACGTGGCCCTGCTGGTCGGCTACGGCGCGGCGGCGGTCAACCCCTACCTCGCCATGGAGTCGGTGGAGGACCTCGCCCGCGAGGCCTACTACGTCAAGGTCGACGCCGAGAAGGCGGTCGCCAACCTGATCAAGGCCCTCGGCAAGGGCGTGCTCAAGGTGATGTCCAAGATGGGCGTCTCCACGGTCGCGTCCTACACCGGCGCGAAGATCTTCGAGTCGGTCGGGCTGTCCCAGGCCGTCATCGACCGCTACTTCACGGGTACGACCTCCAAGCTCGGCGGCATCGAGCTCGACACGATCGCCGAGGAGGTGGCCCGCCGTCACGCGACGGCGTACCCCCGCGGCGGTATCGCGCCCGCGCACCGCGAGCTCGCCGTCGGCGGCGAGTACCAGTGGCGTCGCGAGGGCGAGCCGCACCTGTTCGACCCGGAGACGGTCTTCCGGCTCCAGCACGCGACCCGGTCCGGCAGCTACGACATCTTCAAGATGTACACCGACCGGGTGAACCAGCAGTCGGAGCGCCTGATGACGCTTCGCGGCATGTTCACGTTCAAGGACGGGGTCCGCGACCCGATCGACATCGACGAGGTCGAGCCCGTCTCGGAGATCGTCAGGCGCTTCTCCACCGGCGCGATGTCCTACGGCTCGATCAGCCAGGAGGCGCACGAGACCCTCGCGATCGCGATGAACCGGCTGGGCGGCAAGTCCAACACCGGTGAGGGCGGCGAGGACCCCGACCGGCTCTACGACCCCGAGCGCCGCTCGTCGATCAAGCAGGTCGCCTCGGGCCGCTTCGGCGTCACGTCGGAGTACCTCACCAACGCCGACGACATCCAGATCAAGATGGCGCAGGGCGCCAAGCCCGGCGAGGGCGGCCAGCTGCCCGGTCACAAGGTCTACCCCTGGGTGGCCAAGACCCGGTACTCCACGCCCGGCGTGGGCCTGATCAGCCCGCCGCCGCACCACGACATCTACTCGATCGAGGACCTGGCTCAGCTGATCCACGACCTCAAGAACGCCAACCCGTCGGCGCGCGTGCACGTCAAGCTCGTCTCCGAGGTCGGCATCGGCACCGTCGCGGCGGGCGTGTCCAAGGCGCACGCCGACGTCGTGCTGGTGTCCGGCCACGACGGCGGCACCGGTGCCTCCCCGCTCACCTCGCTCAAGCACGCGGGCGGTCCCTGGGAGCTCGGCCTGGCCGAGACCCAGCAGACGCTGCTGCTCAACGGCCTGCGCGACCGGATCGTGGTGCAGGCCGACGGCCAGCTCAAGACCGGCCGCGACGTCATCATCGCCGCCCTGCTGGGTGCGGAGGAGTACGGCTTCGCGACCGCGCCGCTCGTGGTCAGCGGCTGCATCATGATGCGGGTCTGCCACCTCGACACCTGCCCGGTCGGCGTCGCGACCCAGAACCCGGTGCTGCGCGAGCGCTACAACGGCAAGGCCGAGTACGTCGTGAACTTCTTCGAGTTCATCGCCCAGGAGGTTCGCGAGCTGCTGGCCCAGCTCGGCTTCCGCAGCCTCGACGAGGCGATCGGCCAGGTCGGCGCGCTCGACGTGGTCGGTGCCGTCGACCACTGGAAGGCCTCGGGGCTCGACCTGACGCCGATCCTCCACCAGGCCTCGGCCCACGGCGAGTTCGGCCAGTTCGAGCACCAGGACCTGCGCAACACCAGGACCCAGGACCACGGCCTCGCGAAGGCGCTGGACAACGAGCTCATCGCCATCGCCGCCCCGGCGCTCGAGAGCGGCGAGCCGGTGCGCGCCCAGGTCGCGATCCGCAACGTCAACCGCACGGTCGGGACGATGCTCGGCCACGAGGTCACCAAGCGCTACCGGGGTGACGGGCTGCCCGACGGCACGATCGACATCACGCTGACCGGCTCGGCCGGGCAGTCGTTCGGTGCGTTCGTGCCGCGCGGGGTGACCCTGAGGCTCGAGGGTGACGCCAACGACTACGTCGGCAAGGGCCTCTCCGGCGGCCGGCTGGTGGTCCGGCCCGACCGGTCCGCGACGTTCGAGGCGGCCGAGCAGATCATCGGCGGCAACACGATCGGCTACGGCGCGACGTCCGGCCAGATCTTCCTGAGCGGCCGGGTGGGCGAGCGGTTCTGCGTCCGCAACTCGGGCGCCACGGCCGTCGTCGAGGGTGTCGGTGACCACGGTTGCGAGTACATGACCGGTGGCATCGTCGTCGTCCTCGGTCCCACGGGTCGCAACTTCGCCGCCGGAATGTCGGGTGGCTACGCGTTCGTGCTCGACCTCGACGAGCAGCGGGTCAACCCCGAGCTGGTCGAGCTCGCGCCGGTGACCGGCAAGGCCGCCGACGAGCTCAAGGCCCTGGTCGAGCAGCACGCCGAGGAGACCGGCTCCGCCGTGGCCACCTCGCTGCTGGACGACTGGGACGCCTCCCTCGCCCGCTTCACCGAGGTGATGCCGAGCGACTTCAAGCGGGTCCTCGAGGCACGCGAGGAGGCGCTGGAGGACGGGCTCAGCGAGGACGAGGCCGCCGCCCGGATCATGGAGGTGCTCCATGGCTGACCGGACGGCACCCCGCACCCACCCGACGACCACCCACTCTCCTGCGAAGAAGGTGAACCAGCATGGCTGACCCGAAGGGCTTCCTGAAGCACGGCCGCGAGGTCGCCTCCCGTCGCGACGTCGCCGAGCGCGTCCAGGACTGGGACGAGGTCTATCCCGACGGCATCGGCCGCGCGCTGCTGCCGATCATCAACACCCAGGCGGGCCGCTGCATGGACTGCGGCATCCCGTTCTGCCACCAGGGGTGCCCGCTGGGCAACATCATCCCGGAGTGGAACGACCTGGTCTGGCGCGACGACTGGGACGGCGCGATGGACCGGCTCCACGCGACCAACAACTTCCCGGAGTTCACCGGCCGCCTGTGCCCGGCCCCCTGCGAGACCGCCTGCGTGCTGGGCATCAACCAGGACCCGGTGACGATCAAGAACGTCGAGGTCTCGATCATCGACCGCGCCTGGGGCTCGGGCTACGTCCGCCCCCAGCCGCCGGAGTGGCTCTCGGGCAAGACCGTGGCCGTGATCGGCTCCGGGCCGGCCGGACTCGCTGCCGCCCAGCAGCTCACCCGCGCCGGTCACACCGTCGCGGTCTACGAGCGGGCCGACAAGATCGGCGGCCTGCTGCGCTACGGCATCCCCGAGTTCAAGATGGAGAAGAAGCACCTCGACCGGCGCCTGGACCAGATGCGTCGTGAGGGTACCGTCTTCCGCGCCGGGGTGGACGTCGGCGGCGACCTGACCGGCGACAAGCTGCTCGACCGCTACGACGCGGTGGTGCTCGCCATGGGTGCGACCGCCGCGCGCGACCTGCCCGTCCCCGGCCGGGAGCTCGGTGGGATCCACCAGGCGATGGAGTTCCTGCCGCAGGCCAACCGCGTCGCGCTCGGGGAGGCCCCGACCGCCGACGGCACGGAGCAGATCGTGGCGACCGACAAGGACGTCGTCATCATCGGCGGCGGTGACACCGGCGCCGACTGCCTCGGCACGTCGATCCGCCAGGGCGCCCGGTCGATCACGCAGCTGGAGATCATGCCGCAGCCCGGCGAGGACCGGCCCGAGGGCCAGCCGTGGCCGACGTACCCGATGACCTTCCGGGTGTCCTCGGCCCACGAGGAGGGCGGCGACCGTGTCTACGCCGTGTCGACGCAGGAGTTCGTCGGCGACGCCGGCGGCCACGTCGCGTCGCTCCGGCTGGTCGAGGTCGACGCGAAGTTCCAGCCGGTCGAGGGCACCGAGCGCGACATCCCGGCACAGCTGGTGCTGCTCGCGATGGGCTTCACCGGTCCGGAGCGCACCCGCCCCGAGGGTCCCGGCCTGATCGACCAGCTGGGGGTCGACCTCGACGAGCGGGGCAACGTCCGGCGCGACGCGTCGTACGCCGCCTCCGTGCCGGGCGTCTACGTCGCCGGCGACGTGGGTCGCGGGCAGTCGCTGATCGTCTGGGCGATCGCCGAGGGTCGCAGCGCCGCCGCGGCCGTCGACTCCTACCTCACCGGTTCGACCACGCTGCCCGCGCCGATCAAGCCGCACGAGCGCCCGCTCGTCGTCTGAACGGTCGCGGGCGGTGAGTGAGGCAGGTTTCTCCTCGCGAAAACCTGTCTCACTCACCGCGCGGCGCGAGCCGAGGGCTTTGGAACGATCCAATCTCCGATAGGGTGAAGCACGTGCGTAGAGCAAAGATCGTCTGCACCCTCGGTCCCGCGGTGAACACCCCCGAGGGGATCCGATCCCTCGTCGAGGCCGGCATGGACGTCGCGAGGCTCAACATGAGCCACGGGGCGTACGCCGACCACGAGGCCGTCTACCGGCTGGTCCGGCAGGCCTCCGACGACACCGGCCACGCGATCGGCATCTTCGCCGACCTGCAGGGCCCCAAGATCCGCCTCGAGCGGTTCGCCGACGGCCCGGTGAAGCTGAAGCGTGGCGCCACCTTCACCATCACCACCCGCGACGTCGAGGGCACCGTCGACATCTGCGGCACGACCTACAAGGGTCTGCCCGGCGACGTGAAGCCCGGCGACCCGCTCCTGATCGACGACGGCAAGGTCCGGCTCAAGGTCGTCTCTGTCGACGACACCGACGTCGTCACCGAGGTCGTCGTGCCCGGCAAGGTCTCCAACAACAAGGGCATCAACCTGCCCGGCGTCGCCGTGTCGGTCCCGGCGCTGTCGGAGAAGGACACCGAGGACCTGCGCTGGGCGCTGAAGCTCGGCGTGGACTTCATCGCACTCAGCTTCGTGCGCAGCGCGACCGACGCCGCGGACGTGCGCGCGATCATGGACGAGGAGAGCATCTTCGTGCCGATCATCGCCAAGATCGAGAAGCCCCAGGCGATCGACAACATCGACGAGATCGTCGACGCCTTCGACGGCATCATGGTCGCGCGCGGTGACCTCGGCGTGGAGTGCCCGCTCGAGGACGTGCCGATCCACCAGAAGCTCATCATCGACAAGGCCCGCCGCAACGCGAAGCCCGTCATCGTCGCCACCCAGATGCTCGAGTCGATGATCAGCTCGCCGGCGCCGACGCGCGCCGAGGCCAGCGACGTCGCCAACGCCGTGCTCGACGGTGCCGACGCGGTGATGTTGTCGGGCGAGACGAGCGTGGGGGAGCACCCCATCGTCGCCGTTGAGACCATGGCCCGCATCGTGGAGTCCACCGAGGAGCACGGGCTCAGCCACATGGCGGCCGTGGAGTGGCAGCCGCACACCCGCGGCGGCATCATCGCCAAGGCGGCCGCCGAGGTCGCCGAGCGCGTCGAGGCGAAGTACGTCGTCGCCTTCACCGTCAGCGGCGACTCCGCGAAGCGGCTCTCCCGCTACCGCGGTCCCATCCCCGTCCTCGCCTTCACCCCCGCGGCACGCACCCGCTCCCAGCTCGCGCTGACGTGGGGCGTCGAGACGTTCCTCGGCGCCGACGTGGAGCACACCGACGAGATGGTCCGCCAGGTCGACGAGGCGCTGCTCCACATCGGCCGGGTGACGAAGGGCGACCTCGTCGTGATCATCGCCGGCAGCCCGCCCGGCATCCCGGGCTCGACCAACGCGCTGCGGATCCACCGGATGGGCGACGCCATCGACGGGGCCGCACCGGCCTACCGTCGCCGCTGACCTAGCTCTTCGGGCCGACCAGCGTGTCCAGTCGCGCGACTGCGTCCCGCGTCGAGACGGACACCGTCCACGGTCCGGAACGCCGCCAGGGGACGTCCACGAGGTCGAGGGCCCAGCAGCAGAGCCCCATGATGTCGTCGGAGCGGTTGCTGAACTGCCAGCGCGGGTAGTCGTAGCGTCGCTTCTCGCCCGCGACGACCCTCGTGGCCAGTTGTTGACGCGTGCACCGTCGGAGTGGAAGAGGCCGCGGAGGAACGCTGAGGGAGACGCCCGGACGATCTCGTCCTGCCACTCGGCGAGGACGATCGCTCGCTCGTGCTTCCGACCCGGGCCGTGTTGCGGGAACAGGCAGGGCCAGTGCTTCCACGACACGGTCGTGATGACCACACCCGGCCTCCGTCGGGTGTGCGGCCTGCCCCCCGGCTTCACCGTGGCCATCAGCCGCAGCAGGCCTGCGTTGAGGTCGACGTAGCGTTCGTCGTTGTAGACGTGCAGGTTGTGGACGCCGCGACGACCGCTCGAGATGTGGCCGTCGCCGAGGTACCAGCCGAGGAGCTCGGCGTACGCGTCGCCGTCGAGAGCCGCTCCGTCGCAGCGCGGGCACGGTGGGGCGAGATGGCCTTGCCCCGGGACAGCCCTCGGCGCTGGTAGAGCCTGCGCCACCTGCGGATCGTCTTGACCGCCACGCCGTGTCGGGCTGCGTTGTCGGCATCGAGCATTCCGCGAGCTGAGCACCTGAGGGCCGAGTCGACGACCGACTGCGGGCGGATGTGGGGCACGTGCCGAGCGTGGCGGTTGCCACCGACACCGAGGGTGTGCCGGGTGTGGGAGTCGAACCCACACGCCCTTGCGGGCAGTGGTGTTTGAGACCACCGCGTCTGCCATTCCGCCAACCCGGCTGGGTGCGCACACCGTAGCGGAACTAGCCTTGCCGTCGTGACGCAGCCCGTTGAGAGCAGCACCCCCGCAGACGGCGTACGCCGGGTCGTGATCGCCGAGGACGAGGCGCTCATCCGCATGGACCTCGCCGAGATGCTCGGCGAGGAGGGGTACGACGTCGTGGGCCAGGCCGGAGACGGTCAGCGGGCGATCGAGCTGGCGCGCGAGCTGCGACCCGACCTGGTCATCCTCGACGTCAGGATGCCCGTGCTCGACGGGATCGCGGCCGCCGAGACGATCGCGGGGGAGCGGATCGCCCCGGTCGTCATCCTCACCGCGTTCTCCCAGCGCGACCTCGTGGCGCGGGCGCGCGACGCCGGCGCGATGGCCTACCTCGTCAAGCCGTTCCAGCGCGGCGACCTGGTGCCCGCGATCGAGATGGCGGTCAGCCGCTACGCCGAGATCACGGTGCTGGAGCGCGAGGTGTCCGACCTCCAGGAGTCGCTGGCGACGCGCAAGTCCGTCGACCGTGCCAAGAGCGTGCTCCAGGAGAAGCTCCGGCTGAGCGAGCCCGATGCCTTCCGCTGGATCCAGAAGACCGCGATGGACCTCCGGCTGTCGATGAAGCAGGTCTCCGACGGCGTCGTGGAGCACGGGGTCGCCGGGCTCGGCGACGTCGACCGCGGACCGGCGGACCCCTCCTGATCCAGGGCTCGTCAAGGTCTGCTCAAGGCCAGGACCGCCGTCGCGTGTTTCGCGCGGGTTTCCGGTACAGACCGGTTGGTCACGAAACGGCAACGGCACGCAACTCAGGCCGTTCAATCGTGTCCTGGGCCACATCCAGAGTGTTAGGTTCCCGCCGAGAGGCTGCCGAGGTGGACAGCCCATAGAACTGTGGAGGGATCCATGATCCGCTCATCCAAGACGTGGCAGGCTGTCGCGTTCACGGCTGTGGCCGGCCTTGCGCTGACCGCGTGCGGCACGACCGACGACGGCGGCGGCAGTGACGCCGGCGGCGAGGACTGCAACTTCAAGATCGGTGCGATGGGTGCCCTCTCCGGCGCCAACGCCAGCATCGTCCTCCCGTCCGTGGACGGCGCCGAGCTGGCGATCGACCAGTGGGACAACGACGAGTGCGAGGTGACCCTCGAGCGCTTCGACACCGAGGGCGACCCGGCCAAGGCCACGCCCGTCGCGACCCAGATCGCCGGCGACGACACGTTCATCGGTGTCCTCGGTGGCGCGTTCTCCGGCGAGACCCGCGCGACGAAGACCATCTACCAGGATGGCGGCGTCCCGATGATCAGCCAGTCGGCGACCGCGACCGACCTGACCCAGGACGACCCGGTCGAGGTCTTCCACCGGCTCGTGCCCTACGACGACTACCAGGGCGCAGCGATCGCGAAGTACCTCACCGACGAGGTCGGCGCCTCCAAGGTCTTCGTCGTCGACAACTCCGAGGCCTACGGCGAGCCGCTGGCCGACCGCGTCGAGGAGACCCTCGGCGACGCGATGGTCCAGCGCGACAAGACGCAGGTGGGCCAGACCGACTTCGCCCCGACGATCTCGAAGATCGAGTCGGCCGAGCCCGACGCCATCTTCTACGGCGGCTACATCGCCGAGGCGGCTCCGCTGCTCAAGCAGATCCGCGACGCGGGCATCGAGGCCCCGTTCGTCGGTGGTGACGGCCTCTTCGGTGCCGACTTCGGCAACGCCGTGGGCGACGCCGGCGAGGGCGCGGTCGTGATGTGCCCCTGTGCTCCGATCGAGGAGGACAGCACCTTCGCTGCCGACTTCGAGGAGGCGTTCGGCAGTGCGCCCGGCGCCTACGCTGCTGAGGGCTACGACGCGATGAGCGTCTTCCTCGCCGCGCTGGACGACGGCGCTCGCACCCGCGAGGAAGTCCTCACGTTCGTCAACGACTACGAGGGCGAGGGTCTCAGCAAGGACATCGCCTTCGACGACGCCGGTGACGTGCCGAAGGACCAGGTCTCCTACTGGGCCTACAAGAACGTCGACGGCACGCTCACGCCCGAGGTCGAGGTCAAGCCCGAGGGCTGATCGAGGCACCAAGCATGGACACCGCGGGGGCGGCCGGGACTCGGCCGCCCCCGCTCCATGGCCCGGACCGGGCCGCACTACTGGGAGGGCCCTGAGTGGACTTCGACGCCCTGATCAGCGGGTTGGACCGTCACACGTTGGACGGCATCACCCGCGGATCCATCTACGCGCTCGTCGCGCTCGGTTACACCATGGTGTACGGCGTGATGAAGCTGATCAACTTCGCCCATTCCGAGGTGTTCATGGTGGGCACCTGGACGGTGCTCGGTGTCTACACCGTCCTCGGCGCCACGGCCGGGATGGGGGTCGGCGCGGTCGTCGGCACCACCGTGCTGGCGCTGCTCGCGGCGATGCTGGCCTCGGCAGGCACCGCACTGGCCGTCGAACGGATCGCCTACCGGCCGCTGCGGAGGAAGGGTGCTCCGCCGCTGATCTTCCTCATCACCGGCATCGGCTGCTCGCTCGTGCTCGTCGAGACGTTCGGCCAGGTGCTGAAAGCGTTCTTCGGTCCGCCGTTCGGCCGCGTGACGGTCAACGTGCCGTCCGTGATCGAGACGAAGGTCGTCTTCACGATCCCCGGCCTCGACCTGCCTGTCACCAACACCCGGCTGCTGATCATCATCGGCGCCATCGTCATGATGGTCGCGCTGGACACCTTCGTGAACAAGAGCCGCCTCGGCCGCGGCGTCCGCGCGGTCGCGCAGGACCCGGACACCGCCTCCCTGATGGGCGTCAACCAGGAGCGCGTCATCATGCTCGTCTTCGTGCTCGGTGGCGCGATGGCCGGCGTCGCCGCCCTCCTGTTCACCATCCAGTACGACATCACGAAGTTCGACATCGGCTTCATCATCGGCATCAAGGCGTTCACCGCCGCGGTCCTGGGCGGCATCGGCAACCTGCGCGGTGCGCTGGTCGGCGGTCTGCTGCTGGGCGTGGTCGAGGTGTACGCCTCGCAGATCTGGGACTCCAGCTGGACCGACGTCACCGCGTTCATCGTCCTCGTCCTGGTCCTGATGTTCCGGCCCACCGGACTGCTCGGTGAGTCCCTCGGAAAGGCACGCGCATGAGCCAGATCTCCGAAGCCCTCCGCGGCCTTCGCCTCGGCAACCGCTGGGACAGCGCCCCGAAGTGGGTCCGCTCCGTCGGCCTGCTGCTGTTCATCGCCTTCGCGTTCTACCTGCCCTTCCTCAACATCCTGCCGTTCGCCTACATCCGCACCGACCTCAACCCGACCGGCTCCGACTGGGCGAGCGTGCTGTTCCTCATCGTCGTCTACATGATCGCGGCCGTCGGCCTCAACGTGGTGATCGGCTTCGCCGGACTGCTCGACCTCGGCTATGTCGGCTTCTACGCCCTCGGCGCCTACTCGGTGGCTCTCTTCGGGTCGCCGTCCTCGCCGGTCGTGGAGGCCATTCAGTCGCGTTTCGGGCTGTCCGACGAGTGGGCCGTCCCGTTCGTGATGTGCATCCCCATCGCGATCGCGATGGCGCTCACGGCGGGCGTGATCCTCGGCGCTCCGACGCTGCGGCTCCGCGGCGACTACCTCGCGATCGTCACCCTCGGGTTCGGCGAGATCATCCGCATCACCGCGCGCAACCTCGACCCCATCACCGGCGGCGCCGCGGGCATCACCCAGGTCCCCGTGCCGCCCGGGCCGGAGATCGACGGGCGGTCGTTCTTCAACACCATCGACGCCGAGCGCTGGTACTGGCTGGCGCTCGTCATCCTCATCCTCATCGTCTGGCTGGCCAGTCGCCTCGAGCACAGCCGTGTCGGTCGTGCCTGGCTGGCCATCCGTGAGGACGAGGACGCCGCGGCCGTCATGG
The DNA here is from genome assembly GCF_016907475.1 of Nocardioides cavernae. Classification (NCBI taxonomy): domain Bacteria; kingdom Bacillati; phylum Actinomycetota; class Actinomycetes; order Propionibacteriales; family Nocardioidaceae; genus Nocardioides; species Nocardioides cavernae. Next base: position 3,274,851 of record NZ_JAFBCA010000001.1, on the reverse strand, counting down.
GCGTCGCGGGCTTCAAGTTCAAGCTGTGGGCCTTCGCGATCGGCGCGTCCGTCGGTGGGCTCGCCGGGCTGTTGTTCGGCAGCAAGCAGCAGTACGTCGAGCCGAACGCGTTCATGCTCAACCTGTCGTTCCTCTTCGTGGCCATGGTGGTCATCGGTGGCTCGGGCAACATCGTCGGTGTGCTCGTCGGTGCCTTCCTGCTCACCTACCTCCCCGAGCGGTTCCGCGAGCTCCAGGAGTGGCGCCCCTTCGCCTTCGGCCTGGCGCTGGTGCTGGTGATGGTCCTCCGACCCCAGGGCCTGGTGCCGAGCAGACGACGAGCCGCAGAGATCGAAGATCGACGACACGAGGCCGAGGAGGCTGCCGCAGATGCCTGAGCACGAGATCGAGGGCGCCGAGGTGCTCAAGGACACCTCCGACCACGACGCCATTGCCCACGAGGCGTCCGGCGCCATGGGCGACGTCCTGCTCGAGGTGGACCACGTCACCCTCCGCTTCGGCGGCGTCGTCGCGCTCAACGACGTCAACTTCGAGATCCGGCGGGGCGAGATCCTCGGCCTCATCGGTCCCAACGGTGCCGGCAAGACCACCTGCTTCAACGCGATGACGGGCGTCTACACGCCCACGGACGGCACGATCCGGTTCAAGGGCCAGGAGATCGCGGGCACCAAGCCCCACAGGATCAACCACCTCGGCATCGCCCGCACGTTCCAGAACATCCGGCTCTTCCCGGAGATGTCGGCCCTGGAGAACGTCATGGTCGGGTGCGACGCCCGCCACAGGACGAGCGTGCTCGGGGTGCTGTTCCGTGCCTACCGGGTCCGCCCGTCGGAGGAGGAGCTGCCGGCAGGTGGCATCCGCCGCAGCTTCGCCAAGGTGTTCGGCATCAGCCGCCACACGCTGGAGGAGCGGGCCGGTCGACGTCGGTCCATGGAGCTGCTGCGCTTCGTCGGCATCGCCGACCGGGCCCACGAGGTCGCGCGCAACCTGCCCTACGGCTACCAGCGCCGCCTCGAGATCGCCCGCGCCCTGGCCACCGAGCCCGAGCTGATCTGCCTCGACGAGCCGGCTGCCGGCTTCAACCCCGCGGAGAAGGAGGACCTGATGGGTCTCATCCGCCGCATCCGCGACCTCGGGCACACGGTCCTGGTCATCGAGCACGACATGAAGCTGGTCCTCGGCGTGACCGACAGGATCGTCGTGCTCGAGTTCGGCCAGAAGATCGCTGAGGGCACCCCGGAAGAGGTCGCCCGCAACCCGAAGGTCATCGCCGCCTACCTGGGAGAGCCTGACGATGCTGCTTGAGATGAAGGACGCCGTTCTCAGCTACGGCAAGATCGAGGCGCTGCACGGCATCAGCGTGCACGTCGAGGAGGGTGAGGTCGTCTCGCTGATCGGCGCCAACGGCGCCGGCAAGACCTCGACCATGCGAGCCCTCTCCGGCGTGCGCGGGCTCTCGTCCGGGTCAGTGGTCTTCGACGGTCAGGACGTCACCAAGATGCGGGCCGACCAGCGCCTGCGCAAGGGCCTCGTGCTCTGCCCCGAGGGCCGCGGGATCTTCCCCGGCATGACGGTCACCGAGAACCTCAACATGGGCGCCTACACCCGCAAGGACAAGGCGGCCATGGACGAGGACTACGACCGGGTCTTCGACCTCTTCCCGCGGATGCAGGAGCGGCGCAAGCAGATCGCCGGCACGCTCTCGGGTGGCGAGCAGCAGATGCTCGCCATCGGTCGTGCCCTCATGTCGCGCCCCAAGCTGCTCATGCTCGACGAGCCGTCGATGGGCCTCGCCCCGATGCTGATCCAGCAGATCTTCGACATCATCACGGAGATCTCGCAGCAGGGCACGACCATCCTGGTCGTGGAGCAGAACGCCAAGCAGGCGCTCTCGCGCAGCGACCGGGCCTACGTCCTCGAGACCGGCAACATCGTGAAGTCCGGCACGGGTGCCGAGCTCCTCGACGATCCCTCGGTGCGTGAGGCCTACCTCGGCGTAGCCTGATCCCGGCATCGGGGATAGGGTCTGTCCCGGCGTGGTGCCGCGAGAGGGCGGCTGGGGGCCACCGTGGTGCTCGAGGAAGTGGTGGGTCGATGAGTCGGACGCCGGTGACCGTACGCGTGGCAGAGACCACGGACGTCCCCTCCCTGCGTGAGCTGTGGGGCGACATCCTGCGCCGCGGTGCGCTCGACGAGCAGCTCGCCGACGTGGCCGGGATCCTCGCCACCGCCGAGTCCCGCGAGGACCAGTGCGTGGTCGTGGCGGAGGTGGACGGGGAGGTCGCGGGCGCGGTCTACCTCGAGGCGACGACGTTCACCCCGCTCAACCTCGAGCGGGCCGTCCTGGCGGTCTCGCCGCACGTGTTCACCCAGTTCCGACGCAAGGGCGTGGGCAGCGCACTGATGGAGGCGGCCTGCCGGTTCGCCGAGCAGCACGGCATCAGCCACGTGCAGACGGCCGCGGCCGCCGAGGCGCGCGACGCCAACCGCTTCATGGCGCGGCTGTCGTTCACCCCGCAGGCGACGCTGCGGGCCGCCACCACCAGCGCCGTGCGCGCCCGGTTGCCACAGGCGCGGCAGGGCACTCAGGCGGCGACCAGTCGGCAGCGGATCGACCGGGTCCTCGCGGCGCGGCGGATCCGCCGCGAGCGCGTCCCGGGCTGATCCGGGGACGACTGCTGCCGGGAGCGCGTCAGGGCTTCGGGGCGTCCAGCAGCGCGCAGGTGATGCGCGAGGTGCACACGCGTCGGCCCTGCTCGTCGGTGATCACGACGTCGTACGACGTCGAGGACCGGCCGAGGTGGATGGCGGTCGCGACGCCGGTGACCAGGCCGGAGGTGGCCGCGCGGTGGTGGGTGGCGTTGATGTCCACCCCGACGGCGATCTTCGCCGGATAGGCGTGGATGGCCGACCCGATGGAGCCGAGGGTCTCGGCGAGCACGACCGACGCGCCACCGTGCAGCAGGCCGAAGGGCTGGGTGTTGCCCTCGACGGGCATGGTCGCGACGACCCGCTCCGCGGCGACCTCGACGAGCTGCACGCCCATCTTGTCGTTGAGGCGACCGTTGCCCTGCGGGAGGAAGGCGATGAGCTCCTCGACGCTCAGGTCCGCCAGCGACGTGGGAGGGGTGCCGGGTGTCTCGCTCATGGCGTCATTCTGTCCGAGCAGGGCGCGCTGGCGTCGCCGGGGCTGGGGACGCCCGGTGTCGGTGGCGGCCGATAGAGTCGGCGAGTGCCTGAGACGAGCGAGTCGACCCGCCCCCGCCTCCTCCTGCTGGACGGCCACTCCCTGGCCTACCGGGCGTTCTTCGCGCTGCCGGTGGAGAACTTCGCGACCGCCTCGGGCCAGCACACCAACGCTGTCTACGGCTTCACCTCGATGCTCGTCAACGTGCTCCGAGACGAGGTGCCCACCCACGTCGCGGTCGCCTTCGACAAGTCGCGGCAGACCTTCCGCCTCGAGCAGTACAGCGACTACAAGGCCAAGCGCAACAAGACGCCCGACGAGTTCAGCAGCCAGCTGCCGCTGATCCGCCGGGTGCTCGACACGCTGTCCATCCAGCACCTCGACGTCGCCGGCTACGAGGCCGACGACATCATCGCCACCCTCGTCACCGAGGCGCTGGCGGACGGGATGGAGGTGCTGATCCTCACCGGTGACCGCGACTCCATCCAGCTCGTCACGGACAGCTCGACCGTGCTCTACCCCATGCAGGGCGTGAGCAACCTCGCCCGGCTCACCCCGGCAGCGGTCGAGGAGAAGTACGGCGTCCCTCCGGGCCGCTATCCCGAGCTCGCGGCGATCGTCGGCGAGACCTCCGACAACCTTCCCGGCGTGCCCGGTGTGGGCCCGGGCTTTGCCGCGAGGTGGATCAACCAGTTCGACGGCCTCGACAACGTCATCGCCCGCGCCGACGAGATCACCGGCAAGAAGGGCGAGGCGCTCCGCGAGCACCTCGGCGACGTGATCCGCAACCGCCAGCTCAACGCGCTCGTGCGCGACATGGATCTGCCGTTGCACCCGAGCGACCTCGGTCGCCGCCCGTGGGACCGCACCGCCGGCCTCGAGCTGCTCGACGAGCTGGAGTTCCGCGGCGAGCTGCGCGGCCGGCTGCTCGAGACCATCGATCCCGACCCGGCCGACACGGTCGAGGCGGAATCGGGGTTCGAGCTCGACGGCCAGCGCCTCGCGTCCGGCGAGGCCGCAGCCTGGCTCCAGGAGCACGCGCCTGCCGGCACGCGCGTGGGGGTCTCCGTCCAGGGGAGCTGGCGCGCCGGCACCGGCGAGGTGCTCTCCGTCGCGGTGGCGACCCGCGAGGGGCAGGCGGCCTGGCTCGACGTGGCGGAGATCGGCGCGGACGACGACGCTGCCGTCGCGGCGTGGCTGACCGACCCGGAGCGCCCCAAGGCGATCCATGACGCCAAGGGGCCAAGGCTCGCGCTGGCCGCGCGCGGCTGGGACCTCGCCGGACTCGAGGTCGACACCGCCCTCGCGGCCTACCTGGTCCAGCCCGACCAGCGCTCCTACGACCTGGCCGACCTGACCCTCCGCTACCTCAAGCGCGAGCTGCGGCAGGACACCGTCGACGCCGACCAGCTCAGCTTCGACGCGATGGACGACACCACGGCCAGCGACACCGCGATGCTGACCGCCCGGGCCGTCCTCGACCTCGCCGACGCGCTCGACCACGCGGTCGACGAGCACGGTGGCACCCGCCTGCTGCGCGAGGTCGAGCTCCCGCTCATCGGCACCCTCGCCCGCATGGAGCAGGTTGGCATCGCGGTCGACACCGACTACCTCGAGGGCCTCGAGTCGGAGTTCAGCGACCAGGTGCGCGCTGCGGCGACCGACGCCTACGACGTCATCGGCAAGGAGATCAACCTCGGCTCGCCCAAGCAGCTGCAGGTGGTGCTGTTCGACGAGCTCGACATGCCCAAGACCAAGCGCACCAAGACCGGCTACACCACCGACGCCGACGCCTTGCAGCAGCTCTTCGAGAAGACCGAGCACCCGTTCCTGCAGCACCTGCTGCGCCACCGGGACGTGATCCGGCTGCGCCAGACCGTGGAGGGCCTGCTCAAGACCGTCGCCTCCGACGGCCGCATCCACACGACCTACAACCAGATCATCGCCGCCACAGGCCGGCTCTCGAGCACCGACCCCAACCTGCAGAACATCCCGATCCGCACCGAGGCCGGTCGCCGCATCCGCGAGGGCTTCGTCGTCGGTGCGGCCGGTGAGTCGCTGATGACCGCCGACTACAGCCAGATCGAGATGCGGATCATGGCCCACCTGTCCGAGGACGCGTTGCTCATCGAGGCGTTCCGGTCCGGCCAGGACTTCCACTCCATCACCGCCGCCCGCGTCTTCGGCGTCGCCGCAGAGGACGTCAGCGTCGAGCAGCGCGCCAAGATCAAGGCGATGAACTACGGCCTCGCCTACGGACTGTCCGCGTTCGGCCTGTCCCAGCAGCTGCGCATCTCGACCTCCGAGGCCAAGGGCCTCATGGACGAGTACTTCGAGACCTTCGGCGGGGTGCGCGACTACCTCGGCGGGATCGTCGACGAGGCACGGCGCTCGGGCTTCACCGAGACGATCCTCGGTCGTCGCCGCTACCTACCCGACCTCACCAGCGACAACAGGCAGCGTCGCGAGACGGCTGAGCGGATGGCGCTCAACGCGCCCATCCAGGGTTCGGCGGCCGACCTGATCAAGGTGGCGATGCTGGGCGTCGAGCGCGCCCTCGCCGAGCACGGCCTGCGCTCGCGGATGCTGCTGCAGGTGCACGACGAGCTCGTGCTCGAGGTGGCGCCGGGGGAGCACGACGAGCTCGCCGAGATCGTCCGCACCGAGATGGGCGGCGCGGCCGACCTCACCGTCCCCCTCGACGTCTCGATCGGCACCGGGCGCAGCTGGCACGACGCCGCTCACTGAACGGTTGAGCGCTGCCTCAGCTTGACGAAGCTGATTGGCAGCAGGACCGCCAAGAGGACGAGATCGACGGAGAGCACGACTGCAAGGAGGTCGCCGACGGTGGAGACCATGGTCGTGGCCATGGCGACGACTGCTCCCAAGGCCACCCAGACCAGCGCCATCGACACCGTGCCCTGGCGGGCGAGGACCGAGTAGACCAGCAGCTGCAGGAGCGACATGGTCGTGCCAAGCACGGCGAAGACCCACAGCAACGCGCTCACCTCGTCGTACTCCTTGCCGCCGGCGAACACCAGCACCAGGTCGGGGAACATGGCCGTGGCGAGCACGCAGGCTCCCCCCAGGCCGCCGACGACCAGCAGGCTGCCAGCCAGGGCGCGCGCAGGGTTGCGGCTCGTCGACATCGACGGGAAAGCGATGACGACGACGAACTGGGGGAGGAACATCACGGCGCGGGAGACGATGAGGCCGGCGGCGTACAGACCCGAGTCGTGCGAGTCGAGCACCGAACGCCCGACGAGCATGTCGATGTTGGTCAGCGCGAGGTAGGCGAACAGCGCCTGCGAGTTGAGGACGGCTTCCTTGACGACAGGGAGCAGCCCGTGACGGTCGTGGGTGTCGCCGGACTCCCGGCCGTGTCGCAGCACGACGAGCCCGTAGAGGAACGGCGCGTAGTAGCCGAGCGCGACGCCGAGGAACGCGACGAACTCCGTGGGCCGCCAGAGGATCAGCGCGAGGCCGATGACGAGCCGCGGCACGCCCGAGAGCACGTACATGATCGCGAGCTCGCGCCAGCGCCGCTCGCCCTGGAGGATGCCCATCTGCGCCCCCGTCATCGTCATGGGCACGGCCGCGACGGCGGCCAGCATGGCCGTCGGCATGCTGTCGAGGTCGAGCAGCTGGTTGACGAGGGGGGCGCCGAGGAGCAGGACGACGCCCAGCAGCAGCGACGCGCGGGAGGCCACCCGCAGGATCTCGCGCTCGATCTGGCCGACGTGAGCGGGGTCAGCGCTGATGCGGCGAGCGGCCGTCGCTTGCAGTCCCAGCATGACGACGCTGACGATCATCACGAGGTTCATCAGTGCGAAGAACGCGCCGTAGGGGACGGGACCGATGATCCGTGCCGCGGTCATCGTGAACCCGTAGGTGGCGATGTTCATCAGCATCATCGCGACTGCGATCTGCCCACTCCCGGCCAGCAGGCCGCGAGGCCCTCGGCGGGGGTCGGCGACCTCGTGCGACCGGTCGCGCGCTCGTGTGGACATGCGGCACACCCTAAGGTGTCCCACCGTGGGAGCACGGGTCGATTGGGCGACGGCACGCACGCGTGGGCTGCTGTTGCCGACGGTGTGGGCAGCCGTGCTCGCGGTGCTGCTGCTCGGCGGCGCACTCGGCCGCGGTTACGTCCTGAGCTACGACATGGTGTGGGTGCCGGACCTCCGGCTCGGAGCGGATGCCCTCGGCCTCGGCAGTGCGCTCCCGAGGGCCGTCCCTTCCGATGCCGTGGTCGCCGTCCTCGACGAAGTGCTGGGCGGCATGCTCCTGCAGAAGCTGGTACTGCTGCTGCCGCTCGTGGCAGCCGGCTCCGGTGCGGCCGCCCTGGTCGGTCCCGGCGTCGTTGCGCGCCTGGTTGCTGCGTCCGTGGCCATATGGAACCCCTTCGTGGTCGAGCGCCTGGCCATCGGCCACTGGCCGGTCCTCGTGGGTTACGGAGTCCTTCCCTGGGTGGTGCTGGCCGGGGCTGCGTGGCGCACGTCAGGCGTTCTTCCGGCGAGGCTCCCGGTGCTCCTCGTCTTCGGCAGCCTGAGCGCGTCCACCGGGATCGTGACGGGGGTCGCTGCCTGCGCTGCTGCCGCGCCGCGTGGGTGGCGTCACCGGCTCGCCCTGGCGACATTGCTCGTGCTGGCCAACCTGCCCTGGCTCGCGTCCGGGCTCCTCCACGCCGGAAGCGCCACGTCGAGCGCCGACGGTGCGGACGTCTTCGCGCCGAGCGGTGGTGGCCTCCTTCCGGGACCTCTGGCCTTCGTATCCCTCGGCGGGATCTGGAACGCCCAGGTGGTGCTCCCATCACGGTCCGGCGCGCTCGCCGTCATCACGACGGTCGTCCTGGTGGCGCTGGCATTGCTCGGCGCTCGCCGCGGGTGGTCGAAGGTGCCGCAAGAGCTGAGGCGACCGCTCGTGATGTGCTGGGTCATCGGTCTGACCGTGACCGTGGCGACCTGGGCGCTCCCCGGCGCGACGGGGTGGCTCGCCAGCACGGTGCCGGGCGCGGGCCTGCTTCGTGACGGGTCCAGGCTGCTCGCTCTCGCCGCGCCTCTGACTGCAGTCCTGGCGGGGCGCGGCGCGGATGCCCTGGTTCACGCCCTCCCGGACGCGTTCTCCCGAGCGATGATCGCGCTCGCCTGCGTGTTGGTCCCGGTCGCGCTGATGCCCGACGCGACTCTCGGTCTCTCCGGACGCCTGGCCGCAGTCGACTACCCGGACTCCTACGACGAGCTGGTCGCTGAGCTGCGGTCGCTGCCGCCCGGCGATGTCGCCCTGCTGCCTTTCCAGAGCTATCGGGCCCCGTCGTGGAACAACGACGGACGCCCAGTGCTGGCACCGCTCGGGCGCTACCTGCCCCGGCGCGTCGTCGTCGAGGACCGGCTCGTGGTCGACGGACGACCGCTCGCCGGTGAGGACCCGACGGCCGCCGCGGTGCGACGCGCCCTGGAGTCGTCGGACGCACAGGTGCGGTCCGCGGGGCTTCGCGAGGCAGGCATCCGGCTCGTCGTCGTCGAACAGCTGCCGGCCGTGGAGGTGCCCGACATCGAGGGGGACGTGGTCTGGCAGCTCGACGGACTCAGCGTGATCGACCTCGGGCCCGCGGCGTCGGAGGTCGGGGCACGTGCCGCGTGGGTGGTCGCGATGTCACTGGCGTGGTGCGGCTGGTGCGGCCTGCTGGTATTCGCTGCATTCGCATGGCTGAGGCGGGCCGGCCAAAGAGTTGCCGCGTGATTGCACAAAGGTCACTACCGGCTGGTATCTTGCTCGCATCGTCTAGGGAGGGTCACCAGAACCATGGGTTCAATCATCGCGCCGATCGTCAGCATCGTCGTTGGCGGAGGCTTGGCCGTCGCCACTCTCATGGGCGTCGTCACCAGCCAGACAAGTGCGCCGGAGCAGTCTCCCGGCACGATCAACACGCCGGAGTTCAACTACGGCACCACCGTCGAGTGACGCCTGCCTGACCCGCGACCCGCCCCGATCACTCAGCGTCGGGGTCCTGCGCGTCGACGCGCTCACCACGCAGGACGGCCGCCACCACGTGGGCGAACGACTCCTGCGCGTGCTCCCAGGTGAACCGGTGACTCATCTCGAGTGACCCCTCCCCGAGCCGTCCACGCAGCTCCGCATCGGCGAGCAGGTCCCGCAGGGCCTCGACGAAGTCGTGCGGCTCGTCGACGAGCAGTCCTGACACGTCATGGGTGATGGACTCCCGGGTTCCGCCCGCTGAGCGGTACGCCACGGTCGGCGTCCGGTGCATGCCAGCTTCTCCGACGACCAGACCCCAGCCCTCCTTGAGTGAGGGAAGGGCCAACGCCCATGCCTGCTCGTAGACCTCGTGCTTGCGAGTCTCGTCCACGTGACCTTCGAACACGACAGTGTCGCCCGCGCCCCGGTCGGCGGCGTAGCGGTGCAGCTCGGCCTCCCACCACCCACTGCCCACGACGTGGAGACGCAGGTCGGGGTGCTCGGCCCGCAGGGCGAGTGCCGCGTCGATCGCGTGCTCGACCTGCTTGTGCGGGACCAGCCGCCCAACCACTGCGATCGTCGGGTGGTCCGACTTCCCGACCCCCGTGGCGACCACGGGGTCGGTGCCGTTGTGGACGACGGCGATGCGCTGGCGGTCCACGCCCAGAGGGACGAGCTCGTCGCGCGTGGCCCGCGACACCGCGACGTACTGGCACGAGCGGTAGAGCCGCGGCGCGAGGCGGTGCTCGATCGCCCATCCGACCTTGCCGACGAGCCCCGGGTAGACGACCGGCCACTGCTCGCGGTGCACATGGTGCACGAGGACGACGACGGGTGCCTTCGTGGCGGCGCGGGTGAAGAACGGGAGACCGTTCTGCACGTCCACGACCAGGTCCACGTGTCCGAACCGGCCGCGAGCCAGCCCGCTGAACCCCTCCGAGTACACGGTGAGCTTCGACCCTCGCCTGATGAAATGGATGCCGTCGACGACCTCGTCGGGAGGTGCGGCCGCATGGGCAGCGCAGAAGATCGTGACGCGGACGCCGCGCGCGACGAGTCCTTGCGCCATCTTCTCGAGATAGCGCTCGGCGCCCCCGCCCTCGGGGTTGTGGGTGTCGCGCCAGCTGAAGAAGGCGACATGTCGGCCGGCGAGCTCCTGGTGGTCAGTCATCGGCGAGAACCCTACCGTCGGGTCACTTGTCAGTTAGGGTCTGCGGGTGCTGACGAGGACCCCGCCGTGGCGCGCCGATCTCTCCCGGTCGCTACGGCTGTTCCGGGAGTTTCGCTACGAGCAGCCCGACCCGGCCCGGTTCTACACTGCGCTTGCGCGCGACTCCGCGCTGCAGGTGTCGCAGTACCACGACCTGTCAGGCCAGCTGATGCTCGACGTCGGGGGTGGCCCCGGCTACTTCCGGCAGGCGTTCGAGGCAGCTGGCGCTTCCTACGTCGCGCTCGACGCCGACGTGGGTGAGCTCGCCGGCACGGGGTCGATCGACGTGCGCACCGTCCTCGGCAGCGGCATGCAGCTGCCGTTCCGCGACGCGGCGGTGGATGTCTGCTACTCATCCAACGTCCTCGAGCACGTTGTGGAGCCGTGGCGGATGGCCGATGACATGCTGCGGGTCACCCGTCCGGGCGGCCTGGTCTTCATCAGCTACACCACATGGTGGGGTCCGTGGGGCGGCCACGAGACCGCGCCCTGGCACTACCTGGGTGGGCGACGGGCCCGACGCCGGTACGCCGAGCGCCACGGTCACGAGCCCAAGAACAAGTTCGGTGAGTCCCTCTTCGCGGTCTCGGTCGCCGACGGGCTGCGGTGGGCGCGCAGCCAGCAGGATGCCGACGTGGTGCACCTGGTTCCGCGTTACAACCCATGGTGGAGTCGCTGGCTGCTGCACGTCCCGGTAGTGAGAGAGGTCATCACGTGGAACCTGGTGCTCGTGCTGCGCAAGCGGTGAACCAGGAGGGCTCGCGTTTTGGTTGGCGGCTGGTTGCTGCCTGCGCGCTGCTGACGGGTCTCGCCCTGACCCAGTCCGCGGGGCTCGTGGTCGCCGACACCAAGCTCGACCTGGCGATCTCGCCGGTGGACTTCCTCGCTCGGGCGGCCCACCTGTGGGACGCCGAGGGCGCTTTCGGTCAGCTGCAGAACCAGGCCTACGGCTACCTCTGGCCGATGGGTCCCTTCCACGCCCTGGGCTACGTCATGGACCTCCCGGCGTGGGTCGTGCAGCGGTCGTGGATGGCGCTCGTGCTCTGCGTGGCGCTCGTCGGGATGGCTCTGCTCGCGCGCGCGCTGGGCGTTCGATCCGACCTGGCCTGCATCGTCGCCGGCTTCGCCTTCGCCCTGTCGCCGCGGATGCTGACGGTGCTGGGCCCCAGCTCGATCGAGGTGTGGCCGAGCGCCCTGGCGCCCTGGGTCTTGCTGCCGCTCGTGATCGGCAGCCGCCGCGGCTCGCCGGTCCGGGCGGCCGCGCTGGCCGCCCTGGCGGTGGCGATGGTGGGGGGCGTCAACGCGGCGGCGACGTCCGCCGTCCTTCCGCTGGGGGTGCTCTGGCTGCTCACCCGCGAACCCGGTCCGCGCCGTCGCTCGATGCTGCTGTGGTGGCCGCTCTTCACGGTCCTCGGCACGCTGTGGTGGCTCGTGCCTCTCTTCCTGCTCGGAGCCTACAGTCCTCCGTTCCTAGACTTCATCGAGACCGCGGCCGTGACGACCTATCCCACGACACTGGCCGACGCGCTGCGGGGCACCTCCAACTGGGTGGCATACCTCGACCCGGACAGCCGCGCCGGACGTGACCTCATCACCTCGCTCTACCTACCCCTCAACAGCGCGGTCGTCCTGGCGGCCGGTGTGGCGGGCCTTGCGCTGCGGCGCAACCCGCACCGCCTGTTCCTGGTCTCCGGGGTGTTCGCGGGCCTCGTGCTCGTGACGATGGGCCACCACGGCGACGTGCAGGGGTGGTTCGCCTCACAGCTGCTCACGCTGCTCGACGGGTGGCTCGCGCCGCTGCGCAACGTGCACAAGTTCGACGTCGTGCTCCGGCTCCCACTGGTGGTCGGGCTCGCCTACGCGCTCGAGGAGCTGCAGTCCCGCTGGAGCGCCGCTCGAGGAACACGTCAGGGCCTGGGCGTGTCCGAACGGACCAACATCGCTTTCGCGATCGGCGTCGTCGTGGTGGCCGTGGTCGGATCGACGTCCCCCGCGTGGGTCGGACGCATCACACCCGGGCAGGGGTTCGGCGATGTCCCCGGCTACTGGCGGGAGGCGGCGGCGTGGCTCGAGGAAGACCAGGAGGAGCACCCGGGCGTGGCGCTCCTCGTGCCCGGCTCGTCGTTCGGCACCTACGTGTGGGGCACGCCTCGGGACGAGCCCATGCAAGCGCTCGCGAGCAGCCCGTGGGCCGTTCGGAACGCCGTACCGCTCACCCCGGCCGGCAACATCCGGATGCTCGACGAGATCGAGCGACGCCTCAACGAGGGGCAGGGGAGCGAAGGGCTCGCGAGCTACCTCCGCCGGGCCGGTGTCTCCCACGTGGTGGTACGCAACGACCTCGAGCGCAGCCGCGACGTCGCCGACCCGGTCCTGGTCCACCAGGCTCTGGACGACACGCCCGGACTGGTGCGGGCGGTGGGCTTCGGGCCGGACATCGGTGGAGAGGCGCGCATCGAGGGAGGCCGTCTGGGCAAGGCGCTGGTCAACTCCGGCTGGCAGACGGAGTACCAGGCGGTCGAGGTCTATCGCGTGACAGGGGAGGTGCCGTACGCCACCGAGGCGGCGGATCCCGAGACGGTCGTGGTCGGTGGGCCCGAGGACCTCCTCGACCTTGCCGACGCGGGAGTCGTGGGCACCTCCCCGGTGCGGCTCGCCGTGGGTGCGGACCGGGGCGATGCACCACCCGACCGCGTCGTCCTCACCGACGGTCTGCGGGCGGTGGAGCGCAACTTCGGCCGGCTCCACGACTCCGTGTCGCCGACGTTGTCGTACGAGCAGTGGCGCGAGCTCTCCCGGTCCGGGGTGCCTGACTACTCCGTGGCGGACGGCTCGCGCTGGCTCACCGTCGCGGACCTGGAGGGCGCGGCGTCGGTGACCGCCTCGAGCACCCAGGCCGACCCCGACGCGCTGGGCTTCACCCGACGTGGCACCCTCCCCGAAGCGGCTGTGGACGGCGACCCGGACACGAGCTGGCGGTCCGCGACGATGTCGCCGGGTGCGCAGTGGTGGCGCATCGAGCTCGAGGAGCCACGTGACGTCGGCCGGGTGACGGTGCGCGTCGGTGACGCGGGCGACGAGGTCCTCGTCGTGTCGACGCCCGACTGGGAGAGCGAACCCCTGAGGTTCGCACCGGGGGAGGCGCGGTCGGTGGAGGTGCCCGGTGGGACGTCGTCGGTGACGGTGTCCGATGTGTCGGAGCGGACCGGCAACGACATCGAGCTCGCCGAGGTCGAGGTCGGAGAAGACGTCGTGCGTCGCCTGGTGGTCCCGCCCACGCCGCCGGAGTGGGGACAGCCCGACGCAGTCGTGCTCCGTCGCCTCTCCGACGGCCGGACCGGCTGCGCACGAGTGGACGACGTCGTCCGGTGTGCTGCGCACAAGGCAGGTTCTCAGGAGGAGTCCCGCGACGTGCACCGCCGCTTCACGTCCGACGCCACCACCGCCGTGCCGGCACACCTGATCGTGAGCCCCTACCCCGGACCCGACCTCGACGACGTGATCCTGCAGGACCAGCCGGCCCGGATCACGGCCTCCTCGGTCGGCGTGGACGACCCGCGGGCGGGCGCCGTCGCAGCCGTGGACGGAGACGCAGGCACCACGTGGTCGGCGGCGCTCGGCGAGCTGAACCCCGAGCTGCGGATCTCGTGGCTGGGGCGGCGCACGGTCACCGGCCTCGGGATGAGCGTCAACCGCGACGTCGCGGCTCGCCTGCCGCAGCGGGTCGAGCTTTCGTGGCCGGGAGGCACGAAGGAGGTCGAGCTGGAGCGCGGGTCCGCCCGGTTCGACGCGATCCGCACCGACCAGCTCACCGTCCGGGTCCTGGACGCCGAGCCGGCCACCGACCTGGGCTTCGACGGTGCCGCGCAGAGCGTGCCGGTCGGAGTCAGCGAGCTCGTCCTGCAAGGCGTCCCCTACCTGCCTCTGGACCTGCCTGACGAGCCGGCCCGAACTCCATGCGGCACGGGTCCCACGATTCGCAACAACGCGGTGTCCCAGTCCACGCGGGTCGTGGGCAGCCCGGCGGACATGCTGGCCGGGCGGCGACTCGAGGCGGTCCTGTGCCGGGGCGATGTGGTTCCCCTAAGCACGGGCGTCAACGACGTCGACCTTCTGGCGTCCGACGCGTTCGTGCCCGACGTGCTGGTCCTGGGTGACCCACTGGGCCCGACGGACGGCAGAGCACTCCCGACCGAGCAGCCCGACCCCGTCCTGCGTCGGGTCGACGTGCCGACCGGGGGCGACGTGGCGACGCGAGAGAACGCAAGCCCCGGCTGGACCGCGCGCGTCGACGGTCGTGAGGCCGTCCCGGAGGTCTTCGACGGCTGGCGCCAGGGGTGGACGACGACCGCGGCCGGGAGCCTCGTGATGTCGTTCGCGCCTGACGGCACCTACCGCGCGGGCCTGCTCGGTGGCGCGGTTGCCCTCGGTGGGCTGCTGGTGGTCGCGGCGTCCGTCCGCCGCGGGCGACGTGGTGCTCGGGAGTCCGGGCGACGCCGGAGACTTCCCTTCATCGCGCACGCAGCGGTCCTGCTGATGGTCGCCGGCGTGGTAGCGGGGTATCCGGGCGTGGTGGTCTCACTGGTCGGTGCTGCCGGGGCCGCGGCCCTCCACCGCAGGGCGCCGGAGGCCGGGGCGTGGTGGCTCGGCGCTCCGCTGGCCGCGTCCTACGCGGCGTACGCGGTGCGGCCGTGGGGCGGCTCGGCGGGGTGGGCCGGTCAGCTGGCCTGGCCTCACCTGCTGGTCGTGCTGTCCCTCTCGGCCGTGGCGGCCTGGGTGTGGCTCGACGAGGAGGATCGGGTGCGCCCGAGTCGCAGGGCAGGTCGCTCCACGACGCGATAGAGCACCTCCGCGGCTGCGATGCTGGCGACGAGGGTGAGCGCCCACACCTCCAGGCCGTTGCCGCCGAAGAGACGGTAGTCGGTGCTCCAGAGCACCAGGCTGATGATCGACAGGTGGAGGCAGAAGACGCCGTACGAGATCTGGCCGAGGTGTCGGCAGACCGGGTGCGACATGAGCCGTCCGTATCCGCGCTGCGGGTCGGCAAAGACACCACTGAGCACGATGAGCCCGCCGATGATCGAGTAGACGACGTTCTTCAGCAGTGTCTCCGACGGGGTGCCTGCGACGAAGAGCACCGGGCCGGCGAGCGGGGTGGAGACGGCGAGCACGAGTCCGGCCACGAGCACCCAGCAGGTGCCCGGCATCCGACCGAGCTCGACCAGCCGTCGCTCGACGACGGTGCCGACGCCCTGCTGGTGGCGTACGTGGAGCAGCGCGAGCCCGATCCCGACCGCGAACCACGTGAGATAGCCGGGTAGCCAGAGGCCGGTGCCGCCGGGGACCCGAGGATCGAGCAGGGGGGTGCCCTCGAGGTGCCACCACACGGTGACGGCGGCCATGGTCGCAAGCACGGCGAGCGTGCGGCGGGGACGCAGGATCCGGCGACGGCCGCGCCCGAGCGCCACCAGCATGAGGAGCGGCAGCAGGACGTAGAAGGCCACCTCGACGGCGAGGCTCCACATGTGGGTGAGCCCGTGCGGCAGCTTGTCGCGGGTGTAGATGTCGAGGAGAAGCAGCGTCGAGAGCCAGTCCAGCGGTCCCTCGTCGGCGTTCTTCGGGAACACGGCGAGCGCCAGCACTGCCGTCACGACGTAGGCGGGGGCGATCCGCAGGACTCGCTTCCGGCCGTACGAGCCGAGGTCGGGGGCCGGCCGACCCGTGGCGGCCCGGGCCAAGTGGGGGCGCGCGAGCAGGAAGGCGGACAGCACGAAGAAGATGGCGACGCCGACGTCGAGGCGAGCGAGGAACGTGCCCCACGCGCCCGAGCCGAGGTAGCTGCCGGTCTGGAAGGCGGCGTGCGTGGTCAGGACCGCGATGGCGCCGATGGCGCGCACCGTGTCGAGCGCGGGGAACTCGTGCGCGATCTCGACCTGCGTGGCGGAGTCTGTCGTCACGGCAGTGGTGCTCCCGGCTCGGGTTGTCCGACCTCGACGGTGTCGACGCACAGCGTCGTCCCCGGGTCGAGTCCGTCGATCGTCACGTGGTCGAAGCCCCCCTCCAGACGCAGGTAGAGGTTGTTGAGCCCGCTGCGCACGCTCGTCTGGACCCGATTCTGCCCCGCGGTCACGGTGACGGGTGAGTCATTGCTGCTGAGGTATCCGATGCGCGCCCACCAGACGAAGTCGAACGCGTCCCCGGCGAGCGGGATCCGCCGTCCCTTCTCCGTCACCTTCCACCCGCACCCGGCGAGAGGACCAGGAACAGAGTCGACCCCGCGATCGATCACGACCTGGCGGAAGGAGCCGTCATCGCCCACGATCGCGAGGTCGGACGACACGTCGGGGAAGTGGATCGCGTCGGTCACGAGCGGCGCGAGGAACTGGAAGCTGTTGGCGGGCGCGGCCAGCTGAGACATCACGTCCTCAGGTACGACCCGATCCACCATCTCGGTCCGGCCGCGCGACTCGACCTCGGCGCGCACAGTGTCGAAGAAAGCGTGCGCCGCATTGTCGCGATGCCACGGTCGAACGTAGCCGATCGAGCTCACCACGCTGCCGACGAGGACGACGACGAGCAGTCCCACGCCGACAGGCCGCGGGACGGCCGCGACGAGTGGCCTCTCGCGCTGGGCCGACGAACCGGGCGCGTCAGGCAGGTCGATGAAGGCGAGCCCCAGGCAGAGCGCCGCTATCAGGGGGATGTCCGAGAGGTACCGCGCGTCCGTGCCGAGCGTGGCGCCGAGGGCGGTCGCGCGGCCGGCGAGGACGAGGACGAACGTGCCTCCGACGTAGCCGAGGAACAGGAGGAACGCCCGTCCTGTCCGGAGCCGGCGCAGCCAGGCGTACGCCACGACGAGCAGCACGACGACCCAGGCGAGGTGGACCGCCAGCTGAGGGGGGTCGGCGAACGAGTTGGGCGGGGCGGGGTCCCGCCAGCGCCAGGGTCCGCCCACGAGACCGGTCATGAGGGTGGTGCCGAGCATCGTCTCGGCGAACTCGCCCACGAGTCGCGCGGTGACCGTGGAGAGCTGTCCCGGAACGACGCTCACGTAGTAGCCGACGTAGGCCAGGCCCACGACGAGCAACGGAACGAACGCCACGAGCTGCGAACGCAGGCCCTGCAGTCGACGTCGCACTCCGAGGGGAGAGAAGTAGGCGATGCTGAGGTACGCGAGGAGCGGCAGCAGGAAGAGCGCCTTCGGCCAGAACGCCAGGCCGAGACCCAGCGCACCGGTGCACGCCACGAGCCAGAGCGTTCGGCGTGTGCGGAGGTAGCGCACCCAGGCGCCCACGCCGAGGCTGAGCGTGATCTGCAGTGGCAGCTGCTGCAGCGCCGCGACGAACCACATGAACGAGGGCACGGACATCGCGAGGAACAGGTAGATCGCGTAGGGCACCAGGATCGCCCGGCGAAGGCCGAAGAGGCTGACGAGCATCCAGAGGCAGGCGGCGCTCGCGAGGGCCTGCCCGACGACGACCACCAGCGCTCCCGGCCACCACTCGGTCGGGCCCGTCGTGCGAAGCAACCAGTAGATCGCCTTGGCGGCAGGCATGACGTGGCCGTTGTAGGGATCGACGAGATAGCTCCAGTCGCTCGCCTCGGCGTGACGCCGCAGGAACACGAGGTCGTCGAGGAAGTACCAGCTCGACGCGGCGGCCCAGGTGCGGAACGCGAGCTGGACGACCATGAGCGCCACGGCAGTCCCGAGCACCCACGTCCGCGAGTGCGCCAGCTCATCTGACACGCGCACCAGGGCTCTCATCACCAGGTGGTCCTCTTCAACACGTGGGGATCGGCGACGCCCGACTCGGTCGGGAGTCACTGGAGTACTGGTCACCACGTTTGCAGACGTCCATCCGGGGGTTCGACGATCTCTCTCCACGACATGCTACTTGCTGGTACCGTTCGGCGACTTCATTCAATCCGCCTGGAGGATTCTCGTGCGCAAGGTCATCGCCGCCGTCTTGGTCGGCCTTGGTTCGTTCCTGCTCGTCGCCGCGCTCACCGTCGTCCTCTGGGGCGGGGATGCGGTCAAGAAGACCCCGCTGGACACGGACTCGGTGACCAACCTGTCCGGCACGGCCGACAAGCTCAACCCGGCATCGGGTGACGTCGAGTCGCTCCAGGTCAAGGCTGCCAGCGTGACGAAGGCCGACGCGGAGCTGTCCGACGACGACGTCGTCGTCTTCGTCAACACGACGTGTCTGGTGATCGACGAGGGCGACACGCCGCAGTGTGTCGACGAGTCCGACGACCGGCTCGTGAGCGCCAGCAGCGACGTGTTCGCCACCGACCGCCGGACGGCCGAGGCCGTGAACGACCCCCAGTACGTCCCGCCGAGCGCCGAGGAGAAGTCGGGCCTCGTCAACAAGTGGCCCTTCGACGCCGAGAAGAAGGACTACACCTACTGGGACGGCATGCTGGGCGAGGCGGTCGACGCCACCTACGACGGCACCGAGACGCTCGAGGGTCTCGAGACCTACAAGTACCACGTGCTCGTGGAGGAGGAGTCGGCCGAGGTCGTCGAGGGCATCGACGGTGTCTACTCCCAGGACAAGTTCATCTGGATCGATCCGACGACGGGATCCATCGTCAACCAGACCCAGCACGAGGTGCGCGAGCTCGAGGACGGCTCGCCGCTGCTCGACATGCAGCTCGCGTTCACCGACGAGCAGGTCGAGGCCAACGTCGCGGACGCCAAGGACAACGGACGATCCCTGGACCTGCTCACCAAGACCCTGCCGCTCATCGGATTCATCGGCGGTGCGATCGCACTCCTGGCCGGCCTGTTCCTGTTCCTGCGCGGGCGCCGCGACACGACGGCCTGAGGCAGGACCGAACCGTTCCTCACAGCATGTCCGAGCTCGCGACCGTCCACCCTGACGATGTGCGGTGGTACGCCGACACGTTCGACCAGGTCCAGCACAACGTCGAGGCGGCCGTCCTCGGCAAGCGGCACGTCGTCCGTCTCGGGCTGACCTGCCTCGTCTCCGGTGGGCACCTCCTGCTGGAGGACCTCCCGGGCACGGGCAAGACGATGCTGGCCCGGGCATTGGCGAAGTCGCTCGACTGCTCGTTCGCGCGCATCCAGTTCACGCCCGACCTGTTGCCCTCGGACATCACCGGC
This sequence comes from Nocardioides cavernae, assembly GCF_016907475.1. Classification (NCBI taxonomy): domain Bacteria; kingdom Bacillati; phylum Actinomycetota; class Actinomycetes; order Propionibacteriales; family Nocardioidaceae; genus Nocardioides; species Nocardioides cavernae. The sequence goes on along the minus strand of NZ_JAFBCA010000001.1, from coordinate 3,255,345 downwards.
GTCACGGTCTACGACCAGGTGCAGGGTCAGTTCTCGTTCCACCCCGGGCCTCTCTTCCACAGCATGGTCCTGGCCGACGAGATCAACCGCGCGTCGCCGAAGACACAGTCGGCGTTGCTGGAGGTGATGGAGGAGGGGCACGTCACAGTCGACGGCAAGACCCACGAGGTCCGCCGGCCGTTCATGGTGATCGCGACCCAGAACCCGATCGAGCAGGCCGGGACCTACCAGCTGCCCGAGGCGCAGCTGGACCGGTTCCTCATGCGCACGAGCGTCGGACACCCCGACGCGGAGTCGACCGAGGCACTGCTGGCGGAGTCGCGCATCCGCGACCGGGCGGCGGACCTCGTGCCCGTGGTCACGGCTCGTGAGATCGAGCGGATGAGCCGGCTGGCGGACATGGTCCACGTCGACCCGGCGATCATCAGCTACGTACGCCGACTCGCCGAGGCCTCCCGCGAGGTGCCCGGGGTCAGGATCGGCCTGTCCACGCGCGGCTGCCTGGCCTGGATCCGGGCCGCCAAGGCGTGGGCGCTCGCCGAACGTCGCGGGCACGTGGTGCCCGAGGACATCGCGACGCTTGCCCACCCGGTGCTGGGCCACCGGTTGCTGATGGGCTCGGGTGCGGCCTACGGGGGCACGACCTCCGACGAGGTCATCGACGACCTGCTCGCGCAGGTGCCCGCCCCCCGCGACCGCGCGTGAGCGACCGGGCCGGCACACGGGGCGGCGCCGCACGGCGGCTCGCCGCGCTGCGGCCCTCGCGGTTCGTGGGTCCGCTCCGCCTGCTGACGCCGCTCGGTCGCGGGGTCCTGGCGACGGGGGTCGTCGCGACCGCACTGTCCGTGCGGCTGAACTGGCTGGAGTTCACCCAGCTCGCTGTCGTCGCCTTCGGGCTGCTGCTGGTGGCGCTGGCGTGGCAGGTGCTACCCGGTGCGCCGTCGGCGACCATCGTGCTGCGGCAGCACCGCACGATCGTGGGTGCGTCGCCTCCGGTCGCAGTCCTCGCGGTCGAGGCAGGCGCGGTCCCGATGCTGTTCCCGCGCGTGGTGGTGCCCGTAGGTGGCCGCACCGTGCGCCTGCGCCTTCCGTTCCTGCGGCCTTTCTCGCGGCACGATGAGGTGATCGAGCTCCCCGTGATGCCTCGTGGAGCTCACGCCGTCGGACCGGTGAGCTACGAGAAGACCGATCCAGTCGGCCTCATGAGTCGCCGCCACGAGATGGGTGGGGTGCTCGAGCTGCTCGTGTCGCCGCAGGTGACCGACCTGGCTGTCTTCGCCGGGGGACTGGCCAACGACCTTGACGGGGCGACGAGCCAGCAGCTCTCGATGAGTGACCTGGCCTTCCACGCGCTGCGGGAGTATGTCCCCGGCGACGACCTACGGCATGTGCACTGGCGCTCCTCGGCCAAGGCGGGGCAGCTGCTCGTCCGGCAGTTCCACGAGACGCGACGCGGTCACGTCACGGTGCTCCTCGACGGCTCGAGGGCGTCCTACCCCCGCGCGCGGGACTTCGAGCTCGCGACCTCGGTCGCGACCTCGGTCGCGCTGCGGGCCGTACGGGACGACTTCGACACCTACCTGCGCTGCGGAGCGCACCTCGCCCACAGCCGTCATCCGGTCGCCATGACCGATGCCGCGTGCCGGTTCGCGCTGGAGGACGGCGACGCCTACCTGGCTCACGCGGCAGAGGCGGCCGGATCCGTTGCCGGGACGGGCCTCGTCGTCCAGGTGACGGGCGCTTCCCGGGCCCTCGTCGACCTGGACATGGCAGCTGCGCAGTTCGGCCGCGGCGCGGACTGGATCGTCGTACGCGCGGACAGTCAGGGAGAGACGGCCGTGCGTGACAGCGGGCCCCTGCGCGAGCTGTCCGTCCCGGACCTGGCACGGCTGCAGGACCTGATGGCGAGGGGGATGAGGTGAGGCGCGAGCAGGGGAGCATGGTCGACGCGGTCGCGGTCGTCGTCGCGTTGGCGATGATCCTGTCGATCCTGGACGACAGCTTCGTGGGCCGCAGCTACCTGGTGGTCGGCCTGGTGCCCGTCGTGCTGCTCGTGTCCCTTGCCCTGGCTGCGCGCCGCGTACACGAGGGCGGGTGGTGGTACTCGCTCGTCGGGCTAGCGGGGTTCGTCCCCGTCGGCGCGTGGGCCGCCCTGCGCGAGCCCGGGCCGTGGCTGTTCCCCACGCTCCGCACAGTGAGTCGCGTGCTCGTTGGGTCCGTCGACGCGCCCCTCACTCTTGTCAGCACGGTCCCGCCGGTGGAGTCGAGCGGCCAGGTGATGCTCGTGCCGTACCTCATCGGGTTCTTGGCCGCGTTCCCCGCTGCGTGGTTCGCGGTCGCGACGACGCGCCCGTTGGCGCCGGTGGTGCCCTTGCTGGCGGGCCTCGCGGCCACCATCCCGCTCGGCGTGCTGGCCCCGAGCCTGATGGTGGCGCGCGCGGTCCTCGTCACGATGGTCCTCCTCGGCTGGGCGGCCGTACGCGCCCGTCGGCACGAGGCCTCGGTCGGTGCCAGCAGAGGGTCGGGCACGGCTGCCGCGGTGGCCGTCGCGATGGTGGTGGTGGTGTCCGCCTTCGCCGGACTCGTGGTGCCCGACTCGGACGTGTCTGACCGCGTGCTGCTCAGCGGCAGGAACGACACGCCTCTTGTCGCCGACACGCCCGTGCTGCCTGTCCCGAGGACCGACGACATCAGGTTGTTCAAGGCGAGCGGAGTCCCCGACGGCCGTCGGCTGCGGCTGGCCGTGCTCGACCTCTACAACGGTGAGGCCTGGATTCCCGCAGAAAGCTCGCCGGGGTCAGACGGCTACGGGACGTTCAAGCGAGTGAGCTCCGACGTGGCTGCCCTCCATCCCGGCGCCACGGCGGTCGTGCGGGTGAAGTTCCGGCCCGGCTACTCCAGTGACTGGCTGCCGATGCTCGGCGAGCTGACCAACCTCGACTTCGACTTCAACCCCGGTCGGACCGACGTCGGCGACGTCCGCTACAACCAGGCGACCGCCAGCGCACTCGTGCTGGGCGGCGTGGACGTACGCGACGAGTACCGGTTCGAGTCGGTGGTGGGGGACGTGACGTTCACGCGCCGGGACCCTACCCGTGAGCCGACCGAGGAGCAGCGACAGCCCGACGGGACCTTCCTCGACGAGTATCTGCAGCCCTTCGACCGGCAGGAGCTGCTTCCGCTCGAGCGGGTCCTGCTGCTGGCTCGCTACCTCCAGAGCCACGGCACGGTGCGGGTCACCGAGGCGTTCGACCAGTCGCCCGACATGCTCGGCCACCGCATGCTGGGATCGCAGCGGATGACCGGCACCGCCTTCCAGTACAGCGCCCTCATGGCTCTCGGGGCCTCCCGTCTCGGCGTGGCTGCACGGTTGGTGACCGGCGCGGAGCCGGGTCGCGGCGGTCTCGTCGACTACGGTGACCTGACCTCGTGGGTGGAGCTGCAGTTCGAGGACGGCACCTGGCGCCCACTCGACCTCGAGCGGTATCTGGGCTCACGCGTGCTCGAGGAGGGGGCGGAGACGGCGCCGGCGCCCGACCCCGCGGAGTTCGTCCAGGAGCAGCTCGACCAGGCGTCGAAGGGGAGGGACAGGGAGATCCGCCCGCCCTCAGTCCCGTCCGAGTCGCGTCCGGCCTGGCAGGTGGCCCTGGGCGTCGTGGCCGCGACGGCTGCGCTCGGCCTCGTCGCATTGCTGCTCGTGCCGCTGGTCAAGGCGCTGCGCCGGGCGAGACGAGGGCGTACGTCGTCGTGGTCCGGGCCCTACGTCAACGGCTGGCAGGAGGTGCTCGACGCGGCCCTCGACCTCGGCACGCCGGTCCCCGACGACTGGAGCCGCGTCGCGCAGGCGACCAGCCTGGGGGTCGGCCGAGGACTCGCCCAGCAGGCGGATGCCGCTGTCTTCGCACCCGTCGCCCCGCCTGCCGAGGAGGGCCGCGCGTTCTGGGACGCGTGCCAGCAGGTGCGGGGCGAGCTGGTGGCGGAGGCCAGCCGGCGCCGTCGGGTCTGGTCGTCCTTCAACCCGTCCTCGCTCATGGCCGGCTGGGCTCGCGGCCGTCGGTCAGCCCAGCAGGTGCGCCACGAAGATCGCCGTGCCCGGCGTCAACAGGCCGCGGGTGCGTGACCAGCCGCCCCACACCCGGTCGTGCTGCTCTGGCCACTCGGGCTCGACGAGGTCGACCAGCCTGAAGTGGGACGCCGCGAGGAGACGTACCCAGTCACCGAGCGTGCGGTGGTGCTCGACGTAGGCGACCACGCCGCTCGCGTCGTCGACCTCCACGTAGGGCGTGCGGTCCCAGTAGGACTGCGTCGCCGTGAGGCCGGGCTCGCCCGGGTCGTCGGGGAACATCCAGCGCGTCGGGTGGGTGATGGAGAAGGCGAAGCGGCCTCCCGGGCGCAGCACCCGGGCGACCTCGGCGACCGCCACGTCGATGTCGCTGACGAACTGCAGGGCGCCGAAGGAGCAGAAGACGACGTCGAAGCTGCCGGCCGCGAAGGGCAGGGCGGTGGCGGTGCCACGGACGGACGGCACGGCCACCCCCGTCTCCTCGTCGAGCCGCAGCGAGTGCTGCAGCTGGCGGTGGGACAGGTCGAGGCCGAACCCGCGGCCGCCGCGCGTGCGCACCCAGCGCGAGCACTGGCCGGCGCCGCTGCCCACCTCGAGCACGTCGAGACCGGCCACGTCGCCGAGGATCCCGAGCTCTTCCTCGGTGTGGCCCTCGGGACCCCAGACGAATCCGGCGTCGCCGAGGAACGCTCCGTGCGTGGCCTGGTACTCGTCGGCGTAGCGGTCCCAGTCGGGTCCGTTGGCGCTGCGGGACTCGCGCTCGGAGACGGGGCGCCGCTCGACCCTCACGGACTGCGGCAGGTGATCCTCCACCCCCGGAGCGTAATGGTGCCGGTGCACCGGGCGAGTCACTGCCCGGGTGCACCGCGCATCTCGGCGCCGCTGCGTGGCAGCATGCGCTCGATGAGCGATCTCGGACCGGTGCTGCAGCCGCTGGAGGGCGGCCACTCGGGGCGGACCTTCCTCGGGGAGGTCGGCGGCGAGCGTGCCGTCGTACGCCTCTATCCGCCCGGCGACCCCCGCGGGGACGCGGCACCCGAGGTGGACCAGGCGGTGCTGCGGCTCGTGTGCGGGCTCCTGCCCGTCCCGGACGTCCTCGAGGTCCGGCACGCGGATGCGGCGGCCGGCCGGCCCGGCTTGCTGGTGACGTCCTGGCTGCCGGGGGAGCGAGGCGACCTCGTCGTGGCGCGCCTCTCCGCGGCCGGTGACGCCGACGGGCTCACCCGGTTCGGGGCGAGCACCGGGGCGGTCGCCGCGGCGCTCGCGGGGATGCCGCTGCTGCGACCGGGGCCCTTCGTCGACGCGGAGCTGACCGTCGGCGCCTTCCCCGACGGCGGCCTGGACGAGTGGGTCGCCTCCCGCCTGGCGCACTGGCCCGAGTCCGAGCGCACTCCGCTGGTGGAGGTGGCCCGGCGCGCGCAGGACCTGCTCGACACGCAGCGTCGGACCTGCCTCGTGCACAGCGACCTGAACCCGAAGAACCTGCTCGTCGACCCCGACACCCTCGGGGTGACCGGGGTGCTCGACTGGGAGTTCGCCCATGCGGGGCACCCGTGGACCGACCTCGGCAACCTGCTGAGGTTCGAGCGGGACCCGTCCTACGTGGCGGGCGTCCTCGGGGCCTGGGCGACCCGGCACGGGGGAGGGGTCGGCGCGCTGCTCGACGGGGCGCGATCGGCCGACCTCTATGCGCTCGTCGACCTCGCCTCCCGTGAAGGTGACAACCCCGTGGCCGACCGGTCCGCGACGCTCCTCAGGGCCGTCGCCCAGGCCGGCGACGTGCACGCGTGGCCCGTCGCGTCGTAGGGCCGGTCTGAGCGTGGGCTGAGCGTGGCCTGCCGGTTGGACGCGAGGTGTCGGGCGCGCGTAGTCTTGGGGGCTGCGCCAGACGTCTGCCCGGCTTCCATACCGAGCGAACCCGGGCTCGCCGCGTCCTCGTCAGTGACTCGTCACCGGCAGGGGCCAGTGAAACAGACGGTTGCGTGCCTACGTACGACTCCATCCATCCAAGGAATCACTTCCCATATGACGAGCCTGCTCTCCACTCTTCCGGACTACGACGCCCCTCAGGTGGCTGTCAACGACATCGGGTCCGAAGAGGACTTCCTCGCGGCAATCGACGCGACGATCAAGTACTTCAACGACGGCGACATCGTCGACGGCACCATCGTCAAGGTGGACCGCGACGAGGTCCTCCTCGACATCGGCTACAAGACCGAGGGCGTCATCCCCTCGCGCGAGCTGTCGATCAAGCACGACGTGGACCCCAACGAGGTCGTCTCCGTCGGCGACAAGGTCGAGGCCCTCGTCCTCCAGAAGGAGGACAAGGAAGGTCGTCTGATCCTGTCCAAGAAGCGCGCTCAGTACGAGCGTGCCTGGGGCACCATCGAGCAGGTCAAGGAGGAGGACGGCGTCGTCGAGGGCACCGTCATCGAGGTCGTCAAGGGCGGCCTCATCCTCGACATCGGCCTCCGCGGCTTCCTCCCCGCGTCGCTGGTGGAGATGCGTCGCGTGCGCGACCTGCAGCCCTACGTCGGCCAGACGCTCGAGGCGAAGATCATCGAGCTCGACAAGAACCGCAACAACGTGGTCCTGTCCCGCCGCGCCTGGCTCGAGCAGACCCAGTCCGAGGTTCGCCACGGCTTCCTGACCCAGCTCCAGAAGGGCCAGATCCGCAAGGGCGTCGTCTCCTCGATCGTCAACTTCGGTGCGTTCGTGGACCTCGGCGGCGTCGACGGCCTCGTCCACGTCTCGGAGCTGTCCTGGAAGCACATCGACCACCCGTCCGAGGTCGTCGCCGTGGGCGACGAGGTCACCGTCGAGGTCCTCGACGTGGACATGGACCGCGAGCGTGTCTCCCTGTCGCTGAAGGCGACGCAGGAGGACCCGTGGCAGCACTTCGCCCGCACCCACCAGATCGGCCAGATCGTCCCGGGCAAGGTCACCAAGCTGGTGCCCTTCGGTTCGTTCGTCCGCGTCGAGGAGGGCATCGAGGGCCTGGTGCACATCTCCGAGCTCGCCGAGCGTCACGTCGAGATCCCCGAGCAGGTCGTCCAGGTCAACGACGACGTCATGGTCAAGATCATCGACATCGACCTCGAGCGTCGCCGGATCTCGCTGTCGCTCAAGCAGGCCAACGAGACCGCTGCCGCCGCCGACGTGGAGGAGTTCGACCCCACGCTCTACGGCATGACCGCGACCTACGACGAGCAGGGCAACTACGTCTACCCCGAGGGCTTCGACCCCGAGACGGGCGAGTGGCTCGAGGGCTTCGACGACCAGCGTGCGGTCTGGGAGGACCAGTACGCCAAGGCGCACGCGCGCTGGGAGCAGCACGTCAAGCAGCAGGCCGACGCGAAGGTCGCCGAGGCCGAGGCCGGCGAGGCCACCTCGTACTCCTCCGGTGGCGACGACACCGAGGGCGGCGAGACCGGTGGCGACACCGGCGGCTCGCTGGCGTCCGACGAGGCGCTGCAGGCGCTCCGCGAGAAGCTCACGGGCGGCCAGGCCTGATCGGCTGACCACCACGCACGACACGACGGCCCGCCGGGGAGACCCGGCGGGCCGTCGTCGTTCCCGGGCGTGCGTGGTCAGGATGCGGTCCGGTCCGCTACAACTGGGCCCATGACAGGACGCGGCACCTCGGCACTGGTCCTCGGCGGCGGTGGCATCACCGGGATCGCCTGGGAGCTCGGCATCCTCACCGGACTGGCCCGCGCCGGGGTCGACCTGACCGGGGCCGACATCGTCGTCGGCACCTCGGCCGGGTCGGTCGTGGGTGCCCAGGTGACCAACGGCGTGCCGCTCGAGGACCTGTACGCCGAGCAGCTCGGGCCCGCTGACGCCGAGATCGGCGGCCGGCTGTCCCGCATCGCCGCGCTCAAGCTCGTCCCGCCCTACGTGCTGCCCGGCAGCGGGCGCGACAAGCTGGCCCGCGTCGGTCGGGTCGCCCACGCGTCCCACGCCCCCGGGAGCGTCGACCGCGAGGGCGTGATCCGCTCGCGGCTCCCGGTCCACGACTGGCCCGACCGCGACCTGCGCATCACGGCCGTCGACACCACCAGCGGAGAGCTCACCGTGTTCGGGCCCGAGTCCGGGGTCGACCTGGTCGCGGCCGTCGCGGCCAGCTGTGCCGTCCCCACGGTGTGGCCGCCCGTCGTGGTCGGCGGACGCACCTACATGGACGGCGGGATGCGGTCGACCGCCAACGTCGACGTCGCCGAGGGCGCCGAGCGGGTCGTCGTGCTCGCACCGCTCCCGCGGTCGGTGAGCAAGAAGACGTCCATCCGCGCCCAGCTCGAGCGCGTCGGGCCGCGAGCCTGGTCGGTGGTCACGCCGGACGCCGACGCGCTGGCCGCCTTCGGCCGCAACCTGCTCGACCCCGCCAAGCGCGCCGTCGCGGCCGAGGCCGGGCTGCGCCAGGCCCGTGACCTGGTCGACCAGGTCGGGCCGGTCTGGTCTGCCTGAGGTCGCGTCGCGGCCCCGAGGTCTGTTCAGCTCGAACCTGAGCGGTGCCTGACGGGGGTTCTGGACGGCTCGACTCCCCCTCACGCACCGCCCGCCGGCGCGTCGTACGCCGACACGCGCGCCAGCGGTGCCCGAGCCACATTCCGGACGGCCAGAACGTGGCTGCCGCACCGCTCGCCGACACGGCCTGAGGTAGCGGGCGCGCCCCGTGGACCCGGTCAGACCAGCCCGGTGAGGGCGTCCCGTCGGACCTTCCCGGTGGCGGTCATCGGCAGCTCGGAGACGCGGAGGTAGTCCTTGGGCCGCTTGGCCGGCGCCAGGACCTGCTCGGCGTGCGCGCGGAGGGCATCGGTCGTGGCGTCGCCGACGACCGCGGCGCACACCCGCTGGCCCCAACGGGGGTCGGCGGCGCCGAAGACGGCGACGTCCACGACCCCGGTGACCTCGCGCAGTGCGTTCTCGACCTCGAGCGGGTAGACGTTGACCCCGCCGGTGATGACCAGGTCGGTGCGCCGTCCCTCGAGGTGGAGGTAGCCGTCGGCGTCGATGCGTCCGACGTCGCCCACGGTGAACGCCGGCCCGTCGGACGTGTCCCGCCACGCGGCGGCCGTCTGCTCGGGCGCACCGAGGTAGGTGAACCGGGCGTGCTGCGGCACGGCGCACCAGATGCGGCCGTCGTCGTCGGTGGTGAGGGTGCGGCCGGGTCGGGCTCGGCCCACCGTGCCGGGACGCCGCAACCAGTCCTCGGAGCGGCAGGCCGTGAACTGGCCCTCGGTCGAGCCGTAGAACTCCCACGTCGAGCCGTCGGGAAACAGCTCGATCAGGCGCCGCTTGACCGACGGGGGGCAGGGGGCGCCCGCGTGGGCGACCAGCCGGAACGAGGACAGGTCCGGGACGCCGACGGCGTCCCAGTGGTCGAAGAGGCGCTGGAGGTGGGTCGGGACGCAGAACATCGTGGTCGGGCGCTCGTGCTCGATCGCCGCCGTGACCGCCGCCGGGTCGAACTTCCCCGGCACCACGATGCGGCCGCCGGCGAGCAGCGTCCCGGCTGCGAAGCGGAGCGGGGCCGAGTGGTGGAGCGGGCTGAGCACCAGGTTGACGTCGTCGGCGTCGAACCCCCAGAGGTCACGCTCCTCGGCGACGAGCGCCATCGCGTCGTGCTGGGGGAGGAGCCCGGACCACACGCCCTTCGGGGTGCCGGTCGTGCCGCTGGTGCAGTGGATCGGTCGCCCGAGCGGTAGCGACCGCGACCGGCCGGGTCGAGCGGCGAGCAGCTGCGCGAGCTGCTCCTGCGAGGTCACGACGAGGTCGGGAACGATCGGTTCGAGGATGCGGGCGCGCTCGGCCTCGGTGAGCGCCGGGTCGAGCGGGACGGGGAAGACGCCGTCGGCGAGCAGCGCGAGCACCAGGGCGACGTACGACGGCGAGCCGGGGACCAGCAGCGCCACGCGGTCACCGGCGAGCAGGCTCTCCTCCTCGCCGGTGCGGACCATGGGGGCATTGTGCACGCCGCTGTGGACGTGCCAGCACCCGCCGGGCGTCCGGCGGGTGCTGGTGGTGGGACGGTGGGGCGTCAGCGGCTCACGGTGATCCAGAAGCGGACGGTGCTCTTGTTGCCCGCTTCGTCCCGAACCGTCAGCACGACGCGGTGCCGACCCGGCGCGAGCGGCTTCGCCGTCGCGACCATGACGCCCTTGCGGTTGACCCGCACCTTCGCCGCGGCCCGGTCGCCGAAGCGCACCTTGACGTCGCGCGCCCGCAGGTCGTCGTACCGGTCGCTGAGGCGCGCGCGCACCGTGGGCGTCCGGTCCTTGGTCGCCTGGGGTCCCGTCAGAACCTTGACGGTGGGCTTGCCCCGGTCGACCGTCCAGGTCAGCGCTGCCGGGCTGGCGTCGGTGTTGCCCGCCTTGTCGGTGGCCCGCACCCGCAGCTCGTGCTCGCCCTGCCCCAGCTTGGTGAACGTCGCCGGGGAGCTGCACGCGGCCCACGCCCCGCCGTCCAGGCTGCACTCGAAGGTGCTGCCGGGCTCGGAGGAGGTGAAGGTGAACGTGGCTGCCGGACCTCGCCCCTGGCCCTTCGGGCCGTCGGTGATGGTGGTCTCGGGGGCGCTGGTGTCACCCGGGGCCGGCTTCGCCTTGACCGTGACGGTCGCCTTGCCCTCACCGGCGGCGACCTCGTCGCTGCCGGCATAGGCCGCGGTGAACGTCACCGTGCCGGGCTCGGTGAACGGACCGACCGTGAAGGTGGCGGTGCCGCCCTCGAGCGAGGTGGGGCCGTAGGACTTCCCGCCGCCGGTGAGGGTGACCTCGCCGGTCGGGGTGGTGCCCTCGGCCTTCACGTCGACCGACACCTTCGTGGTGTCGCCCACCGTGACCTCGGACGGCGTCGCCGTGGCCGTGACCGTCGACGCGACGGGGTCGGTCGGGTCGACCGGGTCGTCGCCGGTGACGACGACCTCGACGGTGTCGGTGACCTCGTCGGTGCCGCCCTGCATGCTCACCGTGACCGTGGCCTCGTAGGTGCCGGGCTCGGTGTAGGTGTGGGTCGCGTCGGCCCCCTCGCCCTGCTCGCCGTCACCGAAGTCCCAGGCGTAGGTGAGCCCGTCGATGCTCGGGTCGAGGTCGACGCACCCGATCCGCTTGGCCGGGTTGTCCGGGTCGTGGATCACGATGGCCATCGCCTTGGAGCCGGCGCGCTGGTCGCTGGTGACGACCACCTCGCCGCTGGTGCCGTCGGCCTTGCTGGTGAACGGCAGCCAGATCTCGTTCTCCTCCGAGAAGGGCAGGTCGGTGTCGAAGCGGAAGTGCGCCCCGCCGTTGCCGTTGGAGCACGACTGCTCGTGGACGTGGACCATGTGCGCGGCGTTCGGCTTGAGGCCGGTGACGTCGAGCGTGGTCACGGTGGTGTCGCGCGAGCGGACCATCGATGCGGTGCCCGTGAGGTCCGGGTAGGTGGCCGTGCCGTCGGCGAAGGCGCTGAGCTCTCCCGCGGTGGTGACCACCGTGGAGAAGTCGACGTCCAGTGGTGCGTCACCGGTGTCCGGGGTGGCCGTCGCCTCGATCTCGGGCAGTGCGTCGACGCTGATCTCGACGCTGTCGCTGCCCTTGTTGCCGTCGGGATCGGTCACGGTCAGCGTGGCGGCGTAGCTGCCCGAGGCCGTGTAGACGTGGTTCAGCGGCGGCTTCGGACCCGTGTACGTCGTTCCGTCGCCGAAGTCCCACGTGTAGCTGAGCGGGCCTCCCTGGTCGTCGATCGCACTGATCTCGAACGCGACCGGCAGGGGAGCGGGGCCGCTGGTGGGCGTTGCCTCGATGGAGACCCGCGGCGCCTCGCCGGTGACGGCGATCTCGAACTCGTCCTCGTAGGTCCCACCCTTGCCGTCGCTGACGGTCAGGGTCGCGGTGTACCGGCCGGGCTCGGCGTACGTCACGTGGGCGTGCGACGACGTCGACTGGTCGGAGGGCCCGTCGCCCTGGCCGAAGTCCCACAGGTAGGTGAGCGCGTCACCGTCAGGGTCGCTGGCGCGCGCCTCGAAGTGGACGTAGAGCGGCGCGGGGCCGGTGCGCGGCGAGACGTACGGCTGTGCCGTCGGCGGCTGGTTGTCCGCCGCGGGCTCCTCGACCACCACGGTGCCGCGCATCGTGGCGCCGTGGATGCTGCACCAGTACTCGTAGGTGCCCGGCTTGGTGAAGGTGTAGCGGATCGGGGCGCCGCCGGCGTCGCGGTACTCCTGAAGGGCGGGGTCCCACGTGTCCGCGCTGTCGAGCGAGGTCAGGTCGTGGCCCATCGTGGCCCGGTCGAACTGCCACTCGACGGTGTCGCCCACCTCGACGGTGACGGTCGACGTGCCGTTGTCCTCGGACACCCACTGGTTGTTGGTGGCGGAGTCGACGGCGTCGACGACCCACGTACGTCCCTCGGCGGGCTCCTCGACGACGACCTCGACCGTGTCCTCACCGGTCTGGCCCTCGGGGTCGGTCACCGTCACCGTGGCCGTGTAGGTGCCCGGCTCGGTGTAGGTCCAGCTCGCGTCGGCGGTGTCGGCGGTGTCGTCCTGCGTGCCGCCCACGCCGAAGTCCCACGCGTAGGTGAGCGCGCCGTCCTCGGGGTCGGTGCCCTCGGCGCTGAACTCGACATCCAGCGGCGCGGTGCCCGAGGTGGGCTCGGCCGACGCGGTCACGCTCGGCGCCTCGCCCTGCTGCACGCCGGACCAGCGGAAGAAGTCGAAGTCGGCGACCGGGTCGCCCGGGGCACCGCCCTTCAGCGCCATCACGCCGACCCGGGGGTTGGTGATCCCGGCCAGGGTGCGCGGGTCACCGACCTGGGTGAACTCCTCACCGTCGGTGGAGTACCACCCGCGCAGCTGCGAGCCGTCGGAGGTGAACCGCAGCCAGAAGGTGGAGGGGAAGTCGCCGGGCAGGAAGGGCCCGTCGAAGCTGCCGCCGCCGGTGTTCCAGTTGCCGCTGAACTCGAAGTCGTTGTTGCTCGGGCTCGACGACTTGAGGAACTCGATCCACTCGTTGTTGTCGCCCTTGTCGACGAAGGTCAGCTTCGCGAAACCGGAGCCGCCGCTGCCGGCGACCACGAGCCCCGCCTGCTGGCCTGCCTCGGCCGGGTCCCAGGTGAGCTTGGTCGTCGCCGTCCACGCACCGTCGGGTGCGTCCTGCGTGATGACGTTGGCGGTGTCGTTGTACTCACCGGGGCGGGCGGTCAGGTGCAGCGCACCGTCGGAGACGTCGTACGCCGTCTCATCGGGGCGGCGCACCGTCCAGTGGCAGTTGTCGAGCAGCTCGGAGTCGTTGAACTCGTCGGAGCGCTCGGGCTGCTCGCACGGCGGGGCGGGCTCCTCGGAGCGGACCCCGGAGACCCCGAAGACGTGCAGCTTCGGGTCGACCGGGAGGGTCAGCGTGTCGGGCTGCTTGCCGGCCTCGAGGGGGATCCGCTGGGTGAAGATCATGACCCGCGGCGAGGTGTCGCCGCCGCCGTTGTGGCGGTAGGGCATGTCGATCGCGATCTCCTCGCCGAACTTCGGCGTCACGGCCCAGTCGGTGAACCGCAGGGGCACCTGGACGGTGGAGCCGTCGTTGTAGGCGAGGGTGGCCTCCTTCTGCACGTCACCGTTGTGGGCCGTGGCGAGGATGCTCAGCTCGTCGTAGGTGCCGGTCGGCAGCGGGATCACCTGGCCGTCGGACTCGACGTTGTTGAGCTGGCCGTCGGCCGGGCTGCCCATGTCGTAGTCCACGCCATTGATCCGGACCGGGCCGCCGTTCTGCTGCACGGCCTGGGGGAGGAGCTCGGCGGCGAAGGTCCAGCCACCGCCGTCGAAGTTGCCGTCACCGGGGTTGGCGTCGGTGGAGATGCCGTCGTTGTTGAACAGCTCCGACAGGTCGGCCACCGGGCGGCACTCGCCGTCGGCGAGCACCTCGATGCGGACCGAGCTGGTGCCGGTGTTGCCGTCGGGGTCGGTCGCGGTGACGGTCGCGGTGTACTCGCCCGCCGCCGTGTAGGTCCAGGTCGGCGACTTCTCCGTGGATGTGTCGTCGTCCGTGCCGTCGACTCCGAAGTCCCACGTCCAGGTCAGGGCCTGGTCCTGCGGGTCCGTCGCCGAGGCATCGAAGTCGACGTCGAGCGGCAGCACGCCGCAACGCGGGGTCGCCGTCGCGGTGGCGACCGGGTCGACGAGGACGGTGATCTCCTCGGTCGTCCGGGTCGGGCCGCGGTTGCCGTCGGCGTCGACAGGCGTCACCTCGGCGGCGAACGTGCCGCCCTCGGTGTAGGTGTGCGAGACCGTGCCAGCGGCGCCGGTGACGGGGTCGGACCCGTCGCCGAAGTCCCAGTCGTAGGTGATCGCGTCGTCCTGCCGGTCGACGCCCTCAGCGGTGAAGTCCACCTCGAGCGGCGCGCCGCCACGGACCGGGTCGGCCGTCAGCGTGTTGACGAACGGCTCCTGGACCTCGAGCTCCCTGACCTGGATGTTGCGGAAGCTGACCTTGTCGGCGTTGCCGTGGTTCTGCAGGCCGATGTAGCCGCCGGTGCCACGGGTGCCGTCGGAGGTGTACTCGTTCACCACCTGGCCGTTGAGCGTCATCGTGTAGGTCTGGCCCTCGACGGTGATCTCGTAGTCGTTCCACTCGCCGATCGGCTTGGCGTTGCGCGCGTCCTCGCGGTCGAAGTTGTAGACCGAGCCGGTCTTCTGCGGCTCGTCGTTGGGCTGGCCCTCCTTGATCTGGATCTCGTGGCCGTTGTCGACGGCGACGAAGGGGTCGTTGCCCGGGTCGGGGAAGCGGGTGAAGACGCCGGAGTTGTCGCCGTCGTCGGAGAGCTTGAACTGCAGCTTGACCGTGTAGTCGTCGAAGGTGCGCTCGGAGAACCAGAACAACCCGAGTCCGCCGAAGCTGGTGAGCTCGCAGTTCTCGACGGTGAACCCACCGGGGCCGGACTGCTTCCAGCCGGACACGTCGGTGCCGTCGAAGAGCAGCTCGTAGCCCTCGTCGGGGGTCGGTGCGGTCGCACAGGGCTGCCGCACGGTGACGTCGACGGCCCGGCTGGTCGACTTGCCGGTCTCGTCCTCAACGGTCAGCGTGGCGGTGTACGTGCCCGGCTCGGGGTAGGTCCACGAGGCCGCGGCCGTGGTCGCGGTGTCGTCGTCCGTGCCCTCGACACCGAAGTCCCAGGCGTAGGTGATGTCGTCGCCGTCGGGGTCGTTGGCCTCGGCTGCGAAGGCGACCTCGAGAGGTGCCAGGCCGTCGGCGGGGGTGGCGGTGGCCGAGGTGATGACGGGGGAGGTGTTGCCGGCGACGCCCTTGCCCTCGACGGAGAACTCGTCGAAGTTCATCTCACCGTTGCCGGCGTAGACGAAGTAGAGCGGGCGGCCGCCGGCGTCGGCGTCGCGAGCGGTGATCGCGGCGCTGACCGTCTTGTAGAAGTACTGGCCCTGCGTCCCGCCGTCCAGCGGCACGGTCGCCACGACCGGGCCGTTCGCGGCGCCCGCGCGGACCTGGATCGTGGCGCCTGCCTGCGGTCCGCCGGAGTAGCGGATCGACACGTCGGTCATGTTGGCCAGGCTCATCGGGTCGAACATCACCCAGTCGCCGTTGCCCATGCCGGTGATCAGTCCGCCGCCACCGGGACGCGTGCCGGACTTGTCGTCGTAGCCGGTGTAGCCGACGCCCTGGCGGTTGGTCGCGTGCTCGGCCTGTCGCAGCTTGGGCTGGAGGATGACGGTGTCGCTGCCCTGCAGCGACGCGTTGGCACCGTCGTTGGCGCCGCCGTCGCGGTAGGTCGCGATGAGGACGCCGTACGTGTTCGCGTCCGGGCCGTGGTCGGCGGAGGCCGCGGTGCGGATGGTGCCCTCGCAGCCGTTGACCGACAGGTTCGGGTGGACGTGGATGTCGTGGCCCAGGCCCTCCTGGACGACGACCTCGCTGCAGTCGACGGTCTCCTCGGCGTCCTGCACGTCGACGACGAACGGGATGTCGTCGCCGGAGGAGTAGAAGCCGCCGTCGACCGGGAGCTCGATCTGCACCTTCGGGGCGGTGTTGCCGACGTTGACGACGACCTGCGAGGTCGCGGACTTGCCGGTCGCGTCGGTCACCGTGAGGAGCACGGTGTAGTCGCCGGCCGAGTCGTAGGTCCACGACGGGGACGCGTCGGTGGAGTCGGTCTGGCCGTCACCGTCGAGGTCCCACGCGTAGGTGACGGCGTCACCGTCGGGGTCGCTGGTGCCGTCGCTGCTGAACTGGACGGCGAGCGGGGCAGAGCCCTCGGTGACGTCGGCGCTCGCGCGGGCCACCGGCGCCGAGCCGTTGATCGCGTAGTCGATGCGCACGAGCTTGGTCTGCGGGGAGCCGGAGAAGAAGCCGGTGCCGTACTCCAGGACGTACATCGAGCCGTCGGGCCCGAACTCCATGTCGCCGGGAGCCACGAAGCCGCTCATGAAGTCGTTGATGGAGGCGATGTTGCCCTCGGCATCCATCCGCACCTCCTTGATCCAGCCGCGGCTCATCTCCGTCATGAAGTAGGAGCCCTCGTAGTGCGCCGGGAAGGCGGTGTCCTTGGCCGCGGTGTTCTGCGATTGCCGGTAGACCTGGCCGCCGGTCGGGGTGGCGCCCTGGACGGCGGGGTACTTGTAGGGGGCGACGTCGGAGTAGGGGATCCAGGCGTCGGTCATCGGGGGCAGCGTCTGCAGCCCGGAGCTGTTGGGGGAGTCGTTGACGCCGGCCATCTCCTGCGGGTCGTTGCAGGGGAAGCGCTTGGGGGTGCCGTCCGGGTTGGTGCGGTAGCGGTTGGCCACGAAGTCCCAGTCGACGTAGGCGCCGCCGAAGTCCATCTTGGTGAGGTCGTCGCCGACCTCGCCCCCGCAGTAGGGCCAGCCGCCGTTCATCGCGGCCTCGGTGCGGTTGAACTCCTCGAAGTGGCGGGGACCCCGGTTGGGGCTGTTGACGCGCGAGTCTGGGCCGACCTCGCCCCAGTAGAGCGCATCGGTGTCGGCGTCCACGCCGAGCCGGTAGGGGTTGCGCAGGCCCATCACGTAGATCTCGGGCCGCGTCTTCGCCGGGTCGGCGTCGGGGTAGAGCGCAGACGGGTAGGCGCCGCCCTCACCGAACAGGTTGCTCTCGGGGATGTCGTACGAGATGCCGTCCCCGGCGGTCGGGTTCACGTCGCCGGCGTCGTCGTTGCGGGGGATGACGCGCAGGATCTTGCCGCGCAGGTCGTTGGTGTTGGCGGAGGACTTCTGCGCGTCGTAGTCGGACCGTCCGGTCCGCTCGTCGTGGGGGGAGTAGCCGTCGTTGTCGGAGGACGAGGTGTTGTCGCCCGTGGCGAGGTGCAGCACGCCGCCGTCGCCGAACTGCACCGAGCCGGCGGAGTGGCAGCAGACGTTGCGCTGCGTGCCGACCTCGAGGATGACCTTCTCCGACTGCTTGTCGACGAACGTCTCGCCGTCCGCGTCGGTCTCGACGGTGAGGCGGGACAGCCGGTTGGCGTTGTGCGAGGCGGGCAGGGGTGCGTAGTAGACGTAGATCCAGCCGTTGTCGGCGAAGGCGGGGTCGACCGTGATGCCGAGGCCTCCGTCCTCGAGGCCGCTCCACACCCCGAGGCTGGGGTTGTTCATGACGATCTCGATGCTGCCGTCGGCGGGGTCGTACATCGAGATGTCGCCGGCGCGGGTGATGAAGAAGACCCGCCCGTCCGGGGCGACCGTCAGCTCCATGACCTCGCCGAGTCCCGTGCCCTGGCCGAGGACGACCTTCTGGAACTTCGACAGGTCCGGCGGGTCGTCGGCGGCGGCCGCGTCGGCGGCCGTCGTGCCGGAGGTGGCGGTCTTTCCCGCACCGTCGCTCTTCGCGGCCCGGTCGCGCTGGGCGGCGGGTGCCTTCGCCTCGGCGTCACCGGACGTGGCCCGGTCGGGCACGGGATCCGGACCGGCGGCCGCCACCGGGGCGGCCAGTCCCAGGGCGAGCCCCAGAGCGGTGACCAGGGCGAGCAGCGAGACGAGGAGCTGACGAGACCGCACAGGCATGACGTGCCTTCCACAACCGAGTTTGAGGTGGCGTCACCTGCCGGACGGCTGTGTGACTGGCATCACGCTAGGCGGGACTTTTGTGTCAGGTCAAGCAAAAGTTGATTTGTACTCGTCGAAACCGCTCAGTAACGCGGGACGAGGTGGTGGCGCTCCTCGATCGGACCGAGGTCGTCGACCGGGTGGGCGGTGGAGGCGTGGCCGGCGAACCGGTCGTGACGGGCGTAGTTGACCAGCAGTGCGACGACGGCGGCCAGGACCAGGAGGGCGATGAAAGTGTTCATGGCAGTAATCATGCGCGCATTTACTTACTGCCACCAGTGGCAGGAATGCCAGTATTAGTTGATTTCCTGCCACTACTCGTGGCACGCTGCTGTCATGCAGAAGGTCGCCGTGGTCGTGCAGGAGCAGCCCGAGCCGTTCGGGCTCGGTGCGTTGTGTGAGGTGTGGGCCGAGCCCTACCACCCCGAGGACGACAACCCCGTCTTCGACTTCAAGGTCGTCACGCCTCGTCCCGGACGGCTGCGCACGCGTGCAGGCTTCGACCTGCACGTCGAGCACGGGCTGGACGCGGCGGCGGACGCCGACCTGATCTGCCTGGCTCCCAAGAGCGACCACCGCGGCACCTCGCCGGAGGTCTCCGAGCTGCTGCGGTCCGCCCACGCGCGCGGCGCGATGCTCTTCGCCCACTGCTCGGCGACGTTCATGCTGGGCGAGGCGGGCCTGCTCGACGGCCGTCGCTGCACGACCCACTGGAGGTACGCCGCCGAGCTGGCCGCCCGCTTCCCGGAGGCGGTCGTCGACCCCGACGTGCTCTACGTCCAGGACGGCTCGATCGTGACCGGCGCCGGGTCCGCTGCCGCCATCGACGCGGCGCTCCACGTGATGCGCCAGCAGTTCGGCGCCAAGGTCGCCGCCACCACCGCGCGCCGCATGGTCGTGCCGCCGCACCGCGACGGCGGTCAGGCCCAGTACATCGCCCGTCCGGTGCCTGTCTGCGAGTCGGAGGCGCTCGCGCCGCTGCTCGCGTGGATCAGCTCCCACCTCGCCGACGACCTCGACGTCGAGACCCTCGCCCGCCAGATGCACATGTCGTCCCGGACCTTCGCCCGACGCTTCAAGGAGGAGACCGGCACGACGCCCTACAGCTGGATCCTGGGGGAGCGGGTGCGCGCCGCCCAGGAGCTGCTCGAGCAGTCCGACCACTCGATCGACTGGGTGGCCTCCGAGGTGGGCTTCGGCAACGCCGCCACGTTGCGGCAGCACTTCGGTCGCGCTCGCGGCGTCAGCCCCCAGGAGTACCGGCGCACCTTCCGGATGAGCGCCTGATCGACGCCGCCGACCGGCATCGAGACGCACGAGGTCGGCACCGGCCCGGTCGTACCACGGGCAGAACGGCCGCGAGGGCACGGCCGGGCGACCTCTAGGCTGGAGCCGTGAACGCGACTGCGCTGGCCGACCTGTCCGCCGACGACCTCACCGCGCTGCTCGACGAGCAGCGGGCTGCCTACGAGCAGCTGAAGGCGCAGGGGCTCAAGCTCGACCTCACGCGGGGCAAGCCCTCGTCCCAGCAGCTCGACCTTGCCGACGACCTGCTGCGGCTGCCGACGTCGACCAAGGACGCCAGCGGGGTCGACGTACGCAACTACGGCGGGCTCGAGGGTCTGCGCGAGCTGCGCGAGATGTTCGCCGAGCTGCTGTGGGTCGAGCCCGAGCAGGTCGTCGCCGGCGGCAACTCCAGCCTGTCCATCATGCGCGACTGCCTCGTCTGGATGATGCTCTTCGGCGCGGTCGACTCGGAGCGGCCGTGGGGCAAGGAGGACAAGGTCCGGTTCGTGTGCCCGGTGCCGGGCTACGACCGGCACTTCACCCTGCTCGAGAGCCTCGGCATCGAGATGGTGACCGTCCCGATGAACGACGACGGCCCCGACGCCGACGCGGTCGCCGCCCTCGTCGCCGACGACCCGAGCATCAAGGGCATGTGGATCGTCCCGACGTACGCCAACCCGTCGGGCGCGATCTGCAGCCAGGACGTCGCCGCCCGGCTCGCCGCGATGCCCACCGCGGCACCCGACTTCAAGATCTTCTGGGACAACGCCTACGCGCTGCACCACCTCACCGAGGAGGAGGCCAAGAGCGCCGACATCCTCACCCTGGCCTCCGCTGCCGGCCACCCGGACCGGCCCGTCATGTTCGCGTCGACCTCCAAGATCAGCTGGGCCGGGGCGGGTGTGGCGTTCCTCGCGGCGTCGACGAACAACGTCCGGTGGTACCTCGGGCACCTCGGCAACGGCTCGATCGGGCCCGACAAGGTCAATCACCTGCGGCACGCGGAGTTCTTCGGGTCCCCGCAGGGCGTGCGCGACCACATGGCCCGGCACCGCGAGATCATCGCGCCGAAGTTCGCCGAGGTCGACCGCGTGCTGACCGAGCGGCTCGGCGGCCGCGCCGTCGCGACGTGGAACACCCCGACCGGCGGCTACTTCGTCAACCTCGACGTCGTGCCCGGGACCGCCAGCCGCGTCGTCGCCCTCGCCAAGGACGCCGGCATCGCGCTGACGCCCGCCGGCTCGTCGTTCCCCTACAAGCAGGACCCGGACGACACCAACATCCGGCTCGCCCCGACGATGCCGCCCCTCGCCGAGGTCACCCAGGCGATGGAGGCCGTGGCGACCTGCGTGCTCCTCGCGGCGGCCGAGAAGGCCGCGGGGGAGTCGGCGGCCTGACGCCTCAGGCGGCCGCCGGCTCGGCGACGAGGCCGCCGCGCACGAGGTCCGCGTAGCGGCCGCCGAGGAGCAGCAGCTCCTCGTGCGTACCGAGCTCGACGACGCGTCCGGCGTGGAGCACCGCGATCTGGTCGGCGTTGCGCACGGTGGACAACCGGTGCGCGATCGTGATCGTCGTACGGCTCCGGGTGACCTCGTCCAGCGTGGCCAGGATGGCGCGCTCAGTCTCGTTGTCGAGCGCGCTGGTGGCCTCGTCGAGCACCAGCACGGCCGGGTCGCGCAACAGGGTGCGGGCGATCGCCAGCCGCTGCTGCTCGCCGCCGGAGAACCGGTGCCCGCGCGATCCCACGACGGTGTCGTAGCCCTCGGGGAGCGAGGCGATGACGTCGTGGATGCGCGCGGTGCGGCAGGCCTGCTCGATCTCGACGTCGGTGGCCTCCGGCCGGGCGTGGCGCAGGTTGTCACGCACGCTCGCGTGCATCAGGTAGGTCTCCTGGGTCACCACGCCGACGATCCCGGCGAGGTCGGCCGCAGCCAGGTCGCGCACGTCGACGCCGTCGACCAGCACCCGCCCGGACGTCGCGTCGTGCAGGCGCGGGACGAGCGAGGCGAGGGTGGACTTGCCGCTGCCGGTCTCCCCGACCAGCGCGAGTGTGCCGCCCGCCGGCACGACGAGGTCGACGTCGGACAGCACCGCACGCTCGCCGTCGTACGAGAAGCCCACGTCCTCGAACCGCACCTCGCCGCGCACGCGCCGCGGGTCGAGCCGGACCGGCTCGTCGGGCTCGGCGATGTCGACCGGGAGGTCGGCGTACTCGAAGATCCGGCTGAAGAGCGCGAGGGAGGCGGTGAGGTCGACGCCCACGTTGAGCAGCCCCATGAGTGGGCGGAACAAGGTGCCCTGCAGGGCGATGAAGGCGACGAGCGTGCCGATGGTCATCCCGCCGGACGTCGCCGGGAAGCCGGCGGCGAGGTAGATCGCGGCCGGGACGGCGGCGAACACGACGTTCATGGTCGCCATCCGCCAGCGGCCGGCGAGGCGGGACCGGATCTCGAGGCCGACGAGGTCGGCGGAGGTCTCGTCGAACCGCGCGGTCAGCCGCGGGGACGCGCCGAGGGTCTTGCTGAGTAGGACCCCGCTGACCGAGAGGCCCTCCTCGATCTGGACGTGGAGGTCGGCCAGGCGTCGCTGCCGCTCGCCGGTGATGCGGTGCCGCATCCGGGCGACCTGCCTGGTCAGCAGGACGGCCGGCGGCAGCACCACCAGCGAGATCAGCGCGAGCCTCCAGCTGAGGGCCACCATGGCCACGGCGGTGCCGACCACCACGGTGACGTTGGCGGCGATCGACGTCGCCGTCTGGGTCACGACGCCCTGCATGCTGCCGATGTCGTTGACGAGGCGCGACTGCACCTCACCGCCGCGGGTCCGGGTGAAGAAGTCGAGGGACTGGCGCTGGAGGTGGGCGAACAGGTCGCTGCGCAGGCGGTGCATGACGCGCTGGCCCACCGCGGTGGAGAGCCAGGTCTGCACGACGCCGATGACGGCGGTGACGACGGCGACGCCGAGCATGGCGCCGACCAGGAGAAGAAGCAGGCGGAGGTCCTGGCGGGGCAGTGCCTCGTCGATGACGTGCCGGACGAGGAACGGCTGGGCGAGCCCGACGAGCGAGCTCAGCACGATGAGCGCCACGACCACGGCCAGGGTGGCGCGGTGCGGGGTGAAGAGTCGGGCGATGCGGCGCAGCGACACCGGGGAGTCGGCGAGCTGCCGCAGGTCGGCCGGGTCCGGGCGTCCGCCGCGACGGCGGCCGGACGAGTCCGGGTGGGGGCGGGAGTCGGTGTGGTCAGCCATCCGACCAGCTCCTCTCTGGGTTTCGAGGTGGTGAGGTAACCTCACTATGAGGTCACAACCGGATGTGGGGCGGAGGTATTCCCGTGGTGCGCGACGAGGGGAACGACCCGGCGACCGGCGACCTGGTGATGGCGCTCGCCCGACGCGTACGACGCGCGCACGTGGAGGCACTCGCCGACTGGGAGGTGACCCCGGGGCAGGCCCGCGCGCTGCGGGTGCTGGCCGGTGCCGACGGGATGCGCCCCTCGGCCCTCGCCGACGCGCTGCGCATCGCCCCCCGGTCGGCGACGGAGGTGGCCGACGCGCTGGAGGACCGGGGCTGGGTCCGCCGTGAGCCCGACCCCACCGACCGCCGGGCCACCCGCCTGGTGCCCACCGATGCCGGCCGGCACCTGGTGGAGCGGATCGACGACGTACGCCGGGAGGCGTCGCAGCGGGTCCTCGACGTGCTCACGCCGGCCCAGCGCCGTACTCTCCACGAGATCCTGGCCGTCGTCGTGGGGGAGGACCTGTGACCGTTCGTGTCGGCCTGACCGGGGGCATCGCATCCGGCAAGAGCACCGTGTCGGCGGTCCTCGCTGAGCTGGGGGCCGTCGTCATCGACGCCGACCTCATCGCCCGCGAGGTCGTGGCGAGGGGGACACCCGGGCTGGCGGCGGTGGTCGAGGAGTTCGGGCCCGACCTCCTGACGCCCGACGGCGACCTCGACCGGGCCGCCATGGGCGCCCTCGTCTTCGCCGAGCCGGACGCCCGCCGGCGGCTCGAGGCGATCATCCACCCGCTGGTCCACCGGCGCAGCGCCGAGCTCGAGGCGGCCGCCCCTGAGCACGCGGTCGTCGTCCACGACATCCCGCTGCTGGCCGAGGTCGGACGGTCCGGGTCCTTCGACGCGGTCGTCGTGGTCGACGCCCCCGCCGAGCTGCAGGTGCAGCGGATGGTCGAGGACCGGGGCTGGACCCGCGAGGACGCCGAGTCCCGCATCGCCGCGCAGGCGACCCGCGAGGAGCGGCTCGCGATCGCCACCCACGTCGTCGACAACACCGGGTCTCTGGCCGACCTGCGCCGGCAGGTCGAGGCGATCCACGAGGAGCTCGCGCGGCGGGCCTGACGTTTCCGGCTCGCGGGGGTCGGGCGGGTAACCTCCCCGGCGTGCTCTCGATCCGACCCCGCCTGGCCGTGATCGCGACGGGTGTCCTGCTCGTCAGCGGGTGTGCCGGACCCGGCCAGACGCCCGACGACGCCGAGCCGGCCACCTCCAGCCCGTCGTCCTCGGCGTCCGCCCCGGGATCCGACGACCCGGCTGCGCCCGAGGCGGAGGCGACCGACGACCCGGACGCCCCCACGTCGTGGGGCCCGACGACCGGCGAGCTCCAGCAGGCGCAGGAGCTCGTATCCACGTGGAGCTCCGACCAGCTCGCCGGGGGCGTCATCGTCGGACGCTTCCACGGCACGGACCCGCAGGAGCCGGCCCGCATGGTGCGCGACCTGCACCTCGCCGGCGTCTCGGTGACCGGGGCCAACGTGCTCGACCGCGGCCAGGTGCTGGCCATGACGTCGGCGATCACGGAGGCCGCCGCCGCCGACGGTCGCGACCACCCTCCGGTCATCGGGGTCGACCAGGAGGGTGGCTACGTCTCGCACCTGCGCGGTATCGCCACCGACTTCCCGCACTTCCAGTCGGCGGGGCTCGCCATCGCGGCGGACGCCCGTCTCGGCCGCCGGGTGACCCGGTCCGCGGCCCTCGCGACCGGGCTCGAGCTGCGTGACCTCGGCTTCACCTGGGTGTTCGCCCCCGTCGCCGACGTCACCATCGGCGCCGCCGACCCGACCATCGGGGCAAGGTCGCCCTCGCAGGACCCCGGGCTCGCGTCCCAGGCCGTGGGCGCTGCCATCAAGGGCTACGACGACGCCGGCGTCGTCTCGACCGTCAAGCACTTCCCGGGTCACGGCGGTGCGACCAGCGACAGCCACGACACGCTGCCGCTGCTCGACTCGACGCTCGCCGAGCTCGAGGCGCACGACCTGCCGCCGTTCGAGTCCGCTTTCCGCCAGCACGCGCCCGCCGTGATGCTGAGCCACCTCGACCTGACCGAGATCGCGCCGGGGGTGCCCGCCAGCATGGCGCCCGAGGTGTACGACCTGCTGCGCGACGACCTCGGCTTCGAGGGGGTCACCATCACCGACTCGCTCGGCATGGGTGCCGTCGGTGGTCGGCCCACGCCGGCCCTGCAGGCGCTGCAGGCCGGGGCCGACCTGCTCCTCATGCCCGTCGACACCGCGACCACCCATCAGATCGTCGCGGACGCGATCGACTCCGGCGTGGTCTCGCGGGCGCGGGTCGAGGAGGCCGCCGCCCGCGTCGTGGCGGTCCAGATGTGGCAGGCGCGGGTGGCAGCACGACGGCCCGTCCCCGCCGACGTGGTCGAGCGGGCACGGGCCGCGAGCGCGGACCTGGAGTCCGCGGCGTACTGAGAATCAAACCGCGTCGCGGTCTGAGGGTGCGTGCCTGGCAAGGCGGAGGAGCGAAGGCGGCCTTTGAGCGGAGCGGGCCGTCGAGCGACGAGAACGCAGCCAGGTGCGTGCCCTCAGGCCGCGAGGTCCGGGTCCCCGGCGCGACGGAGCTTTTGCAGCGCCTCCCGCTCGAGCTGGCGGACCCGCTCGGCGGAGATGCCGTGGCGGGCACCGATGTCGGCGAGCTTGTGCTGGCGACCGTCCGCGAGGCCGTAGCGGGCGCGGACGATGTCGGCGGAGCGCTCGTCGAGGATCCCGACCAGGTCGTCGAGCCGCTGGCGGGCCTCGGCGTCGAGGACGTTGAGGTCCGGGCCGGGCGCGGTCTCCTGCGCCATCAGGTCACCCAGCGACGTGTCGCCGTCCTCGTCCACGGGCGTGTCCAGCGAGACGTGGTCACGGCCCCAGCTCATCAGGTCGAGGACCCGGTCGATGTCCATCCCGAGCTCGGTGGCGATCTCCTGCGGCTCCGGGTCGCGGCCGAGCTGGCGCTCGAGCGTGCGCCGAGCGCTGCCGACCTGGTTGAGCTCCTCGACGACGTGCACCGGAAGGCGTACGACACGGGCCTGCTGCGCGATGCCGCGCGTGATGGCCTGGCGGACCCACCAGGTGGCGTAGGTCGAGAACTTGTAGCCCTTGGTGTAGTCGAACTTCTCGACCGCGCGGATCAGGCCGGTGTTGCCCTCCTGGATCAGGTCGAGCATCGGCATCTGCGAGCGGCCGTACTTGCGTGCGATGGAGACCACCAGGCGCAGGTTGGCCTCGATGAACCGGTCGATGGCGAGCTGGCCCTGCTCGGCGAGCCACTCGAGCTCGGCCTCGTTGGCGCTCATCGGCGCGCCGCCCTTGCGGCGGCCGACGCGGCCGGTGTCGAGGAGGTGCTGGGCCAGCAGCCCGGCCTCGATGGTCTTGGACAGCTCGACCTCGGTCTCGGCGTCGAGGAGCGGGGTGCGAGCGATCTCGTCGAGGTAGAGGCCGACGCTGTCGCGGCCCTCGATCTCACGAGTGGTGGTGGTGCGCTTGGCCTGTGCGGTGCTCATGTCGTCCTCCTGCTCTCGTGCGACCACCCCGTGTCGCACATCTGATCCAACGCCTGTGTCCGCCGCGAGATTCCCGCCTCGGATGTGGTGCCTTCACCTGCCTTGACGAGCCAGTACCCACCGGAGTTGCACGATCGACCAACTCTCAGGGACTTCTCAGGGGTTCCCCGGGGAGACTGGGCCCATGCGCACCGCCGGGGACCTGGGTCGGGTCGACCTCAATGCCGATCTGGGGGAGGAGGTCACCGACGACGCGGGCCTGCTCGCCGTGGTGACGAGCGCCAACGTGGCCTGCGGCTTCCATGCCGGGACACCGGCCACCATGCAGGCCGTCTGCACCGGCGCCGTACGGCGCGGGGTGACGCTCGGCGCGCAGGTGTCGTACGACGACCGCGCCCGCTTCGGTCGGGTGGAGCTCGACGTGCCGGCAGAGGTCCTGCGTGAGCAGGTGGCCGAGCAGGTCGGCGTCCTGTCGGCCATCGCCGCCGCCGAGGGTGGGGAGGTGGCGTACCTGAAACCGCACGGCGCGCTCTACCACCGGGTCGCCCGCGACGAGGGCCAGGCCGCGGCCGTGCTGGACGGCTCGGGTGAGCTGCCGGTGATGGGGATGCCCGGCTCGGTGCTGCTGTCGATGGCGCACGCGCGTGGTCGCGCGTCGCGGCTCGAGGGGTTCCCCGACCGTGGGTACGGCACCGACGGCCGGCTGCTGCCGCGCGACCAGGCGGGCGCCCTGGTGACGGACCCCGAGCAGGTGGCGGCGCGGGCGGTCGAGCTGGCCGCGTCGGTCGACTCGGTGTGCGTGCACGGCGACTCCCCGGGGGCGGTGCGGACGGCGGCTGCCGTACGACGCGCGCTCGAGGCCGCCGGGCTGGTCGTCGTCACCTGCTGGTCCTCCACAACCTGAGCCCGCGGCTGTGGAGGGCCGCGCCCTGCCTGTGGAGCAGCGGACGACTTCTGTGGGGAACCCTGTGGGACCGCGGGTTTGTGTTCCAGACCCCTTGCGGGGCGGCGTCCCGACGACGTAGAACTCTCCTACCGGAACCGCTTCGGCGGGGTCGGGGATCGGATCGGACGAACAGCTCCACACGGCGACTTGCTCGCCGCGCAGGCCCGGTGGCGGGGACTGTGGGGGCCGGAGACCGGTTCGGTGGATCGGACGTCACCATCCCGATCACATCGAGGGGCTCCTGATGCTCATACCATCGGGAGCCCCTCACCTGTGTGCGCCCACGAGGCTGCCAAAGGACCGGCGTCCGCGGCAACTCCCTGCAGGTGAACGCTCGGGTGAACAATGACCGACGTGATGGTCGTCGACGTCGGGACGCGCGCCTGCCTCGTCGAGGTCGACGACGCCGTCGCGGCGGCCTCGCTCGCCACGTGGGTGCGCGCGGCCGGCCTGCCGGCCGAGGAGGTCGTGCCGGCGGCACGGACCGTGCTGCTCGACGGCGTCGACCCCGCGGCGGTCCGCGAGCTGCTCCCGCGGTGGGCGGCACAGCACGCAGCACCACCCGGCCCGCTCGTGCGCGTCGCGGTCCGCTACTCCGGTCCCGACCTCGCCCGGGTGGCCGACCACTGGGGATGCACGACGGAAGAGGTCGTCGACCTCCACACGTCGCTGGAGTTCACCTCGACGTTCTGCGGGTTCGCCCCCGGCTTCGCCTACCTCACCGGACTGCCCGTCGAGCGCGCGGTGCCCCGGCTGGAGTCGCCACGAGCCCGGGTGGCGCCGGGATCCGTCGGGCTCGCCGACACCTGGTGCGGCGTCTACCCGACCGCCTCACCCGGCGGGTGGCTGCTGATCGGCACCACCGACGCCGACCTGTGGGACGTCGACCGCGCCGAGCCGGCGCTCCTGGCCCCGGGCACCCGGGTGCGGTTCGAGGCGCGGCAGTGACCGCCGACGGCCCCTTGGGCGCCGTCGAGGTGGTCGACGCGGGCCCGCTCTCGACGCTGCAGGACCGCGGCCGGCAGGGGTGGGCCCACCTCGGCGTGCCCCGGGCAGGAGCACTGGACCGGGGCGCGGCGGCCCTGGCCCGCCGCCTCGTGGGCGGCGGACCGGACGACGCCGTGATCGAGACGACCGTCGGCGGCGTCGTGCTGCGGCCGCACCGCGCGGTGACGCTGGCGGTGACGGGGGCGACCTGCGCCGTCCGGGTCGACGGACGTGCCGTCGCCCACGGTGCGCCGGCCACGGTGCCCGCGGGAGCCCTGGTGAGCGTCGGGCCGGCAGTGACCGGGGTGCGGTCCTACGTCGCCCTCGCCGGCGGGATCGCCGTCGCGCCGGTGCTGGGGTCGCGCTCGACCGACACGCTCGCATGGGTGGGGCCACCCCGGCTCGCAGCGGGCGACCTGCTGGTCCTCGGGCCGACGGGCCAGCTGCCCGAGCCGCCGCCGGCGGTCGTCGTACGACCCCGCGAGCCGGTGCTGCGCCTGCGTCGCGGGCCACGCGCCGACTGGCTCGACCGGACGGGCTGGTCGAGGCTCGACGGGGCGTCGTACGCCGTCGCGCCCGACAGCGACCGGATCGGGCTGCGGCTCACCGGTCCGCGGCTGGAGCGACGCAGCGGCGAGCTCGCGAGCGAGGGCATCGTGCTCGGTGCCGTCCAGCTGCCGCCGTCGGGGCAGCCCGTGGTGTTCCTGGCCGACCACCCGACGACGGGCGGCTACCCGGTCGTCGCCGTGGTCGAGGACGACGACCTGGACCTCTGCGCCCAGCTACGACCCGGCGACGAGGTGCTGCTGCGGCTGGTGTGACGCCCGGCGTCACTCCTCGGCCGGGGGCTCCCAGCGGTGCAGGGCCGGGTCGTCGATCCGGAAGCTCCGCACCGGTCCCGGCGGGGTGTCGGCGGTCTCGAACCGCACGGTCACCACCCCCGAGCCGGAGCCCCACACCCAGCCCGCGCCCATCTCGTCGTGCACGACGTCCGCGCCCGGCGGCCAGGTGCGGCGCGGCGGCTCGGGGAGCACCACCTCGGCCTCCTCGTCCTCGGCCGTCTCGCCGAAGAGGTCCTCCTGCACCCAGTCGGCGAGGCCGGAGACGCCGACACCGAGGAGGCGCACGCCGCCGGTGGTGTCGAGGTCGGCGAGCAGCGAGCGGGCGATCCGGGCGATGGTCGCGCCGTCGTCGGTGGGGCTGGTGAGGGTGCTCGACCTGTTGAGGGTGGTGAAGTCGTAGAGCCGGACCTTGATGGTGACGGTCCGCCCGGAGAAGCCGTTCTTGCGCATCCGGGTGCCCACCTCGCGGGCCTGCCGGCTCAGCAGCCCCTCCATCAGCTTGCGGTCGGTGAGGTCGGAGTCGTAGGTGCCCTCGACGCTGATCGACTTGGCCTCCCGCTCGGAGACGACCGGTCGGGAGTCCTGCGCCCGGGCCAGCTGCCAGAGCCCGTGGCCCTGTGCCTGGCCGAGCAGCCGCACCAGCTCGCCCTCGGCGACGGCCTCGAGGTCGGCGACGGTGTGGATGCCGGCCCGACGGAGCCGTTCGGCGGTCGCCGGGCCCACGCCCGGGATGACCTTGACCTTCATCGGCCGGAGCAGGTCGAGCTCGGTGCCGGGAGCGACGACGGTCATCCCGTCCGGCTTGTCGAGCTCGCTCGCGACCTTGGCGAGGAACTTCGACGACGCGATGCCGACGGTCGCGGTCAGACCGCCGGTGACCTCCTGCACGCGGCGCCGGAGCTCGGCTCCCGCCGCGGTCACGGTCGCCACCTCGAGGTCCGGGAGATCGGCTGCGGCGAGGTCGACGAACGCCTCGTCGAGCGAGAGCGGCTCGACCAGCGGCGACAGCTCCCGCAGCACCTGCATGACCCGCTTGCTCGTGTCGCGGTAGGCGTGGAACCGGCCGCTCAGGAACGCCGCGTGCGGACAGCGGGCCCGCGCCTCGCGGCCCGACATCGCCGAGCCGACGCCGAACTCGCGGGCCTCGTACGACGCGGTGGACACCACGCCCCGGCCACCGGTG
The DNA here is from genome assembly GCF_016907475.1 of Nocardioides cavernae. Taxonomy (NCBI): domain Bacteria; kingdom Bacillati; phylum Actinomycetota; class Actinomycetes; order Propionibacteriales; family Nocardioidaceae; genus Nocardioides; species Nocardioides cavernae. The sequence continues at coordinate 3,225,211 of NZ_JAFBCA010000001.1, read as the reverse complement.
CCGCCGACGATGACGGGCTTGCCGCGCAGCGACGGCTTGTCGCGCTGCTCGACGGCGGCGAAGAAGGCGTCCAGGTCCAGGTGCAGGATCGACGCGGTGCTGCGCATCAGCCGGTGAGGCCGGGGGAGGACAGCGTCGTCACGCGACCATCCTCCCGCATCCTCACGCCGGCCGGCGTTGCCCCCGGGGTCCTGTCGCGCGCCACGAACCGTCCACAGGAGTGCCGGATCCCTGCCTGTCCACAGGCAGCCCGACCGCGGGGCGTGGGAGGTCGGTGCTCCCGGGCAACGTCACCGGCATGGAACCCCACGACCTCGCCCCCGTCCCCCCGTCCGCTTCACGGCCCACCACGATGCGGGTCCGCACCCCGGGCGACATCGCCGCCTTCGTGCCGCTCGCCATGGGCTTCGTCCCTCAGCGGTCCGTCGTCGTGGTGAGCGTCGGCGCCCTCGGCGGCGGCATGCACGCGCGCGTCGACCTGCCCCACGACCCCGACGACGTCGACGACGTGGTGGAGGCGCTTCTCCGGCCCGCGCGGCGCAACGGCGTGCGCGACGTGGTCGTGGTGGTCTACGACGACGAGACGACGGTCGCCGACGAGGCCGCCTGGTCGGTCCACGAGGAGTTCACCGCCGCGGGCATCGGCGTGCGCGAGGTGCTGCGCGTCCACGACGACCACTGGTACGCCGTGCTGCCGGGGGCGCCCCTGGCCGCCTACCGCGGTGTCCCGTTCACCCGCGCCGACCACCCGTTCACCGCACAGGCCGTCTTCGAGGGGAGGGTCACCCACGCCAGCCGGGAGGCGTTGCGGGAGACCGTCGCGCCGGACGCCGGAGCGGTCGCCCGCAGCCTGCCCCACCTCGTGGACGCGGCGCCGCTCCCACCTGGCGGGCTCACGGCGCTGGTCCGCCGCCACGTCCGCGCCGGCACCACCCTCTCCTCGACCGAGCTGGCGTCCGTCGCCGCCAGCGTCCGCACGGGGGAGCGACGCGACGAGGCGTGGGCGTGGCTCGGGCGGGCCGACGCGCGGCCAGCCGTCGAGCTCTGGTCCGACGCGGTGCGTCGCCTTCCGGCCACCCACGTGGCCGGTCCCGCCGCCGTCCTGGCCTTCGCGGCGTGGCTCGCCGGTGACGGCGCCCTGGCGTGGTGTGCCGTCGACCGGTGCCGGGAGAGCGAGCCCACCCACTCGCTGGCCGGCCTTGTCGCGCAGCTGCTCGAGTCGGCGACCCCGCCGGACACGTGGGCGACGCTGCAGCCCGAGGTCGGGGCGAGCGGGGACCCGGCGGCGTGAGACCAGCCCTGCGGACGGTTTCCGGCAGGGGAGCGCGTGACTAGGGTGCCGTCATGGGCGAAGAGGTCGATCAGCAGGAGTTCAGCCGGGCCGACCGGACGCGCCACCGCGAGAAGGTGCGGCGCAACCTCGATGTGTTCGCGCGGATGCTGCGTGAGGCGGCCTTCGAGACCGACGACCCGATGACGGGCCTCGAGATGGAGCTCAACCTCATCGACGACGCGGGCGACCCGGCCCTGAAGAACGCCGAGGTCCTCGAAGCCATCGCCGACCCGGACTTCCAGACCGAGCTCGGCCAGTTCAACATCGAGATCAACGTCGCGCCGGCCAAGCTCCGCGAGGGCGGCCTCTCGAAGTTCGAGGACAGCCTGCGCCGCTCGCTCAACGACGCCGAGGAGAAGGGCTCCAAGGTCGGCGCCCACCAGGTCATGATCGGGATCCTCCCGACGTTGGCCGAGGGCCACATGAACGTCTCCTCGCTCAGCTCCAACCCGCGCTACAAGCTGCTGTCCGAGCAGATCCTCGCCGCGCGCGGGGAGGACATCACCATCAGCATCTCGGGCAAGGAACGGCTCACCACGACGTCGGACTCGATCGTCCCGGAGGCCGCCTGCACCAGCACGCAGTTCCACGTGCAGACCTCGCCCGACCAGTTCGCCGCCCACTGGAACGCCGCCCAGGCGATCGCCGGCGTGCAGCTGGCGGTGTCGGCGAACTCGCCCTACCTGCTCGGCAAGGAGCTGTGGCGCGAGACCCGCATCCCGCTGTTCGAGCAGGCGACCGACACCCGCAGCGAGGAGCTCAAGGCCCAGGGCGTCCGGCCACGGGTGTGGTTCGGCGAGCGGTGGATCACCTCGGTGTTCGACCTCTTCGAGGAGAACGTCCGCTACTTCCCGGCCCTGCTGCCCGTCACCGACGACGAGGACCCGCTCGAGGTGCTCGAGTCCGGCGGCACCCCGGCCCTCCACGAGCTCAAGCTCCACAACGGCACCATCTACCGCTGGAACCGTCCGGTCTACGACATCTCCCAGGGCATGCCGCACCTGCGCGTGGAGAACCGCCTGCTGGCCGCCGGCCCGACCATCGCCGACACCATCGCCAACGCGGCGCTCTGGTTCGGCCTGGTCCGCTACCTCGTGGAGAGCGAGCGCCCGCTGTGGTCGCAGATGTCGTTCTCCGCCGCCGAGGAGAACTTCCACGTCGCCGCCCAGATGGGCGTCGACGCCCAGGTCTACTGGCCGGGCCTCGGCCAGGTCCGAGCCACCGAGCTGGTGCTGCGGCGCCTGCTCCCCATGGCCCGCGCGGGGCTCGACTCGTGGGGCGTCCCCTCGGAGGAGAGCGACCGCTACCTCGGCATCATCGAGCAGCGCTGCCAGACCGAGGCCAGCGGCGCCGGGTGGTTCGTCGACCGCGTCCGCGAGCGCGGGGGAGTGGACCGCTACGACGCCCTGCGGGCGACGCTGCTCGACTACACCGAGCGCATGCACAGCAACGAGCCCGTCCACACCTGGGACTGACACTCCGCCCGGTCTCGTCCGCCCCCGGATCAGCCGCGCGCCGACAGGGGACGTGGTCGCAGCCGGCGCCACTCCCGGCGTACGTCGCTGACGGGGTCGAACCACCCCCGGCGGGTCACGACGACCAGTCCGACCGGCATCCCCAGCGCCTGGGCGGCCCAGGCCGCCGGTCCGAGCCAGCGCAGGTCGTCGTCGTGCGGGCTGAGCTCGCCCGGCCGGGTCAGCCACAGCACCCGGCGCGGGGTGAGCGAGGCCGCAGCGCGCAGGAGCGCGAGGACGACGTCGGCACGCAGGCCCGCGTCGGGCAGCGGCGGGTCCTCGACGTGGCGTGCACACCGCCCCGGTGCCCCCGCGTGGAGGGTCACCGGGAAGAGGCGCCGGTCCTCGTCCTCGACCAGCGCGAGGGTGGCCGCCCGCAGGACGGCATGGGTGTGCCGGTCGACGGGTGCCTGGAGCGCCGGCTGCTGCGCGAGCGGTGGGGCCACCGGTCAAGACTGCCCCAGCGCCGAGCGTCCGACCCACCCCTCCACAGGCTGCCGAAGGCCAGTCGTTTCCGTTACGGTGCCAACAGGCCCGCGGCGACGCGTCGTGGCCCCGAGAGGAGACACCATGGGCACCGTCGTCGTCGGATACGTCCCCAAGCCGGAGGGTGAGGCGGCCCTTGCTGCCGGTATCAACGAGGCCAAGCTGCGCGGGAGCAAGCTGGTCGTGGTGAACTCCCACCGGGGTGGTCAGGAGTACGACGGATCCGCCGCGCGGGCCGCCGAGGACGACATGGCCGCCATCCAGAAGCGGCTCGAGGAGGCCGGCGTCGAGCACGACGTCCGCCAGCTCGTCCGCGGCTTCGAGCCCGCCGAGGACCTGATCAGCATCGCCGAGGCCAACGGTGCCGAGCTGCTCGTCATCGGCCTGCGACGACGCTCGCCCGTCGGCAAGCTCATCCTCGGCAGCAACGCCCAGCGCGTGCTCCTCGACGCCCCCTGCCCGGTCCTGGCGGTGAAGGCGCAGTAGTCGCGCCAGCCCCCGGCCAGACGTCGCGCTGAGCAAGCGCCCGCGGCGGGCGTACGTCGGGCAGGATGACCCCATGGGCTTCCAGATCACCGGCGACCCCGCCGCCGACAAGGTTCTCGACGACTCCGCGTTCGCGCTGCTCGTGGGCATGATGCTCGACCAGCAGTACCCCATGGAGCACGCCTTCCGCGGGCCGGCGAAGGTCCTGGACCGCTTCGGCACGGTCGAGCCCGACGCGATCGCTGCTGCCGACCCCGAGGAGTTCGCGGCGATGGCGTCCACCCCGCCGGCCATCCACCGCTTCCCCGGCTCGATGGCGGCCCGCCTGCAGGAGCTGGCGCGCATCGTCGAGGAGACCTACGACGGTGACGCCTCCCGGCTGTGGACCGAGGCGGCCGACGGCAAGGACCTGCTCAAGCGCGTCATGGCGCTCCCGGGCTTCGGCAAGCAGAAGGCGCAGATCTTCGTCGCACTCCTCGCCAAGCAGCTCGACGTACGTCCCGACGGCTGGGAGGCCGTGGTGGGCGACTACGCCCTCGAGGGCCACCGCTCGGTCGCCGACGTGGTGGACGCGGAGTCGCTGCAGAAGGTGCGCGACTTCAAGAAGGCGAAGAAGGCTGCCGCGAGGGCCACCGACTGAACGACGGCGTGCAGACGACGGCGAGCAGGGTGCGTGACACGCGCGGACCCCGGCCGGATGTCGAGCCGTCTGGAAGGCCGTGGCAGAATGACGACGCGGCTCTTGACGTCACCGGGCCTCGCCGCGCCCCGAAGTTGCTCGACGAGAGGTGTTCGTGTCCTCACACGCACGCAAGTTGCTCCCCGCAGAGGTGCTCACGCACCCCTCCATCGCCGCCCTGGTCGCCGGTGCCGCTGCCACCGGCACCGTGTCCCCCGAGGACGTACGGCGCGCCAGTGACGAGGCCGGGGTCGAGCCCCGGCACCTGAAGGCCTTGCTGGTGCACCTCAGCGGCCTCGGGATCTCGGTCCAGATCGATGCTTCGGGCATGCGTGCGGTCGCCGCGACCAGCAAGCGGACCGCGACCTCGTCCGCCGCCAAGAAGGCCCCGGCCAAGAAGGCTCCTGCCAAGAAGGCGAGCGCCGCGGCCGACCCCAAGGCCGCCGCCAAGACCGCCGCCAAGACGGCGGCGCCGGCGAAGAAGACCGCTGCCAAAAAGGCCGCGGCCGACGAGGTCGTCGACCTCGGCACCGTCGAGGCGCCCGTCGTCGGTCCCGACGGCAAGAAGGTCCTCCCGGACATCCCCGACGCCGAGTTCGAGAAGGACGTCGCCAAGGACCCGACGATCAAGGAGGACGAGAAGCAGGCCTTCACCGTCTCCGCGGCCGACGAGACCGACGAGCCCGAGCAGCAGGTCATGGTGGCCGGCGCCACCGCCGACCCGGTGAAGGACTACCTCAAGCAGATCGGCAAGGTGCCCCTCCTCAACGCCGAGATGGAGGTCGAGCTCGCCAAGCGGATCGAGGCCGGCCTGTTCTCCGAGGAGAAGCTCGCCAAGGGTGGCCGGATCAGCCCGAAGATGCTCGAGGAGTACGAGTGGATCGCCGAGGACGGTCGACGGGCGAAGAACCACCTGCTCGAGGCCAACCTGCGACTCGTCGTCTCGCTGGCCAAGCGCTACACCGGTCGCGGGATGCTCTTCCTCGACCTGATCCAGGAGGGCAACCTCGGCCTGATCCGTGCGGTCGAGAAGTTCGACTACACCAAGGGCTACAAGTTCTCGACCTACGCCACGTGGTGGATCCGCCAGGCGATCACCCGGGCGATGGCCGACCAGGCCCGCACCATCCGCATCCCGGTGCACATGGTCGAGGTCATCAACAAGCTCGCGCGCGTCCAGCGTCAGATGCTCCAGGACCTGGGCCGCGAGCCCACGCCGGAGGAGCTGGCCAAGGAGCTCGACATGACCCCGGAGAAGGTCATCGAGGTCCAGAAGTACGGCCGCGAGCCGATCTCGCTGCACACGCCGCTCGGTGAGGACGGCGACTCCGAGTTCGGCGACCTGATCGAGGACTCCGAGGCCATCGTCCCGGCCGACGCGGTCTCGTTCACGCTGCTCCAGGAGCAGCTGCACGCCGTGCTCGACACGCTCTCCGAGCGCGAGGCCGGCGTGGTCTCGATGCGTTTCGGCCTCACCGACGGCCAGCCGAAGACCCTCGACGAGATCGGCAAGGTCTACGGCGTGACCCGCGAGCGGATCCGTCAGATCGAGTCCAAGACGATGTCGAAGCTGCGCCACCCGAGCCGGTCGCAGGTCCTGCGCGACTACCTCGACTGAGCCCGACCCTCTCCACGCATCACGAGCAGCGTCGCCCTCCGGGGCGGCGCTGCTCGCCATTTCGCCCGGGACGCCCCGGCTACGGTGAGCGCATGCCCGCCCAGCGCCGCACCGCGTCCGTCGGTGCGGTCGCCGCGCTCCTCCTGACGGCGTGCACCGGCCCGTCCGGTGACGGTCCCGACCAGGGGGCGGACCGCACCGCCGGGGTGCCACGCGTGGACTTCCCGCTCTTCGCGCCGACCCTCGACGGCGATGCTCCCGAGGCGAGCCAGGTGTGGGCCGACCGCGTCGAGACGTCGTACGCCGGCGGGGTCGGGCTGGTGCAGGTCGCGGACCCCGCAGCCGACCTCTGCACGACGCTGGAGCCCTACCGGCTGGCGGACGACACCTGCGCGGTCGAGGACGGGGTGGCCGTGACGTCGATGGAGGAGATGAGCGGCGTCGGGCTCGTCCGCGACGGCACCCTGCTCTACTGGCGCTCGCTGGTCACCGAGGTCGACCCCGGTCTGGTCGACCGGGCGGCCACCGCGCTGCGTGAGGCACCCCAGAGCGGCGTGGACGGCCTGGGCGCGGTGTCCCCGGGCGGCCCGACCCCGGCCACCGACGAGTCGGACGGCGCGGGCGAGTCACCGACGGCCGACTCGTCGCCCGTGGTGGACGAGCCGCTCGCAGCCGATGACCTCGACCCCGCGACCGCGGTCGGCGCCGTGCGCCGCCTGGCCGGCAGGATCGGTCCGCGCGAGGCGACCAGCGCGGCGTACGACCGTGCCGCCCGCTGGGTGGCCGGCGAGCTGACCCGGTTCGGGTACTACGTCGAGCGCCAGCGCGTCGACGTACCTGCGGGGGAGTCGTGGGGCGTCGCCGTGCCCGCCGGTCGCTCCACCAACGTGGTGGCGACCCCCGCCGACTTCGACCCGAGCGCTCCCCACCTCGTCGTCGGGGCGCACCTCGACACGGTGCCCCAGGCACCTGGGGCCGAGGACAACGCGTCGGGTGTCGGTGTGCTGCTCGCCGTCGCGGAGGCGGTCGCCGTTCGGCGTACGCGCCTGCCGGTCGTGTTCGTCGCGTTCGGGGCCGAGGAGCCGCGCGGACCGTCCGACGACGACCACCACTACGGCTCGCGGCGCTATGTCGCGAAGCTGACGCCCCTGGTGCGCAATGCCGTCCGCGGCATGGTCTCGCTCGACCGCGTCGGCGTGGGGCAGCGCGTGCCGGTCGGGTCCGCCGGCGACACCGACCCCGTGCAGCGGGAGCTGCTGGCGGCGGCCCGGCGCGCCGGGGCCGCCACCGTCGCCGAGGACGGGCAGCGCAGCAGCGACCACTGGTCCTTCGTCCGCGCCGGGCTGCCGGGGGCGCGCCTGGGCTCGACGCCGTACGCCGGCTACCACTCGGCGGGCGACGTGCCGGCCGTCGTGTCGCCGGCCCAGCTCGAGCGGGTCGGCCGGATCGTCGCCGCGTGGCTGGCCCCGCGCTGAAGGGCGTTCACCCCAGCCCGGCACACCCGCGCAGCGCCTTGCGGCGGTCCCGGGACGCCGCTGCTCGGGCTCCGTAGTCCGGTGCGGCGAGCCCGTCCGCGCCGATCGTCGCCGGCCACCAGCGGGACGCGGTGACCCGCGCCCGCCCTGCCGGCTCCCGCGGCGGCTGGACCGTCAGCGTGAGGACGCCGGTGGGACCGGGGGAGTACCACGCGAAGTTGCCCAGCCCGTAGGCGACGTAGCCCGGTCCTAGGCGTCCGTCGCCCTGCAGCTCGTGGGCGTGGCTGCCCACCACGAGGTCGGCGCCGGCACCGACCAGCCGACGGGCCAGCGCGCGCTGGTCGGCAGACGGGCAGCGCTCGCCCTGGACGCCCCAGTGCAGGTAGGTGACGACCACGTCCGCCTCGGCGTCAGCGCGTCGTACCTCCCGCAGCAGGCGCCTCGGATCGTTGGCATCGGCGACACCGGGCGTGTCCGGACCTGCCGCCCACGCACCGGTGGGGTCGGCCGTGGGGTCCTGGTCCGCGGCCGAGGCGGCGATCGTCGCCACGCGGGTGCCGTCCACGTCGGTGACGGCCGGGGCCACGGCCTCGTCCTCGTCGACACCGATCCCGACGACGGCCAGCGCAGGCTGCGCCGCGGCCGCGGCCCGCAGTGTCGACGGGAGCCGGGCCCGACCGAAGTCGAGGGCGTGGTTGTTGGCCATGCTCGCGACGTCGATCCCCGCTGCGGCCAGCGCCTCGAAAGCAGCCGTGCCGGCGGAGAAGACGAACCGCTTCCCCGGCTCGGGGCGCCCGCCCGAGCCGACGGACGTCTCGAGGTTGACGATCGCCACGTCGGCGGCCGCCAGCGCAGTGGTGGCCGGCGTCAACGCGGACGCCGGGCGAAGCAGACGCGGCGCCAGCGCCCCCTCGAAGTGCACGTCTCCGGCGACGGCGATCTCAACCGGAGCCGGGCGGGGCTCACGGGGGGTGGGAGCCGCGGTGGTCGGGGACGGCGTCTCGGTCGTCGAGGCTGCCGGGGCACGGGACGACTCCGGGGACGACGGCTCCGCAGTCGGGCTGCAGCCCGCGGCCGCGCCGCCCACGACCAGTGCGAGCACCGCGCCGCAGCGGCGTACGCCCCTGCCGACGGCCCCGGTCATGGCGTCATGGTGCCACCGCGCACCCGCCACACCACCCGAAGTGGGTGGGCACACGGGGGGCGGACGGTGACACACTCATGTCATGAGAACTCGGATCTCGCTCGTGGTCGTCCCCGCGCTCGCGCTCACCGCCCTCACCGCCGCGCCGGCGCACGCGGAGTTCTACAGCATCGACGACCCGGCCGACGCCAAGGGGTCGTTGACCGACATCTACGGGTTCGAGGCCAACCACGGCGCCGACAACGTGCTCGTCAAGGTGCGCTTCAACGAGCTGATGCGGACCAGCGCCGCCGGTGTCTCCGTCTTCTTCGACACCGACCGCGACACCAAGGGACCGGAGTACGTCCTGAGCAGCGGCCTCGGCGACGGGACCGACTACGTGCTGACCGAGGCCGACGGGTGGCGCGGTAGCGACGACCGGGTCCGGTGCGACTACTCGGCCCGGCCCAAGTGGGGGCGGGACGTGTTCCGCGCCGTCGTCAGCCGTGAGTGCTTCGACCGGGTGCCGTCGGTGCGCGTCTCGGTGAAAATGGTCGACCAGGCGGACGGGTCCACCCCGGTCGTCGACTGGGCGCCCAAGCGCCAGCGGTGGACCCTGCCGATCGGGTCGGGGCTCGGCGCCTGACCGACGCGTGCCGTCAAGCGGCCGCGACCAGTCCCACTGCCAGGCCGCAGAGCGCCAGCCCCAGCGCCTGTGGGGCGTGGACGCGCTCGCGCAGGACCAGTGCCGCGAGGGCGATGGTCACGGCCGGGTAGAGCGACGTCACCACGGACGCGATCGTCAGCAGACCGGTCTGGGTGGCGAGGAGGAACGCGGCGGCCGCCGCGGTGGACAGCACGCCCGCGACCGCACCCCACGCCTGCGAGGGGTGGTCGGGGACCCAGCGCGCACCCAGCACGGCTGCCGTGAGGGCGACCGCGACCGCGCCCACCCCCTGGGCGACCGCCAGCGGTGCGAATCCCGCCGCTTCGGGCACCTGCCCCATCGCGGCGAACAGCAGCCCGAAGCCCACGCCGGCGAGGACACCGTCGAGGATCCCCGCCGCGAGGTCGCCCGAGCCGCCGGGCTCCCGGCTCACCAGCCAGATGCCCGGGACGGCAGCGGCGATGCCGGCCCACACGAACAGGTCCGGACGCTCGCCCGCGGCGATGCCGACGCACACCGGCAGGACCGCGGCACCGACCGCCGAGATCGGCGCGACGACACCCATCCGCCCGGCCGCCAGGCCCCGGTAGAGGAACGCGCCGCCCACGCCGCTGCCGACCCCGGCGAGGGCGCCCCACCCGAGGTCAGCGCGGGTGGGTGAGCCCTCGGTGAGCAGGGCGAGGCCGACCGCACCCACGAAGGCCACGGTGGACCCGACGAAGGCGACCGGCCACGCCGACGTACGACGCGCGGCGAGGCCGCCGACGAAGTCCGAGAGCCCGTAGGCGACGGCTGCCGCGAGCGAGAGCAGGACGGCCACGGCGGCGACCTCAGGTTGCCACGACGCCGGCGACCCACACGATCGCCGCGAGGGAGGCCGCCACGAGCTCGATGAGGATCGAGACGCCCACGGCGCGCAGCGCGCCCTTCGTCGAGGGCCAGGCCAGGGCGCCGCCGACCCGCGCCCGCTCGGCGACGTAGACGCCGAGGACGAACCCGATGAACATGCCGATGACGGGGATCACGAAGAACCCGATGAAGCCGAGCAGCGCGCCGACGAGCAGCGTGCGGTTGGGCACTCCGGCGGTCTTGAGCTGCCGGCCCGGCACGAGGTACTTCACGACCGATCCGCCGACGAGGAGCAGCGCGCTGACGGCGAACACCGCCCAGGCCGTCGTCGTACCGACCTCGAGGGTCCACACGAAGATCGCGCCGAGCACCAGGATCGTCCCGGGCAGGACGGGGACGATGATGCCCGCGATGCCGACGGCGATCGCGATGGAGATGAGGATCTCGGTGGGGCTCACGGGGCACAGCCTCCCAGACGTCGTACGCGCGGACGGACAGGGACGGGTGGGGACGCAGAACGGCCCCGGAGAGCGTGTCCGGGGCCGTTCTGGAAGTAGGTGGGTGCGGTCGGTGTGGCTCAGGCCTCGCTGCCCGCGGAGGGGTCCAGCTTGTGGGTCTCGTCGTGGACGGCCGCAGCGACCTCGCGGAGCTTCTCGCCGTGCTCGCGGGCGTGGTGAGCGCAGAAGAGCAGCTCGCCGCCGGTCTGGAGCTCCACACGGAGGTAGGCCTGGGCGCCGCAGCGGTCGCAGCGGTCACCGGCCGTGAGGACGGCCTGGGTGGGTGCGGTGGCAGTGGTCACGTCAGCCTCATTTCTGTTCATCGGTGTCTGGCCCAACGTAGCCAGTGGGGCAAAGATTCCCTGCTGTCGTTTCAGGTACGAGAACTCTTCAAGTCAATCACGTCACACTCCTCCCCGCTGGCGTTGTCCTCAACCGTGGACGAGCCGTTGCGGAAGCGATACCTGTCCGGTGCCCCACGCTAGTCCGGACCATGCGCGGCCGGGGGCAGGCGTGCCTCCGTCGGCGTCCGGCGTGTCGCGGGTAGGTTCTTCCCTTGTGGCAGCACCGGCAGACAACACGTACAACGCCGCACACCTCCTCGTCCTCGAGGGGCTCGACGCGGTCCGCAAGCGACCGGGCATGTACATCGGCTCGACCGACACGCGCGGCCTGATGCACTGCCTGTGGGAGATCATCGACAACGGCGTGGACGAGGCCCTGGCGGGCGTCGCGCACTCCGTCGAGATCACGCTGCACGACGACGGATCGGTCGAGGTGTACGACGACGGCCGCGGCATCCCGACCGACAAGGAGCCCAAGACGGGCCTGTCGGGCGTCGAGGTCGTCGCGACCAAGCTGCACGCCGGCGGCAAGTTCGGCGGCGGGTCCTACGTCGCCACCGGCGGCCTGCACGGAGTCGGCCTGTCCGTGGTCAACGCCCTGTCCGCCCGGATGGACATCGACGTCGACCGGTCGCCCTCGCAGCAGGGCCTGTCCTTCCAGCGCGGTGTGCCCGGCGTCTTCGACGGCGACGGGCCCGGCGCGAAGTTCACCCCGCAGTCCGGCCTGACCCGCAAGGGCAAGCGGGTGGCGAAGGGCAGGACCGGCACCCGGGTCCGTTTCTGGCCGGACCGGCAGATCTTCACCAAGGACGCCCGCTTCGAGATGGAGGGCCTGGTCGGCCGCGCCCGCCAGACGTCGTACATCGTCCCGGGCCTCGAGCTCGTCATCCGCGACCAGCGCTCCTCGGAGATGCTGGAGGAGAAGTTCCGCCACGACGGCGGCATCGCGGAGTTCGTGGAGTTCCTGTCCCACGGTGAGCCGGTGACCGACATCCTGCGCCTGCAGGGCACCGACACCTTCACCGAGACGGTCCCGCTGCTCGACGACAAGGGGCACATGACGCCCCAGGAGGTCGAGCGCGAGCTGACCGTCGACGTCGCGGTGCGGTGGGACACGGCGTACGACACCGAGCTGCGCTCGTTCGTCAACGTGATCGCGACTCCCAAGGGCGGCACCCACGTCAGCGGGTTCGAGGCCGCGCTGACCAAGACGTTCAACGACTCGATGCGCGCCGCCAAGGTGCTCAAGGCCGCCGACACCGACGTCATCAAGGACGACGTGCAGGAGGGCCTCACCGCGGTGGTGACCGTGCGGCTCGCGGAGCCGCAGTTCGAGGGCCAGACCAAGGAGATCCTCGGCACGCCGGCCGCGCGGAGCGTGGTGCGCAAGGTCGTGGCCGCCGAGCTCAAGTCGTTCCTCACCTCCACCAAGAGGGCCGAGAAGGCGCAGGCCAAGCTGCTGATGGAGAAGGTCGCGGGCGCGTCGAAGACCCGGCTCGCAGCACGCCAGCACAAGGAGAACCAGCGACGGAAGAACGCGCTGGAGTCCTCGGCGCTGCCGGCCAAGCTCTTCGACTGCCGCAGCACCGACACCGAGCGCACCGAGCTGTTCATCGTCGAGGGCGACTCGGCCATGGGCACCGCGAAGGCGGCGCGGAGCAGCGAGTTCCAGGCGCTGCTGCCGATCCGCGGCAAGATCCTCAACGTCCAGAAGGCCACCGTCGGCGACATGCTCAAGAACGCCGAGTGCGCCTCGATCATCCAGGTCGTCGGCGCCGGCTCCGGCCGGACGTTCGACCTCGAGGCGGCCCGCTACGGCCGGATCATCCTGATGGCCGACGCCGACTCCGACGGCGCCCACATCCGCTGCCTGCTCGCGACGCTGTTCTTCAAGTACATGCCCGAGCTCGTCCGTGACGGCCGGCTCTTCTCGGCGGTGCCGCCGCTGCACCGCATCGAGCTGTCCAACCCCAAGAAGGGGATGGACAAGTACATCTACACGTACTCCGACGACGAGCTGCAGCGAAAGCTCGCCGAGCTGAAGAAGAAGAACGTGCGCTGGAAGGACCCGGTCCAGCGCTACAAGGGCCTCGGCGAGATGGACGCCGACCAGCTGGCCGAGACCACCATGGACCCTCGCCACCGCACGCTCCGCAAGCTCACCATCGACGACGTCGACGAGGCGAGCAAGGTCTTCGACCTGCTGATGGGCTCCGACGTGGCCCCCCGCAAGGAGTTCATCGTGCAGGGTGCCTACGAGGTCGACGTGGAGACCCTGGACGCCTGATTCCGACGTCTGAGCGCAACGCCGAGACGCATGTGTGACGCGCAGCTGGCCCGATAGGCTGGTGCGCATGGACACCGGGGGAGCCACAGGGCTGTTCGTGCTCGTGGCCGTCGGCGCAGCAGCGGTCTACGGTCTCTACTGGGTCATCCGGCTGGCGGTCTACCACGGGATCAGGGACGCCGACCGCTACGGCCGGGTCTGGACCCGCGACGGCGACGCTTCAGAGACCCCCGGCGGACGCGCCTGACGTACGTCACACGTGCTCGGTGAGCAATCCCGAGTCGACGTCGTACAGGAAGCCGCCGACCTTGGCGCGCTCGCCGATGAGCGGGTGCGTGCGCACCTTGGCGACGTCCTGCCGGAGCTGGTCGAGCTGGTCGGTGACGACGCCGAACGACGCCCAGCTGGCGTCGACGCCCGCCGACTCGCCGATCTTGACCCGGAGCTCCTGCTCCGACGACGAGGCCATCGCGCAGCGGGTGTGCGGGACGACGAGGATGCGCTGGACGTTGAGCAGGTGCACGCCGAGCACGAGGGCCTCGAGCGCCTGCGGGGTCACGCGCGCGCCCGGGTTGCGGAAGATCTTGGCGTCGCCGTGCTTGAGCCCGAGCATGCCCAGCGGGTCGATGCGTGAGTCCATGCAGGTGACCAGGGCGATGCCGGCATGGGCCTTGCCGTCGAAGCCGCCGAGGTCGAACGTGTCCGCGAAGGCGCGGTTGGCCTGCAGGAGATCGTCGAAGTCGCTCACGACCGGCAGGTTAGCGCCCCTCAGGCGCCGCCGGTGAAGACGTCCCGCGCCGCGAGCCGGGTCGGGCGCACCTGCCGGAACAGCACGAGCGCGAGGACGGCCGCCACCACGGCGCACCCGGCGGCCCCCCAGAAGACCGCGTGCTCCTGGGCGATGCCCGCGACCCGCAGCAGGTCGGAGAACTCCTTGCACCGGCTCTTGCCGTCGCAGACCTCCTGCACCGGCGGCACGGCGAGCTGCTCGGAGTAGTAGCGCCGCAGCCCGATCGTGGTGAGGGCCGAGATGCCGATCAGCATGCCCACCATGCGGGCGACCACGACGAAGGCGCTCGCCACGCCGTGGACGTCGTCGTCGGTGGACGCGAGCAGGGCCGCGTTGACGGGCGCGAGCGCCAGCCCGAAGCCCAGCCCACCCGTGATCAGGGCGAGGTTGGCGATCGGCTCCTCGATCGTCGTGAGCCCCCAGCGGGTCATCAGCACGAAGCCGGTCGCGGCGAGCAGCATGCCGAACGCCGTGACGAGGCCGGGGGAGAGGAAGCGGATGAGGTAGCCCCCGACCACGGCGCCCACCGGCAGCGCGAGCAGGAACCGGACCAGCACCAGCGCCGCGGGCAGCTGGTCGTCGGGGTAGACGGTGGTGCGGGCGAACAGCGGGATGTCGATCAGCGCCGCGATCAGCGCGGCACCGACGAAGAAGCTGACCAGCAACGCCCCCCACGCCGGCGTACGACGCAGCGCGCCGCGCGGCACCAGCGGGCGCGCGGCACGGCGTACGTGCCAGGTGAACGCGGCCGCCGCCACGAGGGCGCCGAGGAGGTACCACCGGCCCTGGGGCGAGAAGACCTCGATCTTCGGGTCGGCGGTCGCGAACGCGAGGATCACCCCGCCGAGCGCGGCGGCGAGCAGCAGGGCGCCGACCAGGTCGGCGTCGACGAGCACGCGGATCCAGCCGCGCAGGTCGAGCAGGGGGCGCGGCGCGAACCAGCACCACGCGAGCAGCAGGACGAGCGTGACGACGGTCGCCATGCCGATCGGGGTCAGCCAGCGGCCGTCCCCGGCGAACGGGACGAAGAGCCGTCCCCACGTCAGGTCGCGCATCAGCGGGGCGGGGCGCAGGAAGACGACGGCCGCGCACGCGAAGGTGAGAAGCAGCAGGAGGAGCCCGACGAGGTCGGGCCGGAGACGGGCGTCGGCGGGTCTCCGCTGCGGGGCCAGCGCACGGATGGCGGCGGCGAGCACGAGCCCGACGGCGAGGTTGATCGCGAAGATGGCCCGCCAGTCGGCGACGGCGAGGACGGCGGCGCCGAAGAGCGGACCCAGGACGGAGCCGATCTCCTGCACGGCCGAGACCACGCCCAGCGGGACGCCGCGGCGTTCGACGGGGTAGAGGTCGGCCACCAGCGCGAGGGTCGCCGGCACCAGGCCGCCGCCGCCGACACCCTGGAGGAACCGGCCCGCCACGATGCTCGGCATGTCGTAGGCCACCGTGGTGATGAGGGAGCCCAGCGCGAACAGCACGAGCGCCATCACCAGCACTGGCACCCGTCCGCGCAGGTCGGCGATCCGGCCGATCAGCGGGAGCATCGCGACGTAGCCGAGCAGGAAGCCGCTGACGATCGGCGCCGCGCGCTGCAGCTGGTCGATCGGCACGCCGACGCCGGTCATCATGTCGGGCAGGGCGAGCACGACGACGTAGGTGTCGGCCGCCGCGAACGCCACGGCGACGGCTGCCATGGCGAGGAGCAGCCGCGAGCTGCGCGAGACCACTGCCTCGCCCGCGGCGGTGCTCACGGTGCGGTGATGTCCTTCTCGGTGCCGTAGTCGGCGAAGTCGACGGTGTAGGTCATCGGCTCGGCACGGGGGTAGAAGACGCCCGTCAGCGTGGCCTCGCGCAGCTCGCCGTCGTCGGTGATCTGCCACTCCACGTCGAAGGAGTCGCCCGAGGACGACGGGATGATCGACTCCATCGCCGTCCCGGGCACCGTGCCGGTGTAGGTGGTGAGGATCTCGGTGTTGTCGGCGCCGCCGCGCACGCTCTCACCGGCCTTCGGCGACTCGGTCTGCTCGAGCAGGCCGGCGAAGCCGTTCTCGCCGACGAGGTTCGAGGGGTCGGGGGCGCCGTACTCCTTGGGGTTGACCTTGTTCCAGCCCGGGGTGAAGGGGAGCTGGGCGTAGACGGTGTCGTCGACGGCGATGACGGGTACGTCGACGGTCTGGCCGGCGAACACCACGGTGATCGAGCCGTCGAAGGCCGGCGCCTGGGTGATCGTGCCGGTCGCCTTGGTGATGCCGGAGACACCGTCGGGCAGCGACGGGGTGGACAGGGTGAGGTCGACGCCGCTCGTCTCGGTGAGGGTCGTGGCCGCCTCGGCCAGCACCTCCTCGGGTGTGGGGCCCTCGTCTCCGCCGCCTCCTCCGCTGCCACCGTCGTCGCCCGAGCAGGCAGAAAGGACGGGCAGGGCGAGGACGAGGGCGGCGACCGTGGTGGTGAGCCGTCCGGACGTGCGGGCGCGGGCGAGCATGGCCTCAGCCTTCCACAGGGGCGGCTGCGTCACCGGCGTCCGCGCCCGACGCCGCGCGGGTCGCGACCTGCGCCGCGACCGGCGAGGCCACTGCCGCGATGGGCTGCGGGGCAGGCACGCCCGAGCCGTCGCGTCGGCCGTTGGCCTCGGGCAGGTCGATGGGCGCACCGCTCGACGCTGCCGCGCGGGCCGGACCGGGGCCGGCCCAGGCGGTGACGAGGGTGTCCTCGCCCTTGAGGAAGCGGTGGCTGCGGACGCCGCCCGTGGCGCGCCCCTTGCCGGGGTACTCGGTGAACGGCGTCACCTTGACCGCGCCGGCCTCGGTGCCGGGCAGGGCCGTGGAGGAGCCGGACGCCGTCACGACGACCGCGTCGGCGGGGTCGAAGGCGCCGAAGAAGGCGGCCCGCTGGCCCGCGCCGAGCTTGATGCCGGCCATGCCGCCGCCCGAGCGGCCCTGCGGACGCACGCCGGAGGCGGAGAAGTGGAGCAGCTGCGCGTCGGTGGAGATGAAGCACAGCTCCTCCTCGCCGGTCGCGAGCTCGACGGCACCGATGACCTCGTCGCCGTCCTTGAGGCCGATGACCTCCCACTCGTCGCGGTTGAGCACCTCCGGGTTGACCCGCTTGACCACGCCGTCGCGCGTGCCCAGCGCGAGGCCGGGGCCGTCGGTGCGCAGCGAGGTGAGCGCCAGCGGCCGCTCGCCCGCCTCGAGGGCGACGAGCTCGCTGAGCGGGACGCCGCCGGCGACGTGGGGGTCGTTGGCGGTCGACGGCAGCTCGGCGCCGATGTCGATGACCGGCAGCCGGACCAGCCGGCCGCGGTTGGTCAGCAGGCCGACCTCGCCGCGCCTGGAGGTCAGGACCGCGGAGACCGTCACGTCGTGGTTGGCCCGGTCGCCGCCGCGTCCGGGGGCGTCGGCGTCCCGGGTGCGGGCGAGGAGGCCGGTGGAGGACAGCAGGACGAAGCAGGGGTCGTCGCTGACCTCGACCGCCGAGGCCGCAGTCACGGCCGGCGCGGCGCCGAGCAGGACCGTACGCCGCGGGGTGCCGTGCTCCTTGGCGACGTCGGTGAGCTCGTCGGAGACGACCTTCCGCAGCAGCTTCTCGTCGGCCAGGATCGCGTCGAGCTGCTCGATGGTGCGCTCGAGCTCGCTCTTCTCCTTCTCGAGCTCCAGCTTGCTGAACCTGGTGAGGCGCCGCAGGGGCATGTCGAGGATGTAGTCGGCCTGCACCTCGGTGAGGTCGAACACCGAGATCAGGCGTTCCTTGGCGGCGGCGGCGTTGTCGGAGCCGCGGATCACCTGGATGACCTCGTCGATGTCGAGGATCGCGATCAGCAGGCCGTCGACGAGGTGCAGCCGGTCTGCGGCCTTGGCGCGGCGGAACGTCGAGCGACGGCGTACGACGTCGAAGCGGTGGCCGAGGAAGACCTCGAGCATCTCCTTGATGCCCAGCGTGCGCGGCTGACCGTCGACGAGGGCGACGGCGTTGATCCCGAAGGAGTCCTCGAGCGCGGTCTGGCGGTAGAGCTGCTCGAGGATCGCCTCGGGGACGAATCCGTTCTTGATCTCGATCACCAGGCGCAGGCCGTGCTCGCGGTCGCTGAGGTCCTTGATGTCGGCGATGCCCTGCAGCTTCTTGGACAGCACCAGCTTCTTGATCTGCTCCATGACCCGCTCGGTGCCGACGCCGTAGGGGAGCTCCGTGACGACGATGCCCTTGCGGCGCGCGGTCACCGACTCGATCCGGGCGGTGGCACGCATCTTGAAGGTGCCGCGGCCGGTCTCGTAGGCGTCGCGGATCCCGTCGAGGCCGACGATCTTGCCGCCGGTGGGCAGGTCCGGGCCGGGGATGAAGCGCATGAGGTCGTCGAGCGACGCCTTGGGGTGGGTGATGAGGTGCTTGAGTGCCTGGACGACCTCGACGAGGTTGTGCGGAGCGATGTTGGTGGCCATGCCGACCGCGATGCCGGCCGACCCGTTGACCAGCAGGTGGGGGATGGCCGCCGGCAGGACGACGGGCTCCATCTCGCGCGAGTCGTAGTTGGGCTTGAAGTCGACCGTGTCCTCGTCGATCGAGGCGGTCATCGCCACCGCGGCGGGCGCCATCCGGCACTCGGTGTAGCGCATGGCGGCGGGGGAGTCGTCGGGCGAGCCGAAGTTGCCGTGGCCGTCGACCGTGCGCAGCCGCATCGACCAGGGCTGCGCCATGCGGACCAGCGCGTCGTAGATCGCGCCGTCGCCGTGCGGGTGCAGCCGGCCCATGACCTCACCGACGACGCGGGCGCTCTTGACGTGCCCGCGGTCGGGCCGCAGGGACATCTCGTCCATCGTGTAGAGGATGCGCCGCTGTACCGGCTTGAGCCCGTCGCGTGCGTCGGGCAGCGCCCGCGAGTAGATGACCGAGTAGGCGTACTCGAGGAACGACGTCTGCATCTCGTCGCGGATGTCGGTGTCGAGGATGTGCTCCTCGAAGTCGTCCGGGAGGGGCTCCTGCTTCGTACGTCGTGCCATGGCCGCCATTCTCCCCGCTGCCGTGGCGCGGAAGGACGGGGGCACGCCGAGAACCCCTCGGTGGTCGAGTAGCCCGCGAGCGCCAGCGAGCGGGCGTATCGAGACCCGGACCTCACCCGGACGGCTGTCCTGGGCGACCGAAGTCCTTTTTGGCGAGCACGGGCAGCGACTCGTAGTCGCGGTCGATCAATGCGAGACGTTTGGCCCGTCCCCAGTTCTGGACCTGCTTCTCGCGTGAGAACGCCAGGCCGACGTTCTCGTACTCCTCGTGCCAGACGAGCTCGACAGGAAGCCGCTCGCGCGTGTAGTTGGCCCCCAGACCGATCTGGTGCTGGTGCAGGCGAGTGGCCAGGTCACGGGTGCTGCCGACGTACAACGAGCCGTCGGAACACCGCAGCATGTAGACGTAGGCAGTCATGGGTCCAGCGTCGAACCTGGCGGTGACGGACGACAGGCCTCCGGCCGCATCTGTGGACAGGGGTCTCGATACGCCTCGCTCGTTCCTCGCTCGGCTACTCGACCAGCGAGGGAGGGTCGGGGGCCGATAGATTGCAGTCGTGACCGAAGCGGACGCTGCTGCAGACCAGGTGCGGACGATGCGTCCGCCCCGGCACTGGGAGGCGGACGTCCTCCTGCGCGACGGGCGCACGGCCCACATCCGGCCGATCCAGCCGGAGGACCGCGAGCTGCTGGTCGAGTTCTACAGCCGCGTCTCGGAGCAGTCGAAGTACTACCGGTTCTTCTCGCCGATGCCCGAGCTCTCCGAGCGCGACCTCGACCGGTTCACCCAGGTCGACCACCGCGACCGGGTCGCGATGATCCTGCTCGTGGCCGGCCACATGATCGCCGTCGGGCGCTACGACATGATCCGGCCCGGCTACGCGGAGGTCGCCTTCCTCGTCGAGGACGCCCACCAGGGCCGCGGCATCGGCCAGCTCCTGCTCGAGCACCTCGCCCAGGCGGGCCGCGAGCGGGGGATCGACGAGTTCGTCGCCGAGGTGCTGCCCGACAACCAGGCGATGATCCACACCTTCAAGGACGCCGGCTACCAGGTGAAGAGCACGTTCGAGGACGGCGTGATGGAGCTGGTGTTCCGGATCGACCCGACCGACACCGCCCTCGGTGTGATGGAGCAGCGTGAGCACCGCGCGGAGTACGCCTCGATCGAGCGCTTCTTCTCGCCGAAGTCGGTCGCGATCATCGGCGCCAGCCGGCGGCAGGACACCATCGGCCGCGCGCTGGTGCGCCACCTCGTCCTGGGCAACTTCACCGGCCGGATCCACGTCGTCAACCCGAGCGCCGACTCGGTCTCCGGGATGCCGGCGTGGAAGTCGGTGGGCGACATCCCCGGCGACGTCGACGTCGCCATCGTCGCCGTGCCGGCGGAGTCGGTGCAGGACGTCGTGCTCGACTGCGCGGCCAAGGGCGTCCACGGCCTGGTCGTGATCTCGTCGGGCTTCGCCGAGACCGGGGAGGAGGGCCGGATGCGGCAGCGGCGCCTGGTCGGGCTGTCCCGCTCCTACGGCCTGCGCCTGATCGGCCCCAACGCCCTCGGCATCATCAACACCGACCCCGACGTGCAGCTCAACGCCTCGCTCTCCTCGGTGATGCCGCCGCGTGGCCGTGCCGGGTTCTTCTGCCAGTCCGGTGCGCTCGGCTCGGCGATCCTCGAGAAGGTGCAGAACCGTGGACTGGGCCTCACCACGTTCGTGAGCGCGGGCAACCGCGCCGACGTGTCCGGCAACGACCTCCTCCAGTACTGGGAGGAGGACGACGCCACCGAGGTCGTGCTGCTGTACCTCGAGTCGATCGGCAACCCGCGCAAGTTCTCTCGCATCGCCCGGCGGGTGAGCCGCCGCAAGCCCATCGTCGCGGTGCGGTCGGGCCGCAGCTCCCAGGGTGTGCCGATGGGGCACGCCGTGCGCAAGATCGGTGCGCCGGGCGAGGCCGTCGACGCGATGTTCCGGCAGGCCGGGATCATCCAGGTCGAGTCGCTCGAGGAGATGTTCGACGTCGCCCAGCTGCTCGCCCACCAGCCGCTGCCGAGGGGGCGTCGGGTCGCGATCGTCGGCAACTCCGACGCTCTCGGGCTGCTCGCTGCCGACGCCGCCAACTCGGTCGGCCTCGTCGTCAACCGGCAGGAGGCCCTCGGCGCGGACGCGACCGCGGAGGACTTCGAGGACGCCCTCGACGCCGCGATCGACGACCCCGAGGTCGACGCGGTGGTCGCGATCTTCATCCCGCCACTCAACGTCGCCGGCGCCCGGGAGGACGTCGCCAACGTGCTCGCAGCGGTCGGCGAGCAGTCCGACAAGCCCATCGTGTCGACGTTCCTCGGCACCGAGGGCGTCCCCGAGCTGCTGCGCGTGCCCGACGTCGCCGGCTCCAGCGCCGGTCGCGGGTCGGTGCCGTCGTACCCCGCGGTCGAGGCGGCCGTCCGCGCCCTCGCCCACGTCGTGGAGTACGCCGTGTGGCTGCGCGTGCCGCAGGCGTCGCTCGTCGAGCCGGGCGTCAACGACCTCGACGCGGCCCGCCACCTCGTCAACGAGGTGCTGATGCGCCACCCGGAGGGACGCGACCTCGACTTCGACGAGCAGTACCGCCTGCTCACCGCCTACGGCATCGACCTGTGGGACACCTACGCCGTCGCCACCCTCGACGAGGCGACCACCGCCGGCGAGGCGCTGGGCTGGGACGTCGTCCTCAAGGCGACCGCCGACCACCTGCGCGACCGCCCGGACCTGGCCCACGTGTGGCGCAACATCGACACGCCCGACGAGATGTCACAGGCCTGGCGCTCGCTCACCAGCCTCATCACCGACCCCGACAACGCCGGCTTCGTCGTGCAGCGCAATGCGCCCCCGGGCGTGCCGGTCACCATCGCGACGATGGAGGACCCGCTCTTCGGCCCGGTCCTGTCCTTCGGCATCGGGGGCCCGCTCACCGAGCTGCTGGGCGACCGGTCCTTCCGGATCCCGCCGCTCGCCGACCACGACGCCCAGGACATGGTGCGCGAGATCAAGGCCTCGCCGCTGCTCTTCGGCTACCGCGGCAGCGAGATCGTCGACGTCGCCGAGATCGAGCGGCTCGTGCGCCAGGTGGCGCAGCTGCAGCACGACCTGCCGCAGGTGCGCGCGCTGCAGCTGCCGCTGGTGCTCGCCGGGGCGGAGGGCGCGACCGTCCTCGGGGCCAGCGTGCGGGTCGAGCCGGTCAAGGACCCGCGGTCCGACTGGTTCGTCCGGCGCCTCAGCACGATGCCCGGGGACACGCTGCCGGACTAGGTGACGGCGTCGACCGCTGGGTGCGGTCGACCGAGGCGTGACAGACTTGCCACCATGCCCCGCTCCACCCGTGACGCGGACGTCTCCCACGACCTCCGCAAGGCGATCCAACGCACCGGCTACTACCCCGACGTCGTCGCCGACGGCGTCTTCTCGGCGGCCGGGGGCGAGGAGGTCGTGTCCTACTTCGTCCACCACGAGACGACGTTCGACCACGAGGAGGTACGCCGTCACCTGACCGCGCTGCTCCTGACGCCCACCCGGCTGGTGATCGCGCACACCGACGAGCACCCCGGCGACGACCTGCTGCCCGAGCCCTACACCTCGACGACCACCGAGGCCGTCACCCTCACGTCCATCCGGACCGTGGTGGTGACGCGCATGGTGGCCAACCCGACCAAGGGCGTCGCCCCGCCCGCCGAGGCGGTGCTGACCATCGGCTGGGGCGGCGTGGGACGGCTCGACCTCGAGCCGGCCGCGTGCTCGGACCCGAGCTGCGACGCCGACCACGGCTACACCGGCACCCTGGCCGGCGACGACTACACGCTGCGGGTGTCGGCCGCCGCCGAGGGAGCAGACGCCGTGGCCGGCCTGCTCGCCTTCGCGGAGGCGCTGTCCGCGCGCACCCGCGGATGACCACCCCACCGAGCACCCGGCGGTGACCGCCGCCCCCGAGCCGGCGGGCTTCACCCCGCCGGCCTACGGCGACCGTTCGCTCGCCGACGTGGTGCCCTCCGTCGCGCGCGCCCTCGGCGTCGAGCTCGACGGGCACCCGGTCGGCCTCGAGCTCCCGCCCGCACCGTCGTACGTCGTCTTCCTCATCGACGGGATGGGCGCGAAGCTTCTCGCCCGCTACGCCCACTCCGCGCCCTACCTCTCCTCCCTGCTCGACGGGGCCGCGATCGGCACCGCCGGCGTGCCGTCGACGACGGCCACCTCGCTCACCTCGCTCGGCACCGGGCTGGTGCCCGGTGCGCATGGGCTCGTCGGCTTCACCGCCCGGATCCCGGGCACGGACCGGCTGCTCAACCACCTCTGGTGGGACAAGGGCGTCGATCCCGTCGAGTGGCAGCCGCACCCGACCGCACTCGGGCGGCTGGCGCACGCCGGCGTCCACGTCACCTCGGTCAACAAGCGGGACTTCGACGGGTCCGGACTGACCGTCGCGTCGCAGCGCGGGGCGACGTACGTTGGCGCGGACCGCGTGGGCGAGCGCATCGCCGCGACCGTCGCCGCATCGGCGGGCCAGCCGTCGCTGACCTACGTCTACGACTCCGACCTCGACTGGACCGGGCACAAGTTCGGCGTCGCCTCGACCCAGTGGCTCCAGCAGCTCGCGATGGTCGACGCCGAGGCCGAGCAGCTGCGCGAGGCGCTGCCCGCCTCGACCCGGCTGCTGGTGGTCGCCGACCACGGCATGGTCGACAGCCCCCGTGACGCCCGGATCGACGTCGACGAGGTCCACGGGATGCGCGACGGTGTCGCGCTCCTCGGCGGGGAGGCGAGGTTCCGGCACCTCTACTGCGCCGCCGGTGCCGTACCCGATGTCGTCGCCACCTGGCGCGAGGTGCTGGGGGACCGGGCCACCGTGCTGACGCGCGAGGAGGCGATCGGGCGCGGGTGGTTCGGCGCAGTGTCGCCAGGAGTGCTGCCGCGCCTGGGCGACGTGATGGTCGCCTGCCACGACGACACCGCGGTGATGTCCTCCCGCGACTTCGCCTACGAGGACACCCTCGTCGGGCTCCACGGCTCGCTCACCCCGGCCGAGATGCTGATCCCGATCCTGGTCGGCTGAACGACGGTCGCGTCAGCGGCCCGCGTCGTACAGGACCTTGGCGGCCCGGCCGTCGACCGCGGTCAGCGCGAGCAGGCTCGCGGCGGTGGCGCGGCCCGTCCAGCCGCCCCGGGCCACGACCGTGGCCGTGGCGACGTTGGCCACCGTGCGCGCCGCGAGCCACGGCCACCGCGGGGTGCCGCCCAGCAGCCCGGGGGACAGCGCGAGGTCGACGAGCCCGACCGCGCGGGCGGTGCGCGCGTCCGTGATCCCGCCCAGCGGTCCCACCCAGCGGGGTGCCAGCACCAGCGCGGAGCCGATCACCAGCGTCGAGAGTCCGGCCGTACGTCCGGCGCCGAGCGCCGCGTCCTCGTCCATCCCACGATCGTAGGGTGCCGGCGCACCGGCCGGGGTCAGCCGAAGGGCAGTGGCTCGGGCGCCAGGCTGACCGCCTTGGCGCGCGCGGCCGTGAGGCGGCGGCGGTGGTGCTGGCGGCACAGCACCTCGTACGCGACGTCGGCCGGCGGCTCGTCGACCTGGTCGACGTCGCCGACCACGATGACCTCGCCCTCGACGACCATCGCGCCGTTCTCGGTGCGTGCGTTGTGGGTGGCGCGCTTGCCGCACCAGCACAGCGCCTCGACCTGGAGCACGTTCATCCGGTCGGCGAGCTCGACGAGCCGGGCGCTGCCGGGGAAGAGCTGCGTACGGAAGTCCGTGAGGATGCCGAACGCGAAGACGTCGATCTGCAGCTCGTCGACGACCTTGGCGAGCTGATCGATCTGCGCGGCGGCGTAGAACTGGGCCTCGTCACAGATGAGGTAGTCGATCCGGCCACCCCTGGTCAGGGTGTCCACGACGTAGGCCCAGAAGTCGAAGCCGGCGTCGACCTCCAGCGCGTCGTGGGTCAGCCCCAGCCGGCTGGACAGCACCGCCTGCCCGGACCGGTCATGCGTGGTGAAGATCCGGCCGACGCGTCCGCGGGCGGCGTGGTTGTGGTTGGTCTGGAGCGCCAGCGTCGACTTGCCGGAGTCCATCGTGCCCGTGAAGAAGTGCAGTTCAGCCATGTCCCGGGAATCCTGTCACAGCCTCCGCCCGGCCCGGCGGCTACCGTGCCGCGCATGGACGAGGACTTTCCCCGTGACCTCTCGCGAGGCCCCCTGACCAGCCCCGACGAGCTGGCCCGGGACCTCGGCCGGGTCACGGTGCTGGACGTGCGCTACCTCATGAGCGGTCCGCCCGGTCGGGAGCAGCACGAGGCGGGCCACGTCCCCGGAGCGGCGTACGTCGACCTCGACGAGGACCTCGCCGACCCGCCGGGCGCCGGCGGCAGGCACCCGCTGCCCGATCCGGCACGGTTCGAGGCGGCCATGCGGCGCGCCGGTGTGCGCGGCGACCGGCCCGTGGTGGTGTACGACGACTGGCAGGGTCGGGCGGCCGCCCGCGCCTGGTGGCTGCTGCGGCACCACGGCCACCGCGACGTCCGCGTCCTCGACGGCGGCTGGACCGCGTGGCGGGAGGACGGCCACCCGGCCGAGGCCGGGCCGGTGGACGTCGAGCCGGGCGACTTCACCGTCTCCGACCGCTCACTCGCCGCCGCCGTCGGGCCGCAGGAGGTGCCGCTCGTCGAGGTGCTCATCGACGCGCGGGCGCCCGAGCGGTTCCGCGGCGACACCGAGCCCGTCGACCCCGTCGCCGGCCACATCCCGGGCGCCGTCAACGTCCCGACGACCGCCAACCTCGACGAGCGCGGCCGCTTCCTCCCGCCGGAGCGGCTCCGGGAGGTGTACTCCCGGGTGGGCGCCGACACGGCGTCCTCGGTGGCCGCGTACTGCGGCTCGGGGGTGACCGCCGCTCACGACCTCCTCGCGATGGAGGTCGCCGGCATCAGCGCTGCGCTCTACCCGGGCAGCTGGAGCGGCTGGATCGCCGACCCCGCGCGGCCGGTCGCGACCGGGTGATCAGTCGGCCCGGACGGCGTCGCCGACGCTGATCCGGCCGCTCGTCTCCGGGACGAGGTGCACGGCAAAGAACACCTTGCCCTCGACCCGCCGGTGCCGGGCCAGCGTGCGCGTCGGCTCCTTGGCCGTCGTCAGCGTGAGCGGGTCGAGGGTCGCCATCACGCACCGGCCGACGGGCTTGCCGATCCGGAAGGGGACGTCGCCCACGACGACGCGGGTCCACCGGTCCTCGGCGAACGGCTCGTAGCCGTCGACCACGAGGTTGGCCCGGAATCGCTCGATCGGCAGCGGCTCGGGCGGCTCCTCGCCGAGCTCCAGCGCGCGTTCGAGCATCCAGTCGTTGAGCTGTCGCATCGACGCGAGGGACGCGATCGTCACGGGGAACGAGTCCGGGAAGGCGGCATGGTCGCCGGGCTGCGAGAACCCTGGCTGGAGGGTGCGCTGCTCCGGCGCGTGGCACCAGACGAGGCTCAGGTCGTCGCGCCCGAGGGCCGAGCGCAGCCACGCGTCGGCCTCCGCACCGGCCGGGCGGGCACGGAGGTGCAAGGAGAAGAGACGTACGTCGACCGGCGCGGTCTGCGGGACGTCGACGAGCAGGTCGGGGTGGCCGGGGGAGCGGAGCCGCAGCGCGGCCGCGACAGAGGGGTCCGTGGCCGGCGTGTCGGCGACCACGTGGAACAGGCCGTGGACCTCACGGGCGGAGACGAGGCGGTGGTCGCCGTCGACGAGCATCCACGTCCGGTCGTCGGCCAGGCCGCGGGGCAGGACGGTCGTGGAGGTGATCGGACGGATGGCGCCGGACTTGAGCGGGTGGACGTTGAGCTGGACGAGTCTCAAGCGTCAGTCGCCCTTGCCCCCACCGAACATGATCTCGTCCCAGCTCGGCACCGAGGCGCGGCCGCGCTTCTTGGCGGGCTTCGGCTTCGGCTCGGCCGGTGCCTCGGCAGCGGCGTCGCGCTCGGGCGCCCGCTCGTCCCGGTCCTCGCCGCCGTTCGGCTCGCTGCGGTCATCGTCGAGGTAGGCCTCCACGGGCTGCTCGGCTCCGAGGCCCGTGTCGGAGAGCTCCATCGTGGTCTCCTCCGGGGTGGTGGAGGACTCCTCGCCGGTGACCATCTCGATCGCGTCGTCGCCCAGCGGTACGTCCTCGTCGACCGAGCTGAGCCGGCGCTGCCGTGCGACGGCGAGGTCGTCGGAGGCCGGCGTGGCACCGGCAGCGTCCGGGGTGGCGTCGCCGACGAGCCAGCGGGCGTCGTCGTCGTCGACGGTCACGAAGCTGCCGCGCGGGTCGTGGGAGAAGGTCGCGGTGCCGACGCGGCCCGCGACGTCGTACAGCGCGGTGAGGGTCCACCGGCCGTCCTCACGGCGCCAGGCGTCCCACTCGACGCTGCCCGGGTCGACGTTGTGCGCCCGGAGCTGGGCGGCGACGGCCTCGCCGAGGGTGCGGGCGCCGGACTCGGAGGCGCGGCGTCGTACGGACGCGAGCTGGGCGCGGTCGGCGACGTGGGCGCGCTCGGCCATCACGGGCGCGGCGAACGCCATGATCTTCTCCACCGACGTCCCGGCTGCGTGCGCCACCGCGTCGGGTGACTCACCGGCGCGGATGCGCATCTGGATGTCGCGGGGGCGGAGGGTTGATTCCATCGGGATCTCCAACTGGCCGTTGCTGTCGGGCGCGCCGGCAATGACGCGACGGAGCCGGGCATCGACCGCCAGGGTGTGCTCCTGGCCCGACTCGTCCACCAGCAGCAGGCGCTTGCCGTCCTTGCTGCGTCCGGTGAACGTCAGCTTGGCCATGGACGGCGGGCTCCTGCCTGGCTGTGGTCGGGGTCATCGTGCGATCGTCGGTGCACGGGGCATCCGTGTCGCTCGAGCCTACGCCAGCGGCATGCCCGGGAGCGGTTGCACCCGCGGCGCGCCCTAGGCTTCCGGTGTGCCCGAGACGGAGTTCGCCACGACGCTGGTCACGCTCGACCTGGTCGGCATCTTCGTCTTCGCGGTGACCGGGGCGCTCGTCGCCGTCCGCAAGAACCTCGACATCTTCGCCGCGCTCGTCCTGGCCGGCGTGACCGGGCTGGGCGGCGGCTTCATCCGCGACGTGCTCATCGACGCCACGCCGCCGGCGGCGCTGACGGACTGGCGCTACCTCCTCGCCCCCGTCGCGGCAGGCCTGCTGACCTTTGCCTTCCACCCCGCCATCGGGCGGCTCGAGCGTCTGATCACGGTCCTCGACGCGGTCGGCCTGTCGCTCTTCTGCGTGACGGGGGCGCTCAAGGCGGTGGAGTACGGGCTCGGGCCGGCGCCCGCCGCGCTGATGGGGATGGTCACCGCCATCGGAGGCGGGATGCTCCGCGACGTCCTCGCGGGAAGCGTCCCGGTGATCTTCGAGGGTGCCCTCTACGCGACGCCGGCGCTGTGCGGCGCTGTCGTCGCCGTGCTCCTCGACCGGACCGACCTCCCGATCGTGGTGGTCTCGGCGGCCGGGTTCACCACCTGCCTGGTCTGGCGGCTCCTGGCGCTCGTGCGCGGCTGGAGCGCCCCGCTGCCCCGGGGCCCCGCCAACGTCTGAGCAGTCCTCAGTCGCCGAGGACGCGGCGCAGGTGGGCGTTGGCGAAGACGCGGTCGGGGTCGAGGCGGTCGCGCAGCGCGACGAAGTCGTCGAAGCGGTCGTAGACCGGGGCCAGGTCCGCGGCGGTGCGGGTGTGCACCTTGCCCCAGTGGGGGCGCCCGCCGGCAGCGCGCAGGACCGGCTCGAGCCCGCCGAAGTAGGCCGTGTGGTCGGTGTCGGCCGGCACGTGGAAGGCGAGGTAGAGGCTGTCGCGGCCGTGGGCGGTCGACAGGGCGACGTCGTCGGCCCGGGCGGTGCGCACCTCGACGGGGAAGGCGATCCGCCAGTCGCTGGCGTCGATCACCCGGCGGCACTCACGCAGCACGTCGAGACCGACCTCGCGCGGGACGGCGTACTCCATCTCCCTGAACCGCACCCGTCGCGGCGTCACGAACACGCGGTGCGCGAGGTCGCTGTAGAGGCGCTCGGACTGCGCGCGCCCGGCGACCCGGTTGATCCGCGGGACCAGGGCAGGGGCGCGGGATCCCACCCGGCAGAGGGCGCCGAAGACCGCGTTGGACACGAGCTCGTCCTCCCACCACGCCGCCATGCGCGACGGGGGCTGCTGCTCGCCGGGCTCGAGGTCGGTGCGGACGTTCTGCTTGACCATGAGGCGGTCCGTGTGGGGGAACCAGTACAGGTCCAGGTGGTGCGAGTCGGCCTCCATCTCGTCGTACGACGACAGCCCCTCGTCCCACGTCATCGGCTGCTCGTGGGCCTCGACGACGAAGAGCGGCTCGACGTGGAAGGTCAGGCTGGTCAGGATGCCCAGCGCGCCGAGGCCGACCCGGGCGAGGTCGAACACGTCCGGGTTCTCGGCGGCGGAGGCGCGCAGCACCTCGCCGGTGCCGGTGACCAGCTCGAGGCCGGCGAGCTGCGCGGCCAGGCCGGCCGCGATGCCGCCGGTGCCGTGCGTGCCGGTGGAGGTGGCGCCCGCCAGGGTCTGCTCGGCGATGTCACCCATGTTGTGCAGCGACAGGCCGAGGCGCTCGAGGGCGAGGTTCAGGTCCTTGAGCGGAGTGCCGGCGCGGGCGGTCACCGTCATCGCGTCGCGGTCGACGTCGAGGATCCCGGTGAGTGCCTCCGGGCGCAGCAGCGTGTGCTCGGGCGCGGCGATCGCGGTGAAGCTGTGCCCGGTGCCCGTCATCTTGACCGTGGTTCCGCCCTCGCGGGCACGACGTACGGCGTCCACGACCGACTCGACGGACCCGGGGGTCTCGACGTGGCGAGGGACCGCCTCCTCGAGGCCGGACCAGTTGCGCCAGAGGTGACCGTGGACTGCGGAGCTCATGTGCGCAGACTAGGGGCCGGGCGGGCCGCCTGCGCGGCAAGCGCACCGAGCAACCCGCCGACCAGCGCCACCGCGTACGCCGCCGACGCACCGCTGTGGTCGACGACGAACCCGGCGACGCTCGCGCCCGGGGCGACGCCGGCGACGATGCCGGTGTGCAGGATCGCCATGCCCTCGGTGAGCCGGCCGGCCGGGACGCCCTGCTCGACCATCGTCATCGCGGCGATCATGGTGGGCGCGATCGCGAGGCCGCCCACGAGGAGCACGACGGCCATCAGCGGGACGGAGTCGACGAACATCAGCGGCGCCATCGCCAGCGCCATCGCCGCGGAGCCCCACCGGAGCCGGACGTCGGGTCCGCTGCGCCAGGCGATCGCGCCCGTCACCAGCCCGGCGATGAGGCTGCCGAGGGACCAGGCCGCCAGCAGCCACCCGGCCACCCAGCGCTGGCCCTGCTCCTCGGCGAACGCGACCGTGGTGACCTCGGCGGCCCCGAAGAGCGCGCCGAGGGTCAGGCAGACCAGGGCGAGGGTCAGGACGAGCCGCCAGGGCATCGCCGGGCGGACGGCAGCGGGCGCGCTGCGTCCGGCGGGCGGCTCGGTGCGCCGCTGGGCGGCGAACGCGAAGGTGCCGACGACGCCGCTGACCAGCGCGGCGGTCAGGCCCGCGACCGGGTGCCAGCTGGTGGCCAGCAGGGTGACCAGCACGGGGCCGACCACGAACACGACCTCGTCGAGCACCGCCTCGAGGGCGAACGCCGTCTGCTTCTCGGCCGGGTCGTCGAGGAGGTGGGACCAGCGGGTGCGGACGCTGGCGCCGACCTGGGGGAGTGCCGCGCCGGCGACAGCCGCGAAGACGTAGGTCCAGACCCGCGGCCAGTCCTGCTCGACGGCAAGCATCATCAGCGCGAGGCCCACGCCGAACACCGAGATGGCCAGCGGGAGGACACGCGCCTGGCCGAAGTGGTCGACCCAGCGGCCGTGCAGCACCGCGAAGGCCGCCTCGGCCAGCACGAACACCGCCGAGACCGTCCCGGCCAGCCCGTAGGAGCCGGTGCGCTCCTCGACGAGGAGCACGATGCCGAGCCCGACCATGGAGATCGGCAGCCGGGCGACGAGGGCGGCGCTGCTGAAGGCGAACGCACCCGGTCGTGCCAGCACCCGGCGGTAGGAGTCGAGCACGAGCGGCATGGTAGGCCGCTCTACTCTGGCTGCATGAATCCTGCGGGTCACCCCCACGTGAAGCCGTACGACGCCCTCCTGGTCCTCTCGTTCGGGGGTCCAGAGAAGCCCGAGGACGTGGTGCCGTTCCTGGAGAACGTGACCCGCGGCCGGGGGATCCCGCGCGAACGCCTCGAGCAGGTGGGGGAGCACTACTTCCTGTTCGGCGGACGGAGTCCGATCAACGACCAGAACCGCGCGCTGATCGCGGCGCTGGAGAAGGACTTCGCCGACCAGGGCATCGACCTGCCGGTCTACTTCGGCAACCGCAACTGGGACCCGTACCTCGCCGACACGCTCGCGCAGATGACTGCCGACGGCGTCCAGCGGGCCGCGGTCTTCACCACGTCGGCGTACTCCTCGTGGTCGTCGTGCCGGCAGTACCGCGAGAACCTGTGGGACGCGGTCGAGCAGACCGATGGCGCGCCGCGACTCGACAAGCTGCGGCAGTACTACAACCACCCCGGCTTCCTCGAGCCCGTCGTCGACGCGTGCCTCGCCGCGCTCGCCGAGCTGCCCACCAACGGCGAGGCGGCCCACCTGGTCTTCGTGACGCACTCGATCCCGACCGCGATGGCCGACACCAGTGGCGCGCCGCCGGAGTCCGAGGCGCAGCCGCGCAAGGCCTACGTCAAGCAGCACCGCAGCGCCGTCGACGAGGTGGCGGGCCGGGTGCGTGAGGCCACGGGGCGGGCCCACCGGCACGACCTCGTCTACTGCTCCCGCTCCGGGGCGCCCTCCACGCCGTGGCTCGAGCCCGACGTCAACGACCACCTCGAGGAGCTCGCCAGCGACGGGGTGAGCCAGGTGGTGATGGTGCCGATCGGCTTCGTGTCCGACCACATGGAGGTCATCTACGACCTCGACACCGAGGCGATGGCGACCGCCGAACGGCTCGGCATGCGCGCGGTGCGTGCCGCGACCTCGGGGACCGACCCACGGTTCGTGGAGATGGTCCGCGACCTCGTGCTGGAGCGGGCTGCGGCCGAGCGGGGCGAGTCACCCGTACGCCCCGCGATCGGCTCGCTGCCGGCCGGGCCCGACGTCTGCGGGGCGGGTTGCTGCCCCAACCCGCGAGGTCCGCGCCCGGCCCTCTGCGGGGCCGACTCGTGACGGTCGCCCCCTCCGACGCGCCGGAGGACCTGCGCGACCTGGCTCGTTCGCTCGCCCACGAGGGCGCAGCCCTGGCGCGTGAGATGCGTCGCGGCGGGATCGACGTCGCCGACACCAAGACGAGCGCCGTCGACGTGGTGACCGAGGCGGACCGGGCGGTCGAGGAGCTGCTCCGGTCGCGCATCGTCGCCCAGCGCCCCGACGACGCCATCCTGGGGGAGGAGGGCGACGACCGCCCCGGCACCTCGGGGGTGCGGTGGGTCCTCGACCCGATCGACGGGACCGTCAACTACCTCTACGGCCTGCCGGACTGCGCGGTGTCGGTGGCGGCGGAGGTCGACGGCCAGGTGGTCGCGGGCGCCGTGGTGACGATCCCGACCGGAGTGGAGTACGCCGCGGCGCTCGGGCACGGCGCGACGCGCGACGGCCGCCCGATCTCCGTCCGACCGTCGCCGCCCCTGGCCGAGCGGCTGGTGCTCACCGGTTTCGGCTACCAGCGCGAGGTGCGCGAGCACCAGGCCGGCTGCATCGCTGCGCTGCTGCCCGAGGTCCGCGACATCCGCCGGATGGGCTCCTGCGCCCTCGACCTGTGCCACGTGGCGGACGGGAGCGGTGACGGCTACGTCGAGGCGGGCCCGCAGGCGTGGGACTGGTCCGCGGGCGGCCTCGTGCTGAGCGAGGCGGGCGGCCGCTTCGATCTCCTCGACGGCACGTTCACGCTCGGCTCGCACCCGGTGCGGAACGTGGTGGTGGGCGCCCCGGCCGACGGGTGGGACGACTTCGTCGCAGCACTCGCCGAGGCCGGTTTTCTCGCCTGACCGCCCGCCCGCGGGGGAAGGGTGCGGCCGCCTGCCGGAGCGGGAATAGAGAGACGTCACCCACTGTTCAGGCGACACGTTGCGGACCGGCTCACCACGGAACCGGTTCATGGTGCACAATCTGGCGCCGACGACGCGCACAACTGGGACGTACCGCCGCGATCCGGCGGAACGGGTCCCACAGCATGGGGAGAGGTAACCGATGGCCACCGACTACGACGCACCACGCAAGTCCGAGGAGGACCAGAGCGAGGAGAGCATCGAGGAGCTCAAGGCCCGGCGTCACGACAAGAACTCCGGCAAGGTCGACGAGGACGAGACCGAGGCCGCTGAGTCCTTCGAGCTCCCGGGTGCCGACCTCTCGCACGAGGAGCTCGCTGTCGAGGTCATGCCTCGACAGGACGACGAGTTCACCTGCATGAGCTGCTTCCTGGTGCACCACCGGTCGCAGCTGGCCGATGAGAAGAAGCTCATCTGCCGCGACTGCATCTGAGCCTGGCACCCGACTTTCCGAACGCGACCGCGCCCGTTCCTCCCTGCGAGGAGCGGGCGCTTCGTCGTGTGCGCCGCCCGCTCGGCCCGGGATCTCTGCGTCAGGCGGCGTGCTGTGGTGGCGTCCAGGGTCTCGGCCTGCGGGCCTGCCACTCGTCGTCGAGGTGCTCCGCCTCCGCCCGCAGCTGGTGGAACGCCGGGTGGTCGACGGGCGTGCCGAAGATCATCCGCTCGATCCGCTTTCGGTGCGGGCAGGTCCGGTAGTGGACCGACGGGAGCCCCAGCCGTCGTGAGCGGTCCTTGCTGGTGAAGTAGCCGATGCTCGTCATCCGCCGGACGGCCCTGGGGACCCACCACCCGGTCACCCGCAGGTCGACGTGGGCGGGGTAGCGGCTCCCGTTGCGCTGGCGCGCACCGTCGGCCCGCATCGGCTCGACGCTCTCACCCGACTCCTCCTCGTGGAGGGCGACCGCCACGCCGGCCATGCTCAGCATCCGCTGCAGGACGCTCACCCGCGGGCTGGTGCGCTCGGTCTCCCAGCGCGCCACCCTCGACTGGGACACGCCGAGCAGCTCAGCCAGCCCGCGCTGCGACACGTCGAGGATCCGCCTGATCCGACGGATCAACCCGGCCAGGCCGCCGTCGAACGGCCCCATGTGGAGCCACACGAGCTCCTCCTCGGTCAGGTCCGCCGCCCTGACCCCCGCCGTCGTACCACTCATCCGCCGTCCTCCTCCTGCGTCCGCCTGTCGTCGTACGACGAGCAAACGTCTTGGGGCCGACAGCCGCGGCCGTTCGTCCACAACGGGTCCGTCCGGACGCGTCAGGGCCTGGTTGTGGACGATTGCTGGCCCGTGATCCGCGCGGGCCGACCTGTTCGGCACCGGCTCCTCGGGCCCTGGCCAGTGAGTCGCTCAAGGACTCACGGGCCAGTGGCCGGGCCGGGCGGGGCCAGCGAGATGTTGAGTCGCCCAAGGACTCACTGGCCAGGGAACGGCGGGCCGGTGGACGACCGGGGGCGGGTCCACGGGGATTCGAGGACGTCGCCCCACCGCCCAGCGGCGCTCAAGGCGGCTCCCGTCACGGCTCACCGGCGCGCTGCGACGGGAGGGCCCCCGGGGCATGCGAGTCTTCGTGGGCTCGGCCGGTCCGGCCCGAGCGAGGACGGATCGGGGTCAGGACTGGGCTGCGGGGGCCTTCGAGGCGTCCTGGTCGTCCTTCTCCAGTTGCGGGGGGAGGTGTCCGGTCGACTTGGCGTAGTAGTGCGCCGCGCGGCGGGTGGCGAGCATGCGCGCCACACCGATCAGGGTGCCGCTGACGGCCGCCCACATGACGGCCTCGCCGATGCTGACGTCGGGGTCGGCCGGGTTGGCGGGCGGGTTCTTGCCGGTGGCCGCACGCCAGGAGGAGTTGAGGCCCTTCTTGGCCACGGCTGCCGCGCCGAGAGCAGCAACGAGGGAGAACGCCGAGTAGAACTTGCTGGAGCTGTCCGTGGAGGAAGAGGCCATGAAACTCACCCTACCCAGCAGCTCGGTGCGTCCGCCCCGCCTCCAGGGCTGAGACGAGCGCGTCCGGTCGGCGGCAGCTGACCAGCCAGTATGGCGTCGGGTCGGCCGGGTCGGCGATGTCCACCCGGACGCCGCGCTTGAGGTAGGGGCGCAGCAGCAGATAGGCCCGGGCATCGGCCTCGACACCCGCCTGGCGTCGTACGCCGTCCGCGTCGAGGGCCGTCACAGGACCCACCAGGTGGAGCGGGATGTGCGCCCGGCCGGCCCGGAAGGTCGTGCCGTCCACGGAGACCCGGGGACGCCCGTATCCGACGAGCAGGGCGACCAGGACGGCCATCGCGACGGCCGTCACCGACCAGGCGACGACCTCGGGAGTGGCAGCGAGGACGGCCAGCCACAGGGACGCCACGAACATCGTGCCCTGCACCCACCAGCGCAGCGGAACGGTGAGGCGTTCGGCGTAGTCCACGGCGCAGAGCCTATAGATTCCCTCCTCGTGCCCGACCACGACCCGACCCCTGACCGGACCCCCGACCTGGACATCGCCGTCGTCCGCCTCGACCCGGACCTGCCGCTGCCGTCGTACGCGCACCCGGGCGACGCCGGCGCCGACCTGCACACGACCGTCGACGTCCACCTCGCGCCGGGCGAGCGCGCCCTCGTGCCCACCGGCATCGGGGTCGCGCTGCCGGACGGCTACGTCGCCCTGGTGCACCCACGGTCGGGCCTCGCGGCCCGCCACGGCCTGTCGATCGTCAACACCCCGGGCACGATCGACGCGGGCTACCGCGGGGAGATCAAGGTGCTGCTCATCAACCACGACCCGGTCGAGGCGGTGACCCTCAGCCGCGGCGACCGGATCGCCCAGCTCGTGGTCCAGCGGTTCGAGCGGGCGCGGTTCGTCGAGGTGGGGGTGCTGCCCGAGTCGGTTCGGGGCGCCGGGGGCTACGGTTCTACAGGTACCGGTTCGCGTCCTTGAGCCGGAACGCGTTCGAAGGAGCGCTGATCGAAGGAGTGCTGACGTGAAGTTCCGCCGCAAGGCTGACACGACCCCGGCGACCGCGGACGGCTCCGCAGAGGACGCCACCGACGCCCCGGCTGCCGGCACCGGCCCGTTCGACGTGTCCCAGGTCGAGGGCGACGGCATCGACCGGGCCGACCTCGGCTCGGTCCTCGTGCCCCCGATCGCCGACCGCGAGCTCCGGCTGCAGGTCGACGAGCAGAGCGGCCAGGTCCGGGCGGTCATGCTGGCCGGTTCCGACGGCGCCTGCGAGTTCCAGGCCTTCGCGGCACCCCGCAACGGTGACCTGTGGTCCGAGGTCCGCCCGCAGATCGCCGCAGACATGGAGCGCCGTGGCGGGAAGGCCACCGAGCGCGAAGGTCGCTGGGGCACCGAGTTGGTGTGCCAGATGCCGGTGCAGCGCCCCGACGGGACGACCGCGACCCAGCCGTCGCGCGTCATCGGGGTCAACGGCGAGCGGTGGATGCTGCGCGCTTCCTTCCTCGGCAAGCCGGCCGTCGACCCGGACTCCGCCCCCGACTGGGAGGACGCGCTCGCCCAGATCGTCGTACGCCGCGGCGACCAGGCGATGCCCGTGGGCGAGCCGCTGCCGGTCACGCTGCCGGACGACGCCCGCCGGGTCAGGTGACCCCGTGGCCGAGAAGAGCCGGCTGCGCCAGGCGCTCTCCCGCTGGGCGGACAGCTCCGAGGCCCACCAGCGCGAGCTGCGCCAGACTCACGCGACCGACGAGGCGCTCGCCATCGCCGACGCTCCCGAGCGCGAGCACGTCGTCGTCAGCGGCGTGCTGCGCACGGTCACGTTGCGTCCCCGGGGCGGCGTGCCGGCCCTCGAGGCCGAGCTCGACGACGGCTCCGGCGTCATCACCGTGGTGTGGCTCGGGCGCCGGCGCATCACCGGCGTCGACCCCGGGCGGTCGGTGACCGTCACCGGCTGCATCGGGCGCCAGAACGGCGTACCGATCATGTTCAACCCGCGTTACGAGCTGCGCCCGTGACCGAGCCCAGCCAGCCCGCCAGCCAGCCAGCCGGCCAGCCCGCCAGCCACGCCGCCAGCAGGCCCAGCGAGCACCTCGGAAGCACCCCCTCCACCGAGACGGTCGAGGCCGTCGTGCGGGGCCAGCTCGCCAAGGCGCTCGGCGGGCGACGGGGCATGGCCGAGGCGGCCGTGCCGACCATCCTGTTCACCGTCACGTGGCTGACGATGAGCAACCTCAACCTCGCGCTGTCGGTCAGCATCGGCGCGGCGCTCGTGCTGCTCGTCGTTCGGCTCGTGCAGCGCTCGACGGTCCAGTTCGTCCTCAACGCGCTCTTCGGCATCGGGATCGGCTGGTACTTCGTCTACCGCGCCGCCCAGTCCGGCGGCTCCGAGCAGGAGCAGGCGCTGGCCTACTTCCTGCCCGGACTGCTCTACAACGGCGGGTACGCCGTCGTGCTCGGATTCACGTGCCTGATCGGCTGGCCGCTGGTCGGCTTCATGGTCGGCAGCATCACCGGCGACCCGACCGCGTGGCACAAGGACAAGCAGATCGTGAAGCTGTGCAGCCGGCTCACGTGGCTGCTCGTCGCCCCGTGCCTGCTGCGCGTGGCCGTGCAGGCGCCGATCTGGCTGGCCGGCAACTCGGGCTCGATGGACCCCGACGCCGCGGTGGCCGCCCTCGGGGTGCTCAAGATCGCGCTCGGCTGGCCGCTCCAGCTCGCGGCGCTGGCGTCGATGATCTGGCTGCTCTCGCGCAACCGCACCCCCGTCGAGCCGGACGCGGCGCCCGCCTGACCGACCGACCGACCCGACCGACGGGGCTCAGCCGGGGTGGTGGCCGGGGGAGAGCAGGTGCTCGAGCTCGGACTCGACCTCGGCCGGAACGACGAACAGCAGCTCGTCACCGGACTCCAGCGGCTGCTCGGCCTCGGGTGTGTAGACCTGCCCGTCGCGCAGGATCGTCACCAGCGCGCAGTTGTCGGGGAACGGCACCAGGCCGGCGGGCGTACCGACGTAGGGCGAGTCGGCCGACAGGGTCAGCTCGACCAGGTTGGCGTTGCCCTGCCGGAACGTGAAGAGGCGCACGAGGTCGCCGATGGAGACGGCCTCCTCCACGAGTGCGGACATGATGCGCGGGGTGGAGACGTTGACGTCGACGCCCCAGGCCTCGGTGAAGAGCCACTCGTTGTTGGGGTGGTTGACCCGCCCGACGGTGCGCGGCACGCCGAACTCGGTCTTCGCCAGCAGCGAGGTGACCAGGTTGGCCTTGTCGTCGCCGGTCGCGGCGATGACCACGTCGCACTTGCCGAGCTGGGCCTCGGCCAGGGAGGACAGCTCGCACGAGTCGGCGAGCAGCCACTCGGCGTTGGGGACCCGCTCGGGGCGGATCGCGGAGGGGCTCTTGTCGATGAGCAGGATCTGGTGACCGTTCTCGATCAGCTCGCGGGCGATCGATCGACCCACGGCTCCGGCTCCGGCGATGGCGACGCGCATGTCTCAGGTGTTCCTTCAGTCGTCTTCGGGGCCGGCCTCGAGCACGGCGTACGCGTGGGCCGCGTTCTCCTCGCGGATCACGATGTGCAGCATGTCGCCCTCCTGGAGGACCGTCTCCCGGGTCGGCAGCATGCCCTCGCCGAGCCGATCGATCCACGCGATCCGGCTGCGCGACTGCATCTGGAACTCGACGGTCCGGTTGCCGATCCAGGACTCCGGGACGGGGATGTGGTCGACGCGGATCGTTCCGGACGGGTCGCGGAAGTCGGGCTCTGCGCCAGCGGGCAGGATCCGGCGGAGGATCTGGTCGGCCGTCCACTTCACGGTCGCGACCGTCGTGATGCCGAGGCGCTGGTAGACCTCGGCGCGACCGGGGTCGTAGATGCGGGCGACGACCTGCTGGAGACCGAAGGTCTCCCGCGCGACTCGCGCCGCGATGATGTTGGAGTTGTCACCACTGGAGACCGCGGCGAAGGCGTCGGCGCGGCGGATGCCGGCCTTCTCCAGCACCTGCTGGTCGAAGCCGTAGCCCGTGATCTTGTCGCCGTTGAACTCGGGGCCCAGGCGCCGGAACGCATCGGGCTCGCTGTCGATGACGGACACGGTGTGGTTGCGGTCCTCGAGGCTACGGGCGAGCGTCGAACCGACGCGGCCACAACCCATGATCACGACGTGCACGCCCGAACCGTATCCCAGCGGGGATATCGGTCGCTGCGGGTCTAGGCTCGCGCCCGTGAGTGTCGGCGACGTGTCCAAGCGGATCCTGCTGGGTCGCAAGCTCCGCAGCAGCCAGCTGGGGGAGACGCTCCTCCCCAAGCGGATCGCCCTGCCGGTGTTCGCCAGCGACGCGCTGTCCTCGGTGGCGTACGCGCCCGACGAGGTGTTCATCATGCTCGCCGTCGCCGGCGCGTCGACGTACGTCTGGTCGTGGAAGATCGGCCTCGCCGTGGCCCTGGTGATGCTCACGGTCGTCGCGAGCTACCGCCAGACCGTGCACGCCTACCCCTCGGGCGGCGGCGACTACGAGGTGGCCACGGTCAACCTCGGCCGCAACGCCGGGGTGACGGTCGCGAGCGCGCTGCTCGTCGACTACGTGCTCACGGTCGCGGTGTCGATCTCGTCGGCCGCGCAGTACGCCGCCGGGGCCGTCAACGGGCTCATCGGCCACGAGGCGACGGTCGCGGTCGTCGCGGTCGTCCTCCTGACGGCGATGAACCTGCGCGGTGTGCGGGAGTCCGGCGCGTTCTTCGCCGTGCCGACCTACCTGTTCATGTTCGCCATCCTGGGCATGTGCGCCTACGGCCTGATGCGCCTGCTGGCCGGCGACCTCCCCGAGGCGGAGAGCGCCCACCTGACGATCGTCCCCCAACCCGGGTGGGAGGAGCCGCTCACCCAGATCGGGTTGATGTTCCTGCTGGCCCGCGCGTTCTCGTCGGGCTGTGCGGCCCTCACCGGCGTCGAGGCCATCAGCAACGGCGTACCGGCCTTCCGCAAGCCGAAGAGCCGCAACGCGGCGACGACGCTGCTGCTGCTCGCCCTGATCGCGATCTCGATGATGCTCAGCGTCATCGTGCTCGCCAACCAGATGGCGATCCGCTTCGTCGACCCGCACGAGCTCGACCGGCTGCGGACGGCGTCCGGGGACGCGCTGCCCGACGGCTACGAGCAGCACCCGGTGATCGCCCAGATCGCCGCGGGGGTCTTCGACCACTTCCCGCCGGGCTTCTACTTCGTGCTCACCGTCACCGGGATCATCCTCGTGCTGGCGGCCAACACGGCCTTCAACGGCTTCCCGGTCCTCGGGTCGATCCTCGCCCAGGACGGCCTGGCGCCCCGCTCGCTCGGCTCGCGGGGCGACCGTCTCGCCTACAGCAACGGCATCGTCTTCCTCGCGGCCATGTCGATCCTGCTGATCTGGATCTTCGACGCCGAGACGACCAAGCTCATCCAGCTCTACATCGTCGGCGTCTTCGTCTCCTTCAACCTCAGCCAGCTCGGCATGATCCGCCACTGGACCCGACACCTGCGCACCGAGCGCGACCCGGCGGTACGCCGTCGGATGATGCGGTCGCGGGCCATCAACACCTTCGGCCTCGGGCTGACCGCCGTCGTCCTGGTGATCGTGCTGATCACCAAGTTCCTCGCCGGAGCGTGGATCACGATCCTGGCGATGGGCTTCTTCTTCGCGCTCATGCAGGCCATCGGACGCCACTACGCCCGGGTCGAGCTCGAGCTCGCGGCCGACGAGCAGGACAAGGTCATGCCGACCCGGGTCCACGCGATCGTGCTGGCGTCCAAGCTGCACAAGCCGACCCTGCGGGCGCTGGCCTTCGCCCGTGCCACCCGGCCCAACGTCCTCGAGGCGATCTACGTCAGCATCGACTCCAAGGCCACCAGCAGGCTGCTGGAGGAGTGGGACGACCGGAACCTCGACATCCCCCTCAAGGTGCTGCACTCGCCCTACCGCGAGGTCGTGCGCCCGATCGTGGAGTACACCCAGGAGATCCGCCGGGCCAGCCCGCGCGGCGTCGTGGCTGTCTACATCCCGGAGTACGTCGTCGGGCGCTGGTGGGAGCAGCTGCTCCACAACCAGACGGCGCTCAGGCTCAAGGGACGCCTGCTCTTCACGCCGGGTGTCATGGTCATCTCCGTGCCCTACCAGCTGCGGTCCTCCCAGGTCGCCGAGGAGCGTCGCCGCGACGAGGTCCGGGTGCACGCCGGTGACCTGCGCCGGGGCCGCGTCTCCTCGCGCACGAGCCGACAGATCGACGACTCATGAACACTCCGAGGGGTCGCCAGAACCGTCCGCGTCGGGCCCGCGGTCGCTCGCGGGTGGGGGAGCGCTTCGAGGTCGAGGTGGGTCCCGTCGCCCACGGCGGGCACTGCGTCGCCCGGCTCCCCGAGCCGGACTCCCGCGTCGTCTTCGTGCGGCACGCCCTGCCGGGCGAGCGGGTCGTCGTCGAGATCACCGAGGGCACCGACGGCGACCGGTTCTGGCGCGGCGACGCCGTCCGCGTCGACGTACCCTCGGCCGACCGCGTCGAGCCTCCGTGCCCCTACGCCGGACCCGGCCTGTGCGGCGGCTGCGACTTCCAGCAC
This sequence comes from Nocardioides cavernae, assembly GCF_016907475.1. Lineage (NCBI taxonomy): Bacteria > Bacillati > Actinomycetota > Actinomycetes > Propionibacteriales > Nocardioidaceae > Nocardioides > Nocardioides cavernae. Next base: position 3,183,419 of record NZ_JAFBCA010000001.1, on the reverse strand, counting down.
GTCGCGCTCCCCGCGCAGCGCGACCTCAAGACGGCCGTGGTGCGTGAGCAGCTCGTGCGGCTCGGCCGGCTCGACGCCGAGTCGGACCTCGTGACCGGGCTGCACGTCGAGGCCGTGCCCGTCGCCGGGCGCGACGACGACGGCCTGCGCTGGCGCACGCGCCAGCGGTACGCCGTACTCCCGGACGGACGACCGGCCATGCGGGCCCACCGCTCCCACGAGCTCGTCGCGGTCGACGACTGCCTGATCGCCGCCGAGGGGGCACGCCCCGCCGACGCCGCGGTCGTCGAGGAGGGCGCGCAGGGCCCGTCACGAGACCCCGCCACCCACGACGTCACCGTCGGCAGCAGCACCCACCCGTTCTCCGTCGCCTCCGACGGCTTCTGGCAGGTGCACCCCGAGGCGCCCAGCCTCCTCGTCGGCACGGTGCTCGACCTGCTCGACCCGCAGCCCGGCGAGCGTGCACTCGACCTCTACGCCGGCGTCGGGCTGTTCGCCCGGTTCGTGGGCGAGGCCACCGGCGCCCGGGTGGTGGCGGTGGAGGCCGATCGGGCCGCGTGCCAGCACGCCCGTGCCAACCTGGCCGCCCTGAAGCCGGCCGTCGTCGAGCACGGGCCGACCGACCGCGTGCTGCGCTCGGGGCTCGACGAGCCCTTCGACCTCGTCGTGCTCGACCCGCCCCGCGAGGGCGCCAAGCGCGCCGTGGTGGAGCAGGTCGTCGACCGCCGGCCCCGCGCGGTGGCGTACGTCGCCTGCGACCCCGCCGCGCTCGGTCGCGACGTCGCGATCTTCGCCGAGCACGACTACGAGCTCACCGCGATCCGGGCCTTCGACCTCTTCCCGATGACCCACCACGTCGAGTGCGTGGCGCTGCTGAGGAGAGTCGGCCCCGGCTCGCGGTGACGCGCAACTAGAGTCGGGCGGGTGCGTCTGACCTCGGCAGTCCTCGGCTTTGCGCTGAAGAAGCTGGGGCTCTTCGCGGCGGTCGTCCTGTCCCTCTTCCTCGGTCTCCTGCTGATGTCGGCGCTGATCCCGGTGCTCCGGGAGGCCGAGGCGGAACGAGCCGCCTGGAGCAGGTGGCACAGCGACGTGCGGGGCTCGAGGCCGAGCTCGAGGAGCTGGACGGCGCGTACGCCGAGGCCCAGAGCAGGGCCACCGAGTCCCTGAAGGACGAGATCGCCACGGAGATCGCTGAGGGGCAGCAGCAGGTCTCGGAGCAGCAGTCCGTGGTCCAGGGTCGGCAGGACGAGATCTGCACCACGTTGGAGAGCGTGCCCGAGAAGCTCTCTCCGATCGGCCCGAACCCCTGTGAGGACGCGAAGAGGGCCTTGGAGGCGGCCGACGATGCGCTGGCCACCTTCGAGCGGACCCTCACCGAGGCCGAGGACGATGCCGCTGTCCTCGGCGACCCCGACCTCACCAACGAGCAGAAGCTCGAGCGTCTTGGCGAGGACGGCGGTCTTGCCCCGGAGAGGAGGGAGATCGACAACACGGAGTCGGAGCTGGCCCAGGCGAAGGCCGAGGAGCGGAGCCTGCAGGAGGCGCAAGGTTCCTGGTCGGGACGGGTCGTCAACCTCTGGGCACGGTCGTGGACGTGGCTGGTGTGGGCGGCGCTGCTCCTCGTGCTCGCGCCCGGGTTCCTGCGGACCGTCAGCTACTTCGCGCTGATGCCGCTGGTGAAACGGGCCCACAGTCCGATCCACCTGGCGTCCGGTTCCGAGAACGAGGCCGCAAGCCTCCGCACCACGGCTGCGCACCGCACCTTGACCGTCCGGCTGGACGACGGCGAGGTGTTGTCGGCGCGCTCGGAGCACGTGCGCCCGGTGCAGGGAATGATCCGCAGCCGACTCCTCTACGACTGGTCGTCGCCGTTCATCAGCTTCGCGGCCGGGCTCTACGGCCTGAGCCGGATCACGGGCGACGGGGACGCCACGACTGCGACGCTGGCGACGCCCGACGATCCCAACGCGTACCTGATGCGCATCGACTTCCGCGACCACCCCGGCCTGGTGATGCGTCCCCGGCACGTCGTCGGGGTCATCGGCTCGCCGGACCTGGAGACCCGGTGGCGGTGGGGCATCCAGTCCCTGGCGACGTGGCAGGTGCGCTACATCATGTTCGCCGGGACGGGCAGCCTGATCGTCCAGGGTCGCGGTGACGTCGTCGCGACGAACCCCGACGGCAGGTCCACGAGGATGGAGCAGAACCTGGTGATGGGTTTCGACTCCAGACTGGTCGTGGGAGTCAACCGGACCGAGGTGTTCTGGCCCTACCTGTGGCGTCGGACCCCGCTCGTCGACGACGAGTTCGTCGGGTCCCACCCGCTCTTCTGGCAGAAGTCCAGCGAGGACGGGCCCAGCAACCCGATCGCCAAGGTGTTCGACGCCTTCTACTCCGCCTTCGGAAAGGTGCTGGGCTTCTGAGTCCACGGCGTGGGCCGGAGCCCGTGCTCGGCGGGAGCCTCAGCCGCGCTGCAGCTCCCACGCCGCGGTCAGCAGCCGGCGTACTGCGTCGTCGTCCGCAGCCGGCAGGTGCACCAGCAGCTTGTGGTGCGCCTCGATGGCCGGGGTGACGTAGAAGGCGTCCGGGTCCTCGGCCGCGAAGCGCTCGCGGTCGTCGGGCAGGCTGCGCACGACGAGGGTCTCGGCGTCCTCGAGCCGCGCGACGAGCCGCCCCGAGACGCGCCACGTCGTGCGTCCCTCGTCCGTGCGGCTGCGCACACCCTCCAGCCCGGCCAGGTGCTCCTCGATCGCAGCGGCGTCCACCCGCCGATCATGGCATCGTGGCCCCATGGCCACGTACGACGTGAACCCGGCGGCGGTCGCCCACGCGCGCAGGCTCATCGACGCCCGGCAGTACGTCCTCGACAGCGACTGGGGCCAGGTGCAGCCGCGGGCGGAGGACGAGAACGCCTACCTCGAGCGCCACTCGTGGGACGACTACGCGTCCTGGCACCTCGGCCTCACCGAGGGCGCCAACGACGGGACCAAGGCCCGCCACGCGTTCGTCTACGGCGACCTGAGGCGGGTCCACCGCTCCGCCCTGATCGCCTGCGTCTACCGCGCCTCCGAGTGGCGGCACAAGGCCGTGGAGCTGGCCGCGCACGACCTGCTGCAACGGCTCGACCAGATGGCCGGGATCGACTGACGCCCCCGACTGACGGCCCTGACTGACGCCGCGTCAGCGGCAGACGGTCACGAGGTCCGACAGCGTCGCGAGTGCGCCGTGCCGCTCGGTCGTGTCGACCACGTCCCAGCCACGCTCCGTGGCGAGGTCGAGCAGCTGCTGCCGTCCCTCCAGCACCAGGTCGTCGCCACCGCGCTCCTCGATGATGCGTGCGACGACGTCGTTGACCGCGGTCCTCGGGCGGCCGTGGAGCCGGGAGAGCAGCTCGTCCGGCGCGACGTCGAGCACCACGGCGACGTACGACGCCCCTGCCGCCGCGGCTGCGGCCTCGAAGCGCTCGGCCTGGGCGGGGGTGACGATCAGCTGGGGCAGCACGACGTCGCGCCCGGTGCCGAGGTAGGCGGTCAGCAGGGCGAGGGCGGAGGCGCGCACGGCCTCGCCGGTGCCGACGAAGTCGTCCTCCCACCCCGACACCCACGACCGCAGCTCGTCGATGTCGCACACCAGCGTGCCGGGGTGGCGGGCGGCGTACGCGCGGGCGAGGGTCGACTTGCCGACGCCCGAGGGACCGTTGAGGTGGAGGAGCGTGGGCATCGCCGGAGCCTACGGCCGGAGGGGTCCGGACGGGTGAGGACGCACGGACACGCGGCGACGTACGGTTGGACCACCCCTCGACATCGTGTATCTTGACGTCGAGACAAGTTGACGCCGGAACTAAGGGTCGCCTGCCTTCCCGCGCCTCAGGGTGCGACGGCAAGATGGATGCGAACCCGCGAACTCCCGAGGAGATGTGGCTGATGGCCAGTCAGGACAGCTTCGGTGCCAAGGGCACCTTGGACGTGGACGGACAGTCCTACGAGATCTACCGACTCGACGCGGTCGAGGGTGAGGGTCTCGACGTCGAGAGCCTGCCCTTCTCGCTGAAGGTCCTGCTGGAGAACCTGCTCCGCACCGAGGACGGCGCGGACATCACCGCCGACCACATCAAGGCGATCGCCGGCTGGGACGCCAGCGCCGCGCCCGACCAGGAGATCCAGTTCACGCCCGCCCGCGTGATCATGCAGGACTTCACCGGCGTCCCCTGCGTCGTCGACCTCGCCACCATGCGCGAGGCGATGGCCGAGCTCGGCGGCGACGCCACCAAGATCAACCCGCTCGCGCCCGCCGAGATGGTCATCGACCACTCGGTGATCGCCGACGTCTTCGGCACCCCCGACGCCTTCGAGCGCAACGTCGAGATCGAGTACGAGCGCAACCGCGAGCGCTACCAGTTCCTGCGCTGGGGCCAGGGCGCGTTCGACGACTTTAAGGTCGTCCCGCCCGGCACCGGCATCGTGCACCAGGTCAACATCGAGCACCTGGCGCGCGTCGTGATGGTGCGCGACGGGGTCGCCTACCCCGACACCTGCGTCGGCACCGACTCCCACACGACGATGGTCAACGGCATCGGCGTCGTCGGCTGGGGCGTCGGCGGCATCGAGGCCGAGGCCGCGATGCTCGGCCAGCCGGTCTCCATGCTGATCCCGCGCGTCGTCGGCTTCAAGCTGTCGGGCGAGCTGCCCGCGGGCTCGACCGCCACCGACCTCGTGCTCACCATCACCGAGATGCTCCGCGAGCACGGCGTGGTCGGCAAGTTCGTCGAGTTCTACGGCGAAGGCGTCTCCGCGCTGCCGCTGGCGAACCGCGCCACGATCGGCAACATGAGCCCCGAGTTCGGCTCCACCATCGCGGTCTTCCCGATCGACGACCAGACCATCGACTACCTCCGCCTCACCGGCCGCACCGACGAGCAGCTCGCGCTCGTCGAGACGTACGCCAAGGAGCAGGGGCTGTGGCACGACCCGAGCGCCGAGCCCCGCTACAGCGAGCGGCTCGAGCTCGACGTGTCCACCGTCGTGCCGTCGCTCGCCGGCCCGAAGCGCCCGCAGGACCGCGTCGAGGTGTCCGCCGCGAAGGACTCGTTCCGCGCGGCCCTGGCCGACTACGTCGACGAGGGTGACTCCGACCCGGACGACGCCGCCGAGGCGTCCGGCTACGACGAGGCGATCGAGGAGTCCTTCCCGGCCTCCGACTCCCCGAGCCACGAGGGCGGCAACGGCAAGCCCGTGCACGCCGACGCTCCGCACGACGCCGGGCGACCCACCAAGAGGACGAAGGTGTCGCTCGACGGGCAGGAGGTCGAGATCGACCACGGCGCCGTCGTGATCGCCGCGATCACCTCGTGCACCAACACCTCGAACCCGAGCGTGATGATCGGCGCCGCGCTGCTGGCCAAGAAGGCCGTCGAGAAGGGCCTGACCCGCAAGCCGTGGGTCAAGACCTCGCTTGCTCCCGGCTCCAAGGTCGTCTCGGACTACTACGACCGCGCCGGCCTCACGCCGTACCTCGACAAGCTCGGCTTCAACCTCGTCGGCTATGGCTGCACGACCTGCATCGGCAACTCCGGCCCGCTCATCCCCGAGGTGTCGGCCGCGGTCAACGAGGCCGACCTCGCGGTCGTCTCGGTGCTGTCGGGCAACCGCAACTTCGAGGGCCGGATCAACCCGGACGTGAAGATGAACTACCTGGCGTCGCCGCCGCTCGTCGTGGCCTACGCCCTCGCCGGCTCGATGGACGTCGACCTGTTCGGCGACCCGCTGGGCCAGGACACCGACGGCAACGACGTGTTCCTCGAGGACATCTGGCCGAGCCCGCAGGAGATCGAGGAGACGATCGCCGGCGCGATCACCTCCGACATGTTCGGCGACTCCTACGCCGACGTCTTCAAGGGCGACGAGCGCTGGCAGTCGCTGCCCACCCCGGAGGGCAACACCTTCGAGTGGGACGAGGACTCGACCTACGTCCGCCGTCCTCCCTACTTCCACGGCATGCCCGACGAGCCGGAGCCGGTCGCCGACATCGTCGGCGCCCGTGTCCTGCTCAAGCTGGGGGACTCGGTCACGACCGACCACATCAGCCCGGCCGGCGCCATCAAGAAGGACAGCCCCGCCGGCACCTACCTCGCCGAGCACGGCGTCGAGCAGCGCGACTTCAACTCCTACGGCTCGCGCCGCGGCAACCACGAGGTCATGATCCGCGGCACGTTCGCCAACATCCGCCTGCGCAACCAGATCGCGCCGGGCACCGAGGGTGGCGTGACGAAGGACTTCACCAAGGACGGAGAGGTCACCAGCGTCTACGAGGCCAGCCAGAGCTACCAGGAGGCCGGCACCCCGCTGGTCGTCCTGGCCGGCAAGGAGTACGGCTCCGGCTCGTCGCGCGACTGGGCCGCCAAGGGCACCGCGCTGCTGGGTGTGAAGGCCGTCATCGCCGAGTCCTACGAGCGGATCCACCGCTCCAACCTCATCGGCATGGGCGTCATCCCGCTGCAGTTCCCCGACGGCAAGACCGCCGACGACCTGGGCCTCACCGGTGCCGAGATCATCTCGATCAGCGGCATCACCGAGCTCAACGACGGCACCACGCCGAAGACCGTCACGGTCAAGGTGGAGCCCGCGCCCGGCACCGACCAGGCGCACGGCGAGGCCAGCGAGTTCGAGGCGACCGTCCGCATCGACACCCCGGGCGAGGCCAACTACTACCGCAACGGCGGGATCATGCAGTACGTCCTGCGCAACCTGCTGCGCGGATGACCGCTGGCCCTTCTCGAAGTGGCGCTGCCGATCCGGCAGACGTGTGGCGCGGCCGCGTCCAGGACCACCTGGACGCGGCCGGCCGCCCGGCGCTGGGCGGCATGGCGGACTGGGAGGTCTTCCCCTTCGAGCGCGACGGCCTGGCGCCGAGGCCGCTGGGGGAGCGGGTCGTGCCCGAGCCCTCGCGGGCCCGGTCGGCCGACGCGTGCGGCACCTGCAAGGCGCTGGCCCGTGACGACCTCGTGCTCCACACGGGCACCCGGCTCGCGGTCATCCGCCCCGGCGGCACGAGCCTGATGTTCGTCGCCAACGTCGTGGCCCGCGAGCACGAGCGGCTCGAGGACCTCGACGAGGCCGCCGACGAGGAGCTCGGCCGGCTCGTCGCCCGCACCTACCGTGCGCTGCGCGCCCTCCCGGGCGTCGGCAACGTACATGTGAACAAGTGGGAGAACGGCGGCGGGCACCTCTCCGTCACCCTCCTGGCCCGCCCGCTCGGCGTGCTCGAGCTGCGCGGCTCCAACCTGCCGGTGTGGGCCGACATGCTCCCGAACATCCCGCAGGACGAGTACGACGAGCGCGCCGAGACCGTGCGCGCCACGTTGTCCTGACTGGTTAGCCTGACGCGGTGAGCGACGCCGACCCCCCGCCCGGTCCTGTCCCGCCGGGCCAGCCCGGGCCGGCCGTCGACGGGCCGCCCGAGGCGTCGTACGACCTGCGCGAGGCGTCGTACGCGCCTGTCGAGGAGCAGCGGCCGAGGCGCAGCCTCCCCCTCGTCCTGGCCACCGTCGCGTCGGGCCTGGTGCTCGGCGCCGCCTTGGTCGCGCCCCTCGTCGACCAGGCGATCCGTGGCGAGGAACGGGCCCAGCGGGCGCTCGACCTGACGCTCGTCGAGACGTGGGAGGTCACCGACCGCGCGCACACGATGGACGACGTCACCTACCCGCAGGACCCGCCTGCCGGCGGGGCGCACGCGCCGATCTGGCTGGCGTGCGGCGTCTACGACGAGCCGGTCCGCGACGAGAACGCCGTCCACGACCTCGAGCACGGCACCGTGTGGATCACCCACGACCCCGACCTGTCCGACGCCGACCGGGCAGCGCTGGCCGAGCAGCTGCCCGACAACGGCATCATGTCGCCGCGCGAGGGCCTGCCGTCGCCCGTCGTGGTGACGGTGTGGGGTGCGCAGCTCCGGCTCGACGGCGCCGACGACCGCCGGCTCGGGCTCTTCCTGGAGGAGTACGGCGACGGGCACACGGCCCCGGAGTTCGGGGTCAGCTGCGAGGGCGGGACGCCGTCCCCGGACGGATCGCTTCCCGAGCAGGGCACCGACGCCTGAAGCGGGAGGGGCGGACGCAGATCGTGGAGGATCCGAGCCACCGGATGACCCCGATCCTCCACGATGTCGACATCACCAGGGGCGGCGAGTGCCCTAGCGTGGCGGCATGATCGTCGCCTTCTCCCTGTCACCGATGTCCAACGACCCGACCGGTTCGGTCACCGACGCGGTGGCGGCCGCCGTCCGGGTCGTCCGCGAGTCCGGGCTGCCCCACGAGACCAACGCGATGTTCACGAACATCGAAGGGGAGTGGGACGAGGTGATGGCCGTGGTCAAGCGGGCCGTCGACGCCGTCTCGGCGGCGTCCCCTCGCGTCGGCCTGGTGCTCAAGGCCGACATCCGACCGGGCTACGACGGCCAGCTGAGCGCGAAGGTGGAGCGGATCGAGGAGGCGCTGCGCGATGCACAGTGAGACCCGCAGCTATCGCACCGGCAGCGAGGAGGTCGTGCTCGACCTGACGCAGGACGCCGTCGAGTTCGTCGGCGACCGGGGCGACGGGCTGCTGCAGGTGTTCGTGCCGCACGCGACCGCCGGCATCGCGGTCATCGAGACGGGCGCCGGGTCGGACGACGACCTGCTGGCGGCCCTCCGCGACCTGCTGCCCCTCGACGACCGGTGGCGCCACCGGCACGGCTCCCCGGGCCACGGCCGCTCTCACGTGATGCCCGCGATCGTGCCGCCCCACTGCACCGTGCCGGTCCTGGGCGGGCGGCTCGCGCTCGGCACCTGGCAGAGCATCTGCCTGGTGGACCTCAACGTCGACAACGACGAGCGCGAGGTGCGCTGGTCATTCCTCGCCGGCTGAGGCCCGGGAGACGCCGTGGACCTGGCCGGGGCGACGCCGACCGAGGCCGCTGCCTCGCTCCCCGGCGACGACCTCGTGCGGGCGGACGTGGTGATGGACCGCGGCTTCGACCTCGACGCCCCGCCGTCCGAGGTGTGGCCGTGGCTGGTGCAGCTCGGCAAGAGGCGGGCCGGCTGGTACCTCCCGAGGTCTGTCGAGCTGTTCGTCCCGCCCCGACGGCGGGCCCTGCGCCGCATCGACCCGCGCCTGCTCGAGCACGAGGTCGGTGACATCGTCCCGGACTGGGGCGGCGCCGACGCCACGTTCACGCTCGCGGCGATCGAGGCACCGACCCTGCTGCTCTACACCTCGAGGCGTGGACGCACCGACCTGACGTGGTGCCTCCACGTCACGGGATCACCGTCGGGTGGTAGTCGGGTCCACCTGCGTCTGCGTCTGGGGCCCGTGCGCCGGGTGTGGTTGGCAAGGACGGTGGGCGGGCTCGTCGACGCCCTGACCGTCACCGGGCTCGGTGCCGGACTGCGCGAGCGGGTTGGGGGCTAGCGTGGCGAACGTGACCCCCGAGCCACCCGACGCCGCGATCCGCCCGGCCACCCGCGCCGACGACCGCGACATCGATGCCGTCATCCGTGCAGCCTTCGGCGCCGCTGACCCGGGGGAGGGCGACAAGGTCGCCGACCTGTGGGCCGAGGTGCGCGACGCAGGGCTCGTGCTGGCCGAGCTGGTCTCCGTCGTGGGCGAGGAGGTCGTGGGACACGTGGGGGTCAGCCACTGCTGGCTCGACGCGCGCCGGGAGCTGGTCGAGGTCGCGATGCTGAGCCCGTTGAGCACGCTGCCGGACCACCAGGGGGCAGGGATCGGCACGGCCCTGGTCGGGGCGGCGATCGAGGCGGCCCGCGCCTCGGGCCGTCCGGCTCTGTTCCTCGAGGGCAGCCCGGCCTTCTACGGCTCGCGTGGCTTCGAGCGGGCCGGCTCGTACGGTCTCGAGCCGGCGTCGCGGCGCACGCCCGAGGCGGCGTTCCAGGTCGTGCGGTTCGACGCGTACGCCGACTGGATGACCGGACGTCTGGTCTACCCGGACGTCTGGTGGCGCCACGACGCCGCAGGCCTGCGCGACCCGGACCTCGCGTTCCTCGAGGACCTGTTCGCCCGCGAGCTCCCGCCCTCCTGATTCACAACCGAACAACTGTTCGATAGGCTTGGCGGGTGTTCCCCGCCCCCCAGCCCCGCCAGCGGCCGACGCCGCCGCAGGGGCACGCGGGCGTCGCGCCCCCCGGCTGGCCGCGGCAGGTGCGACCCCCCGACGCTCCCGACTGGGAGGTCACGGCGGCCAGCTGGCTGCTCGACCTGTGCCCTCCCGACTACCGCCGGTTCTCCGGCCTGCGCCGCCACGTCGTGGTCCTGGCCCGTTTCGCCGTGCTCCACGTCGAGGCACAGCAGCTGGCGACCCGCCGCGGGCTCAGCGAGATCCGCGGCGACCTGAAGGACGTGGCAGACGAGGCGGTCGTCCTGGCGGCGGTGCAGACCTTCCAGCTCGAGGACGCCCGCCTGCTCGGCGTACGACGCGAGGTGGGGTTGGTCGAGGACGCCCTGCGGGGGCGTCGCTACCGCGTGCGGATGTGACCGCTCGCTAGGGTCGCCCGATGCACAGGTTCGCCGCCGTCGCCATGATCGACCCGCACGGGCGGGTGCTGATGCAGGAGCGCGGGGACGACGCGCTGCACGAGCCCGGTCGCTGGGGCTACCCCGGGGGTGACCTCGAGGCCGGGGAGGACTTCGTCGACGCGGCCGTCCGCGAGCTGATCGAGGAGACGGGTCTCGTCGTCGACGCCCGCGACCTGGAGTCGCTGGGGGTGCAGCGGTTCCGCAGCGACGGGTGCGGCGGCGACGACGAGTTCGAGCTGTTCGCCGTCCGCACCGCGGCCGCGGAGGCCGATGTCGTCTGCGGCGAGGGCCGCCGGATGGCCTTCGTCCACCTCGACGACGTGGCCGACCGCCCGCTCCACCGGGCGACGCGGCTGACCCTCGACCTGGTGCGCGAGTGGCAGGCGGTGCCGCTTCCCGTCGACTTCGTGCAGGTGGCCCTCGTCGACCCCCGCGGGCGCGTGCTGATGCAGGAGCGCGACGACCGCGCCCCCGCGTGGCCGGACATGTGGTGCCTCCCGGGCGGCGGGCTCGAGCCCGGTGAGCAGCCGGTCGCCGGGGCGGCCCGCGAGCTGGCGGAGGAGACCGGCGTCGTGGTGGATCCCGGCGACCTCGACGACCTCGGACAGTTCACGCTGGCGGACGATCGCGGCACCTTCCGCTACGGCGTCTTCGCAGCACGCACGGCGCTCGGCGACGATGGGGTCGAGTGTCACGAGGGCCGGCAGATGGTCTTCGTCGCCCCCCAGCGGCTGCCCGGCCTGGACGTCATCCCGGCCACCCGGAAGCTGGAGCCGACGCTCCGGGAGTGGATCGATGACCACCCCTTCGACCACGGCCCCGCACCGAGGCGCTTCGCCGGGATCATCCTCGTCGACCGTCGCGGGTGGATCCTGCTCCAGGAGCGCGACGAGTTCCCGCGCATCGACCCCGAGAAGTGGGGCCTGGCCGGCGGCCACGTCGACCCGGGCGAGGACTTCGAGCCCGCCGCGCACCGCGAGCTCGAGGAGGAGACCGGCGTACGACTGCCGGCAGGCGGGCTGCAGCTGTTCCGCGAGTTCGTCGTCGACCACCGCGAGGTCTACGGCTCCTGGGACGTCATGCAGGTCTTCGTCGCCGCCACGGACCTGACCGACGCCGACATCGACTGCCGCGAGGGACGCCAGATCGTCTTCGTCGACCCGACGGTGGCGCGCGGACTCGACCTCAGCTCGGCGGCCACCGACATCGTCCCGGCCTTCCTCGACAGTGACGTCTACGCCAGCATGGCGCCATGACCGCCCAGACCCTCACCGTCCACCCCGTCCCGTCGATGGGCGCGGAGGACGTGCTCGTCGGGCCCGACGGCACCGTCTTCACCGGCACCGAGGACGGCGCGATCTGGGCGATCGACCCCGCGACGGGCAGCACCCGACGCGTCGCCGACACCGGCGGCCGCCCGCTGGGCATCGAGCTGCTGCCCGACGGTGACCTCGTCGTCTGCGACGCAAGGCGGGGCGTGCTGCGGGTGTCACCCGCGACCGGCGCCGTCGAGGTGCTCGTCGGCGAGGTCGACGGCGAGCCGATGAGGTTCTGCAACAACGCCGCGGTCGCCGGTGACGGCACCGTGTGGTTCAGCGACTCCTCGCTGCACTTCGGCGTGGAGCAGTGGAAGGACGACTTCGTCCAGCACACCCGCACCGGCCGGTTGCTGCGCAGAGACCCCGACGGGTCGGTCGAGGTGGTGCTCACCGGGCTGGCCTTCGCCAACGGCGTCGCACTCGCCTCCGACGAGTCCTATGTCGCCGTGGCCGAGTGCCGCGGCCGCACTGTCGTACGCCTCTGGCTGACCGGCCCGCGCGCAGGGGAGCGCGACCACCTCGTCACGGACCTCCCGGGCTATCCCGACAACATCAGCCGGGGGAGCGACGGGCTGATCTGGGTGGCGGTCGCGAGCCCCGTCGACGGCCTGGTCGAGCGGCTCGGCACCGCCCCGATGCCCCTGCGCAAGGCGGTCACGCGGATCCCCGAGGCGCTGCAGCCCAAGCCCGCGCGGACGATCCGGGTGCAGGCCTACGACGACGACGGCCGGCTGGTGCACGACCTCGACCTGCCGGGCCTCGAGCGCGGCGCCGGCTACCACATGGTCACCGGCGTCCGGGAGCACGACGGCAGGCTCTGGCTGGGGAGCCTCCACGAGCCGGCGGTGGCGGTCATCGACCGTCCATGAAATAGACTCTCGCCCCATGGCTCTCCTCGACTCGATCGCCTCCCCGAGCGACCTCCGCGGGCTCTCCGCGGAGCAGCTCGACGAGCTCGCCGCCGAGATCCGCGACCTGATGATCCGCACGGTCGCGACGAACTCGGGGCACCTCGGGCCCAACCTCGGTGTCGTCGAGCTGACGCTGGCCATCCACCGGGTCTTCGACTCGCCGCGCGACCGGGTCGTCTTCGACACCGGCCACCAGTCCTACGTGCACAAGCTCGTCACCGGCCGTCACGCCGACTTCGCCACCCTGCGCAAGGAGGGTGGCATCAGCGGCTACCCCAGCCAGGCCGAGTCCGACCACGACATCGTCGAGAACTCGCACGCCTCCACCGCGCTGTCCTACGCCGACGGGCTGGCCAAGGCCTACGCCATCCGAGGGGAGGACCGGCACGTCGTCGCGGTGATCGGCGACGGCGCGCTCACCGGCGGCATGGCGTGGGAGGCCCTCAACAACATCGCGATCGCGAAGAAGAGCCGCCTCGTCATCGTCGTCAACGACAACGAGCGGTCCTACACCCCGACCATCGGCGGGCTCGCCACGGCGCTCACCTCGCTGCGCACCAACCCGCGCTACGAGCAGGTCCTCGACCTGGTCAAGAAGCGGCTCAACGCCGTCCCCGGCGTCGGGCACGCGGCGTACGACGCCCTCCACGCCGTCAAGAAGGGCATGAAGGACGCGCTCGCCCCGCAGGGGCTGTTCGAGGACCTCGGCCTCAAGTACGTCGGCCCCGTCGACGGCCACGACCGCGCCGCGATGGAGCAGGCGCTGACCAACGCCAAGCGCTTCGACGGACCCGTCATCGTCCACGCGCTCACCCGCAAGGGCCAGGGCTACGACCCCGCCCTGCGGCACGAGGCCGACCAGTTCCACGCCCCCGGGCCCTTCGACGTGCAGACCGGCGCGGAGAAGCCCAAGGGCAAGATCTGGACCGACCACTTCTCCGAGGCGATCGTCGACCTCGGCGCCCGCCGCGAGGACGTCGTGGCCATCACCGCGGCGATGATGCACCCCGTCGGCCTCGACGTGTTCGCCGAGAAGTACCCCGAGCGCACCTTCGACGTCGGCATCGCCGAGCAGCACGCCGTCACCTCCGCCGCCGGGCTGGCGATGGGCGGCCTCCACCCCGTCTTCGCGGTCTACGCGACCTTCCTCAACCGCGCCTTCGACCAGGTCCTGATGGACGTCGCGCTGCACAGGTGCGGCGTCACCTTCGTGCTCGACCGCTCCGGTGTCACCGGCGACGACGGCGCGAGCCACAACGGCATGTGGGACATGTCGATCCTCCAGGTCGTCCCCGGGCTGCGGCTCGCCGCGCCCCGTGACGTCACGCGGCTGCACGAGCTGCTCGACGAGGCAGTCCAGGTCGACGACGCCCCGACCGTGGTCAGGTTCCCCAAGGGTCCGCCGCCCGCGGACGTGCCGGCGATCGACCGTGCCGGTGGCGCCGACGTGCTCGTCCGCTCGGGCGACCATGACGTGCTGGTCGTCGCGGTCGGCTCGATGGCGACCACGGCCGTCGAGGTCGCCGCACGGCTGACCGACCAGGGCATCGGTGTCACCGTCGTGGACCCCCGCTGGGTCAAGCCGGTCGACCCCGCCCTGATCGACCTCGCGCGCGAGCACCGGCTCGTGGTGAGCGTCGAGGACAACGGACGCGTCGGCGGCTGCGGCGCGACGCTCCTGCAGGCACTCAACGACGCGGGCGTGCGTACGCCGTTCCGCCTGCACGGCATCCCGCAGGAGTTCCTCGACCACGCCAAGCGCGACGTGATCCTGGCGCGCATCGGTCTCGACGCGCAGACCCTCGCCCGGTCGATCGTGGAGGACGTCACCGCCCTCGACCGCGGGCTCAGCGTCGTCGAGGTCGACCACACCGTCTGACCACCTCAGGGGGCGGCGAGGTGCAGCCCAGCCGGCAGCTGGAAGTCGCCGAGCGGCGGCAGCTGCTCGCCGGGTGAGCAGGCGCCGGTGAGCGCGTCGCAGGTCAGGAGCCAGCCGTCCATGGACGTCTCGTCGTCCATGCCGTCGAAGGCCAGCGTCGCCACGGTCGTCGGTCCGAGCCACTGGTAGCCCACCGCCCACTCGTGGCCGTGGTCCAGCGTGACCTCCCGGCCCGTCGTCGTGTCGACGACCTTGCCGATGTCCGCGTCGTCCAGCGACACCAGCCGGGCGTCGGGGGAGAGGTCGGCGAACTCGCGCGAGGACACGTGGAGGGTCGTCCCCTCGCGTTCGAGGAGGACCGTCCGGCCCGGGGCGGTGCGCACCAGGGTGCCGGACTCGGCGTCCAGGACCACGGCGCGCGGATCCGTGTCGAGGGTGCGGTACCTGCTGGGCGTCGACGGCTGCCAGGCGTACACCCCGGCCGAGTCGGCGAGGTAGACCTCGGCGCCGTCGATCGCAGTCACCCGCGGCCGCTCGCCGGGCAGCGCCGGCCCCCGGACTGTGGTCCCGTCCGCCACGTCGAGGCGCACGACCCGTCGGTCGGTGCCGACCCAGGCGACGAAGGTGCCGTCGGACACGAGCTCGGCGAGGTCGGTGTCCGGGGAAGCCGTCTCGCCGACCACCTGGTCGCGACCGTCCCGCCAGAGGTGCACGCGGTGGCCGGGGTCCGTGTAGACCACGTCGTCAACGACCCACACCCAGGCCCGGACCTCGGCGGCGAGGTCGACGGACTCCCCGCCGGCGGTGTGCAGCGTGCGACCGGCAGTCCAGGTCAGGGGCTGCACGCCGGCCGGGGGACTCCCCGCGACCTCTCCGTCGTCGCTGCCCCGGGTGCCGAGCAGCGCGGCTCCGGAGACCGCGGCCACCACGGAGGCCGCAGCCAGGCCAGCGACGACGGTGGCGCGCCGGCGGCGTACGGCTCGCTCGCCGTCGCGGGCGATGGCGGCCACGTCGACCTCCGGAGGCTCGAGGTGGTCGGCACGGTCGCGCATCACGTCGTTGAGCAGCCCGGTCATCGGGTCACCTCCAGCGGGTCGGCGGGGTAGAGGTCGGCGTCGGCGATCCGCTCGCCGAGGCGCGTGCGCAGGGTGCGGAGGGCGGTGGAGACCTGGCTCTTGACGGTGCCGACGGCACAGCCGAGGACGGCCGCGGTCTGCGCCTCGGTGAGGTCCTCGTAGAAGCGCAGGACGATCGCGGCTCGCTGCCGCGGCGGCAGGGCCTGCAGCGCCTGCCAGAGCAGGTCCCTGGTGGCCACGTCGTCGTCATGACCGACCCCGACTCGCTCGGGCACGGTGTCGACCGGACGCTCGCCCCAGCTGCGGCGGCGGTACCAGGTGATCGCGGTCGTCGTGAGCGCCTTGCGCGTGTAGGCCTCGGCCTTGCCCGGGTCGCGCAGCCTCGGCCACGCGACGTACGTCTTGGTGAGGGCCTCCTGGAGCAGGTCCTGGGCGAGGCCACGGTCGCCGACCAGCAGGTACGCCGTGCGGTGCAGCGAGGCTGATCGGGCAGCGACGAACTCGGCGAAGGCTGCCGGATCTCGTCGTGGCATCGGTCGGTCCTGACTGCTCGGGGGCGTTCACCCCTACCGACGATCCCAGCAGCCCGGATGGTTGGGTCGCTCGCGACACGCGAGACCGGGAAGCGCAGGAGGGCCGGTCGGGTCTACCTTGCTGGGATGAGTCTCTTCCGGACCAAGTCAGTCGAGCAGTCGATCGCCGAGACCGAGGAGCCCGAGCACCGCCTGAAGAAGAACCTCGGTGCCCTCGACCTCACGATCTTCGGTGTCGGCGTCATCATCGGTGCCGGCATCTTCGTCTACACCGGCCTGGTCGCCGCGACGAACGCAGGGCCGGCCATCTCGCTGTCGTTCCTCATCGCCGGACTGGCCTGCGCGCTCGCGGCGCTCTGCTACGCAGAGTTCGCCTCGACGGTGCCGGTGGCGGGGAGCGCCTACACGTTCTCGTACGCCACCTTCGGCGAGCTGATCGCCTGGATCATCGGCTGGGACCTCGTGCTGGAGTTCACGGTCGGCGCCTCGGCGCTGGCGGTCGGCTTCTCCGGCTACCTCACGGCCCTGCTGGACGGCACCCCGCTCGAGATCCCGGCGTCGTTGACCTCGGCCAGTGACGGCGTGGTCAACCTCCCGGCGATCGTGATCACCCTGGTCTGCGCCTCGGTCCTGATCGGCGGCATCAAGCTCTCCAGCCGCGTCAACCAGATCGTGGTGGCCATCAAGCTGAGCGTCGTCGCCCTCGTGATCATCGTCGGCGTCGCGCACGTCAAGACGTCCAACTACACGCCCTTCATCCCGCCGAGCCAGCCCTCCTCGGGCGCGGACGCCTCCGCCTGGAAGACCCCGCTGATCACCTCGATCTTCGGCCTCGAGCCGGCGGTCTTCGGGATCGCCGGGGTGATCGCCGGCGCCGCCATCGTGTTCTTCGCGTTCATCGGGTTCGACGTCGTCGCGACCACCGCCGAGGAGACCAAGAACCCGCAGCGTGACGTCCCGATCGGGGTGCTGGCGTCGCTCGCCATCGTGACCGTCCTCTACATCGCGGTCTCGCTCGTCATCACCGGCATGCAGTCCTACCGCGACATCGACCCCGATGACGCGGCACCCCTCGCGACGGCGTTCGAGAACGTCGGGTTGCACTGGATATCGGACCTGATCGCCATCGGGGCCACGATCGGGCTGACCGTCGTCGTGCTGATCCTGATGATGGGCCAGACGCGGGTCGCCTTCGCGATGGCCCGCGACGGGCTGCTGCCCGTCGGCCTGGCCAGGGTCCACCCGACGTTCGGCACGCCCTACCGCATCACCGCGGTGACCGCGATCATGGTCTCGGTGCTGTCGGGCTTCGTGCCGTTCGAGACGCTGGGCGACCTGGTCAGCATCGGCACGCTGTTCGCCTTCATGCTCGTCAGCGTGGGCGTGCTGGTCCTCCGCAGGACACGCCCCGACCTGCACCGCGCATTCCGGGTGCCGGGGATCTACGTCGTCGCCACCGCGTCGGTGCTGCTGTGCGGCTACCTGATGCTCAACCTGATCGCCGAGACCTGGTTCCGCTTCCTGGTCTGGATGGCCATCGGGCTCGTCGTCTACTTCGCCTACGGCCGCTCCCACAGCCGGCTCGGCCGGGGTGAGATGTCGGGCACCCGCACCACCGACCCGGCAGAAGGCGCCGCGGCGGACCCTCACGCCTGACCTCGAGTCGGCGCATCCTGGCGTCGAAATGACGTCGAGTCGGCGCATCCTCCCGCAGGATGCGCCGACTCGACGGGCTGTGGGCGTCACGAGGCGCCCACTCGACGGGTCAGTGGAAGCGCTTGCCGGTCGCCTTCTCCGAGATGCCTGCGACATCGAGCATGAAGGTCAGGCCGCCGTTCCAGAACGAGAACCCGGCGCCGGTGATCATCGCCAGGTCGATGTCCTGCGGGGCGGCGACGACGCCCTCGTCGAGCATCAGGCGCGCCTCCTCGGCCAGGCCGGACAGCGTCCGGTCGCGCACCTCCTCGGCCGTGAGCACGACGGGGGACGACGGCTTCTCGAGCAGCTCCTCCACCTCGGGGTCGAGGCGGCCGTCGGGGCCGTAGTAGGCACCCTTCCTCGCAGCGACGATCCGCTCGAGGGCGGGGGAGACGTAGAAGCGGTCGGGGAACGCAACCTTCAGCGTCTCGTTGTTGTGCAGCGCGATCGCCGGTCCCACGAGCGAGAGCAGCACGAACGGCGGCATCGGCGCGATGCCGGCGAAGGCGCTGTCGGCCACGCCGACGGACGTGCCCTCGTCGACGATGCGGCCGACCTCGCTCATGAAGCGGCCGAGCAGCCGGTTCACGATGAACGACGGGCTGTCCTTGACCAGGATCGTCGTCTTCTTCAGCGCCTTGCCGGTCGCGAACGCCGTGGCCAGCG
This sequence comes from Nocardioides cavernae, assembly GCF_016907475.1. Lineage (NCBI taxonomy): Bacteria > Bacillati > Actinomycetota > Actinomycetes > Propionibacteriales > Nocardioidaceae > Nocardioides > Nocardioides cavernae. The sequence goes on along the minus strand of NZ_JAFBCA010000001.1, from coordinate 3,164,772 downwards.
TGGCGTCGTCGGTGGCGTCGCCCTTCACGATCTCCAGCAGCGGCATCACCGCGACGGGGTTGAAGAAGTGGAAGCCCACGACCCGCTCGGGGTGCTCGAGGTCGGCGGCCATCTCGGTGATCGACAGCGACGAGGTGTTGGTCGCCAGCACGCACTCGGCGCTCACGACCTTCTCGACGTCGGCGAAGACCGTCTTCTTGACCGACATCTCCTCGAAGACGGCCTCGATCACGAAGTCGGCGTCGCCGAAGGCCACCTGCTTGTCGGTCTCACCGGACACCAGCGCCTTGTGGCGGTTGGCCTTGTCCTGGTTGATCCGGCCCTTGGCGAGCAGCTTGTCGATCTCGGCGTGGACGTAGGCGACGCCCTTGTCGGCGCGCTCCTGGTCCAGGTCGGTCAGCACGACCGGCACCTCGAGGCGTCGTACGAAGAGAAGCGCGAGCTGGCTCGCCATGAGGCCGGCACCCACGATGCCCACCTTGGTCACCGGGCGGGCGAGCGACTTGTCGGGCGCGCCCGCCGGCCGCTTGGCCCGCTTCTGCACGAGGTCGAACGAGTAGAGCGAGGCGAGCAGCTCGGCGGTCTGCGACATCGCCTCGAGGGCGTCGTCCTCGGCCGCGAAGCCGGTGTCGCGGTCGGTGTCACGCGCAGCGGCGATGAGCTCGACGGCCTTGGCCGCGGCGGGGGAGCCCCCACCGGTCTTGGCCGCGACGATGCCGCGGGCGCGCTCGATCGCTGCGTCCCACGCCTCGCCCCGGTCGACCTCGGCGCGCTCGACGACGGTCTCGCCGCGGAGCACGGAGGCCGCCCAGAGCAGGGACTGCTCGAGGAAGTCGGCACCGTTGAAGACCGCGTCGGCCAGCCCGAAGTCGTACGCCGCCTGCCCGCCCAGCGTCCTGCCCTGGTTGAGCGGGTTCTCGACGATCAGCGTCACGGCCTTGTCGGCACCGACGAGGTTGGGCACCAGCCACGCGCCGCCCCAGCCGGGGACCAGGCCGAGCATGACCTCGGGCAGGCCGAGGGCCGGCGCGGAGTCCATCACGGTGCGGTAGGTGCAGTGCAGCGCCACCTCGAGGCCACCGCCGAGGGCGAGGCCGTTGACGAGGCCGAACGACGGCTTGCCGCCGTCCTGGAGCTTGCGGAACACCGCGTGCCCGAGCTCGGCGACCGTGCGTACGGCGTCGGGGCCGCCGCCCTGGATCGCGTTGAGGTCGGCGCCGGCCGCCAGGATGAACGGCTTGCCCGTCACCGCGATCGCGTCGATCGTGTCGTCGACCAGCGCCGCGTCGATCGCGGTGTTCAGCGCGAGCAGCGAGGCGGGTCCGAAGGTGTTGGGCTTGGTGTGGTCCTCGCCGTTGTCGAGGGTGATCAGGCCGATGGTCGCGCCCGGCAGGGTCACGGTCCGCAGGTGGGCCTGCGTGACCCGCTCGGCGTCGGACACGATCGCCTGCGCGCGCTCGAAGATGCTGACGTCGTTCACTTGGACTCTCCAATCGAGTCGGGGGTCGCGGCCGCACCGGTCCAGTGGGGGTTCTCCCAGATCACGGTGCCGCCCATGCCGATGCCGATGCACATGGTGGTGAGGCCGTAGCGGACCTCGGGGCGCTCCTCGAACTGGCGCGCCAGCTGGTTCATCAGGCGTACGCCGGACGAGGCCAGCGGGTGCCCCATCGCGATCGCGCCGCCGTAGGGGTTCACCCGCACGTCGTCGTCGGCGATGCCGTAGTGCTCGAGGAAGGCGAGCACCTGCACGGCGAACGCCTCGTTGACCTCGAAGGCCTCGATGTCGTCGATCGTGAGGCCGGCGAGCCGGAGGGCCTTCTCGGTCGCCGGGATCGGGCCGGCGCCCATCACCTCGGGCTCGACGCCCACGAAGGCGTAGGTGACCAGGCGCATCTTCACGGGGAGGCCGAGCTCGCGCGCGGTCTCCTCGTCGGCCAGCAGCGCGGCGGTGGCGCCGTCGTTGATGCCCGCGGCGTTGCCGGCGGTGACGTTGCCGTGCGAGCGGAAGGGGGTCTTGAGGCTGGCGAGCGACTCCATCGTCGTCTCGGGGCGCATGGGCTCGTCGATCGTGGCCAGACCCCAGCCGGCCTCGGCCGAGCGGGTCGCGACCGGCACGAGGTCGGGCTGGATCTTCCCGGCGTCGTAGGCGGCCTTCGTCTTCTGCTGGCTGCGGACGGCGTACTCGTCCACGCGCTGCTTGGTGATCGTGGGGTAGCGGTCGTGGAGGTTCTCCGCGGTCTTTCCCATGACGAGCGCGTCGGGGTTGACGATCCGCTCGGACAGGATGCGCGGGTTGGGGTCGACGCCCTCGCCCATCGGGTGGCGGCCCATGTGCTCGACGCCGCCGGCGATGGCGACGTCGTAGGCACCGAAGGCGATGCCCGAGGCGGTGTTGGTCACGGCCGTCATCGCGCCGGCGCACATGCGGTCGATGGAGTAGCCGGGGACGCTCTGCGGGAGTCCGGCGAGCAGCGCGGCGGTGCGGCCGATGGTGAGGCCCTGGTCGCCGATCTGGGTGGTGGCGGCGATCGCCACCTCGTCCACCCGCTCGGGCGGCAGGGACGGGTTGCGACGGAGCAGCTCGCGGATGCTCTTGATGACGAGGTCGTCGGCGCGCGTCTCGGCGTACTGGCCCTTGGCCTTGCCGAACGGGGTGCGCACGCCGTCGACGAAGACGACCTCACGCTGTGGTCGGGACACTGGCTACTCCCAGGCTATGAGGGGGACAGGGTGCGCTCACGTTACCCCTGAGTAACAACGCCTGCCCACCAGGACGGGTGTGTGTCGGGTCACGGACGGCGACTCACTAGGCTCTAGGCATGGCCGACCGACTCGTGCACATCGTCGACGACGCCGAGGTGCTCGCCGATGCCGGTGACCTCACCCTCGTCGTCGTCCTCACCGGGTTCCTCGACGCGGGCAAGTCCGCGGAGCTGGCTGCCCGGCACCTGTCCGACCTCGCGGAGGGCAAGGTGGTCGCCACGTTCGACGTCGACGCGCTCCACGACTACCGCGCCCGCCGGCCCCCGGTGACCTTCGTCCGTGACCACTACACCGACTACGAGGCGCCCCGGCTGGTCGTCCGCGCGCTGCGCGACACCGGCGGTACGCCGTTCCTGCTGCTCGCCGGCCCCGAGCCCGACATCCGGTGGGAGGCCTTCGCCCGCGCCGTCCGCGAGGTCGTCGAGCGCTTCGACGTGAGTCGGGTCGTGAGCATGGGCGCCGTCCCGATGGCCGTGCCGCACACCCGGCCGATCGCGATCACGCCCCACGCCAACCGGCCCGACCTCGTCCCCGGCGAGAGCCCGTGGCAGGGCGAGCTGCGCGTCCCGGCGAGCGCGCAGGCGCTGCTGGAGATCCGGCTGGGGGAGTGGGGCATCGACGCCCTGGGCTTCGTCGCCCACATCCCGCACTACCTGGCGCAGATGGAGTACCCCCAGGCCGCGCTCGTGCTGCTCGAGCACCTCGAGATCGGAGGTCACCTCACCATCGACCTCGGGGAGCTCCGCGAGGCGGCCGAGATCACCGAGGCCGGGGTCGACCGCTACCTCTCGACCCACGACGAGGTCGGCGACGTCGTCCGCGGGCTCGAGCAGCAGTACGACTCCTTCCGCGAGGCCGAGGCGGCCGGTACGTCGTTGCTGGCCGGTGACGGCCCGCTCCCGACGGGTGAGGAGATCGGTCGCGACTTCGAGGCGTTCCTCGCCGACCTCGACGACCAGTCCAAGGACAACGGCGACGACGCCGGCGGCTGGGACGGCCGCTGATGGCGGGCAGCGCCGACGAGCTGGCGACCCTGCTGGACCTCGAGCGACTCGAGGTCGACCTCTACCGCGGTGCGCAGGCGCGCACCGAGCGCCAGCGGGTGTTCGGCGGCCAGGTGGCCGCCCAGGCGGTCGTCGCCGCGACCCGCAGCGTCGAGAGCCAGTTCGTGCTGCACTCGCTGCACTCCTACTTCCTGCGCCCCGGTGACACGACGGTGCCGATCGTCTACGACGTCGAGCGGATCCGCGACGGGCGCTCGTTCGTGACCCGGCGGGTGTCGGCGCGCCAGCACGGCCGGCCGATCTACTACATGACCGCCAACTTCCAGATCCCCGAGCCGGGCCTCGAGCACCAGGACCGGATGCCGGAGGTACCCAGCCCCGAGCAGGGGATGCCGCTGGTCGAGCTGGCCCGCTCGCGCGGCCCCGAGGCCGCCGAGCACTGGGAGCGGGAGTGGTCGGCGCTCGACATCCGGCACGTGGGGGTCACCGGCCAGGGGCTGCCCGAGGACCCCGACCAGCCCGCCCGGGCCCGGCTCTGGATCAAGGTCGACGGTGAGCTCGCCGCCGATCCCACGGTCCAGCAGGCGGCGTTCACCTATGCGAGCGACCTCACCCTGCTGGGCGCCGCCCTGGTGCCGCACGGCATCCACATCGCGTCGCCGCGGCTCCAGCCCGCCTCGCTCGACCACACGATCTGGTTCCACCGGCCGTTCCGTGCCGACGAGTGGTGGCTCTACGACCAGTTCTCGCCGTTCGCCGGCGGCGCTCGCGGCCTCGCGCTGGCCCGGGTGTTCTCGCAGTCGGGCGAGCTCGTGGCGACGGTGGCCCAGGAGGGCCTGATCCGGGTCCGCGACGAGCGCGTGTAGCATTACACCGCTGTAGTTCCCGGCATTTCCCTGACGGGCGTGTCGCGCGCCCCTAGCCTGTGAGCGCTCGTGTGGCGTCTGGGACTGCGGTGAACCCATGCAACTGGTGGGACAACAGCACGGACCGGTGGCGCCTCTCCCACCCCTCCGCCGTGACGAGGACGCTCACCCATGGGTCCGACCCCCCGAACGACCGCGCTCGTGGCCGCCGCGGCAGCCCTGTCGCTGCTCGCGCCGATGGCGCCGGCTGCCGCGCGTCGCTCGCCCGTCACGGCGTACCAGATGCCCTTCCCGTGCGGGGAGACGTGGAGCGGTGCCACCCGGGTCGGCCACAGCCCGAGCCGCTACGCCATCGACTGGAACCGCAACCCGGATCTCGGCGCCCCGGTCGTGGCGGCTGCCGCCGGGGTCGTGACGACGGCACAGGCCACGCCCAAGGGCGGTTACGGCCGCTGGGTGGTCGTCGACCACGGCAACGACGAGACGTCGCTCTACGCCCACCTCGCCAGCGTCGTGGTCGCTGTGGGCCAGCGCGTCGACCAGGGCGCGATGGTCGGCACGCTCGGCGACAGCGGCAACTCCTCGGGGTCGCACCTGCACTTCGAGGAGAAGGTCGGCCGCAGCGTGGTCCCGGCCGTGCTGAACGGCGCCGCCTACCGTGACGGCGCCCAGACCTCGCTCAACTGCGTCGACGTGCCGCTGGCGGGGGACTACACCGGCGGCCGGGTCTCCGAGGTCGCCGTCTTCCGCCGCGCGAAGAGGTCGTCGTTCGTCTTCAACTCGGGCGCGACAGTGCGGTTCGGCAAGGCGTACGACGAGCCGCTGCTCGGCGACTGGAACGGCGACGGGCAGCTAGACGTCGGGGTGCGCACGCCCAAGGTGAGCAGGTTCAAGCTCAAGACCCCGACCGGCATCGTCAAGATCAGGTGGGGCCTGCCCTCGGACATGCCGATCAGCGGCGACTGGGACGGCAACGGCACCACCGAGATCGGCGTGCGCAGGGCCTACGACGGCACGTTCCACCCACGGATGGCGGACGGGACGTCGACCCCGGTCTGGCTCGGCGACGCGGACGACCTGCCCGTCACCGGCGACTGGGACGGCAACGGCACGACCGACCTGGGCGTCTTCGACCAGGCGACGGCCACCTTCACGCTGCGCAGCGTCACCACCTCAGGTCTCTCCGTGCTCGAGGTCGTCCAGTTCGGCGCGGCGGGCGACCTGCCGGTGACCGGCGACTGGAACGGCGACGGGGTGAGCGACCTCGGGGTCTGGTCCCCGGCGACGGCGACCTTCACCCAGGGCCTCGGCCGTGCGCCCACCTCGGCCCGCGGCGTGCTGAGGACTATCCCGTTCGGCAACCCCCGCCGCTGACGGGTCGTCAGGCCGGGGTCGTCCGACCGAGCAGGTGCGGCGAGCCGTCCTTCGGGTTGGTCATCGCGAAGGTCCAGCCCGCGTCGTCCTGGCCGGCGGCGTAGCGCACCGTGCTCGGGAGGAGCACCGGCTTCTTGAACGCCGCCTCGACGGTGACGGCGTCGGGCAGCCGGTTCTCGATCGCGGCGACCGAGCGCGCCAGGGTCCACATGCCGTGGGCGATCTGGCGCGGGAACCCCAGCGCCCTCGCGGTCAGCGGGTGGAGGTGGATCGGGTTCGCGTCGCCCGACACGGCGGCGTAGGTGCGCCCGAGGTCGGCGGGCAGGCGCCACTCGACGCCACCGGTCGGCGGGTCCGGCACCTCCAGGCCCTGAGCCGCGTCACCGTCGACGGACCGGCCACGGCGCAGGTAGGTCGACGTCGACTCCCACGCGGTCCGGCCCTCACCCGACACGGTGGTGGTGAAGTCGAGCAGGACGCCCCTGGCGTGCGGGCGTGGCGTGGCGACCGAGGTGGTGACGTCGAGCGCCTCGCCGACACCGATGGCGCGGTGGGCCGTGATCGCGTTCTCGACGTGGACCATCCCGATCGCGGCGTAGGGGAAGTCCGCGTCGCTCATGATCGCCATGTGGAGCGGGAACGCCAGCAGGTGCGGGAAGGTCACGGGTACGACGTCGCGGCGCGGGAAGCCGCAGACGGCGGCGTACGCGTCCACGCGGGCACGCTCGACGACCACCGCCTCGCGGGAGTAGGCGAGGCCGGTGAAGTCGCGCGCCAGGCCCTTGCGGATCCCCGGCAGCCGGTTGACGCCGGGCACCGCCGGCAGCGCCGCGCGGACGAGCGTGGCCAGCCCGCCATGCTCGCCGGTGAGGGTCTTCGGCGCCGTCATCAGGCGCCCAGCATCATCTGGCCGCAGACGCGCACGACGTTGCCGTTGACCGCGCCCGATCCGGCGGCCGCGAACCATGCGATCGTCTCGGCGACGTCGACCGGCAGGCCGCCCTGCGCCAGGGCGTTGAGGCGCTGGCCGACCTCGCGGGTCGCGAACGGAACGGCGGCGGTCATCTGCGTGATGATGAAGCCGGGCGCGACGGCGTTGACGGTGATCCCGTCGGAGAGCTCGTCGCGCAGGCTGTCGACGAGGCCGATGACCCCTGCCTTGGAGGTCGCGTAGTTGGTCTGGCCGACGTTGCCGGCGATGCCCGCGATCGAGGCGACGCCCACGATGCGGCCGCCGGCGTTGATGACGCCCTGGTCGAGCAGCTCACGGGTGATCAGCTCGGGTGCGGTGAGGTTGACGGCGACGACGCTGCTCCAGCGGTCCTCGGCCATGTTGGCGAGCTTCTTGTCGCGGGTGATCCCGGCGTTGTGGACCACGACGTCGACACCGCCGTGGTGCTCGCGGAGGTGGTGGGCGATGCGCTGCGGGGCGTCCTTGGCGGTGATGTCGAGGACGAGGTGGTCGCCGTCGAGCTCCCCCATGAGGGTCTGCAGCTCGCTGGCGGCCTGCGGCACGTCGACCCCGACGACCGTAGCGCCGTCGCGGTGCAGGACCCGGGCGATCTCCTCGCCGATGCCGCGGCTCGCGCCGGTCACGAGCGCGACCTTGCCCGCCAGCGGGCGGGTCCAGTCGGTCACCTCGTCGGTGGTCACGGCGCCGTGCGCACCGATGCGGACGACCTGGCCCGAGACGTAGGCGGACTTGGGGGACAGGAGGAAGGCGAGGGTGGAGGCGGTCGCTCCGTCGGCGGCAGGAGCGACGTACACGAGCTGGACGGTGCCGCCGCGGCCGATCTCCTTGCCGAGGGAGCGGGTGAAGCCCTCGAGCGCGCGCTGGGCGACCCGCTCGGACCCGGTGCGCTGCTCCGGCGGCGTGCCGATCACGACCACGCGCGGGCAGGACTCGAGGCGGCGCATGAGCGGGGTGAAGAACTCCTGCAGGGCGACGAGACCGGCGGTGTCGGTGATGCCCGTGGCGTCGAAGACGAGGGCCTTGGCGCGAGCGCCCTCCTCGAGCGCGCTGGCGGACGCGATGCCGAGCCCGTCGAGCGTGGTCGGGAGGGTCTCCGCCAGGCGGCCTTCCCCGCCCAGCACCACGAGCCCGTCCACCAGCGGTGAGCCGTCGGACCAGCGCTCGAGCCTGGTGGGGTCGGGCAGGCCGAGGTTCTTGACGAGCAGCTTGCCGATCGGGGTGGACACGAAGCCCTGGTAGCGGTCGCTCATGGTCGCGGTGTTCCCTCTTCGCTGGTGGGACGGACGGTGGTGTCGATGTGTAACGCGTGCTGTAACTCCGAGTCCACTTTTCGTGACGTGCCCCTCAGGCCGTTGGCCGGGGGCGACTCTCCGGCAAGGATAGGAACATGCAGCCCACCACCCGCCCGGTCGCCGTCGTCGGCGGCAACCGCATCCCGTTCGCCCGGTCCAACACCGTCTACGCCGGCGTCTCCAACCAGGAGATGCTGACCGCCGCCATCGACGGCCTCGTCGACCGGTTCGAGCTGCGGGGCGAGCGGCTCGGCGAGGTCGTGGCCGGGGCAGTGCTCAAGCACTCGCGCGACTTCAACCTCACCCGCGAGTGCGTGCTCGGCTCCCGGCTCGCCCCGGAGACCCCCGCCACCGACATCCAGCAGGCCTGCGGCACCGGTCTGCAGGCGGCGATCCAGGTGGCCAACAAGATCGCGCTCGGCGTCATCGACGCCGGTGTCGCCGGCGGCACCGACACCACGTCCGACGCGCCCGTCGCGATCAGCGACAAGCTGCGCCGCAAGCTGATGAAGGTCAACTCCGCCAAGGACACCGCGAGCCGGCTCAAGGCGCTCGGCGCGATCCGCCCCGGCGACATCGGCCTCGACATCCCCCAGAACGGCGAGCCCCGCACCAGGCTCTCGATGGGCGAGCACGCCGCGCTCACGGCGCTGGAGTGGCGCATCACCCGTGAGGCGCAGGACGAGCTGGCCGCGCGCTCGCACCACAACCTCGCCCGCTCCTACGAGGAGGGGTTCCACGACGACCTGGTCACCGCGTTCCGCGGCGTCGAGCGCGACAACAACCTGCGCCCGGACTCCACGGTCGAGAAGCTCGCCAACCTCAAGCCGGTCTTCGGCAAGGGCTCGGCCGCGACGATGACCGCGGGCAACAGCACCCCGCTGTCCGACGGCGCCTCCGCGGTGCTGCTGTCCAGCGACGAGTGGGCGCAGGAGCGCGGCCTGCCGGTGCTCGCCCACCTCGTCGACGCGGAGACCGCGGCGGTCGACTACGTCAACGGCCACGAGGGCCTGCTGATGGCGCCGGCGTACGCCGTCCCGCGGATGCTGGAGCGCAACGGGCTCACGCTCCAGGACTTCGACTACTACGAGATCCACGAGGCGTTCGCCTCGCAGGTGCTGTCGACGCTCGCGGCCTGGGAGGACCCGGTGTTCTGCAAGGAGCGCCTCGGCCTCGACGCCCCGCTCGGCTCGATCGACCTCGACTCGCTCAACGTCAACGGCTCGTCGCTCGCGGCCGCGCACCCCTTCGCCGCGACCGGTGGCCGGATCATCCCGGTCGCCGCCAAGCTGCTCGCCCAGAAGGCTGAGTCGACCGGCAAGGGCGGCCGCGCGCTGATCTCGATCTGCGCCGCCGGCGGACAGGGCGTCGTCGCGATCCTGGAGCGCTGAGGTCGCGGTCGCCCCGGCCGATCAGGTGCGGGTGAGCCGGAACCACTCGCCGCTCCTGCTGCTCGACGCTCGGGTCGGTGCTGTGGAGTCGGACGAGCCGATGCCAGACACAGCGGTCACGGTCCAGCCACGGTAGGCCCGTTCGATGTCGTGGCGAACCGCCTGCCTCGGGCGCACGGGCCAGGCCCGGGGACCGCCCGTGCGGATCAGGACGGTGGCGTCCGGCGCGGCGAGCTCGCTGACGCCGCCCGCCATGAGGGTGCGATCTGCGTCCCCGAGGCTCTGGAAGCAGCCGACGTCGAGGAAGAGGTCGAACCGGTTGCCGACGCCGGAGTGGACCAGGTGACGCACGTCGCCGATCACGAAGCGTGCGTCGTCGAGGCCGTTGCGCCGCACGGCGATGTCGACGGCCTGGCGCACGTTGTCGACACCCATGGCGTCCCACCCGCGATCGAGGAGGAGCTTGGTGTTGGCGCCGCGGCCACAACCGAGGTCGATGGCGCTACGGAGCCGGTCGGGCCGCAGCGCCTCCTCGCGGTCGAGGAGGTGCTCGAGGGTGGGCCGATCCTGACGGCTCGCCTTCTCCCACGGGATGATCCCGGCGCGATATGCGGTGGCGTAGCCGATGCTCATGTGGAGTTCCTGCCCTGCGTGAGCGGAATGTACCGCTCGTTTCGAGCGTACTCCTGTCCCGGCTCCGCACCCGCGCTGCTGCTAGGGTCGCCACCGATCGACATCCTTTAACGAGCCGTCCCGTGAGGCGGAGAAGGAGGTCCGGCGCGCAGATGCCTGCCCCCGAAGAGACCGTGACCGACCCCGCGAGCGGGAGAGCGGACCGCACCGTCCTCGACGCCCGTGACATCTCCCGGGCGCTGACCCGGATCGCGCACGAGCTGCTCGAGCGCAACAAGGGCGCCACCGACCTGGTGCTGCTCGGCCTGCACACCCGCGGCGTGCCCCTCGCCCGGCGCATCGCCGAGAAGATCACCGCCGTCGAGGGCACGCCCGTCGCCGTCGGCGAGCTCGACGTGACGATGTACCGCGACGACCTGCGCTCGCAGCCCACGCGGCGTGCCCACAAGACGGCGCTGCCGCCCGGCGGGATCGACGGGAAGATCGTCGTCCTCGTCGACGACGTCCTCTTCTCCGGCCGCACCATCCGCGCCGCGCTCGACGCCCTCGCCGACCTCGGTCGCCCCGGCGCCGTACGCCTCGCGGTCCTGGTCGACCGCGGGCACCGCGAGCTGCCCATCCGTGCCGACCACGTCGGCAAGAACCTCCCAAGCGCGCTCGCCGAGCGCGTCAGCGTTCGCCTGGCCGAGGTCGACGGCACCGACGAGGTGACGATCTCGTGAAGCACCTGCTCTCCATCGACGACCTCTCCACCGACGAGATCCTCCAGCTCTTCGAGACCGCCGCCGACATGCACGACGTGCAGAGCCGCGAGGTCAAGAAGCTGCCGGCGCTGCGGGGCCGCACCGTCGTCAACATGTTCTTCGAGGACTCCACCCGCACGCGGTCGTCCTTCGAGATCGCCGGCAAGTGGCTCTCCGCCGACGTCATCAACGTCAGCGCCAAGGGGTCGAGCACGTCCAAGGGCGAGAGCCTGCGCGACACCGTCCTGACCGTCTGCGCGATGGGCGTCGACGGCCTCGTCATCCGCCACCCCGCCAGCGGGGCGGCCGTCCAGGTCAGCCAGTGGGTCGACGCCGCGGTCGTCAACGCGGGCGACGGGATGCACGAGCACCCGACCCAGGCGCTCCTCGACGCCTACACCCTCCAGCGCCACCTCGGCTCGCTCGAGGGCCGCCACGTCGCGATCATCGGCGACCTGACCCACAGCCGGGTCTTCCGGTCCAACGTGCAGTGCCTGACCCGCCTCGGCGCCCGCGTGACCGTGGTCGCGCCACCGACGCTGATGCCGAGCGGGATCGGCGCCTGGTCGGCCGCGGCCGGCTTCGAGACGTCGTACGACATCGACGCGGTCCTGCCCGAGGCCGACGCGGTGATGATGCTGCGCGTCCAGCGTGAGCGGATGTCTGGAGCGTTCTTCCCGAGCGCGCGGGAGTACACCGTCGGCTACGGCCTGACCCGCAACCGCCTGTCGCTGCTCAAGCCGGACGTCCCGATCTGCCACCCGGGACCGATGAACCGCGGCCTCGAGATCGCCGCCGACGCCGCCGACGCGGCCCAGTCGGTCGTGCTGGAGCAGGTCTCCGGCGGCCTGGCGATCCGGATGGCCGTGCTCTACCACCTGCTGGCCGGGGACACCTGGGGAGGAATTGCCTGATGTCGCTGGTGATCAAGGGAGCCTCGCTGCTCGGTCAGCAGACCCGGGACCTGTACGTCGACGACGCGGGCGTGCTCGTCGACGAGGCGCCGTCCGGCGCGGAGACGATCGACGCCGACGGCCTCGTCGCCCTGCCCGGGCTCGTCGACCTGCACACCCACCTGCGCGAGCCCGGCCGCGAGGACGCCGAGACCATCCTCACCGGCTCGCAGGCCGCCGCCCTCGGCGGCTACACCGCGGTGCTGGCGATGGCCAACACCTCGCCCGTCACCGACACCGCTGAGGCCGCCACTCGCGTCTGGGAGCTCGGCCGCGAGGCGGGGCTGGTGCACGTGCAGCCGGTCGGCGCGGTGACGCGTGGTCTCGCCGGCGAGGAGCTGGCCGAGCTCGGGCTGATGCACCGGTCGCGCGCTGCCGTGAACGTCTTCTCGGACGACGGGAAGTGCGTCCACGACGCGCGGGTGATGCGCCGGGCGCTGGAGTACGTCAAGGCGTTCGGCGGCGTCGTCTCCCAGCACTCGCAGGACCCGGCGCTCGCCGGCCCGGCAGCGTGCTGCCACGAGGGCGAGCTGTCCGGACGCCTCGGACTGCCCGGCTGGCCGGGGATCGCCGAGGAGGTGATCGTCGCCCGCGACGTGATGCTGGCCAGGCACACCGGATCGCGGGTGCACGTGGCCCACGTGTCCACCGCCGGCTCGGTCGAGGTGCTGCGGTGGGCGAAGGCGCGGGGCATCGAGGTCACCGCCGAGGTCACCCCGCACCACCTGCTGCTCACGACCGACCTGCTCACCGGCTACGACCCCACCTACAAGGTCAACCCGCCGCTGCGCCCGCAGGAGGACGTCGACGCGCTCCGCGAGGCGCTCACCGACGGCACGATCGATGCCGTCGCGACCGACCACGCGCCGCACGCGCGCCACGACAAGGAGCACGCGTTCGTCGACGCGGCCTTCGGGATGCTCGGGATCGAGACCGCGCTCGGCGTGGTCCGCACGGCGCTGCCCGACCTGTCCTGGTCCGACGTGGCCCGCGTGATGTCGACGACGCCGGCGCGAATCGCGGGACTGGCCGAGCAGGGGCGCCCGCTCGAGCCCGGCTCACCGGCCCACGTCGTGCTCGTCGACCCTGACACCGCCGTCACCGTCGACCGCGACGCCTCCGCGTCGCTCTCGCGCAACAACCCGTGGCACGGGCGCAGCCTCACCTCGCGGGTCGTGCACACCGTGTACGGCGGCCGGGTGACCGTCCGCGACGGCGCCCTGGCCTGACCCGGCGTACGTCCGCCCTGGCCGGTGAGTCGCCCAGAGACTCACCGCGCATCCCGGGCGTGTCGGGGGTCGGTGTCGGGTTCCTGGACCGTGAGTCGCGCAGAGACTCACCGTCCATTCCGGGGTTGGTGGCGGCAGATGACGCGTTCGGGGGCCGCACACCTGCGATGTGCCGCCACCCCCAGGGATCGAGCGGCGGCGCGGCCCCGCCCGGGCTCAGCGGCGCCGGCGGGGGCGCAGGTCGAGGACGTTGGAGTCGCCGCCGTCGCGGAGCGTCGTACGACCGCGTGTGACCGTGACGGCGTTGCGGTCGCCGGTGAGCACCAGCTTGTCGGCACGTCGCAACCCGACGACGTTGTCCGAGCCCGTGATCCGCGTGCGGTAGGCCTTGCGGGCGGTCACGGCGTCGGCGCCGCGCAGGCGGGCGACGTTGACGACGTCGGCGGTCAGGGTCGACGAGGTGCTGGAGAGCTCCGCGAGCTCCACGAGGCCCGACACGGTCACCGTGGTGCCGGCACCGCTGACGACCAGCGACCGCACGGACGGGGTGGTGAGGCCGTTGCCGGCGCCGGTCACCTCGACGTCGAGGAGCGGCTTCGCGGTCACCGTGTTGCCGGCGCCCTCGAGGACCAGCCGGGTGGCTGCCGGCATCGTGACGGTCGCGTGGTCGGCGCTCACCCGGACGACGCCGCACGTGCCGCGCAGGTCGTAGGCCACGTCGTCCCAGGCCAGCACCGTCTCGGTGCCGACCTCGCACTGGACCGGCAGGACGGGTGCGACGGCCTGCGCGGGGACAGCGACCAGTAGAGCGGAGGTAAGCCCGGCGGTGAGGGCGAGGACGGGCAGGGCGCGGTGGCGAGAAGTCACATACCGACAGTACGCACGGCGGAGCCGCTGTGGGCGGTGGGCTCGGTCACACGCCGGTGGCGCGACCGGTGGCGGGGTCACGGTCGGTCAGGCAGTAGACCTGCCCGCCGGGAGCGGTGAGCACGGTCCAGAACGCGTTCACCGACACGACCTCCGCCCCGAGCCCGACGTGACGGGCGGTGTCGGCCTCCCGGTCGGCGGTCGCGAGGTCGGGGTGGGCGCGGACCGGACCGTCGGGCTCGTCGAGCCGCTGGAGCAGGATCCGCACCCGCCCGTCCTCGACCAGACGGACGAAGTGGGGGAGGCTGCCGACCTGCGGGTCGCGGCCCGTCAGGTCGGACCAGAAGGCCACCTCGGACTCCCAGTGGACGGCCGGGACGTCGAGGCACACCTGGTCGAGGACCGTCGTCCCGTCGCGGACCAGGGTCGGCTCCCCGTCGAGCAGCGTGTGGCAGAAGACCAGGCCGCCGGGGGAGCGCTCCACCTCGACGTCGTGGTAGCTCCAGGCCGCCGTCGCGCCGAGGTCGCGGGCCCGCGCGACCGTCGCCGGGCGGTCGGTCGAGTCGAGGTCGAGGTGCACACCGGCCGGGCCGTCGACGGCCTGCAGCTTGACGTACGCCGCTCCCGCCGGAGGCAGCAGCGTCAGGAACTGTCCGTCCTCGCCGCGTCGCTCGGACGGCGTCCAGCCGGTCACGGCCGACCAGAACGCGACGGCCTCCTCGTAGGTGTCCGCAGGCGTGTCGAGGAAGACCTGGATCCACCCGGGTCGCGCGCTCATGGCGTGATCCTCACACGTCGTAGGGTCGGGCGATGGCCACCCCACCAGCCAGCCACGCAGCCAGCCACGCCCATCCCGCCGACTTCCCGCCGGTCGTCCCCCAGCTGCTGCACGTCGTCCTCGACGCCCGTGATGCGCGTGGGGAGGCCGAGTTCTGGCGGATGCTCCTGGGGCTGGCCTACCGCCCGGGCGACGAGGCGCCCGAGGACGGCGACGACGACGCGGACTGGCTGGTGCTCACCCACCCGGACGGTCGGCGGGCCCTGGCGGTGCAGGCGGTCGAGCAGCTGACGGCGAGCCGCTGGCCCGAGCCCGGGCACCCGTCGGTCTCGCACCTCGACACCACGGTCCCGTCGCGGTCCGCGCTGGACGCGGTGCACGACCTGGTGCTGGAGCTGGGCGGCGAGCTGCGCCTGGACCGCACCGACGACCCGGAGGAGCCGCTGCGGGCGTACGCCAGCCCGGAGGGGCACATCTTCTGCGTGTTCGTCGTCTGAGACCGGGCGAGCCCGCGACGAGGACGCGGGGTCAGGCCAGCCCGAGCCCGCGTGCCTCCTCCCAGAGGTCGTCGCGGACCCGGGGATGCGCGGCCTGCTCGATCAGGTTGCGCGCCTGCTCGCGCTCGCTCCGGCCCCACATCCAGGCGATGCCCTGCTCAGTGACGACGGCGCCGTGCTGGAAGGACGTCACCGGCTCGTCGACCAGCGGCACGATCGTCGAGACGTCGGCGCGCGGGTGCCAGCTGCGCAGCGCCATGAACGCCCGGCCACCAGGCGAGTGGCTCGCGCCCACGGTGAAGTCGGTCTGGCCGCCGAAGCCGCTGTAGATCCGCGTGCCGATCCGCGACGCGTTGGCCTGGTCGAACAGGTCGACCTGCAGCGCGGTGTTGATCGAGGTCATCGCCGGCTGCTGGGCGATCGCGGCGGGGGAGTTGGTGGTCTCGGTGCGCAGCATCCGGACCCGGGGGTTGTCGTCGACCCAGTCGTAGAGCTCCTGGCTGCCGAACACGAACGACGTACGCACCGGGGTGCCGCGGTCGAGCGCACCCGCCTGCTCGAGGACGAGGACGCCGTCGCTGAACATCTCGGTCCACACCTTCAGCCCGCGGCGCTCGAGCACGCCGGCGATGGTGGCGTCGGGCACCTCGCCGATGCCCGCCTGGAGGGTGGCTCCGTCGCCGATCTCGGCGGCGACGCGGGCGCCGATCACCCGGGCGTCGTCGCTCGGCGGGCCGGCGAGGTGGGTGGTCAACGGGGCGTCCACCTCCACCCCGAGGTCGACGACGTCGAGCGGCAGCACCGCGTCGCCGAAGGTCCACGGCATCCGCGGGTTGAGCTGGGCGACCACGAGCGCGCCCCGCTCCCGGGCCGCCTCGATGGCGGCCGGCAGCACGTTGACCTCGAGCCCGAGCGACACCTGGCCGTCGCGCGGGGTCGTGGTGTGCACCACGACGACGTCCGGTGCCAGCGGACCGTGGAAGAGCCGCGGCACCATCGACAGCCGGCAGGGGACGTACGCCAGTCGCGGGTGCCGTCGGAAGCCTGGGCCGACGAACGTCGTCTCCGGGACGACGCCGTCGTGCATCGGCAGGTCCTGCTGCGCGTTGAGTGCGTGCAGGCGAGCGGCCGGCAGCTCGGCGAGCAACGGGCCCAGCAGGTCCACCGGAGCCGCGAAGTTCCCGCTCGTCACGACCCGCGGCCGGTCGTGTGGCGCGCAGTGCTCGCGCACCTCACGGACGGCCTGCTCGACCTCGACGACGCGCATGCGATCAGCCATGGGACCAGCGTGGCAGCCAGCAGCGGCAAACCGGTGGGCCATCCGGCCCGGACCGCCTAGGCTGTTGGTCATCATGTGGATCCAGGACTGACCCGACTCGCGTCCGCGGCGGCGCACCAGTGCGCCCGAGCCCGGCGAGTCCTCCCTGATCCTCCGAAGGACGTCCGCATGCCTGCCTCCTCCTCGTCATCCGCCGCGCGCCTCTCCGGCGCGGCCACACCCGCCACCCCCGCCGGCCCCGCCGGCCCCGCCGGCCCCGCGCCGCTCGTGGTCTCCGGACTGTCGGTGACCTACCCCGACCGAACGGTCCTGTCCGGGGTCGACCTGCTCGCCCAGCCGGGGCGCCGCATCGGTCTCGTCGGCGAGAACGGCGTCGGCAAGTCGACCCTCCTGCGGGCGGTCGCCGGTCGGCTGCCCGCGCGGGCGCGGGTCGCGGGCTCGATCACCGCGCCCGACGACCTCGTGCTGCTCGGCCAGGAACCGCCGTTCCACGACACCGCCACGGTCGCCGAGGTGCTCGCGATGACCCTGGCGCCGCTGCGGACGGCCGTCGCCGACGTCGAGCGGCTCGCCGCCCTGGTCGGCACCCCCGACGGCGACACGGCGTACGAGCACGCGCTCGAGGCGGCGGTCGCGCACGACGCCTGGGACGCCGACCGGCGCGCCGAGGTGGCAGCGGCTCGACTGGGGCTCGCCGACCTCGGGGCCGACCGGGTCGTGGGGACCCTCTCGGGCGGCCAGCGCACCCGGCTCGCGCTGGCCACGATCATGACCACGCGCCCGTCCTGCCTGCTGCTCGACGAGCCCACCAACCACCTCGACGACGGCGCGATCGAGGTCCTGACCGGCTTCCTGCGCGAGCTGCCCGGCGTCGTCGTGCTGGCCAGCCACGACCGCGTGCTGCTCGACGACGTGTGCACCGACCTGGTCGACCTCGACGCCGGCGAGCTGGGCACCGACGGCAACGGCGGGCGCCGCTTCGGGGGCGGGTGGTCGGCCTACGAGGCCGCTCGCGCCGACGCCCGCCGGCGCTGGGAGGAGACCTGGGCCGCGCAGCAGGAGGAGATCGCGCGGCTGCGCGACGCCACCCGCATCGGCACCTCGGCGATCGCGCACGACCGCGGCCCCACCGACGGCGACAAGTTCATCTACTCCTTCAAGGGCGGGCGCGTGGACCAGACCCTCGCCCGGCGCAAGAAGGACGCCCAGCGCCGGCTCGAGGTGGCCGAGCGCGAGCAGGTGCGCAAGCCGCCGGCGCCGCTCGCCTTCCGCGGCCACCTGACGGCCGCGGCGACCGGGCGGCTGGTGCAGGCCCGCGGGCTCGAGGTCGCCGGGCGGGTGCGGGTGGAGCGCCTCGACCTGGCGGCAGGGGAGCACCTGATGCTGACCGGTCCCAACGGGTCGGGCAAGTCGACGCTGCTGGGCGTGCTGTCCGGCCGGCTGGCAGCCACGGGCGGCACGCTCGACGTCTCTGCCCGCACCGTCCGCGAGCTCACCCAGGACCCGGAGGCGGCCGACCGCAACCGCTCCGCGCTGGCGACGTACGACGACGCGGTGCGGCACCTGCCCGACGCACCGGCGCTGCGCGAGCTGGGGCTGCTGCACCCGCGCGACCACCGCACTCCCGTCGGCAGCCTGTCGGTCGGCCAGCGGCGGCGGCTCGGCCTGGCGGTCGCGATCGCCGCCGCTCCCGACCTCCTCCTGCTCGACGAGCCGACCAACCACGTCTCGCTCGCCCTCGCCGGGGAGCTGGAGGAGGCGCTCGCCACCGCGCCGGGAGGTGTCGTCCTCGCCTCGCACGACCGCTGGCTGCGCCGCCGGTGGGGCGGCCCCGAGCTGGCACTCACACCGTGGTGAGGCCGCGGGAGCACGCCGTCTCGACAGGCCGACACGATGCCGGAGGGACGCGTCCTCGCTGGTAGGGTCGGCGACGGCTCGAACATCCTTTAACGATCCGTCCCGTGAGGCGGAGAAGGAGGTACGGCATGGCTCTGCCTGCCCCAGCGATCATGGTCCTCGAGGACGGTCGCACCTTTCGCGGTGAGTCGTTCGGAGCCGAGGGCGAGACCTTCGGCGAGGCGGTCTTCTCCACCGGCATGTCCGGCTACCAGGAGACGCTGACCGACCCCAGCTACCACCGCCAGGTCGTCGTGATGACGGCCCCGCACGTCGGCAACACCGGCATGAACGACGAGGACACCGAGTCCTCCCGCATCTGGGTCGCGGGCTACGTCGTACGCGACCCAGCGCGCGTCCCGTCCAGCTGGCGCAGCGTGCGCAGCCTCGACGACGACCTGCGCGACCAGGGCGTCGTCGGCATCAGCGGGGTCGACACCCGCGCGCTGACCCGCCACCTGCGCGAGCGCGGCGCGATGCGCGTCGGCATCTCCACGACGGAGACCGACCCCCAGCGGCTGCTGGCGCGGGTGCTGCAGTCGGGCGAGATGGCCGGCGCCAACCTCAGCGAGGCCGTCAGCACCGCCGAGGCCTACGTCGTCCCCGCCGTCGGAGACAAGCGCTTCACGGTTGCCGCCGTGGACCTCGGCATCAAGTCCAACACCCCGCGGATGATGAGCGAGCGCGGCATCGAGGTGCACGTGCTGCCCGCGACCTCGACCCTCGCCGACGTGCAGGCGGTCGGTCCCGACGGGCTGTTCTTCTCGAACGGTCCCGGCGACCCGGCGGCCACCACCGGCCAGGTGGAGCTGCTCCAGGGTGCCCTGCGCGCCGGCATCCCCTACTTCGGGATCTGCTTCGGCAACCAGCTCTTCGGCCGTGCGCTCGGCTTCGGCACCTACAAGCTGAAGTACGGCCACCGCGGCATCAACCAGCCGGTGATGGACCGCACCACCGGCAAGGTCGAGATCACCGCCCACAACCACGGCTTCGCCGTCGACGCCCCGCTCGAGGGATCGACGACGACCGAGTTCGGCGAGGCCTCGGTCAGCCACGTGTGCCTCAACGACGACGTCGTCGAGGGGCTCGAGCTCCGCGACGCCGACGGGCGGCTGACGTCGTTCTCCGTGCAGTACCACCCGGAGGCCGCGGCCGGCCCGCACGACGCGGCGTACCTCTTCGACCGATTCGCGGACCTGATGGGAGGCACCCTCTGATGCCGAAGCGCACGGACATCCAGAGCGTCCTGGTCATCGGCTCGGGGCCGATCATCATCGGCCAGGCCTGCGAGTTCGACTACTCCGGTACCCAGGCGTGCCGGGTGTTGCGTGAGGAGGGCCTGCGGGTCGTCCTGGTCAACTCCAACCCGGCCACGATCATGACCGACCCGGAGTTCGCCGACGCGACCTACGTCGAGCCGATCACGCCCGACTTCGTCGAGAAGGTCATCGCCAAGGAGCGCCCCGACGCGCTGCTCGCGACCTTGGGCGGCCAGACCGCGCTGAACTGCGCGATGGCCCTCGACAAGGCCGGCGTCCTCGAGAAGTACGGCGTCGAGCTGATCGGCGCGTCCATCGAGGCGATCGAGCGCGGCGAGAACCGCCAGCAGTTCAAGAAGATCGTCGAGCAGCTCGGCGGCGAGTCCGCCCGCAGCGTCATCTGCCACTCGCTGGACGACCTGCTCGCGGCGGCCGACGACCTCGGCTACCCGATGGTGGTCCGCCCGTCGTTCACGATGGGCGGCACCGGGTCCGGGATGGCGTACGACGAGACCGACCTGCGCCGCATCGGCGGGTCGGGCCTCGACGCCAGCCCGACCACCGAGGTGCTCCTCGAGGAGTCGATCCTCGGCTGGAAGGAGTACGAGCTCGAGGTGATGCGCGACAGCGCCGACAACAGCGTGATCGTGTGCTCGATCGAGAACCTCGACCCGATGGGCGTGCACACGGGTGACTCGATCACCGTCGCGCCCGCGATGACGCTCACCGACCGCGAGTACCAGAAGATGCGCGACCTCGCGATCGACATCATCCGCGCCGTCGGCGTCGACACGGGTGGCTGCAACATCCAGTACGCCGTCAACCCGGCGGACGGCCGGCTGATCGTCATCGAGATGAACCCGCGCGTCTCGCGGTCCTCGGCGCTCGCCTCGAAGGCCACCGGCTTCCCGATCGCCAAGATCGCGGCCAAGGTCGCCATCGGCTACACCCTCGACGAGATCCAGAACGACATCACCCAGGAGACGCCGGCGTCGTTCGAGCCCTCGCTCGACTACGTCGTGGTCAAGGTGCCGCGCTTCGCCTTCGAGAAGTTCCCCGAGGCCGACCCGACGCTGACCACGCACATGAAGTCGGTCGGCGAGGCGATGGCCATCGGCCGCAACTTCACCGAGGCGCTGCAGAAGGCGCTCCGCTCGCTCGAGAGCAAGCACGCGCCGTTCGACTGGCACAAGCACTTCGACGACGAGCTCGCCTCCGCCGACTCGAAGGCGTCGCTGCTCGAGGAGATCAAGGTCCCGCACGACGGCCGCCTCAAGAAGGTCATGGACGCCATCCGCGCCGGCGCGACGCCGGAGGAGATCTTCGACGCGACCGCCATCGACCCGTGGTTCCTCGACCAGCTCGCGCTGATCAACGAGGTCGCCGTGCAGCTCATCGACGCGACCGAGCTGACCCCCGACCTGCTCCGCCTCGCCAAGCGCCACGGCTTCTCCGACGAGCAGGTCGGCAGGATCCGCGGCCTGTCCGCCGACGTCGTCCGCGGCGTCCGGCACGCCCTGGGCATCCGGCCGGTGTTCAAGACGGTGGACACCTGCGCCGCCGAGTTCGCCGCACAGACGCCCTACCACTACTCGTCGTACGACGAGGAGACCGAGGTGCGGCCCCGCGCCGAGGGCAAGGAGGCCGTGATCATCCTCGGCTCCGGGCCCAACCGCATCGGCCAGGGCATCGAGTTCGACTACAGCTGCGTCCACGCCTCTCTCGCGCTGGCCGAGGCCGGCTACGAGACGATCATGGTCAACTGCAACCCGGAGACGGTGAGCACCGACTACGACACCTCCGACCGGCTCTACTTCGAGCCGCTCACGCTGGAGGACGTCCTCGAGATCGTCCACGCCGAGCAGCAGGCCGGCCCGGTGGCCGGTGTCGTGTGCCAGCTCGGCGGGCAGACGCCGCTCGGCCTCGCGCAGGGCCTCGCCGACGCGGGCGTGCCGATCGTCGGCACCACCCCGGAGGCCATCCACCTCGCGGAGGAGCGGGGCGCGTTCGGTCGCGTGCTCGCCGACGCCGGCCTGCCGGCGCCCAAGCACGGCACCGCGACGTCGTACCCCCAGGCGCAGCGGATCGCCCACGAGATCGGCTACCCGGTCCTGGTGCGTCCGTCCTACGTCCTCGGCGGTCGGGGCATGGAGATCGTCTACGACGACGCCGCGCTGGAGGCCTACCTCGAGAAGTACGTCGCCAACGGGCTGATCAACGAGCGCCAGCCGGTGCTGGTCGACCGTTTCCTCGACGACGCGGTCGAGATCGACGTCGACGCCCTCTTCGACGGCGAGGAGCTCTTCCTCGGCGGTGTGATGGAGCACATCGAGGAGGCCGGCATCCACTCCGGCGACTCCTCGTGCGCGCTGCCTCCGATCACGCTCGGCCGCGAGGAGATCGACCGGATCCGCCGCTCCACCGAGGCGATCGCCCGCGGGCTCGGCGTGCGCGGGCTGCTCAACATCCAGTTCGCCCTCGCGTCCGACGTGCTCTACGTCCTCGAGGCCAACCCCCGCGCGTCGCGGACCGTGCCGTTCGTGTCCAAGGCCACGGCGACGCCGCTGGCCAAGGCCGCGGCCCGGGTGATGCTGGGGGAGTCGATCGCCGACCTGCGCGTCGCCGGGGTGCTGCCCGCGGAGGGCGACGGCGGGCACCTGCCCGACGGGTCCCCGATCGCGGTCAAGGAGGCGGTCATGCCCTTCGACCGCTTCAAGACCTCCGACGGCCGCACCGTCGACGCGCTGCTCGGTCCGGAGATGCGCTCGACCGGTGAGGTGATGGGCTTCGACGCCTTCTTCGGCACCGCCTTCGCCAAGGCGCAGGCCGCGGCCTACGGGTCGCTGCCGCTGTCGGGCAAGGTCTTCGTGTCGGTCGCCAACCGTGACAAGCGGCACATGATCTTCCCGGTCAAGCAGATCGCCGACATGGGCTTCGAGATCCTCGCGACCGCGGGCACCGCCGAGGTGCTGCGCCGCAACGGCGTGCAGGCCACCGTCGTGCGCAAGCACTCCGAGGGCGAAGGCCCGAACGGCGAGCCGACGATCGTGGGCCTGATCTGGGCACGCGAGGTCGACCTGGTCATCAACACGCCGCACGGCGCGACCAGCGGCGGGTCGCCCCGGATGGACGGCTACGACATCCGCACCGCAGCGGTGTCGACGGACATCCCGTGCATCACGACGATCCAGGGCCTCGGCGCCGCGGTGCAGGGGCTCGAGGCGATGCGCCGCGGCGACATCGGTGTCCGGTCGCTGCAGGACTGGGCGGCGCTCGCGCGCAACGGCGGGGACGCCTGACGGTGCGGCCCTACGACGTCCTCTTCGAGCAGGCCCTCACCCGGGTCGACCCCGAGCGCATCCACCACGCGGCGTTCCGGGCCATCCGGGCGGCGGCGCCCGTCACGACGCGGGCCGTCCGCGTCCCGTCCGCGCCGGTGCACGCCCTGGGCCTGACCTTCCCGCACCCGCTCGGCCTCGCCGCCGGCTTCGACAAGAACGCCGTCGGGATCGACGGGCTCGCCGCCCTCGGCTTCGGGCACGTCGAGATCGGGACCGTCACCGGCGAGGGCCAGCCCGGCAATCCGCAGCCGCGGTTGTTCCGGCTCACCGACGACCGCGCGATCGTCAACCGGATGGGCTTCAACAACGACGGTGCCGAGGTGGTCGCCCGGCGGCTCGCCGCCTGGCGCGCGGGCGGTGGCTCGACGATCCTCGGCGTCAACATCGGCAAGACCAAGGTCGTCCCCGAGGACGAGGCGGCCCGCGACTACGAGAAGTCGGCGGGGCTCCTGGCCCCGTTCGCCGACTACCTCGTCGTCAACGTCTCCTCGCCCAACACCCCCGGCCTGCGCGACCTGCAGGCGGTGGAGAAGCTCGAGCCGATCCTCACGGCCGTACGCCGTCGCGCCGACGAGGCGCGTCCCGACCACCGGGTGCCGCTGCTGGTCAAGATCGCCCCCGACCTCAGCGACGACGACGTGCTCGCCGTGGCCGACCTCGCGCTCGCCACCGGGCTCGACGGCGTCATCGCCACCAACACGACCATCAGCCGCGACGGGCTCGCCTCGCCGGTGTCCCGGGTGGAGCAGGTCGGAGCCGGCGGCCTGAGCGGGCGCCCGCTCACCCTGCGGTCCGAGGACGTCGTACGCCTGCTGCGCAACCGCGTCGGGCCCGGCCTCGCACTCGTCGGCGTCGGCGGCATCACCACCGTCGACGACGCGCGGCGGCGGCTCGCGGCCGGTGCCGACCTCCTGCAGGGCTACACCGCCTTCGTCTACGAGGGCCCGCTGTGGCCTCGGCGCATCGTGCGGGGTCTCGCCACGGATGGCTGACGAGCGGGGACCGGTCCACTCCAGCCTCCACCCGAGCGTGCACGTCGACGGCGAGGTGGTCGCCACCAAGCGCGTCGGCGGCTACCGCCACCTGACCCTGACCGCGCCGGGAGTCCCCGAGCGGTTCCGGGCGGGCAACTTCGTCGCGGTCACCGTCGCCGGGCACGTGGCCCGGCGGGCCCTGTGGGTGCACCGGGTCCGGGCGTCCAGCGCGTTCGGTCCCACGCTCGACGTCGTCGTGGAGGCTCGGGGGAGCGGTACGGAGTGGCTCGCCGCCCAGCCGGTCGGCGCACGGATCGCGATCACCGGTCCGCTCGGTCGGCCGTTCGCCCTGCCCAAGGACGCCGTGTCGTGCCTGCTCGTCGGGGAGGGCTACGCCGCGGCACCGCTCTTCCCGCTCGCCGAGCGCCTCCGTGAGCGCGGGTGCGCCGTCTCGCTCGTCGTCTCCGCGCGCGACGAGGCGCACCTGCTGTCCGCCCTGGAGGCGCGGCGGTCGGCCCGGTCGGTCACCGTCCTCACCGCCGACGGCTCCGTCGGCCAGCGCGGCACGGTCGCCGACCACGTCGAGGACCTCGTCCGCCGCAGCGACGCCGACGTCGTGTACGCGGCGGGTCCCCACTCCGTGCTGCGCAGCGCGGCAGCAGCCGCGGAGCGCGCCGGCGCGTGGAGCCAGGTCGCGGTCGAGACGCCCACCCCGTGCGGCACCGGACTCTGCCACGGGTGCCCCCTGCCCGTCGTCGGCGAGGACGGCGTCGAGCGGGTCGTCCGGGCCTGCGCCGAGGGTCCCGTCGTGCGGGGCGACCGGATCCGGTGGGACGCCCTGCCGGACGCACTGGGGCACGCGCAGTGAGCGCGCACCTGCCGGGCCCCGTGATGGTCGCCGCCGGCTGCGGCGGCACCGGACGCGAGCTCGAGCCGTACGCCGGTCCCGACGGACTGGCCGGGCTCGACCTCGTCACCCGCTCGATCACCCTCGACGCCCGCCCCGGTGGCCCCGGGCCACGGGTCGTCGAGGTGCCCGGCGGGCTGGTCAACGCGGTCGGCCTGCCCAACCCCGGTCTCGAGCACTTCCTCGCCACCGAGCTGCCGTGGCTCGTGCGCGCCGGCGCCCGCGTCCACGTGTCGATCGCCGGCGCGACGATGGGCGAGTACGCCGACCTCGCCCGGCGCCTCAGCCGCGCCCCGGGCGTCGCCGGGCTCGAGGTCAACGTGGGTGCCCCCGACGAGGTGGGCGCCGGCCTGTTCGAGGTGCGCGAGCCCTACCACTCGGCCAGCGTGATCGCGGCCGTGCGCCGCGAGTTCCCCACCGACCGGCCCGTCCTCGCCAAGCTGCGCCCCGACGTCTCCCGGATCGTCGAGGGCGCCCGCTCCTGCCACGAGGCCGGTGCCACCGCGATCGTCGTCGGCAACGCTGTCCCCGCCGCGTTCCCCGACGGACGGGCCGGTGGCCTCAGCGGCCCCGCCATCGCCCCCGTCGCGCTGCGCTGCGTCGCCGAGGTGCACCGGGCCCTGCCCGACGTCCCGACCATCGGGTGCGGCGGCGTGCACGACCTGCGCTCGGCCAACGCCTACCTCGACGCCGGCGCGAGCGCCGTACAGGTCGGCACCGCGCTGCTCCACGACCCGACCACCGTGGCTCGCTTGCGGGCCGCCCTCTCGCCCCGTCCCGATGCCCGTCCCGAGGAGACCCGATGACGCCGTTCGGCACCCGCCTGGCCCACGCGATCGAGGAGCGCGGACGCT
This sequence comes from Nocardioides cavernae, assembly GCF_016907475.1. NCBI lineage: Bacteria > Bacillati > Actinomycetota > Actinomycetes > Propionibacteriales > Nocardioidaceae > Nocardioides > Nocardioides cavernae. The sequence continues at coordinate 3,138,896 of NZ_JAFBCA010000001.1, read as the reverse complement.
TCTGCGTCGGCATCGACCCGCACGCGGCGCTGCTGCACGAGTGGGGCCTCGACGACGACGTGGCGTCGCTGGAGCGGTTCGCGCTCACCGTGGTGGAGGCGGTCGCGCCGGTCGTGGGCATCGTGAAGCCGCAGAGCGCGTTCTACGAGCGCTTCGGCAGCCGGGGGATCGCCGTCCTCGAGCGCGTCGTGGAGGAGTCCCGCGCGGCCGGGGCGCTGGTGCTGATGGACGCCAAGCGGGGCGACATCGGATCGACCAGCCAGGCCTACGCCGACGCCTACCTCGACCCCACGTCGCCGCTCGGCTGCGACGCGGTCACCGCCAGCCCCTACCTCGGCTTCGGCTCGCTCGACCCGATGCTCGAGGCCTGCCGGCGCCACGGCGGCGGCCTGTTCGTGCTCGCCCTGACCTCCAACAAGGAGGGCCCCGAGGTCCAGCACGCCCGCACCGGCGACACCTCCGTCGCCGGGACCGTGCTGGCGCACCTGCGCGCCGCCAACGCCGGGGCCGAGCCGGTCGGGTCCTTCGGCGCGGTCGTCGGCGCCACGATCGGCGACACCGAGGAGGACCTCGACGTCAACGGCCCGCTGCTCGTGCCGGGCTTCGGCGCGCAGGGCGGCACCGTCGACGACATGGCGCGCATCTTCGGGCGCGCCTCCCGGTGGGCGCTCCCCAGCTCCTCGCGTGACGTGCTGCGGGCCGGGCCCGACGTGGGCGCGCTCCGCGACGCCGCCCGGCGCGGCAACGACGCCGTGCGAGGCTTGGGGGCGTGAAGCTCCTCGCCCCGGCGGTCCTCGTGCTCGGGCTGGTCTGCCTGGCGGTGACCGGCTGCTCGAGCGACCCGCAGGCCGACTACTGCGAGGCGGTCGAGGAGCACCAGGCCGACCTCAGCGACATCGCGGCCTCCGACGACGCCGGCGCGGTCTTCGACGCCCTCGACGACTACGAGGAGCTCGCCGAGCAGGCACCACGCGACATCGCCGACGACTGGTCGGCGGTCGTCGGACCCCTGCGCACGCTCCAGGAGGCGCTCGACGCGCACGACGTCGACCCGTCGACGTACCGGGCCGACAAGCCCCCTGCCGGGCTCGACGCCGACGCGCGCGCGGAGATCGAGGCGGCCGCTCGGGCGGTCGGGGCGCAGCGCACGGTCGACGCCATGGCCGCGGTCGAGCAGCACGCGCTCGACGTGTGCGGGACCCCGCTGTCGCGCTGACCATGGTGAAGGTCACCTCGGCGGCCTCCGCCGCGGGCCCGATTGCCCGACCCGACGCGACCTGACTAGATTGATCCGCACCGTCGGGATCCCCGTCCGACGCCCGTCCGACCCTCGTCCGACCCCAGAAGGATCGCTTTCGTGGCCTTGCCCCCTCTGACGCCCGAGCAGCGCCAGGCAGCCCTCGACAAGGCTGCGGCCTCCCGACGCGAGCGGGCCGAGGTGAAGAACCGCCTCAAGAACTCCGGCGGCTCGATCGTCGACGTGCTTCACGAGGGCCAGACCAACGAGGTCATCGGCAAGATGCGCGTCGTCGAGCTCCTCCAGTCGGTGCCCGGCCTCGGCCGCGTGCGAGCCCGCCAGGTGATGGAGCGGCTCAACATCGCCGAGAGCCGCCGCGTGCGCGGGCTGGGCGTCAAGCAGGTCGCTGCGCTCGAGCGTGAGTTCGGCCCCGACGCCTCGTGACCCACACCGCTGAGACTCCTGCGGCCGGCTCGACCGGCGCCACCCCCACCCGCTCCCGGCTGATCGTCCTCGCCGGCCCCACGGCCGTGGGCAAGGGCACCGTCGCCGCCGCCGTGCGCGAGACGCACCCCGAGGTGTGGCTCTCGGTCTCCGCCACCACGCGCAGGCCGCGCCCCGGCGAGGAGAACGGCGTCCACTACTGGTTCGTCTCCGACGAGGAGTTCGACGCCATGGTCGAGAAGGGTGACCTGCTCGAGTGGGCCGTGGTCCACAAGGCCGCGCGCTACGGCACCCCCCGCGGCCCCGTCGACCTCGCCCTGGCGTCCGGCCAGCCGGCGATGCTGGAGATCGACCTGCAGGGCGCCCGGCAGGTGCGCGAGACGATGCCCGAGGCCCTGTTCGTCTTCCTCAAGCCGCCGTCGTGGGAGGAGCTCGTACGCCGCCTCGTCGGCCGCGGCACCGAGACCGAGGCCGAGCGGGAGCGCCGCCTCGAGACCGCGCGGGCCGAGCTGGCCGCCGAGAGCGAGTTCGACGTCACCATCGTGAACCACGAAGTTCACGCCGCTGCCGACGAGTTGGTAACCTTGATGGTTGGACCTGCTCCATCCACATCTGACTAGCGAGGCACCCACACCGTGGCTTCTCCCACCATCGCCGCCGAGGGCGTGACCAACCCCTCGATCGACGACCTGCTCACCAAGACCGACAGCAAGTACAAGCTGGTGCTCTACAGCGCCCAGCGTGCCCGCCAGATCAACGCCTACTACTCCCAGCTCGGCGAGGGCCTGCTGGAGTACGTCGGCCCGCTCGTCGACACCCACGTCCAGGAGAAGCCTCTCTCGATCGCGCTCCGCGAGATCAACGACGACCTCCTGACCTGCGAGGACATCGACCCCGCCGCCGAGGCCGCCGCCGCTGAGGCTGCTGCCGGCGACGCCACGGAGTGACGCGAGCCTCCCGATGACCGTACGGGTCGTCCTGGGGGTCTCCGGCGGCATCGCGGCCTACAAGGCCTGCGAGCTCCTCCGCCGGTTCACCGAGTCGGGGCACGACGTCACCGTCGTGCCCACGGCGTCGGCTCTGAAGTTCATCGGTGCTCCGACGTGGGCTGCCCTGTCGGGCAAACCCGTCGCCACCGACGTCTGGACCGACGTCCACGCCGTGCCCCACGTCCACATCGGCCAGCAGGCCGACGTGGTCGTGGTCGCACCGGCGACCGCCGACCTGCTCGCCCGCGCGGCGCACGGCCTGGCGGACGACCTCCTCACCAACACGCTCCTCACGGCGCGCTGCCCGGTGGTCTTCGCCCCGGCGATGCACACCGAGATGTGGGAGCACCCGGCCACACAGGCCAACGTCGCCACCCTCCGCGAGCGCGGGGCGGTCGTCATCGAGCCCGCCGTCGGCCGCCTCACCGGCGCCGACACCGGCAAGGGTCGCCTGCCCGAGCCCGACGAGATCTACGAGCTGGTCCGCGGGCTGCTCGACCGCGGTGCCGACACCACGCAGGACCTCGCCGGTCGCAAGGTGGTCGTCTCCGCGGGCGGCACCCGGGAGTACCTCGACCCGGTCCGGTTCCTCGGCAACCGGTCGTCCGGGATCCAGGGCTACGCCCTCGCCCGGGCCGCGGCCTCGCGGGGCGCCCACGTCACCCTCGTCAGCGCCAACGTGACCCTGCCCGACCCGGCCGGCGTCAACGTCGTACGCGTCGAGACGACCGAGGAGCTGCGTGAGGCGGTCGTCGCCGCGACCGTCACCGCCGACGCGGTCGTGATGGCCGCGGCGCCGGCCGACTTCCGGCCCACGGCGGTGAGCCAGGCCAAGATCAAGAAGGCCGACGACGGGTCCGCGCCGGCCATCGAGCTGGCGCAGAACCCCGACATCCTCGCCGAGATCTCCCACGACCGGGCCCGCGAGGACGCCGTCATCGTGGGCTTCGCCGCCGAGACCGGCGACGCCACCGGCTCGGTGCTCGACCTCGGTCGCGCCAAGCTGGCTCGCAAGGGCTGCGACCTCCTCGTCGTCAACGACGTCAGCGGGGGAGCCGTCTTCGGCAGCGCCGACAACGAGGCGGTCGTCCTGGCCGCCGACGGAGCCGCCGTGGACGTCCCGCGCGGCTCCAAGACCGCGCTCGCCCACGTCATCTGGGACGAGGTCGCCCGGCGATTCGCCGGCTGAGACACGCGTCCCGGATGCTGGTCGGCAGGTACGTTTCATCCAACCGTTACAGAGAAGAATCGAGATCAACGTGGCTGGACGCCTGTTCACCTCCGAGTCCGTGACCGAGGGACACCCCGACAAGATCGCCGACCGGATCAGCGACTCGGTCCTCGACTACCTGATGGCCGAGGACGCCGACAAGGCCAACCTGCGCGTGGCCGTCGAGACGCTGCTGACCACCGGCCTCGTCGTGGTCGCCGGTGAGGTGCGCACGACCGCCTACGCCCCGGTCGCCGACATCGTCCGCAAGGCGATCCTCGAGATCGGCTACGACTCGTCCGACAAGGGCTTCGACGGGCACACCTGTGGTGTGCAGGTCGCCATCGGCGCCCAGTCCACCGACATCGCCGCCGGTGTCGACGCCGGCCACGAGTCGCGGGTCGGTTCCTCCGAGGACGAGCTCGACAAGCGCGGCGCGGGTGACCAGGGCCTGATGTTCGGCTACGCCTGCGACGACACCCCGCAGCTGATGCCGCTCCCGATCACCATCGCCCAGCGGCTCGCCCAGCGCCTGACCGAGGTCCGCAAGGACGGCACGCTCGGCTACCTCCGTCCCGACGGCAAGACCCAGGTCACCATCGAGTACGACGAGAACGACCGCCCCCTGCGCATCGACACCGTCGTGCTCTCGACGCAGCACGACCCCGACATCGAGCACGCCACGCTCGAGGCCGACATCAAGCAGCACGTCATCGACCACGTGCTCGCCGATGTCGACCTGCCCTCCGACGGCTACCGGATGCTGGTCAACCCGACCGGCACGTTCGTCATCGGTGGCCCGATGGGCGACGCCGGCCTGACCGGCCGCAAGATCATCGTCGACACCTACGGCGGCATGGCCCGCCACGGCGGCGGCGCGTTCTCCGGCAAGGACCCGTCGAAGGTGGACCGCTCGGCCGCCTACGCGATGCGCTGGGTCGCCAAGAACGTCGTGGCCGCCGGCCTGGCCAGCCGCTGCGAGGCGCAGGTCGCCTACGCCATCGGCAAGGCTGCGCCCGTCGGCGTGTTCATCGAGACGTTCGGCACCGGCGTCGTCCCGGACGAGAAGATCCAGGCCGCCGTCCTCGAGGTCTTCGACCTCCGCCCCGCCGCGATCATCCGCGACCTCGACCTGCTCCGCCCGATCTACGCCCAGACGTCGGCCTACGGCCACTTCGGTCGCGAGCTCCCCGAGTTCACCTGGGAGAACACCGACCGCGCCGACAAGCTCAAGGCCGCCGCCGGCATCTGATCCGCACGCGTTCGGCGGTCGTCCCTGTGTCGCGCCTGTGTCGAAGTCCCCGCACGTGCGGGGACTTCGTCGCTCGGAGGGGGTTGCAACCCCCTCCGAGTGTCAGACTCGCCCACCGAGTCCGGTGTCGGGGCGCGCTGACAGAATCGGCCGCATGACGTCCCACGAAGCCCCGGAAGCCGAGATGCTTCCGGGGCTTCGTGCTGCCGTCGACGACGCCAAGGCCAAGGCGGCCGCCACCCGGCGGCGCACAGCAGCGCAGTGGGAGGCCGCCGAGACCGACCCCGTCGCCCGGGTCCTGGTCGACATCGCGCTGGCCCACCTCGACCGGCCGTTCGACTACGCCGTCCCGACGGCGATGGCGGAGACCGCGGTCCCGGGCGCGCGGGTCAAGGTGCGCTTCGCAGGTCAGGACGTCGACGGCTACGTCGTCGAGCGCACGAGCCACACCGACCACACCGGCACGCTCCAGCCGCTGCGGCGCGTGGTGAGCCCCGAGCCGGTGCTCGCGCCGGAGGTCGTCGAGCTGAGCGAGACCCTGGCCCGGAGGTACGCCGGCGCGCGGTCCGACGTGCTCCGCCTCGCCGTCCCGCCCCGCCACGCGGCCACGGAGAAGGTCGCGTCCGAGCCCGCGCCCGAGGCCCCGGTTGTCGAGGCGCCCACGACCTGGTCGGAGGTCGCCCACGCCGACGCCTACCTCCGTCACCTCGCCTCGGGTGCATCGCCGCGCGCGGTGTGGGCGGCAGCCCCCGGCGACGACTGGCCCGCGATGGTCGCCGAGGCCGTGGCGACGACGTACGCCGCCGGACGTGGCGCGCTCGTCTGCGTCCCTGACCGGCGTGACGTCGCCCGGGTCGACGCCGCACTGGCGGACCGGCTGGGGGAGGGGCACCACGTCTGCCTGACCGCTGATGGCGGCCCGGCAGCGCGCTACCGCGACTTCCTGGCCGTGTCCCGTGGCGCGCGGCGGATCGTCGTCGGCACCCGCTCCGCCGCGTTCGCGCCCGTGCACGACCTCGGGCTCGTGGTGCTGTGGGACGACGGCGACGACCTCCACGCCGAGCCGCGCGCGCCCTACCCGCACACCCGCGAGGTGCTCCTCCTCCGCGCCGAGCAGCAGGGGACGGCGGCGCTCCTCGGCGGCGTGGCCCGCACCCCGGAGGCCGAGCAGCTGGTCGCCACCGGCTGGGCGCACGAGCTGGCGGTGCCCCGCGAGGTGCTGCGACGGCGCGCCCGCGTCGAGGCCGTGCCGGCCGAGGACCGGTCCGTCGGCACCCGCATCCCGCGCGCCGCATACGACGCCATCCGGCGCGGTCTCACGACCGGGCCCGTGCTCGTGCAGACGCCGCGTGCCGGCTACGCCGCGTCGCTGGCCTGCGACACCTGCCGCGCCCCCGCCCGCTGCACCGTCTGCACCGGACCGCTCGTGGTGGACGGTCCCGCGGTGCCGCCGCACTGCCGGTGGTGCGGTCACGTCGAGTCGCCCTGGGCGTGCCCCACGTGCGGTGGCCACGGGCTGCGCGCGCCGGTGCGGGGTGAGGCCCGCACCGCGGAGGAGCTGGGCCGGATGTTCCCCGGCACCACCGTCCGCAGCTCCAGCGGCGAGCGGGTCGTCGACCGGGTCGGCGACTCGGCCGACCTCGTGGTCGCCACCGTCGGGGCCGAGCCCGTCGCCGACGATGGCTACACGGCCGTCATCGTCCTCGACACCTGGTTGAGCCTGGCCCGCGACGACCTGCGGGCGGCCGAGGAGGCCCTGCGCCGGTGGCTCAACGCAGCAGCCCTCGTGCGGCCCGGCGGTCACGTCGTGGCCGTGGGCGACCCGGCCCACCCCGCGCTGCAGGCCCTCGTGCGGTGGGACCCGACCGGCTTCGCCCGACGGGAGGCGCAGGAGCGCTCGCAGGCCCACCTCCCGCCCGCAGCCCGGCTCGCGACGGTCACGGGTGACCTCGGGGCGCTCGACGACGTCCTCCACCTGGTCGACCTCCCCGCCGGCGCCGAGGTGCTCGGTCCGGTCCCGGTGGACGACGAGCACCGGGTCCTGCTCCGCGTCCCGCGGTCCAGCGGGGAGGCGCTCTCCCGCTCCCTCGGCGACCTCCAGCGGGTGCGCTCGGCCCGCAAGCTCGACCCCGTCCGGATCCAGGTCGACCCCCTGACGATCTGAGCCGGCCCGCCCCGGCGCCCACGTCGCGCGCGGACGTCGTACGTCATGGTGCGCGGCCGCCCCGGAGACCGGCCGCTCTGACGTCTCAGCGGGCGCCTCCCTAGACTTGGCCACTGCCCGAGCCGGACCCGGGCACGACCCAGACCGCGACCAGCCGAGCGAAGGAGCTCCGTGGCCGTCCAGCCCATCCGTCTCTTCGGTGACCCCGTGCTCCGCCAGCGCGCGGTGGAGGTCGACGACTTCAACCGCGAGGTCCGTCAGCTCGTCACCGACCTGACCGACACGATGCTCGCCGCCCCCGGCGCCGGTCTCGCGGCGCCGCAGATCGGCGTGGGCCTGCGGGTCTTCACCTGGAACGTCCACGGCGAGGTCGGCCACCTGGTCAACCCCTCCCTCGAGCTCTCCGACGAGACCCAGGACGGCGCGGAGGGCTGCCTCTCCCTCCCGGAGCTCACCTACGACTGCCTCCGGGCGCTGTCTGTGGTCGCGACCGGCTTCGACATGTACGGCGAGCCGCAGCGGATCGAGGCGTCGGAGCTGCTGGCCCGCGCCATGCAGCACGAGACCGACCACCTCGACGGCATCCTCTTCATCGACAAGCTCGACACCGCCGCGCGCAAGGCGGCGATGAAGGAGATCCGCGAGTCCGAGTGGTTCGGTCTCGAGCAGCCGACGGTCCGCTTCAGCCCCCACCCGACGAACGGATTCGCCCGATGAAGGTCCCCAGCTGATGCGCGTCGTCTTCGCCGGCACGCCCGAGGTTGCCGTGCCCGCGCTCGACGCGATCGCCGACAGCCGCCACGAGCTCGTCGGCGTCGTCACCCGACCCGACGCCCCGAGCGGGCGGGGTCGCAGGCTGGTCGCCAGCCCGGTCGCCCAACGCGCGGAGGAGCTCGGCGTACCCGTCCTCAAGCCCGAGCACCCGCGCGACCCGGACTTCCAGCAGGAGCTCGCCGCGCTGCGTCCCGACGCCTGCCCGGTCGTGGCGTACGGCGCCCTGCTCCCGCAGTCGGCGCTCGACCTGGTGCCGCACGGCTGGATCAACCTGCACTTCTCCGTGCTCCCGTCCTGGCGCGGCGCCGCCCCCGTGCAGCACTCGCTCTGGGCGGGTGACGAGGTCACCGGCGCGACCACGTTCCGGATCGTCAAGGCGCTCGACGCCGGACCGGTCTTCGGGGTGATGACCGAGCGGGTGCGGCCCACCGACACCGCCGGTGACCTCCTCGCGCGCCTGGCCGACGGCGGAGCGGGCCTGCTGGTGCAGACCCTCGACGGGATCGAGGACGGCACCCTCGAGGCGCGCGAGCAGCAGGCGGAGGGCGTCTCGTTCGCCCCCAAGATCCTCGTCGAGGACGCCCGCATCGACTGGAACCTCCCGGCGGTGGCCATCGACCGGCAGGTACGCGCCTGCGAGCCGGCCCCCGGTGCGTGGAGCACCTTCGAGGGCGAGCGGATCAAGATCGGCCCGCTGCGCCCGGTCGACCGCGGGCCGCTGACCCCGGGCGTCCTGGAGGTCACCAAGAACGCCGTGTTCGTCGGCACCGCCACCACGCCCGTCGAGCTCGGTCAGGTCAAGGCCTTCGGCAAGAAGCAGATGGGCGCCGCAGACTGGGCCCGCGGCGTGCGCCTGGAGTCCGGCGTCCGCCTCGGCGAGCAGGTCGTCCCCTCGTGAGCCGGCCCGCCCGTCCGGAGGACGTCGACGAGATCTGCGGCAGCCTGCCGGAGACCGAGCTCGGGATCTCCTGGGGCGACCGGCCGACCTGGAAGGTGCCCCGCGGCGACAAGGGCAAGGGTTTCGTCCTCTACCGCGCGCCGCACAAGTCGGCCGTCGACCCGGACACGGGGGAGATGTACGACGACCTGGTCGTGATCACGACGCCGACCGAGGTGGAGAAGCACGCGCTGGTCGCGGACGGGTCCACGCCGTTCTTCACCATCGACCACTTCAAGGGCTACGCCGCCGTGCTCGTGCAGCAGTCGCGGCTCGGGGAGATCGGCCGCGACGAGCTCGAGGAGATCATCACCGACGCCTGGGCGACGAAGGCGCCGAAGAAGCTCGTGCGGGAGCACCTCGGTGAGTGACCGACGCCGCCCGGTCGACAAGGCCCGCCGCGCGGCGCTCGACGTGCTCACCGCCGTGCGCGCCGACGACGCCTACGCGAACCTCGTGCTGCCGCAGGTCCTGCGCAAGCACGGGCTGACCGGTCGCGACGCCGCGCTGGCCACCGAGCTCTCGTCCGGGGCGATCCGGATGCACGGTCTGTACGACGCCGTGATCGACGCCTGCCTCACCAAGCCGCGCCTCCAGCCGGAGGTGCGCGACGTGCTCCGGCTGGGGACGCACCAGCTGCTCTCCATGCGGGTCCCCGACCACGCCGCGATCTCGACCAGCGTCGACCTCGTCCGCGCCACCGTCGGCCGGGGGCCGGCCGGCCTGGTCAACGCCGTCCTGCGCACGATCAGCCGGCGCGACCTCGCCGGGTGGGTCGACGAGGTCGCACCCGACCGGCAGCACGACCCGTACGCCCACCTCGCCGTCGCCAGGTCCCACCCCCGCTGGGTCGTCGCGGCGCTGGGGGAGGCGCTGGCCGCGTCCGTCGGCAGCGACGACGAGCTCGACGCGTTGCTGGAGGCCGACAACGCCCCGCCGCGGGTCACGCTGGTCGCCCGCCCCGGCATGTCGACCGTCGAGGAGCTCGAGGCCGCGGGCGGCACCCGCACCGGCCGGTCGCCGTACGCCGTGACCCTGGCCGGTGGCGACCCTTCCGCCGTCCCGGCGGTCGCCGAGGGACGCGCCGGGGTGCAGGACGAGGGTTCGCAGGTCGTCGCGCTCGCGCTGGCGGATTCCCCGATGGACGGCCGCGACGAGCGGTGGCTCGACCTGTGCGCCGGGCCGGGGGGCAAGGCCGCCCTGTTGGCGGCGCTGGCTGCTCAGCGCGGGGCGGTGCTCGTCGCCAACGAGCGCCAGCCGCACCGGGCCGCGCTGGTCGCGTCGGCGCTGCGTGCCACACCCGAGGCCGCCGCGCAGGTGCTCGCCGGCGACGGCATGCGCCCCGCCTGGCTCCCCGGCACCTTCGACCGGGTGCTGGTCGACGCTCCGTGCTCGGGGCTCGGTGCGCTCCGACGACGTCCCGAGTCGCGCTGGCGTCGTACGCCCGAGGACGTCGAGGAGCTCGTCGGGATCCAGCAGGTGCTGCTCGACTCGGCCCTGGAGTCGGTGCGACCGGGCGGCGTGGTGGTCTACGCGACCTGCTCGCCCGTGGTCGCGGAGACCAGCGACGTCGTACGCGCCGTGCTGGCCCGCCGCGGCGACACCGACGAGGTCGACCGCTTCCAGCTGTGGCCGCACCGCGACGGCACCGACGCGATGTTCGCAGCCACCCTGCGGCGTCGGGCCTGACCCGACCCGCGGCAGCGTCGTCAGTCGTCCTGCAGGTGGCGCAGGTAGGCCCACGGCTCGGCGAGGTAGCGCCGCCAGTGGTCGACGACCTCCAGGTCCTCCCACGCCGACTCGCGCAGCCCCCACGGCCCGGCCTCCAGGATCCGGGCGCCGGGCATGGCGGCGAGCACGGGGGAGTGGGTCGCGCACAGGACCTGGCCGCGACGCGCCACGACGCGCTGCAACGTCGCGACAAGCCCCAGGGTCGAGGAGAACGACAGCGCTGCCTCCGGCTCGTCGAGGCAGAAGAAGCCCGGTCCCGTGAACCGGGACTCCAGCACCGCGAGGAACGACTCGCCGTGGCTCAGGTCGTGGAAGGCGACGTCACCACCGAGGTCCTCGATGTAGGAGTACCAGCCGTGCATCGTCTCGGCGCGCAGGAAGAAGCCCCACTTGCTGGCCCCGGCGCCCCTGACCAGCTGCAGCGCGTCGCTGAGCGGCGACTCGGTGGCACGGGTGGAGTGCCGGCTGTGCGTGCTGCCGCCCTCCGGCGAGAGGCCGTAGGCGATCGCCGCGCCTTCGACGAGCGTGGACTTGCCCGAGCCGTTCTCCCCGACGAGGAAGGTGACGCCCGGGGCCAGATCGAGCCCGTCGCGCAGCACCTGGGCGACGGCCGGGATCGATGCTGGGTAGCGGTGATCCGGGAGCTCGTGGCCGGCGCGCACCTCGATGCGACGCACGGGGTGGCGGGCGACGTCCTGACCCCGCAGCGGCATGGGGCCAACCTAGCTGCGCGGTCCGACAGGGGAGCCGACGCCGGTTATGGCCACCAATTGGGGTGACTTCCACGCCTGGACGGTTCACATCCTTTGCTTTGACCAGCATGATGGAGTCAGCTCGGCACACCGGAGGGGTGTGCCGTGTCACGGGGAGCAGGAATCCATGCACGTGCGCAGCATCATGACGGCCTTGGTCGCCACGACCTTGACCCTGACCGTGGGGACGACCCTGGTCACCAGTCCCGCCCACGCCGCGGGCGGCTCGCGCACGCTGTCCGGTCCCGCCACCGGCGACGCCGACGTCTACCTCACCTACGTCGGGTGCGCCGACCTGCTCGGCAACGCAGCCGCACCCGCCTCCCGCATCAACCTCGGTCCCTACGCCGCCCCGCTCGGACGCCGGTCGCTGGGCCTCGTCCCGACCGCCGCCGGCAGCGCGTCCGGCCCCTACGCCTCGTTCGACTCGCTCGCCGGGCTCGACTCGTCGGTCGCCGTCGCGGCCACCGGCGGAAGCTCGGGCGTCTCGTGGGTCATGGCCGTGAGCCGGCAGAGCCCGGCCGGCACCGCCTGGCGCGGGCGGGCGGCCGTCTCGGCCCCGGCCGGGTCCTGGACCACCGTGTCCTCCTCCGCACTCACCTACGACTGGGCGCTCGTCGACCTGGCCTCGGGCGCCACCGTCGACCGGGTCGGATCCGCCACCCCGGCGCAGTTCGCCGCCGACCACGGCGACGGCCCCGGCTTCGCGGTCACCGGCTTCGGCTGCGACGGCAAGGCCTTCAACCTCGACGCCGTCAGGGCGTCGGGCTCGACCTTCGACTTCGAGGGCGTGTCGCTGTCGACGAGCGTGGCGGCAGGCAGGCAGCAGGTGAAGCCCGACGAGGAGGTCGAGCTCACCGGACGGGTCACCGACGGGTCCGGACGCCTCACGGGCGACCCGCTCGTGCTGGAGTCCCGCTCGCCCGGCGGCCAGTGGGCCCCGGTCGGCAAGCCCGTCCTCGCCTCGCGCGACGGCGTCGCGCGAGTCGTCGTACCCGTTGCGGAGACCACCGAGTTCCGCTGGCACCGTCCCGAGAGCCAGTACGCCGACGAGGGCTGGTCCGACGTCGTCACGGTGACCGTGGACAAGCCGCAGGAGACGCCGCCCGGCGACCAGCAGACCCAGCAGCAGGACGGGCAGCAGCAACAGCAGCCCGAGCAGCAGCAGCCGTCGGAGACGTCCGCGCCGTAGTCGACCTCGTTCGCGACGCCGGACGCGACTGCGTCGCCTCCGACTACGCTCCTTGACATGGCGTCGCCGTTCATCGAGATCGAGGTCGACGACCGCGTCGTCAAGGTCACCAACCCCGACCGCGTCTACTTCCCGCCCACCGACGCGGCGCCGAGCGGCGCGACCAAGGTCGACCTCGTCGAGTACTACCTCGCCGTCGGCGACGGGATCGTCAACGCCCTCCTCGAGCGTCCGTGCATGCTGCACCGCTTCCCCAAGGGACTGGCGGGCGACAAGGTGCACCAGAAGCGCCTGCCCGCCGGAGCACCCGACTGGGTGGAGACCGTCCAGCTGTTCTTCCCGCGGTGGAAGCGCACCGCCGACGAGCTGTGCGTGACCGAGCTGGCGAGCGTCATCTGGGCGGTGCAGATGTCGACGGTCGAGTTCCACCCGTGGAACAGCCGGCGCTCCGACACCGAGAAGCCCGACGAGTGGCGCATCGACCTCGACCCGGGGCCCGCATGTGACTGGGCCACCGTTCAGCGGGTCGCTCACATCGCCCACGAGGTGCTCGACGAGCTCGGTGCCGTCGGCTTCCCCAAGACCAGCGGCGGGTCGGGGATGCACGTCTACGTGCGGATCCCACCCGACCACGGCTTCCAGGACGTACGCCGCGGCGCGCTGGCGTTCGCACGCGAGGTCGAGCGGCGGGCCGGGGGAGAGGTCACGACGGCGTGGTGGCGCAAGGACCGCGACCCCTCGCAGCTCTTCGTCGACTACAACCAGAACGCCCGCGACCACACCATCGCCGCCGCCTACTCCGTCCGGGGCGTGCCCGAGGCCCGCGTGTCGGCGCCGATCCGCTGGGACGAGGTCGACGGCTGCGTGCCCGACGACTTCACCATCTTCACGATGCCCCAGCGGTTCGCGGAGATCGGCGACCTGCACGCCGGGATCGACGACCACCCGTTCGACATCGCCCCGCTGCTCGAGTGGGCGACCCGCGACGAGTCCGAGGGCGCCGAGGCGCCACCGGAGCCCGAGGAGACCTAGCCGGTCGCCCGGCCCCGGCGGTCGACCAACGCACGCGCCGGCACAGCCCGCGCACAGGCCGTCCTCATCGTCCTCTCACGCGCGCGACCTAGCCTCGAGCCATGCAGCAGAACAGGTCCGCCCAGCCGCGCACCGGTCGGGTCGCAGTCGTCGTCAACACCGCAGCCCGCCGCGGGGCGCGTGCGCTCCCGCTCGTGGAGGCAGCAGTCCGGGGTGTGTCGGACGACGTGACGGTGCACCCCGTGCACGGCGGCCTCGAGCTCCTCGAGGCGCTGGCGGTCGCCGTCGAGTCCGAGCCCGACCTGCTCGTGGTGGGTGGGGGTGACGGCACGATCGGCTGCGCGGCCGCCTTGGTCGCCCACTCGGGCACCGCGCTCGGCGTGCTCCCCCTCGGGACCGCCAACGACTTCGCCCGCACCCTCGGCGTCCCGGACGACCTGGGGGCGGCGGTCGACACGCTGGTCCACGGTCACGTGGTCGACGTCGACCTCGGCCGCGTCGACGGGCGCGCCTACCTCAACGTCGCGTCGGTCGGTCTTTCCGTCGCCGTCACCCAGAGGCTGACTCCCGCGCTGAAGCAGCGCCTGGGTCGCTTCGCCTACCCGGCGGCCACCCTGGCGGCGTACCGGACCCACCGACCGTTCGCCGCCCGCCTCGAGCTCGACGACGGCACCACGCTCGAGCTCGCCGACCTCATGCAGGTCGCCGTCGGCAACGGGCGGCACTACGGCGGCGGGCTCACCGTCGCACCGGACGCGTCGATCGACGACCACCTCCTCGACGTGTACGCCGTCGAGAAGGGCCGGCTGCGCGACCACGTCTCGGTCGCGCGGCTGCTGCGGACCGGTCACCTCGTCGAGCACGACCGGGTGCACCACGTCACCACCCGGCGCCTGCGCCTGGTCACCGACGAGCCGCTACCGGTCAACCTCGACGGCGAGATCGCGGCCACCACCACGGCGACGTTCGAGGTCGACCGCAACGCACTCCACGTCGTCGTACCGGCTGGGAGCAGTGCCGCGCGTCTCGACGGTCCCGGGGGTCACTAGGCTCGCCCTGTGGGCATCCAGATCACGCCGAGCATCCTCAACGCCGACCTGTCGCGCCTCGCCGACGAGGTGGCCCGGATCCCCAGTGCCGACTGGGTGCACGTGGACGTCATGGACAACCACTTCGTGCCCAACCTGACCCTCGGCCTGCCCGTCATCGAGGCGCTCAGCAAGCACGCCTCCCAGCCGATCGACGCGCACCTGATGATCGAGGACGCCGACCGGTGGGCACCGGCGTACGCCGAGGCGGGGTGCGGGTCCGTCACGTTCCACGCCGAGGCGGCCAAGGCGCCGGTGCGGCTCGCCCGTGAGATCCGGTCGCAGGGCGCGCGCGCGTCGATGGCGCTCAAGCCGGCGACACCGATCGAGCCCTACGAGGCGCTGCTGCCCGAGCTCGACATGGTGCTCATCATGACCGTCGAGCCCGGCTTCGGCGGCCAGAAGTTCCTCGACCTGTGCCTGCCCAAGATCCGCACCGCCCGCGAGCTCATGCGCAAGCACGGCGTCGAGACCTGGCTCCAGGTCGACGGAGGCGTGTCGCTGGAGACCATCGAGCGGTGTGCCGAGGCCGGGGCCGACGTGTTCGTCGCCGGATCGGCCGTCTACTCCGCCGACGACCCCGACGCGATGGTGGCCGAGCTGCGGGCGAAGGCGGCGGCGGCCTCGTCGTGAGTCGCCCGGCGACCGTCGACGACATCCACGCCACCGCGCGTGCGATGCCCCACGTGAGCGTCGTACGCCCGGAGAAGAACCCCGTCTACCAGGTGGGCAGCAAGTCGTTCGTGTTCTTCCGGACGCCACGACCCGACGCCGTGGACCCCGTGACGGGCGAGCGCTACGACGACGTCGTGGTCATCTGGGTCGCCTCCGAGGGCGACAAGCAGGCGTTGCTGCAGGACGAGCGACTGCCGTTCTTCACGACAGCGCACTTCGACGGCCACGCGTCCGTGCTGCTGCGCACCTCCCGGGTGGGGGAGATCGAGCGGGACGAGCTCGTCGAGGTCATCGAGGAGGCCTGGCTCGCGCAGGCGTCGGACCGTCGCGTCCGCGCCTGGCTGGCGTCGCGCGACCTCGAGCCGTAGGGATCGGTCCGTAGGTTGGGCGCATGACCGAGTCCGTGTGGGACTACCCCCGCCCGCCGCGGGTCGACCCGAGCAGCGAGCACGTCGTCGTCATCCACGGTGGCCTCGTCGTCGCCGAGACCACCGCGAGCCTGCGGGTGCTGGAGACCAGCCACCCGCCGACGTACTACCTGCCGGCAGCCGACTTCGTCGAGGGGGTGCTCCGCCCGGGGCAGGGCGCCTCGTGGTGCGAGTGGAAGGGCCAGGCGGCCTACTACGACCTGGCGATCGGCGACGAGGTGCTCCCGGCCGTGGCGTGGACCTACCCGACGCCCTCGACGGGCTTCGAGACGCTGGTCGACCACGTCGCGCTGTACCCGGGCAAGGTCGACCGCTGCACCGTCGACGACGAGGTCGTCCAACCGCAGCCGGGCAGCTTCTACGGCGGCTGGATCACGTCGCGGGTCACCGGACCGTTCAAGGGCGGACCGGGCTCCACCGGCTGGTAGCCGCCCGTCCCGCCCGGGACCTGCTCAGTGCAGGCCGCGGTCGTTGACCTGCTGACTGCGAAGGTGGGACCCGTGCCGCGCGTGGTCGTCCACCCGTCGCTGGTCGGCCACCAGCGTCTCGCCCTCGAGCTGGTCGGCGCGCGTCTGCACCCGCTCAAGGCGG
This sequence comes from Nocardioides cavernae, assembly GCF_016907475.1. NCBI lineage: Bacteria > Bacillati > Actinomycetota > Actinomycetes > Propionibacteriales > Nocardioidaceae > Nocardioides > Nocardioides cavernae. The sequence continues at coordinate 3,122,400 of NZ_JAFBCA010000001.1, read as the reverse complement.
GCGTTCCAGGTGTCCACGTCACGTGCCACGTCGTCCAGGCGGGCCGCCGGCAGGACGATCGCGTCCCCCTCGCTCCGAAGCCCCGGCTCGACCGACGCCAGCCCCTCCGCCTCGTAGGTCGTCAGCGGCCGGGTCAGCCTGATCCGGACGGGATAGGTCTCCTGGTCCACGTCGGACGGGTCCACCGCCAGCTCCACGATCCCGAGTGCCGGCCTGTGCCTGCGTGTCGTCATCTGCGTCGTCCCCTCAACCGGGACCGGGGTGGCCCCGCTCCTTCGAGTCGAGCACCGTGGGGCGGCGACGTCCATGGGGTCCGCACCCCATGGCGTCGGTCGGGTCAGCCGGCGAAGAGGGTCAGCCGCTGCCGGATGATCTTGCGGCGCAGCACCACGCGCCGCTTGCCGTCGTTGCCGATGCGGAGCCGGTCGAGCTCCCAGCCACCGTGCTCGGCCCGCTCGACGAGCACCCGGGTGACGACGTTGCGGGAGAAGTCCTGGGGCAGCACGAGCGTCTCGAACTCCCACTCCACCCCGCGGCCCGGTGGGCGGCGCTGGATCCTGGCCATCGTCTCTCCCGTCTCTCGTGTCTCTCCCGGAAGGGTGCGTTCAGTCGGCCGACACGTCGTCGAGGGCGTCGACGATCTCCGGCGGCAGGGTCAGCTCCTCGATGCCCAGCGCTCCCTTGAGCTGTGCGGCCGTGCGGGCACCTACGATCGGGGCGGCGACCCCGGGCCGGTCGCGTACCCAGACGAGCGACACCTCCAGCGGCGACCAGCCGAGGCCGTCGCCGGCGCGCGCGACGGCCTCCACGATCCCGCGACCGCGCTCGTCGAGGTAGGCGCCCACGAACCCGGCGAAGTGCTCGGTGGCGGCGCGCGAGTCCGACGGCGTGCCGGTGCGGTACTTCCCGGTGAGCACGCCGCGGCCGAGGGGCGACCAGGGCAGGACCCCGAGCCCCAGCGCCTGTGCGGCGGGGACGACCTCGTGCTCGACGTGGCGGTTGAGGAGCGAGTACTCGACCTGGGTCGACGCCAGCGGCACCCGCCCGGGGACGGCTCGCTGCCAGGTCGCGGCCTGCGCGGTCTGCCAGCCGGTGTAGTTGGAGACGCCGACGTAGGACGCGCGGCCCGAGGTGACGGCGAGGTCGAGGGCGCTGAGCGTCTCCTCGACCGGGGTCTCGTCGGTCCACACGTGGACCTGCCAGAGGTCGACGTGGTCGACACCGAGGCGCTTCAGCGAGGCGTCGAGGGTGGTCAGCAGGCTGCCGCGGGAGGTGTCGGTGACGCGTGCGCCCGTACGCCGGTGGATGCCCGCCTTGGTCGCGAGGACCACCTCGTCGCGGGAGACGACATCACCGATGAGCGTCCCGATCAGCTCCTCGCTCGCGCCGTCACCGTAGCCCGCCGCGGTGTCGACCAGGGTGCCCCCGGCCTCGGCGAAGGCGATCAGCTGGTCGCGCGCCTCGTGCTCGTCGGTGTCACGGCCCCAGGTCATCGTGCCGAGGCCGAGCCGGGAGACCTTCAGTCCGGTCGCGCCGAGGGAACGCTGCTGCATGGTGGTGAGGGTAGCCACGGGTGGTGCGGAGAGCACACGAGACGCGCCCGTAGGCTCCCGCCCTGTGATCGATCTCCTCAAGGCAGTGGTCCTCGGCGTCATCCAGGGGTTGACCGAGTTCCTGCCGATCTCGAGCAGCGCGCACCTGCGAATCTTCCCCGAGCTGTTCGGCTGGGGGGACCCGGGGGCGGCGTTCACGGCCGTGATCCAGATCGGCACCGAGCTCGCCGTGCTGATCTACTTCCGCAAGGACATCTGGCGCATCGGCAGCGCGTGGGTGCGCTCGCTGTTCAAGGCGGAGTACCGCGGCACGATCGACGCTCGGATGGGCTGGTTCATCATCATCGGCTCGCTGCCGATCGTGGTGCTCGGGGTGCTGCTCAAGGACGTGATCGAGCGCGACTTCCGCAACCTGTGGATCACCGGCACGACGCTGATCGTGATGGGCGTCGTCCTCGGCATCGCCGACCGCGTCGGACGCACCGACCGGCCGCTGGGCAAGCTCACGCTGAGGGACGCGGTCCTGATGGGCGTCGCGCAGGCCCTCGCGCTGATCCCCGGCGTCTCACGCTCGGGCGCCACGATCTCCATGGGCCGCTTCCTCGGCTTCGACCGCGAGGCCGCGACCCGGTTCGCCTTCCTGCTCGCGATCCCCGCGGTCGTCGGCGCCGGGCTCTTCGAGCTCAAGGAGATCCCGCACGGCCACAACGACTTCGGCTGGGGCCCCACCATCACCGCCACGGTCGTCTCGTTCGTCGTCGGCTACGCCGCCATCGCCTGGCTGCTGCGCTACGTCAGCACGAACTCCTACACGCCCTTCGTGATCTACCGGATCCTGCTCGGAACCGGCGTGCTCATCCTGCTCGGAGCCGGCGTGCTGACCGCCTGAACGTGTCGGCCAGCAGCACCAGCGCCACGACCTGGGTGACGGCGACGACGGCCACGAGCGCCGGCAGCGACCGGTCGTAGAGCCACCCGGCGGTGACGCCGCCGACGATCGCGAAGAGTCCCTGGATCCCTGCGAAGACTCCGTACGCCGTCGCGCGGCGCGGCGCGTCGACCAGGTCGGCGACCACCGCCTTGACCGTCGAGTCCTGGACGCCCTGGGCCACGCCCCACGCGACGACGCCGCCCAGGATCGCGACCAGGGCCGAGCCGAGGGCGAGGGCCGGGACGAGCGCCACCAGCACCGGCACGAGGAGCAGCACGCGCGGGCCAGTGCGGTCGTAGACCGAGCCGACGGCGAGCGCTGCGACCGCCTCGACGCCCATCGCCGCGGCGTACACCACGGGGACGGCCGCGACGGGCATCAGGTCGTCGACCGTGAGGTGGTAGCCGATGATCCCGAAGGTGACCAGCGCACCCGTCGTCAGCGACGCGGCGACGGCGTAGCGGAAGAAGTCGCCCGGCAGGCCCGACCCGACGGCGTCCGCCCACCAGCTGCGGCGGGCGGCCGGGTGCTCGGGGGCCACTGGCGGGGGCGAGTCGTCGTACACGCTGGGGTCGGGGACGCGGCGGCGCAGGGTGAGCAGCAGGACCATCGCGACGGCGCCGGGGACGGCCAGCACGGCCATGCCCCACCAGAGGGACGCGACCGCGACGACCCCGGCCACCACGAGCGGTCCGGCGAACGCGCCCACCTGGTCGAGGGCCTTGTGCACCCCGAAGCCGCGCCCACGGCCGACGGCGCTCGCGACGTGGGCGAGCAGCGCCGACTTCGACGGTGACCGGACCGCCTTGCCGAGGCGCTCGAGCAGGATCATCGTGGAGGCGAAGGCCAGCCCGGCCGCACCCAGGCGCGGCGCCAGCGCGATCAGCGGGACGCAGATCGCGGTGAGGCCGTAGCCCACGATCGTCAGGGACCAGTAGCGGCCCGTGCGGTCGGCGATCGGGCCGAACGCCAGGCGCAGGACGAGCGCGACCGCCTCACCTGCCCCGGTCACCAGCCCGACGACCAGCGCGGACGCACCGAGGGCCGCGAGGACGGGGCCGTAGACCGAGCGGGCGCCCTCGTAGACCATGTCTGCGGCCAGGCTGACGAAACCGAACCACCAGACCACCCGCCAGGCCGTGGGGGCGCCGGTCGCCGATCGCGCTACAGCCACCCGGACTTCTTGAACCAGGTGAACAGGCCGCCCGCGATCGCGGCCATCAGGAGCAGTGCGAAGGGGTAACCGAGGCGCCAGTGCAGCTCGGGCATGTGGTCGAAGTTCATCCCGTAGATGCCGGCGACCAGCGTCGGTACGACGATCAGCGCGGCGCCGGCGGAGATCTTGCGCATGTCCTCGTTCTGCTGGACCGAGATCCGGGCGAGGTGGGCGTCGAAGGCGGTGGACAGCAGCACGTCGAGGCTGTCGATCACCTCGGAGACACGCTGGAGGTGGTCGGCGACGTCGCGGAAGTAGGTGGCCGTCTCGACGGTGATCCGCTCGTCGACGCCCATGGCGAACTTCCGCATCGGCTCGCGCAGCGGCATGACAGCCCGGCGCACCTCGGCGATCTCGCGCTTGAGGACGTAGATCCGGTTGGAGTCGTTGGTCCGCGCCTCGGAGAAGACCGACTCCTCGACCTCGTCGACGTCCATCTCGAGCTCCTGGCCGACCTTCTCGTACTCGTCGACGACGCGGTCGCAGATGGCGTAGAGGACGGCCATCGGTCCGTGCTCGAGCACCTGGGCGCGGTGCTCGAGGTCGCGTCGCGCCTTCGCCAGGTCGATGCCGTGGCCGTGCCGGACGGTCACCACGAAGTCCTTCCCGACGAACAGGTTGATCTCGCCGGTCTCGACCGCGTCCTCCTCGTCGACGTACCAGAGCGTCTTGAGCACGAGGAACAGCGTGTCGCCGTAGCGCTCGAGCTTGGGACGCTGGTGGGAGTCGCCGGCGTCCTCGACGGCGAGCGGGTGCAGGTCGAAGGTGCGCGCGATCAGCTCGAGCTCGTCGGGGCTGGGGTCGTGGATCCCGACCCACTGGAAGTCACCGGGGTCGCACGGCACCCGGGCCCAGCCGAGGCTCTGGTCGTCGGCGTCACCGAGCTGGACCCGCTTGCCCTGGTGGTAGAGGGCGTTGTCCACGATCACAAGGCCGAGGCTAGCCCCACTAACCTCTGGAGAATGCCCACCGTCATCCTCGTGCGACACGGCCGCTCGTCGGCCAACGCGACCGGAGTCCTCGCCGGCCGGCTGCCCGGCGTCCACCTCGACGACGCCGGCGTGAAGCAGGCGGTCGCGGTGGGGGAGCGGCTCGCAGGCGTACGACTCGCTGCCGCGGTCACCAGCCCCCTGGAGCGCTGCCGCGAGACGTGCCGCGAGATCACCACCCGGCAGGCCGACCCCCTGCGCGCGGGTAGCGACAAGCAGCTGTCGGAGTGCGACTACGGCGAGTGGCAGGGACGACCGCTCAAGGAGCTCGCCAAGGAGAAGCTCTGGAAGACCGTCCAGGCGCAGCCGTCGGCGGCCACCTTCCCCGGAGGGGAGTCGATGCGGGCGATGCAGGACCGCGCGGTGGCAGCCGTACGACGGCACGACGCGCGGGTGGCGGCCGAGCACGGCGACGACGCCGTGTGGCTCGCCGTCAGCCACGGCGACGTGATCAAGTCGATCCTCGCCGACGCGCTCGGCACCCACCTCGACCTCTTCCAGCGCATCCACGTCGACCCCGCGTCGGTGTCGATCGTGCGCTACACCGAGTCGCGGCCGTTCGTGATCGGCACCAACACCCACGCCGGCGACCTCGCCTGGCTGACCCCGCCGAAGAAACCCCGCCGCACCACCCGCAGCCGGCGCGCGGACGCCGAGGTGGGTGGAGGCGCCGGACCCCAGACAGGCACGCCCTAGGGTGAGTGACATGCCCGTCGTGCACCGCTTCGACCCACCCGAGCGCTTCGTCGCCGGCACCGTTGGCGAGCCCGGCCAGCGCACGTTCTTCCTCCAGGCGCGCGAGGGCGCCCGGCTGGTCAGCGTCTCGCTGGAGAAGCAGCAGGTGCAGGCCCTCGCCGAGCGCATCGACGAGCTCCTCGACGAGCTGATGCAGGCCGCCGGCGACGACGTGCTGATCCCGGCGATCGCGCCGCGCGACCTCACCGACACCCAGCCCCTCGAGCAGCCGATCGAGGAGGAGTTCCGCGCCGGCACGATGACCCTGTCGTGGGACGGCGCCGACGAGCGGGTGGTGATCGAGGTCTTCCCCTTCACCGAGGCCGCGGTCGTCTCGCCCGAGCAGCTGCAGGAGGACCTCGAGGACCTCCTCGAGCCCGAGCCGGACGAGATCTTCCTCGTCCGGCTCACCGCCGCCGCGGCGCGGTCGTTCGTGGAGCGCTCGCTGTCCGTGATCGGCGCCGGGCGCCCCGACTGCCCCTTCTGCGGCGAGCCGATCGACCCGGACGGGCACCTCTGCGTCCGCGCCAACGGCTTCCGGCGTCGTGATCCCTGACAGCACCCTCCCGGCCGGCTTCCCCACCGGGGAGCTGACCCTGCACGGCCGCGTCCTGCCTGCGTCCAACGCCACCTTCGTCGGTGAGCTCGACGGCGTCCGGGTCGTCTACAAGCCGATCGCGGGGGAGCGTCCGCTGTGGGACTTCCCCCACGGCACGCTGGCCGCGCGCGAGGTGGGTGCGTACGCCGTCTCCGAGGCGCTCGGCTGGGACATCGTGCCGCCGACGGTCCTCGGCGACGGGCCGCACGGCCCGGGGATGGTGCAGCTGTGGCGTGACGAGGTCGAGGACGCGTCGCCCGTCGACATCGTCGGAGAGGGCGAGCTCCCGGCGGGCTTCCGCCACGTCTTCGACGGCCTCGACGCCCACGACCAGGCGGTGTCGCTGGTCCACGAGGACAGCGAGCCCCTGCGGCGGATGGCGCTCTTCGACGTGGTGGTCAACAACGCCGACCGCAAGGGCGGCCACGTCCTGCCCATGCCCGACGGCCACCGGCACGGCGTCGACCACGGGCTGACCTTCCACGTCGAGCACAAGCTCCGCACCGTGCTGTGGGGCTTCGTGGGCGACGCGATCAGCGCCGACGAGGCCGACGGCCTGCGAGGGCTCGCGGCGGCGCTCGACGGCGAGCTGGGCGCGACCCTCTCCGGGATGCTCACCGATGATGAGGTCGAGACGACGAGGCGCCGGGTCGACCGGCTGCTGGCGCGGGGGACGTTCCCCGGCCCGCGCTCGTCGTCGTACCCCGTCATCCCCTGGCCCCCGTTCTGAGCCGCGCGAGGCCGTATCGAGATCGAGACGGGCAGCGACGGCCGGCGCCTCCCGGGCGGCGGATAGGCTTCGCGACATGCGTGCCTGGTCGTCGCCCGACGTTCCCTCACTGCCCGTGACGGGCCCCGTCGTGCGGGTGCACGACACCGCGAGCGACGTCCTCGTCGAGACGCGGCCCGAGGGACCGGCGCGGATGTACGTCTGCGGGATCACCCCCTACGACGCCACCCACATGGGCCACGCCGCGACCTACGTCGGCTTCGACCTCCTCAACCGCGCCTGGCGCAACGCCGGCCACGAGGTGACGTACGTCCAGAACGTGACGGACGTCGACGACCCGCTGCTGGAGCGCGCCACCAAGGTCAACGTCGACTGGGCCGAGCTCGCCCAGCGCGAGACCCAGCTCTTCCGCGAGGACATGGAGGCCCTGAGGGTCCTGCCGCCCGCGCACTACACCGGGGCGGTCGAGTCCATCCCGCAGGTGATCGAGCTGATCCAGCGACTCGACGAGGCCGGGTCGGTCTACCGCGTCGACGACGACCTCTACTTCTCGGTGACCGCCGACGACACCTTCGGCGCCGTGTCCGGCCTCGACCGCGACACGATGCTCGAGATCTTCCCCGAGCGAGGTGGCGACCCCGACCGCGATGGCAAGAAGGACCCGCTCGACTGCCTGCTGTGGCGTGCCGAGCGGCCGGGCGAGCCGGCGTGGGACAGCCCGTGGGGTCCTGGCCGGCCGGGCTGGCACGTCGAGTGCTCCGCGATCGCGCTGGACCACCTCGGGTCCACGTTCGACGTGCAGGGCGGCGGCAGCGACCTCGTCTTCCCGCACCACGAGATGTCGGCCGGTCACGCGCAGGTCGCCCACCCGGGGGAGCGGTTCGCGCGGACCTACGCCCACGCCGGGATGGTCGCCTACGACGGCGAGAAGATGTCGAAGTCCAAGGGCAACCTCGTCTTCGTCTCCGCGCTGCGGATGAGCGAGGTCGACCCGATGGCGATCCGGCTGGTGCTGCTGCGCCACCACTACCGCAGCGACTGGGAGTGGACCGACGACCAGCTCTGGGACGCCGTCGACTCCCTGGCCACCTGGCGCCGGGCCCTCGCGCTCGGCAACGGTGCGCCGGCCCTTCCGTACGTCGAGCGGGTGCTCGCCGCCCTGGCCGACGACCTCGACGCGCCGACCGCCGTCGCCGCCGTCCAGGAGTGGGTCGAGGCGACCCTCGGCACCACCGGCCTCGCCGACACCTCTGACCCGGAGGCCGCGGCCACCGTCCACCGGCTCCTCGACGCCGCCCTCGGCCTCTCGCTCTGACGTACGCCGCCTCCTCACCACCCGAGCGGTGCGTGAGGCAGGTTCTGAGGCCAGAAAAGGTGTCTCACCCACCGCTGCGGGGCGTGTCGGCGTACGACGCGCGGGCGGGCGGTGGCTGAGCGACATTCCGCAGGCGGGGAATGTGGGTGGGGCACCGCTGCCTGGGCAGCGGTGCGTGAGGGGTATTCGGGCGGCCGGAAGTGCCCCTGGGCCACCGCTGCGGGGCGTGTCGGCGTACGACGCGCGGGCGGGCGGTGGCTGAGCGACGTTCCGCAGGCGGGGAATGTGGGTGGGGCACCGCTGCCTGGGCAGCGGTGCGTGAGGGGGACTCGAGCGGCCGGAAGTGCCCCTGGGCCACCGCTGCGGGGCGTGTCGGCGTACGACGCGCGGGTCGGCGGTGCGTGAGCGACATTCCGCTGTAGGCGAATGTGGGTGGGGCACCGCTGCGCGGCGCGTCGACGCCCGGCAGACCCTCAGTCGGTGTCGCGGCGCTTGAGGTAGCGCTCGAACTCGCGGGCGATGGCCTCGCCGGAGGCCTCCGGGAGCTCGGCGGTGTCGCGGGTCTCCTCGAGCGCGCGGACGTAGTCGGCGACGTCCTCGTCCTCGGCGGCGAGCTCGTCCACGCCGCGCTCCCAGGCCTTGGCGTCGTCGGCGAGGTCGCCGATCGGCATCGGGGCCTGGAGCAGCTCCTCGAGCTGGCCGAGCAGGGCGAGCGTCGCCTTGGGGCACGGCGGCTGGGCGACGTAGTGGGGGACCGCGGCCCAGTAGGAGACGGCCGGGATGTCGAGCTGGGTGCACGCGTCGTTGAAGACGCCGACGATCCCGGTCGGCCCCTCGTAGGTCGACTGCTCGAGGACGAGGCGGTCCACGAGCTCGGGCTCGGTCGCGGTGCCGGTGACCGGGATGGGGCGGGTGTGGGGTGTGTCGGCGAGGAGCGCGCCCATCGTGATCACGAGCTCGGCGCCGAGGTCGTCGCAGGCAGCGAGGAGCTCGGCGCAGAACTGGCGCCACTTCATGTTGGGCTCGATGCCGCGCACCAGGATGACGTCACGGTCCAGCTCGGCGGGGCGCGCGACGGCGATGCGCGTGGTGGGCCAGGTGAGCCGTCGGTAGCCGTTGACGTCGGTGCCGATGATCGGTCGGTTGACTTGGAAGTCGTAGAACTCCTCGGGGTCGATCGCGCCGATGACCTCGGCTTTCCACTGCTCGATGAGGTGGTCCACCAGCCCCGAGGCCGCGTCGGCGGCGTCGTTCCAACCCTCGAAGGCGGCGATCACCACCGGGGAGACCAGATCCTGCACGTCGTCGAACTCGATCACCCGCCGAGCCTAGGGCGCCGCGCCCAGCCATCCGTCGTGATTTCGCCGCCCGACGCGCCGGGTGCCACCATGTGGGAAACCAGTCCGCGTGTCGGACGACGTTCCTAGGCTGGCTGCAACGCCGCCCGAGAGGAGCCACATCCGTGGAGCCGCAGCACCGCCCTGATGCCACCTCCGCACTGACGGAGATCCTGAGCGAGCGGATCATGGTGCTGGACGGCGCGATGGGTACGGCGATCCAGCGCGACCGGCCCGACGAGGCGGGCTACCGCGGTGAGCGCTTCGCCGACCACCCGAGCGACCTGATCGGCAACAACGACCTGCTCTCGATCACGCAGCCGCAGATCATCCGGACGATCCACGAGGAGTACCTCCGGGCCGGCGCGGACATCATCGAGACCAACACGTTCAACGCCAACTCGGTGTCCCTGGCGGACTACGGCCTCGAGGAGCTCGCCTACGAGCTCAACCGCGAGTCGGCCAGGCTCGCCCGCCAGGCCGCCGATGCGGTCGCGACCGAGGACCGCCCTCGCTGGGTGGCCGGCGCGCTCGGCCCGACGACCCGCACGGCCTCCATCTCGCCCGACGTCAACGACCCGGGCGCGCGCAACGTGTCGTTCGACCAGCTCGCCGACGCCTACCTCGTCGCCGCCCGCGGGCTCGTCGACGGTGGCGCCGACCTGCTGATGATCGAGACGATCTTCGACACCCTCAACGCCAAGGCCGCGATCTTCGCTGTGGAGACGCTCTTCGAGGAGCAGGGGCGCCGCTGGCCGGTGATCATCTCCGGCACCATCACCGACGCGTCCGGTCGGACGCTCTCGGGCCAGGTCACCGAGGCGTTCTGGGACTCGATCCGCCACGCCCGCCCGCTGGCCGTCGGCCTCAACTGCGCCCTCGGCGCGCGCGACATGCGCCCCTACGTCGCCGAGCTGTCGCGGCTGGCCGACTCGTTCGTCAGCGTCTACCCCAACGCCGGCCTGCCCAATGCCTTCGGGGAGTACGACGAGACGCCCGACCAGACGGCCGCGGTCCTCGCGGAGTTCGCCGACGCCGGCTTCCTGAACCTCGTCGGCGGGTGCTGCGGCACCACGCCCGACCACATCGCCGCCATCGCCGGCGCGGTCGAGGGCAAGGGCCGCCGCGAGCCCGTGACCCTCGAGCCGGTGATGCGGCTCTCCGGTCTCGAGCCGCTGACGATCACCGAGGAGAGCCTCTTCGTCAACGTCGGCGAGCGCACCAACATCACCGGCTCCGCGCGCTTCCGCAAGCTCATCAAGGACGGCGACTACGACGCCGCCCTCGCGGTGGCTGCGCAGCAGGTCGAGTCGGGCGCCCAGGTCATCGACGTCAACATGGACGAGGGGATGATCGACGGGGTCGCGGCCATGGACCGCTTCCTCAAGCTCATCGCGGCCGAGCCCGACATCAGCCGCGTGCCGGTGATGGTCGACTCCTCCAAGTGGGAGGTCATCGAGGCCGGCCTCAAGTGCGTGCAGGGCAAGGCGATCGTCAACTCGATCTCCATGAAGGAGGGCGAGGAGTCGTTCCGCGCGCACGCCCGGCTGTGCCGCAAGTACGGCGCCGCCGTCGTGGTGATGGCGTTCGACGAGGACGGACAGGCCGACAACCTGGACCGGCGCAAGGCCATCTGCGAGCGGGCCTACCGGATCCTCGTCGACGAGGTCGGCTTCCCGCCCGAGGACATCATCTTCGACCCCAACGTCTTCGCCGTCGCCACCGGCATCGAGGAGCACGCCACCTACGGCGAGGACTTCATCGAGGCCACCCGCTGGATCAAGCAGAACCTCCCCGGCGCGAAGGTCAGCGGCGGCATCTCCAACGTCTCGTTCTCCTTCCGGGGCAACAACCCGGTCCGTGAGGCGATCCACGCCGTCTTCCTCTTCCACGCCATCCGCGCGGGCCTCGACATGGGCATCGTCAACGCCGGCGCGCTCGTCGTCTACGACGAGGTCGACGCCGAGCTGCGCGAGCGCATCGAGGACGTCGTCCTCAACCGCCGCGCCGACGCCGCCGAGCGGTTGCTGGAGATCGCCGAGCGCTTCAACGTGGCCGCCGACGCCGTCGAGGAGGCGGAGCACGAGTGGCGCAGCCTCCCACTGCGCGAGCGGATCGCCCACGCCCTGGTCAAGGGCATCGACGCCCACGTCGAGGACGACACCGAGGCGCTCCGGGCGGAGATCGCGGCGGCCGGCGGCCGACCGATCGAGGTCATCGAGGGCCCGCTGATGGACGGCATGAACGTCGTCGGCGACCTCTTCGGCGCGGGCAAGATGTTCCTCCCGCAGGTCGTCAAGAGCGCCCGCGTCATGAAGAAGGCCGTGGCCTACCTGATCCCCTTCATCGAGGAGGAGAAGGCGAAGGACCCTGCGCTCGCGGCCCAGAAGGACACCAACGGCACGATCGTCATGGCCACGGTCAAGGGCGACGTCCACGACATCGGCAAGAACATCGTCGGCGTCGTCCTGCAGTGCAACAACTACGAGGTGATCGACCTCGGTGTGATGGTCCCGGCCCAGAAGATCCTCGACGCGGCGCAGGAGCACGGTGCCGACATCATCGGCCTGTCCGGCCTGATCACGCCGTCCCTCGACGAGATGGTCAACTTCGCCTCCGAGATGCAGCGCCTCGGCCTCGAGATCCCCCTCCTGATCGGCGGCGCCACCACCTCCCGCGCCCACACCGCGGTCAAGATCGACCAGAAGTACGACGGCCCCGTGGTGTGGGTCAAGGACGCGTCCCGGTCCGTGCCCACCGCAGCGGCGCTGCTCAGCCCGACCGGTCGCGAGAAGCTCATGGGCGACGTCAAGGCCGACTTCGACTCGCTGCGCACGCGCCACTCGGCCAAGAACGACCGGCCGATGGTGACGCTCGAGCACGCCCGTGCCAACGCGACCACGGTCGACTGGTCGGACTACCACCCGCCCAAGCCCCACATGCTGCTCCAGCAGGACCACGCGGTCTCGCCGCTCACCGGCGTGCGCGCGAGCCAGCACGTACGCGTGCTCCGCGACCAGGACCTGACGACCCTGCGCCGCTACATCGACTGGCAGCCGTTCTTCAACGCCTGGGAGATGAAGGGCGCGTTCCCCGACATCCTCAACAACCCCAGCTCCGGACCGGCGGCCCGCAAGCTCTACGACGACGCGCAGGCGATGCTCGACCAGATGATCGAGGAGAAGTGGATCCGCGCGCACGGCGTGGTCGGCTTCTTCGCGGCCAGCTCGGTGGGCGACGACGTGGAGCTCTACCTCGACGACGACCGCAGCGAGGTGCACGCCACCCTGCGCCACCTCCGGCAGCAGGGCCAGCACCGCGACGGGGTGCCCAACCGGTCGATCGCCGACTACGTCGCCCCCAAGGAGACCGGCCTGCGCGACCACGTCGGTGCCTTCGCGGTGACCGCCGGCGACGGGCTCTCGGACCGCGTCGCGGCGTTCCGCGCCGACCTCGACGACTACAACGCCATCCTCCTCGAGTCCCTCGGTGACCGGCTTGCCGAGGCGTTCGCCGAGCGGCTCCACGAGCGGGTGCGCAAGGAGCTGTGGGGCTACGCGCCCGACGAGCACCTCGACAACGTCGGGCTCATCAAGGAGCAGTACGACGGCATCCGGCCGGCGCCGGGCTATCCCGCCTGCCCCGAGCACACCGAGAAGCAGACGCTCTGGGAGCTCCTGGACGTCGAGGAGCACACCGGCATCAAGCTCACCGAGTCGATGGCGATGTGGCCCGGGGCGTCGGTCAGCGGGTTCTACTACTCTCACCCGCAGTCCCAGTACTTCGTGGTGGGGCGGCTGGCGCGCGACCAGGTCGCCGACTACGCGGAGCGCAAGGGCTGGACGCTCGCCGAGGCCGAGCGGTGGCTATCGCCCAACCTCGGCTACGACCCCGAGGACTGACGGACCGGGGGACCTCCTGCCCCGCCCATGCATGGGGGAGGGCCATGTCGGGAACGGGCCACAGGGGCGACCTGCCGCGCACGACGGCGGGTCGCTGGACCGTGGACGACCAGCAGATGGAGGAACCCCAGGGTGATTGAGGCCGGCAAGGTCTCGGTGGTGCTCGTCGACGACTCCGTCGACGTGCGGACCTTGGTGCGCATGCGGCTCGAGTCCTCGGGGCTGTTCGACGTCAAGGGCGAGGCCGCGGACGGCGAGCAGGCCATCGCGCTCGTGATCCGGCACGAACCCGCACTGGTGCTCCTCGACGTCTCGATGCCGAGCATGGACGGCCTCGAGACCTTGCCGTCGATCCTCGCGGTGCGGCCCGAGACAGCCGTGGTGATGTTCAGCGGCTTCGGGGGCACCCACCTCACCACGGAGGTCCGGGAGCTGGGCGCGATCGACTTCATCGAGAAGTCGATCCCCCTGGAACAGCTCCCCGAGCGCCTCTTCCAGAGTCTCCTGGGCACGAGCCCGAAGCCCGTCGTACCTTCACCTTCTTCGTCGACCTCGCCACCCGACACCCCTGCCGAGCTCCTCGAGGCAGGTGCCGACACGACCCGGATCGAGCAGGAGATCCTGGACGAGCACCTCGAGGGCTTCCATGCGCTCTTCGACCGCGCCGCGATCGGCATGGCGACCCTGACCGTGCACGCCACGATCGTGCGCGCCAACGATGCGCTCGCCGACCTCATGTCGTGCGAGCCGAGCGAGCTCGTCGGCGTCGACTACGGCCGCCTGACCGGCGGCCAGGGTGACGTCCTGGACAGCCGGCTCGAAGCACTCCGGACCTCGCAGGAGAACGTCGCCACGTTCGAGCACCGCATCCCCGGACCGCCTGGAGCGAGTGCTGTCCGCATCGCCCTCGTGACGCTCGTCCCGATCCGCGACTCGGGCGGCCAGATGCTCTACGGATTCGCGCAGGTGCAGGACATCAGCGCCCAGCGGACCGTCGAGGACGAGCTGCATCGGACCGAGGAGAAGTTCCGGCTCCTGGTCGCCGCGGTCGAGGAGTACGCCGTGTTCATGCTCGACACCAGAGGACGGGTGATGAGCTGGAACGCAGGCGCGCGCCGGATCAAGGGCTACGACGCCGACGAGATCATCGGGAGCGACTTCCGGGTCTTCTACCCCGAGGAGCAGCAGCTGACGGGGCATCCGCAGCGCAATCTCGAGGCAGCGCTGCGCGACGGGTCGTTCGCGGAGGAGGGCTGGCGCGTGCGCCAGGACGGCACCCGGTTCTGGGCCAGCGTCGTCATCAGCCCGGTCCACGACGACAGGGGCCTGCACGTCGGCTTCGCCAAGGTCACCCGTGACCAGACCGAGCAGCGGCAGAACGCCGACGACCGGTTGGAGGCCATGGCCGAGCAGGCGCGCCTGCTCGCCGTCACGGCCCACGAGCTGCGGAACCCGACGGCCGTCATCGACGGCAGCGCCCACGCGCTCCAGGTGTCGGAGGGCCGGATGGCGGCCGGTGAGCGCGACCAGCTCTTCCGCGGCATCCGGAGCAGCGCGGAGCGCCTGCGCCGGCTCGCCGCCGACCTGACCGCTGCGTCACAGCTGCAGGGCTCGGGCATGGAGTTCCGGACGCAGAGCGTGTCGCTCCCGGAGCTGGTCCGGGGTGCCGCGGCCCGCCGGGAGGCTGCCAGCCCCACCGCCCACGTCGGGGTCGACGTCCCCGACGGCGCCGTCCTCCAGGCGGACGAGGTCCGCCTCGCCCAGGCGGTCGACAACCTGCTGGACAACGCCATCCGCCACGGTGCCCCGCCCTTCACGATGGGTGCGCAGGTGCGTGGCGACCACGTCGAGCTCCGGGTCTCGGACGCGGGCCGCGGTGTGCCTGACGAGCTCGTCTCGCGGCTGTTCGACCGCTTCGCCGCGGCCGGAGCCACCAGCGGGACCGGACTGGGCCTGTACCTCGTGCGCGAGATCGCGAGGGGCCACGGCGGTGAGGTCGTCTACGAGCCCCCGGCCGACGACAGCCCGACGACGTTCCTCATCCGGGTCCCCGTGGCTGCCGCGAGCACCTGACGGGCGACCGGGTCAGAGGACGACGGCCGCCAGCATGACGAGCGGCAGCGAGACGACCGAGGCCACCGAGGTCACGAGCGTCAGCGTCTTGAGCGTGCCCTTGGTCGACAGGCCCAGCAGCGACTTGAACATCCAGAAGAAGTTGCTGTTCACCTGCAGGGCGAACATCGCGCCCGACGCGATGGCCAGGCCTACGGCGATGGGCGAGATGGGCAGCGAGTCGAGGATCGGGGCGATGATGCCGGCTGCGGTGATCGCCGCCACCGACACGGAGCCGATCGCCAGGTGCAGGACCGCGGCGATGAACCACGCCAGCAGGATGCTCAGCACGACGGGTGCGCCCTCGTCGGCCTGGAACAGGTCGCCGAGCACGCTGTCGAGCCCGGTCGCCTCGATGACCGCGCCGAGCGAGCCGCCCACGCCGGTGATGAGGAGGATCTCGCCGGTCGTGTGGAACCCGTCCTCCATCGCCTCGTTGGTGTGCTCACGGCCCGACGAGGCGCGCGAGAGGAAGTAGGCCCCGAGGAGGCCGATGAAGAGCGCGACGTTGGCATCGCCGAGGAAGGCGATGAAGGAGGTGGACCAGCCACCCAGCTCGGCGAACGCGCCGAAGGCGATCAGCAGCAGCGGCACCAGGATCGGCAGCATCAGCACGATGAGCGGGAGCTGGCGTACGCCCGCCTGCTCCTTGGCCGCGGTCGCCTCGGACTCGCTGCTGGCCAGCGCCTCCTCCGAGGAGTCCGCCTCGCCCGTCAGGTAGGCCCGGTCGGCCGCCTCCTGCTCCGCCATCGCCTCGTCGACCTCTTCGTCCGTCTCCGGGTTCCAGAAGCCGCCGGCCGAGAACAGCAGGCGCATCAGCAGCGTGGAGACGAGGGCCGTGATCAGGCCGATCACGACGCCGTACACGAGCCAGTCGCCGAGGCGGATGTCGAGAAGGCCGGCGATCGAGATGGCGGCGAGGCCGGGGATGACGAAGACGTAGCCGGCGAAGATGCCGCAACCGAGCGCGGACGCGAGCACGGGGAGTCCGACCTTGCCGATGAACGGCGATGCCGATCGGGCGACCGGTGCGGCGAGGACGACCTGCACGTCCACGTAGATCGACGGCATCACCACCGCCAGCATCGAGGTCAGGGCGTACGGCAGCCGCGCCGAGCCGACCCGCTGCACCAGGAGCGCGACCAGGCGCCGGAACGCACCCGTGGAGTGCAGCAGCGAGCCGATCAGCACACCGAATCCGATCAGCAGGCCGACCTCCGCCATGATCCCGCCGAAGCCGGTGGTGATCGCCTCGATGGTGCCGGCGAAGCCGACGCCGCTGGCCAGTCCGAGGTACAGGGATCCGAGGATCAGTGAGATCACCGGGTCGATGCGGACCTTGATGATGAGTGCGATGACCAGCACGATCGCGATCGTGGTGTGCAGGGCGACCATGAGCTCTCCAGAGAAGTCGTCGTCCCCGAGAGGCTCCCGAGTGGCCTCCTGTCTACCCGTGCCGGGCAGGCATTGACCACCCGGTGTCGAGTGCTGGGCGCCGTCGGGCCGGACGACCGCCGGTGGATAGGGTCAGTCCTCGTGACATCACACCGCAGCCGGGTCGGCGAGGTCGCCGGCGCTCCGACGCCCTTCCCGGCCGCGGTGCTCTGGGACATGGACGGGACGCTCGTCGACACCGAGCCCTACTGGATCGCCACCGAGTACGCGATGGCGGAGAAGTACGGCGGCACCTGGTCGGAGGAGCACGCACTGAACCTCGTCGGGAACGCCCTGCTCGAGTCCGGTGACTACATCCGCGTGCACATGGGGATCGACCGCACGCCGCAGCAGATCGTCGACGAGCTGCTCGACGGCGTCGTCGCCCGGGTCGAGGTGGAGGTGCCGTGGCGCCCCGGGGCCCGCGAGCTCCTCACCGACCTGCACCGGCAGGGCGTGCCCTGCGCCCTCGTCACCATGTCGTGGCAGCGGTTCGTCGACCCGATCCTCGCCCACCTCCCCGAGGGCGCCTTCGCGACGGTGGTGACCGGCGACCGCGTCGAGTTCGGCAAGCCGCACCCCGAGCCGTACCTCACCGCGGCCGCCGAGCTGGGCCTGCACCCGGGCCAGTGCCTGGCGATCGAGGACTCCAACACGGGCGCCAAGTCGGCCGTCGCCGCGGGGTGCACCGTGCTGTGCGTGCCCAACCACGTGCCGATCCTCGAGGGGGATGGGCGCGTCTTCGTCGACACCCTCGACGGCCTCGACACCGCCGGTCTCGCCGCGCTCGTGGACTCGTACGCCGGCGGGTCGGAGACCCCGACCGCCTAGCTGCGCCGCTGGCGTCAGTCGGTGGACCCGTCGGTCGACGCGTCCGTCGCGGGTGCCGGGGCGGCCTCGGGCAGCGGTGGGATCGTGCCGCCCTTGGTGGGGCAGAACTCGTGGAACGAGCACCAGTCGCAGAGGCGGGACGGGCTCGGGCGCCAGTCGCCCGTCTCCTGGGCGAGGCGGATCGCCCGCCACACCGCCTCGACCTTGCGCTCGGTGGCGCGGAGGTCGTCCTCGTCGGGCTCGTAGCGCAGGATCTCGCCGTTGCCGAGGTAGACCAGCTGCAGCACCGACGGCACGACGCCGCGCAACCGCCAGAGGACGAGCGCGTAGAACCTCATCTGGAACAGCGCCTTGGCCTCGTAGCCCTCGCCGGGGGCCTTGCCGCTCTTGTAGTCCACCACCCTGATCCGGCCGTTCGGCGCCACGTCGACGCGGTCGACGAACCCGCGCAGCAGCAGCTTGGAGTCGAGCAGCGCCTCGACATAGAGCTCCCGCTCGGCAGGCTCGAGGCGCCTCGGGTCCTCGAGGTCGAAGTAGCGGTCGAGCACGGTGCGGCAGGAGGCGAGCCACGCAGCGAGGTCGGGCCCCTCGCCGCCGAACATCTCGGCCAGGCCGGGGTCGGCCTCGAGCAGCAGCTCCCAGGTGGGCACGAGCATGTCGCCGGCCCGCTCGGGCGTGCGCTCCGCCGCTGGTGCGTCGAAGAGGTCCTCGAGCACCTTGTGCACCACGGTGCCGCGGACGGCGTCGGGCGACGGCGGCTCGGGCAGCCGGTCGATGGTGCGGAAGCGGTACATCAGGGGGCACGCCATGAAGTCGCCCGCCCGGCTGGGCGAGATCGCCCCGAGCACGTCGACCCCGTCCACGGGCGTCGAGATCCGCTCGGCGGGGGACTCGGGCGCTGCCGTGGTGGCAGGAGTCGGGAGGGAGGTCGACATGACGCGGCTCAGCCTAGGCGGGGCCACCGACAACGGACCCACGCCGGCGGACGACTCGTCAGGGCGGGCCTCCGCTGTGGGCGGGGTTCGTTAGGGTTCAGACGTGTCCGATCCCATCGATCCAGCGTCTGACGACGGCGACGAGCGGCGCCCACCGCGCCCGCGCGGCACGCTTCGCATCGGGTCGATCGTCGGGATCGACGTCCTCATCACCTCCTCGTGGTTCGTCGTCGCGCTGCTGATCTCGCTGGCGTTCGGGCCACGCATCGAGGCCGCCCAACCCGGTCTGGGGTTCTGGAAGTACGTCGCCGGCTTCGTGTTCGCGGTCGTGCTCTACCTCTCGGTCCTGCTCCACGAGGCGTCCCACGCGGTCGTCGCGAAGCGCCTGGGCTACGGCGTCAACTCGATCACCCTGCACTTCCTCGGCGGCATGACGGAGGTCGACGGGCAGTCGCGGCGTCCCCGCCACGAGTTCTGGATCGCCGTCGTCGGCCCGCTCACCTCGATCGCGGTCGGCGCTGCGTCCGGAGCCGTGGCCTACGTGATGTCGGACGGGCTCGTCCGTGAGGCGATGGTCCTCCTCGCCGGCGCCAACCTGTTGATCGGCGTGCTCAACCTCGTGCCGGGCCTGCCGCTCGACGGCGGTCGCGTCCTCAAGGCGCTCGTCTGGGGTGCCTCCGGCAACCAGCACCGCGGCACCATCGTCGCCGGCTGGGGCGGTCGCATCACAGCGGTGGCGCTGCTGGCCTGGCCGCTGGTGCAGGAGCAGGTGATCGGCGAGCCGCCGAGCATCCTCGACCTCGTCCTCGTGTTCATCCTCGGCCTGTTCCTCTGGACCGGCGCGACGGCCGCGATGGCACACGCCCGGCTGCGTCAGCGCCTCCCTGCCCTCGTCGCGCGCCCGCTCGCACGTCGTACGCTCACCGTCCCCGAGGACCTGCCCCTCGCCGAGGCCGTACGCCGCGCGCAGGAGGCCGAGGCGGGCAGCATCGTCACCGTCACGCCCGACGGCACCCCCGTGGGCATCGTCAGTGAGGCGGCGGTGACCGCGATGCCGGTCGAGCGCCGACCGTGGGTGGCGGTGTCGGCGGTCGCCCGCACGATGGAAGAGGGGCTCACGCTGCCCGCCACCGTCGCGGGGGAGGACCTCATCCTCGCCATCAGCCGGCGCCCCGCGGAGGAGTACCTCCTCGTCGAGGCCGACGGCCGGATCTACGGGGTGCTGTCGACCGCCGACGTCGACCGGGCGTTTCGTGAGAACGGTCGCCGCTGAGGGAAATCGGCCCTCGGAACACTAGGGTTCGCGCCATGTCCGAGCCTTCTCCCGACGTCCCCGCCGAGGCCTGGTCCGGCGTCCACCGCGGCCCCCTGCGTGAGGGCGAGTGGGTCCGCCTGGTCGACAACAAGGGCCGCAAGCACAACTTCGAGCTCGTCGCGGGCAAGCGGTTCTTCTCCAACAAGGGTCATCTCGACCACGACGACATGATCGGTCGCGAGGAGGGCTTCACGCTCGTCTCGTCGGCGGGCGGGCAGTACCTCGTCTTCCGCCCGCTGCTCAATGAGTTCGTCGTCTCCATGCCGCGCGGGGCGGCCGTGGTCTACCCGAAGGACGCAGCCCAGATCGTGGCACTCGCCGACATCTACCCCGGCGCCCGCGTGGTGGAGGCCGG
Organism: Nocardioides cavernae; assembly: GCF_016907475.1. Lineage (NCBI taxonomy): Bacteria > Bacillati > Actinomycetota > Actinomycetes > Propionibacteriales > Nocardioidaceae > Nocardioides > Nocardioides cavernae. The sequence continues at coordinate 3,102,112 of NZ_JAFBCA010000001.1, read as the reverse complement.
TGTCGGGTCGGGTGCACTCACCTGCTCGCTCTTGCGGGCCGTTGGCCCGTGGGGCCGCGTGACGTCGTTCGAGCTCCGCGAGGAGTTCGCCGACGTCGCCCGACGCAACGTCAACCAGTTCTTCTCCGCCCCCGAGGGCCAGACCCACCCGGCCTGGGACCTGCGGCTCGGCGACCTCAAGGAGGGCCTGCCCGCGCTGGGCGGCCAGGCCGACCGCGTCATCCTCGACATGCTGGACCCGTGGAACTGCGTCGATGCGGTCGCCGACGCGCTCGTGCCCGGCGGCATCGTCTGCGCCTACGTCGCCACCACCACCCAGCTCTCCCGCGTGGTCGAGACCCTGCGCGTCCACGGCGGCTTCACCGAACCGCAGGCGTGGGAGTCCCTCGTGCGCGACTGGCACGTGGAGGGCCTCGCCGTGCGACCCGGGCACAAGATGATCGGGCACACCGCCTTCCTCGTCACCGCGCGCCGCATGGCGCCGGGGGAGCAGCCGCCACGCAAGACCCGGCGTCCCGCGCCCGGCGCCTACGGTCCGGACTACACCGGCCCGCGCCCCGCGGACATCCCGCCGGTCAACCCCGCGCACCTCGACTCCGACGACGAGTGAGCGGAATCGAGGTCGTCGACTGGTCGCCGCGGTGGGCCGAGCAGTACGACGACGTCGCAGCGGTGCTGCACGACGCCCTCGCCGGCATCGCCTCCGCCACGGTCGAGCACGTCGGCTCCACGTCGGTCCCGGGGCTGGCGGCGAAGCCGATCCTCGACATCGACGTCGTCGTCGACGCGCAGGACGTGCCCGGCGCGATCGCGGCGCTGGAGTCGATCGGCTACGAACATCGCGGCGACCTCGGTGTCGCCGGCCGCGAAGCGTTCCACGCGCCTGACGAGCCGCGTCGCAACGTCTACGTCTGCACCGCCGGCACCCTGAACGTGCGCAACCACCTCGCTGTCCGCGACGTGCTCCGGTCCCAGGACGACCTGCGCGAGGCGTACGCCGCCGTGAAGCAGGCGCTGGCGGCCGACCCGGGGATGGACATCGACACCTACCTCGCCGGGAAGTCGGCGGTGCTCCAGCAGGTGCTCGAGGCATCGGGGGACATGACGCAGGCGGAGCTGGACACGATCCGACGTCTCAACGGCGGTTGACGCACCCCTCACGCCTGCGTTGCGAAACGGTGATCAACACGGCGAGATATTCACTTCCGTCCCGTGGATCCATGGGTAGTGTCACTGAGCAGGAGGTGCGAGATGACTGAGCCGACCCGCGAGCAACTTGCCACTCAGGTGCGCTACCTGGAGGACGAGGTCACCGACCTGCGCCGCCGCCTGGAGGACCTGCCCGGTCAGTCGCGCGGCCTGGAGACCCGGCTGGCCGACGCGCAGCGGTCCCTGGCGGCCGTCTCGAGCCAGAACGAGCGGCTCGCCCAGACGCTGCGCGACGCGCGCGACCAGATCACCACGCTCAAGGAGGAGGTCGACCGGCTGGCACAGCCGCCGGCGGGCTTCGGCACGTTCCTCGGGCGCAACGACGACGACTCCGTCGACGTCTTCACCGGCGGGCGCAAGCTGCGCGTCAGCGTCAGCCCCGCCGTCGAGCTCGACGGCCTCGTGCGCGGCCAGGAGGTCATGCTCAACGAGGCCCTCAACGTCGTCGCCGCCCTCGACTTCGAGCAGGTGGGCGAGGTCGTCATGCTGAAGGAGATCCTCGCCGACGGCGACCGCGCGCTCGTGATCGCCAACGCCGACGAGGAGCGCGTCGTGCGCCTCGCCGAGCCGCTGCGCGCCGAGGACGTCACGATCCGCGCTGGTGACTCGCTGCTGCTCGACACTCGTGCCGGCTACGTCTACGAGGTCGTCCCGAAGTCGGAGGTCGAGGAGCTCGTCCTGGAGGAGGTGCCCGACATCGACTACACGCAGATCGGCGGCCTCACCACCCAGATCGACGCGATCCGCGACGCGGTCGAGCTGCCCTACCTGCACCCCGAGCTGTTCAAGGACCACGAGCTCAAGCCCCCGAAGGGGGTGCTGCTCTACGGCCCGCCCGGCTGCGGCAAGACCCTGATCGCCAAGGCGGTCGCCAACTCGCTGGCCAAGAAGGTCTCCGAGCGCACCGGGGCGTCGGGGAAGTCCTACTTCCTCAACATCAAGGGACCCGAGCTGCTCAACAAGTACGTCGGCGAGACCGAGCGGCACATCCGCCTGGTCTTCCAGCGGGCGCGCGAGAAGGCCTCGCTCGGCACCCCGGTCATCGTCTTCTTCGACGAGATGGACTCGCTCTTCCGCACCCGCGGCTCGGGCGTGTCCTCCGACGTGGAGAACACGATCGTGCCCCAGCTGCTCAGCGAGATCGACGGCGTCGAGGCTCTCGAGAACGTCCTCGTGATCGGTGCCTCCAACCGCGAGGACATGATCGACCCCGCCATCCTGCGGCCCGGTCGCCTCGACGTGAAGATCAAGATCGAGCGCCCCGACGCGGAGTCGGCGCGCGACATCTTCTCGAAGTACCTGACCCCGAGCCTGCCGCTGCACGCCGAGGACCTCACCGAGTTCGGCCAGGACCGCACCGCCACCGTCAACGCGATGATCCGCGCCACGGTGGAACGGATGTACACCGAGTCGGAGGAGAACCGCTTCCTCGAGGTCACCTACGCCAATGGCGACAAGGAGGTCCTCTACTTCAAGGACTTCAACTCCGGCGCGATGATCCAGAACATCGTCGACCGGGCCAAGAAGATGGCGATCAAGGACTTCCTCGACAGCGACCTCAACCCCGCGCAGCGCGGTCTCCGGGTCCAGCACATGCTCCAGGCGTGCGTGGACGAGTTCAAGGAGAACGAGGACCTGCCCAACACCACCAACCCCGACGACTGGGCGCGGATCTCGGGCAAGAAGGGCGAGCGGATCGTCTTCATCCGCACGCTCATCACCGGAAAGCAGGGCACCGAGCCGGGTCGCTCGATCGACACGGTCGCCAACACCGGCCAGTACCTCTGAGCCGCGCATGAGCCACCAGGACGACCTCGGCCACGGCGACATCGAGGCCGCCCTGTCGGCCCGGCGCGAGCTCGGTGCCCGCTACGACGCCGAGCTCGTGGACGGCTTCGCCGACCGCATCGAGCGTGCGGTGGAGCGCCGCGCGGCCGAGCGGGGCGAGCTGCAGCAGCGTCGTACGGCCGCAGTGGCCGGTGCAGGTGCCCGCCAGCTGGCCCTCGGCATCATCTCGTTGGTGGCGTTCATCCCGATCAGCATCGTGCTCGGCGTGAACGACCAGTTCCTGGCGCTGCTGGTCACGCTCGGGGGGATCGTCGCCGTGAACGTCGCGCATGCCTGGCAGTCCCGCGGCGACTGAGCAACACGTCGGCCGGACACCCCTGGGAGGGTGTGGTCGCGGTGCGTGCGCGCACTAGGTTGACGGGATGCGAACCATTCTGATCATCGTCGTCATCGTCGTCATCGTGCTGTTCCTCGTCGGGTTCCTCCGTCGCGGACGCTGATCGTCTGCCCCACGTCGTCTCAGCCGGCTACCAGCCGGTAGACGTACGTCCACGGCCGGGCGAGGGCCGGTCCGGGCAGGTAGTCCTGCTCCCGGTCCTCGACCCGCCACCCGGCGGACGTGAGCAGGTCCGGCACGTCGCGGGTCAGGTGGCAGCCGGCGAAGACGGTTCGCTGCACGGGCTCCATCCGACGCTGCCACCGGCGTACGGACTCCTCGGGTGCCACGCCGTGCTCGAGCGCGTGCAGCCGCCCACCGTCGCGCACCACCCGCCGCGCCTCCCGCAGCGCCAGCAGCGGGTCCGCCACCGTGCACAGGCTGAACGTCACCAGCGCGCTGTCGTGCGAGTCGTCCGGCAGGTCGAGCCGCTGGCCGTCGAGCCCGGCGCGGACGACCGTGACGTCGCTGGCTGACCGCCGGCGCTGGGAGAGCTCCCAGGCGAGGTCCGACGGCTCGATCGCGGCCACCGACGTGACCCCGCCGGGATACCAGGGGACGTTGAGCCCGCTGCCGAAGCCGATCTCGAGCACCCGCCCGGTCAGGCCGGCGCAGACGGCCCTGCGCAGCTCGTCAAGCTCGGGGCCCCGCAGGCTCCGGTCGGTCAGGCGCGGCAGCACGCGCTCGTCCCACACCCGTAGGCTCATCACATGAGCGTACGGCGCGTGATGGGCACGGAGGTCGAGTACGGCATCTCCGTGCAGGGACAGCCGTCGGCCAACCCGATGGTGGCGTCCTCCCAGATCGTCAACGCCTACGCCAGCTCGACGGTGAAGGCGCGGCGGGCGCGCTGGGACTTCGAGGAGGAGTCGCCGCTGCGTGACGCTCGCGGCTTCGACATGGCCCGGCAGGTGGCCGACCCGAGCCAGCTCACCGACGAGGACCTCGGCCTGGCCAACGTCATCCTCACCAACGGTGCGCGGCTCTACGTCGACCACGCGCACCCGGAGTACTCCTCGCCGGAGGTGACGACGCCGCTCGACGTCGTCCGCTGGGAGAAGGCGGGGGAGCAGGTGATGCTCGACGCGTCGCGGATGGCGGCGCAGGTGCCGGGCAGCACCCCGATCGTGCTCTACAAGAACAACACCGACAACAAGGGTGCGTCCTACGGCGCCCACGAGAACTACCTGATGCGGCGCTCCACCCCGTTCGCCGAGATCGTGCGCCACCTGACGCCGTTCTTCGTATCCCGCCAGGTGGTCACCGGCGCGGGCCGGGTCGGCATCGGACAGGACGGGCGCGACACGACACCCGAGCGTGGCTTCCAGATCAGCCAGCGCGCCGACTACTTCGAGGTCGAGGTGGGGCTCGAGACGACCCTCAAGCGACCGATCATCAACACCCGCGACGAGCCGCACGCCGACCCCGCCGTCTACCGCCGTCTCCACGTCATCCTCGGCGACGCCAACCTCGCCGAGGTCTCGATCTACCTCAAGACCGGCACCACCGCGCTCGTGCTCGCGATGATCGAGGACGCCTTCATCGACCGCGACCTGAGCGTCGAGGGGGCCGTCAAGGCGCTCCGCGACGTCTCGCACGACCCGACGCTGCGGCAGCTCGTCACCCTGCGCGACGGGCGCCGGCTCACCGCCGTACAGCTGCAGCTCGAGTACCTCGACCTCGCCCGCAAGTACGTCGAGGACCGCTACGGCGCCGATGCCGACGAGCAGACCGTGGACGTCCTCGCCCGCTGGGAGTCGGTGCTGACCCGGCTCGAGCGCGACCCGATGGAGTGCGCCGGGGAGCTCGACTGGGTCGCCAAGCTCAAGCTGCTCACCCAGTACCGCGACCGCGACGACCTCGACTGGGACGACGCCAAGCTGCACCTCATCGACCTGCAGTACGCCGACGTACGACCCGACAAGGGGCTCTACCACCGTTTGGCCGCCGCCGGTCGCATCGAGCGGCTGCTCGACGACGCGACGATCGAGGCGGCCATGCACGACCCGCCGGTCGACACCCGCGCCTACTTCCGCGGTCGCTGCCTCGACAAGTACGCCGACTCGGTGGCCGCCGCGTCGTGGGACTCGGTGATCTTCGACCTCCCTGGCCGTGAGTCGCTCCAGCGGGTCCCCACCATCGACCCCCTCCGCGGCACGCGCGCCCACGTCGGCGAGCTGATCGACCGCAGCGACTCCGCCCAGGCCCTCGTCGCGGCGATCACCCGCTGACGGCTGTGCTCGTTCCCGTCGAAGTCCCCGCACGTGCGGGGACTTCGACGCTCGTAGGCGGTTGCAACCCCCTCCAGGTGTCGGACTTCCCCGCCAAGTCCTCCGTGGAGGCACGACGCGCCCGTCCGCCGAGGGTGAACGTCCTTGTGGCGTCGGCGGGAGTGGATAGGGTCGAGGCATGGCCCAGGAGCAGAAGCAGCCGCGCAAGTCCTCGCAGGAGGAGTCGGCGACCGAGGAGGTCGTGGAGTCCGACGTCGCCGAGCGCAAGGAGATGATCGACGAGGACGTCGACGCGATCCTCGACGAGATCGACGAGGTCCTCGAGACCAACGCCGAGGACTTCGTGAAGTCATTCATCCAGAAGGGCGGTCAGTGAGCCGCATGAGCGACTCCCGCCTGCCTGCGTCCTACATGACCCCCGGGACGTCGAGCTTCGCCGACTTCCTCGGCGTCCAGGCGCCCGACCTGCTCCCGTCGCGGCGCGCGGTCCCCACCGGCGACGCCGGCAGCCTGGCGCCGCACGGCACCACGATCGTCGCGGCCACCTTCGCCGGCGGCGTGGTCATGGCCGGCGACCGGCGCGCGACGATGGGCAACATCATCGCCCAGCGCGACATCGAGAAGGTCTTCCCGGCCGACGAGTTCTCCGTGGTCGGCATCGCCGGCACCGCGGGCCTCGCCGTCGAGATGGTCCGGCTGTTCCAGACCGAGCTCGAGCACTACGAGAAGATCGAGGGCACGACGCTGTCGATGGACGGCAAGGCCAACCGGCTCGCCGCCCTCATCCGCGCCAACCTCGGCCTGGCGATGCAGGGCCTCGCCGTCGTGCCGTTGTTCGCCGGCTACGACCTCATCGCTGACCAGGGCCGCATCTTCAGCTACGACGTGACCGGCGGACGCTACGAGGAGACGGCCTTCCACTCCGTCGGCTCCGGCTCGCTGTTCGCCCGCGGCTCGCTCAAGAAGCTCTACCGCGACGACCTCGACGCCGAGGGCGCGGTCACGGCCGTGGTCCAGGCGCTCTACGACGCCGCCGACGACGACTCGGCCACCGGCGGCCCCGACCTGACCCGCCGCATCTTCCCGGTGGTCCACGTGATCACGCCCGACGGCGGTCGGCGGCTGCCCGATGACGAGGTCTCGGCGATCGCCGACCGGATCATCGCCGCCCGGATGCAGCGCCCCGACGGCCCGGCCGCGGCCCTCACCTGATCTGACGTAGGAGTCACAGCCACATGAGCATGCCGTTCTACGTCTCGCCCGAGCAGCTGATGAAGGACCGAGCCGACTTCGCCCGCAAGGGCATCGCCCGCGGTCGTTCCGTCATCGCCGTCCAATACGCCGACGGGGTCCTGTTCGTCTCGGAGAACCCCTCCCAGGCGCTGCACAAGGTCAGCGAGATCTACGACCGGATCGCCTTCGCGGCGGTCGGTCGCTACAACGAGTTCGAGAACCTCCGGATCGCCGGCGTACGCCTCGCCGACATGCGCGGCTACGCCTACGACCGGCGCGACGTCACCGGTCGCGGCCTCGCCAACGCCTATGCCCAGACGCTCGGCACGATCTTCTCCTCGGGCGGCGAGAAGCCCTACGAGGTCGAGATCTTCGTCGCCGAGGTCGGTGACGCTGCCGAGGACGACCAGCTCTACCGGCTCACCTACGACGGCCAGGTGGCCGACGAGCACGGCTACGCCGTGATGGGTGGGGCGGCCGACACGGTCGCAGGCCATCTCGCCGAGCACTACGTCGGCGGCGGGTCGCTGGAGGAGACGCTCCGCGTCGCGGTCGCGGCCCTGGGTCACGGCGAGTCCGAGGACCGGGTGATCCCGGCCGGCGACCTCGAGGTCGCCGCCCTCGACCGCACCCGCACCCAGCCCCGGAAGTTCCTCCGGCTGCGCGAGACGCGGCTCGCCGAGATCCTCGGCGAGCGCGGCCCCGAGCAGGCCGACGAGGCGGCACCCGAGGACGCGCTCGCCGGGTCAGGTCCGCGGCAGTCCGGTCAGGACGACCCTGCCGACCCCACCGACCAGGTCTCCGGAGCCACGCCGCCCCTCGAGGACCCGGTCACGGGCGAGCCGCCCGTCGCCCCGCCGCCCACCGCGCCCCCGGTCGCGCCCCCGGTCGCGCCGCCGGTCGCACCGCCCCCGCCGGCTCCCGAGCCGGGCCAGCCTCCGACGCCCGGCACACCGCCGCCGCCGACGGAGCCCGGTCAGGTCTGAGCGGCCTCAGACCTCGAGCCCTCAGCGCAGGTTGAGTCCCGGCCACTCCGCCGTCGGCTCGGTGGGGATGCCGTTGAGGCGTCGGCGGTAGCGCACCGACGACTCGAACTCGGCCAGCGCGCTCCACAACCGCTGGTGTGCGGCCCAGGGGAGGGGACCCGAGGGACGCGCGTTGCCCTCCGGACCGAACTCGTGCCAGGCGGCGCCGAAACCGATCCAGGCGGGCGTCCAGTCGGAGGCATCGTCCCAGGCACCACGCCGCTGCTCGATCAGCCGCCGGCGGAGCTGGAACTCCATCCGCGCTCCGTCGACGACCACGGGTGCCGAGCGCACGGGCCACAGCCACATGTCGTCGGTCATCACCCTCAGCTCGAGGTCCTGGACGACGTCCGGCGCGACCAGCACGGTCGCGACGAGGTGGCGAGGTCCCATGGGGAAACGCTCGCCCGAGTGACGGCCGGCCGTCAAGAGCGGCCTGTCAGGACGTGGACGACGCCTGTTCCCGAGCCGCCCGGCGCTTGTCGGAGGCGCTCACCGCCAGCGAGGCACCTGCCGCGGCGACGCCCATCCACAGTCGCGGACGACGTACGCCCCGCCGGGTGAGGGCGCCCTCGGCCCACGCGTCCGCCGACTGGCCGCCGCGGCTCATCGCGGCGATCGTGGTGCCGAACGCGACGGCGATCCCGGCCTTGGCCGCAGGGCTCAGCGTGAACGGAGGCGCATCCTGCTCCTCCGGTTCGACGAGCTTGCCGGGGGCGCGCAGGAAGAGGCCGACGGCGCCCGCGGCGAGCGCTCCCATCCCACCGTGCAGCGCCCAGCGGGTCGGACGCGACCAGCGCTGCACCGGCATGTAGGTCGTGGCGACGCCGGTGACCACGGCGGTCGCGACGTGCGCGGGCCAGGACTGGAGTGGGGAGTCGGGACGGGAGTCAGGAGCCTGCTCATCCATGCCCGCAACCTAGGCAGCCGGGGCAAGTTTCGGCGCGGAGTGACGGTCCCGACGTGGTCCGCGGTCCTAGGGTGGGTCCATGGACCGGCGGATCTTCGGCATCGAGAACGAGTACGGCGTCACGTGCACGTTCAAGGGGCAGCGCCGGCTGAGCCCCGACGAGGTCGCCCGCTACCTCTTCCGCAAGGTCGTCAGCTGGGGTCGCTCGTCCAACGTGTTCCTCCGCAACGGCGCGCGGCTCTACCTCGACGTGGGCAGCCACCCGGAGTACGCCACACCGGAGTGCGACGACATCGTCGACCTCGTCACGCACGACAAGGCGGGCGAGCGCATCCTCGAGGGCCTGCTGCTCGACGCCGAGGCGCGCCTGCACGAGGAGGGCATCGCCGGCGACATCTACCTCTTCAAGAACAACACCGACTCCGCCGGCAACTCCTACGGCTGCCACGAGAACTACCTCGTCGGCCGCGCGGGGGAGTTCAGCAGGCTGGCCGACATCCTGATCCCGTTCCTGGTGACCCGGCAGATCGTCGTCGGCGCAGGCAAGGTCGTGATGACGCCGCGCGGTGCGTCGTACAGCGTGAGCCAGCGTGCCGAGCACATCTGGGAGGGCGTCAGCAGCGCCACCACCCGCAGCCGGCCCATCATCAACACCCGCGACGAGCCGCACGCCGACGCGGAGCGGTTCCGGCGCCTCCACGTCATCGTCGGCGACTCCAACATGAGCGAGACGACCACGATGCTCAAGGTGGCGTCCTGCGACCTCGTGCTGCGGATGATCGAAGAGGGCGTGGTGATGCGCGACCTCACGATGGAGAACCCGATCCGCGCGATCCGCGAGATCAGCCACGACCCGACCGGCCGCCGCAAGGTGCGTCTGGCCAATGGCCGCGAGGCGAGCGCGCTGGAGATCCAGGCCGAGTACCTCGGCAAGGCCCGCGACTTCGTCGACCGGCGCCAGATCTCCACGCCGACCATCGAGCGGGCGCTCGACCTGTGGGAGCGCGGGCTCAAGGCCGTCGAGTCCGACGACCTCGGCCTGGTGGACCGCGAGATCGACTGGGTCATCAAGCTCAAGCTCATCGAGCGCTACCGCGCCAAGAACGGTCTCTCCCTCGGCGACGCCCGTATCGCGCAGCTCGACCTCGCCTATCACGACATCCACCGGGGGCGCGGGCTCTACTACCTGCTCGAGAAGCGCGGTGCCGTCGCCCGCGTGAGCAGCGACCTGAAGATCTTCGAGGCCAAGAGCGTGCCGCCGCAGAACACGCGCGCGCGCCTTCGAGGCGAGTTCATCCGGCGCGCGCAGGAGCGTCGCCGCGACTTCACCGTCGACTGGGTGCACCTCAAGCTCAACGACCAGGCGCAGCGCACCGTGCTGTGCAAGGACCCGTTCAAGGCGTACGACGAGCGGGTGCAGCGCCTCATCGACGGCATGTGACCTCCCCGTGACCTGCCCGCGCGGGCGTCGCGGTGGTGTCGCGGCGGTTGGCGTGGGGTGTGCTGGATAGGGTGTCCGGGCAACGCCGACCGATCGAACAGGTGAATCCGTGTCTCGTGTACGTTCCGCTGCCCTCAGCGGTGTCCTCTCCTTCAGCATGCTCGGACTGGCCGCTTGCGGCTCCGGCTCCAGCGACCCGCAGGAGGGCGGCGAGTCCCTCAGCTCGGTGACCATCGAGGGCGACCAGGGCTCGGAGCCGAAGGTCACCTTCGACGGCCGCCTCGACGGCTCGAAGGACGAGACCGAGGTCCTCGTCGAGGGCGACGGCGAGGAGGTCGCCGAGGGCGACACCGTGAAGGCCAACTGGTGGATCGGCAACGGCTTCACCGAGAAGGAGGCGCAGAGCACCTGGACCAAGGACGGCGCGCCGCAGTCGGTGGAGATGTCGGAGGACATCCTGCCGTTCCTGCGCGAGACCGTCATCGGCAACCAGGTCGGCGACCGCGTCGTGCTGCTCACCAGCGCCGAGGAGGCGTTCGGTGAGGGCGGGCGCCCCGACATCGGCATCGGCAACAAGGACGCCGTCCTGGCGGTCGTCGACATCCTCGGCCGGTCCGAGACGGTGCCGCCGCTCGACGGCCCGCAGGGCGAGGACAAGAAGCCCGCGGGCTGGGCGCCGGAGCTGGTCGAGAAGGACGGCGTCATCACCGGCCTCGACTTCAGCACCGCCCACAAGCCCACCGGCAAGCTGATCGCCACCACCCTCGTGAAGGGCGACGGCGCCAAGGTGAAGGCCGGCCAGACCCTCACCGTCAACTACCTCGGTCAGGTCTACGACGCCGACAAGCCGTTCGACGAGTCCTACAGCGGCGAGCCCGCCGAGTTCCCGATCGGCGTCGGCCAGGTCATCCCGGGCTGGGACGAGCGCCTCGTGGGTCGCACCGTCGGCTCGCGCGTGATCCTGGAGATCCCGCCGGCCGACGGCTACGGCGAGCAGGGCAACGAGCAGGCCGGGATCAAGGGCACCGACACCCTGTTCTTCGTCGTCGACATCCTCGGCGCTTCCTGACCCGACCGACAGGCGCAGGGGAGAGGGGGACTGGAATGGTGCAGCCACGGGCAGAACGGCTGATGAACCTCCACATCCTGCTGCTCGGCGCCAAGCGCTTCATCGGCAAGGACGCGATCCGCGAGGCGTGCTACCCCGAGCACGCCCGCGGGCCGGCCGGCGACGAGGCGTTCGAGCGTGCCTTCGAGCGCGACAAGGACGCCCTGCGACAGATCGGCGCCGTGATCGAGGTCGGGAGCGCTGACGCGTTCTTCGACGACGAGATCGGCTACCGCATCCCGACCGAGCAGACCTCGCTCCCGGAGATCAGGTTCGAGTCCGACGAGGCAGCTGTCCTCGGCCTGGCCGCCCAGGTCTGGCAGCAGGCGACCCTCGCGAAGGCGACGGGCCGCGCGCTGGCCAAGCTGAAGGGCCAGGGCGTCGAGATCGACCCGTCGCGCCTCGAGGTCGTCGCCCCGGCCATCACCGCCGACGAGCCGGCCTTCGAGCCCCTGTGGGACGCGATCGGCAAGCGGCGCCAGGTCGGCTTCCCCTACCAGCGCGCCGACGAGACCGCGCCGACCACCCGTCGGGTCCAGCCCTGGGGCCTCGCTCGCTCCTCGGGCCGGTGGTACGTCGTCGGCTTCGACGTCGACCGTGGCGCCGAGCGCGTCTTCCGGCTCTCGCGGATCGTCGGCACCGTCCGCGCGAGCGGCAGGTCCGGGGCGTACGACGTCCCGCCCGGCACCGACGTGCGCGAGGTCGCCCGGCGGCTCTCGCCGTCGTACCCGTCCGTCCGGGCCGAGGTCAGGTTGCGGCAGGGCACCGGTGTCGGCCTGCGCCGGCGCGCGGAGTCGGTGACGCCGATCGCCGACCGCCCCGGGTGGGACGCCGTTGTCGTCCAGGGGCCCGTGCACGAGCTGGCCGACGAGGTGCTCACCTACGGCGCCGACGCGGTCGTGGTGGCGCCGCAGTCCCTGCGCGACGACGTGGTCGCCCGGCTCCGCGCCGTGGCCGGCTCGGGGGAGGCGTCATGAGCACGCAGACCGGTGACACCGCGCCCGACCAGGTGGCGCGCCTGCTCGCGCTGGTGCCGTACCTCCTGGCACGCGGCGAGGTGCGCCTGGAGGACGCCGCCGCCCACTTCGGCACCGACGCCGACCAGATCGAGCGCGACCTGCGGCTGCTGTTCATGACCGGGGTGTCGCCCGGGCTGCCCGGTGACCTGATCGAGGTCGACCTCGAGGCGCTGGAGGGCGACCGGATCATCCGGGTCGACAACGCCGACTACCTCGCCCGGCCGGTGCGCTTCTCGCCCGCCGAGGCCACCTCGCTCGTCGTGGCGCTGCGCACGATGGTCGACACCGCCCCCGCTGAGGCCCGCGAGGTCATCGAGCGGACCCTGGCCAAGCTCGAGGAGGCCGCCGGGCAGGACGGCGAGGGACTGCTCCGCCTCCACGTCACGCCGACGCCGCTCGAGAGCAGCGCCGTCGTTCCCGTGCTGGAGTCGGCGCTGGCCCACGGCCACCAGGTCGAGATCACCTACCACGTGCCGTCCCGCGACCGGGAGTCCCGCCGGGTCGTCGATCCCCGCGGGCTCGCCCGGGTCGAGGACCTGCTCTACCTCGACGCCTGGTGCCACACCGCCGGCGGCGACCGCGCCTTCCGGGTGGACCGCATCGTGGCCGCCACGGAGCTCGACAGCCCCGTCGCCGACCCCGGCGCGCGTGCCCGAGACCTCACCGGCGGCTGGTTCACCGACGCCGAGACCACGACCGTCACCCTGCGGCTGGCACCCCAGGCGCGCTGGGTCGTCGAGTACTACCCGGTGACCGGCAGGCGACCGGGGCCCGACGGCACGATCGACGTCGACCTCGAGGTGGCCAGCGAGGAATGGGTGAAGTCCCTGCTCCTGCGCCTGGCGCCCCACGCCGAGCTCCTTGCGCCAGCGGCGTACGCCGACGCTTTCACGACCGCAGCCCGGACGGCGCTCCGCATGTACGAGGACGACGGCGTAGACTCCGAGTGACCCCCAGCACGTGATCCACCACACCACCAACGACGGAGTGACCCACATGATCGACCCGATGATCGGCATGCCGCAGGGCCTGGAGTGGCTCGTGATCCTGGCGATCGTGGTGCTCGTGTTCGGTGCCGCCAAGCTGCCCGACCTGGCCCGTAGCTCGGGACAGGCGCTGCGCATCTTCAAGACGGAGACCAAGAGCCTCCGCGACGATGACGACGCCGAGAAGACCCCCGAGCAGCGCGAGATCGAGGCCCGCAACGAGGCCCACGACCCGGCCGCGGGTGGCGAGGTGCGCAACGACACCTCCGGTGAGGTGCTGCGCGAGCGGCGCGACGACACCACCGCCTGATCGCCGGAGTCCAGAAGAGCGTGAGGATTGCCGGTCTCGTCGGCCTGTTCAAGGGGCCGTCGCCCGATGCTGTCGGCCCCGACGGACGGATGGCACTCGCCGACCACTTCCGCGAGTTCCGCGCGCGGCTGCTGCGCTGCCTGCTGGTGTTCGGCGTCGCTCTCGCGGTGGCGATCGTCTTCCGCCATGCGATCTACGACGCCGTCTACGGCCCCTACCAGGACGCCCAGAAGACACTGGCGGAAGGCACGTCGATCGCCACGACCAGCGGCGCAGGCGCGGGCCTTCTCCTCTGGTTGACCCTGTGCGGCTTCGCCGCCGCCATCGTGACCGCGCCCTACTGGCTCTACCAGATCTGGGCCTTCGTGCTGCCCGGGCTCTATGCCCAGGAGCGGAAGATGAGCCGCATCTTCGTGGCGGTCGCCGGTCCGCTCTTCCTCACCGGCATCGTCCTGGGCTACGTGACCCTGCCGATCGCCCTGGAGGTGCTGATCGGCTTCAACCCCGACGGCGTCACCAACCTCATCGACTTCAACGACTACCTGCAGTTCTTCACCCGCACGCTCTTCGTGTTCGGGCTGGCCTTCAACATCCCGGTCTTCGTCGTGCTGCTCAACTTCGCCGGCGTGGTGAAGGGGTCCGCGCTCAAGGCCTACCGGCCATGGATCGTCATCGGCACCTTCATCTTCGCTGCCGTCGCGACGCCGTCGGCCGACCCCTTCACGATGACCCTGATGGCGGTCCCGATGGTGCTGCTGTTCTTCGCCTCGGAGGCCATCGCGCGGTTCAACGACAAGCGTCGCGCCCGCCGCGCACCCAACGCCGGCCTCTCGCCCGACGAGCTGTCCTCCATCTGAGGCCCCGGCCGGCTCTGACAGGGTGGACCCATGCAGGCCACCCTCACCGACATCGACCCGTTCGACCTGCCGGAGTGGCTGGGCACCGGCGACGTGGTCTGGCGCGCCGACGAGGGCCTGCAGACCGGGCACCTCGTCCGGGGTCGGCTGGCGGCGGACCAGCCCGACGACCGGGCAGAGGTGGCCCAGGAGATCGTGTGCGACCTGCTCGCGGTCGACGAGGCCTACCCGGCTCCGGTCGTGGACGACGCGACCCGGCTGCGGGTCCACCAGGCGTGGCGCCACGGACAGGTCGTGATCGGCGAGCACGGCTCGCGCATGGTCCTGGCCGTCCCGGGGACCCGCTTCGGTCCCGAGCTGGTGCTCGACGCCCTCGGTCGGCTGGCCCGCGCGGTCGGGGCACGCACCGAGCGGTACGCCGTCCTGCTGCGGCTGGGCTGACCCGCCACCGGCGCGCTGGCGCCGGGCGTGCGGGAGAGTCGAGCCGTCCGGTCGGTGCCGGGGGATAGGGTCGCGCCATGCACGACCCGGCTGCGCCCGACCGCCTCGTGCGGGGGCGGGAGATCGCCCTGCTGACCAACCCGACGTCGGGTCGCGGCAAGGGGGCACGCCATCGCGACGCCGCCCTGGCCCGGCTGCGGGAGAGCGGCTTCGTCGTGCGCAACCTCGCGGGTCGCGACGCCGACGAGGCGGCCGACCTGGCCCGCGCGTGCGTCGCCGACGGTGTCGAGGCCCTCGTGGTGTGCGGCGGCGACGGCCTCGTGCACCTCGGCGTGCAGGCCGTGGCCGGCACCGGCACACCCCTCGGCGTGATCCCCAGCGGCACCGGCAACGACTTCGCGCGCTACCTCGACCTCCCGCGCACCGACCCCGTGGCGGCCGCCGACCGCGTCATCGCGTCGCGGCGGCGCACCATCGACCTGGCCCGCAGCGGCGACCGGTGGTTCGTGACCGTGCTCGCCGCGGGTTTCGACGCGATCGTCAACGAGCGGGCCAACGCGATGACCTGGCCCCGTGGCCAGATGCGCTACAACATCGCCACGCTGGCCGAGCTCCGCACGTTCCGCCCGATCCCCTACGTGCTGCAGCTCGACGGCGAGACCGTCGAGCACGAGGCGATGCTCGTCGCCGTGGGCAACGGACCGTCGTTCGGGGGCGGGCTCCGGATCACCGAGGGCGCCCTCCTCGACGACGGGCTGCTCGACGTCGTGGTCATCACCCGGATGAGCAAGCCCAAGCTGGTCCGTTCCTACCCGCGCCTGTTCACCGGGCGGATCGACGGCGTGGCGGAGTACGTCCACCGGCGGGTGCGGAGCGTCACCGTGGCGGCGCCCGGCATCGTGTCGTACGCCGACGGCGAGCGCTTCGGCCCGCTGCCCCTGACCGTCGAGTGCGTTCCCGGCGCGCTGGACGTGATTGCATGAGGACCCCATGAGCACCCCACGACGTTCTTCTCCTCCGCTCCGCTCCTCCGAACAACGCCGCGGGGACCCCGCATGACCGAGCACGACGACCAGCCCACGCCCGCCGAGCGCTACGCGGCGTTCCAGCGCGAGAAGCCCTTCCCGATGCTCAAGGACTTCGAGGGCCTCTACGGCTTCGAGCTCGACGACTTCCAGCTCCGCGCCTGCCGGGAGATCGAGGACGGCCGCGGCGTGCTCGTCGCGGCCCCGACCGGGTCCGGCAAGACCGTCGTTGGCGAGTTCGCCATCCACCTGGCGCTCCAGACCGGGCGCAAGGCGTTCTACACGACGCCGATCAAGGCCCTGTCCAACCAGAAGTACCACGACCTGGTGAAGCGCTACGGCGCCGACAAGGTGGGCCTGCTGACCGGCGACAACGTGGTCAACGGCGAGGCGCCCGTGGTCGTGATGACCACCGAGGTGCTGCGCAACATGCTCTACGCCGGGTCCCGCACGTTGCTCGGCCTCGGGTTCGTGGTCATGGACGAGGTGCACTACCTCGCTGACCGGATGCGCGGCGCGGTGTGGGAGGAGGTCATCATCCACCTCCCGGAGTCGGTGACCCTGGTGTCCCTCTCGGCGACGGTCTCCAACGCCGAGGAGTTCGGCGAGTGGCTGGCCACGGTCCGCGGTGAGACCACGACGATCCTGGAGGAGAAGCGGCCGGTGCCGCTGTTCCAGCACGTCATGGTCGGCCGCCGGCTGCTCGACCTCTTCGCCTCCTCCGACGTCGACGCCAGCGCCGGCTTCGTGAAGGAGGGCGCGCCGGTCAACGACGAGCTGACCCGCATCGCCCGCGACGACTGGGCGAGCTCGCGGCTGATGCGCGACCGGCGTTCGCCGCGCAAGGGCAAGCCCGGGTCGCCGAAGAACCCCCGGTCGGTGGGCAACGGGCGTCGGGTGTGGATCCCGAGCCGCGTCGAGGTCGTCGAGCGACTCGACCGCGAGGGCCTGCTGCCGGCGATCGTGTTCATCTTCAGCCGGGCCGGGTGCGACGCGGCGGTGACCCAGCTCGTCCAGGCCAACACCCGCCTGACGACCGCCGCCGAGCGCGACGAGATCTTCGCCCGGGTCGAGGAGGCATCCCGCACCCTGCCCGAGGAGGACCTCCACGTCCTGGGCTACCACGAGTTCCTCGACGGACTGACCCGCGGCGTCGCCGCGCACCACGCCGGGCTGCTGCCGGCGTTCAAGCAGGTCGTCGAGGAGCTGTTCCAGGAGGGCATGGTCAAGGTCGTCTTCGCCACCGAGACCCTGGCGCTCGGCATCAACATGCCGGCCCGCACGGTGGTGATCGAGAAGCTGTCGAAGTGGAACGGCGAGACCCACGCCAACCTGACGCCGGGGGAGTACA
This sequence comes from Nocardioides cavernae, assembly GCF_016907475.1. Lineage (NCBI taxonomy): Bacteria > Bacillati > Actinomycetota > Actinomycetes > Propionibacteriales > Nocardioidaceae > Nocardioides > Nocardioides cavernae. Next base: position 3,084,742 of record NZ_JAFBCA010000001.1, on the reverse strand, counting down.
CCCAGCTCACCGGGCGCGCGGGGCGGCGTGGCCTCGACATCGAGGGCCACGGCGTCGTGCTCTACCAACCGGGGATGAACCCCGGCGAGGTCGCCGGTCTGGCCTCCACCCGCACCTACCCGCTCCGCTCCTCCTTCCGACCGTCCTACAACATGGCGGTCAACCTCGTGCACCAGTTCGGCCGCGCGACGTCGCGTGAGCTGCTCGAGCAGTCCTTCGCCCAGTTCCAGGCCGACAAGGCGGTCGTCGGGCTGGCCAGGCAGGTGCACAAGGCCGAGGAGGCCCTCGACGGCTACCGCGAGGCCGCTACGTGCCACGTCGGCGACTTCATGGAGTACGCCGCCCTGCGCCGGCAGATCTCCGACCTCGAGAAGGGGGCCGCCCGGGAGCGCCGCATGGACCGCCGCGAGGAGGCGATGCGGTCGCTCGGCAAGCTGCGCCCCGGCGACGTGATCCACGTGCCCGCCGGCAAGTTCAGCGGCCTCGCGGTCGTGATCGACCCGGGCCACTCGGGCGACGAGCCACGCCCCTACGTCCTCACCGCCGACCGCCAGGCGCGGCGGCTCGCACCGATGGACTTCCCGACCCCGGTGGAGGCCGTCGGGCGGCTGCGGATCCCCAAGTCGTTCAACGGTCGCAACCCGGGGATGCGGCGCGACCTCGCGACGGCGCTCCGCGCCAAGGCCCACGACCTCGACGCCCCGGGGGAGCGGCGCGCCAAGCAGGGTGACACCTTCGGCGACACCGCCACGGACCGGGAGGTCGCCCGCCTGCGCACCGAGCTCAAGGCGCACCCGTGCCACCAGTGCCCCGAGCGTGAGGACCACTCGCGGTGGGCGGAGCGCTGGTTCAAGCTCCAGCGCGACACCGAGACCCTGAAGCGGCGGGTGGACAACCGCACCAACACGGTCGCGCGCACCTTCGACCGCGTCTGCGACGTCCTGGCCGCGCTCGGCTACCTCGAGGGCGACAAGGTCACCGAGAAGGGTTCGCACCTGCGGCGGATCTACACCGACATGGACCTCGTCGCGGCCGAGGCGATCCGGGCCGGGCTGTTCGACGGGCTCGCCCCCTCCGAGCTGGCGGCCGTGCTGTCGGCGCTGGTGTTCGAGGCGCGACGCGCCGACGACGCCACCTCGCCCAAGATGCCCGGCGGCCAGGTGCGGCCGGTGCTCGGCGAGCTCGTCCGCCTCTGGGGCCAGCTCGACGCGCTCGAGCGGGACCACCACCTCGACTTCCTCCGCGAGCCCGACATGGGCTTCGCCTGGGCGGCGTGGCGCTGGGCCGAGGGCGACGCCCTCGACGACGTGCTGATGGTGACCGGGCTGTCCGCCGGCGACTTCGTGCGCTGGATGAAGCAGCTGCTCGACCTGTGCGGCCAGGTCGCCGACGCGGCGGGGGAGCGGGAGCTGCGCGAGACGGCGCGGGCGACCGCCCGGCTGCTCAAGCGCGGCGTGATCGCCTACAGCGTGCTGGCCGACTGACGCGCAAGGGACCGACGGGCTCGCCGCGGTGCGGGGTCGGAACCGGCCGGCCAGTGATGTGGAAGGCTTCCGGCCATGGCCACCGGCGACCGTCTCCTGCTGCTCGACACCGCCTCGCTCTACTTCCGGGCGTTCTTCGGCGTGCCCGACTCCGTGCGGGCGCCGGACGGCACCCCCGTCAACGCCGTGCGCGGACTGATGGACTTCATCAGCCGCCTCGTGGGGGAGTACGACCCCACCCACCTGGCGTGCTGCTGGGACGACGACTGGCGCCCGCAGTGGCGCGTCGACCTGCTCCCCTCCTACAAGGCCCACCGCGTGGTGCGCGAGGTGCCGGGACCGAAGCCGGACGTCGAGGAGGTGCCCGACCCCCTCGAGGCGCAGATCCCGGTCATCCTGTCGGTGCTCGAGGCCTACGGCATCCCGGTCGTGGGGCACGCCGAGATGGAGGCCGACGACGTCATCGGCACCCTCGCCACCGACGCCGGCATGGCGGTCGACATCGTGACCGGCGACCGCGACCTCTTCCAGCTCGTCGACGACGACGCCGAGGTGCGGGTGCTCTACGTCGCCCGCGGCGTCAGCAAGCACGAGCGGGTCGACAACGCGTGGGTGCGCGGCAAGTACGGCGTCGACGCCCACCAGTACGCCGACCTCGCAACGCTGCGCGGGGACGCGTCCGACGGCCTGCCCGGGGTCGCCGGCGTGGGGGACAAGACCGCGGCGACGCTGCTCAACAGGTTCGGCACCATCGACGCCGTCATCGCCGCGGCCGGCGACCCCGACTCCGACATGGGTCCCGGACCGCGCGGCAAGATCAAGGCGGCTGCCGACTACCTCTCCGTCGCGCCCCGCGTGGTCGCCGTACGCCGTGACCTCGACCTAGGGGGGCGCGACCTGACCCGTCCCCGTACGCCCGCCGACCACGACGCCGTCGTCGCCCTCGACGCGCAGTGGGGGCTCGGCTCGTCTGCCGTGCGCCTGGTGGAGGCGCTGTCCGGCTCACACTAGGGTGTCGCGCGTGAGCTCCTCCGAGGTCGAGTCCAAGGACCGGCAGATCCTCGCGCTGCTGGCCGCTGACGGACGCATGTCCTTCACCGACCTGGGCAAGGCGACCGACCTGTCGACGTCCGCGGTGCACCAGCGCGTCAAGCGTCTCGAGCAGCGCGGGCTGATCATGGGCTACGGGGCGACCGTCGACCACGACCAGCTCGGTCGCCCGCTGACCGCCTTCATCTCGATCACGCCGATCGACCCGTCGCAGCCCGACGACTACCCCGACCGGCTCAGGGGCATCACGGAGATCGAGTCGTGCTGGTCGGTGGCGGGCGAGGAGTCCTACATCCTCAAGATCCGCGTCGCCACGCCACTCGCGCTCGAAGAGCTGCTGGCGCGGATCCGCGCAGTCGCGAGCGTCTCCACCCGCACCACCATCGTGCTGTCGACGCCGTTCGAGAACCGACCCGTCGACTGACCGCGGGATGGTTGACCGTCGCACGCTGCTGCTGGACACGGCCCTCGAGCTGGTCGGGACCCAGGGGATGCGCGGGCTGACGCACCGCGCCGTCGACGCGGCCGCCGACCTGCCTGCGGGGTCGACGTCCAACTACTTCCGCACCCGCGAGGCGCTGGTGCTCGGCATCGTCGAGCGGTTCATCGTCCGCGAGCGGGAGATGGCCACCGGGCCGCGCGACCAGGTCGACCCGACACCGGACGGCGTCGCCGAGGCGCTGGGCCGCTTCGTCGACCGCGCGCTCGGTCCCGACAGGATGGTGACACTCGCCCGCTATGCCATCCTCGTCGAGACCGCTCAGAACCCGGGGCTTCGCGCGGGGATGGCGCTCGGTGCCGACCAGGTCGACACGTGGGGCCTCGACCTCATCACTCGCGCCGGCTCGCGTGACCCGCACCGGGACGTCGGCCTCCTCGCCAACTACGTCACCGGGCTCGTGCTGCACGAGCTCGCGTTGCCGTCGCCCGACCTTGACGCCAGGGCCAGGATCCGCGCGGTGATCGACACCCTGGGCTGGACCGTCGGCGAAGCCTCTTGACGCGCAGGCACTACACGTGTAGTTGTTAGGGATGGCAGATCTCCGTGCCCAGCTGCTCGACGCAGGCATCGAGCTCGTCGCCGACCAGGGAGTCAGCGGACTGACCCACGACGCGGTGGACGCCCGGGCCGGGGTCGCCGCCGGCTCCACGGAAGTGCGGTTCCCGACGAACCGGGCGCTGGTCGAGGGCGTGACGCAGCGCTGCATCGAGCGGGAGATGGAGATGGCCTCCGGCCCGAACGGGGAGATCGAGGCGTCGCGCGAGGGGCTTGCGTCGGCGTTCGGAGCCTTCGCCCACCGCGCGCTCGGCGTCGACCGTGCCACGACGCTTGCCCGTTACATGCTCCACGCGGAGGCCGCCCGCACGCCCGCGCTGCGCGCCTTCTACGCAGTCGGGGCGGACGAGGTCGACACCTGGGCGCTGGACCTCGTACGTCGTGCCGGTTCCCGCCACCCGGAGCGGGACTACGGGATCATGGCGAACTACGTCACGGGCCTCGTCTTCCACGAGCTGGCGCTGCCGACGCCCGGCCTCGACGTCGCGGGGCGCGTGCGCACCCTCATCGACGCCCTCGGGTGGCGAGCAGCATGAATGGGGCGACCACTGTGTCGGAGCTGACCCGCACGCTGCGCGACGGCTTCATCGAGACGCTCGTGGGGCTCGAACCCGACCAGTGGGTCGCCCCCTCGCTGTGCTCGGAGTGGCGGGTGATCGACGTCGCCGCCCACCTCGCCTGGGCCCCGGTTCTGGGCATCGGTGCCGGAGCGGCCGCGATGGGGCGGCACGGGTTCTCGATGAACCGGATGATCGCCCGCTCGGCCGTCGGCTGGTCCGAGCGCGGCCACGAGGCCATCCTCGCCCAGCTGCGCGACAACGCACGGACCGGCGCGACACCGATCGGCATGCCCCCGGTTGCTGCGCTGGCCGACGCCGTCGTGCACGGGATAGACGTACGTCGCCCCCTCGGGATCCCGGCACAGGTGCCGGCCGAGGTGCTCGCCCCGCTCGCCGAGTTCAGCATGGCTACTCCCTGGCCGCTGAACGTGGTGGTCGGCGGGAGCGCGCGACGCCGGGTCGCCGGCGTGCGCCTCGTGGCCACCGACAGCGACTGGACCCATGGCTCGGGCCCCGACGTCCTCGCCTCGACCGAGATCCTCCTGCTGGTCCTCTACGGCCGCCCCGTCGCCCCCGATCACCTCACCGGCCCCGGCGCCCCGGTCCTCCTCGCCCGCCTCTGACGCCCCTTCTGCATGCGGCAGCGATACCGATCCCCGATCGAAGTCCCCGCACGTGCGGGGACTTCGTCGCGTGTAGGCGGCCGCAACGGCCTACACGCGCCAGACTGCTCCTCCAACTCGGCTCAGCCCTGCGCGCGGCGCGCCAGCGCTCGCCGGATCCGATCGGCCAGGACCAGCGGGCGTGCAAGGTCTTCCCAGGTGATTCGAATGCAGATCCAGCCGGTGGCCAGGCAGATCTGCTCCTCGCGGCGCTTCTCTCGCAGCACGTAGTCGGCGACGGTCTCGCCAGGCCGGCGGTGCTGCTCGTACTTGATGCGGCCGTCGAACTCGAGGAAGACGCCCAGGCGGCGCCACAGGAAGTCGACGATGCCGAGCAGGTTCCCGGCGGCGTCGAACACGTCGACCTGGGGTTCGGGGCGCGGGATGCGCTGCTCGTGGAAGAAGTGCCACACCCGTGCCTCTGCGACATTGGTGAGGCGCCGATCAGCACGCGACAGGACGATGCGCGTGTTCAGACTGAACGGCCAGTGCCGCGTGAGCGATGCGGCCTCGGCGAGCTCGGCCTCCGTGGACAGACCGAGGTGCAGCACTCCGCACGCCACCACGAGGCCGACCTCCGGGCGATTGGACGTCACCACCTCGATCACCGCGCGGGCAGGTCTGACCACGCGGACGCCGTCGCGGAGCAGCCACTGGCGTTTGCCGAGCGTCGCTCGATGATGGACGACCCCCGCCTCGCGTCGCCCCGGTCGCCCGTCGGTTCGTGTCACGTGGGTGAGACCCAGCTCGATTCCCCACAGCGGGACGTCGTACTCGGCCAGCGCGCACTGGTGGCTGAGGACTGACGACGGATGCGCTGTCCTCAGGACCGCTCGCGACCGCGCACGCATCATGCCAACTGCATCGAGGCCCTTGACCAGATCTGTCGGCACGTAGGCGCCGTACCGCAGCTTCGTCAGCGACCCGGACCGTACGTGTCGTCGGATGTCGCGGTCCGTGTAGCCCTCGTCAACGAGGTCGCGCCGTAGACGCACGTCAGTGGGGGAGAGCTGGAAATCAGTCATGCCCCTGGATGCCCGCCCGACGATTGTGGACAAACACCGAGGCCGTCCCTCTGTGGAGAACGCCTACTTGGAGGGCGAGTCCGACACACAGTGGGTGTTGCAGCGGCCTACACGTGACGAAGTCCCCGCACGTGCGGGGACTTCGACAGGTTGCGGGACCGCGGGGCGGGCAGGCGGCGGACCTACCAGGCCTGGAGGGCAGCCGTACGGCGCGACGCCTCGGCCATCTCGGCGGCCTTGAGGGAGGCCTCGTCGAGGCGCCCGTGCTGCTCCCACCACTGCTGGCCGGACTCGGGGAGGGTGTGGATCGGGTCGTAGTACTCGTAGTAGCGCGAGAGGGCCTCGATGTCGTCGGCCTCGATCGAGGTGCGGTAGTTCTTCGTCCAGTAGGAGATGCCGTGCTCGGTGTCGTAGTCGGCGTTCTGGTGGACCCAGCGCTTGCCGACGAAGGGCACGTCGCAGACGATGCGCGGCGTGGCGAAGCCCGGCAGGTAGCCCATGATGTGGTGCTGCAGGCGCTGCGCGTCGGCGAGCGAGACCCGCCAGTGCTCCGAGAACGGGATCATGTCGCACATGTAGAAGTAGTAGGGCATGATCTGCGCGCCGTCGAGGAGCCGGAAGCACAGGTCGAGCAGGGCGTGCGGGTCGGCGTTGACGCCGTCGAGCAGCACCCCCTGGTTGCGTACGTCGCGCAGGCCGGCGTCGAGCATCGCCCGCGAGGCCTCGGCCACGATCGGCGTGATGGAGTTCGCGTGGTTGGCGTGGGTGTGCATCGCGAGCGAGACGCCGCGCGAGCGCGCGACCGCGGCGACACGGGCGACGCCCTCGACCACGTCGGGCTGCAGCCAGTGCTGCGGCAGGCCGATGAGGGCCTTGGTCGCGAGCCGGATGTCGCGGATGTTGTCCACCTCGAGCACCGCCATGAGGAACGCCTCGAGACGCGGCCACGGCATGTTGGCGACGTCGCCGCCGGAGACCACGACGTCGCGCACGGACGGCGTACGACGCAGGTAGTCGATCATGTCGCCGAGCCGGTCGTTGGGCTTGCCGGCGAACTTCAGCTTGTCGATGACCGCGGTCGAGTTGCCGACGAGGTCCATGCGGGTGCAGTGGCCGCAGTACTGCGGGCACGTCGGCAGCAGCTCGGCGAGCACCTTGGTGGGGTAGCGGTGGGTGAGGCCCTCGGTCGCCCACATGTCGTGCTCGTGGAGCGAGTCGCGCGCGGCGTGCGGGTGGGAGGGCCAGTCGGTGCGGCGGTCGCTGAAGACCGGGACCATGTAGTGGCGCACCGGGTCGGCGTAGAACGCCTCGGTCAGCGAGCCCGGGCCCGCCGGCGACACCGTCGGCACCATCGTGTTCATCATCTGCGGCGGGACGAGCATCGACATCGTGGCCCGCTCGGCCTGGTCGCGCTCGAGGTCGGCGTAGAAGCGCTCGTCGAGGAGGTCGCCCATCAGCTCGCGCAGCTGCTTGACGTTCTTGATGCAGTGGGCGCGCTGCCACTGGACGGACGCCCAGTCCGCGGCGGTCACGTCGGACCAGCCGGGGAAGCGCGTCCAGTCGGGCTCGACGAGCTCGACCCGCTGGTAGGGGTAGGGCTGGCCGGTGGCGAGTGCCCCCTCCAGCGAGGTGGCGGTCTCGATGCTCATGGGTTCTCCTCGCGGTGGCCCCGGACCGCCTCGGGCGGCGGGGTCAGGTCTGACGGCGCGCCGGTTGTGTGTGCGGCGACACATCTGGGAGAGTACGTGGAGAACATGCGGCGAGTCCAATGCCACGCCGCAAGATTTGCGGTTCAACGCGACGAACCTAGAAGGATGCCCTGCATGAAGACCTCCTCGGACATCCAGGCGGACGTCCGCACCAGCGACCCGACCGGCCTGCACCGCGTCCTCGACGAGGGTGCGGTGCTGCCCCAGGCCGCCCGCCGGCTCGACACCCGCGCCGAGCTCTGGCCCGACGAGGTGCGCATCCGCGTCGAGCGGCTCAACCTCGACGCCGCGTCGTTCCGCCAGCTCGAGCGCAAGCACACGAAGTACGGCGAGAAGCACGGCGACGCGGTCCGCGCCGAGGTGCTCGACATCGTCGCCAGCCGCGGCAAGATGCAGAACCCCGAGACGGGCTCCGGCGGGATGCTCGTCGGCACCGTCGAGGAGGTCGGACCCGAGTCGCCGCTCGGCCTCGCGGTGGGGGACCGCGTCGCGACCCTGGTCAGCCTCACGCTGACCCCGCTCGTCATCGAGGACGGCCTGGCCCGCTGGGACGGCGACAGCGAGCAGGTGCCGTGCGACGGCTACGCCGTGCTCTTCGGCCGATCGATCGCCGCCGTCATCCCCGACGACCTCGAACCCGCCCTGTCGCTCAGCGTGATGGACGTGTGCGGAGCCCCGGCACTCACCGCCCGCGTCGTGGAGGAGTACGTCGCCCGCGGTCACGCCCCGGTCGTCGCCGTCATCGGAGGGGCGGGCAAGTCCGGCTCCCTCAGCCTGGCCGCCGCCCGCAAGGCCGGTGCCGCCCGCACGATCGGCGTCGTGCCCCACGAGGGTGAGCACGACCTGCTCACCGCTGCCGGCCTCGCCGACGCCGTCGCGGTCGCTGACGCCCGCGACCCGATCGCGCTGCGGGACGCCGTCACCGCCGCCGGCGGCCCGGCGGACGTCACGGTCGTGTGCGTCGACGTCCCCGGGTGCGAGGGCGGCGCCATCCTCGCCACCGCCGAGGGCGGCACCGTGATCTTCTTCTCCATGGCCACCAGCTTCAGCGCCGCCGCCCTGGGCGCGGAGGGCCTGGCCGCCGACGTGCGGATGCTCGTCGGCAACGGCTACGTCCCGGGCCACGCCGCCTACGCGATGGAGCTGCTACGCGGCGACGCCGGCGTCCGCGGACTCTTCGAGCGGAGGATCTGACATGGCCCGCCCCACGAGCGCCCTCGGCATCGACCGCGGCGACGTACGCCGTGCCCGCACGCTGGCCCGCCAGGTCGGCAAGCCGATCGTCGACCTCGCCCAGCGCCACACCACGGTGAGCGTCGAGCGCGCCACCCTGCGCCTCGCCGGGCTCGGCGGCGCCGACCCCGACGGCACCCCGTGGGTCAACCGGCTCGCCGACGTCGTACGCGCCGACGTCGGGCTCGAGCACGGGGTCAGCCTGCCGGTGTGGGACGCCCTGCTCCGCGGCGAGGGCGACGACCTGCTCACGCTCGCCCAGAAGGCGGCCGCCGGCTCGGTGACGTTCCGCGTGCCCGAGGGCAGGGACGCGAAGCGCGCAAGCGCCGCCGCCCGCAAGGCGGTCGGGGCCGGCATCAAGCAGGTCGACCGGCAGCGTGTCGCCCGCGAGCGGATGATCGCGAAGGTCGGCGACGCCCCGAGCAAGCCCTGGATCTACCTCATCGTCGCCACCGGCGACATCCACGAGGACATCCCGCAGGCGCAGGCCGCCGCCCGCGAGGGCGCCGACGTCATCGCCGTGATCCGCTCGACCGGCCAGTCGCTGCTCGACTTCGTCCCGGAGGGCGCCACCCGCGAGGGCTTCGCCGGCACCTACGCCACGCAGGAGAACTTCCGCCTCATGCGGGCCGCCCTCGACGAGACGTCGAGGGAGCTCGGTCGCTACGTCCGCCTCACCAACTACGCCTCCGGACTGTGCATGCCGGAGATCGCTGCGCTGGCCGGCCTCGAGCGGCTCGACATGATGCTCAACGACTCGATGTACGGGATCCTCTTCCGCGACATCAACCCGATCCGCACCTTCGTCGACCAGCGCTTCAGCCGACAGGTCCACGCCCGGGCGGGGATCATCATCAACACCGGCGAGGACAACTACCTCACCACCGCCGACGCGATCGAGGCCGCCCACACGGTCACGACGAGCCAGCTGCTCAACGAGTACTTCGCCAAGGAGGCCGGTCTCGAGGACTGGCAGCTGGGCCTGGGCCACGCCTTCGAGATCGACCCCGAGGTGCCCGACTCGTTCCGGCTCGAGCTGGCCCACGCCATGCTCGCCCGCGAGCTGTTCCCGGACGCGCCGCTCAAGTGGATGCCGCCCACGCGGCACATGACCGGCGACATCTTCAAGGGCTACCTGCTCGACGGCTTCTTCAACCTCGTCGGTGCCATGACCGGCCAGGGCATCCTGCTCGTGGGCATGATGACCGAGGCGGTCGTGACCCCGTGGATCTCCGACCGAGACCTGGCCCTGCAGAACGTCCGTTACGTGATGAACGCCGCCGGCAACCTGCGCGAGGACTTCCACCCGTCGCCCGACGGGTTCATCGCCTCCCGCGCCCGCGAGGTGCTGGGTGAGGCGATCGGCCTGCTCGAGGACATCAAGGCCGACCGCAGCGTCCCGGGGGAGCCGCCGCTGCTCTCGGCGATCGCCGACGGCACCTTCGGCCTGATGAAGCGCCCGGCCGACAAGGGCAGGGGCCTCGACGGCGTCGCGGAGAAGGCGCCCGACTACTACAACCCGGCGACCGAGATCCTCGAAGGAGACAAGTGAGCCTCATCCGTCCCTACGGCGACACCACCGGCGACGGCATGGTGCAGCTGTCCTTCACGCTCCCGATCGAGCACTCCAAGGTCGCCGAGGGCGCCGCGGCGCAGCTGGCCAACAAGATGGGCATGGACCCGGCGCTGGTCGTCCACGCCAAGCCGATGGGGGAGGGCTTCACGTTCTTCGTCGTCTACGGCCGGGTCAACCACCTCGTCGACCCGAGCACGGTCGAGGTCGTGGAGCGCGACTACCCGCTGCTGACGCCCAAGGAGGCCAACGCCGCGATCAAGCGGTCGATGCGCCGCCGCCTGGTGGTCGTGGGCGGCTGCATCGGCACCGACGCCCACACCGTCGGCATCGACGCGATCCTCAACATCAAGGGGTTCGCGGGGGAGAAGGGCCTGGAGTACTACCGCGAGCTCAAGGTCGTGAACCTCGGCGCCCAGGTGTCCGTCCCGCAGCTCGTCGAGGCCGCCCGCGAGGAGAAGGCCGACGCCGTGCTCGTCTCGCAGGTGGTCACCCAGCGCGACGCCCACCTGCTCAACACCCGCGAGATGTCCGCGGCCTTCCGCGAGGCCTACCCGGCAGCCAAGCGCCCCCTGCTCGTCGTCGGCGGACCTCGCTTCGACGAGACGATGGCGGGCGAGCTCGGCGTCGACCGCGTCTTCAGCAGGGGTACGACGCCGGGCGAGGTCGCGTCGTTCATCGTCCACCGACTCACCCAGGAGAAGGCTTCATGAGCGATCGCACCGGCACCGTGGTCACCCACCGCCGCTACGTCCCCTACTCCCACGCCCACTACGCCGGCAACCTCGTCGACGGGGCCTACAGCCTCGGCCTGTTCGGCGACGTGGCCACGGAGATGTGCATCGTCCTCGACGGCGACGAAGGCTTGTTCGCGTCCTACTCCGACGTGCAGTTCCGGGCGCCCGTCCGGGCCGGCGACGTCCTCGAGATCACCGCGACGCTGGTGAAGGAGGGGACGCGGAGCCGGGTGATGGACTTCGCCGTGAACGTCGTCGGGAGGGGCGCTCCGAGCGACGACGCACCCGGGCGCGCGGAGGTCCTCGACCCGCCGGTGGTCGCCACGACCGCGACAGGCACGGTCGTCGTCCCGCCCGCACCGCGCGGCTGATTCCCCATCGTCGGCGTGTCATGCGTCGACACGCCGACAGCGCTGAGATTTGTCGGACAAGTTTCGCCCGACCCCCGGTCCGTTGACCTGCAGGAACGCACGTCGTCGCAGGTCAGGGAGGTGTTGACACCTCCTCGCGAGGGCGAGAGGGTTCCCGGGTCCGCCTGTGCAGCTCGCGGGTGGCGCCTTCGACAGAGCGGAGACGAGCGTGGGGCACGCGGAGCCAGCGGTGCCCACCGCCCGTCGACCGGTCGGCGGCGCCCCGCGGGGGCTGGATGCGGGAGGGACCACGGGGCCGTAGACAACTTCGCGCGCTCGTCAGCCAGACGGGTGCGTGTTGGTCCGAAGCCCCCCGGTTCCTCCCGCACCGCTGCAGGCACTCGATCCTCCCCATCGGGCCGTCGGCTACGGTCTGTGCGTGTTGCTCCGCTGCCTCCTCGCCCTCGCCGGCGGGCTCGCGCTGGCGGCTGCGTTCGAGCCGGTCGGGTACTCGTGGCTGATGCCCCTCGCGATCGCGGTGCTCGTCCTGTGCGTGCGTGGCCTCGGACCGCGACGGGCGTGGCTCCCGAGCCTGGTCTTCGGCGTGGCCTTCGTCTACGCCGTGATGGTCTGGATGCGCTCGGTCGGCACGGACGCGTGGATCGCGATGTGCGCGATGGAGGCGGCCTTCTTCGTGCCGCTCGGCATCGGGATCTCGTGGAGCATGCGGGTGCGCGCGTGGCCGGTCCTCGCCGCGCTCTGGTGGGTCGGGATCGAGACGTGGCGCAGCGGGTTCCCCTTCAGCGGGATGCCGTTCGGCCGGCTGGTCTACGCGACCGCCGACACGCCGTGGGCCGACGCCCTGCCGTGGATCGGCATGACGGGCGTCAGCTTCCTCGTCGCGCTGACCGGCACGACGCTCGCGTGGGTCGTGCTGCACGCGCGCTCGCCCACGCGGGCGACGTACGCCGTCGTGGCCGGGCTGGCCGTCGTGACCCTCGCGCCGGCACTCGTGCCGTTTCCGCTCGAGCGCAGCGGCACGGCCACGGTCGCGGCCGTGCAGGGCGACGTGCCCGGCACGGGGCTCAACGTGCCGGCCGTCCATCGTGAGGTGACGGCCAACCACGTGCGGCTCACCGAGGACCTCGCCGACGCGGTCGCCGCGGGGGACGAGCCGCTCCCCGACTTCGTGGTCTGGCCGGAGAACTCCACGGCCGTCGACCCGTTCCTCGACACCGAGGTCCATGCCGGCATAGTCGCGGCCTCCGACGCGATCGGCGTGCCGATCCTCGTGGGCGGCACCAACAGCAACCCGCTCGACGACACCCAGGTGCTCAACCAGGGGATCGTCTACCAGCCCGGCCTCGGCAGCGGCGACCGCTACACCAAGCGGCACCCGGTGCCCTACGGCGAGTACATCCCGTTCCGCGGCAGCAGCTGGATGCCGTCGACCTACGGCCGGCTCACCGAGGTGCCGCGCGACATGGTCCGCGGCACCAGCCTGGAGCCGATCCGGATCGGCGGCCTGCGCGTGGCCGACGCGATCTGCTTCGACGTGGCCTACGACGAGGGCATCGCCGGCCAGGTGTCGCGCGGCGCCGAGCTGGTCACGGTGCAGACGAGCAACGCGATGTTCAGCCGCACCGGCCAGCTCGCGCAGCAGTTCGAGATCAGCCGTCTACGCGCGCAGGAGACCGGTCGCTGGGTCGTGGTGGCAGCGATCAACGGCATCTCCGGCGTCGTACGCCCTGACGGCTCCGTCGTCGCCTCGGTCCCGGCACGCGGGCAGGAGGTCCTCGTGGAGGACGTCGGCCTCAGCACGACCCGCACCCTCGCTGTCCGGCTCGGCGTCTGGCCCGGACGACTCGTGATGCTCTTCCTCGTCCTGCACACGGCTTTCGTGCTCGTCACCTATCGTCGTCGCCGGCAGCGCGACCGCGCCGACCACCACCTGCAGGAGCCCCAGCAGCCCCGGCAACCCCTAGAGCGAGGTACTCCCGCGTGAGTGTCGACGGCCTCGGCCGCTGTGTGATGGTCGTCCCGACCTACAACGAGTCGGAGAACCTCGAGTGGATCGTCGGGCGGCTGCGTGCCGCCCAGCCCGGCGTCGACGTGCTGGTCGTCGACGACAACAGTCCCGACGGCACCGGTGACCTCGCCGACCGCCTGGCCGCCGCCGACCCGGCCGTGCAGGTCGTGCACCGCACCGAGAAGGCCGGACTGGGCGCCGCCTACCTCCACGGCTTCGACGTCGCGCTCCGCGCCGGCTACGACGTCATCGGCGAGATGGACGCCGACGGCTCCCACCAGCCCGAGCAGCTGCAGCGGCTCATCGACGCCCTGCACACCGCCGACCTCGTGATCGGCTCGCGCTACGTCCCGGGCGGCTCGGTGGTCAACTGGCCCGCCCAGCGCCTGCTGCTGTCGCGCGGCGGCAACCTCTACGTCCGGCTGCTGCTCGGGATCCGCGTCAAGGACGCGACCGCCGGCTACCGCCTGTTCCGTCGTACGACACTCGAGGCGATCGACCTTGGCTCGGTGAGGTCTACTGGATACGTGTTCCAGACCGACCTCGCCTACCGCACCGTGAGCCGCGGCCTCCGCCTGACGGAGGTGCCGATCGAGTTCATCGAGCGCGAGCGCGGCGACTCCAAGATGAGCGGCCAGGTCGCGAGCGAGTCGCTGCGCATGATCACCCGGTGGGGGCTCTCCGAGCGTCGCCGGCAGCTGCGACGGTCCAGGGTGCGGGCATGACCTCACCCACCCCGCCCTCAGGTCCGCGACGCCGCCGCCGCTGGGTGCGCCCGGTCCTCGCCGTCGCGTTCGTCGTCGTGCCGCTGGTCGAGATCTGGGCCATCCTGCAGGTCGGCCAGCTCGTGGGACCCTGGTGGACGATCGTCCTGCTCGTCCTGGACAGCATGCTCGGCGCGTGGCTGATCAAGCGCGAGGGCGGTCGTGCGTGGACGGCACTGCGCGAGGCGCTCCAGCACGGCCGGATGCCCGCCCGCGAGATCGCCGACGGAGCCCTGATCCTCATCGGCGGCACGTTGATGCTCAGCCCCGGCTTCGTCCTGGACATCGCCGGGATCGTGCTGATCCTGCCGTTCACCCGGCCCGTTGCTCGCCGACTGCTGACCAAGGTCGTCGAGCGCCGCCTCGTGGTCGCGCCCACCTTCGGGACGCCGTTCGGACGCCCGGGGGCCGGACCGGGGTTCGGGCCTGGCTTCGGAACCGGTTTCGGTCCCGGAGACGACGAACGCCCCGGACCTGGGCCCGGGGGCCCGGTGGTCCGGGGCGACGTCGTCGAGTGACGCTGCACCAGCTGGATCAGGCGGTCAGCTGACCCGCTTCTTCTTGTTGGCGCGGTGCAGGTGCGCCGGGCCGATCTCGCCGCCGCGCAGCAGCTCGAGGCGCTCCTTGAGGATGTCCTCGAGCTCCTTCTCCGAGCGACGCTCCAGGAGCATGTCCCAGTGCGTACGAGCCGGCTTCTCGACCTTGGCCTCCGGGAGGATGCCCGCGGTGCTCAGCGCTTCGGCGCCGCAGCGCGGGCACTCCCACACTGCCGGGATGTCGGCCTCGACCGACATCGTGACCTCGAAGTCATGTCCCTGCTTGCACCGATAACCGACCTGCTGACGAGCTGCGAACTCGATGCCGCGCTCATCCTCGAAACTCTGGCCGCCGAGCCGTGCGCCACGTAGTGTGCGCTCCGCCACCGTGCCCACCTCCATTGGGTTGCTGACACCCGTTGTGTTGTGTTCGGGTTCTCCAGGTGCAACGAGCCAGACCGTGGATCGTGACGCCGCTCGTGACGACGCGGCTCGGCTGCCCCTGGAACTTCTACGATCTTCAACGGTAGCGGGGCCAGCACAATTCCGTGGATTCGTGGTGTCGTCGGCCACGCTCAGGCGAGACGAACTTCACCCCAGGGGGTGAAGTCTGCCGACCGGGGTGCGGGCCAGGCCGACGGCGGGCTCAGATCACGGCGGGTACGTCGTTGCCGGCCTCGCGGATGCCCCGCTCGGTGTCGACCCGGGTGAGCAGCAGGCCACCGATGACGAAGAAGGCGATCAGGGCGAACAGCGCCGGCCGGTAGGAGTCGGTGATGGCCAGCACGATGCCGAAGGTGGCCGTGCCGAACCACGACGTCCCGCGGTCCATCGCGTGGTAGAAGCTGAAGTACTCCGCCTCCTTGCCCCGGGGGATCAGGAGCGAGAAGTAGGACCGGGCGAGGGCCTGGGTGCCGCCGAGGACGATGCCGATCGCCACGCCCATGAGCAGGAAGAGGGCGACGTTGCCAGCGGGCAGGAACAGGCCCGCGGTCACGATGACGCACCAGATGGCGAGGCCCATCAGGATGGTCCGCTTGGCGCCGATCCGGCCGGCGAGCCGGCCGAAGAGCAGCGCACCGCCGAAGGCGACGAACTGCACCATGAGGATGGTCGCGATCAGGATCGTCTGGCCGTGGCCGAGCTCCTCGGAGCCGTAGACCGACGCGGACGCGATGACGGTCTGGATCCCGTCGTTGAAGAAGAGGTAGGCGATCAGGAACGTCAGCGCCATCGGGTACTGGCGCATGTCGCGCAGGGTGGCGCCGAGCTGGCCGAAGCTGCGACGGATCGCGTTGCCCTCGACCTGCTCGACGGCGACCGGCGGGTGGTCGTTGAGCCGGAGGTAGGGGATGAAGGTGAAGCCGGCCCACCACACGGCGGCCGACAGCATGCAGAGGCGGGCCGCGAGCGCCTCGTCGAGCCCGAGGGCCTCGTGGCCGAGGTAGACGGCCAGGTTGAGCACGAGCAGGAGACCGCCGCCGAGGTAGCCGAACGCCCAGCCGCGAGAGGACACCCTGTCCCGGTCGTCCTCGTCGGAGATGAGCGGCAGGATCGAGTCGTTGACCACGCCGGCGGCGCCGAAGAACAGGTTGCCCAGCACGATGCCGACGGCGGCGAGCTCCCAGTTGTCGCCGGTGGCGAAGAAGATCAGGGCGGCGAAGAACGAGCCGATCCAGGCCAGGGTCGCCAGCAGCCGCTTCTTGTTCGCCACGCGGTCGGCGTACGCCCCCAGCGGCGGCAGGATCAGCGCGGACAGGATCGTGGAGACCGTGATCAGCCAGAAGAACAGCGAGTCCGGCGGGAGCGAGAGCCCGGCGACCTCGAACCGTCCGTCCTCGCCCCCGACGGCGTTCTCGGCCAGGTTGATGAAGTAGGGGCCGAAGAAGACGGTGCCGATGGTGGTCGTGTAGGCGCTGTTGGCCCAGTCGTACCAGTACCAGGCCTTCTGCTCCCGAGCCTGCTCCAGCGGCTTGAGGTTGGCGATCCCGCCGTCCACGTCGGTCATGCGTCCCCCTCCATGCGGTCCCCGGACGTCACTGGTCGGGGCCGTTCCACTGTCCGCGGGCGCGGAGCACGTCCCTGAGTATGTCCGTGCGATCGGTCATGATGCCGTCGACACCACGGTCCAGGAGGGCGTTCATCTCAATTGGGTCGTCGATCGTCCACACGTGCACCTGGACGCCTGCCGCCTGGGCACGTCGTACGAGCCCGCGCGAGACCACGAGCAGGCGACCGCGACGGTGGGGCACCTGCAACGCCACCGGTCGGCCACGGGTGAGCCACCGGGCGAGCCGGGCGCTGGGGGAGAGCACGAAGGCGACCACCTCCAGCGGGTGGGCCGAGGTGGCCACCCGGCCCCCCGTGCGCCGGCGGAAGGCGTTCATCCGGCGGCCGGAGAAGGAGCCGACGAGCACCCGGTCCCACGCGTCGCGCTCCTCGATGAAGCGCGCGAGCGACTCGACCGCGCCCTCGGACTTGAGGTCGATGTTGAACCGCGCCCCGGGGAAGGTGTCGAAGAGGTCGGCCAGGGTCGGCACCCGCTCGCGCCCGCCGATCATCGCCTGCCGCACCTCGTCGTACGTCGAGTCCGCGATGCTGCCGGTGCGGTCGGTCACCCGGTCCAGGACCGTGTCGTGGAAGGCCAGCAGCACCCCGTCGCTGGTCACGTGGACGTCGGTCTCGAGGTAGGTGTAGCCCAGCTCGACCGCGTGGGTGAACGCCGCGAGCGTGTTCTCGAGGCCCTCGATGTCCGGGTGGTAGGCGCCGCCGCGGTGGGCGAAGGCCAGCGGGCGTCGGGCGTCGAGGTAGGCCGGTCCAGTCGGGTGCGGTGGTTCCACGCGAGAAGTATGGGGGTCAGCGGTACCGTCAGGGGATGGAGAGCATGACGTGTCCCCGGTGCGGTGTCGAGATGGATGAGCGGACCCACGGCGAGGCGACGGTCAGCTCGTGCCCCGAGGGGCACGGGGTGTTCCTCGCGCGCGCCGACCTGGGGATGCTGGTCGAGGCCGAGAACGACTGGCACCGCAACGCCGGCCAGCACACCGCACCCCTGCCCCGGATCACCGCCGACATGACCGCCCCGCCCGCCGCGGGCAAGGTCTCCCGGGCCTGGGTGGAGACGCTCTTCAGCTGAGTCCCTCGGTGGTCGAGTGGCCGAGCGAGGCACGAGCTAGGCGTATCGAGACCCACCACGAGGGTGGGATCTCGACACGGCCCTGCGCGTCTCAGATGTCCCGGAAGGTCTCGATGTTGGCGCCGAGCTCGTTGAGGCGCTCGGCGAGGTCCTCGTAGCCGCGGTGGATGACGTACGTCGAGCGCAGCACGCTGCGGCCCTTCGAGGCGAGCATCGCGATGAGCAGCACGACGGCCGGGCGCAGGGCGGGCGGGCAGACGATCTCCGCGCCCGAGAAGTGCGTCGGCCCCTCGATCAGCACGCGGTGCGGGTCGAGGAGCTTGACCTGTGCCCCGAGCTTGTTGAGCTCGGTGAGGTAGATGGCGCGGTTCTCGTAGACCCAGTCGTGGAGGAGCGTCTGGCCCTCGGCCACGGCGGCGATCACGGCGAAGAACGGCAGGTTGTCGATGTTGAGGCCGGGGAACGGCATCGGGTGGATCTTGTCGAGAGGCGCGCGGAGCTCGGAGGGATGCGTGGTGATGTCGACCAGCCGGGTCTCGCCGTTGAGGGCGGCGTACTCGGGGGAGCGGTCGTAGCGGAAGCCCATCTCCTCCAGGGTCGCCAGCTCGATCTCGAGGAACTCGATCGGCACCCGGCGGATGGTGATGGACGACTTGGTGACGATGGCGGCGGCCAGGAGCGACATCGCCTCGATCGGGTCCTCGGCGGGGGCGTAGTCCACGTCGACGTCGATGGACGACCGGCCGGTGACCTTGAGCGTCGTGGTGCCGATGCCCTCGACCTCGACGCCCAGGCGCTGGAGGTAGAAGCACAGGTCCTGGACCATGTAGTTGGACGAGGCGTTGCGGATCACGGTCGTGCCGGGGTGGAGCGCCGCGGCCATGAGGGCGTTCTCGGTGACCGTGTCGCCGCGCTCGGTCAGCACGATCGGCCGGGAAGGCTCGATGGTGCGGTTGACGCTGGCGTGATAGCTCCCGTCGCTCGCCTTCACCTCGAGGCCGAAGGGTCGCAGCGCCGACATGTGCGGCTCGACCGTGCGCTCACCCAGGTTGCAGCCACCGGCGTAGGGAAGGTCGAACTCGTCGTAGCGGTGCAGCAGCGGGCCGAGGAACATGATCACCGAGCGCGTGCGTCGCGCCGCGGCCTCGTCGATCGCGGCCAGGTTGAGGTCGGCGGGCGGGATGATCTCCAGGTCGTTGTCGTCGCCGACCCAGCGGGTGGCCACGCCGAGGGAGTTGAGCACCTCGAGCAGTCGGTTGACCTCCTCGATGCGGGCGACCTTGCGCAGCGTCGTACGACCCTTGTTGAGCAGGGAGGCGCACAGCAGCGCCACACCGGCGTTCTTGGAGGTCTTCACGTCGATCGAGCCGGACAGCGTCGTCGGACCGTCGACGCGCAGGTGCGTGGGCCCCGCGCCGAGGGCGACGATCTCGGAGTCGAGAGCCGCGCCGATGCGCGCGAGCATCTCGAGGGAGAGGTTCTGGTGACCCTTCTCGATGCGGTTGATGGCGCTCTGGCTCGTGCCGAGCAGCTCTGCCAGCTGGTGCTGGGTGAGCCCGCGGTGCTTGCGGGCGTCGCGGATGAGGTTGCCGATGCGACCCTTGTAGTCAGCCATGCGGATCACGGTATCTCAGATATGAGATAAAGCGAGATCGGCACTCCGGGGCCGGTCCGGGACGCTCGCCCCCAGGGAGGGGGCGGCTGCCGACCGCCGTGGCAGGATCGCCGCATGCGTGCAACCACCATCCATGCGCCCGGCGACATCCGCTTCGAGGACGTGCCCGACCCGCGTATCGAGGAGCCCACCGACGCCATCGTCAAGGTGGTCGCGGGCTGCATCTGCGGCTCCGACCTGTGGCCCTACCGCGGCGAGAACGACGTCAGTGCGGGCTCGACCATCGGCCACGAGTGCGTCGGCGTCGTGGAGGAGGTGGGCTCGGACGTCTCGACCACCAAGGTCGGCGACTTCGTGATCGTGCCGTTCTGCCACTGCGACAACACCTGCGCGCACTGCCGTGCAGGCATGCAGTCGGCGTGCGTCAACCTCGGGGTCACCCAGAGCGGACAGGGCGAGTACGCCCGGGTGACCCAGGCCGACGGCAGCCTCGTCGCCACGGACGGGATGCCCGACGACGAGCTCATCCCGTCCCTGCTGGCCCTGACCGACGTGATGGCGACCGGGTGGCACGCCGCGGTCGCCGCGGGCGTGCAGCCCGGCCACACCGTCGTCGTGGTCGGCGACGGCGCGGTGGGCCTCAGCGGCGTCCTGGCCGCGGCCCAGATGGGCGCCGAGCGGGTGATCGCGATGTCGCGCCACGAGCCCCGCCAGGAGATCGCCCGCGCCTTCGGGGCGACCCACGTGGTCGCCGAGCGCGGCAAGGAGGGCGAGGCGCGCATCGCCGACCTCACCGACGGGGTGGGGGCCGACGCCGTCCTCGAGTGCGTCGGCACCGACGGCGCGATGAAGACGGCGTTCACCGTCGCGCGACCGGGCTCGACCGTCGGCTTCGTCGGCGTGCCGCACGGTGTCGAGCTGCCGGTGCGTCGCATGTTCCAGAAGAACGTCGGCCTCGCCGGTGGCATGGCTCCCGTGCGCCGCTACCTGCCCGACCTGCTCGACCGCGTGCTGTCCGGTGCCATCGACCCGGGGAAGGTCTTCGACCTGACGCTGCCGATGGCCGAGTCGGCCGAGGGCTACCGGGCGATGGACGAGCGCCGCGCGATCAAGGTGCTCCTCCAGCCATGACGACACCCGACGACCGACTGCTCCTGGGCCCTCTGCTCCGCTACGTCGACGAGACGTCGGCGGCCATCTGGGTCGAGACGGCCGCTCCCGCGACCGTCACGGTCACCCGTGGCGCCGCCTCGGCGACCGCCCCGACGTTCGTGGTCCACGACCACCACTACGCCCTCGTCGAGCTCGACGGCCTCGAGCCCGGCACCACCGAGGCCTACTCCCTCGCGATCGACGACGACCGGGTCTGGCCGCCCGCCGGGTCGCCGTTCCCGGACCCCGTCATCGCCACCTTGGAGGCGGGGCGTCCCCTCCACCTGTCGTTCGGCTCCTGCCGCACGTCGGTCTCCCACGACGAGAAGGGCAACAAGACCCACGGCGTCGACGCCCTGCGCGCGTGGGCGTTGCGCGTCGCCGGCCAGGTCGAGGCCGCCGACCCGTCCGACGCGGACCTCGACCCGGACCGGCTGCCCGACCTGGTGCTCTTCCTCGGCGACCAGGTCTACGCCGACGAGACCACCGACGCGATGCGGGAGTTCATCGAGTCGCGGCGCGACATCGAGCAGGCGCCCTGGACCGAGCTCAAGGACTACGAGGAGTACGCCCACCTCTACAAGCTCGCCTGGTCCGACCCCGCCAACCGGTGGCTGCTGTCGACCGTGCCCAGCGCGATGATCTTCGACGACCACGACATCCGCGACGACTGGAACACCTCGATGGACTGGCGCCGCGAGATGGAGGCAACGTCGTGGTGGCACGGCCGCATCGTCTCCGGCCTGGCGTCGTACTGGGTCTACCAGCACCTCGGCAACCTGTCGCCCGCCGAGCGGGAGAAGGACGAGGTGTACGCGCAGGTGCTGGCGCACCGGGGCGATGCCGAGCAGGACCTCGGACCGTTCCTCGACGACTTCGCGGACCGGGTCGACCAGCAGCCCCAGACCTACCGGTGGAGCTACACCCGCGACTTCGACACGCAGGCCCGCCTCGTCGTCGTCGACTCTCGCGCGGCCCGCAAGCTCGACCCGGACGACCGCGCGCTGCTCGACGACGACGAGGCGGCCTGGCTCGACGAGCAGCTGCGCGGCGACGTCGACCACCTGTTGATCGGCACGTCGCTGCCGTTCCTGCTCGCCCGCGGCCTCCACCACCTCGAGGCGTTCAGCGAGGCGCTCGCGCAGGGCGCGTGGGGAGAGCGCGGCGGCCGGGCGGGGGAGAAGCTCCGCCAGCTGGTCGACCTCGAGCACTGGGGCGCGTTCCAGACCAGCTTCCAGCAGGTCGCCCGCCAGGCGATGGAGGTCGCCGCCGGCAAGCGTGGGCGGGCGCCGTCCACCGTCACGTTCCTCTCCGGCGACGTGCACCACAGCTACGTCAGCGAGGCACGGCCGAGCCACGGTGGTCCGGCGCTGCGCTCCACTGTGCTGCAGGCGGTCTGCTCGCCGATCCGCAACCCGCTCTCACGCAACATGCGTTTCGCGACCGCGGTGCTCTCCTACGGCGTCGCGGGGCCCATGGGGCGGCTGGCGTCGAAGTCGGCGCGGGTGCCCGACGCGCCCCTCACGTGGACCTACGCCGAGGGGCCGTGGTTCGACAACAACCTGGCCTTCCTCCGGTTGGCCGGCCCGAGCCTGCGCATGTGGTGGGTCACGGGTGAGGTCGTGGATGACCACGACCGGCCGCGGCTGGCGAAGGTGGAGTCCTACGCCCTCGACGAGGACGGCAACCCGCCGCCGCGCGAGAGGTTCGTGTCGAAGGTCAACCGTCGGGTCAGGCGGCGTGCGAAGGACGACTCGGTGCGCGAGCGCTGAGGCCGGCTCTGGGGTGGCGGCTCAGGCGTTGCTGAGCACGCGGTCGCGCCCGTAGGCGCAGCTGCACGTGTCCGAGCACGGCAGGTAGGTGTGACGACCGTGGCCGCACTCGCTGCACGGCAGGTCGTGAGAGAGGTGGACCGAGCTGGTCTCGACGGTGTCCCACATGCCGTCAACGGTCGCACCGCCGGGCGCGGTGCGGGCGGGAACCGGCCGGTAATGCCCGATCTGGGTCAGGAATGACCCGTTCGGGCCATGCCGGCGTGGCCCCGACACACCGGTCTCCGGTCCTAGGATCTGCGCATGGGCGCCCCTCCGAGCCTCGAGCTGTCGCCGCGACAGGCCCGCCGCATCGCCGTACGCGCCCAGCTGCTCGCCACGCCGCGACCCGGCGACGTGCTGGAGGCGGTGCGGCACCTCGGCTTCCTGCAGGTCGACCTCACCCGCGTCGTCGCGCACCACGCCGACCTCGCCCTGTGGACCCGCCTCGGGAGCGCGTACGCGCCGGAGGACCTCGAGGAGCTCGTCGGCGACGGCGCTCTCGTCGAGCTGCGGGCCATGCTGCTGCCCAGTGAGGACGTCGCGCTGCACCGCGCCGACATGGACGCCTGGCCCGGTGAGCCGCCGCTCAAGGAGTGGCAGGAGGACGTCGCCGACTGGGTGGCCGCCAACGAGGGCTGTCGCCGCGACATCCTGGCGCTGCTCCGCGCGGAGGGCCCGACCGCAGCGCGTGACCTGCCGGACACCTGCGAGGTGCCCTGGCGCTCGACCGGGTGGACCAACGACAAGAACGTGATGAAGCTCCTCGAGTGCCTGGAGGCGCGCGGCGAGGTCGCGGTCGCCTCGCGCGAGGGCCGTGAGCGGCGCTGGGACCTCGCCGAGCGCATCCACCCCGGCGACCCGGCAGTGCCCGCGGAGGAGGCGCACCAGGCGCTCGCCGCACGGCGACTGCGGGCGCTCGGCATCGCCCGCCCGCGGGCCCTCGAGGCGTGGGACGAGAGGTACGACGTCCGCGGCACGGGCGCGGCGGCCCGCATCGACGGCGTACGCGGGCTGTGGCGCGTGGACCCCGACCGGCTGGACGACCTCGACGACTTCGAGGGCCGCACCGCGATCCTCTCCCCGCTGGACCGGCTGGTCTTCGACCGGAAGCGGATGGAGGACGTGTTCGGCTTCGACTACCAGCTGGAGATGTACAAGCCCGCCGCGACGCGTCAGTGGGGCTACTGGGCGATGCCGGTGCTCGACGGCGACGAGCTGGTCGGCAAGGTCGATGCGACGGCCGACCGTGAGGCGGGCGTGCTGATCGTCGACGCGGTGCACGAGGACGGCGACTGGTCCGCGGCGCGGCGCCGGCGGGTGCACGCCGAGCTCGACGCGCTGGGGGAGTGGCTGGGGCTCGAGGTCGCGCGCCCCTGAGCGGCGCTCAGCCTCGGCGCAGGACGGCGAGGACGATCCGCTCCTCGGACTCGCCGACCGTCCCGTCGAGGTGTCGGCCCTCGCCCAGCGGCGTACCCACGATGCGGGCGACTGCGAGGTCGACCGCGCCCGCGAGCACGGTCGTGACGGCGCCGTCGTCGGTCACGGAGTCCACGCGGTCGATCTCGGGCACGTCGGCGGCATCGCCCCGGCCGCTGCCGCGCACCTCCATGCGCGCCGGGATGTCGATCCTGCGGCCGTCCTCCTCGAAGAACATCTGCGACTGCCGCGCACCGGTGAGGATCGCGGCAGCCAGGGTCCGTGCCCACACGGGGTCGCCGCACCCGTCGTAGACCCACCGCTCGCCGAGGACGGAGTGGGCAGTGGTGGCGATGAGGTGCGACTCGGCGCCGGCGAGCGGGGCGGCGCGATAGGTCAGCGGGGTCTGCAGCACGGACCCGTCCTCGGTGTGCCAGAGAATCGTCTCGACACCCACCTCGCCGTCGGGGTCGTCGAACCGGTACTCCGCGACCTTCCCGGCGATCGTGCGGCCCTCTGCCCACGGACGGCTCGGCAGCCACGCCTCGACGAGCTCCTGCTTGGACGGCGACAACGTGGCCCTGTGCACGATTCCCATACCGGGACCCTAGGACGCCGACCCCGTTCGGTCCTCGGTCTCGGCGGACGTGTCGGCGCATATGACCCCCCGGTTGCCCTCCTGGTCGGCGACCACGGTGAGCCCGGGGGCGTTGCTGTCGTCGACGACGGTCCCGCCCGCGGCGACGGCGGCGGCGACCCGCTGAGCGGCGACCTCGGGCGCCACGTAGACCTCGACGTGGAACCGCTGACCCGGGACAGCGTCGGCGGCAAGGTCGTCGAACCACAGGTTCGGCACACGACCCGTCGCGTCGCGCACCTCGTCGCCGGGCGATCCCCGGCCCTGGGACGCGGCGTCGCCCGTCAGGAGGGCTGCCCACACGGGGGCGACGGTGGCCGAGCCGGCCGCGTCGAGGCCGAGCTCGATCTCGCTGACCGACGCCGGGTCGGCGTCCAGCCGGTGCTCCGCAGCGATCTCGGTGACCCGGCGGGCGAGGTCGACGTCCTGCTGGGTCACCCACTCGACGACGTGCTCGGTGCCCTCGTCGTCGCGGTAGATCGCGTCGGCGGTGACCAGCTCGAGGTCGACGTGCCCCTGGCCGATCGTCACGCGCGGGTGGTGCCCGACCTCGTCGCCTGCCTCGCCCACTGCAGCGACGAAGCGCACTCCCGTGGCGAAGTCGGCCGTCAGGTAGCGCGCGTGCAGTCCCTGCGCCAGCTTGCGCCACTCGGTCAGTCCGGCCTCGGCGATCTTTGCGCCCCGCAGCATGTCCATGCTCTGCGACCCTAGCCCGGATGGGCCTTCGGCACCCGCTACTCGTCGAGTGAGAAGCCGAGCGCGGACGCGAGCCTGCGCGGGTCGGCCACGGCGATCGTGGCGCCCGGGTGGGTGATGGTGCCGGTGGGGTCGATCGCGGGGACGGGCTCGTGGAAGGTCAGGCAGAGGGCACGGTCGCCGTTCGTCGTGAACGAGACGCCGCGGTCGCTGAGCGACAGGTGCGGCGGACCCGCGGTGCGGTGCCACGCGAAGCCGCCGGTGAGCTCGGCCGAGGCAAGGTTGGTCCGCGGTGTCACCAGGCGCCACGGGCCGTAGCGGATGAAGAGCCACGCGGGGCCGACCTCCACCGTGGTCGTGGCCGGGGTGACGCCGAAGGCGCGCGCGGGGCCGACGTAGTTGGGTGCGAAGGCGAAGTCGAACGACTCGACGGCCTCGGGCGCACCCTCGCCACCGGGCTCGCGCACGAGCCCGCGCAGCGCCGCGCCGGCGGGCAGCCGGTACGGCTGGAGCACGGCAGCGGCGGGCGCGGGCACGCGGAGCATCGCCCGGCTGCCGCCACCGGGTGCCGGGACGACGTGGTGGTCCATCGACACCGCGGCGGGCCCGCGCCCGGCCCGCCACGTCCACGACCGCAGGGCCGGGTCGACGCGAGTGACCTCGAAGTCGATGGCCACACCGCCCGGGCCGTGCACCCGACCGGTGGTACCGACGGCCAGCACGTCGTCGGACGCCTCGACCTCACGGATCAGAGGTGCCCACGACGGCCAGGTCGCAGGCGTGGTGAAGCGCCGCCACGACTCGTCGGCGGTGGCGGGACCGTGGGCGTCGACGAGCACGAGGCGCCCCGCTCAGAGCTGCACGGTGTCGTTGTCGCCGAGGTCGGGCTTGTCGTCGCTGAGGAGCCCCTTGGCCATCTGCACGGCGATCGCGACCTTGCCGGGGGACTCCCAGTACTCCGCCGTCGCACCGTCGATGCGCAGCAGCACGTTGTCGGGGTCGTCGGGACCGCCGGACATGAAGGCGCCGGCCGAGGCGTCCCAGAGGTCGCGGAGCTTGGCGCGGTCGTCACTGACGTGGGCGGTGCCGGTCAGCGAGACCCAGCCGGCCTTGCTGGAGTAGGACACGTTGACCCGCGGGTCGGCCTCGATCGCCCGCACCTTGTCACTGCTGCGCTCGGTGAGGAACCACGTGGTGGCCGGGTCCTCGAAGTCCTGCGTGCCCATCGGCGTGGAGACGAGGTGTCCGTCGAGCGACACGTACGTCAGCACGGCGATGTCGGTCTCCTCCATGATCTCGGCAACGGTCAGGGTCCGGTCGTGGGTGCTCATGTCTCGACACTGACACGTTGGACAAACCTTGCACCCCACCCGAGGGGCGGGTGCCGGTCACACCATCGGCGCGCGAGGCGTCGTACTGGCAGGATTGCCCCCGCCACGGGAGGGGCGCGGGTGCGGCTCGGCCGGCCCGCCACACGACAGGCCACACGACAGGGGAGACGCGCACCATGACCACCACACACCCGGCCGACGACCACGCACTCATCCGTGTCGAGGGGGCACGCGAGAACAACCTCAAGAACGTCAGCGTCGAGCTGCCCAAGCGCCGCCTGACCGTCTTCACCGGGGTGTCCGGCTCGGGCAAGAGCTCGCTGGTCTTCGCCACCATCGCGGCGGAGTCGCAGCGGATGATCAACGAGACCTACAGCGCGTTCGTGCAGGGCTTCATGCCCACCCTCGCGCGTCCCGACGTCGACCACCTCGAGGGCCTCACCACGGCGATCATCGTCGACCAGGAGCGGATGGGCGCCAACCCGCGCTCCACGGTCGGCACCGCCACCGACGCCAACGCGATGCTGCGGATCCTCTTCAGCAGGCTCGGCGACCCCTACGTCGGCCCGCCGACGGCGTACTCCTTCAACGTCCCGACCCGCAAGGCGAGCGGGATGATGACCACCGAGAAGGGCGGGCGCACCGAGCGCCGGATCGCCAAGCAGGAGGTCTACCTCGGCGGCATGTGCCCGCGCTGCGAGGGCATGGGCAAGGTGAACGACATCGACCGCACGGCGCTCTACGACGAGGAGAAGTCGCTCTCCGAAGGTGCGCTGACGGTGCCCGGCTACTCGATGGACGGGTGGTACGGCCGGCTGTTCGAGGGCATGGGCCTGCCGATGGACAAGCCGATCAAGTCGTTCACGAAGAAGCAGCTCGAGACGATGCTGTGGTCGGAGCCGACCAAGCTCAAGGTCGAGGGCGTCAACCTCACCTTCACCGGCATGATCCCGCAGATCCAGAAGTCCATGCTCTCCAAGGACCCCGAGGCGATGCAGCCGCACATCCGGCGCTTCGTGGAGCGGGCGGTCACCTTCCAGACCTGCCCGGACTGCGAGGGCACCCGCCTGACGCCGGAGGCGCGGAAGTCGAAGATCAACGACAAGTCGATCGCCGACCTGTGCGAGATGCAGATCAGCGACCTCGCCGACTGGGTGCGCGACCTCGACGAGCCGTCGGTCGCCCCGCTGCTGAAGGGGCTGCAGCACCTCCTGGACTCGTTCTCCGAGATCGGTCTGGGCTACCTCTCGCTCGACCGGTCGGCCGGCACCCTGTCGGGCGGCGAGGCGCAGCGCACCAAGATGATCCGCCACCTCGGGTCGTCGCTCACCGACGTCACCTACGTCTTCGACGAGCCGACGATCGGGCTGCACCCGCACGACATCGAGCGGATGAACAACCTGCTCCTGCAGCTGCGCGACAAGGGCAACACCGTGCTCGTCGTGGAGCACAAGCCGGAGACCATCGGCATCGCCGACCACGTGGTCGACATCGGCCCCGCGGCCGGAGCAGCGGGCGGGAGCATCTGCTTCGAGGGCGACGTCGACGGCCTCCGCAGGAGCGACACCATCACCGGCAAGCACCTCGACGACCGCGCGAGGCTCAAGGAGTCGGTGCGCGAGCCGTCCGGGGCGATGGAGGTGCGCGGGGCCAGCACGCACAACCTGCGCGACGTGGACGTCGACGTCCCGCTCGGCCTGCTGACCGTGGTCACCGGCGTCGCGGGGTCGGGCAAGAGCTCGCTGATCCACGGCTCGCTCGCCGGCCGCGACGAGGTCATCGTCATCGACCAGGGCGCGATCAAGGGGTCACGCCGCAGCAACCCGGCGACGTACACCGGTCTGCTCGAGCCGATCCGCAAGGCCTTCGCCAAGGCCAACGGCGTCAAGCCCGCGCTCTTCAGCTCCAACTCCGAGGGCGCGTGCCCGACCTGCAACGGCGCGGGCGTGATCTTCACCGAGCTCGGCCCGATGGCCACGGTCGAGTCGCCGTGCGAGGAGTGCGAGGGCCGCCGGTTCAAGGCCGAGGTGCTCGAGCACACCCTCGGCGGCAAGGACATCGCCGAGGTGCACGAGATGTCGGTCCTCGACGCCCTGGCCCTCTTCAGCGACGGCGAGGCGAAGATCCCCGCCGCGGTGAAGATCCTCGACCGGCTGGTCGACGTCGGCCTGGGCTACCTCGCGCTCGGCCAGCCACTGACCACGCTGTCCGGGGGGGAGCGCCAGCGCCTCAAGCTCGCCACGCAGATGGGGGACAAGGGCGACGTCTACATCCTCGACGAGCCCACCACCGGCCTGCACCTGGCTGATGTGCAGAACCTGCTCGGCCTGCTCGACCGCCTCGTCGACGCCGGCAAGTCCGTCATCGTCATCGAGCACCACCAGGCTGTGATGGCCCACGCCGACTGGATCATCGACCTCGGTCCCGGAGCCGGCCACGACGGCGGCACCGTCGTCTTCGAGGGTCCGCCGGCCGACATGGTGGCGGCGAAGAAGCCGACGCTGACCGGCAAGCACCTCGCGGCCTACATCGGCGCCTGACGCTGCCCCTGCTGGTCGGGCTGATCCGCTATGCCTGGCAGACGGGGCACCAGAACAGCCGCCGGGCGGCGATCTGCGTGTCCTGGACGGGCATTCCGCAGATCCGGCAGGGCAGCTCGGCACGGCCGTAGACGTAGTGGGCGTCGACGCGGCGCGGGCGGCCCGACGGACGTTCGCGGTCGTCGGGCATCGTCGTGACGATGCGCCCCGCCCGGACGCCGGCGCGAAGCAGGACCACGAGGTCGTCCCACAGGGCGTGCAGCACGGCCGCGTCGTGGTGGCGCCCCGGACGCAGCGGGTCGAGCCGCTGGCGGAACAACACCTCGGCGCGGTAGACGTTGCCGACCCCCGCCACGACCGACTGGTCCATCAGGAGGGTGGCGACCGGGGCGCGGCTGCGCAGCACCCGGGCGACGAACGCCTCGGCGTCCGGTCGCCGCCGGAGCGGGTCGGGACCGAGCCTGGCCAGGACGAGCTTGCGCTCCGCGTCGGTGAGCACCTCGCAGGCGGTCGGTCCACGCAGCTCCAGCCAGTGGCCGCCGCCCACGAGCCGGAGCCGCAGGGCGCCCCGCGCGGCCGGCGCCGGGAGGGTGCCGTCGCGGAACTTCCCGTAGAGGCCGAGGTGCACATGCAGCCACAGGTCGTCGTAGCGGTGGAAGAGGTGCTTGCCCCACGCGTCGGTGGCGCCGAGCACGCGACCGTCGAGCAGGCTCGCCCCGTCCTCGAAGCGGCCCTGCGGACTGTCTGCGGACACGTGCTGCCCGCCCAGCAGCCGGGCATGGCGGCGGGCGAGTCGGTGGATGGTGTGTCCCTCTGGCACGTGGTGATGGTCGCCGACGAGACCCGCGGGTCGTCACACCCCTCGGGTGCCAGACTCTGGGCATGACCCGCACGGACCTCCGGACCGCCATCGCCGAGCGCCCCGTCGTCCTCGACGGCGGCCTGGCCACGCTGCTCGAGGAGCACGGCCACGACCTGTCGAGCGACCTGTGGTCGGCGCGGTTGCTGCGCGACGACCCGGCGGCCATCGAGCGGGCCCATCGCGAGTTCTTCAGGGCGGGCGCAGAAGTGGCGACCACGGCGTCGTACCAGGTGTCGTTCGAGGGCTTCGGCGCCGAGGGGGCGGACCGCGACGAGGTCGAGCGCCTGCTGCGCCGGAGCGTCGAGCTGGCCGCCGCCGCGCGTGACGCCGTGGCACCCGACGGGTGGGTCGCGGCCTCGGTCGGCCCGTACGGCGCGGTGCTGGCCGACGGCTCGGAGTACCGCGGTGACTACGACCTCGACGTGGCCGGGCTGCGCGCCTTCCACCGACCCCGGCTCGACGTGCTCGCCTCGACCGTGGGGGATCACGCCGACCTGCTCGCGATCGAGACCATCCCCTGCCTCGCCGAGGTCGAGGCCGTGCTCGCCGAGCTCGACGGCAGCGGCGTGCCCGCCTGGCTGTCGCTGTCCACCGCCGACGGGCTCACCCGGGCCGGCGAGCCCATCGGTGAGGCCTTCGCGATGGCGGCCGGCGTCACCGAGGTCGTCGCCGTTGGGGTCAACTGCTCCTCGCCCGCAGACGCCGGTGCCGCCGTTCCCTTCGCG
Organism: Nocardioides cavernae; assembly: GCF_016907475.1. Taxonomy (NCBI): domain Bacteria; kingdom Bacillati; phylum Actinomycetota; class Actinomycetes; order Propionibacteriales; family Nocardioidaceae; genus Nocardioides; species Nocardioides cavernae. The sequence continues at coordinate 3,054,049 of NZ_JAFBCA010000001.1, read as the reverse complement.
GGCGCGCACGGCCCCGCGGTCGTCTACCCCAACTCCGGGCAGGGCTGGAACGCCGCGACCCGGTCGTGGGAGGGCCGCTCGGCGTTCGACCCGGCCGACGTCGCGGCCTGGGTGGCGGCCGGGGCGCGACTCGTCGGCGGGTGCTGCCGCGTCGGCACCGCCGACATCACGGCCCTGCGTGCCACACTCGCCCGGTGACGCAGCAGGAGGCCCACCACGACCGTGCCCGCCCGCACGAGGGCCAGGTCGTGACCGTCTTCCGCAACCGCCTCCGCGACGCCGCCCGTGACGCCTACGTCGAGGAGCTGCAGGTCATCACCGCGCTGGCCCGGTCGATGCCGGGCTTCGTGGAGACGAAGCTGTTCGTGTCCGAGGACGGCGAGCGAGCGACGATCGTGACGTTCGCCGACGAGGAGAGCCATCGCGGCTGGCGCGACCACCCGAGGCACCGCGAGGCGATGCGGCACGGCGTCGCCGACTACTACGAGGAGTACTCGATCGCGGTCGGCACGACGTCGTACGCCAGCGCGTTCAGGCGTCCCGACCTCACGTCGTGAGCACCACCAGCCGTTGCGTGGCGCGGGTCATCGCGACGTAGCGGTCGACCGCGCCGGACACGCCGTCCCCGAAGCCCTCGGGGTCTACGAGCACCACGAGGTCGAACTCGAGTCCCTTGACCAGCTCGGGTGCGAGGGAGCGGACGCGCGCCGTGTCGACCCAGGTGGGGTCGCCGACGACCACCGCTGTCCCGTCGGCGTGCTCGGCCAGCCAGCCCTCGATGATCGCGTCGCGCTCGGCGACAGGCGCGTGGAGCACGGGGATCCCGCTCTCGCGGACGGACGTGGGCACGTTGGCCTCGGGGAGCGCCGCGCGGATCACCGGCTCGGCCTCGGCCATCACCTCGGCCGGCGTGCGGTAGTTGACGGTCAGCGGCGCGACAGCGACGTCCGTGAGGCCGACGCGTGCCAGCCGCTCCGTCCACGACTCGGCGAAGCCGTGGCGGGCCTGCGCGCGGTCGCCGACGACAGTGAGGCTGCGCGACGGGCAACGACGCAGCAGCATCGCCCACTCGGCATCGCTGAGCTCCTGCGCCTCGTCGACGACCACGTGGGCGAACGGCCCGGTCAGGAGGTCGACGTCGGACGTCGGGAGCGCCGCGTCGTCGACCAGGGCCGTCTGCAGGTCGTCGTGGACGAGCATCGACACCAGGCCGTCGCCGAACTCGTCGGCGCCCGTCTCGCGTGCCGTGGTGCGCAGGTCGTCGATCACCTCGCCCATCCGGGCGCGTTCGCGCGCCTCGGCGGCCTGTGTACGCCGTCGTCGTCGCGACGACTCGGGGTCACCGAGCCGCAGCCGGGCGGCGTCGAGCAGCGGCAGGTCGGCGTACGTCCACGCCTCGGGGTCGTCGCGACGCAGGGCCCGGACCTCGTCGGGGTCGAGCCAGGGAGCGCAGCGGCGCAGGTAGGCCGGCACCGTCCAGAGGTCGCCCACCAGGTCGGTGTGCTCGATCAGCGGCCAGGCCCGGTCGAAGGTGTCCCGCAGACCGACGTGGCCGTCGAGCACGCGTCGGAGCTCGTCGGGGGAGAGGTCCTCGACGACGTCCGCGGCCTTGTCGACGAGGATCGTGAGGACCTCGTCCCAGACGTCGTCGCGGGCGAGGTTGTGGGGCGTGCCCGGGTCGGGGGAGTCGAAGGCCTCGGCCCACTCGGACGCAGTGATCCGGACGTCGCCCCACGCCGTCTCGACGAGGTACGGCTCGGTGGGCGGCTCCTCGTAGAGCGCCACGGCCGGCTCGATCGCCTCGACCATCCGCAGGTCGGCCTTGAGCCCGGCGACCTGCGCATCGCCCTCGGGCCCACGGGCCGCCTCGGGGACCAGGTCGCGGACGGTGCACGTCTGCACGCCTTCCTCCCCGAGGCTCGGCAGCACGTCGCCGACGTACGCGAGGTAGGGCGCGTGCGGGCCCACGAAGAGCACGCCCCCGCGCCGGTGCCCCAGCCTCGGATCGGCGTAGAGGAGGTAGGCCGTGCGGTGGAGCGCAACGACCGTCTTGCCGGTGCCGGGACCACCGTCGACGACGAGTGCTCCACGCGACCCGGCCCGGACGATGGCGTCCTGGTCGGCCTGGATGGTTCCCAGCACGTCGCGCATCCGGGGCGTACGGCTCCCGCCGAGGGTGGCGATGAAGGCCGACTGGTCGTCGAGTGCCGCGGTGTGGGTCAGCCCCTCCTCGGTGAAGGCCTCGTCCCAGTAGTCGACGATCCGCCCGCCGACCCAGCGGTAGCGACGCCGGCTCACCAGGCCCTGCGGGTGCGCGTGGGTGGCGGCGAAGAACGGCTCGGCGGCAGGCGAGCGCCAGTCGACGAGCAGCCGGCGGCCGTCGGAGTCGGCGAGTCCGAACCGTCCGATGTACGTCGTCCCGCCGTCCTGCTCGTCGCCGTTCTCGGGGGTGAAGTGGACGATGCGGCCGAGGCAGAGGTCGAGGTCGTAGCGCCGCAGGGCTCGCAGCCTCGTGGCCAGCCGGTGCACCTCCTGGTCGCGCTCGAGGGCGGCCGTGCCGTGGCGCACCGCGGTCCGCCGCACCTCCGCCAGGCGCTCCTCGAGGTCGGTGATCGCTCGCTCGAGCCCGGTGGCGATCCGGGTGAAGTGCTCCCTGTCGCGGTCGATCAGGGACGGGTCGGACTTGGCCGCGAGGGCGCGGGGGAGGGCGAAGGGCATGGTGTCGAGGTGGGTGTCCTGCTGCGTCACGCCGTGCAGTGTGAAGCCTGACCGGGGCCTTGCGGCAAGCCCCCTGATGGCCTATACGTTGAGAGTGGAGGCAGTCCAGGCCGTTGGGTCGGTCCCGATCCTGGAGGCCATGGGGATCCGCGTCATCGAGGTCCGACCGGGTTTCGCCGCGGCCGAGCTGCCGCCGGAGCCCAACGTCAACCACTTCGGTGTCACCTACGCCGGTTCCTTGTTCAGCGTTGCCGAGATGCTGGGTGGGCTGCTGAGCCTGACCACCTTCGACCTGGAGGGCGAGCTCGCCGGGTTCGTGCCGCTCGTCAAGGAGTCCGCGATCAGGTTCCGCCGGCCCGCGCTGGGCGTCGTACGCGCCTCGGCGTCGCTGTCGGAGGACGAGGTCGCGCGGGTGCGTGCCGACGCGCTGGCGACGGGCCGGGGCGAGTTCGAGCTCGAGGCGACGCTCACCGACGCCGCAGGCGAGGTCGTGGCGACGACCGTCGGGACGTACCAGCTCCGACGCCTCGGGTGAGGCGGGATCCTTCCGTGCCGGAGCTGCCCAGGTTCGTCCTGCACGACCACCGACGGCCGAGCCCGCACTTCGACCTGCGGCTCGAGGAGGACGGGGTGCTGCGCAGCTGGGCGGTGCCCAAGGGGCTGCCGGAGGACGGTCGCCACGACCGATTGGCCATCGCGGTGGACGACCACGACCTGGACCACGTCGACTACGAGGACGAGCACAAGTCCGTCGCCGACACCGGGACCTGGGAGGAGCACTCGCGCGACGAACGGCGACTCGTCCTCACCCTGCACGGTCGTGAGGGCTCCCGACGCCTCGCGCTGATCCATACCGGTGGCTCGCAGTGGCTGCTCCACCTGACGAAGGAGCAACCGCGCGCCGGTCGGAAGATCGCGGAGGCGTGAGGTCACGACGTGACTCGGAGCCTCCGCGTTGGTCGGCAGATCGTCAACGAAGGTTGACAACCTGCGTTATGTCAACGACAGTTGACGCATGAGGACTGCAATCGACGCCGAGGACCCGGGGGAGGAAAACCCCCTGGAAGAGCTGATGCGCATCGCCCGCGCCAAGCACGAGCTGGCCGCAGCCGAGGCCGTGGCCGTACGACGGGCTCGGATCCACGGATTCTCCTGGGCCGAGATCGGGACGATGCTCGGCGTCTCCAGGCAGGCCATGCACAAGAAGTACGGCAAGTTCGCCTAGGTTGTCGCTCACAACGGAGCCAGGCGATCGGGGAACGACAGCCGGCTCCGCGCTGGTGACGATGGCTTTGGTGAGCGCTCGGTTGCGCATTGCTGCTCGCTGGGTGCGACGCCGGCCTGGGACGAAGCGTCATCGTGGTCAACCAGACCAGCGAACCCTTGACCATCCGAGGGGATGAGTTGCGACCGGACGGTGGCGAGTGGAACCACGGGTTTCAAGGTTGCAGTCGTGCCGCGCTCGACGTTCTGGACGGCGACGGCGACGGCGAAGAGTATGTCCAGATCGACGCTGGCTGGTGCGACGGCGAGATCTGGACGATCACCGGGCCCGGCGAGGTTTCGGTCGAGGACCACGAGTAGACACGCCGGCACTGCCTGCTGGATGGACTCCACCGGGTTCGCCGATAACTGACATTATGTCAGATAGTGCGGATCGGGGAACCACAACGGTGTGATCCCCCCGGCATGGGGTCCGTCCCCCATCTTTCCGCTGCGCCCCTTCGAGCGGCCGGATGAGCCGTTCTGCGCCTGTACGGTTGAGAAAACTCCACCGATGACGAGGACCACCGCCTGTGCTGTTGCTGATCGCCGCTCTGCTGGCGGCGGCGGTCGTGTCTCCGTGGCTGTTGCTCCGTGCCGGCAGACGCGCCTTCCTGGCCATCGCGCTGGTGCCACTGGCCGGTACGGCGTGGGTCGCCGCACAGGGCGCCGCAGTCGACGACGGCGAGACGCTCGTCGAGGTCCACCCGTGGGTCGGCAGCATCGGCATGGACCTGGCCCTCGCCATGGGCACCCTCCAGTGGGTTATGTCGCTGATCGTGCTCGGCATCGGCGCGCTCGTGCTGGCCTACTGCGCGTGGTACTTCGACGACGACGAGCCGGGCGTCCCGCGCTTCGCCGGCGTGCTCGTCGCCTTCGTGGCCTCGATGCTCGGCCTGGTCCTGGCCGACGACCTGCTGCTGCTCTACGTGTTCTGGGAGCTCACGACCGTCTTCTCCTTCCTCCTGATCGGGCACGACTCGGAGCGGCGGGCCAGCCGCCGCGCTGCCATCCAGGCGCTCGTGGTGACCACGTTCGGCGGCCTCGTGCTCCTCGTGGGCGCGATCGTCATCGGGCGGGCCGCCGGGACGTTCCGCATCACCGAGATCCTGGCCGACCCGCCCACGGGCGTGGCCGTGACCATCGGTGTTCACCTCCTCCTGGTGGGTGCCATCAGCAAGTCGGCCCTGCTCCCCTTCCACTTCTGGCTCCCGTCGGCCATGGCGGCACCGACCCCCGTCAGCGCCTACCTGCACGCGGCGTCGATGGTCAAGGCCGGCGTCTACCTCGTCGCGCTCCTGGCGCCCGCCTTCGCCGGCGTGACCGGATGGCGCACGGTGCTCCTGGGCCTCGGCCTCGCGACGATGGTCCTCGGCGGCGTACGAGCGCTCCGCCAGAACGACCTCAAGCTGCTCCTCGCCTACGGCACAGTCAGCCAGCTCGGCTTCCTCGTGCTCGTCCTCGGCACCGGCACCCGCAGCGCGATGCTCGCCGGGCTCGCCCTCCTGCTCGCCCACGCCTTGTTCAAGGCGACCCTCTTCCTGGTCGTCGGCGTGATCGACCACAGCACCGGCACGCGTGACCTGCGTGAGCTGACCGGCCTCGGCCGCCGGCTGCCGGTCCTTGCCGTCGCCGCGACCCTCGCCGCCGCGTCGATGGCGGGTCTCCCCCCGCTCCTCGGCTATGTCGCCAAGGAGAGCGTGCTGGTCGCGCTCGTCGACGTCGCCCGCGACGGTGACGGCACCGGGATCGGTACGACGGGTGGCTGGCTGCTCGTCCTCGGGGTGGTCCTCGGGTCGATCCTCACCGCCGCCTACTCTGCCCGCTTCGTGTGGGGCGCCTTCGGCAACCGGGAGGTGGAGGCTCCGGTGTCGGTCCACTCCCCCTCGCCCGCGTTCATCGCGGCCCCCGTCGTCCTGGCGGCGCTCTCGCTGGTGCTCGGCTTCCTCGGTGCGCCGCTCACCACGATCCTCGACCCCCAGGCCGACGAGTTCCCGCCCGGGGCCCACGAGCCCGAGCTCTCGCTGTGGCACGGCGTCGGGCTGCCCCTGGTGCTCACCCTCGTCACGCTCGCCGCGGGTGCCGCGCTGTTCGTCGCCCGCGAGCCGGTCGCCCGAGTGCAGGCCGCACTGGTCCACGACTGGAGCCTGGAGCGGGCCTACCGCGGCGGCATGCGCCTGCTCGACCGCACGGCGGTCGAGGTCACCGGTGTCGTGCAGCGCGGCTCCGCTGCGGCGTACCTCGCGATCATCCTGATCGTGCTGGTGCTGCTGCCGGGCTCGACGTTGCTCGGTGGCCTCGGCGACGTGCAGGTGATGGCATGGGACAACCCCGCGCAGGCGGTCATCGGCGCCGTCATCGTCGGAGCAGCCGTGATGACGGCGCGCTCGCGGCGCCGCATCCGCGCGGTCCTGCTCGTCGGCGTCACCGGCTACGGCACGGCCCTCCTCTTCGTCCTGCAGGGCGCGCCCGACCTCGCCCTCACCCAGGCACTGGTCGAGACGCTGACCGTGGTGGTCTTCGTGCTGGCCCTGCGCCGGCTCCCCGAGTACTTCACCGACCGCCCGCTGAGCCGCCAGCGCTACCTCCGCGTCGCGCTGGGCGTGGCCGTGGCGGTCGTGACCGCCGGCTTCCTCCTGGTGGCGGGCGCGGCGCGCACCGCCGACCCCGTCTCCCTGGCCCTGCCGGAGCAGGCACTCGAGTTCGGCGGTGGCGGCAACATCGTCAACGTCATCCTCGTCGACACCCGTGCCTGGGACACGCTCGGCGAGCTCGCGGTGCTCGTGGCCGCAGCGACGGGCGTCGCCAGCCTCGTGTACGTCAACGCCCGCGGCGCCGACATCCGTCGCGTCCACGACATCCCCTACCCGGCCGGCGTCGAGAAGGTCGCCACCGCTCCGGGACGGCGTGCCTGGCTTCCCGGCTCACGGACGCTGCCGCCGGACAAGCGCTCGATCATCTTCGAGGTCATCGTGCGACTGCTCTTCCACACGCTGGTCGTCATCTCGATCTACCTCCTGCTCGTCGGCCACAACGAGCCCGGCGGTGGCTTCGCGGCGGGCATGACCACCGGGCTGGCGCTGGTCGTGCGCTACCTCGCCGGCGGTCGCTACGAGCTCGACGAGGCGGCACCGGTGGACGCCGGGCGCCTGATCGGGGGCGGCCTCGCCGTTGCGGCGCTGGCTGCGCTCCTGCCGATGGCCTTCGGCGGTGTGGTGCTCCAGTCCGCGGTGATCGACCTGCACCTGCCGCTGCTCGGCGACCTGCACCTGGTCTCGTCGGTCCTCTTCGACGTCGGGGTCTACCTGGTCGTCGTCGGACTGGTGCTCGACCTGCTGCGCGCCCTCGGCTCCCACATCGACCGCGACATCCAGCGTGCCATGCGCGAGGCGCAGGCGGAGGCCGCATGACCATCAACCTGACCCTCGTCCTCGTCGCCGCCGCCCTCCTCGGCTGCGGTGTCTACCTGGTGCTCGAGCGCAGCCTCTCGCGCGTGCTGATCGGCATCGTCATGATCGGCAACGGTGTCAGCCTCTGCTTCATGGTCGCCGGCGGTCCCGCGGGACGCGCCCCGATCGTGTCGAAGGGCGGTGACACCACCGGCCTCACGGACCCGCTCCCCCAGGCGATGGTGCTCACCGCCATCGTCATCACACTCGCGACCACGGCGTTCGTGCTCGCCATGGCCTACCGCAGCTGGCAGCTCAACGGCCACGACGACGTGCAGGACGACATCGAGGACGACACCATCCGCAGGCTCGCACTGCGGGACGTGACGTCGGAGGCCTACGAGGCCACGACGTCCGACTACCCCGGCGACGACTCCAGCGGAGACCACGGCCAGGGCCCGGACGACGACCCGCTCGCCGCCGACGCCGAGGAGATGAGGTCGACGTGAACTCCCTCGTCCCCCTCCCCGTCCTGCTTCCGATCCTCGGAGCGGGTGCCTCGCTCGCGCTGCTGCACCACCCGCGCATCCAGCGCTGGCTCAGCCTCGCCGTGCTCGGCTCCGTCGTCGTCGTGGCGGCCGTGCTCCTGGTGCAGGCGGACCGGCACGGCCCGCAGACCGTGTGGATCGGCGCGTGGCCCGAGACCCTCGGCATCGTCCTCGTCGCCGACCGGCTCGCCGCCCTGATGCTGCTGGTCAGCGCCATCGTGACCCTGGCGGTCCTCGCCTACTCCGTCGGGCAGGGCATGACGGAGGACGAGGAGGGTGCGCCGATCTCGGTCTACCACCCGACGTTCCTCGTGCTGGTGGCAGGCGTGGCCAACGCGTTCCTCGCCGGCGACCTGTTCAACCTGTTCGTCAGCTTCGAGATGCTGCTGTTCGCCAGCTACGTCCTGCTGACGCTCGGCGGCACGGCGGCCCGGGTCCGCGCCGGCACGATCTACGTGCTGGTCAACCTGCTCTCGTCGACGCTGTTCCTCATCAGCCTGGCGGTGACGTACGCGGCCACCGGCACGCTCACCCTCGCCCACCTCGCCGAGCGGCTCGCGGAGCTGCCCGACCACGTGTCGATGATGATCCAGCTGCTGCTGCTGACGACGTTCGCCATCAAGGCGGCCGTCTTCCCCCTGTCGCTGTGGCTGCCGGACAGCTACCCCACCGCGCCCGCGCCGGTCACGGCGGTGTTCGCCGGGCTGCTCACCAAGGTCGGCGTCTACGCGATCCTGCGCATGCAGACCCTGCTCTTCCCTGACAGCCCGCTCACCGACCTGCTCCTGTGGGCCGCGCTCCTGACCATGATCATCGGCATCCTCGGCGCGATCGCCCAGTCCGACATCAAGCGCATGCTGTCCTTCACTCTGGTCAGCCACATCGGCTACCTGATCCTCGGCATCGCGCTCGACAGCCGCACCGGCACGGCAGGCACGACGTTCTACGTCGTCCACCACATCACCATCCAGACGGCGCTCTTCCTCGTCCTCGGCCTCGTCGAGCGCCGGGCCGGCAGCACCGCGCTGATGCGCATCGGAGGGCTGGCGCGCATCGCGCCGGTGCTGGCCGTGCTCTTCTTCGTGCCGGCGATGAACCTCGCGGGCATCCCACCGTTCTCCGGCTTCATCGGCAAGGTCGGGCTGTTCCAGGCCGCGCAGCTCGACGGCAGCCCGCTCGCCTGGACGCTCGTGGCCGCCGGCGCAGCCACCAGCCTGCTGACGCTGTACGCCGTCGCGAAGACGTGGGCCGTGGCGTTCTGGCGCACCCCCCGCGAGGCCCACGAGGCGCTCGAGGCCATCGGCGAGACCGCCGGCGGGGCGGCGACCGAGCCGGTGCCCGGGCACGACACCCGCGCGATGCACCAGCACCGGGGCCACGTGCACACCGCCGCGGGCACCGTGTCGCGGCGTGACATCGAGGAGGCCCGCCGCCTCGGCGACGACAGCGAGCCCGACCGCGACCTGTTCACGCTGATCGAGGCGGGGGACGACACCCGCCACTCCCCCCTCGGCATGCTGCTGCCGGCAGGCGGTCTCGTCGCGGCCAGCGTGCTGCTGTCGGTGATCGCCGGGCCGCTCTACGCCCTGGCCGACCGGGCGGCGGGCGACCTGCACGAGCGCACCCCCTACCTCTCCTCCGTCCTCACCGAGGAGCACCCGTGAGCCCGGTCATGCGCACCCGCCGCGACGGGTCCACCCGTCCCGCGCGGCACCGCGCCGTCCAGCCGCTCGCGGTCGCCTGGCTGCTGCTCGTCTGGCTGGCCCTGTGGGGCGCCGTGACGCCGCTGCTCGTCGTCGGGGGCGTGCTCGTGGCGGTGCTGGTGTGCGTCACCTTCCCGTTGCCCCCCATCGACCTCGGCTCCTCGGTCCGGCCCCTCCCCCTGCTCGGCGTGGTCGCCCGCTTCCACCTCGACGTCGTGCGGGCGAGCTTCGAGGTGGCCGGCGTCGTCCTGCGGCGACGACCGGTGCGCAACGCCGTGGTCGCGGTCGACCTCGAGACCAAGTCCGACTTCATGATGACCCTCGTCGCGTCCATGCTGTCGCTCATCCCGGGGTCCGTGGTCGTGGAGGCCCGTCGGTCCACGCACACGCTCTACCTCCACGTCATCGACGTACCCGACGCGGAGGCCGCCGACGACTTCCGCCGCACCGCGCTGGACCTCGAGCAGCGCCTGCTGCGCGCCCTGCCGCCCCGACCCACCGACCGGGAGGACCCATGACAGTCGTGCTCGTCCTCGGAGCCACGCTGCTCGCCGCCGCCGCCGTGCTGCTGCTCGTGCGCCTCACCATCGGACCGACGATCCTCGACCGGAGCGTCGCGCTCGACGTGCTGGTCGCGGTCACGGTCTGCGCGACCGGCCTGTACGTCGCCCACTCGGGCGTGACGTACCCGCTCCCGATGCTCGTCGTGCTCGCCGGCTGCGGCATGGTGGGCGCGGTGAGCGTCGCCCGCTACGCCAGCCGCAGCGACGACCTCGAGGCCGGCGACCGCGACGACCCGGGCACTGGGGGCAAGTGGTGAGCTGGACCCAGGTCGCCGACCTCGCCGCCGCCGTGTGCATCCTCCTCGGCGCGGTCCTCGCGCTCATCGCCGCCATCGGCGTCGTCCGCCTGCCCGACCTGCTCACCCGGATGCACGCGGCCACGAAGCCGCAGGTCCTCGGCACGGTGCTGGTGATGACCGGGGTCGCGCTGCGCCTGCGCGACCCGGGGGTGGTCGGCATCCTCGCCCTCATCGTGCTGCTGCAGATGGCCACGAGCGTGGTCTCCAGCCACATGGTCGGCCGGGCCTCGTTCCGTGCCGGCCAGGTGCGCCACGACCTCCTCGTGGTCGACGAGCTCAGCGACCGTCCGAGCCACGAGGAGCCACGCGGCGCCCCCTGACGGCGCCTGAGGCTCGCTACCCTGACGGGCGTGGAGCTGCTGACCCTCGCCGTCGCCGCCCTGATGGCGATCGTCGTGGCGGCCGTGCTGTCCCGGCGCACCGGGATCGCCACCCCGCTGGTCCTGCTGGTCCTCGGCATCGCCTTCAGCCTCGTGCCCGGCACGCCCGACTTCGAGCTGGAGCCCGACTGGATCCTGCTCGGAGCCCTGCCGCCGCTGCTGTACGCCACCGCGGTCCAGGTGCCCGTCCTCGACCTGCGCCGCAGCATCGGCATGATCACGTGGCTCTCGGTCACCCTGGTCGTCGTCTCGGCGCTCGCCGTCGGTGCCGTCGTGCACCTCGTCGTTCCCGACGTCTCCTTCGCGGCCGGCGTGGCACTGGGCGCCGTCGTCAGCCCCACGGACGCGGTCGCGGCCACCGCGATCGGCAAGCGCCTCGGGCTCCCCCACCGGTTGATGACGGTGCTGGAGGGCGAGAGCCTGTTCAACGATGCCTCTGCGCTGGTCGTGCTGCGGACGGCGCTGCTCGCCATCACCGCGGGATTCAGCCTGGGCGACGCGGTCTTCGACTTCGTCCGGGCGGTGGCGCTCGCCGTCCTCATCGGCTACGTCGTGGGCCGCTCGACCGTCTGGCTGCGGAGCAAGCTGGACGACCCCGTCCTGATGACGGCGGTCAGCTTCATCGTGCCGTTTCTGGCGTTCCTGCCCGCCGAAGAAGCCGAGGCGTCGGGCGTGGTCGCCGTCGTCGTGGCGGGCCTGGTCACCGGGCACCACGGCGTACGGACCTTCAGCGCCCGCGAGCGCCTCACCGAGCGCACCAACTGGCTGACGATCCAGTTCCTCGTCGAGAACGGCGTCTTCCTCCTGATGGGCCTGCAGCTCGAGTCGCTCCTGCGCGACCTCGACGAGTCGTCCAGCAGCCTGCCCGAGGTGCTGGGGATCGCCGCCCTGGTCCTCGTCCTGCTGCTCGTCCTGCGGATCGGCTTCGTCGGCGTCCAGGTGCTCCTCGAACGGCGACGCCGACCGCGGCTCGACGCCCTGCGCCAGCGGCTCACGCACATCAGCGACCACGTCGACACGATGGCTCAGGAGGGCGGACCTCGCATCGACAGCCCCCGTGGTCAGCACCGCATGTCGCAGTTCCGGCGCCGGATCGAGCGCGGGAGGGCCGACGTCGCCTACCAGGAGAGCGAGCCGATCACCGCGCGCGGCGGGGCGGTCCTGTCGTGGGCGGGGATGCGAGGCGTCGTCACGCTCGCCGCTGCCCTCACGATCGGCCAGGAGGTCGACGAGCGGACCCTGCTGATCACGGTCGCGTTCGTCGTGGCGGTCGTCTCGCTCCTCCTCTACGGGGGCACCCTGCCGTGGTTGATCCGCACGCTCGGCGTCTCGGGTGTCGACCCGGACCGGCAACGCGCCGAGGTGGCCGAGCTCGTGAACGACATCACCGCCACCGCGGCCGCCGCCATGGGACCCACGGACCGGATCGTCATCGACGGCACCCCGATCGACCCGGACGTCGCGACCGAGACGCTCGCCTGGCTGGAGCGCGTCCGCGACGCCCGCACCGACAGGGGTCCGGAGGCCGTCACACTGGCCTCGCAGCGGGTGCTCCTGCACCGCCAGATCATCTCGCTGATGCGCGACGCGCTGCACGAGGAGCGCGCCATCGGTGCCTACAGCACGGCGGCGCTGACCCGCGCGTCAGCACTCATCGACGCCCAGGAGCTCCAGCTGGACCGCTGAGGCGAGTGCTTGCCGGGCGACCTAGGTTGGGTCCATGGCCCACATCCCGACGTACGACCTCAACGACGGCACGAGCATCCCCGCGATCGGCTTCGGCACCTACCCGCTGCGTGGGGACGACGGCACCGAGGCCATCCGCACCGCCATCGAGTCCGGCTACCGGCTCGTCGACACCGCGGTGAACTACGAGAACGAGGTGGAGGTCGGCGAGGCCATCCGCCGCTCGGGGGTCCCCCGCGACGAGCTGGTCGTCGCCAGCAAGATCCCGGGCCGCCACCACGCGTACGACGCAGCGATCGCGTCGGTGCGCGAGTCGCTGGACCGCCTCGGGCTCGAGCGCACGGATCTCCACCTCATCCACTGGCCCAACCCCAGCCAGGGGGCGTACGTCGAGGCGTGGCGGGCGCTCGTGCAGCTGCAGAAGGACGGCCTGGTGCGGTCCATCGGCGTCTCCAACTTCACCGAGGAGCACCTCGAGCGCATCATCGACGACACGGGCGTGACGCCGGCGGTCAACCAGGTCGAGCTGCACCCGCGGTTCCCGCAAGCGCACATGCGCGAGGTCCACGATCGCCTCGGCATCCGCACCGAGGCGTGGAGCCCCATGGGCAAGCGGCGCGCGCCCCTCGAGGAGGAAGCCGTCCGGACGGCCGCCGAAGCGCACGACGTCTCCCCCGGCCAGGTCGTCCTGCGCTGGCACGTGCAGCTGGGCTCGCTCCCGATCCCGAAGTCGGCCGACCCCGCCCGCCAGGCGCAGAACCTCGACGTGTTCGGCTTCGAGCTCACCGACGACGAGGTCGCGGCGATCTCGGGGCTCGCCGAGCCCGACGGCCGCCTCTTCGGCGGCGACCCGGACACCCACGAGGAGATGTGACGGGGCGCTGGCTACCATCACCCGCATGCTGAAGCGACTCGCCACCGTGGCCGCCTGCCTGTCCGTCCTCGCCCTGTCCGCGTGCGGCAACGAAGCAGACGGGAAGGACTCCGCGTCCGACCCGGCGGCGTCCGAGACCACGAGCGAGTCGCCCGAGGCGTCGACGGAGGAGTCGCCGGAGGCCTCCGGCGCCACGACCACCTGCGACTATCCCGAGGACGGCCAGGAGCCGGCGCGCGACGTCGACGCACCGGACGCCGAGGCCCCCTCCGAGGGCACCGTGACCGCGACGATCACGACGAACTTCGGCGACATCGGGCTCAACCTCGACGCGGCCACCGCGCCGTGCACGGTCAACTCGTTCGTCTCGCTCGCCGACCAGGGGTTCTACGACGACACCCCGTGCCCGCGCATCGGTGACCAGGAGGGCTTCGGCATCCTGCAGTGCGGCGACCCGACGGGCACCGGTTCCGGCGGGGCCGGCTACTCCTTCGCCGACGAGCTGAGCGGCGACGAGACCTACCCGGCCGGCACGCTCGCCATGGCCAACGCCGGCCCCGACACCAACGGGTCGCAGTTCTTCCTCGTCTTCCGCGACTCGCAGTTCCCCCCGAACTACACCGTCTTCGGCACCATCGACGAGGCCGGCCTCGAGACCATCGACGCGATCGCGGCCGAGGGCAACGACGGCGCGCACCCGGCCGGCGGCGGTGCCCCGAACAAGGACGTCACCATCGAGAAGGTCACCGTCGGCTGACCCTGCTCCTCGCCCCGGGCCGGTGTGAGGTCCAGGGGCAACATCCCGCACACGTGCGGCGGTGGTGGCCCCTGGGCTGGCTGTTCGAGGGCAGCCTCTCGCGCACGTGCGGCGGATGTGGCCCCTGGACCAGCCGTTCAGGGGCAACCTCCCGCACACGTGCGGCGGTTGTGGCCCTACTGGGCCCGGCTGCGGGCATTCTGCGGGAGCAGCGTCTTACGCCCGCACGTGCGGCGGTTGTAGCCCTCGGACCGGCCGTTCAGGGGCAACCTCCCGCACACGTGCGGCGGATGTGGCCCCCAGCCCTGCCGTTCGAGGGCAACTTCCCGCACACGTGCGGCGACGATGAACCGTCGCCCGGGGACGCAGTCAGGCATGACCCGTCACGACACCGGGTCGTACTCCACGTCCGCACCGAGCTGGACGGTCCGCGAGACCGTGCAGAGCCGGTCGTGAGACAGGTCGATCGCCGCCTGCACGCGGTCGCGCGCGGCATCGCCGTCCGGTCCCTCCGGGAACGCGATGTCGAACGACACCCTGATGCCGGTCAGGTGGTTGCCCTCCGCGTCGCGCACCTTGTGTCCCTCGGCATGCACGTCGAACGTCGTGCTGGAGGTGCGCTTGTGCGTGATGGCCTCGACGTCGAGGGCGCTGCACCCGGCGATCGCGGCGAGCAGCAGCTCGATGGGGGTGAAGTCGGGGTCCTCTCCCCCGGTGCCGAAGAAGGTCTCGCCGCCACGGGCGTTGGTCGCCTTGAACCTGGCCGGGCCGATGCGGGTGAGCTCGACGCTGCGCAGGTTGTCGTCCGTCATGACGAACACCCTGCCAGAGCGAGCTCAGGCAGGGTGTCGTGTCCCCGACGGTGGGGTCTCCGCGGACGACCTCGCAGGGGGGTCAGCGGGTGACGCGTCGCGCGGCGCGTCGGGCTCGGCGCTCCTCACGGAGGGCGATCTCCACGTTCCGCAGGAGCGCGCGGTCCTCGGTGGAGCGCGCTCGTGAATCGACGAGGCTGAGAGCCAGGTGCAGCTGCGTGGTCATGAAAGATCTGTCCTCTCGAGGGCGTCCGGCCCTCACGTGATGAGCAAGTGATGTAAGAACTAACCGCTCCGTTGCGGCTCTTACATCCTACGGACCAGTAGCTTTCCGTCCGGCATCCTCGAAGGGGTGATCTCGGCCACCAGCAAGACGCGTCCCCGGGCTAGTGTCGTGGGGTGACGACCCAGCGAGCGCGACGCCCCGGACCATCCGTCCGGACGCGTGTCGTCGAGCACACCGACGCCTCGGAGGTGGCCCGCGAGGACCGGCTCATCACCGAGGAGCCGCTCGAGATCCGGGTGCGCTCCTTGGGCCTGGAGCCCCGCCGCGCGTGGGTCACCATGCGCACGCCCGGGCACGACTTCGAGCTCGCCGCCGGTTGGCTCGTCAACGAGGGGCTCGCGTCGCCGTCGTCGATCAGCCAGGTCGCCTACTGCACCGACGACGACCTCGCTCCCGAGCAGGAGTTCAACGTCGTGACGGTGGACGTCGACGGCGCGACGGCGCTCCCCCACCGGCACGAGAGCGCCTCCTCGGGCTCGTCCGCCTGCGGCGTGTGCGGCAAGGACAGCGTGGTCGAGGCGCTCGCGACCAGGACGACGCGACCCTGGGCAGGACTGCGCCCCGACGCGTCCGTCGTACGACGACTGCCGGAGGCGCTGCGGGAGCGCCAGACCCTCTTCGCCCGGACGGGCGGCGTCCATGCGGCGGGGCTGGCCGACGAGCTCGGCACGCTCTTCGTGGTGCGCGAGGACGTCGGGCGTCACAACGCCGTCGACAAGGTCGTCGGGGCGCGGGTGCTCGCCGGCGACCCGGCTGCCTCGGCGTGCCTGGTGCTCAGCGGGCGGGTCGGCTTCGAGCTCGTCCAGAAGGCCGCGGCCGCCGGCATCGGGTCGATCGTGGCGGTCGGCGCACCGACCAGCCTGGCCGCCCACCTGGCCGCCGAGGGCGACATCGACCTGTGGGGCTTCACGTCCGCAGGGCGCACGGTGCGCTACTGACCTCACCTGACCCGGCGCGGCGTGGTGGGACGGCCCTGTCGGTGCCGCGATCTACGGTCGTCCCGTGCGCATCCTCCACACCTCCGACTGGCACCTGGGGAGGTCCTTCCACCGGGAGGACCTGCTGGGCCACCAGGGTGCGTTCGTCGACCACCTCCTCGAGGTCGTCGCCGAGGAGGACGTCGACGTGGTCGTCGTCTCGGGAGACGTCTACGACCGTGCCCTCCCCCACGTCGACGCGGTCGCCCTGGCCGACGAGGCGTTCGCCCGGCTGGCCGCCTCCCGTGCGCGCGTCGTGGTGAGCAGCGGCAACCACGACAGCGCGCGGCGGCTCGGGTTCGGCTCGCGCCTGATGGACGCAGCAGGCGTCTTCGTCCGCACCGACGCGTCCTCGGTCGGCACCCCCGTCGTGCTGGCCGACCAGCACGGGGACGTGGCGATCCACGCGATCCCCTACCTCGACCCCTCGGCGCTGCTCGAGCCGTGGGCGCTCGGCCGCCGCAGCCACGAGGCTGCGCTGTCCGAGGCGATGACGCGGGTCCGGACCGACCTCGCCGCGCGCCACGACTCCACTCGCAGCGTGGTCCTGGCGCACGCCTTCGTCGCCGGCGCGACACCCTCGGAGTCCGAGCGCGACATCAGTGTCGGCGGCGTGTCCCGGGTCGCGACCAGCCTGTTCGACGACATCGACTACACCGCCCTCGGCCACCTCCACGGCCCCCACGTGCTCGACGAGCGGCTGCGCTACTCCGGCTCCCCGCTGGCCTACTCCTTCTCCGAGGCCGACCAGGCCAAGGGTTCGTGGCTGGTCGACCTCGACGCCACCGGGTTCGCGTCGGCGACCTGGGTCGACGCACCGGTCCCGCGTCGGCTGGCCCGGCTCTCCGGCACGCTCGACCAGCTGCTCGCCGACCCGTCGCTCACCACCCACGAGGACGACTGGGTGCAGGTCACCCTGACCGATGCCCGCCGGCCGCTGCGCGCCATGGAGCTGCTGCGCCGACGCTTCCCCCACACGCTGGTCCTGCAGTTCCCGACCCCGACGGTCGACGCCCGCACCCCTCCGCGGCCCGCGCCCGGCACGAGCGACCACGCCATCTCGCTCGACTTCGTCCGCCACGTGCGTGGCTCGGACGCCACGTCCGGCGAGGCCGCGCTGCTCCGCGAGGCCATCGACGCCTGCTGCCACGACCCCGACCAGGACGTGCTCATCGGCGCGCCCCTCGCCTCCGCCCCTCGCACGGCAGGTGGTGCCTCGTGAGGCTGCACCAGCTCCAGGTCGTCGGCTTCGGCCCCTTCGCCGATCCCGTCTCGATCGACTTCGACGCCCTCTCCGACGCCGGCCTCTTCCTGCTCAGCGGGCCGACGGGTGCCGGCAAGTCCAGCGTCCTCGACGCGGTCTGCTTCGCGCTCTACGGCGACGTCCCCGGTGACCGCGCCGTCGCCAAGCGGCTGCGGTCCGACCACGCGGCCGACGACGTCGCTCCACGGGTGGTGCTCGAGGCGACCCTGTCCGGCCGACGGTTCCGCATCGACCGCTCGCCCGCCTGGACCAGGCCGAAGAAGCGCGGCACGGGCACCACCACCGAGCAGGCCCGGGTCGTGATCTCCGAGCGACGCCCCGCCGCCGACGGCCAGCACCTCTGGCACCCGCTCAGCACCCGCCTCGACGAGACCGGACACCTCGTGACCCGTCTCGTCGGCATGACGCTCCCCCAGTTCTGCCAGGTCGCCATGCTCCCGCAGGGAAGGTTCCAGGCCTTCCTGCGGGCGCGGTCCGAGGAGCGTCATGCCCTTCTCCAGCAGGTCTTCCAGACGGAGCGCTTCGACCGCACCGAGCGCTGGCTGCGCGAGCGTCGCGTCGGGCTGAGGCGCGCCTCCGACACGCACCGCGACACGGTCGCCGACCTGGTCAGCCGGGTCAGCGAGGTCGGCGACGACGGTGCGCCCGACGACTGGCCGGCCGACCCCTCCTGCCTCGACGCCTGGGTGACCGGGCTGACCGACGCCGCATCGACCGCATCGGCCGACCAGTCGACCAGCGCGCAGGCGGCAGCTGCGGCCGAGACGACGGCTGCCGCTGCCCGAGCCGCAGGCACCGAGCTCGCTGCGCTTCAGGCCACCCACGCCGCGGCACGCCGTGACCGCGACGCACTGGAGGCGGCGGCAGCGGCGCACGCCGATCGCGTGCAGCTCGTCGACCGGGCCCAGCGCGCCGCCGGCGTACGCGCCCTCCACGACCTCGCGCTCGCGTCGCGAGCCACCTCCGACGACCTCCAAGAGCGCCATGCCGCGTCAGTCGCGTCGTTGGGGCGGCTGCTCGGAGTGACGACACCAGACGACGCGCAGGTCGCCGAGCACCACCGCACTGCCACGCGTGTGCTCGACGACCTCGCCCGCGTGCGCCCGCTGCTCCGCCAGGTCACCGAGGTCGAGTCGGCCCTCCACCACTCCGAGCGGAGCCGGGAGGGGCTTGCGGCCGAGCTCGACCGGCTCTCCGCCCGGGCGGCGCAGGTGCCGCAGTCCCTGGCCGAGCTCGAGCCCCGGCTCGCCTCGGCCCGCGACGCGGTGACCCACGTCGCCACGCTCGACGACGAGCTCGTGGCCCTCCGGGCGCGGGTGCTCGCCGCCCGCTCGGCCGACGACCTCGCGACCGACCTCGCCTCAGCCCAGCGCGACCTCGCGGCGGCGACGCAGACACGGCTGCTCGCGCGCGAGGCGCTCGTGGAGATCCGCGAGCAGCGCCTCGACGGCATGGCTGCCGAGATCGCGCGCAAGCTGGCCGTCGGCGCCTGCTGCCCGGTGTGCGGCTCGGCCGACCACCCCTCCCCCGCGTCTCCTGCGTCCGGCGCACCGGACGAGGCCACCGAGCGCAAGGCCCGCCGCGAGGTCGACGACCTCGAGGTCGTCGTCGAGGCGCACTCCCAGCAGGTCCGTGGTCTCGAGACCCGGCTGGCTGCTGCCCTCGCCGAGTCCGGCGAGGCGCTGGACACGCTCCTCGCCGCCGAGGACGACACGCTGGCCCGCCTCGACGGTGCCCGGGCCGCCGCGGCCACCGTCGACCCGCTGGCCGCCCGGTTCGACGCGCTGCTCGGCGAGCAGGACGACGTCGTCCGCCAGCGCGAGCAGCTCACCGCGACCGCCTCCCGGCTCGACACCGAGGCCGCCGTCCTCGCCGCGCGCCTCGAGGCACTGCGTGAGCAGGTCCGCGCGGTCCTGCCCGACGGGGCCGACCTCGACGACCTGACCGCGCACCACCAGCAGGTCGCGGACGTGGCCCGCCGCTGCACCGACACCGCAGCCGACCTTTCGCGCGCTCGCGAGTCCGCGGCCGGCACCCAGCGGGCCGCCGACGGTGCAGCGTCCGGGGCGGGCTTCCCGTCGTCGGGTGCGGCTGCCGCCGCCTGGCTCCCCGAGGCCGAGCTCACCGCGCTCCTCGCGGCGGTCGAGCGGCACGAGCGCGAGCTCGCCCGCACCGGTGAGCTGCTCGCCGACACCGACCTCGCGGTGGCTGCTGCAGCGGAGCCGCCCGACCTCGAGCTGCTCGCCGAGGCCCACCGCCGCGCCCAGGAGGAGGCTGCGACCACGCGGCACCGCGACCTGGTCCTGCGCGAGCGCGTGGGCCGCCTCCGCGCCCTGACCGGCGACGTCCGCACCGCGCTCGCGGTGTGGGCCCCGGTGCGCGCCGACCTCGACCTGGTTGCTGACCTCGCCGCCCTCGTCGAGGGCAAGCACCCCGACAACCGCCACCAGATGCGCCTGTCGGCCTACGTCCTGGCCCACCGTCTCGGCCAGGTCGTCGATGCCGCCAACCTGCGGCTCTCCACGATGAGCGACCGGCGCTACTCCCTCGTCCACACGGGGCAGCGCGGCGCCGGGGAGACCCGGGGCGGCCTCAGCCTGCTCGTCCGCGACGACTGGACCGGCGACAGCCGCGACCCGGCCACGCTCTCGGGCGGCGAGACGTTCGTGGTTTCCCTCGCACTGGCGCTCGGCCTTGCCGACGTCATCACCCAGGAGGCGGGCGGCGCCGACCTCGACACCCTGTTCGTCGACGAGGGATTCGGCTCGCTCGACGCCGAGACCCTCGAGGACGTGATGGACACGCTCGACACCCTCCGTGACGGGGGCCGGGTGGTCGGCGTGGTCAGCCACGTGCCCGAGCTGCAGACGCGCATCCCCACGCAGCTGCGGGTCCACCGCGGCCGCCACGGCAGCCGCACGAGCCTCGTCCTCGCCTAGCGCTCGTCGTCGGTGATCGCGACCGCTACCCGCCGTCGCCGCCGTCTCCCCCGCCGTCGGCATGGCCGCCGCTCCTGGTTGCCTTCACGGGGCCGCGAAGGGCGTTCTCGATGACCAGGCCGATGAGCACGACGACGAGCACGACGACGAGCACGACGACGAGGTAGGTCATCTTGCTCGCCGCTTCGGCCGCGGTGCGCCGCAAGGCGTCAGGCTGACTGGCATCGGATGCCCGGTGTGTCGAGAGACCGAATTCTGCCATCGCGAGTGCCCGTCGGCCCGATGATCACTCCGGCGAGGCGCCAGCCCACGATTTGCCGCCCTCCGGTCGGTTCGGCACGCCGTCGAGGTAGGGAACCTCGGGCCACCGGAGCCACTGGTGCGGCCGGCGGCGCCACCTCCGGGCGAACGGATGCCAACCTGGGCCGTCCCAGCACTGGAGCAGCCCGGGTTGGTACGGCGACGGGTAGAAGCCGGGCGGAGGAACGTCGCGGTCGGGCTCGCGGCGGACGACACCGTTCCGACCCAGGCGCCACAGTCCGGCGTACGCGGGGCGTGAGGTGTAACCCCGCTCGAGCTCCTCACGCTCGCGGGCCTCGAGGCGGAGCAGCGTCCACAACGCGCCGCCACCACCGCCGATCACGAGGGACGCGACCATCACTCCTGGGGCGTCGTCCGGGAGCGCGACCAGCAGCAGGATGGTGCCGAAGAACAGGCCGATCCCGGTGAGCAGCAACGCGTGGGCGGACGGGCCGGGTAGCGGTTGCGGCGGGGTCACCGGGGCAGGTGGCGGCAGCAGGCCCAGCCGCTGCGCGGCCCGAAAGCCGGGCGCGGTCTGCGGAGGGTGCTTCGCAGCGGCGCCGTAGACCTCCCATCCCTGGACCCGTTGGGCCTCTCCGGGGGGAAGCGGCGGGAGCATCGGCTGTCTCCAGTCGAGCACCGACCTGTCGCCGCCGGCCCGCCAGTGGAACCACCGTTGCATCCGGTCACTGTAGGAGAACCGATCGGGGCGCGGCGCAGAACGAGGCACACGCCCGAGGTGTCTGCCGGCTCGGCACGCGGCGACGCGGCCGGTGGTGGCGGGGCACCGCGCACACCCTCCGATAGGTTCGTCGCCATGAGTGCGCCCGGGCTCGACCCGACCTTCAACGACCTGCCGCACCGCCGGCTCGGCGAGGTCGCCCTCGCCCGCGCCCAGGAGCTCGGCGCCAGCCATGCGGACTTCCGGTTCGAGCGCAACCGCTACCAGTACCTCGGCGCCCGCGACGGCGTGCTCCAGACCGCGAGCGACGCCGAGGACCTCGGCTTCGCCGTCCGCGTCGTCCACCAGGGCGCCTGGGGCTTCGCCTCCGGCGTCGTCCTGACCGACGACGAGGCCCGGCGCGTCGCCGAGACGGCCGTGGCGGTCGCGCAGGTCGCCGCAACCATGACCACGACGCCCGTCGAGCTGGCGCCCGAGCCGGTGCACGACGACGTCACGTGGGTCTCCGGCTACGACATCAACCCGCTCGACGTACCCACTCCGGAGAAGGGCGCGCTGCTGGTCGACTGGACCGAGCGCCTGCGCACCGGTGCGGCCGTCGCCCACGCGACCGCCTTCCTGCAGCAGGTGCAGGAGAACAAGTACTACGCCGACCTCAGCGGCACCCGGACCACCCAGCAGCGAGTGCGGCTGCAGCCCGGCTTCGAGGCCACGGGCGAGGACGCGGAGACCGGGATCTTCGACTCGATGGCCTCCATCGCGCCCCCGGTCGGTCGCGGGTGGGAGTACCTCACCGGGGCCCACTGGGACTGGGACGCCGAGCTCGCGGAGGTGCCCGAGCTGCTCGCCGAGAAGCTGAAGGCGCCCACCGTCGAGGCCGGCACCTACGACCTCGTGGTGCACCCGTCCAACCTGTGGCTCACCATCCACGAGTCGATCGGCCACGCCACCGAGCTCGACCGGGCGCTGGGCTACGAGGCCAACTACGCCGGCACGTCCTTCGCGACCTACGACAAGCTCGGCACCCTCCAGTATGGCTCCCCGGTGATGAACGTGCGGGGTGACCGCACGCAGGAGCACGGCCTGGCAACGGTCGGCTACGACGACGAGGGCGTCCTGACCCAGGAGTGGGACATCGTCCGCGACGGCGTGCTGGTGGGCTACCAGCTCGACCGCTCGATGGGCCACCTCAAGCCGGAGCTGAACGACGGCCGGTCCAACGGCTGCGCGTTCGCCGACTCCTCCGGCCACATCCCGATCCAGCGGATGGCCAACGTGTCGCTGATGCCCGGCGCCGACGAGGTCGGCACGGACGACCTGATCTCCCGCGTGGAGCGGGGCATCTACGTCGTCGGCGACAAGTCGTGGTCGATCGACATGCAGCGCTTCAACTTCCAGTTCACCGGCCAGCGGTTCTACGCGATCGAGGACGGCCGGCTCGCCGGGATGCTGCGCGACGTGGCCTACCAGGCCACGACGACCGACTTCTGGGGCTCCATGGAGGCGGTCGGCGGACCCGACACCTGGGTCCTCGGTGGCGCCTTCAACTGCGGCAAGGCCCAGCCCGGGCAGATCGCAGCCGTCAGCCACGGGTGCCCCACCGCTCTCTTCCGCGGGGTCAACATCCTCAACACCATCGACGAGGCGGGCCACTGATGACCTCCCTGCGCAGCACCCCCCAGCAATTGGTCGAGCACGCGCTCGCGTCCTCGACCGCCGACGACTGCATCACGATCGTCCGCGACGTCACCAGCGCCAACCTGCGCTGGGCCAACAACACGCTGACCACCAACGGCGTGATGACCGAGGTGTCGGTGACCGTGATCAGCTTCGCCGCCGTGCAGGGCGGTGTCGCGACGGGCTCGGTGTCCGGCAGTGCCTCCACGCCCGTGCAGGTCACCGCACTCGTGCAGGCCGCCGACGCGGCCGCTCGAGCCGGATCGCCCGCCGAGGACGCGGCCGAGCTGGTCACCGATTCCACCTCCCCCGACTGGGACACGGAGCCGGAGACGACCGACATCGGCGTCTACGACGCCTTCGCTCCGGCCCTCGGGGAGGCATTCGCCCAGGCCACCGCGGAGGACCGCCTGCTCTACGGCTTCGTCAACCACGACGTCGCCACCACCTACCTCGGGTCGAGCCGCGGCCTCAGGCTGCGGCACGTGCAGCCGACCGGGCACTACGCCTGCACGGGCAAGGACACCTCGCTCACCCGGAGCGCCTGGACCGGCGGCGCGACCCGCGACTTCCGCGACGTCGACGCCGCGACGATGGCCGCGACCGTCGCCCAGCGCCTGGCCTGGGCCGAGCGACGCATCGACCTGCCCGCCGGGCGCTACGACACCATCCTGCCGCCGTCGTCGGTCGCCGACCTGATGATCGACGCCTACTGGGGCGCCGGCGCGCGCGTGGCGCACGAGGGCGAGTCGGTCTACAGCCGCCGTGGCGGCGGCACCCGGATCGGTGACAAGGTCGCCGCCCCCGGCGTCAGCCTGTTCTCCGACCCGGCCCACCCGGGACTGGAGTGCGCCCCGTTCGCCATCGCCGGCGCGTCCGACAACACGGACTCCGTCTTCGACAACGGCCTGGCGCTCGAGCGCACCGACTGGATCCGCGACGGCCTGCTGACCGGGCTGCTCCAGACCCGCCACTCCGCCGGGATGACCGGCCAGCCGGTCACCCCGATGATCGACAACCTCGTCCTCGAGGTGGGCGACGGCGCCGGCACGATCGAGGACATGATCGCCGACACGCAGCGCGGCCTGCTGCTGACCTGCCTGTGGTACATCCGCGAGGTCGACCCGCAGACGATGCTGCTCACCGGCCTGACCCGCGACGGCGTCTACGTCGTCGAGGACGGGGAGATCGTCGGCGCGGCCAACAACTTCCGCTGGAACGAGAGCCCCATCGACCTGCTCAACCGGTTCAGCGCCGCCACCGCGACGGTGCCGAGCTTCAGCCGCGAGTGGGGCGACGACTACTTCTCCCGCACCGCCACGCCCGCCTTGCGGATCCCCGACTTCAACATGTCGAGCGTGTCGCAAGGCGTGTGAGGCACGACGCCGTCAGCGCGGGTGGCCGCCCGGGATCTCGACCTCGGGGTCGTAGGGCGTACGGGTGTAGACGAACGTCGCGCACTCGAGGTGGTGGACCGACCCGTCCGGACGGCGTACGACGTCGAGCCGCTCGCCGCGGTGGTAGCCCAGGACGCCCACCAGCGTCCCCTGCACGAGCTCGAAGCGGTCGGTCACGACGTTGCCGCGCGCCATTGCCCGCGTCTCGATGCCGTCGTTGTGCCAGCGCACGTCGTAGGCGGTGTTCCCCCAGAACCACAGCCCCGGCACACCCTGCGCCTCCGAGGGGACCGCGACGGTCGGGCGCCACGGCGCCGGCCGGGTGTCCTCGGCGTCGGGATCACCCTCGATGAGCGACACGGCCAGGTCGCGCGGGTCGATACCCGTGGTCGCGTTGGCGAGCACCGCCGCCCCGATGCCGCTGTCGGGGTCCACGTGGAGGGCGGCCAGGAAGCCGGGCATCGAGCCGTTGTGGCCCACGAGCCGTCCGCCGGGGTGGATGCCCAGCATCAGCCCGAGCCCGTAGTCGGCGGTCACAGGTCGCTTCATCTCTTCCAGTGATGACGTCGCCAGCACGTCGGGGCGGGCGCCGCCGAGCACCTGGCCCCACGTGACGAGGTCGGCGAGGGTGGACCACAGCTGCCCGGCCGGGGCCATCGCCCCGGTGTCGGTGAGGGGTTCGTGGACCCGGACACCGGTGAAGTGGTCGACGCTCCAGCCCGGCTGGGCGCCGGGACGCGGCAGGTACGACGTCGCCCGCATGCCGAGGGGCTGGAGGAGGCGCTCGGACACCAGGGCCCGCCAGGACGTCCCGAACCGTCGGGCGACGACCTCACCGAGGAGGCCGTAGCCGAGGTTGGAGTAGTGGAACCAGGCGCCCGCCGGTGCCACCCGGCCGCTGCCGTCGTTGGCCAGGGCGAGGGCCGTGAAGTCGCCTCCCCGCGTTCGCTCCCACCACGGGCCGCGGGGCTCGCTCTGGATCCCCGACGAGTGCGCGAGCGCGTCGCGGACCGTCACGTCGCCGTAGCCGACGTCGCCCAGGTGCGCCGCGAGCGGGTCATCGAGGTCGAGCAGCCCCGCGTCCCGGGCCTGGACGACCAGGACGGCCGTCATCGACTTGGTGATCGAACCGATCCGGTACTGGCCGTCGAGGCCGGGCGCCTGCCCGGCCCCGCCCGCCCACACCGCGCCGTAGCGATCGAAGACCGCACCGACGACGGACGTCAGCCGCCCCTCGGCCTGGGCGACGTCGAGCAGTCGCTGCCGCTGGAGACTCACGAAAGCGACCCTAGAGCAGCGCGCCCGCTCAGTCCTGCGCGAACGCCTCCGGCGGGGGGCACGCGCACACCAGGTTGCGGTCACCGTAGGCCTGGTCGATCCGAGCCACCGGCGGCCAGTACTTGTCGGGGTCGATGCCGCGCGGGAACACGCCGAGCTCGCGCGAGTAGGGGCGGTCCCACTCGCCGACGAGCGCGCGTGCGGTGTGCGGCGCGTGGCGCAGCGGCGAGTCCTCCGGGCTCCACTCCCCCGCCTCGACGCGGGCGATCTCCTGGCGGATCTCGATCATCGCGTCGCAGAACCGGTCGATCTCCGCGAGGTCCTCGGACTCGGTGGGCTCCACCATCAGCGTGCCGGCCACCGGGAACGACATCGTGGGCGCGTGGAAGCCGTGGTCGACGAGCCGCTTGGCGACGTCGTCGACGCTCACGCCGCTGGCCTTGGTGATGCCCCGCAGGTCGAGGATGCACTCGTGGGCCACCAGGTTGCCGTGCCCGCGGTAGAGCACCGGGAAGTGCTCCTCGAGGCGGTGGGCGATGTAGTTGGCCGACAGGACCGCGACGGCCGTCGCGCGGGTCAGCCCCTGCGCGCCCATCATCCTGATGTAGGCCCACGTGATCGGCAGGATCCCGGCGGAGCCGTAGGGCGCAGCGCTGATGGGGCCGATGCCGTCGCGCTTCCCGGTCTCCGGGTGCCAGGCGTGCGAGGGCAGGTACGGCGCCAGGTGGGCTCGTACGGCGACCGGGCCGACGCCGGGGCCACCGCCGCCGTGCGGGATGCAGAACGTCTTGTGCAGGTTGAGGTGGGACACGTCCCCGCCGAACTCACCGGGACGCGCCCAGCCGAGCAGCGCGTTGAGGTTCGCCCCGTCGACGTAGACCTGGCCACCGTGGTCGTGGACGATCTTGCAGAGGTCGGTGATGGTGTCCTCGTAGGCCCCGTGGGTGGAGGGGTAGGTCACCATGATCGCGGCGAGCGTCTCGGCGTGCTGGTCGCACTTCGCGAGCAGGTCGTCGAGGTCGACGGACCCGTCGTCGGAGGCCTTCACCACGACGACCTTCATCCCGGCCATGACGGCCGACGCGGCGTTGGTGCCGTGGGCCGAGGACGGGATCAGGCACACGTTGCGCCCGGTGTCGCCGTTGGCCCAGTGGTAGCCGCGGATCGCCAGCAGGCCGGCAAGCTCACCCTGCGAGCCGGCGTTGGGCTGCACCGAGACCCGGTCGTAGCCGGTGACCTCGGCCAGCCACCGCTCGACGTCGTCGACAAGCTCGCGGTAGCCGGTGGCGTCCTGGGCGGGCGCGAAGGGGTGGAGGTCAGCGAAGCCGGGCAGGCTGATGGGCTCCATCTCGGTGGTCGCGTTGAGCTTCATCGTGCAGGACCCGAGCGGGATCATGCCGCGGTCGAGGGCGTAGTCGCGGGACGAGAGCCGGTGCAGGTAGCGCAGCATCTGCGTCTCGCTGTGGTGGGAGTTGAAGACCTCGTGGGTGAGGTAGTCGGTGGTGCGGCGCAGGTCCTCGGGCAGGCCGGTGGACGCAGCCTCGCCGCCGGGCGCGACGCCGAAGGCGCGCAGCACCGCCGAGACGGTCGACGGGCTGGTGCGCTCGGACGTCGACAGGCCGACGTGGTCTGCGTCGATCGCCCGGAGGTGCAGGCCGACCTGGCGGGCCGCCGCGATGACGTCGCCGGCGCGGCCGGGAACGGCCACGGTCAGCGTGTCGAACCAGGTGTCGTTGACGACCTCCACTCCCCCGGCCCGCAGCGCCTCGGCGATGCGGCTGGCGTGGTCGTGGGTGCGCTGCGCGATCCGGCGCAGGCCCTCGGGACCGTGGTAGACGGCGTACATCGACGCGACGACGGCGAGGAGCACCTGCGCGGTGCAGATGTTGGACGTGGCCTTGTCGCGGCGGATGTGCTGCTCGCGGGTCTGGAGGGCGAGCCGGTAGGCCGGGCGACCCTCCGCGTCGACGGACACACCCACCAGGCGGCCGGGCAGGTGCCGCTCGAGACCGGCCGACACCGACATGAAGCCGGCGTGCGGACCGCCGTAGAAGAGGGGTACGCCGAAGCGCTGGGACGAGCCGACCACGACGTCGGCGCCGAAGGTGCCGGGCGCCTCGAGGACGGCCAGGGAGAGGATGTCGGCCGCCACGACGGCGAGCGCGCCGCGCTCGTGCGCGGCCTCGATGACGGGCCGCGGGTCACGGACGGCGCCGGAGGCACCGGGGTACTGGACCAGCACCCCGCACAGGTCTCCCTCGGGCAGGCTCTCGTCGAGGTCGGCGACGATGACCTGGATGCCCATGCCCTCGGCACGGGTCCGGACCACCTCGATGGTCTGCGGGAGCGCGTCGGCGTCGACGACGAACGGGCCGGACACGTTGCGCTGCGCCCGGCGTACGAGCGTCATCGCCTCCGCGGCAGCGGTGCCCTCGTCGAGCAGCGAGGCGTTGGCGGTGGGCAGGCCCGTCAGGTCGGCCACGACGGTCTGGAAGTTGAGCAGCGCCTCGAGGCGGCCTTGGGAGATCTCCGGCTGGTAGGGCGTGTAGGCGGTGTACCAGGAGGGGTCCTCGAGCACGTTGCGCCGGATCACCGGTGGCGTGATGGTGGCGTGGTAGCCCAGCCCGATCATGGCCTCCGCCGGGCGGTTCTGCGAGGCGAGGGTGCGCAGCGCGCGGGCCGTCGCCTCCTCGTCGAGGGGATCCGGGAGGTCGAGCGCCGCGGCTGAGCGGATGCCGTCGGGCACTGCCGCCGTCATGAGCGACTCGAGCGACTCGTGTCCGATCGCCTCGAGCATGTGGGCGACGGCGGCGTCGTCCGGTCCGATGTGCCGGGCGACGAACTCGCCCAGCCCTTCGACGGTGCTGGGGGCGGAGGTCGGGGTGAGGTCGGGCACGCAGGCTCCCTGAGGTCGCGTCGCTGGACCTCCCCCTCTGTCGGTCCGGTGACCTCCAGAGTGCCAACCCAGCGCGGTCCGGGTGCCTGAGAGGTTCCGGGGAGGAATTGCCCCTTCGGCGCGCGACGTCCGGTCCGGGGACCGCGCGCCGCGACTCTCCCGCATGGGATGTCGGCGCCACCGAGTCTAACCGGGGAGGGCAGAAATGCCCGAAGCCGCCCGGTGCAACGGGCGGCCTCGTGGGTGAACGGGAGGGTCGGGGGCCGGGGTCAGCCGGTCTGCCGAGCAGCGCGGCGGGCGGCGAGCTCGTCACCGGCCGACGGCGAGGCCTGCTCGGCGGTGCGCTCGGACGGCAGCTCCGCGAGGGTGCCCTCGATCTCGCGCCACACACCGCCGATGGCGATGCCGAAGACGCCCTGCCCGCCCTGGAGCAGGTCGATGACCTCGTCGTTGCTGGTGCACTCGTAGACCGAGGCGCCGTCGCTCATCAGCGTCACGCGGGTCAGGTCGTCGGTGCCGCGCTCGCGCAGGTGGGCGGTCGCGGTGCGGATCTGCTGCAGCGAGATGCCGGCGTCGAGCAGGCGCTTGACGACCTTGAGGATCAGGATGTCGCGGAAGGAGTAGAGCCGCTGCGACCCGGAGCCGGCGGCTCCACGGACGCTCGGCTCCACCAGGCCGGTGCGGGCCCAGTAGTCGAGCTGGCGGTAGGTGATGCCGGCGGCGTTGCACGCGGTCGGGCCGCGGTAACCGGTGTCGCTCGGGAGCGGCGAGACGTCGTCGGCGAAGAGCAGTCCCTGCTCCTCGGCGAGGTCGGTGGCCTCGGCCTCGGCCTTCATGCGCGCGGCGTCGGCGCCCTTCTCGTTCTCGTTGCTAGCCACAGTGACCCTCCAGGTCAGTTCCTCCGCTGAGCAGTAACTCCTGGGGGAAGGGCCCGCCCGGTGCCGGAGGACCCGACAACCACAACGGTGGAGTTACAACAGAGACAGTTCAAAGTAGGCCCGATCCTCCGGGTTGTCCATCCACGCGGCGGCGTGTCGCAACCCTCAACCTCAACATGAGGGTGAGGGTCTGGGCAACGGTCAGTGCGACTCGAAGTCGTCGGGTGAGACGTGGTCGAGGAACTCGCGGAACCGCTCGACCTCGTCCTCCTGCTCGGCCGGCACCGCCAGGCCGGCCTCGTCCAGCACCGCCTCGGCGCACACGATCCGTGAGCCGGTGCGCAGCGCCAGCGCGATGGAGTCCGAGGGGCGGGCACCGACCTCGGCCCCGCCGTCGAAGACCAGCTGTGCGAAGAACACGCCGTCCCTCATGTCGACGATGCGGACCTCGTCGAGGCGCTGCCCCGTGGCCTCGAGCACGTCGCGCATCAGGTCGTGCGTGAGCGGTCGCGGCGGCGTCACGCCCTGCTGGGCGAAGGCGATCGCGGTCGCCTCGACCGCGCCGATCCAGATCGGCAGGTAGCGCTCCCCCGTCACCTCTCGCAACAGCACGATCGGCTGGTTGGAAGGCATCTCGACGCGGACTCCGACGACGTCCATTTCGCGCATGCGTCCACCCTACTCATGTGCCCTGATCGACTGGACCGGGTCCCGGCCCATCGTCGAGCGGTGCGCCAGCCACGTTCTTGGGTTGCCGAATGTGGCCCAGACACCGCCCGCGGGCACGCCGGCGTACGACACTCGCACCAGCGGTGCGTCAGCCACCTTTCCCGGCCGCGGAATGTGGCTCAGCCACCGCCCCCAGCGTGCGACGCCCGCCCGACGGCGGCGGGTCGGCAGGTCAGCCGCGGTCCAGACCGACCTTCACGAGGGTCGCGTGCAAGCGCACCGACAGCGCCGCGATCTCGGACGTGGCGTCCTCGGCGCGCCCCCGGGCGGCGGCGTCGCGGCCCCGCGCGAGGGGTGCGACGACCTGCTGGACGAGGCCGACCTCCCGGTCGGCGGCCGTCTTGAACGCGCGCAGGTGCCGGGGCTCGAAGCCGAAGTCGGCGAGCTCGCGGGCGGTCTGGGCGACGACGAGCGCGTCGCTGTCGAAGTGGCCGGTGCCGCTGCGCGCGCTGAGCAGGCCGAACTGCTCGAGCTCGACCAGCAGCTCCTCGGTGATCTCGGCGACCTTGAGCAGCTCGCGGCGCGAGAGGCGCAGGTCGCTGGTGCGCCGGAACGACTCGGGGCTGGGCAGCCCGTCCGCGCTGAGCGCCACCTTGGGCACCGTGGGCACGACGGAGTCGATCGCGGGCGGCTCCAGCCCGCGGTCGATCGCGTCGAGGTGGTCGCCGATCACCTTCAGCGGCAGGTAGTGGTCACGCTGCATCGTCAGGATGTAGCGCAGGCGCGAGACGTCGTCGACGGAGAACTTGCGGTAGCCGGCCGCGGTGCGCTCGGGCTTGACGAGGCCCTGGTCCTCGAGGAAGCGGATCTTGGGGATGGTGACCCCGGGGAAGTCCGCTCGCAGCTGGTCGAGCACCTGCCCGATGTTGTAGCGGGCGCCGCGACTCGAGCCCGCGGCTGTCGAGGCACTCACGGATCAGCTGCCCGGGTGGGAGGAGAAGAACACCAGGCGGTACTTGCCGATCTGGACCTCGTCGCCGTCGTTGAGCTCGACGGAGTCGATCCGGTCGCGGTTGACGTAGGTGCCGTTGAGGCTGCCCACGTCGCTGACGTCGTAGCCGGTGCCGGTGCGTCGGAACTCCGCGTGACGGCGAGAGACCGTCACGTCGTCGAGGAAGATCTCGCTGTCGGGGTGGCGACCGGCGCCCACGACGTCGACGTCGAGGAGGAAGCGGCTGCCCGCGCTCGGCCCGCGCTGCACGACGAGGAGGGCGTGGCCCTCGGGGAGCGCGTCCACCGCTGCGGCGTCGACGGGGCTGAGCTGGCGGTCGGAGGACTCCCGCTGGTCCGGCACCCCGAAGGTGATGGTCGCAGTGGACTCGACCGGGCTCGCGCCCGTGTCCTCCCCGGCGTGCAGCTTGGTGCCGCACTGGGCACAGAAGCGCGCATCGTCAGGGTTCTGCTTGCCACAGGCGGTGCAGAACGGCATGTGAAGCTCCTCGACGGATCGACGCCCAACCCTCATCCGAGGGTTGAGGTTGACGGTTTCCCCGAACCTACCAGCCCGCTGGAGGCGGCGGCGGGCGGTCGGGGAACACGAACGACAGGTGGTGCGGCTCAGCCCTCGAGGCCGGCCTGGTAGGCCGCGGCGTCCATCAGGCCGTCGACCTGCGAGCTGTCGGCGACGGACACCTCGAACAGCCACCCGGCCTCGTAGGGGTCGCTGTTGACCAGCTCGGGGGTGGAGTCGAGGGAGGCGTTGGTGGCGACGATCTCGCCGGTCACGGGGGCGTAGATGTCGCTGACCGACTTGGTGGACTCCAGCTCGCCGCAGGTGTCCCCCGCCGTCACCTGGTCGCCGACCTGCGGCAGGGAGACGTAGACGATGTCGCCGAGCGCGTCCTGCGCGAAGTCGGTGATCCCGACCCGGACCGAGCCCTCGGTGTCACCGGGGGTACGGACCCACTCGTGCTCGCTGGTGTACTTGAGATTCTCCGGATACACGGGGACTCCTAGGTGCGGTGTGGGACGTCGGGTGGGTGGGTCTTGGGGTGTCCGGCAGGCTACTGGCCGGTGCCGGGCTCCGCATACTCAGGTCGCGAGGGGTCGCGGACGCTCGTGATGTCGACCGCCTCGAGCTCCTCGATCTTGACCGTTGCTCCGTCATAGGTCTCCAGCGTCTCGACGGGCCCGGTCGAGAACGTGAGCGCCGTGCGCAGCACGTGCGGGTCGCCAATGACCTCGAGCGTGTACGGCGGCTCGAGGAGCTGGCCGTCGAGCTCGATGCCGCCGACGGCGTTGTCGAACGAGCTGTCGGCACCGACCCGGATCGAGTCGTTGAACTCCATCGCCTCGGCGCCGGCCGTGCGCAGCTCCTGCACGGTGTCGAGCAGCGACCCGACGTTGACCCGGCTGGAGGACTCGTTGATGGTCATCCGCAGGCCGGGGCCGGTGACGGGCACCAGGCCGGCGATGATGTTGAGGGTCCGGACCCGCTGCTCGGCCTCGTCGAGGGCGGCGGACCGCGCCCGGCTCTCGTTGGTCAGCTCGTCTCGCCGCGACTCCAGCCGGCCGACCTCGCGCCGGGCCCGCTCGGCCGTGCCGGTCAGGCCGTCGAGCACCTCGATCAGCTCGCTCTCGCGCAGCCCGGAGTAGGTGTCGTTGGCCTTGGTGTCGCGCACCTGCACGACGAAGGCGAAGCCGAGGACGGCGAGCAGGACCGCGACGACCACCTGGCGTCGCGAGGGCCGGACGAGGGCGTGGCGCAGGCGCTCGCGGCCGGGCTCGGGATCAGGGTCGGTGCCGTGCGCGGCATGCGACGCGTGACCGGCCTCGTGACCGGGCTGGGGATCGGATTCGGGGTGGGGCGTGGGATCTGGCATGGCGATCAGGCGTGGAAGACGTGCCTGCGGATGGCGGCGACGTTGGAGAAGATGCGGATGCCGAGCACGACGACGACGCCCGTGCTGAGCTGGGACCCGACGCCGAGCTGGTCGCCGAGGTAGACGATCGCCGCCGCGACGACCACGTTGCTCACGAAGGAGACGACGAACACCTTGTCGTCGAAGATGCCGTCGAGGTAGGCGCGGAGCGCACCGAAGACGGCATCGAGGGCGGCCACCACAGCGATCGGCAGGTAGTTCTGCAGGCTGAGCGGCACGTCGGGGGCGAAGACCAGCCCGGCGATGATGCCCAGGAGCAGGCCAAGTGCGGCGATCACGGCGAGCTCCCCTCCTGTGCTGGTCCGCCGTAGGGTTCGGCGTCGAGCCCGATCACATCACGAAGGACACGTTCGGGCGCAGCCGGCAAGCGGATGTCGTCGACATTCTCGGCCTCGTACACAAACCCGAAGTTGTTGACGCGGCCGAACCACTGCTGGCCCTGGTAGGTCTCCACGAGTCGGGCCTGCAGCGTGCGCGGGTCGCCGATCGCCGAGACCACGTAGGGCGCGTTGACGGGGCGTCCGTTGACGTGGACGGCCCGGTTGGTGTTGCGGATGCCGCCCAGCGCGTTGATCCGCTGGTCGTTGATCGCGACGGCCTCGGCGCCCGCCTCGAACAACCCGTCGACCAGGGTGGCGAGGTCCTCGTCGAGCACCTCGCCGTCCACCTCGTCGCCGGGACGGTTGTCGACCGTGATCCGCACGCCCGGGCCGTGCACGGGCGAGAACCCGGTGGTGAGCTCGGCGCGGCGCACCCGGGCGTCGACGTCGCCGAGGTCCGTCTGCGTCCTCGTGCTGTTGCTGGCGACCGAGGCGTTGAAGCGGGTCAGCCGCGCGACGTCGGCCTGCAGGGCACGGACGTCGTCGCTGCGGGTGTCGATCTGCTGGACGAGCGCGGCCCGGCTGAGCTCGTTGGCCGGGGCCTCCCGGTCGGTCTGCACGGCGACGACCGCCGCCATCACCCCGAGCGCCGCGATGGCCAGGAAGCTCGACCAGTGGGACCGCACCGCACGCGGCCGTGCGTCGCCCGCGACCGCCCGCTTCTGGGCCACGTGGGCGTAGTCCTCGTCCATGGACCGGGCGGTGATCAGCGTCAGCAGCGGGGTCGTGACGTGCTCGGGGAGCCGACGGCCGGCATCGGGCTCGCCCGGCGCCGTCGGGGTGCCCGTCCTCGTGTCAGCCATGGTCGGTCGCCGGGGACGTACGACGTGGGGTGTCGCGCAGCAGCGTGCGCACCTGCCAGGCGTAGAGGACCCCTGCCCACCAGTAGAGCCCGATCCCCCACCAGGCGAAGGCCCACCCGAAGTTGCGGGCGAGCGTGGCGACGATGCCGTCGCCCTCGCCGAGGAGCAGCAGCGGGAAGGCGTAGAGCAGGTTGAACGTGGCGGCCTTGCCGAGGAAGTGCACCGGCAGGGCCGAGTAGCCGCGGGTGCGCAGGATCGGCACGAGACCCCACAGCAGGAGGTCGCGCAGCGGCAGGGCGATGGCGACCCACCACGGGATGATGTCGCGCAGGAAGAGGCCGAGGACCACGGCCAGGATGTAGAGCCGGTCGGCCACCGGGTCGAGGATCTCCCCCAGCTTGGAGTACTGGTCGAGCCGTCGCGCGAGCCACCCGTCGAGGAAGTCGGTGAAACCGGCGACCATCAGCACCACGAGTGCGATCGCGTCGGCCTCGGGCCCGAGCACCAACCACAGGAACAGGGGCACGCCGGCAAGCCGCACCACACTGATGATGTTGGGCACGGTCCAGACGCGAGAGGCTTCCTCGGACACGTTCAGACCCTATCCAGCGCTCAGTACGCCTCGACGCCGGACACGTCGTGGTGCGCAGCGTCGCGGATCTCGCCGACGAGCTCCTCGAGCACGTCCTCGAGCGTGACCAGCCCGATCACGGTCCCGTCGCGCTCCACGACCCGCGCCATGTGGGCGCCCTTCACCTGGAGGCTCTCCAGCGCGTCGTGGAGCAGGTCGCCGGGGTGCACCGAGGCGAAGGGACGGATCCACTTGTCCTCGATGACGCGCGAGCGCTTGTCGTCGTCGGACTCGAGGGCGTCCTTGATGTGGAGGTAGCCCAGCAGGGTGCCGTCGTCGCCGGCGACCGGGAACCGGCTGAAGCCGGTGGCCGCGCACACCGCCTCGACGTCGGCGACGGTGGAGCCGGGTGCCACGGTGGCGAGGGTGGCGGGAGCCATGACGATCGCGGCGACCGACTTCTCGGTGAAGCCGAGCGCGCCGGCGAGCCGGTCGTACTCGTCCGCCTCGATGAGGCCCTCGCCGCGCGACTCCTCGACGAGGGCGGCGACCTCCTCCCGGGTGAAGCTCGAGTGCACCTCGTCCTTGGGCTCGATGCGCAGGAGGCGGAGCACACCGTTGGCGGCCATGTTCATGGCATCGATCAGCGGGCGCAGCACGGTGACGATCACCATCATGGGCGGGCTGAGGACCATGGCCGCCCGGTCGGCACCCGCGAGCGCGATGTTCTTGGGCACCATCTCGCCGAGGACGACGTGCAGGTAGACCACGACCGACATCGCGACCACGAACGACACCGGGTGCAGCAGGTTGTCGGGCATCCGGGCGGCGTGGAACACCGGCTCGAGGAGGTGGGCGACCGCGGGCTCGCCGATGGCACCGAGCCCCAGCGAGCAGACGGTGATGCCGAGCTGGGCTCCGGCCATCACGAGCGAGACGTTCTCCATGGCCCGCAGCGTGGTGCGGGCCGCGCGTGAGCCCTCCTGCGCCTTCGGCTCGATCTGGCTGCGGCGCGCAGCGAGCAGGGCGAACTCGGCGCCCACGAAGAAGGCGTTGAGGGCGAGCAGGACGACGGCCAGGCCGACGCCGAAGAGATCACTGTTCACGGTCGGCCTCCCCCACCAGGACGAGGTCGAGGCGGTCGATGCGCAGACCGTCCATCCGCCGCACGGTCAGGGTCACGAGGCGCTCGCGCACCTCGTGGGGGTCGCTGCGGTCGGGCACCGGCAGCTCGACGCGGTCGCCCGGCTCCGGGATCTTGCCCAGCTCGCGCATGACGAGGCCGGCGACGGTGTCGTAGTCGTCGTGGTCGGGCAGCTCGATGTCGGTGACGTCCTCCACCTCGTCGGGCCGCAGGAGGCCCGAGAGGGTCCAGCTCCCGTCGCGACGCTGGCGGATGCGCGCGCCGAGTCGGTCGTGCTCGTCGGAGATGTCGCCGACGATCTCCTCGACGACGTCCTCGAGCGTCACGATGCCCGCGTGGCCGCCGTACTCGTCGAGCACGATGGCCATCTGGAAGCCGTCCTGGCGCAGCAGGGCCATCAGCGGGTCGAGCCGCAGGCTGTCGGGCACCACGACGGGCCTGACCATGACGTGCTTGATGCGGGTCGTGGCCCGCTCGTGCACCGGCACGGCGACTGCGTGCTTGACGTGCACCGTGCCGACCACGGTGTCCTCTGCGTCGAGGACCGGGAATCGGGAGTGGCCGGTCTGGCGCGCCAGGTCGATGACGGCGGAGACCCGGTCGCCGTCCTCGACGGTCGTGGTTCGCACGCGGGGGGTCATGATCTCCCCCGCCGTGCGGGTGCCGAACTCGACCGAGCGCTCGACGAGCTCGGCGGTGTCGGCGTCGAGAGTGCCCTGGACGGCGGACCGCTGCACGAGCGAGGCGAGCTCCTGCGAGCTCCGGGCGGAGCGGAGCTCCTCCTGCGGCTCGATGCCGAGGCGGCGCACGATCGCGTTGGCCGACCCGTTGAGCGCCCGGATGGGACCGCGGGTGAGGGCCGTGAAGCCGCGCATG
This sequence comes from Nocardioides cavernae, assembly GCF_016907475.1. NCBI lineage: Bacteria > Bacillati > Actinomycetota > Actinomycetes > Propionibacteriales > Nocardioidaceae > Nocardioides > Nocardioides cavernae. The sequence continues at coordinate 3,017,098 of NZ_JAFBCA010000001.1, read as the reverse complement.
AAGCCCTGGGTCCTGCGGGCGGTCTGGAGCGGCCGGGCGATGGCGATGTTCTTGGGCACCATCTCGCCGAAGATCATCGTCACCACGGTGCCGAGGACCAGGCCGAGTGCCAGCGCGAGCGGCGTGACGACGCTGTCGGGCACGCCGGCTGACGCCAGCGGGTCGTCGATGAGGTCGGCGATCGCCGGCTCGGCGAGGAAACCGATGGCCAGGTTGGTCACGGTGATGCCGACCTGGGCGCCGGAGAGCTGCGTCGACAGCGAGCGGAGCGCCAGCTGGACACCGCGGGCTCCCTCGTCACCGGAGGCCGCGGCGCGCTCGACGCTGGGCCGGTCGACGGTGACCAGGGAGAACTCGGCGGCCACGAACAGGCCGCAGGCGGCCACGAGGGCCAAGGACACGAGCAGGAGCAGGAGGGGGGTCACGACGCGCACCAGGCGATCAGTGCGGTCGTGCTGGGACTTTGACTATCGTCCATGGCGAGGGCTGCGGGTTCCTTCGTCTCGTGCAGTCTGGTCGTCGCCGGGCCGTCGTTGCCGGGCCCGGCGAGTCCACAGGGTAGCGGTCGGAACCATTGTCGCCCCAGTCGTCGTGTCGCTTTGGGGAGGCGGGTGGCAGCGCCCTAGTCTTGCGCCGGTACAGGGGCGAGCGACAAGGACCCTCAGGGTCTCGGCGAGGGGCATGATGCGAGCGTGGGCACAGTCGATCACGGCTGCCCTCCTCGTCGTACTCGTCGCCACCCTCGCCACGGTCACCGCGACCAGCGACACCGGCGACGCGCGCAGCCCCGCCTCGGTGCGGATGGTGCAGGGCACCCAGTCCCCCACTGCTGAGGCCGACGGTCCGACCCGGCCCAACCTGGTCTTCGTGCTCACCGACGACATGCGCGACGACGACCTCGACCACATGCCGATCACCCGGCGCCTGCTGGCCGACCAGGGCATGGAGTTCACCGACGCGATCTCGCCGCACCCGCTCTGCTGCCCGGCGCGCGCGCAGCTCGCCACCGGCCAGTACGCCCAGAACAACGGCGTCCAGCACAACCGGGGCGTGCACGGCGGATTCCAGGCGCTCGATCCGACCCAGGAGGCGAGCACCTGGTTCCGCAGCAGCGGCTACCGCACCGGCTTCGTGGGCAAGTTCCTCAACGGCTACGGCCCCCGCGACGTGCGCCCCGCCGGTTGGTCGCGCTGGGACGCGCTCACCCGGGGCGTCTACGACTACGTCGACTTCTCGATGACCGGCGACGGCGACCCCCGTCAGTACACCGACAGCTACATCACCTCGGTGATCGAGGACCACACCAACGACGCCGTGCGCGACTTCGCCCGCAGCGGCGACCCGTTCGTCGTCTACGCGTGGCACCTCGCGCCGCACTACCGGATCAGCCCCGAGGGCGGTCGCGGCCTGCCCCCCGCGGAGCCGCAGGACGAGCACCTGTTCGTCGACGAGCGCCCGTCGGCCTTCGACGACCCGGCGTTCAACGAGGAGGACGTGTCCGACCAACCCGCGTACCTGCGCCGGCTCACGCAGGTCTCGCGCGAGGAGGTCGCCGCCGAGAACACCGCCCGGCTGCAGACGCTGCAGTCCGTCGACCGGGCGGTCGGGTCGCTGGTCGAGACGCTGGAGGACGAGGGCGTGCTCGACGACACCTACATCGTCTTCACCTCCGACAACGGCTACTCCCTCGGCGAGCACCGTTTCGTCGGCAAGGACGTGCTGACCGACGAGGCGCTGCAGGTCCCGCTCCTCGTGCGCGGCCCGGACGTGGTCGCCGGCACCACGTCGCCGCTGCCGGTGACGCTGGTCGACCTGCCCGTCACCTTCGCGGCGCTGACCGGGGTCACCCCGCAGTGGCAGGTGGACGGCACGTCCCTGGCCCCGACGCTGCGCGGCGAGGCGCAGCTGTTCCGCGACACGACCCTCATCCAGACCGGCCGCACCCTCGGCGACGGCTGGTCGCACCGCGGGGTGCGCACCGAGCGCTATCTCTACGGCACCGACGGCCTCGACACGTTCCTCTACGACCGGCTCCTCGACCCCGACGAGATGGTCAACCTCGTCGACGACCCGGCCTACGCGGGCGTCCGGTCCACCCTGGAGCTGCGCCGTCGCGAGCTCGTGGACTGCGCAGGCTGGACCTGCAACCAGCAGTTCGGGCCCGTCCCCGAGCCAGTGACGACCGCGGCCCGCGAACCGTCGCCGTGACACCGTGAGCGAGGCCCTGCACCCCGTCCTGTCGCAGGTGCTGCCGGTCGCGGTCTTCCTGCTCGCGATCACGGTGACCGCCGAGGTCGCGCAGCTCGCCGGCGTCTTCGACGTGGCCGCCCACGCCCTCGCCCGCCGCGCCCGCCACCGGGTGGTGCTGCTGTGGCTGACGTTCGCGGCGCTCGCGGTGGTCTGCACGGTCGTGCTGAGCCTCGACACCACCGCCGTGCTGCTCACGCCCGTCGGCCTCGCGATCGCGAGCCAGACCGGCGTCGCGCCACTCCCCTTCGCGCTCACGACGCTCTGGATCGCCAACACCGGGTCCCTGCTGCTGCCGGTGTCCAACCTGACCAACCTCCTGGCCGTGCACCGGTTCGAGGACCTCGGCGCGAGCCACGCCGACTACGTACGCACGGCGGCTGCCCCGGCCCTCACTGCCGTGGTCGTCACGCTCGTCCTGATCGCCGTCCTGCAGCGGCGCGCGCTTCGCGGGACGTACGCCGTCGAGCCGCCGGCCGAGCCGCACGACCGCGTCCTGCTCGTCGTCGCCTCCGCCGTGTGCCTCGCCATCGGGCCGCTGTTCGCCGTCGGCGTCGAGCCGTCCGTCGTGGCCGTGGGGTCGTCTCTCGTCCTGCTGGCGGCCCTGCTGTGGCGCGCGCCCGGCCTGCTGCGCGAGGTCCGCCCGCCCTGGCTGATGGCCGGCGGCTTCGTGGTCGTCGCCGGCCTGCTCCGCCTCGCCCAGGGCGAGGGGTTCCTCGACTGGCTCGCGCCCGCCGTCGGCACAGGGGTCCGGACGATCGACCTGCTGCACCTGTCGGCGGCCTCGGCCATCGGCGCCAACCTCGTCAACAACCTCCCCGCCTACCTGCTCGTCGAGCCGGCGGCAGCCGACGACGTACGCCGCCTCATGGCGACGCTGGTCGGCGTCAACACCGGTGCGCTGGTCACGCCCTGGGCCTCGCTCGCGACGCTCCTCTGGCTGCAGCGCTGCCGATCGGCCGGGCTGCGGATCCCGCTCCTCAAGCTCGCGGGGTGGGGGGCGATCTGCGCCACCGTCTGTGTCGTCGCCGCGACCCTCGCCATCCGCTGACGCCTCCCCCGACGCGACCCGGCAACGCAGCAGCGGCGCGGCCCCGGAGGGCCACGCCGCTGTTCTGCGCGTTTTCGAGCCGTCCCACTGCCTCTGGGGGGATCCGCGCCTCGGCGGGAGGTCGGGGCACGGGTGAGCAGTGAGGGGCCCGGCGGAACGCAGCCGCCTACTTCCACAGCGCCGACGTGGTCCCGGGTGTTACGGGTTCGTCAGACAAATTCCCGGGCCTGTCGGGACCGCTCCGGCGGGCCCTCAGTCGGCCTCCCAGTAGGGGCCCTTGCGGTAGCGGTCCCGCTCGATCGTGGTGACCGGTCGGCGGACGGTCCTCCAGACCGTGCGCGGGGTCCCGTCCGCGTCGCGGACCGTGCGGGCGACGCGGAAGTTGAGGTAGGTGGTGGTGTAGGCGTTGCGGGAGTTGCGCTTGTGCTTCCACTGGTAGTCGAAGTTCCGCACGTACTTCCGCGCCAGCTTCCTGCCGCGGATGGTGAAGAGCAGCTCGTCGTTGCCCGGGCTGAGGCTGGCCCAGTTGGACGAGCCGGTGAGCACCAGGTGGGAGTTCGGGACCCCGTTGTAGGTGCCCTGGACCACGAGGTACTTCTGGTGGCTGTAGTAGCTCAGGATGAGGTCGTCCTTGCCGTCCTTGTTGAGGTCGTAGTTGTCGTCCGGGTTGTAGTCCAGGCCCGTCGAGCGGAGCGGGACCCGACCCCGGCTCGTGGGGGCACCGATGACCTTCTTGGTGTGGAAGCCGATGAGGCCGTAGCTCACCCGGACCTTGCAGCCCTCGATGAACTTCTGCCGGATCGCGGCCGCGAGGTAGTCGCCACGCCTGCCACGGATGGTGTGCATGTTGAGCGCGAGCCTGGTGCGCTCCTGGCCGCCTGATCCGTTCGGGGTGAGGCACTGGACCTTGCCCAGCATGTCGAGCACGAGGTCGTTCCTGGGACCCGACGGCTTCGGCATCACCCAGGCGGTGTGCTTGTCGACCGAGTCGTCGCAGGCCGCGCCGAGGGGCGTTCCGCAGAAGAACTGGGCCGGCCGCCTGGTGTCGTGGTCCTTCTTCATGTCGTTGAAGAGCCGGACGAACTGGCGGAACAGCTCGTGGTCCCCGGAGGTGAAGTACAGGTCGTTCCACTGGTGGATGTCGGCGTTCAGGGTCATGTTGGCCGACCCCACGGCGAGCACGTCCTTGGACCGTCCCGCCTGCGAGAACGAGTAGAACTTCGTGTGCATGTTGTTGTACTCGTTCTTGTTGCTCCGGCACCCCGCCCTGCAGCGGTAGATGAAGCTGTTGCGGCTGCGCTTGGCGCCGATCTCCTTCCGGATCGCTCGCATCGCCTTCGTGTACTGGTGGTCGTTGAGCAGCATCTGCACGTGCACCCCGCGGCGGTGGGCCGCGACGAGGGCCTTGGCGACCGGCATCCGGTCGAACGAGTAGACCGCGATCCTGATCGTCGATCCCTTGGGGGTGTGCTTGATGGTGTCGATCACCCTCCGCTCGATGCGGAACCAGCCCTTCTTGCGGTGCGGATCGTTGAAGAACGGACCCTTCGGAGCCTTCCACTGCTTTCGGGCGTTCAGTGCAACCGCCGGGGCACCCGCCGCCGGTGCCGCAACCGGGGCCGCGCTCGACGTCGCGGCACCCCCGGGTGCGGCGGCGAGGGCCGGAGCCTCCGACAGGTGGGTGCCCACGACCAGGCACAGGGTGAGCAGGAACAACAACCTCGGCACGAACTCGCCTTCCCGACTGCCACCGTCGGTGGCGTCGTCACGCTCGGGCCCCGATGCGCGACTCGCTGTCACGGGCGCGGGCAGGGCATGTCGACCGGACCTGCGGCGTCCGCTGGTCCGGTCCCGTCCATGGGGTGACGACGCCCGGGCCGGCAAAGTTGTCGCCTCCGGGCGCCTGGTCGCCGAGACGAGGCTCACATCCCTGCCGCGGTCGGCTCCATCGACCTGGAGTGGTCGGCCCAGACGGCGTCGAAGTGTGCGACGTAGGCGTCGTGGATGGCTGCCCGCGGGATCATCACGACGAGCTCGTCGTTGAGGAGCGACACGTCGGACCAGTTCTCCGAGCCGGTCCACACCGCCCGGGTGGCCGATCCGTCCCAGGTGCCGTCGACCGACATCCACTTCTCGTGGACGAAGTGCTCCCACCCGGAGGTCTCGAACCCCGTCGCCACGTTGCCGTCGACGTCGAGCGAGGCGCTCCGGACCCGGACGCCCGCCGCGAGCAGGATCTCGACGACGTCCGGTCCCGCGGCGCTGACCAGTGCCTGGACCCGGCACCCCTGGCCACGCAGTCCGGCGACCCGCCGGGCCAGGTCGGCGCCACGGGCGCCGCGCCAGCCGTACATGCTGATGCGGAGCACGGTCCGCCCGGCGACGCCGCTCCCGTGGAGCGCCCGGCAGTCGACCCGAGCCAGGCGCTGGGCGACGGGGTCGTCGTCTGCGTCCGCGGGCATCGCGGACGAGATGCTCGTCGTCACGTCGCCGTGGGTGACGTCGACCGCCGGGGCCTCGACCAGGCGGTCCGCCGCCAGCTCGGCGAAGACCCCGCTGTAGTCGTCGTACAGCTGCCGGCTCCCGGTGAAGGTCACCAGGTCGTTCCAGTGCACTCCCGCGGCGTAGCCGGTGAGGTTGGCCGACCCCAGCATCACGACGTCCGTCGCGTCGTCCGCCCCGTCCTCGGCTCCGGAGAACAGGTAGACCTTCATGTGCTGGTTGCCGCGGTCACCGAGCCGGCAGCTGGCGTGGCACACCTTGACGAAGCTGGGCTCCGTGCCCGTCCACCCCGACCCGTCGCAGGCGCCGAGGCTCGAGTCCGGGGCCGCGCCCAGCAGCCGCTGCAGGCGCCAGACGGGTGACGAGACGAAGTTGTCGTTCAGGACGACCTGGACCGTGACCTGGCGGCGGGTGCACGCCCGCCGGAGCGCGTCGGCGATGTCGGGACGGTCGAAGCTGTACGCCGCCATGCGGATCGTGCCGCGGTCCGGCGTGGCCTCGATGGCCTGCCGGACGTGGTCGGCGATCCGGTCCTGGGCGGCCACACCGCCGGTCGGGTCGTTGAACAGCACGCTGGCCGTCGCGGCCGGGGCGACCGCGGCGGCCCGGGCGACCGTCAGGCGTGCGCCGTCGGTACCCGCGTGCTGCGCCGAGCCTGTTGACGCTCCCCCGAACGCTGCGCCGAGCACCGGGGTGGCCACCGCTGCCGCGACGCCGAGGACCACCGTTCCCACCAGCAGATTGGTTCGCATCCCGACCACCCGATCCCGTTGACGGGGGCTTCCTGCCCCGTGGATCGACAGTCCCGCCGAGGACGTTCCCCGGGCACGGGCCTGCGGTCTCGCCGGCCGCGGGATGGTTCGGACGCACCTGGGTGGGCAGTCTCGGTCCGCGACCGCGGCCGGCCGTGCCGGGTCCCCAGGTCCTGGGGTCCCGGTGCGGACCGGGACTCCCGGCTCAGGGCATCGGGAACGACGGCAGGCCCGGACGCGCGTCCCGTCGTCCGCATGTGGTGCCGGTCAGCCCGGCTCGGGTTCAGCCGGCGTAGGCGGGGTCGTGCGTCCCGACCTTGCGAGCGGCGGCCAGGTGCCCGCCGAGGTATCCGCCGACGGTGGCGACCGCCGCACCCGTCAGCGAGCGGCGTACGCCGGCAGCGTGGTCGCCGCGGCGGCGAGCGAGCCAGGACGACGCGAAGATCCCGATGGCAACGGCGTTGGTCGCCGCGTGCACCACCCCGACCCGCTTGTCACGATCGGCCGCGCTCGCCCACTCGGCCCAGCCGGTCCAGGCCGTGGGGCCGACAGCCAGCAGGCTGACGCCGAGCAGGCGCTGCGCGGCGGAACGCGACCCCCGACCGCCGACCAGGTCGAGGATGGTGGCGGAGGTCCAGGTCCCCAGGACGACGTCGGTCAGCACCGGGTGGACGGCGTGGCCCAGCCAGTCGCCGCGCAGCACCTCGCCCCGCCTCCCGGTCGCGAACGCGGCAGCGACGAGTGGCTCGAGCGCGCGGACGGCGCCGTCGAGCGCAGCGGTGTCCTCGAGGTTGCGGGTCCAGCTCACGAGCCGCGGCGTGTCCATGGCTCCAGCCTCGCCCGGCGGGGACGACGGGTCAATGCACGTGGTGGTGCTCGCGCCGGGCCGCTGGTCAGACCGCGATGCTCACGGGGAAGGTGGCGATCCAGCCCAGCGTGCCGAGGAAGACGGCGCAGCCGGCCAGGGTCAGGATCCAGCGCAGCCGTGGCGCGGTGACGCGCGTGCTCATGCCCGCGAAGAAGAGCGACACGGCGTAGAGGACCACAGTGAGCACGTAGTTGCTGGCGCGCTGGATGTTGGCGCGGACCTCGGCGGCTGACGCCTCGGCCCGGGCGTCCAGCTCGTCCGCCTGCTCCTGGGACACGAGCTGGTACTCGTCCATCGCGAAGGGTGTGGGTGGAGCGTCCGGGTTCGTCAGCGGATCGGTGGCGTTCCAGGCCTCGAACGCCGGGCGGAACTCGTCGCGCATGCGGTCCTCCACGAAGGCCGCGAGCTTGCGGTCGCCAGTCACGTCGGCCTCGGCCCAGGCGATGAACGTGGCGACGTCGATCTCGGTCTGCGCCTCGGCGAGGCTGTCGGCGCGAGACGCCTCGATCCTGATGGCGTTGGTGCGTCCCGCAGCCGCGGCCTGCTCGCCGTTCCAGCGCGTCGCCTGGTAGCTGCTCCACGACGTCGCCACGGCCGCGACGACGAGGAGCACCGTGGCCACGCCCTCCTGCCAGTCGCGACGGCGATCCGTCGGTGCCTCAGAGCGGGTTGCCATCGCCGTCACACGGGAGCCGGATGTCGAGGTCGAGGATCTCGATCTCGGTGTCGATGAGCCGGACCGTGCGCTCCATGGCAACCGGCTGCAGTCGTCCGATGCCGCCGCCGTGCGGATGGTCGAAGAACGCCAGCAGGAGCAGGAGCAGGGTGATGACCGCCGTGGAGCTCCCCATCAGCATCGCCTGGGTGACCGGTCCCTCCGTCGGATCCGCGAAGAAGAGCAGGTAGCCGAAGATGACGGCCGTGATCAGGAACAGGGCCAGCCACAGTGGGAGGGGGATGATGCCTTCGGCACCGTGCACCCGGGTGATCCTCGCCTGCTCGCGCTGGATCGTCTGGTCCATCCAGCGGTCGTAGGCCGACTGCTCCGTCGCCTCCTTCGGCACCACGTCCGAGATGGTCCGGAACAGCTCCACGCCCCAGGGGTTGATGCGATCCCCGAGGGTCCCGGACTCGAGCGCCTTCCACTCCGCGCCCGCGACCGACCGGGCGTAGCAGGCGAGCTCGGCAGTCAGCTCGGCGGAGGCCGCGCTCGGCAGGAACTGCGCGGTCTGCGCCTGCTGGAGGACCGTCGTCGCCTCCATCTCAGCCCCGCTGCGGGAGGAGTCGTACGACTGGAACGACAGGAAGATGATGAAGCCGAGCAGCACCGAGAAACCCGTGGCGAGCACCCCGAAGACACCGGACGCCCGGTCACCGTCCTGGAAGTAGCTGCCATCCGGAGCGCGACGACGCACCGTCAGCATCGCGGTCACCGTCACCGCCGTCGCAGCGACGACCACGAGGATGCCGACCACCAGGTTCATCGCGCTCCCCCTCGGTGCCACGCAGGTCGCGGGGGCTCGCGAAGGATTGGCATCTGGTGTCCTCGCTCGAGGGGCGCTCGCGTCCAGCGTCACCCCAGGCACCGTGGCGCACCTCACCCTCGATGAGTGAGGTGGTTGCGTGAACAACACCCCGGGGCTGGTGGCCCCTGGGTCCGTTGCACTCGCCTCAGTGGCTGCCTATCGTGGAAATTCGATCTGGAGGTGTGGCATGGGACTGGCTCACGCCGCCATCGACGGCATCGCCGACAGCCTGGCCTTCCGGGCCAGCGCGGCCCCCTACCTGCTCCTCGACGTGGACCTGCAGATCCGCGCCGCCAACGCGGCCTACCAGCGGGCGACCGACCACGCCGGCTCCGAGATGGTCGGCGAGGCGATGTTCGACGTGTTCCCCGACAACCCGCGCACGCCCGAGGTACGAGGTGTCCAGCTCCTCGGTGAGTCCTTCGAGCGCGCCCTCAGCACCGGCAGGGCAGACCGGATGGGGCTCCAGCGTTACGACGTCATCGCGGGAGGGGGTGACGGGTTCGTCCACAAGACCTGGCTCCCGATCAACTCCGTGATCCGCGACCAGGGCGGCCAGATCGTCGGGCTCCTGCACCACGTCGAGGACGTCACGCACCTGATGACCGCCACGGCGCTGGAGCTCGACCTCCTCGCCCCGCACGACGGCGCTCGTCCGCGTGCACTGGCCGGCACCCCGAGCCAGGTGGCAGCCATCCGGGAAGACCTGCGCGAACGCCGCGCCCGAGGCAGCCGGGCGGTCCAGGACTCGCACCGAGCACTCGAGCGGATGTCGCAGAGGATCGCGATCGACCCAGGCACGTGATCCCGGGCCTGCCGCCTGAGATCGACCCGGGCTGACCCTCGCCGCCTCCGCCTGCACCCGTGGCGACGGCCACCCGCCAGTCGACGCGCTCGGCGGCAGAACATCCGCGACACGCTCGAGCAAGCGGATCCGAACGCCGTCGGTGGGCGGCAAGTGATCGGTCAACGGACGGCAAGTGGGTGCCGACAGGCTCCGGACATCCGATCGGCGCGAGTCCCTGGCGCCCACCACGGAGCGCTCGCCCAACCGAAAGGCACTGCCATGACAGACCTCGACAACTCACCATCGCTCGCCGCCCTCCGGCCCCAGTCCTCCCAGGAGGACGCGGGCTCCGCGCTGCACGAGCTGCAGACCCTTCTGCCCGGACGCGTGCTGCTGCCGGAGCACGAGGGCTGGAACCTGGCCCGTCTGGGCTGGGCGGTCAACGTCGACCAACACCCGATCGCCGTGGTCACCGTGCACGGCCCGGAGGACGTGGTCGTCGCCGTCGGGTGTGCGGCCCGCCACGGCCTGAGCGTCTCGACCCAGCCGGTCGGCCACGGGGCCACGACCGCCCTCACGGGGACCGTCCTGCTGCGCACCGGCGCGCTCCAGGACCTCACCATCGACGTCGAGCGTCGCGTCGCCCGCGTGGGCGCCGGGGTCAAGTGGGGCACCCTGCTCGCCGCGCTGGAGCCGACCGGGCTGATGGCGCTGGCCGGAAGCAGCCCTGACCCGAGTGTCGTCGGGTTCACCCTCGGTGGCGGGCTCAGCTGGTTCAGCCGGGCCCTCGGGCTCACCGCGCACAGCGTCGTCGCCTTCGAGATCGTCGATGCCGCGGGGGTCCGTCGACGCGTCTCGCCCTCCACCGACCCGGATCTCTTCTGGGCGATGTGCGGTGGGGGCGGTGACTTCGGGGTCGTCCTGTTCGTCGAGATCATGCTCGACCACGTGGGGCCGATCGTCGGCGGCAGGATGCTGTGGCCGCTGGAGATGGCCCGGCCTGTCCTGCGCGCGTTCCGCCAGATCACGGCAGATGCGCCCGACGAGCTCACGCTGTGGGCACACCTGTTCAGGTTCCCGCCGATGCCGGAGCTCCCCGAGCTCCTGCGGGGGCGCTCCTTCGTGTCGGTGGACATGACGTTCCTCGGCTCTGAGACGGAAGCCAACCGGTTGCTCAGCCGACTGCGGCAGCTGCCTGCACAGGTCATCGACACGGTCGGCGTGGTCCCGCCGTCGCAGCTGGGCGGGATCGCCGCCGAGCCGGTCGACCCGATGCCGACCCAGGAGTACTCCGAGCTGCTGCGTGGCCTGGACGACGCGACGCTGGACCGGCTGGTCGATGCAGCCGGCGCCGGCGCCGACATCCCCGTGGCAGTTGTGCAGATCCGCCACCTCGGCGGTGCGCTCACCCGGGCCACCCCCGAGGACGGACCCAACGGGGCGATCGCGGAGGAGTACTCCGTGTTCTGCCTCGGGGTGCCGGTGGCTCCGGGCCTGCCGGAGGCTATCGAGGCGGCGTTCGCCGAGGTGCGGACGGCGTTGGCCGGGCAGCGGAGCGGACGGACACTGTTCAACTTCCTGGGCGCGGAGTCCGATCTCGGCTCCACCTTCTCCGCCACGTCCCGGGCGCGACTGCGCCGGGTCAAGGCCTCGACCGACCCGGCAGGCGTGTTCCGCAGCAACCGGCCCGTCTGACCGGGTCCGCCAGGTGGTCACCACACGTCGGGGGGCGTGTGGTGACCACCTCGGCGTTCCTTCGACGTACGTGCGGTACGAATCGGCTTCCTCCGGGACCCGAGCGACCCTAGTGTCTCGGTCTGTGCACCCCGATCGGAGCATCGCGTGACACCGGAGCTCGGCGCGGCACCCGCGCCGCAGACGCTCGTGCGCGTGCTCGGTCCCGTCTCAGCCACGGTCGACGATCGCCCGTGCGGCATCTCCTCGCCGCTGCAGCGCGGGTTGCTGGGACTGCTGGCAGCGGACGCCGGGCGGGTCGTGTCCGTCGACCGGCTGCTCACCGAGCTGTGGGGGGACTCGACGTCCGAGTCCGCGCTCTCGTCGTTGCAGGTGTGCGTGTCCCGCCTGCGCCGCGCACTCGGCGACACCGCCAGCGGTGACAGCGTCGAGCCCCCGTCGGTCCGGGTGACGCGTCGTGCGCCCGGGTACGTGCTCGAGCTGCCCGAGGGCGCCCTCGACGCTTGGCGCCTCACGCGGTTGGCCGACGCGGCTCGCGCCCGGGTGACCACTGATCCCGGCGCCGCCCTCGAGCTGCTCGACGAGGGCCTGTCCCTGGTGACGGGAGAGCCGCTGAGCGACGTGGTCGACGCGCTCGGGCCGGTGGCAGCCGCCGAGGCGCAGCGGCTCGCCGACCTGGTGCTGCGTGCCCGGGAGACCCGGGTGGAGGCCCTGCTCGGCGTCGGTCGGGCTCCGGATGCGGCCACTGCGGCGGAGCACCTGCTCGTCGGCGAGCCGCTGCGGGAGAGCCTCCACGCCCTGCGGCTGCTGGCGCTCTACCGGAGCGGTCGCCAGACCGACGCCCTGGCCGCCTACCAAGCACTGCGCGACCAGCTCTCCGAGGACGTGGGGGTGGATCCCGGTCCCGCGCTTCGACGCCTGCATGCCCAGCTCCTGCAGCAGGACCCGACGCTGGACTGGTCCCCGCCGCGGACCGCAGCCGTCGTCGAGGGTGCGCCGGCCGGTCCGCCTGACGCCGTGGGAGCGACCGGACCGGCGGGTAGGCACCCGCTCCTCGGTCGGGACGCCGAGGTCGACGTCCTCGAGAGGGCCGTTCGTCGCAGCGCGCAGGGCCACGGTGCGGTCTGGGTGGTGTCGGGCGAGGCCGGGATCGGGAAGACCCGGTTGGCGGAGGAGGTCGCCGCGAGGACCCGGGCTGCCGGCACGGTGGTGGCCGTCGGGCGGACCAACGAGACGAGCGACGGCACGCCCTACTGGCCGTGGGCCCAGGTCCTTCGCAACCTGCCGGGCATCCCCGGTGACGGTCCGGCTGGTGTCGTGATGGGCAGGGCCGGGATGGCCGAGGGGTCCAACCTCACACAGGCGGCCCTGCACGACGCGGTGGCGGACCTCCTCGTCGGCGAGGCGCGCCGGTCCGGCCCGCTGCTGGTCGTGCTCGAGGACCTCCACTGGGCCGACGAGGCCAGCCTGTTGTTCCTGTCGACGCTGGCCGGGCTGGTCGGTGACGCCCCGATCGTGCTGCTGTGCACCTACCGGGTCGAGGACGCAGTGCCGGCAGGAGCGTTCGGCTCGATGCTCGCGCGGCTCGCGCGGACGCCGGCCACCGAACGCCTCCGGATGTCCGGACTTCCAGAGGAGGCGTCGCGAGACCTGCTCGCCGTACGTCTCGGCTGGCAGCCCGACGAGGCCCTGGCCGCCCGGGCCGCCGCGCGCACGGGCGGCAACCCGTTCTTCCTCCAGGAGCTCGCCCGTCTGGTCCGGGACTCCACCCACCCGCACCTGGCGTGGGACGACATCCCCGAGACGGTCCACGACGTCCTCACCCATCGACTGAGCCGGCTGCCGATCCAGGCCCGGCGGTTGCTCGACGTCGCAGCGGTGGTGGGGCGGGACTGCGAGCTCGGCCTGCTCGAGGTGGTCTCGGGTCTGCCCCCGGACGACGTCGACGCCGGGCTGGCCGCGGCGGTGGCGTCCGGGCTGACTGTCGAGGTCGGCTCACCCGCCCCGGTCCTCCACTTCCAGCACGCGCTGATCCGTGAGGCGCTGTACGCGCAGCTGGGCGCCCGAGCACGGATGCGCCTCCACGCGGCCGTCGGCAGAGCGATGTCGGCGCGCCCTGGGGTGGACGTCGACGACCTCGTCCACCAGCTCATGGCGGGGGGCGACCTCGTCGAACCAGCGCTCGTCGTCTCCACCGCGACCCAGGCTGTCGACCGGGCGATGACGCAGCTGGCCTTCGACCACGCCGACGAGCTCATCGACCAGTCCCTCGGCCTGCTCGAGAGGGTGCCGGCAGGCGCCGGGCGCGACGGCCTCGAGCTGGCCCTGCAGGCGCGCCGCGGGACGCTTGCGATGACCCGGCTCGGACTCGGAGCGCCCGAGGCCGGCGCCGCACTCGAACGTGCCCTCGAGCTCGCGCTCGGGCTGGAACCCGGGCCGGACGTGTACGCGGCGATCTACCGCCGCTACCTGTGGCTGCTCATGGCGGGCGACTTCGCCGCCGTCCAGCGGCTCGCCGACGTCGTACTGGCGCACGCAGCAGCGGCACGAGGTCCGGAAGCCGCCGATCGCTTCACCCTCCTGGGCCGTCTCGCCCGCGGCTCGGTCCTCTGGTGCCTCGGCGACGCCGAGCCCGCCGTGCACGAGCTCGAGCGTGCTCTGCGGCTCGCGCAAGGAGCCGGGGTCGGCGTGCTCGTCATGGCCTTCGGGGACCCGGCCGTGCGCATCCGGATGTTCCTGTGCCACGCGCTCGCCGAGGCAGGACGCCGGGACGAGGCGATCGCCGTCGCCGACGAGATGGTGCACCAGGCGCACCTCTCGGGACCGGCGGACGAGAGCGACGCCCTCGCCACCCGCGGGATGATGTACGCCGCGTTCGAAGAGCCCCACAAGGCCCACGACGACGGCATCGAGGGCGCGAGGCTGGGGCGACTCGCCGGGGCCGACCTGCTCACGCACTTTGCTGCGCTCAACGAGAGCTGGGGCGATGCGATCGCCGACGCCACCCACGCATCCGACGCAGTGGAGGTCGCTCGTTCCGCAGCGGAGGGATACCGCGCGACGGGCACCCGGATGCACGACCCGATCGTCTACGCCATGCTGGCCGAGGCCGAGGCAGCCACCGGCAACTCGGACCGGGCAGCGAAGGCCGCCGAAGCCGGTCTGGACGCCCTCGCGCGCACCGGCAGCCGGTTGTGGCGTGAGCGGCTCGAGCGGGCCGCGGACGCCGCTCCGTCCACGACCTCCTGAGAACACAGCCGGCTCATGCCAGCGGTCTCCATCCCGCCGCGATGGCCAGTCGGTAGCGGTCGCGACGCGGGGCGTCACACGATGCCTGGATGATCTCGTGACGTCGCAGGGCGTGGGTACGGATCAGTCGCGAGGACAGGTCGGTTCGGGTGATGCGGAAGCTGGACATGGCAGCTGCTCCTGTGGTGGTCCGGCAGTGCCCCGGTCGGGGCACGACACCAGAGGACGCCCAGACGCTTGCGCCGTACTTGCCGTGTGCTTGCCGACCGGCCAGCGGTCAGGTCGATGACCTCAGGTACGCAGCCGGCGCCAGGCCCGCGCGGCTGGGTCGGCGGCGAGGAGCAGCAACAAGGGTGCGTAGCTGGTCGCGGGCACCACGAGCGTGATGACCAGGGCCGCCGCGAGCATCGCCACGTTGGCGGCGCCGTTGACCGGGTCGGCATCGTCGTCGCCGTCGGTGAGCCCGGGATGGCGGGCCAGCCTGGCCTCGACGAGGGTGAGTATCGCCGTGGACAGCACCATCGACCCGATGTAGAGGAGCTTGGTGGTGGAGTCGTCGGGAGTCTCGGCCACCAGTGCGGTCGGGAAGGGAAGGAACACGATCGTCAGCGCCCAGAGCAGGAGCAGACGAGCGAGACGCCGGTCGTAGCCGACCACGTGCCGCACCGAGTCATGCTGGACGAACCACAATCTCGCGATGACCGCGAAGCTCAGCAGGAACGCCCAGACCTCGGCCTGGTTCTCGCGGAGCAGCGCGTTCACGCTGTCGTAGTCGTCGATCTCCGCCGTGAGCTCCACGAGGGGCAGCACGAGCAGCGTGATCGCGATTGCGACCATCGCATCGATGAAGGCAACGAGCCGTTCGAAGCCGCGGTCACGCTCGGGTTCGGCCACGGCCGCATCGTACTGACGACCGCTCCCCTGAGCACTCGCGAACGTGTCGGACCACCACGCGCTTCACCCTGGTCGGGTGATGCGGGGGCTCCGCTGGCCCGTGCACGGTCGTCGTGTTCGTCAGCCGTCCCGCCGTGATTGCGTGCAGCCCGTTGCCGGTGCCCGCGTCGGGACCATGGCACCGGCTGTTCTCGGAGAGTGAGGGCGACATCGTGGCAAAGCCTTTCAAGGGTGTGGTCAATCTCGACATCACCAAGTCGACTCCAGACTGGGAGCCATTCGCGCAACCGGTCGCTCCGGACGGGTCGCCGAACGTGCTCTACATCGTGCTCGACGACGTCGGCTTCTCGGCGATGCAGCCGTACGGAGGGCTGATTGAGACGCCCAACATCAACAGGATCGCCGAGCGCGGACTCACCTATACCAACTTCCACACCACGGCGCTCTGCTCCCCGACCCGGTCGTCCCTGCTCACCGGCCGCAACCACACCACGAACAGCATGGCCAGCATCACCGAGGCTGCTGCCGGCTTCCCCAACTCCAGCGGGCACATCCCCTTCGAGTGCGGCAACATCGCCGAGGTCCTCGGCGAGCGTGGCTGGAACACCTACATGGTGGGCAAGTGGCACCTGTGCCCCGAGGACGAGATGAACTTGGCCTCCACGCGTCGGCAGTGGCCGCTCGGTCGCGGGTTCGAGCGGTTCTACGGCTTCCTCGGAGCGGAGACCAACCAGTGGTACCCCGACCTGGTGCACGACAACCACCCGGTCGACCAACCGGCGAGCCCCGAGGAGGGCTATCACTTCGGCACCGACATCACCGACCGCGCGCTCGCCTTCATCCGGGACGCCAAGGCCGTCGCTCCCGACAAGCCCTTCCTCCTGTACTACTGCCCCGGCGCGTGCCATGCCCCGCACCACGCCCCTCAGGAATGGTCGGACCGTTACCGGGGCAAGTTCGACATGGGCTACGAGATGTACCGGGAGCAGGTCTTCCAGCGGCAGAAGACGCTGGGGATCCTCCCCGAGCACGCCGAGCTCTCCCCGATCAACCCCTATGTCGACCAGACGAGCAAGGACGGCAAGACCTGGCCCGAGCTCGACACGGTGCGCCCCTGGGAATCCCTGACCGACGACGAGAAGCGGCTCTTCGCGCGGATGGCCGAGGTGTATGCGGGCTTCCTGAGCCACGCTGACCACGAGATCGGGCGCCTGCTCGACTACCTGGAGCAGAGCGGCCAGCTCGACAACACCCTGATCGTGCTGGTCTCCGACAACGGCGCCTCGGGCGAGGGCGGACCGAACGGCTCGGTCAACGAGAACAAGCTCTTCAACGGACTCCCCGACAAGATCGAGGAGAACCTCGACCACCTGGACGTGCTGGGCACCCCGCTGACCTACAACCACTACCCCACCGGTTGGGCGTGGGCCTTCAACACCCCGTTCAAGATGTGGAAGCGCTACGCCAACTACGAGGGCGGCACGGCGGATCCGATGATCGTCTCCTGGCCGGAGCGGATCACCGAGCACGGTGTGCGCACCCAGTACACGCACGCGGTCGACATCGTCCCGACGGTCTACGAAGCCTTCGGCATCGAGGTCCCGGAGACGCTGAAGGGCTACACCCAGTTCCCGGTGGAGGGTGTCAGCTTCGTCGCGAGCTTCGATGATCCCGCGGCGAAGACGGGCAAGCAGACGCAGTTCTACTCGATGGGCGGCACCCGCGCCATCTGGAACGACGGCTGGAAGGCGGCGGCTTTGTCGCCCGCGGCCCCGGACTGCTGGGCTGACTACCCCAGCCAGCAGTGGGAGCTCTTCAACACCGACCTCGATCCCACGGAGTGTCACGACGTCGCAGACGAGCACCCCGACAAGCTCCGGGAGCTGATCGACCTGTGGTGGATCCAGGCAGGCATGTACAACGCCCTTCCCCTGGAGAACCGCGGGGCGGTGGAGATCCTCACCACCGAGCGGCCGCAGATCGCCAAGCCGCGCAATCGCTACGTCTACTACCCCGGGTGCGCCGAGGTGCCCGAGTCGGTGGCCCCCAACACCCGGAACCGCTCGTACACCGTCGCGGTCGAGGCCGACATCGAGACCGATGAGGCGTCCGGCGTGCTCTTCTCGCACGGCGCGCGATTCGGTGGCCACGCGCTCTACGTCAAGGACGGCAGGCTCAAGTACGTCTACAACTGGGTCGGCATGTTCGAGCAGATCGTCGAGTCGGACGTGCCGATCACGACCGGCCCCGCCGTCTTCTCGGCGAGCTTCGAACGCGACGGCGACACGATGCCTGCAGAAGGCACCCTCACGCTGCACATCGGGGACACCAAGGTCGGGGAGGGTCGGATCAGGACCCAGCCCGGCAGGTTCTCGATCGCGGGCGAGGGCCTCAACATCGGCAGGGACAGCGGGGAGCCGATCACCGACGACTACCCGGGACAGTCGCCCTGGACGTTCGTGGGCGGCACGATCCACAAGGCGGTGGTCGACGTCAGCGGTGCGCCGTTCGTCGACCTCGCCCAGGAGGCCGCGATGGCCTTCGCCCGCGACTGACCGGGGACGGTGTCGATGACGACCGGCCTGAGCACCTGGAAGGACGGACCCACGACGGCCACCATTGTCGACTTCGTGGCTGGCGTGAGCGACCCCGGCGGACCTGACTTCGTCGAACCGGCAGACCGCGTCGCGGTCTTCGACAACGACGGCACCCTGTGGTGCGAGAAACCGATGCCGATCCAGCTCGACTTCACCGTACGTCGCCTCGCCGAGATGGCAGCAGACGATCCCACACTGCAGCAGCAGCAACCGTGGAAGGCCGCCCACGAGCACGACCTGCACTGGATGGGTGCGGCCATGGTCAAGCACTACCACGGCGACGACGAGGACCTCCGCGCCCTCATGGGGGCGGTGACGCGAGCGTTCGACACCGTCACGGTCGAGGAGTACGACGCCCGCGTGCGGGAGTTCTTCCTCAAGGCGGATCACCCGACGCTGGGACGCAGCTACCGGTCGTGCGCCTTCTCTCCCATGGTGGAGCTCCTGCGCTACCTGGAGGCACACGGGTTCACCAGCTACATCGCGTCGGGTGGCGACAGGGATTTCATGCGACCGGTCGCCAGCGAGCTCTACGGGGTGCCGCCGGAACGGGTGATCGGGAGCGCCCTGGGCCTCACCTACGCGGAGGCGAACGGCGCGACCAGCCTGGTCTACAAGGCGGCCATGGAGTTCTTCGACGACGGGCCCGAGAAGCCGATCCGGATCTGGAGCCGGATCGGTCGCCGGCCGATCCTGTCGGTCGGCAACTCGAACGGCGACGTGCCGATGCTGACGTTCTCCGAGTCCCCCGGTCGCCCTGCGCTCCGCCTGCTCGTGCGTCACGACGACGCGGAGCGTGAGTTCGCCTACGACGCGGGATCGGAGGATGCGCTGGTCGGCGCCGAGAAGCAGCGGTGGACCGTGGTCAGCATGAGGAACGACTGGGTCGAGGTGTTCGGCGACGAAGCGAGCTCCGCCGTCAGCGACCGCTGATGCCACCCACGGCGGAGGGCGGTCGGCCGGCACTCTTCGCCGGCATGGCCGGCTACCAGCGGAGCTGGCTGCGCGGGGACCTGGTCGCAGGGCTCACCGTGTGGGCCGTGCTCGTCCCCGAGTCGCTCGCCTACGCCACGATCGCGGGGGTGCCGCCGGTGGTCGGCCTCTATGCCGCGGTGCCGTCCCTGGTGCTCTACGCCGCTCTCGGGTCCTCACGACACCTGGTCGTCGCGTCCATGTCCGCCACCGCAGCACTGTCGGCGAGCATCGTCGCGCTCTACGCCGAGGCCGGGCAGGACAGCTACGTGGCCCTGACGACGGCACTCGCGATCACCACGGGGGTGGTGGCGCTGCTGGCCGGCGTGCTGCGCCTCGGGTTCCTGGCCTCCTTCATCTCCGAGCCGGTCCTCAAGGGCTTCATCGTCGGTCTGGCGCTCACCATCATCGCCGGGCAGCTGCCGAAGCTCTTCGGGGTGCCCAAGGGCGGCGAGGACTTCTTCTCCCAGATCGTCCACCTGGTCGAGAGCCTGGGCGACACCCAGTGGCGGGACCTGCTGGTGGGGGTGCTCAGCCTGGTCGTGGTGCTCGGGCTGCGGCGATGGCTCCCGCTCGTCCCCGGATCGTTGGTGGCGGTGCTGCTGGGCGTGGCTGTCGTGTCGGTGCTGGGGCTGGCCGACGAGGGCGTCGCCATCGTCGGGGAGATCGACTCCGGGCTGCCCGCAGTCGGTCTCCCGGACGTCGGGCTGCACGACTACCTGGTCCTTGTCGGCGCCTCCGTCGGGGTGATGCTCATCGGCTTCGCCGAGGGGCTCGGCGCTGCCAAGACGTACGCCGCGCGGGCCGGCTACGACATCGACGCCAACCGTGAGCTCATCGGCCTGGGCGCAGCCAACCTCGGCAGCGGCCTCGCCTCGGGCATGGTCGTCAACGGCAGCCTCTCCAAGACCGCGGTCAACGGCGGTGCCGGCGCACGCAGCCAGGTCTCCGGGCTGTTCGTCGCCGGGCTCACGGTCATCACGCTCCTCTTCCTCACCGGGCTCTTCGAGAACCTGCCGGAGGCCACCCTCGCCGCGGTCGTCATCGCGGCGGTGATCGAGCTGGTCGACGTCCCCGCCCTGGCCCGGCTCTACCGTGTGTGGTCGGGCCGGCTCGGCGGGATCTACGGGTGGGCGGCCCGCGCCGACTTCCTCGCGGCGCTCGCCGCCCTCCTCGGCGTCCTCGTCTTCGACACGCTGCCCGGCCTCTTCATCGGGATCGGCGTCTCCGTCGTCCTGCTGCTCTACCGGGCATCGGTCGCCCGCGTCAGCACGCTCGTGAAGCTCACCCCCGCCCGGGACGGCCTGCCGGTGGTGTGGGTGGACTCCGACCGGCACCCAGACCTCCCGACCCTCCCGGGGGTGCTGGTCGCCAGGGTGGAGTCGGGCCTGTTCTTCGCCAACGCAGACCACGTCCGAGACACCGTGCGGCGCCGACTCACCGACGACACGCGGCTCGTGGTCCTCGACGCCGAGACCTCCCCCACCATCGACGTGACCGCCACCGCGATGCTGGCCCAGCTCGCGAACGACCTCCGGCGCGACGGCATCGAGCTCCGGATCGCGCACGGCATCGGCCAGACCCGCGACGTCCTTCGGCGAGCAGGCAAGGACAGCGGCGTCCTGCAAAGGATCTACCCGAGCGTGGACGACGCCGTCGCCGACCCCACGGACGGAGCGCCCCGCGAGCCATGAGCATGCGGCCGGCGGAGTGGACGACGAGTGCACTCGTGCCATGAACGGGCCACTCTCCCGGGCGACCGGACTCTTGCTCCGTCATGAGTGAGACGGTGGGTTTCTGACCGGACAAGTGGTGAGTAGGTGCGGCACACTCACCCCCGTTCTTGCCGCGTGTGCGTCGTCGCCGGGCTTGGACCGTCGCCGTGAACTCCGCCCTGTCCCGGCCCTGCCTGCCGTTCGTGGGTATGCGCACGAGTCGCCGAGCTTCACGCCGAACGCAGAAGCCACGGCTTCTTGCGAACGAGCTCGCCGACCTGGGCACGACGCGTGAGCTCCAGCTTCGAGAGCACGGCGTGCACGTGGTGCTTCACGGTTGCCACGCTGAGATGAAGCTCGGTCGCGATCTCCTTGTTCGTGTAGCCCTGCTCGAGGAGCCGGACGGTCTCGGCCTCGCGCCGGGTGAGCAACTCGACCGCCTCGACGACTCCGCTCGACTCGCGCCGGCGGCGGAGCTCGTCGACCAGCGACCTCGTCACCTTCGAGTCGCAGGACGTCTCGCCGCGAAGGGCCATCGCAAGCACCCCGACGAGCTCGTCCAGGGTGGAGTCGCGCGGCACCCACGCCACCAGGCCGGAGTCGACGTACGCGATCACGTCGTCGGCGTTCGGCGAGGCGGTGAGTGCGACCACCGGCACCTCGACCAGCTGGTCCGTCAGGGCCCGCACCGCCGTGAGTGCTCCGCCCGCGGTGATGTCGTACAGCACGATGTCGACCTCAGAGCCACGTGCGGTCCCGGCGACGGCCAGGGCGTCGTGGACGACCACCACGCCGTCGACCAGCTCCTCGCGCCGCAGGCACGCGCCGACGGCCTCGCCGAACAGCTGGCCCGTCGCGTAGAGCAGGACGCGGGCCACGGCTCAACTCTGCGTCGTCGTCGGATCGCCGGACGGCGGTCCGCCCTCACCGGTCGGGGGGGCCTGCTGAGTCGGCGGGTGCTGCTCGGTCGGTGACGGGTCTCCCTTCCCGCCCTCCCCTCCGTAGGGGTCCGGCTCCGGTTCGGGTGTCGGCTCCGGCTCGGGCTCCGGCTCGGGCTCCGGCTCGGGCACGTCAGGGCATGGGTCGAGCTCGTCGACCTCCTCCATGTCGTCAGCGGGGGGCTGGGTCGGCTCCTTCTGCTTGGCGCAGCGGAGCACCTCGTCGATGAGCGCGCTCTCGGCATCCGTGCCCTGGGCCTGCTCGTCCGCGAGCTGCGCCTTCTTCTCGAGGAAGGCGATGGCACCCGCCACGCACACGTCCCACGTGTAGAGCGTGAAGAGCTCGTCGAGGAGGTCGTAGATCCGACAGACGAACGTCGTGGGATCGGTGAGCTGGTGCCGGAGCTCGACGTAGGCCAGGCGGTAGTGCAGCTGCATGACGAAGGCGCGTTCGGGCTCGATCGTCTTGTCGCAGATCCTGGTGTTGAGCTCCTTGACCTTCGCAGCCAGCAGGTCGACCTTCGCCTTGATGCCCGACGGCAGCCCGGCCAGCTCGTCGAGGGCACGCTTGCGCGCGTCGATCGCCTTGGTGATCCCGGTCTGCGCGGTGCGCAGCGCCTCGAGGTCGTCGGGATCCCGCTCGTCAGCCATCGGGCACGGGTCGTCCGGCATCGGGAGCGGCGACGAGCCACCGGGCGTCTTCTCCCACTTGCAGAAGCAGTCGACGAGGTCGTCCTGGTCGGTGACCAGGCACTCGACGGTCTTCCTGATCGCCTTCAGGTCCTCGAGCAGCTGGACGAGCGCGGGCATCTGCGCGGCCTTCGCATCCTCGTAGGCGACCTGGATGCCCGTGATCGCGACCATGCGCGCCTTCATGTCCTCGAACGCCTTCTTGCGCCGCTCGGTCACCGCGACGTCGTAGGCGTTGAAGCACTGCAACGTGACGTACGCCGCGGTCGGATCCGTGCAGGTCTGGCCCGCACCGCCGGTCGGCGCCTGGGTACTGGTTCCGGAACTGCCCTCAGTGGCCATGGACCCACCTCTCCACTCGCGCCGGCTCGGCGCACCCGGCCTTCGAGGCTTCCAGCGCCCCGTCACGCCACCGTCGCCGCGCCGTCACCGACCGGGATGTTCCAGCCACGCCGGGGAGTGGTACCCCGGCAAGGCCCGTGCCTCTATGGACGAGGCGCTTTTCGAGATTCGCTGAAGAACTGGCCGAGCGTGTAGTCCATCTCGGCTCGACCCTCCTCCAGGTGCGCTCTCACCAAGGCGGAGTACTCAGAGGACCCCGGTTTGAGGCCTCGCCGCTCAATCTTCGCGTCGAGCGATCGGTACACCCGGTTCCACACGGTGCGGATCTTGGAGTTGTGTAGCTGCCGCCTGCCCCCCTGCTCGGGGGGAATCCCTCTCATGTTTGAACTCGCGTTGAGTTCACTCGCGGTGAAGACGCCTGGATAGCGATCCAGGACCGTCAGCTCGATGGCGTGATGGACCTGTCCCCCCGGATCAACGCCCAGACGGGCGGCGTGACCTGGCTGGTCCGGGTCAAACTCGGACCGAGCCTCCTGCCCGAGTCCGGTTGGTGCCGCCCGTCGGAGCGGGCCTGCTCGTCGGGGCGCGTCTGTGGACTCCTGTTCTTCAACAATCCCGCGCTCGACCATCTCGTCCACCTCAGGGTCCACACCCGCCATCGGCAGTTGAGCGCTCGTCGATACAACTGAGGCAACCACGCGGAACCCCCACGAACGGCCTTCCGCAACCACGTCGACGCTCTTGAACACGGGATGGGCAACTTGCACATCCCTCGCGATCTCCTCAGCCACCTCTCGCGTCGCGCCTCTGCCCGCGTACCTGTTGACAGCGTCTTGCAGTGAGGCAAGGCCGCCATTCACTGCAAGCTTGTGATCTTCGTCGCCTTCCTTGGGTCCGTCGTCCTTCCCGATCCCCAGCAGCTTGCCCGCCGCCTTGACGAGGTCGACGGCCTTGCCGATGAGCCACCGGATGGCCTCCTCGACGGGCTTGCGGATCTTCTTGATGAAGGCGGAGATGGTCTCGCTGAGGTCGCCGAGACCGAGGAGGTCGGCCAGGAAGCCGATGGCGACCGGGATCGCCCGGGCAAGGGCGTCCTCCACCCGTTGCGCGGCCGCGCCGAGCGAACCCTTGGCGATCGCACCGATGGAAGCGGTCACAGCCTTGACGAGGTCGGCGATCTGCTGCGCCTTCTCGACGAAGAACATGACGATGTCGTAGATGGCCATGCACGCCTTGATGAACGCGCCGGCGGGCGTCAGGAGCCCGATGATCCACTTGATGCCGGCCTCGACCACGTTGGTGATCAGCCAGCTCTGGATCTCCTCGAGCAGCATCGACTTCAGGTCGGTGAGCTTCTCCTTGATCCACTCCCACAGGCCCGCCGGCCCCTCCCGGACGAGCACGATGACCGGCTCGGCGAACATCTCGAGTGCGCGGACGATCGGCTCGCCGACCATCTCCACGGCGATGCGGCGGATGTTCTGCCACGTCAGCCCGAGGATCTGCAGGACCAGTCCCAGGATGCCTTGGAGGTCGAACTTCGCCGGCATCTGGATGCCGGCACCGGCGACGGCTCCGAAGATCCAGTCGAGCAGGCCCTTCTCGAGGTGCTCGACGATGTGGTCCTTGAAGTTGGTGACCCCCTGCATCACCGCCTCGATGAGGTTGGAGAGGAAGCCGATCGGGTCCTCGATGATCAGCGTGATCACCGATGCCGCCTCGGCGAGCGCCGAGAGCAGCATGTCCTTGAACTCGAGGATCTTCTTGATCAGCCCGACCGTGGCGTCGTATACGCGCTGCCACAGCGACTTGTTCTCCTCGCGCAGCCGGTTCTCCGTCTCGGACATGCGCTGGTAGGAGTCGCGGTACTGCTGGGTCAGGCGCTGGACGAGACTGTCCCGCCGTTCGTCGATCGACGACTCCAGCGCGTCGAAGTCGGCGCTGACCAGTTGACGGGCCTCCTCGCCGGCCGAACGCAGGCTCTCGTCGAGGCCGGCGACGTACGAGTCAAGCTCGGCGCGTCCGGCTGCCACGCGTTGTTTCGCGGCGGCCAGCCTGCTCTCGACCAAGGTCGCGACCTCGTCGATGGCCCGGCCGACGCGCGCGAGATAGGCCGCGCGACCGGTCGCCAGGGAGTCCTCGATGAGTCGCTCCCAGTCGTCCCCCCACTCGGTGAGCCAGTTGCCGACGCCGCCCTTGGCCTCCTCGAAGGCGTCCTCGTACGCCGCTTCGGCCTCGCGCAGCCCGACGTCGAAGATCGCGACGGCGGCAGCATCCATCGCGGTGAGAATGACGTCCACGTCGGTCCGGGTCGCCTCCTTGATGGCGGTCACCCGCTCCGTGACGAGGCGGCGCTGCTGCGACTGGTTCGTGCTCGTGGACTGCTGCTCCCCGACGACCTGTCCGATGAGGTCGAGCCGTTGCGCGCGCATCCCGGCGAGGCCGCCGCCGAGCCGCTCCTGGGCCTGCGCCCGCGACTCCCCTCGCACCGCCGCTTCGTTCTCCCGGTACTGGTTCCCAGCGGCGGCCTCGTGCGTCTCGGCCGTCGACCGTGCCTCGAGCGCTGGCGCGAACTCGGGATCGTTGCCGCGCTGGAGCTGCTCGGTGCTCACCCCGGCCTCGGCCATGGCCTGGTCCGTCGCCGACCGGTCCGAGGAGTAGTCCAGGCGCTCGGCCGGAAGCGGCGCCGGGACGACGGCGTCCGGCCCGACCGGGTCGGGGGCGGGACCGGGTGCCTCGGGCACGAGTGCGGGCGCCGGCGTACCGGCCGCTGGATCGGGCGCCGCCTCGGCCTGGGCCGTGGACCGCAGGGGGCCGGCCGCCTCTTCCCGCTGGATGCCGAGCTGTGCGTTGATCCGAGCGCTCGCGTCGGTCGCCCCCTGGGCCATGACACGATCGGCCTCGTCCTCGGTCTTCGGCTTAGGTGTGGCCTCGTCGATGGCCAGGCGCAGCGCTTCCTTGAAGGACTGGCGGGGCACCTCGCCAGCCGGCACGGAGTCGATGGCGTCGACCGTGCGCTCGGCGGTGGAGCGCTGTTGCTCGACCGCGGGCTGGCGCGCCGACGCGCTGGCGCTGGCCACCGGCGTCTCGGCAGGCGGATGGGCCCGCTGTCGGCGCGCGCGATCGGCCACGGCCTGCGCCACCGGCGCCACCGCCTCCTCCGGCGTCGGCACCGCAACCACCTCGGTCCCTTCCGGAGCCGGGGTGCCTCCGGGGGCAGCGGTCGTTGCGGCGTCGGACGTCGGGGTCGGGGGCGCGACAGGTGGCGCCGCCGCTGGTACGTCGTCGGCCGGAGCGAGCGTGGTCGCGCCCGAGGCGTCCGCCACCGGCGTGCGATCGTCGACTGCCCCGGGAGCGGACGGCTCGCCGACCGTCTCCGCCATCCCTGGTGGCGTGCCCGCGATCAGCTCGAGAGGAGCGACGACCGCGGGCGCGGCCTCGGGACCGCGTACGGGTTCCGGCGGGGTCGGCTCGGCCAGCGGAGCCATCGTCGGCATGGGAGTGACCGGCAGGCCCCCGTCACCCGTCGCGCGGGCCAGGAGCCTGGAGGTCCCCCGGTTGCCCAGCCGGTGCTGCAGGTCGGCCGGCGCCGGTGGGCGCAGGCCCGGGGGCGCGACCCGCCCGACCACGGGCGGCCGTGGTCGGGCGCCCGGCCGCTGGACGCGCTGCCGTGTGACCACCATGGACGTCAGGAGCCACCCTTCGTGGCCGCCGACGCCGCCGACACCGTCGACGCGGCCTTGGTGTCGGTCTTCTCGGCCACCTTCCGTGCGGTCTCCCGATGGCGCGACCGGCAGCACTCGATCGGCTTGACGTACTTGCGACGCGTGGAGTCGACCTCGCTCAGCGTGTAACCAGACGCACATCCGTCGTCGGGCGCAGGGATGACGGTGACGCACGCCAGCAGCACCCAGCTGCGCTCGGCGCAGCACCGCTCGGCGCAGGCAGTCAGGCACGCGCAGTCGTCCTCGGCGTCCTCATCCGCGCCCGCGTCCGGCGTGCCGGACACCGCCTTCGCCACCGGCGTGCCGGAGCCTCCCGAGCCGGATTCGTCCTCGGCGTCGTCCTTGGCGTCGTCGCTGGGCCCCGCGCACACGTGGTCGCGGACGTCGTCCAGCCCGGTCAGGTCGACCGCCTTGATGAGGACCTGGTCCCGCACCCGGTTGCAGTCGTCGTGGGCCCCTCCGGAGCACCCACACCCGCCTCCACAGCCGCCTCCGCATCCGCCTCCGCATCCGCCACCGCATCCGCCACCGCATCCGCCACCGCATCCGCCACCGCACGGCCGTCGAGAGGCGTCCTCCGACGTCGCCCGACGCATCACGATGCAGAGCGTGCGGGCCTCGGTCTCACAGGCGCACGGGTCGGGAGTGAGGTCGAGCACCACCTCACGGCACAGCTCGACGGGGAAGCCGTGGCAGTCGACCATCACACCCGGGCGGATGCGGACGCACGCCCGCTCCTCGTTGGGGCGGACGACCTCCAGGCCACACACGATGCCGCAGCCGAGGTACGACCGGAGCACCACTTGCAGCAACGAGACCGGGAACATCATCGCCGTGGTGAGAGCGTCGGCGTCGACCAGCTGGCCGTCGCGGAACTGGACGCGCTCGGTCGAGGTGGGCACGAGCACCTGGGGGTCGGCAGTGGTCTGGGTGCTCATCACGATTCTCCTTGTCGTGTCGATTCGTTCTTGTCTGGCGCGCCTCCGGAGTCGTACCGGGCATCGCGTTCCCCGACCTCGAAGGCCCAGATCAGATCGTCGCCGGGGCGCCGCTGGCAGCGTGTGCAGTCGAGGTCGGTGGGGACCGCGTCGAGCATGTGGCCGCAGTCGTCCCTGAGGAGCTGGCCCCGGAGGGTGATCTCGAGCCGGAAGCCATCCGTGAGCGACGACCTCCTGCCGGTGACCTCGGCGGCGAGCCACTCGCGGTCGGCGACCAGCTGCACTCCGCGAGCCAGCTCGCCGACGGGTTCGAGCGGGCGCACCTCGATCGGTACGCGGCTCGACGTCCAGTAGTCCGCCAGCTCCTCCTGCGTCAGGGCAGTGAGGAGCACCGACGCCGTGGTCAGGGTGTTGGCCCGAACGGGACGGGTGAACCAGATCGCGAGCCCGTCCGCGGCTCGACCCTCGTCGACGACCTGGATGCGCGTCGAGAACTCGTCCCAGGACACGCCGCCCGAACCCGCCCATCCCGGCCAGGAGACGCGTTCGACACGGGGAAGGGCGACGTCGCAGCAGTTGAGCAGCTCGAGCAGGAGCGGGTTCCGGTACACGTGGGGCACCGGTGAGCACTCGTCCGTGCAGACCCGGTCGATGACGAGGCAGCGCGCGTCGGACTCTGGCCAGCCGTCACCCTTGGTCTTCGCGGTGTCGCCGCCCGGATCGGCGCCATCCTTCTCGACGCGTTCGCGGAGGTCGCGGATCTCGACGCACGCGATGGGGACGCCCGCATCCTTGTCGTAGCACCAGGAGCCGCACCGTGTCGCCTGCAATGAACCCGGGCGCTCGCAGGCGTGCTCCAGATCCTTCGACAAGCCGGGCTGCTTCTCTCGCGCCGACCCGATCCTGCGACGGACGTAGTCGGTCCGGGACAGGCACTCGTCGTCCGGCAGCGGAGGACAACCGTCGCCGGGTGGCTCGCATCCGTGTCGCAGCGTGTAGACGACGCCGTACTCGCGCCACTGGGGACTGGCGCTTCCGCACGAGTCATGATCGGGCGGGTCGAGGCGCTCGGCGTGGTGCGCGACGAGCGTGTACCGGCCGCTGGCCTTCGGTGGCGAGCCCTCGACGTCGGCGAGCGAGAGCAAGCGATCATCGGTGCGCAGCATCCGTCCGAACGGGTCGAGCGCCACCCCGCAGCCGACGAGGAGGCGTTTCCTCGGCGGCTGGCCGTCGCGGCCGAGCTCCCGGAGCTCCACGCCGAAGCCGAAGACGACGCCCCAGCCATGAAGAGCGAGGTTGAGGACCCGTTGGCGCTCGAGCTCGTCGTCCAGCGCGGCGTTGAGGCGATCGGCGTCGAGGAGCTGTCGCGGAGCGAACAGCGGTCGCTTCGACCAGGGCTCGTGGTGTGCGGCGACGGTGGTGTTCATGATCGGCTCCTTGGCGGTGGGGCGTCGTCAGGTCAGGTGGGTCGGGTCGTCGCCGAGCACCGCGGCGTCGAGCACGGCGACGCCGGTCGTGGGCGCCGGGAGGGACCAGACGCCGAGCTCCGTGCTGGCGCCGAGGCGCCAGTGCTCGTCGCCGTGGAGGCGGGAGTCCGGTCCGTCCGAGGGGGACCCGGCGAGGTGCAGGTCGACGCCGATCGCCCGGGAGCCGGACGACCCCGGCCCCGGTCGGTCGTCGATGAGGACACGGCAATGGGCGGGCGCGAACACGGTGAGGACGCGGTCGACGATCGGACGCGTGGCGGCGCGCTCGTCGGCGGGCAGCTCGACGCGGATCTCGACGAGTCCGTTCCGCTCGTCGATCACGCGTCCCGGGTCGACGCAGGCGACGCCGAGCGGGCTCTCGCCGAGGATCGCGGTGCCGGCCCGGAACGACTGCGGTCGCGCCCTGGCGACGACGGTGTCGACGCCCAGCCGGGCACCGGTGGGTCGACCAGCGCGAGGCAGGAACCACCACGCCGCCTCGTCGCCATGGTCACGGACGCGGACGGTGCTCCCTGTCACGATCTCGAGCGCGCGCACGAGGGCGCCTGCGGTACCCCGGTCCTGCTGGAGCCGCGGCAGCTCACGCAGGAGCGTCCGTCGCCGGTCCGGGTCGAGGTCCTCGAGGAGCGGCATGCCGAGCCACCCCAGCAGCACCGTCGTCCACTCGTCGTCCGCCGTCGCGGGGTCGATCCGCGCCGGCAGCGCGTCGATCCGCGCGTCGAGCCCGTCGAGGAGCACCTCGAACGGGGCAAGCAGCCGACGCAGCTGGGACGCCGAGGCTGGGTCCTCGCGGTAGACGGCCGGGAGGTCGTCGAGGAGCGACCTCGACGGGTACGACACGTGCAGGCCGGCGAGGATCGGTGGCTCGGCCCCGACCGCGGTCGTGACGGTGACCCGCACCCAGAGGTGCGGCTCGGGCCGGTCGATCGTCGCCGCCAACCGCTCGGGCACCGCGACCGCGCCATCGTCGACGTGTGCCGACTCGTAGACCACGCGGTCCTGCGTGCGCCACACGAGCAGGGAGTCGAGCGCCACCAGCCGGTCCCCCGGGGAGAGGCTGGCGTCGGCGAGGACCGCGCCGACCTCGTGGACGACCGACTCCTGGTCCGTCGCCGCCCACGCCAGCTCCATCGTCGTACCCCGTGGCAGGGCGACGTCGACCTCGACGCGGTTCCAGCCCCCGAGCACCTTGCCGCGGCGCCCTCCCGGGCGGTTCCGGCCCAACGGGGAGTGCAGCGCCGGCGTCACGAAGGTCGAGACCCGCCGCGAGGCCGACGTGGAGGACGGGTCGAGGACGACGAGGCCGCCCGCGCCGACGAGCGCCAGCTGCCGACCGGCGACCACACCCGACACGGGTCCGAACCCGCGGGGCAGCTCGACGACGTGCCGCTCGTCCGGGTCGCCGTCGATCGTGAGGATCTCCACCACGGCGCCGGCGTCGTCGGCACGCAGCAGGACCACGCGGTCCTCGAGGTCGAGTGACACCGCGCGCACGTCGGGACCGGCTGCCAGGGGCAGCGGTCGGACCTCGATGGTCGGGTGAGGGCGCACGAGCACAGCCACGCGCGACGACCGCGACGGTACGACGACGACCCTGCCACCCCGGGCAGCCGCCACGGTGCCGGTGAGGTCGCCTGCGAGCGGCACCCGCAGGGGGCGGCCGACCACGGCGCCCCAGCAGTCGAGGTGCACCAGCGTCAGGCAGCCCGACGATCGGGCCACGAGCACCCAGATCCCGTCGGCCCCGTCGCGGCACACGCCGATCGGACGCAGGTCCGTCCCCGCCACGTGGTCCGTGGTGACGCCCAGTCGTTGCAGGTCGTGCGCGTCATGACGCTCCACCCCGCGCAGCGTCGCCAGCCAGAGCAGGCCACCGTTGATCGCCAGCGCTACCGGAGTCGGGCCGCGGACCAGCCTGCCGAGCTCCACGACGCCGAGCTCGTCCCACCGGCGTACGGAGCGGTCGCCCGGACGCACCCACAGCAGACGACCACAGGGGTCGACGGCGGCCAGGGCGTCGCCGTGCGCCTGGCCGGCCCCGTGCAGGGGTCGGGCCTGGATCGCGCACGGCGGACGGACGGCACCACCGTGCACCCTCAGCCCGTCGCGAAGACCGGCACGCCACTGGGCCTCGGTGGCGAAGTGGTAGGCGAGGTCCGGCGAGCGACTCATGACCCCACCACCTCCAATCGCAGGTCAGGTTCCCCGAGCACTGCGACCTCGTCCGGGTGGAGGACGATCGGCTCCTCGCCGCGCGGCTCCCCCGACCGACTGATGGTGCAGGACTCGACCGCGAGCACGCCGTCGCACTCGACGGCGAGTGAGGCCACCTCCTCGCACGTGACCCTCCTGCCGAGGGGCCACGGAGCGATGGCATCGTCGCGACCGACGTCGGTGAACCGGGCCAGCAGTCGCGAGGTGACGCGGGCACGCACATCCTCCGGAGGCATGCCCGGGTCCGCCCGGACGGTCAGGTCCACGGCCACCGCCGCGATGACGTGACCCGCGATGACGAGTCGTTCACCGAGGACCCGCCGGTCCGCGAGCAGGCGGCGGACCGCGGCCAGGTACGCCGGCCGCGCGGGCATCGCGGGATCCTGGCTGCGCCGCTGGGGGATGACGACGAGGGTCCTCGTGCCGTCGATCCGCCGGTCCGGGACGTACGGGTGAAATCCGTCGATCACCTCGGCGCGCGCCACGGCGAACCCGGGCAGCAGCCGGGCCGCGACGGCGAGCTCGTCGTCGGTGAGCAGGGCACGGCGCTCGGTGGCCGAGCGACGGGCCATCGCCAGCAGGACGGCGAGGTCGGTCCGCCCCTGACCGCCGTCGATCGGGGCGACGTTGGTGGCGAACGCCGATCCGTCGGGTCCGAGGGCGGCGACGTTCCACTCGAGTCCTTCCCGGACCCGGACCCGGTCGCCCCGCGTCCGGGTGACCTGCCCTCGCTGGATCGCCGCCTCGCGTGGCGGGACGCGACCGTTGACGCCGTTGCCGAACACGATCTCGCCCGCCCCGCGGACGAACACGCGGTCGTCGGGTCCCGCGCTCTCGAGCGCAGACCTCTGCTGCCACACCTCATCGCCGACACGGATCTCGAGGGCGTCGGCATCGACCAGGTCGGTGCTGTCGAACGGCACCGACTGGTCGGGCAGACCGGTGCCCCGGCTGTCGAACGTGGCGGCCACCTCGGTGGCCTGCTGGACGACGGGGAGCACGTTGAGCGCGACGCGGGTGATCCGCCGCTCGAGCGGCACCAGGTCCGCGTCGAGCACCAGCCGGAGCTGGGACGGGTCGGGCGACGCGGGGGCGTCGCCGGCGGGCACCCGGACGACCAGCACGCCTGTGCGCCCCAGGGCCGCGGTGCCGTCGGTGACCACGTCCGCGCGCGCCCACGCCTCGTCGCCGCGCCGGTGCTCGAGATGGAGCGGGCCCCAGCGGTGTTGGCTGGGCTCGGAGGGTGGCCCGGGCGGCGGTTCGACGACGAAGCCGATCGACACCGGTTCCGGCGGCACGGCGACGAGCGGCCGGTCGAAACGCAGGACGAGTGTGGCCCGACCGGCGGGGCCGGAGGGGACGAGCGAGAAGGGCGCGGGGCGATCGCCCTCGTGGGCGATCACCACTGGTTCGCCACCGCCGCCACCATCGACGACGAGCTCGGTGAGTCGTGCAGGCGAGAGGTGGAGCCCCGTCTCGAGCTGGAACGGGAGGTCCGGGTCCGTCGCGCACGTCACCCCCGCGCCCGCCGCGACCACCCATTCAGTGTCGAGCGACCGCCGCGGCCAGAGCAGCCCACGGGCCGGGGACGGACCGTGCGGCCGCGCGTCCAGCAGGGCCGCGAACGCCTCCAGGTGCTGATCCCCGACGAAGCCGGTGCGATACACCTGCTGGTCGACGATCCAGGCCAGCAGGTCGATCAGGGTCATGCCCGGGTCGTGCAGGTTGTGGTCGGTCCACCCGGGTGCGTACCGCGGGATCAGGCCGCGGGCGCGCTCGACGAGCTGCTCGAAGGTGGTGGTGTCGAGATCGGGAACGATCGAGGTCATGGGTCGACCACCACCTCGACCTGGACGTCCACGTCCTCCGCCGCAGCCCAGATCAGACCATCGGCCGGCATGTCGGCGAGAGCGCGCCCGTCGACGCGGCTGACCTCGACGCCGTCCACCCGCTCGATCCCGTCGACCGTGCCGAGGGTCCGCAGCACGTCGCTCTCCCACAGGCGGCGCCCGAACGGCCAACCGCTGCCGTCAGGTCCCCCGTCCGTGGGATGCAGCAGCCCGACGAGTGCGTCCGTGGCGGCCTGCTCGACCTGGGCGGCGAGCGCGGCCGAGGCCCGCAATCTCGCGGTCACCTTGACGGCGACGTACGCCGGCGGCTCTACGACGAGCCGGCGAGCGGGCAGGCCGCCCCACCCGGCGGAACGCAGCCTCCGCGCCACGGCACTCCGGAGGGCGAGCGAAGGCACCGGGCGACGGGTGCCGTCGCGGACGGCGATCACCACCCGGATCGGGTCACCGGGACGCGTGGGCGGGGTGCACCGGGCCCGGACGACCTGTGCAGCGGCCGCGACGGCCTGAGACTCGTAGTCGGCAGCCGAGACGACCCGGCCCGCGGTACGCAGGCGTGCCGGCGCGGTGTGCAGGAGCGCGACCGGACTCGGGCTGTCGACTCCCCCGGCCGCGTCCACCGGCAGCACCGCCGACTCGATGCCCTCCAGCGCCGACTTCACCGCCACATCGCTCCACGCGGGCGCGTTGCCGCCTGCTCCCCCGCCTTGCTGGTAGCGGAAGGCGCGGACGGCGTCGCTCCCCGCAGGCGGGACCTTTCCCTGCCGTCCGTCGCCGAAGGTCACCCGCCCGGTCCCCGGATCGAGCCGGTACACACGGGCGTCGCCGTCGGTGTCGATGAAGGAGTCGACGCGGCGCCAGAGCACCCAGGCGCCGTCGACACCCGGCACTGTTGCGACGACCGGCGGTGCCTCGGCCGGGCGGCCGCTGATCCGGACCGAGCGGCGTCGCTCCTCCTCGAGCACCTCCCGCTCGTCCTCGCTCAGCTCCTCGCGCACCCGGAGCTCGACCGTCTCCGGCAGGACCGGGATCTCGGCGAGCTCGAGGACGAGCGAGGGCTCGCCCAGGCTGGAGCCGAGGATCTCCTGCACGACGGTCCTCGCCTGCGTGGCCGGTACGCCGTTCACGAACAGGCCGCGCACCACCGGCCGCCACGCGCCGGAATCCACGCCCTCCGCCTCGGTCGCCGGTCGGAGCCGCAGCCAGAAGCCGTCCCGCCCGAAACGCGTCGCCCGGGCGAGCGGCGCCGACAGGAACACCTGGACCAGGCCGGTCCGACGGAGCGCGTCGGTCTCGTCGTCAACGGTGGCGCGTCGCCATCCACCAGCGGTCAACGCGTCCACCGCGAGGGTCCCCGGGACGGGCTGGTCGTCGGCCACCGCGAGGAGCACCAACGGACTCACCGGCTGTCGGCTCAGACCGACGTAGATCGCCGGACCGTCGACTCCGGCGTCGATGGCACGGGCGCCCGCGAACAAGCGGAAGCGCGCCTGGTCGGCAGCGCTGGCCCCGGTCTGGTCGAGTGCGGCCAGGTTGTCGACGACCAGGACGCCCTCCGGCGCCGTCTCGCCGTCGAGTTCGAACCTCGCCTCGATCGACTCGATCTCCGGTGGGTGCAGGTCGCTCGTCTCGATGCTCGTCGACTGGGTCACGGTGGTCCCGACCGTCGTCGACGTGACGACGTACTTCGGTCGCCCGTAGTCGCCGCCCACCAGCCGGGCCCGGATCCAGAGGTCCTCCCGTCCCCCGATCTCGGTGGCCGCCAGAGTGGCCGGCACCCGGAACGAGATCGTTCCACTCGTCGCCAGCTGCCGGGTCCCGTCGACGAATCCGCTCTCGAGCAGGCGCCACCCGTCGCCGTCGAAGACCTCCCACGACAGCTCCGGGTTGTCGTAACCGCGCTCGAGCGCCCGCACCGTCCACTCCCCCACGGTCGGGTCGCCGAGCACCTCCGCTGCCGTCGTGCTGGGCGTCGTCGTCCACGCCTGTCCCAGCCGCCACCAGAGACCGTTCGACCTCAGCGAGTCGGCGGCCACGACGCGCCGGCGGGGATCGCCGTCGGCGAACCGGACGACATCGCCCGCGGCGACGGCGGGACTCACCTGCACCAGCGTCCGGATGTCAGCCGGCTCCACGGACGCGAACGCGCCGAGCTTCTTGGTCGGCGTGTAGGTCGCGTGGGCGTTGGTCGTGACGCCCGGCAGCGGACGGTCGAGGGTCGCGACCCGGCGCACGGGGCCCGTGAGATCGACGATCGTGATGACGTGGAATGCGCTGTCGCCGACGACCAGCCAGTGGTCCACCTGGGTGGTCTGGTCGGTGTCGTCCAGCTGCAGCTGCGGGCTGTTCCGGGCCGTGCCGTCGAGGTCCTTGACGGCGGAGTCCACGCGCTGGAGGAACCGGTACTGCTGGGCCCCGCGGAGGCCGCCCGGGACCTCGTAGACGCGATCGTCGGCGTGGGTGATCCGGGCCGCCTCGAGCTTCTTGGTCCCGGGTGCCTGGCCCCCGACGAGCTCGACGTAGTGGGAGGGGTCGGGCTCGCTGCGGATGACCAGCCCGTCGTGGAGCACCGTGGTCACCTCCTTGTCCGGGAGCTGGTCCACGGTGGCCGCGACCAGGGCCTCACCGGTCGCGGGGAGGACCAGGAGCGGTCTCGCCGCTGCCTGTCCCGCCGGCGGTTCGACGATCAGCAGGTCGGTGGGCGGCAGATCGGTCGTGTCCCGTGGCAGCGTCGAGGTGTCCGCCGCCCCCTCGTCGAACCAGACGAGCACCGAGCGGTGGCCCTGGTTGTCGCGTGCCACGGCGGTGGTGGGCGGCTGCGTCGTGGACGGCTCCCACGGCTGGGTGCCGACCTGCACGGAGCTCCCCGACGCGGCGGAGAACCCCGGACTCGCGGCGTCGCGGACATGGCCACCGGTTCCGTCGGTCGCTCCCCACCAGCCACCGATCCCGTCGTCGGCGTCGGCCCACGCCACCCAGAGGTGGGTGTGGCCGTCCGGAAGGCGCACGTGGGTGGCGGCGGGGCGTACGTCGGCACGGGCGCCCGCAGCGCGCAGCCGGCTCCAGGTGGCCCCGAGGCCCGCGGGCACCGGTCCGACCCGCCCGAACCACACAGTCCCGTCCTCGGCGGCCAGGACGACGTCGGTGGTGGTCCCACCCTGCCCGGGCGCCCGTCGTACGGGGACCAGCGCGATCGCCTGGTCGAGGTCCGGGCCGGTGCCCGAGGTCGTCACGGTCTCCCAGGAGGGTGCGGGTCCGCCGGCCCCGATCGGGAGAACCTGGAGCTGGCCGCCGTCCACCCGCAGGAGGCCGACGGAGCTCGAGCCACCTGCGCCGACGGTGGGCACCAGCACCAGGTCGCGGACGGGGGTCTCGACGTCGGCGGGGAGCTGCTGCCACGCGCCGGTGAACTGCCCGACGATGCCGGTGTACCAGAGCTGGCCGTCGCGATCACGGGCCACGAGGACGTCCACGACGAACGACACGAACGAGGTGCCGACGCTCGCGGCGAGCAGCCCGGCCGCGCCGTCGAGCAGCACCGGCACGCCCTCGGCGTTCACCGGGGTGGGCAGCACGCGCCAGCGCACGTCGGACGTGACCGAGATCATGAGGGAGTAGGGCAGGCCGTTGGCGCCGATCCCGTACGCGGTCGTGTCCGACGTGCCGACCGGCCGGTTCAGCGGCGCCACGAGCGTGAGCAGGGAGGCGTCTGCCAGACGCACCTCCAGGTCGACGCGGGCACCCGGCTTGGAGAGGGCCTCCGGCGCGGCGAGCGAGAAGATGTCGAAGCGGGTAGGCGTCGGTCCGAACGGCAGGAACCGGCCGGTCACGGCCAGCGGCGCGGCATTGTGGAAGGCGTGGGTGATGGTGGTGCTGCCGACGGGCGTCGACGGCGCCGCAGGCCCTGGCAGCGTATCGGACGCGACCTTAAGCGCAACGTGGTCGACGAGGGCCGTGACGTCGACCGTCGTGATCGGCACCGGGTGCACGATCCGGAGCCAGCGGTTCTTCCGGCCCTCGACGGCGACCTTCTCCACGGTTCCCGTCCAGCGCTTGCGGAGGGTGAGCGTGGTGACCGAACCCCCGACCAGCTCGAGGGCGTGCCAGTCCGGCGCGTCTCCGCCCTTCAGGGTCCCCCACATCGCGTACCGGAGGTCGAGCCCGGCCAGTCGCCGGGCGAGGCCGGCCGGCGTGAGCACGAGCTCGATGCGGGCCGGTTGCTCGAGGTTCAGCAGCGAGCTGTGACCGACGTACACCGCGTGCTCCTGGAGGTTCCGCAGGGTGAAGATCTCCAGTGCCTCGATGCGAGCGAGCGGGGTCCCCGCCGGCAGCGCGGACTCCAACGGGTCGCGCAGCGTCACCAGGTCGCGGTCCACGCCGGCGACGCGGTAGGCGGACTGGAGGATGCGGACCTGGTCGCCGGGCTCGAGCCCGATCGCCGGGGCGACCTGCAGCACGGTGCTGCCCGCCGAGGCAGCGGTCACCACCTGGTGGACCGCGACGGGTGCGGGAGGCGGCTCCGTGGAGACGACCCGGCCGGGCGCCCGCTCGAGGTGGTCGGCGCCGGGGTCCACCGCGACCACTTCGGTGATCCGGACCGGGCTGGCCTGCAGGGCCCGCACTGTCTCGAAGACGACCTCCTCGTCGCCGACGGTCACGCCGACCTGCGTACGAGCGGGGACGTGCGTCGACGCGGTTCGCGACTCCTCAGGAGCGAGGATCACGGTGGCGGTGGCGGCCTGCGGTGACGGAGGCGGGATGTCCAGCGTGTCGACGAAGGCCAGGGCATCCCGCTCGGCGGTCCGGTCGAGCTGGGTTGTCGCGACCTCGGCGAGGGCTGCCGCGATCTCGAGCAGGGCACGCCCGAACGAGTCCGGCGCCGTCGCGACCTCCCACCCGGGATTGGTGGCCGCCCCCACCCGGTCGAGCTCGGCGCGCAGGCGCCCGGCCCGTCGTGGGTCCGTGCCCGGCAGTGACCTGGCCATCGTCCTCACGCCTCCCGGAAGTAGAAGGGGTAGACGTAGTTGCCGGTCTGGTTGGTCGCCCGCACGCGGTAGTCGATCTCGACGTCCAGCCGGCCGACGTCCAGGTCCCGGGTCCCGACGGCGACGCGCAGGACCTCGATCCGGGCCTCGTAGGTCCGCAGTGCGTCCTCCACCTCTCGTCGGAGCCGGGTGACCAGCTGCGTGCTGACCGCGGCGAACACCAGGTCGTGGATGCCGCACCCGAAGTCCGGTCGCATGACCCGCTCACCCTTGGCCGTCGCGAGGATCAGCTGGATCGACTGACGGACGTCCTCGTCCCCGGTGACCGCGGCGATCGCGCCCGCGCCGATCGTGACCGGGAAGGCCCACCCGGTCCCGCGGAAGTCGTACGACGACAGGTCGGCCATGGCTAACCGATCAGCACCGTCGGAGCGCCCGCCGCGATCAGGTTCGGCACGCTCGCCTCGACCACCTGGTCGCCCTGCCGGGCCGCTGGGAGGCCACCGATGAGCACGGTGACGCTCCCCATCGCCACCACACCACCGACGTGGGGCTTGGGTCCGTCGGAGAGCGGGCACGTGTGGGTGTCCGACCCTGCCCGCCACGCCGGCATGCCGCCGATGAGCACCGTCGCCGAACCCGGCCCCGGTCCCAACGGCGTGCCGTGACTGGTCTGGTCGCCGACACGTGCCGCTGGCTGTCCCATCGTTCCCCTCCTAGTTGATCTGGACCGTCGCGCCCTTGAGCGTGAGCGTGCCGGTCGCCTTGACCTCCGCCGACGCGTCGGCGCCGACTGAGACCGTCGACGCCTTGAGGGCCAGCTTCTGCGCGGCGGTGATCTCGACCGTTCCCGAGGAACCGATCGAGATGGAGTTGCCGTTGCCCGCGTCGATGAGGACACCGTCCTTGTCGAGCCGGATGTGGGCGCCGTCCTTCAGCTCCAGGTCGATCTCCGGTGCCGCCTCGTCGTCGACGAAGCGCAGCCGGTGCCCCGATCGGCTGTGGATCAGGCGCTCGTTGTTCTTGCCGTCATCGTTTGACGCCGGCGGCTTCGCCCTGCCGTTCCACAGCGAGCCGATCACGTACAGGTGTGACGGGTCGCCCGCCTCCGCGATGACGAGCACCTCGTCGTCGACCTCGGGGAGGAAGTAGGTGCCCCGAGCGTCACCGCCCATCGGCACCGCCAGCCGGGCCCAGTAGCTGGTGGACCCGTCCTCGTACCACGGCAGACGCACCCGCACCCGGGCCAGCCCGTCCGGGTCACGGTTGTCGGTCACCACCCCCGCCATCGGTCCGCTGAGGTAGCCGTCGGCCTCGCGCTCGGTCTGGTCGGTGGCGCCGAAGATGCCGTCCATCACACCGTCGTCTCCTGCACCTTGAACGACGTGCTGTAGCCGCCGCTGTCGAGCTTGTGGGTGGCCTCGGACACCCAGTACGTCTTGCTGAAGCCCCGGCCCATCCCGCCGAGCTCGATGTTCACGTCGGGGACGATCTCGGGCAGGCCGATGCACTCGCCGCTTCCGGTGACGAAGTCCTGGGCGCGCTCGTCGAGGATCGCCTTGGCGCGCTCGTCCGCCTCGGCCTGGGTGTGGACGGGAGCCCGGACGCTCAGGATCGGCGAGGACGAGAGCGCGTTGACGACCCGCTCGCTGCCGCTCGACGCCCGGGTGTCGCGACCTGTCTCGTCGCCGCGCTTCGCGGTGCCCACGATCTCCTTCCCCTCGGTGGCCGACCTGCCGTGCACCTGGACCTCGGTGACCTGACGGGCGAGATTGGCCTCGGGGGCGAACGAGACGAGTCCGAAGCCCCACGAGAGCGACACGACGGCGCTGTCCTGGTTGTGCCGACGACCGAAGTAGAGCTGGTCCCCGCGCATGTAGAAGGTTGCCTGGTTGCGCTCGGCCAGGAATTCGATGAACGCCATGTCCGTCTGCTGGCTCTGGTCGATCCGCGGCCGGACCGGTTCCGTGCGCTCGGGATCGGCCGTGACCCCCCGGCCCCTGGCGACGTCGGTGACGGCGTCGCTGTCGCGCCGGCCCTCCCAGTTCCTCGTGCTCTTCCCGATCGTCAGCGGGTACAGCGCGTCGAAGCCCTTGATCGTCAGCTCCGGCGTCCCTCCGGACGAGAAGCTCGTCG
The DNA here is from genome assembly GCF_016907475.1 of Nocardioides cavernae. Classification (NCBI taxonomy): domain Bacteria; kingdom Bacillati; phylum Actinomycetota; class Actinomycetes; order Propionibacteriales; family Nocardioidaceae; genus Nocardioides; species Nocardioides cavernae. The sequence goes on along the minus strand of NZ_JAFBCA010000001.1, from coordinate 2,976,938 downwards.
AGAGCTCGGTCACCAGGCCCGAGAGCTCGACTGCCGGGCCGGTGCCGTAGCCAAGACGTACCCGCACCGGGCTGCCGAACGCGAAGAGCTCGAACAGGTCGATCGGCCGGTCGCCGCGCATGGCCTCGAACTCGCGGCGCTCGAGGTCGAACGCGTTGGCGACGGTGAAGGAGAACTGGCCCGGCGTGCGCTCCTTCAGGTCCAGCTGCACGTTGGACACGGTGAGGAACAGGTCGCGTACGACGTCGCGCTCCCCCACCGTCACGGTGAAGGTCGGCACGTAGAAGTCCGCGTGCTCCCGCGCCAGCTCGTCAAGCGCCTTGGCTGCCACGCCGCACCTCCACCGTCTCGTCGTCAAGGGGCGGGAGCACCAGGACGGTGCCCGCCGCCACCCGGCGGGGGTCGTCGATCCGGTTGGCCCGGGCGATCGTGCGCCAGTGGGCCACGTCGCCGTACTCGCGGTCGGCGAGCAGCCACAGGCTGTCCGGCCCCTCGACCACCCGACGCTTGGTCTTGTCGGCCGAGTTGCGCCGAGGCTGCTCCAGCTGCTCCTGGATCGTCCGGTACTGGGTGAACGTGACCGAGAGCGTCGCGCGCACCGGTGTGCCGTCGGCGAGGAACATTGTGAACCTCTGGCTCACCTTCTCGATGACGGCGTCGAAGAGGAACACGCCCCACGAGAACCGGACGGTCGGCGGTGCATGGAGGTCGCCGTCGATGTGGACCAGGTCCGTGAGCTGGCGGGTCCGCTCCGACACGTCCTCGCCGCCGCCGTCGGTGTAGGTGTCGAACAGCAGGTCCATGGTGAGGACCTGCGCGTTCCCGTTGACGAACTGGGTGATGGGGTTGTCGAGGCCGGGCGGAGCGGTCTGCCCGAAGCTGGCGGAGTGCTCGACGCTGTACTCGGTGGGGTTGAAGAGCACCTCGACGACCGTGCCCTTCGCGCTCCCCGCGAGGACCTCCACCGTTGCTCGTGTCAGCTGCTGCCGCATGGCGACCTCACGCTCGCCCGCGACGCTCGCGCTCGGTGCGGGCGCGCTTCTCGAACCGGCGCCAGAGCTCGCGGTCGAGGTGGTCGATGTCGATGGTCGGACGCACCACGGGTGCGTCGAGCGCGGGCGTCCGCGGCCGTGCAGGCGTCGCGACCTGTGTGGACGGCTGCTGCCGGTAGACGGTCGCCACCCGGGCGTCGCGAGGGACGTGCCGCGTCTCCTGACGGGCCGACGCACCCAGCGCAAGCTCCACACGTGGCAGCGCGCGATACGTGGTCGGGGCGGGAGGACCGCCGCCCTCGCGCCCTCCAGCCCACTCGCGGGTCAGCGGGTCTCGGGTCACCCGACGGACGTGGCGACGCTCGGAGGGGTCGAGCGTGCCGCGACGGCGAGGGACCGGGAGCCCGACAGCGTACGCCGGACCGGGCCCGCTCCGAGAAGGTGCGGGGCGGGAGTCCGACCGCCACGGTGCCCCTCGCTGCGGGCGGGCGACCTGTGTCGTCGGCGCGCTGGTGATCCCCCCGAACCACGCCTGCGGCGGGACGGCCGGACTCGACGGAGCGCTCATTGCGTGGCGGGAGAGCAGCAGCGCGACGGTGGTTCGCTCGACCAGCACGGTCGTGGACCGCCCCGGCCAGGGCAACGCCGGCGTCCGGTGGTGGTGCACGACCACCGACCGGTCGGCCTTGCCGCTCGCCCCGGGGGCACCCCGACGGCCGTCCCCGGCCGGCCGCTCGGCACGGTCCACCACCGCGGCGGCGGCGAGGAACTGCTGGAGGACCACCGTGAAGCGGGGCGCCAGCGTGACGGCGACCTGGTCACCCGCACGGATCGTTGGGAGCGGCGCGGCCGGATCGAGCCGCGGCGGGCGTCGGAGGACGAGTGCGACCGGGCGGTGTCGTACCCGCCGGTGCCGGGTCGGCCGGCCGGCGAGTCGGAGCGGGATGGTCGGGCGGTTCATTGGCGCCTGATCCCGTGGTGCACGAGCTCGACCGACTCGGTGGCGATCGACCCTGACACCGCGTCGAGATCGGCTCCGGACCACTTGGCGGGGAAGGCGCCCTGGCAGACCCAGCGCCACGCCTGCTGGCCGGACTCGTCGAGCAGCTCGATGGTGACGTCCCTCCGGGTGACCGATCCGTCGATCACGTCCTGGTGCCAGTCCCACAGCGTCGACTCGACGAGGCCACGCTGGAGGGTGAGCGGCGGGAAGGTCGTCTGGACGACCAGCTGGTGCTCGAAGTCGTTCACGCCACCCTCGCGGTACGGCTCGACGGTCGTGGTCCTCTCCATGCCTCCCACCGAGCGGAACCCGCCCTGCACGAGTCCCTGGATCTCGATCCGGAAGCGGAAGGCCCGGTAGGGGTCGGAGCGCGCCATGACCGGGCCTCACACCACGTCGAGCAGGCTCGGGGCCTGGTCGTTGAAGCGACGGTTGATCGACGAGATCTCCTCGCACCAGCGGCGGCGCTCGCCGTGCTCGAGGGCCATCAGCTCGTCGCGCGACCAGTGGAAGTGGAAGGCGATGAACGCCATCTCCTCGTAGAGCTGGTCGACGGGGTAGAGGATCACCGGACGACACCTCCGGCCGTGTCGAACGCGTTGAGCCCGACCGGCTCGCGCGGGTCTGCCTCCTCGCCCGGGGCGAAGGCATCGGTCGAGTCGCCGTTGAGCCGCTCGTAGAGACCCTGGAGGTGGCTCAGGTCCGAGGCGAACAGACCCTCGACGACCTTGGTGTTGATCGACGGGACGGAGCCCAGCCGGGTGATGACCCGTGCCAGCACGATGATCGTGAGGTAGGCAGGATTCTGCTGCACCCGGGGGTCCTTGAGCGGCAGGATCTCGTCGGCCGCAGTGGCCAGGCGCATCACACCGTCGCGGTGGAGGGACCCCTCGTCGTCCAGGTAGCCCTTCGGCAGGGTGAACTCGACCTCTGTCTGGAACATCTCGTCCCACCTCCTCTCACTTGATCCGCTTGATGCCCTCGTTGCACAGCTCGAGCGTGTCGATGGCGACCTCGTTGCCCTTGCCGTTCAGGTCGGTGGGGTCGTACTTGCACGGCCACGCCTTGGTGAGCTCCCACGCCGCCTTGTCCTGCCCGGCCTCGTCCTGGAGCCGGATCACCACACTGCGCCGGGCGTCGTCGAGCGGGGTGACGCCGTCGACGACCAGCTGGTGCCAGTTCGCGAGCTCGAGGTTGTCGGTGACGCCCCACTTGAGCGTCACGTTGGCGTACTTGGTCAGCCCGTTGAGCTTGCGCACCGTCGTGACCTCGTCGCCCTCGCGGTACTCGATGGGCTCGTTGGAGAGGTCACCGATCGCCACCTCCGCGAAGCCGGCCTGCTGGATCTGGTCGATCTCCAGGCGGTAGCGGAAGTTCCGTAGTGGGTCTTGCCGTGCCATGGGGTTCTCCGTTCTCGGGTCGCGGCGCTACGAAGTGGCTTCCTGGGTCTGCTGGTAGACCCGGAAGATGACGAACTCGGCGGGACGGACGGGCGCGATGCCGATCTCGACGATCAGCCGGCCGTTGAGGATGTCGTCCTCGGTCATGGTCGCCCTGCCGACGACGACCCGGAACGCCTCCTCCTCCTTCTCCCCGAACAGCGCTCCCTCGCGCCACTGGGTGCGCAGGAAGAGGGTGATGGTCTGCTGGACCCGAGCCCAGAGGCGTGGGTCGTTCGGCTCGAAGACCACCCACTGGGTCGAGTAGTAGATCGAGGCCTCGAGGAAGATGAACAGGCGCCGGACGTTCGTGTACTTCCAGAGCGGGTCGCTGGAGAGCGTCCGGGCGCCCCACACGCGGATGCCGCGGCCCGGGAAGCGGCGGATGGCGTTGACGCCACGGGGGTTCAACACCTCCTGCGTCCCAGTGGTGACCTCGTACTCGATGTCGATGGCCCCCGCCACCACCTCGTTGGCTGGCGCCTTCCACACACCGGTGGTGTTGTCGGTGAGGGCGTAGATGCCGCAGACCGCGCCGCCCGGCGGGACCTTCCTGCGCGCACCGCTCCGCGGGTCGCTGACGAAGATCCACGGGTAGTAGAAGGACGCGTAGGTGCTGTCCCGGAGGGTGGTCCGCGGGTCCAGGTTGCTCGCGTCGGCCTGGTCGGCCTCCGAGTCCACGACGGCGAAGCGGAACCGGTTGCGCTCGCAGTGGGTGATCACGGCCTGCACGACATCGGACGCCGCAGCGGGCGCGTGGACGATGGCGACGTCGCGGTAGCGGTCCAGGGCCAGCGCGGCGAGACCCCTCCGCTGGTTCGGGTCCTGGGCGTCACCCAGGAAGCTCGGAAGGGTCAGCACGTCGTCGTCGACTCCGTCGGCGAGCACCGCGGACGTCGCGCCGCCGGGAAGCTGAGGAGGTGCGGCACCCGCCGCCTCGATCTCCACGAACGCAGAGTTCCCGTTCACGCGCTTCTCGAAGTACGACGGTGACGCCGGATCGACGCTGAGGTCGTCGAAGTCCTCGGTCACGTTCGGCCGGGGGCCGGGCGGGTCACCACCCGCATCGTCCGCTGCCTGGACGTCGTACGGGATGTTCGGTGCGGCCTTCGACCAGTACCAGATCCGCAACCGGAACCCGACCGGGTCGCCCGCGCCGTTCCTCGTCGTGCCGGGTTCGATACGAGCCTGCACCCGGTGGTACGCCGTCCCCACTCCGGTCGCAGTCAGGGCGAAGCCGGCCAGGTCGACGTTCGCTGCGACGGCGTTCGCGCCGCTGATGCGCGCGATGTACGCGCGGCGGCCGCCGTTGTCGAAGAACGCCCGCACCGAGTACGGCAGGAAGGCGCTGTCGCTGAAGATGTCGCCGAAGTAGCGCATGTACTCGCTGAAGCTGGTGACCAGGCGGGGTCGGCTCGGCCCCAGCTCCGTCGCGCCGAGGAACGCGGCCGTGCTGGTGGCGACTCCCTCGATGGGCTTGGGACCACGTTCGATCTCCTCGACGTAGACACCGGGTGCTAGGTACTCAGGCATCAGTTACCTCCTCGGGGGACGGGATGGACGGTTCGGTTCGCCGATCCGGCTGCAGGTGTTGGCCACGGTCAGGCCCCGTCCGTGAAGGGCGGCTCGTTGCTGCCGTCGAGGACGAGTGCCTCGGCGAACACGTGCTCGCGGCCGTGCCGGAGCTGCACGACGATGTCGCGGTGCGGGTTCGCGCCACGGTTGAGGGTGATCGTGGTCTCGACCGGGTCGGCCAGGTCGCCGTCGTCGGCCGGCTCCAGGTGCAGGGCCACCGCGAAGCCGCCACGCGCGTCGGTGATGCCGACGAACTCGGGATCGCCGACCGCGGGTGCCGCTCCGTCGCCCCGGCGCGGCACCGCCACGACATCGAGCCCGGACGCTGACGCGCCCGCAGCGCTCCGGGTCACGACACCTCGCACCGTGGTCGTGCCCGGTTCGATCGAGGAGTCCGGGCGGCTGGCCAGCCACACGATGCGCCGGCGGCTCGCCGCGACCGGTCGGAACGTCACCGGGACTGGCCCGGCGTAGCCGGCTCCTGTCGGATCGATCCGGAACGTGTAGTCCTGCCCCAGCGGCCGGTTGAGTAGCACCAGACCACCGCTCAGGTTGCGGACCACGCGGTCCGGGAGCGCGCGGTCGGTCGTCGGGTCCCAGAGCACGGCCGTCACCCCGGACGTGACGGCGCGCCGGCTCGCCCGGTCGGCCGGCACCAGCACGGCCGTGACCTCGTCGACCCTCGGGCCGAGGGCCGGGAACTCGATCGCGCCCGTCACGGTCCGACCTCCGGGAGCGAGCGGTCGCCGAAGACGCTCCCGGTGCCGGTGAGCACGCCGCCACGGAGGCTGCGCTGCGTGACCGGCGCCGCGGGTGTCGGCGTCGCGAAGGTAATGACCACCGGACTGGCCAGGTACACGATCGACGACTGGTACGGCGTCGTCGGGAACAACCCCCAGACGCGGCTCATCTCCTCCATCGGGTACGGCTCGGGCGTGAGGCGCACCGTCTGGCCGGGGAGCACGGGATCGGTGTACGTCGGCCGCGCGGCCAGGGCCTGCACGAGCTTCCCGAGCACCTGGAGCTCCACTGGGTCGGCGGCGTTCGTGGGTCGACGGAAGACCGAGATGACGTACCGCAGGTCCAGCGGCAGGCCCTCGGACACGGCCAACAGGTCGTCGGGTCCGCCACCGGGTGGGTCGACGTAGTGGTCGACGTTGCGCAGCTCGCGGTTGGGCTCGACGTGGAAGAGGAAGAGCGTGACCGACTCGCCGGCCGTGAGGTCAGCGCCCACCGGAGGTCCGATGTGCACGCTGTTGGCGCCCACGGCGGCCTCGATGCGGTCGCGGACCGCCGAGGTCAGGTCGGCGATCGCGTCGGCGCTCATGCCGCACCTACCCGCGCCGCGCGACCCTCGAGAGCCCGTCCGGCGTCGAACATCCCCAGCTTGTCCAGCTCGCGCTGGGTCGCGGCGAGGACGTGCCGCATCTCGATGGCTCCGCCGTCCACCGCCGCGAAGGCAGCGTGCAGCGCGATTTGCTGGATGGTCCCACCCGTCAGCTGCAGCCGGCGCCCGAGGAAGCCGAAGTCGATGTCGTCCGCCAGCGGAGCACGGTCCGGGAACGCCTGCCGCCAGATGACCTCTCGTGCCGCGGCGTCGGGCAGGGGGAAGTCGACGATGAAGCGCAGGCGCCGGAGGAAGGCGTCGTCGATGTTCTGCTTGAGGTTCGTCGTGAGGATGGCGATGCCCTCGAACGCCTCCATCCGCTGGAGCAGGTAGGCGACCTCCACGTTGGCGTGCCGGTCGTGGGCGTCCTTCACGTCGGACCGCTTCCCGAACAGCGCGTCCGCCTCGTCGAAGAGCAGGAGTGCGCCGCGTCGCTCCGCCACGCGGAAGGCGGTGTCGATGTTCTTCTCCGTCTCGCCGAGGTACTTCGACACGGTCCGTGAGAGGTCGACGAGCAGCAGCTCGACACCCAGCTCGCGCGCGAGGACCTGGGCCGCCATCGTCTTGCCCGTGCCGCTCGCGCCGCTGAACAGCGCTGACACCCCCCGGCCGTACGTCAGCCGGTCGACGAAGCCCCAACGGTCGAGCACCGAGGCCGACCACGTGAAGTGGGCCGCGATCGAGCGCAGCTCGGTCTTGGCCTTCTCCGCCAGGACCAGGTCGTCCCACGAGAACCGCGTCGCGACGGACCGTACGCTCGGCGGCAGCGCGTCCTTCTCCTGGTCGACGGCGACGTGCCGCAGCAGCCGGGCGATCGGCTCCCCCGCCTCCCGTGGCTGCCGCGCAAGACGGGCCACCGCGTCGGCGATCTCTGCCGGACCGAGCGGGAGCGTCGAGGCCAGCGCGGTCGCGTCGACCTCCGAGAGGACGAGACCGTTGCTGGCCGCAGCGGCAGACCACATGTCGATGCGCTCGACGACGCCCAGCTCCGGTCTGGACAGCACGACCGACGAGGTGTCCGCCTCCACGTCGGGGCACGGTCCGTCGCACGCCAGCGCGACGACTGTCCCGTCGAACGAGCCGAACACCTCCCCCAGGCGCCGGTGGTCAGGCGCCGTCAGCTCGCGAACGCCCCGCAGCTGCAGCCCGGCGCCGGCCAGGGCTGCGAGGCACAGCCAGCCGGCGACGACCTCGTCCAGCGGGCGTCCTTCGACCGCGGCGAGATCACCGTCGATGAGCGGGAGCCCCGCGGTGGCCGCGACTCGTTCGAACCACCGACCACCGGGTTCGGCGAGCCGTACGAGTGCAGTGCGGTCGGCTTTCGCGACGGCGGCGGCCAACCGGTCGGCCGTCAGGCCCTCCGCTCGGCTGGCCGCGACGACGGCGCCGCGGTACGGCAGCAGGCGGGCACCGGTCGCCCGTACCGCCGCCCCGACGGTCGGCGCGTACAACGACGCGACCAACGCGTGCAGTGGCAGCAGACCGGCCTCGACCAGGGGGACGGTCGGGTCCCGTCGATCCGGCAGCACGAGCCGGCGGTCCAGGAGCGACCCGGGGGCGCCGAGCTCCTGCCGGCAACGCCACGCGCCGGATCGCGTCGAGAGGAGCTCGTCGAGCAGCGTGAGGCTCGGCCTCCGTCGGTTCAGGTCGTCGTGCAGCACCCCGATCGCGACCCCGAACCGGCCATCGAGCTCGGGGGCCAGCGCCAGCAACAGGGACCGCAGCTCGCCGTCGCCCAACCCAAAGACGCGTGCGGCCGTCACGAGGACATCGGGGAGTCCACGCCGCTCGACGACCAGGTCACGATCCACCTCGGCCAGCCGGCCTCTCAGCTCGCCGACGGAGCAGTCCCCGAGCCCGAGACCGGCGAGGGCGTCGCCCGGCGAGGCGGTCCACCCTGCGAACGACGGTTCACCGGCCTGCTCCACCCGCTCCAGCAGCCGCGCACCGAGCACCAGCTCGAGCCATGTCATCACCGGGACCAGGTCGGCCAGAGGCGGGTCCGAGGGGATCGGGTCTGTGTCGATCGGGTTGTCGACGTACGGAAGGTCCCCCGCCTGGGTCGACCCGTCCCCGCTGCGGGACGGATCGACCAGGTGCAGGCGTGCCACCGTCCGCGTCCCGGCGCCCGTTGCGTCCGGCGCGCCCAGCTCCTCGATGAGCCGGACCAGGTGCTGCGCGCTGGGGTCGTCGACGGCGATCACCGCCCGGCGGCCGGCGTCGTTGAGCAGGACGACGGACACGTGCTCGGCGCGGTCCAACAGGTCGAGCGCCCAGCCCAGGTCGGTCCCCTCTCCGATGACGACGACGGGGCGGTCCCCGACGATCAGGTCGTCCACGGCGGAGTGGTCGGCGGCTTCGACCGTGTCGAACTGGCCCGAGTCGGCAAGGAACATGCGGAGGCCGTTCGCGAACGGTGAGCTCGCGAAGGGTCCTGCGATGATGGCGCGCGTTCGACTCATGGAGACGGTCTCCCCGGACTGTCAGCTCGGTCCCACGATCGTGCTGCGGGCCACCTCCTGGTGACCATGGATCGCAGGATCCAAAACCGATCCAGGGAGATCCAGCCGTGGTCCCAGTCCGGTGACGTGCGTGTGACGCGCCGCGCCCACAGTCTGTCGGTGCACCCAGACCGACCAGCGGCCCACGACGTGATCGTGGTGCTGCGACTCTGGACGGAGGCCCACGACCCCCGCCGCCCTCGTGCGCGTCTCCTGACGGGTGCGGGCGACCCCGGGGAACCGTTGATCGGCACGACCGCGATCCTGAAGGCGCTGGAGCGGGTCGTGCGCTCCTTCGAGCTGGAAGCGGACTCCGGTCACGGCGGACACGCGGATGAGACGCGGGTGCAGCGCCCGCGGTGACGCTCCCGAGGCGTCTGTCCGTCCATCCTGATGACTCGCTGCGACCGAGGGGGGCGAATGCCTGACGTTCGACTTCACCTGCTGGGCGGGTTCGAGCTCACGATCGACGGTCACCGCGCCCCCACCCTGCAGCCCGGTGTACAGCGGCTCCTCGCGTTCGTCGCCCTGACCGTGCGCGGTGTAGAGCGTGACTTCGCCGCCCAGCAGCTGTGGCCGGACAGCACCGAGCAGCGGGCGCGTGCCAACCTGCGCTCCTCGCTGTGGCGGCTGCGCAGGCTGGACGTCGAGCTCGTCGAGACGAGCCCGACGCGGCTCAGGCTGGCGGAGTCCGTGTGGGTCGACACACGCGACGTCGTCGGCGAGCTGACGGCGTCCGGGGTGGGCAGGCTGGACAGCCCGGTGGCCTTCGACTTCTTGTTCGTCGACCTGCTCCCGGACTGGTACGACGACTGGCTCACGATCGAGCGCGAGAAGGTGCGCCAGCTGACCCTGAGGATGCTCGAGACCCAGGCCAGGCGTGCGCTCGCCCGCGGCGACGCCTCGGAGGCGATCCAGCTGGCGTTGACGGCCATGGCCATCGACCCGCTGCGCGAGACCCCATGCCGGTTGGTGATGGAGGCACACCTCTCCGAAGGCAACGAGTTCGACGCGCAGCGCACCCTGGACGACTACCGGCAGCGACTGACCTGCGATCCGCGGCTCGCCGTCTCGGCCGACGCCCTGACGCTCCTCGCGCGGACGCCCGGCCCGCCGGCCCTGTCTGTCGGCGAGTCAGTCGCGGGTTGAGCGACCGGCGACCAGTGCGCTCAGCACCGGGGACGGACGCACACCGAGGTCCCTCGCGAGGAGGTCGCAGAAGGCGTCGAACTGCCGCCGCGCATCCGCGGTGTTCCCCTCGGCCAGGTGCGCCTCGATCAGCACGCGCTGGGCGCTCTCCCGCAGAGGGTCCGCGGCGACAGCGGCCAGGCCCGCCTCGACGGCCTCGGCATGCCGGTTGTCGCGACTGAGCCGCACCGACAACGCCTCGATCGCGTGGATACGCAGTTGCCGCACGCGCTCACGCTCGAACACCACCCAGTCGTCCTCCCAGCTGGGGAGGACGTCATTCGAGAACAGCTCCAACAGGTCCGCAAACTCCGCTGGCTGTCCGACCCGCGTGTCCCGAGCGACGTCGAGAAGCTCCCGAGCCAGCTCCAGGACGTCGACCACGTCGACGCCGACGTCCAGGCAGAGGGAGAGCCGGTCGTGGCCGACGGCGATCACTCGTTCCCTGACGGCGTGGAGCTTCCACAGCGCCGCCCGCAGATTGGCGATGGCGCGCTGGTCCGTCATGTCGTGCCACAGGATGCGCGCGATCTGCGGACGCTGCTGCGGGCGTGCGTGCAGACCGAGGAACGCCAGCACCCGCTGGCTGCTCGCCGGTACGACGACCCCCTCGCCGTCGATGACGAGCTGGAATCCCCCGAGCAGGCTCAGCCGCACGGGAGGCGCGACCGCTCTTCGACCGACCGTGCCGAGCCGGGCCGCGTAGCCCAGTCCGTCGTACCCGGACGGCTCGGGTGCGGTGCCTTGATGACCCATCGCAATCGCCCCCGAAGGCATTCGTGGTCAAGGCGGCGGTGCCGCGGCGTCGCCCCGCACGCGTCCCCATCGCTGGTCGACTCTCACGTCACACGATGCCGTCAGGTAAAGAGTTGGTCAATGTGAGCGGCACCCCGCTCTGGACCGGCCTTGACACCGCGTACCACTGGGGCGCGTCGTGACGACGAGGTGACGACGAGGCGAGTGAATGCTCGAGCCGCTGTTCCCTGCAAGGGAGAAGTCATGTTCATCGATCCCACGGTCCCGGTCGTCGCCATCTTCGGCAGCAACTTCGGCGACCCGACCACGCCTCCGGAGGTGAAGGACGCCGAGCTGCTCGCGGCCGAGCTGCTGGCGGCGGCGATCCACAGGGCGGGAGCCCTGGTGCTCAGTGGAGCCGGGCCGCGGCCTGATCAGTACGACGAGAGGCCCGGCACGGTCAAGGACGTGTCCGCCTACACCCTGCAGAACTCAGGCGACGGGGAGTCGGCAGCCTGGATCGGGGTCGCCAACGCCGGCGAGGCTCGAGCGCCCCGGGACCACGGGACGTCGGGGGTCGTGGTCACCCCAGGATGGCGGGACCGGCGCAACTTCGTCGAGGCGTGCCTGTGTGACGCGGCGATCGCCGTCGGCGGCACCAGTCCTGGCACGGCGTCGGAGGCCCTGTTCAGCCGCTTCCTGCGGCGGCGCCTGACCGTAGTGGTCGACGGCCCACCCGGCGAGGATCTGACGGCCGGCGAGCTCCGGGCCCGGATCGGCAACAGGGTCGACGCCAAGGGTGACGGCCTGGCTGTGGACGTCGGGATCAAGGCGGCGTACCGCTGGGCCGGGATCACGCACAAGCGGGTGAGGCAATGGTCCCTGCCGACGGACGACGCGACCGCCGATCGCGTCGTTGCGAGGCTCCTGAAAAGGTCCAGCCTGCACCAGCCCCGGCCCGACTTCGAGATGCTCATCGACGAGCCGACGTGGGATCGGTACGTGCGGCAGGCGCTTATATCCGCAGATAGGTGGCCGGCAGCCGGATGACCGCTGAGCTCACGGTAGATGTAGCCGGAACCGCCGCCTGTCGGCGCCGTGGGCGAACGACCGGATCTGCCGCTGAGCGGATGGGCTATCGATGGCTGGCGATTTGCTGCGATCCTGCATGTCACCCAGCGAAAGCGAGATTGCCGTGAGCGCCGAATCCACAGAGCGGAACGCGCCCACGCGCTACCGCGTCCAGCCGTCCATCGGCCTTGGGGTCGGGATCGTCATCGTCTACATGGCGATCTGCTTCGGCATCCAGTTGTCCAGCGGGATCGAGTACCAGGACTTTTTCGACACTGCTGACAACGCTTACCGCACCGCTGTTCTCTCGCTTGCTGTCTGCTCGGTCCTGCTGGCCGCTTTCGTGGTGTGGTCGCGCTGGGACATCATGTGGCGCGACCCGGGGCGTCTTGCAATGTCGACGCTGATGCGCGCGATCTTGATCATGTTCGTCGCCGCCGTTGTGATCCGGCTCGCCGGACTCGAATGGGGCGACGTCCCGGGCGATCTCCTGCTCGCCATCGCCTGCACGTCCGTTCTGGTGGGCTTCGCTGAGGAGATCCTCTTCCGGGGGATCTTTCTACGCTGCATGCGCACCCATGGCCGCCCCGAGGGAACCGCGGCGCTGTGGACGGCGATCGCCTTCGGCCTGTTCCATCTTCCGAACGTGTTCATGGGCACGGGAGCAGCGGGGCTGAGTCAGATCGTGCTCGCTGGCCTGTCCGGAGCGGTTCTGTATCTGTGGCGACGCAACTACGGATACATCATCCCGGCCATGATCGCCCATGGGCTCTGGGACTTCTCCACCTTCCTCGAAGGCAATTACGGCAGAGACCTCGTCCAGGTACTCACACTGCTTCTCACCGTTGCCGTCGCCATCTCAGCACTTGTCGTGCTCATCAGGCTCGCCCGCAACGAACGCAATGTCGTCGTGACGCCGCACGGCGTCGCCACCGTCGACGCAGCGTGACAAACCTTCCGCTCACCGCAATTCGGTCGACGACGACCTGCGTCTTTTCGCCGCGAGCGGACAACTCCCAGCGGCCCGCAACCTGCTCGGCGGCGCCCTGGGGGCCACCCACATTGAACACGCGCGCGTAGCAGCTCTGTTCTGTGCCAAGCCGCTGCCGCCGCACCTTGAGCAGCCATTCAATCGGCTTCAGTGCTTTTCGTCCTCGTCGGTCCGGAGGCTGTTGGACCAGTCGCAGAAACCCTCTACTCCAAGGCGATAGAGGATCAGAACCAGCGCAACGATCACGGGGACCCCCATGAAGCCGAGAAACGGCACAGTCGCTACCAGGTAAGTGCCCAGAGCTGCACCGCCGCTGGCAACAACGACCTCGGGACTCAGGTCTGCCACAGCGATACCGCTCTTCCTCGAGGTGGTCGTAGCCTCCTCGACCTTGGCTCGAACAACAGGATCTCCGCAAATGTAGCGGCGGACCGCTCGAGCAAAGAAGCCGAAGAAGCCCTCCTCGTTCTGCGCCCAGAAGGCGAAGTCGTAGGTAGTCCAATCGCGGACACGTGGGTCGTCAGCCGCCAGTTCGGCCTTGATCGCACCGAGCGCCTGGTACTGCCAAGTGGCGACGCGGTCTGCGCGGTCGAAGTCCTCCCTGCTCGCAACAAGGTCCCAGCCTCTGTACGCAGCCGTTCGTTCAGATGGGGACGCCAGCGGTCGGCTCTTAGCGAAAGGCTCCTTGAGCTCTACGCCAACGAGCCGACCAAGACGCACCGCGGCGTGACGGGGGTCGGGATCCTGCGAGACAACGGCCAGTCCGTCGTGGTATTCGGTCAACGCGAGTCTGTCGAGCGAGTTGAGCCCTTCTCGGAATTCTTCATCGTCCATGCCGACTTCCTCCGTCAATCCCTTGACGATTGGAAGTCCTAACGATGCTCGCGCGCACTTCGGCCGTCAAGCGCCAGGACGGCCAGCCCGTCCGAAACTACTTCGCCCTCTGCGTTCGATGGCGAAGTCTTCATCTGACGAGACCGGTAGAGCGCGCCCGCCTTGGTGTCGCTGTCCGATGCGTGGCGACCTGCGTCTTACCGCCGCGTGCTGGTCTCTCCTGCTCCGGACCTGAAATCCGTGCAAAGCCGGCAGGCACGGCATCGCTCAGCAGTTTGGAATGTTCGGTAGGCGTTCGCACACGTGCACTAGTTCTTGGAACGGCAAGCTCACGAACCGCCCGAGACCTCATTGTCGTGGCGACGGTCGAGTCTTATCGGGCGTTGTATCGGCCCCGAAGTCGGCTCTGGTCGGCACATGGATACTCGTGCCAATATGTCGGTGCCGGGTCCGACATTCCGGGACGCACCCGGTACGGGGGTGCTCATGGCTGCTGGAGTCTGGCTCGCGAAGGTCTTGCTCCTGGCCCGCTCGAACAAGGGCCTGACGTTGGCGCTGGCCGTAGTCGTCACAGCTTTCGTCCTGGGGCTCGCGTCCGACTTATCCGACAACCCCGACGGGGCTGACACCACGGCTTCCGAGTCCACTCCAAGCAAGCGCCCCATCTCGGCGACCTGCAACGGTTCGACGGACTTGACTGCCGCGGCAGACGCGATAGTCGATTCTGGCGATTCCACGGCATACCCAGCCGCCAAGCGGCTTTACGAGCAGGTCATCGCGAGCGGCAGCCCGCCAGATCGTGCCTGCGCCGCTGTCGGTCTGGCCAGGTTGTTGCAGAAGGAGGATGCGGCCGCCACGGCCGCCGCCGCGAAGGACGCCAGCAAGGCGGGCTGGGAGCAGAAGCTCCAGAAGAGTTGGTCGGCATGGACCAAGGCCAACCTGGATCCCCTCAAGGACGTGCTCCTCGCGGCCTTGGGCATCATCCTGGTGTTGCTCGTGCTGGCGCGACTGTCAGCCGGGGTCGTGGTGCGTCCCGCCGCGAAGGCGCCAGCCGACTGGTTGCGTCTGTCATGGTGGACGGTCGGCCTCGCGCTGATTGTCGCTGCGGGGTGCAGCGCCGCGGTCGCCGCGCACGTCGATGTCGACGACAACAAGTGGTGGCCGTTCGCCGCAGCGCTAACTACTCTCGTTCTGGTGCTGCTACTGGCGCCGTGGCGGCAACGGCACCAGGAGTGGGAACGGCCGGCGTTGGTGTTGGCGGTCGCTGGGGCGGTGGCCACGGGTCTGGCGATTCCGGCCGTCTATGTCGACGTGGCGCTGGTGGCTGGTGGATGGGCTGCGATCGCTGGTGCTGTTCTAGTGGCCTGTGCTCGCGGTACAGGCCTAGCCATCGAGGTGCTAGTACGGGGCGACTCGGGGTCAGACAACGCCGCTCGCTCGCAGATGATGTTGGCTCGGCTCCAAGAGCTCGGGTCGGAGAACCCGCACGACATCCGGCACATAGGTAAGAGCGATGTCACCTCGCTGCCCGAGGACGCACTGACCGCAGTGCCGAGCGGGGCAGTCGCGGCAGCGCTGTTCAATCTCTTGAAGGTTATCCGCCCGTCAGCTCCGTGGCGGGTGACAGTGTCTTTGCCCGACGACGCCACCCTGGTAGCTGACATCACTCGCAACCGCATCGCCGTCCCAGCCGGCTCGTTGGTAGTGCGCGCCGCGGATCTACCGTCGGCTGACGCTGATGCAACGGACAGCGCAACTGCCAACGGCGACGCGGCTGACGCATCGGAATTGAGCAACCTCGACGAGATGCTCACGATTGCCGCGGCGCACACACTGCTGGTGCTGTCAGGGCCTCACGAGGACCTGCAGGAGGGTCTGTGCGGCGCTACGCGCTGGCAAGCCCTGGCGCTGCACGCTATCTCGCGACGACCCGGGGTGAGCGACAGCCGCAAGTCCGCCCTGGTGCACGCAGCAATCGACGCAAGCCCTCGCTACCTCCTTCCCCGGATGGCCGCGGTGAACGCCATCGACGACTCAGACCCGGACGGCCGTTCGCGGTATGCAGAGGCTCTGAACCGCTTGTGGGATGACTTCGACGCCGACCTGTCTCCGACGAAGCCGGACCCGGTTCGGCGAGGCTACGAGGCGGCAAAGTTGCGCCTGCTGTACAACCGCTCGATCGCGTGGATGAACGTCCGCCTGGACCGCGCGATCGCCGGTGATGCGGAGGGAGGAGCCGACGCGTGGAGAAAGAGCGCCAAAGCTGCCCTCGGATTGAGGGAACGTCTCATCGCCCTCGAGGCCAACCCGACCCCGTCGCTGGCAGCCCTGGTCGGGGAATCAGTACGTCCCACCGCCTTCCTGCTGCGCGACCTTGCAGCCCACGCACCCGAGTTCGGCCAGCACGTCGACGCGGTGAAGTCTGCGGCGAGCAACCTCGACCTGAACAGGGACGACCTCAAACCACAAACGCGCAACGACTACTACGGACGAGCGTGCTTCTACGCAGCCGTACCAAACGCCCCGGACGAGTGGAAGCTCGCCGTGCGCGACTTGCGCGTCGCCGCGACAGCTCCGCGCTTCGCCGAGTGGGCACCCCAGGACCCGTCCATGGCGGTCTTCATCCTCCGCAACGAGGGAGGCAAACGCGCACATGACGACCTGATCAAGGAGTTCAAGGAAATCCTGGCGCCGGGGCCATTGACGACATACCTCGAGCTGGAGCCGTTCGAACCGTATGCCAAGGCGTTGAAGGGCTACGGCCTGCTGCACCTCAGCGATCTAGTCGGCGTCGGACGCGAGAAGCTGGCGAGCACCGCCAGCGTGCATCCGTCGGTGGCCCAGCAATGGGTCGAGGCTGCGCTGCTCTACGACCTGCTCGGCCAACTGGACGAGACCGGCGAACAGGACGAAGCCACACGCCTGCAGCTGCTACAACTGCTGCTGTCGGTCGATGTGACCTCCCGAGCACACCTGGTGGCGCGTCTGGCAGGCGACGAGGCGGCACTCATTGCCTTCTACTTCGAGTTGGTGAAGGAGGCCGCCACCCTGCGGATCGTCCCGACCTGGGAAGAGACCATCAAGGTCTGGAAGCGGGTCGACAAGCCGAAGCCGCTTCTGGATGCCACCAAGTACGACTAATTCCGGCTAGGCAACCTAGGGCCGGCCGAGATGCGCGCGGCGGCGTAAGATCCGCTGTCGCGGGAGTGACCTTCTCGGACCGATGTGTTCCGGGCACGCACGGCGCATCGTTCGCTCGAGGGGTGTCGTGTGCCATCTCGGCTTCAACCCACGAACGGATCTGCGTCTTACCGCCGCCTGACGGCGTCAGCTTTCAATGGCGATGACGTGCGTCCAAGCGAGCGTCAATCGCGGGACTTCTTTCGGTTGGTGGGCTTCAACTAAACCGATGGGGAGTTGGCTAACAGCACGTGTCGCGCCCGCGAGGCAACGGTAACGGTGCCCCGCTGTTGCGGTTCTCCCGGCCGTCAGCCGGGTACTGGCGACCCGTCGAACCGTTGACGGCGTTGCGGTTCTCCCGGCCGTCAGCCGGGTACTGGCGACCCGTCGAACCGTTGACGGCGTTGCGGTTCTCCCGGCCGTCTGCCGGGTACTGGCGGTGCGTCGAAGCGTTGCGCGCGCTGTTGCGGTTCTCCCGGCCGTCGGCCGGATAGGCCTTGTTCGTCGGGGTCTCCTTGCTGGTTCGGGTGATGGACTGGGAAACATCTGTAGCGCTTCCGCAAGCGGTCGCGGCAAAGAAGGTGGCCGTGATCGTGATGGCACCGGCGACGGTGCGACGGAAGGTGAATGAGGTGCTCATGATTTGCGCCTTTCGGGCAGGGGGCACCGCTGGCCGGAGCGTTGCCAGACAGTGCAGTGGCATGGCGGTGCCAGAGCGGTGACGTGACTGGCCACGCTCAGGGCCTGCGTGGACCGGGCGTCGCAGTCCGCGCGCTGGTCCTTGCCGTGATCTCCGGACATGGTGCGGAGTGTGTACGTGTGACGACTCTCGACTGGATCTGCAGGTTCCCGGAGATCCCGGATTTCGATCGCGGTGCGCCTTCGAGAGGCCGGTTGCCTAGACCACGCCGTACCGGTCCCCGCAGAAGAGCACCCTGAGAGAAGCAATCAGAGTTCGGCGGAACGGAAGAGGCTGCTCGGGAGTCGTCACAGGCATCCCCTCCAGGAGGCCAGCATGGACGAGGACTCCATCACCTTCGGGCTGGTGTCGGGCCCCGAAGATTGCGGCGTCGCCCTCCGCGACGTCTTTGACGCGAGCTACCGCAAGCTGGTCGTCCAGCTCTACGCCATCACCGGCGACTACGACGAGGCCGAGGACCTCGTGCAGGAGGCGTTTGTGAAGGCGGTCGCGACCAGCCGACGCTTCCTCCGCGTCGACAACAAAGAGGCATGGTTGCGCACCACGGCGGTCAACGCCCACCGCAGCCGCTGGCGCAAGAAGCGCAACGGTCGCCGGGCCCAGGATCGGATGACTCGACCGCGCGACCCAGCCGCCCTCGAAGAGCACGTCGAGATCATCAACGCCCTACGAGCCTTGCCGGAGCAACAACGCCAAGTGGTAGCGCTCCATTACCTGGCCGACCTACCGGTCGGCGCCATAGCCGCAGAGCTTGGCGTCCCAGAAGGGACGGTCAAGTCGCGACTGAGCCGGGGACGCGAAGCGCTCGCGACCAGCTTGACGCCTGCCGAAGGAGGGGTCGACCATGTCTGAACGATTGCTGGATGCATTCCGCGAAGAGGCGGAGCGGGCGATCGTGCTGCCCGAGTTTGAGCGGATCGAGGCAGCCGGCCGTGCCCGACGGAACCGGAGGCACGCTGTGGTGGGTGCCGCGGCAGCCTGCGCGCTGGTGGTGACCGGCCTTCTTGCAGCGACGGGCCGGGACAGCGACGAACCACAGCCGGCTGAGGACACCCATTCCGCCGCGAAGCCGTACCCCGGTCCTGAGAACGTCACCCTGGATGAGGGAACCTACGAGCTCACCCCCTACCACGACATCGCTCTCCCGGCCGCGTGGGTGCGGGTTTCTAAAGGTTGGAATGCGTCGTACGGGCCAGACAGATTCGAAGGCATCGGTCCGGTCGGCGCCGACAACACGAAGGCATTGGAGCGCTCGAAGTGGTACGCCGGGTTGTACGTCACGGAGCTCGACTGGGTGGCCGCACCCAACTGCGAAGTGCTCGACCTCACGGGCGCGGGCGTAGACCGACTGCTGCCCCATCTCACCAGACTGCCTCGCGTCGGCGTGACCTACGGCCCCGACGCCGCGACCCGCTTCGGTCACCCTGCCTACCACCTGAGGCTGAAGGAGACCCGCCGTGGGCCCGACTGCCCCTTGGAGACCATCCAGGGCGCCAAGGGACCGCTCAGCAACCTCGGCCTGGGCGGCACCTATGATATCTGGCTGATCGACCTCGACGGCGAGCCTCTCCTCGTGCTCGCCGGGTGGACGCGGCACGCGCCGCCCTCCGTCGTCGACGAGCTACTGACCATGGCGGACTCCCTCGAACTACAGCCCCGTCAACGGCCGTGGCGATGAAGCCGCGGCCGCGGAGCTCGACGGTGCGTCTTTTCGCCGCCTGTCGGGGACGCTGCCGACTTCCAGATCCGCACATGAGCGTGGCGTCTCGGCATGATGACGCGGGGCTGGCTTTTCCGGCATGACCTCGACCATTCGCCTCCGCAGTAGCCCGGTTTACACAAAGCGCTCGCGGCCGACCTACCCGGGTGTGACCGGCGTCCACTGATATCCGTCGGAGGAGACGGAGATCGTTCGCACTCCAGTCCTGGCGATGATGACACCGCCAGAAGTGTCGATCCCCCCGGACCAGTACGGACCGAGCAGGCTAGGGGCGCCGGCTAGGGGCTCGGGCACGCGGCTCCCCGGGGCGTAGCGCCAGATCTCGCCGGGCGGCCCGCAGATCGGTTTGGTGCACGGGATGTCGGAAACGAAGAGTCGGCCGAAGAGCAGAGCTCCATCGTCGGCGTACGCGATGCCGCCGAAGTAGGGTCGGTCCCAGGGCAGCGGGACCTGGTGGAATCGTTGCTCGTCATCTGTCTGCCACAACGCGTTGACGTACGACGGCAGGTCCTGCAACCACGTCGTCGACACCGTCGCCTGCAGGTGTCCGGGCCCCACGGCGACCCCCGCTTGGCCGTACCCGAATCCTGGGCCGCCGGTGGACCTGCCTCCCGGCAGGTCGGCTTCGGTAGTGGTCCATGTGCGTCCGCGGTCGCTACTGGTCTCGAAGCGCCACTGCTGACCGCGACGCTTGAAGCCCTGGACGCCCATGATCGCTCCGCGGCGACCCGCTACGTGCTGCCACACCTCACCGAACCGGGTGCCCTCGACCGGATAGATTTCCGCAGCATCGACGTCGGCAGCCCACAACTGCCGTGTCTGGACCTCGCCGAGACCGTAGAGGACGCTGCCAAAGCGGTCGAGGTCGAGGAGCACGTCTCCTCCTCTTCGTGCCTGCGGCTCCAAGACCCGCAGAGGCTTCGTCTTGCCGTTCGGGTAGAAGACGAACGCCGGGTAGTTGATGAAGGGGTCCTGCTGCTGGGCCCTGACGGCCACCGCCCCACCGCCTAGCGGGCTGTACGACACCAAGTAGGCGAGAGCGTCGCTGATGTACATCCGAGTGGCGTGGGCCCAGTTGTCGTCGGTGGTGGCGATGACCGTGCCTTCGCTCCCCTCGCGTTGGTCGAGGAGCATCGCCACGGCGTCGGTCCGGGAGGTGTACTGGATCTCGCGAAGCTCGAGGTCCGGACCCGCGTGGTCGAGGAACTGAACCCGGTCGAGGAACCCCTCGAGCTTCTCTCGTCGCTTCGGCGAGATAGGTCCCTTCGTGGCCGGAGTCACCGAACCAGCCGATGGACTCTCGTTAGCACTCTCGCTGTCCGTGCTCTCGGGGGCAGATCTCCCACTGGGCTGGCCCGGGGAGCGTGACTCACTGCGCTGGCGGCTTTCCTCGCTGCACCCAGCGAACAAGACGACCACCGCTACCAGCGTGACGTATGAGCCAACTGCGCGCATGCCCCTCCGACAGGTACGCGGTGCTTGTCCACCTCACCTCAGAGTGCCCACAGACCCCCGGTCTCGCAAGCGTGCGACATCCAGCTCGACCACGCGAAGTGCGTCTTACCGCCGCCTGTCGGGGACATCCGAATTTGCGTGAGCGGTTACTTGTCGAACTGGACGGGGACTCAGTCACTTCGCGTGCTTCAACAACGATGGCCGTGGGCAAGCGGCGCACACGCCCGGCGCCTAACGCGAACTGCTGAGCTCTTGAAAGGCGCGGACGTCGCAGGCTGCGCGACGCCGTCGCGGTTGACAATCCGGGATCTCGATCATCGCGCCCTCTGGGGTCGACCGGGTCACGCGTGCCCAAGATCATGGCGCCGTCCTATTGGAACGATCCAACTGGCGCCCGAGACTGGAGGTCACAGCTAGCCCACATCGCGACTCCAAGGGGTTGTCCATGACCAACCAGACCCGCCTTACCGACGAGCTCAACGCCCTCTACGCCAACTACGTCCAGTCCATCAACGATGCTGTCGCGGCCGACGACTTAGTCCTCGCCGCCGAACTCGCCGACTCCTACGACCGGGACGCGATCTTGCTGATGGCCGAGCGAGAGGGGCGCCAGGACCTGCTGTCCCATTTCGGGCTGACGCAGGATGGTGGCCGCCTCACAGCGCAGCGCGATACGCCGCTGCGTCGTCTCGTGAAGAGCGTCGCTGCGTTGCGCTCCAGCTGAGCGACCGGCGCCGAGCCGCCTCGATAGCGCTTCTGCCGTTCGAGGGGTACATCCATCTCGACGTGCCCGAGGGGAGGCAACGACCTAGTTGCGTAGGCGGAGATGGATCTGCGTAGGCGGTCATACCGCCGCGTCCAGGGCGAGTGAGTCCCGAGCACCGAACCGCAGCATTCAGTCTTTCGGCCGTGGCTAGCGTCGGCAGGATCGGCCGCCGTCGGTCGAGGGCGATGTCACGCTCAGGGTTTGCGTTCGATCCGGTAGTGCAGCGTCAGGAACGGGAAGCCGAAGACCCAGAACGCGTGCTCGGCGCGGAGCACGCCGTCGTCGACGTACACGTCGAGCTGCTCCTCGAAGCCCGGCACGCCCAGGGCAGTGAGCTCGTCTGAGGTCGTGTCGACGTAGGTGAGGTAGTGCCCGGCCTGGCCATCGTTCACCCGGCTGGTCAGCCTCAGGCCTTTGTCGGGTCGGGCCTGCGGCCGCAGCGTGGCGGTGAAGCTGCCCTCGGGCACGGGGAATCCGACGCTCACGTAGCCGCGGTCGTCGTGGGTGTAGGTGGTGTAGATCCCCAGCATGATCGGCTCGTCGTCATCGGCGAACGAGCGGATCCAGCCACGTACCGACACCACACCGTCGACCCCGGTGACGGTGTCGATTCTGCTGCGGATGCCGCGCTGGGCCTCGCGCTGGTTCATGGGCATGCTGGCCTGTCCGAGCGGGCGCGCGACGAGGGTGCGGTAGAGCAGGTAGCCGGGCCGGACCCACAGTCGCCATTGCGGCAAGATATCGAGGGCGAATCGAGTGGTGTGCTCGTAGAACTCCCTCACCAACGGGTCGACCTGGCCCGGATCGAGGTCCGGACCGGCGAGAGCGTCGAGCGATGCGACGATCCCGGTGTCCGACGCGTTGGCGGTGTAGTGGGCACCTAGCTCCTCGGCGAGGCTCTGGACGTAGCCGGTGCCGACGTACCTCGATCGCGCGGGTCGCGGTACGACGAACGGCAGGTCGGCGGCGCGCACCCGTTCAGCGAGCAGACTGACCTGGGCGTCGCGGAAGACGAGCGCGGACAGGCTGCGGTAGGCGAGCACGGTGCTGCTGGCGACCGCCGCTCCCGGAGCTTGTCGCCGCGCGAGCAGCTCTCCAACGGCGAGGCCAAGGGCCGGGCCCATCGCTACCTTTTGCGGTCGTATCCCCATCAGTCCTACGACGGCGCCGGTGAAGAGCCCGATCGTCCGGGGACGTGCGCTCGCCACCTTCTCCGAAGCCCATCCCAGCGGAGCGGCCAGCGCGATGCTCACCGCGATCCGCTGCCACAGCGCCGGGATCTCGCCTTCCGCTTGGCGAGCCCGGGACGCCGCCTCGGAGACGCCCAGCCCCGCGGCACCCGCGAAGGCGGCTCCCGCTACGGCCCTGATCCCGCGATGCGCGGCCAGCGAAGCTCCGGCGATTGCCCCGACAAGGGCTGCGAAACCGACGGACGACGAGGTGGCCACGCTCGTGACCCTAGCCCGGAGACAAGCGGCGTCGTCGCGACCAGGGAGAACGGTCATACCGCCGCGAGGCCGCCGGGCCATCTACTCGGTGAACGCGCGCCCAACGCCGCGGATGACAAGACCCTCAGCTTGCGTGCTGCTGAACGACGTTGAGCACGTTGCCATCGGGAGCGCGGACGAAGAAGCGAGTCACGCCCCATGTCTCGGTTGTCAGGGGATGCACGATCTCGTACCCGCGCTCCTGTGCTTGGCGGTAGGCGGCTTCGACGTCGTCGACCATGACCGAGACCACGGGGTCCACGGGTGCGGTGGCATCGCTGGTCATCACTTGGAGCGTCGCCTTGGAAGCCGGCGAGGTGTGGCGGGCCACCCAGCCCAGGTTGAACTCCTCTTCGACTAACCCGAGGTAGTCGCTGTAGAAGCTTTTGGAGGCGGGGAGGTCGGGTACGTGAAGGTCGGCGATGATCTGCGTGACGCGGATGCGCGACGCGTCGGCACTCCCAGAATGGCTGGCTTCGCCTGAGGTCTGCTCCGGCGCGGCTCCCAGGAGGTGGATCCAGCGCGGATCCTGCTGGCCCGACCGGCGCTCGAGTTCGCACACCAGCGGTTGCGAGCGGCTCGCCATCCGGCGCAGGCAATCCTCGACCTGGCCCCGGTCGGCGAACCCGTGTAAGCGCTCGGTGCGGGTGCGCAGCTCACCCGGCGCCTGCGCCCCACGGAGCAACAGCACCGTAAGCAGCGCCCGCTCATCGGGCTCGAGGGCGAGATGCTCGTCGAGGATCTGGTGGTACTTCAGTGTCCGGCGCCCGGTGTCGGACCACACGATCCGCAGCAGCCCGCGATCCTTGAGCGACTTCGCGGTCCGCTCGACGGTCTGCTGGTCGAGGTCGGTGACGGGGTCGCGGCTGCTCCTCTGGTTGCACGCCGATACCAGTGCGTTCGCGGAGAGGGGATAGGTGGTGGGCACGGTCGTCTGCTTCTCCAGCAGGCTGCCGAGGATGCGCTGGTCAGTCGCATCGAGGACGGGGAGTTCGCTCACGTCACGACCATAGATCTGCCTTGGCACGCTTGCGGATCGAACAGCGTCCTTCCCCCGCGTGCCGGACGCACTGATCTGCCTCCCCTCTGTGTCAAGACGCTGCGGGAAGCGGGGTTCTAGGATCGGTGGTGGGCGGGTCCGGGAAGTGACTTGTCCGAAGAGCCGGTGTGGGGCTGTGAGCCGGTCGCGCTGGAGTCAGAGTCGTTGCCCCGGTGTCCTCCCGGGCCCGTCCCTTCGAGTGGTGGGGAAGATCGGACGGCGTCGTCGAGCATGGTCTTGAAGACGATGTCGGACAGCCGGCGTTTGACGCAGCGCATCGCTTCCATCGGCGCCTTGCCGTCGGCCTTCTTGCGGTCGTAGTACTCGCGCCCGGGCGTCGGGTTGCGGAGCTGGACGCGGGCCATGGTGTGCAGCACGCGGTTGATCTGACGGTTCCCGGCACGCGACAACCGGTGGCGCGTGTGGTCCCCGGAGGATGCGTCGATTGGGGCCGTGCCGTTCCAGGACGCGAAGTGCGCCTTGTTCGGGAACCGAGTGATGTCACCGACCTCAACCAACAAGCGCGCGGCGCCAGTAGGGCCGATGCCGTGCAGGTCCAGCAGTCCGGTGCCGGTGGCCGCGACCAGCTCGGTGAGCTCCTTGTTCGCGGCCTTCTTCCGCGCGTAGATCCGTTCCAGGTCCGCAACCAGCTCCGCGGCCACGCGCCGTCGGGTCTTGCCGACCACATCGCGTGGACGGACCTTGGCCAGCAGCGCCTTCGCCTGAGCCGCGGACAGGTCCCGCTTCGCACCGCCCGGGATCAGCTCGAGCAGCAGCTGGTGCAGCTGCGAGGTCTTGCGGCTGTGCTCCTCACCCAGCGAACGACGGCGGTCGACCAGCAGACGTAGGACCGCGAGCTGCTCGTCATTCACGACCGGCCGCAACCCGGCCATCCGGGTCCCGACCAGCGCGACCGAGTGGGCGTCAGTGGCGTCGGTCTTGCGTCCCTGACCGGTCGCGAACACCCTCGTGCGCGCGGACAGCTTCGGCGGGACGTCGACGACGTCCTCGCCCGCGGCGAGCAGCCGAACTGCGACGTGATGCCCGATGCCGGAGCAGCCTTCGATCGCCCAGACACGATCAGGGAACTGGCTGACATAGCGCCCCATGTCGGCGAACCCGGCTTCGTCAGTGCCGTATCGGCCGCCACCGAGGACGGTGTCGTCGGCTGTCATCACCTCGATCGTCACCGACCGTTTGTGTGGGTCCATCCCGATCACCACACGACCGCTTTCGTCCTTCATCAGCTCCTCCGATCCTCGAAACCTGTTCGGTTGTCGAGCCGGGAGGGCAACGCTGCTTCGAGCTGGACAAACCCCTCTTGAGCCTCTCCTGGCCCTGGCGACGCCCGGGACCGCGCAGGCCAGATGAGAGCCACACGACCAGCGTGGGCAGCCGATGTGAGAGCGACGACCCGGGCGCCTGGACCGAGCCTCGCCAGACTCGGTCCTGCCGTCAATGAAACAAGCAGCCGATGTGGGCTCGTTCCGCATCGGCGGCTGGGGACGCAGTTGCCGGCGGTCGTGTGATGACCAGCGTGGCTGCTCCTGTGCCCGGTCGTGTTCGCGGCGGGCAGGGCCGAGGACCTCATCCCCCAGCCAAGATCATCTCGATCCGGGTAGCGCTTTGAGGTGCACTCGATAGATGAGCTTGCTCTGCGCGCCGTCGTTCGACACCTGGACCCCGGCCTTGGGGTCCTTCAGTGCGGGATCGAAGACGAAGCCACTCGGAGCGTCGAAGGTGAGCGTGTAGATGTAGTTGATGTTCTTCTTCGCCACGGAGTCGAAGTTGCCGCCCGTGAGCTTCCAATCGGCGAAGAGGAAACCTGACCATGGGCTGGTGGTCATGATCGCCGTTCGCGGTTGCTCGATGACGTTGCCGACGGTCGGCACCTCTGGGTAGCTGATGATGGGTTCCACCTCGGTGATCGTCTGCGTAGTTGGGACGTCGGGCCCGTTCACCCAGATGGGGTTGGTGATGGCACGTCGGTTGCCCGCGGAAGTGACGGCGCCGAGAGCGAACCACTGCTTGCCTTGGACGCCGTCCAACCTGACGGTGAAGTCCTTGGACGTGGCCAGGTCACCATCGGTGTAAGTGGTGCGGGAGATCAGGTTGGTGAGTCCGTTGAACCCACCTGTCGAGGTGCCTGTTCCGGTGCTGCCGAAGACATAGATGTCGGTGATGTTGTTCAGGGCTGACACCTTGAAGTCGGCCGTGAAGGTTCCGTCCTGGTCCGCCCGGTACGTCTTGCCGAACAGCTTGCCGGTGGTGGGGGTGATGAACGCACCACTGGAGACGAAGCTGTGACCGGCCGCTTGGTTCCTGCTGAACTCGAGCGAGAACTCGTCGAAGTCCGCCGCACTCTTGTCCTTGCCGTCCTCTACGTGGACGTACGACCGTTGCCCACCGCTGCCCGTTCCTTGACCGGAGTCGTGGATGTCGGTGGAACCATGGATGTAGTGGGGCCTGTTCACCTCCACCCCACGGTGAGTTCCGCCGGACAGGAACGCGCTCCAGAAGTCGAAGGCTTCGTTGATGGTGGTGGTACCGAACCCCTGGATCTCGATGCCGTCGAAGTCTCCGCTCATGCCACCGGGCACGGTGTGGTCGTCGTCCGCGAGGAAGAGCCCGTAGGAGCTGTTGGGGTGGTTCACGCCGATGGCGATGCCGTTTTGGTGGGCGTCATCGAGGATGCCCTGGTGGTTGGTGTTGGTGTTGATGATGGGATTCACCTGGTCGCAGTCACGGAAGCGGTCGTAGGCGTAACCCGTGAGCGGCATCATGTTGTGGTGAGCCCAGCTCGGCGTGATCTCTTCGTTGGGCATGTAGCCGGTGGCGCCGAGCTTTCGTGACCAGGTGTAGACGGGGCAGTTGTCCAGGACGAACTGGTGGTCGGCCAGGGACATCACCTCCAGTCCAGCGGTCGCCTGCGCGTTGGCCGACACCGCGGGCGGGGAGAACGCATCCATTCGCCCGCCGTGATGGTGGTTGTCCACCCCGAACCAGTCCGTGGGGGCGCTGAGCGGCTTGGTGATGTGGACGGTCGGGGTGGGATCGGTTGCGGTGTTGCCGGTGACGGTTTGTGTGAACGTCGAGGAGTTCGTGGTGTAGGAGTAGAAGCCGTAGCCCTCACCCCGAGCGGTGGCCGAGTAGTTGCCCGGGGCGACCATCGCGGTGACCACGCCCTTGTTGATCGATCCGTCCGGGTTGCGGTCGGAGAAGTAGTAGTTCTCTCCGGTGTAGATCATCTGGGGCAGGGCGCCTACCGAGATCCGTCCCCAGATGGGATCGCCGTTCTGGTCCTTGAAGGTGAACGTCACAGGCACCTTGTCGGCGCCTGTCTGCAGGGCGACACCCCCCGCGGGAACAGTGGCGCTGGTGAAGTTGGCGGTGGGGGTCCCGGGAACGGTGCCCTTCTTCTCGACACGGAGGTTGTAGGTCTGGGTGGTGTTCTCGTTGGGCAGGTCGAGGCTGTAGTGCCCGTTCGCGTCGCCGATCACCGAGCCGAACAGCGTGTTGCCGCGGTACACGATGACAGTGGGATACGGCGCCGGAGCTCCGGAGGCGCTGGTGACGGTCCCTGAGACGTTGAACGTGTCCAGGCCCTTGTAGTCCGCCCAGAAGTCGTAGACCTTCTGCCAAGATGCCTGGTCGTCGATCATCAGGTAGGACTCGTAGAGCCGGGTCTCGCCCGCAGCGTAGGGACGATTAGCGGCCGAGAACTGGAGCTGGCGATAACCCCTGGCACCATCGATCCCGCTAAAGGGGTGCGTCCTGCCGTCCGACCCGAGGTTGGTTCCGGGAGAGATCAGGGTCGTCGAGAACTGGGAGGTGGGCTGTCCGCTGTCGTCGGTGACGAAATTGAAGGTGTTGGCGGCGCTCAGCGCGGCCACCGGCTTGGTGTCGATTCCCACGCTGCCCTTGTTCGAGATGACCACCTCGTTCTGCGCCTCCGTCGAAAATGCGGACCCGTTGTTGTGGATCGTGTCGAACCAGTAGGCGTAGTCATTGCCCGGCGCGATGCTGTAGTAGGAGATCACGTCGAGGTCGCGGGGGGTGGACACGCCGTTCAGGTTGTAGGGGACGGTGAACTTCCGCGTCACCTGCACCGCCGGCATGCCGTTGACGTCGTCGATCGCCTTGGTCTCGAAGTTGTAGCTGACCAGGTCGAACGAGACCATGCCGGCATTCGACGGGGCCCACGCGTCCCAGGTGTTGAAGAGGAACTGAGCGGTCAGGACCGAGTCATCGCCGAAGGTGGCGCTCTTGAGGTCGGTGCTCCCATCGGGCACCGTGACGCGGCCGGCGTCGAGGATCGAGCCGCCGGGGTACCCCCAGGGATCGTCAGTCCCTGCCGCCAAGACGATGCCGACCCGGTCGTTCATGATGAGGATGTCGTAGGGGTGAACGCCGAAACCCCCTCCGAAGACGGGGGTGTCACCGTCCGCCTCGTCCCCCAGGTAGGACTTGACGGTGCCGATGTACAGGTCCTGCGTCGAAACGCTGCCGCTGGCGATGGCTGCATCGATGGAGAACTTGATGGGGTTGTCAGGGTCGTCCTGGACGACCCTGTCGCCCGCGGCTGAAGGAAGAGCTGTCTGAACGGCAAGCCCGTCCTTCGCCAAGGCTGGGGCGCTGGCGACGCCGAGACTGAACAGCAGCGCCAGGATGACGAAAACTCGCGATCGGGCTTGGCTGGCAAAGTTCATCGTCGGCTCACTTCCGGATGGGTGACGCTTTCACTGGTGTCACTTCTGCCAACCCGAAGCGCTGGTTGCGTATGAGGCAACATCGCGCGCTTCGCGCAACATCTGCACAATGCTCCGTCCCTGGGACCTCGTCAAGGGAGTGCGCAAGGAGGACGAAGTCACCACTCGGCCTGTACTTCTACCGCGGCCACATCACGCTCGACTGACCATCGTCCCGTCCCGTCACGAAGGGCCGGACCAAGCCGTCACGCCCAGCACGTCGCCAACACCCACAGGCGACCCTGACGGGCCTGAGTGTGCGTCACACCGCCGCCTAAGGGTGTGCTGACACATGGCAGCGGGCGCGGGGGCCTAGGGTGCACTCCCCAACGGTGCCGGACACGCCACGATCTTGAACAACGGGCGAGTGCCTGCCGACAAATTCCTCCGATGGTCGAAAGCTGCCTCTCGCTACCAAGCCACGTACGCGATGGTCCGGTTCGGGACGAGGAGTTCGCGCCGACCGCGCGCGTCGAGATTCCACAGACCCGCACGCGGCGCTGGGGAGGCGCGACGCCCGTCGCTGTACCAGGCGAGGCGCCCGTCGTCGGACCAGCTTGGGCTGTAGGACATGCCATCGGTGGCCGCCAGCTCGCGCAGATCACTCCCGTTGCCTCGCACAGTCAGCACCTCAGCGGATCGCATCCACCACGGACCCTGCTCGTGGGTGAAGGCGATGGTGCGACCGTCAGGTGACCATTCCGCTTCCCTCTCCGCACCGCGCAGGCGCGTCACCCGCCGAAGACGCTCGCCAGAAGGCGAGATAGTCATGATGTCGGTTCGCTGAGTGGAGAAGTCTTGACTGAACGCCACGACTCGGCCGTCTGGGGACCAGGCCGGATCGCGGGGGCAACATCCCACTTCGATCGGAATTACGCGGCGGTGGCCCGTGCGTAGATTGAGGATGGTCAGTCCCTCGGAGCCGCCCCAGGCCAGTAGCCGTCCGGACGGTGCCCATGTGAGTCCTGCAACGCCGTAGGACTTGGCGACCTTGCGGTCGACGCCGGAATCAACTCTCAACACCCGGATCCCGCCGTGGAGGGTCGAGTAGGCGATGCGCTTGTGATCCGGTGACCACTCGGGGTTCTGAGCTCGCCCGTGCTTGGTGAGACGTCGCGAACGGTCCCCGTCAGGACGAACGACGAACAGATCGAATCCAGCGTCGCTCGCAGCGACGTACGCGATCCTTCTCCCTGACGACTCGGGGGCGGCGGGGGGCGCAGTGGCCCCAGCCTCGAACCCAGGTCGCCAGGTCGGGTCTTCACCGCCACGCACGACGAGGTGCCGGTTGCGGCCGTCGCGCGACGTTGTCCAGATGCCTTGCATGCGCGGATACCCAAGGGCTGCACTCGTGAAAGCGATCGCCCGACCATCCGGAGACCAAGCGGGGTCGTCGTCCGTTCCGGGCTGCTTGACGACGGGTGTTCGGGCCGTCCCATCTGGGCGGATGGAGTAGATGTCGCCACTGACCTCACCGCCGCGACCGTCGTACCGCTCGGCGTACAGCAGCGCTGACCCATCGCGCGACCACGCAGGACCGGTCCCCGTCGGGAAGGTGTTGGGGACAGCCCTCAGGCCGGTCCCATCAGGATGGACGACGAACAACTGTCGGTAGTTCGTATAGCCGTCGCCCTCCGGGCTCCACCCGGTGAAGACGATCAAGGACCCGTCTGGGGACCAGTCTTTCTGCCCGACGCCGATGTGGATCCCGTCAGTCGTAGGTGGCACGATCGTCGTGACGTGATGCGTGTCGAGCTCGACAGCGCACAGGGCGCTGTCCTCGTCGCAGCTGTAGGCCAATCTGCTTCCATCGGGCGACCACGTGGGACTCGAGCCGGTCGCCACCCATCTCCGAGTGGTTCCGCCCGCGCTCATGACCCCAACTCGGTTCTTCCACCAGAACGCGAGCTGTGATCCGTCGGGGGACCACACCGGCCCGAGCCCTCCGCCAGTCGTGAGCTGACGGCTCCGTGACCCATCGGTGCGGATCGTATGGATGTTGGGCACACCATCTTGGCCCCAAGCGACGTAGGCGATCATCCCTACGGTCGCCGCCTGCTGCAGGGTCCTAGGCACGAGACTCGAAGGCAAGTGCGCATCGACTGACGGGCCGCCCAACATCGTCGCAGCTAGAACGCACAGCGCGACGAGCCGGATGTGCATCGACACCACCCAGAGCAGGAGGAATACCTACGTCAGTAGAGCACCACCAAGGCTCTGCGTGCCAGTGCCAAGGGGCAGGACGTTGACGCCCCCGACCTAGCCTCTGCCTGGATGAGCAGTACCCGGACTAGGCGCCAGGGCGGCTACAGGCGAATCGGCGGCGACGGTCCAGGCGCCCTCAGGTCACGGTGCGGCGACGCCCCCAAAGAGCACCTGCGTCATACCGCCGCCCTTGCGCTGACTTCCGGTTGCACGGTCCTACGCGTTAGACGGTCAGCGCCGGGTCGAGATCGGCGTACCGGTGGAACCAGGGCTGTGCCTGCTCCAGCTGCGCGGCGAGCCGGAGCAGGAGACCGTCCGAGGCAAGGGAGCCGACGAACTGCACCCCCAGGGGCAGGCCGGTGGCTGTCCAGTGCAGAGGCACGGAGATGGCGGGGCGGCCGGTGAGGTTGGCCAGCTGGGTGTAGGGCACCCAGCCCAAGTTCTCGGCGATGAGCTGGTCGAGGATGCCGGTCGCGTTGAGGAGCTTGCCGGCGCGCACCTTGGCGATGATCCGCGAGGCCCGCTGCAGCATCGGCGGGGTATCAACAGAGCCCACCTCCAGCGGCGGCTTCGCCAAGGTCGGGGTGAGCAGCAGGTCGTAGCGCTGGTGGAAGTCGTCGAGCGCTCGGATGTGCCGGTTGACGTTCTCCAAGGCGGCGAAGAGCGCCCCGACTCCGGCGGCGCGGCCGATCTCGGCTGCCGCGAGCGAGTCGGCAGCGAAGGCGCTGTCGGGCGAGCCGAGTCGGTGCTTGATCAGGCTGATCTGGCCGTGGAGCTGGGCGAACCAGATGCTCAGGAAGTCACGGGCCAGGGCGTCGTCGTCGTGCGGCGCCTCGACTTCCTCGGCTTCGTGGCCGAGCTCGGCGAGTAGGCGAGCGGCACCCGCGACCGCGGCGACCGCCTCGGGGTCTGGGCTGGGGTTGATGGCCGAGGAGACTGTGAAACCGATCCGCAGACGCGCGGGTGGGCGGTCGAGCTCCGGAAGGAAACGATCGGGGGTCGCGGCGGCGTACGCCGCGTAGCGGGTGGGCGCACCCACGATCGCATCGAGCAGTGCGGCGCTGTCCCGGACGCTGCGGGAGACCACGCCCTGGGTGACCATCCCGAACATCATCTCGGTGCCCTGCGGACCGTAGGGCGTGAGGCCACGGCTGAGCTTCAACCCGACCAGACCGTTGCAGGCGGCGGGGATGCGGACCGACCCGCCGCCGTCGTTCGCGCCGGCCGCCGGGACGATGCCCGCGGCGACCGCGGCGCCCGAGCCACCGGACGAGCCACCCGGAGTGTGGGCCAGGTTCCACGGATTGCGGGCCCGCCCCAGCAGATCGTCCTCCGTGATGCCCTTGGCTCCGAACTCAGGGGTGTTGGTCTTGCCGAAGACAACGAGTCCCGCGTCAAGGAAGCGCTGCGTGACGAGTGCGTGCTCCTCGGCCACGTCGGCCACCAGCGCGTGGCAGCCGTTGGTGGTGGGGAACCCGGCGTACTCCTGGGCGAGATCCTTCACCAGGAACGGCACGCCTGCGAAGGGACCCCTCAGCGGCTCGGCGGCCCGCGCATCAGCCACGTCGTCCAGCCTCCTGGTGATCGCGTTGATCTTCGGGTTCACCTGGTCGGCACGCTGACGTGCCAGGGCCAGCAGCTCAACCGGAGTGACCTGCTTGTCGGCAACCAAGGCTGCCAGGTCGGTGGCGTCAGTGATCAGGTAGTCGTCAAGGTGCACAGCGCGAGTGTAGGAGTGCGCCATCACCTGCTCCTGACGTCAGACCCGAGCCGGGACGACGAGGGGCCGATCGAGGTGGGGCTCACCGAGGACGGCTCCCACACCCGCATGGTCGTCGAGGACCGCGGTCTGCCGAAGGCGTAGCTTCCGTTCCACGCCTCCGGCTGGGGAGTCCCCTCGAGGATCTCGGTCAGTCGCAGGAAATCGATTGATGTCCCCCTGGCCTGCGTGTTGACGGTTCGGCCTCGTGGAGAGGTCTCGTCGAACGACTACCGACGGCGGCTCGCATCGTGGCCGAGACGATGCTGCTCCAAGACGTCCGGTCAGTACGTGGGCGCTCCCTCCGCGCGGCGTTGGATGGTCTGCATGAGCCAGTAGACGCCGAGGAGGACGATGAGGATCGCCTCCAGGACGAAGGTGGCGTGGGTGTCGAGCCAGCCCCCGAACCAGCCGTCGAACCAGTCGAGCCGGTCACCTCCCTTGACGACGATCGCGGTGAGCACCATCAGCGTCCCGAGTGAGCCATAGAGCCAGACCCATCGGTCCCAGTCGGCCACCGCCTTCCACCGTCGCCACCAGGGCACGGCCTCGTCGGTGCCGCGGGCCGACTCGGCTGCCGCGGTCAGGACGGCGACGATGATGAACCCGACGCCGATGTTGGCCGACCAGCCGTGCAGCTCGTGGTTGAAGAAGCTCGTCGGGTCGTCCGCCGCCTGGAACAGGTAGACGTACACACCCCACGCTGCCGCGGCGAGCACCCAGGTGGCTGCGTACCCGATCGTCGCGGGGCGAGACAGGCTGGGCGCGGAGTCACTCAACCGTCGTCTGAGCGCCATGAGCAGGGTGAAGACGAGGACCACGGCGACGACGATCAAGAACGCCCAGAAGGTCGACCGAACCGTGTCCGCGTGCTGGAGGATCAGGTCCTTGTCGGCGACGCTCTGCGCCTCCGGATCGACGCCTGCGTCACGGAGCTCGGGTGGAACGCTGCAGTAGTTCGCATCGAGGGTGGGCACGATGGCGACCGCCATGAGCAGGAGTCCGGCCAGGTTCAGCGCGGCGTCCTCGACGATCGTGTGTCCCCACATCACGATCATCGCGAAGCCGATGAGGAGCAGCGCGCCGACGAAGACAGGCATCACCGGCGTGTGGAAGTACGCGCTCAGTGAGCGTTGCGTGCACCAGTCCGGCTCGCTCGCGATCTCCTTGCCGACCGCGAGGAAGAGCGCCACGATCACGGCGATCACGCCGATCCGGATGCCCATGTAGGTGCGCAGGGCAACCGGTGGAATCTCAGGCATCGCGACCTCCTCACACCAACGAGAGCAGGCTACGGCCGAGCCCGAGCCAGTCGTCCAGCAGACCGAATGGCCAGGCGACCAGCGCCACGAGCCAGAACAACATGACCAGCGCAACCGTGAAGACCGCGCTCAGCCCGTTGCCCGTGGCCAGGGCAAGGACCACCCCGAGCCCGAGCAGGATGAAGGCGACAGACACCTCCCCCAAGCCCGCGAGCTCACCGAGCGCGCTGAACGGCTGGAGCCACTGCAGCACCTCCGCCAACCGGGCATCGTCGCCACGCCAGACCGCACCGACCTGCGTGATGGTGAATGCCGCCACCGTGGCGAGGAGCGTGCCCAGCACGACGGCACTGGCCGGGTGGGACAGCATCACGCGCGTCAGCAGGTTCGTGGCGACGTCATCGACGCTGTCGTCGGGGTCGACAGCCACGTCGTACGACGGCCGCTCGCCTCCGCGCGAGCGCCAGGCAGTCACCCAGGACACGACCGCTCCGGCCGCGAGCATGGCGGCGAGCACGAGCGTGAACGAGGTCGCCAGGAGTCGCTCGTCGGGGACACGACGATCAGTGACGGGAACGGCACCGAGCAACAACAGCGCTCCGATGCCGGCCATCGACCCGAACCCCACGAGGGCGAGCGTCAGCTCCCACCGCCGAAGGGGCCGTTCCTCCGTGATGGTGTTGCCCTCCATGTCGGTCGTCGTGACCATGACCGGCCGGCTCGGCCTCGCCGCCATGCCGACCAGGGCGGCCGTTCCCCCAGCGGCGAGCGCGAGACCGAAGAACCCCCACAACCAACGCATGTCCACCTCCACGTCACATCCAGCGCCCGAGCGCCCTCTTGCCCACGTCGACGACGGGCAGCCTGACCCCGCAGCGCGAGCAGTGAGCCCGACGGCACCCCTCGAGGGCTTGTCCGCAGTAGCAGGTGCGTGGCACGTCCCGGCTCGACCGCGCGCACGCAACTGCCTGCTCGGCACCCGTCCTGTCCTCGCGGTTCATGCGCAGACTCCGTCCACGAGCCCGTGCGCCTGGAGCGCCGAGCGCAGCTTCGCCAGGATGCGAGCCCTGGTGGGCCCGATGCTGCCGACCGGCATGCCCGTGAGCTTGCTGAGCTCCTGGTAGCTCAGCGCCGGGCTCGCGTGCAGCAGCTGCAGCAGCTGCTTCTGCTGCTCGGGAAGCTCAGCCAGGACGAGCCGGACGGCTGCCTGGTGCTCGCGCCGGATGAGGCTGCGGACCGGGCACGTGTCGTCGTCGTCGTCCGCTCGCTGGTGCACGACGCGCCATTCGCCCAGCACCTCGACCGGCTTCTCCCGCTGCGAGGCACGCACCTTGTCCGAGCAGATGCGGCGCACTGTGGTGGCGAGCCAGCCAGGCAGACACGCGGGGTCGCGGATGTCGTCGATGTTCTCCAGCAGCTTCAGCCACGTGGCCTGGACGGCGTCCGCACGTTGGTGCTCGTCGAGGCGGAATCGCCGTGCGACGCCCCAGAGCAAGCGTGAGTACTCGGCGTAGAGGTGTTCCCACGCGGCGCTGTCCCCCTCGCTCGCCTGCCGGACCAGCACGGTGACCTGGTTCGCGTTCATCTCGTCTCCCTCCCTCGCGGACCGATGTCCGAGGGAAGGACGGTCGGCGGGACGGGTCAGCGAGCCGTCAGCGAGCCTCCGAACGGTCCAGACCAGTCCAGATCGTGCACATCCACCGGGCCTGGGAGGGCGCCGAGCTTCCGGTCGAGGGTGGTGGTCCGCGCGTCCTCTGCGCGGCCCTGCTCGAACAGCATCTGCCGGCACCAGTCGAGGTAGCGTCTGGCAGTCGGCCGGTCACCACGTTCGAGGTGGACGGCGACGAGGAGCTGGTACGCCTCTTCGCACTCGGGGCCGAAGCTCAACGCGCGCTCCCCCAGCGACCATGCCCGGTCCAGGTCGCCACGGGTCAGGAAGAGCTCGCCCGCCCGTACGGCTGCATCCACGAACTGGGTGCGCTTGGTGCGGCGCTCATGGTCCAGCCAGTCTCCGTCCGGCACGTCGCCGAGGTAGTCACCGCCCCAGAGGTCCGTGGCCTGGGCGAAGGCATCCAACGCCGCCGAGAGCGCGCCCTGCTCGTTGAGCCGCCACGCGTCCCGCAGGCAGCCCTCGAAGGCACGCGTGTCCACCTCCAGGTACGCGTCGTCGACCAGCTCGAGCAGCTCCTCGGTGGGCGTACGGACGAAGTACGCCGGGTCGTCCCTGTTCCGGTCGGGCTCGAGCACCTTTTGGAGGTATCCGAGCGTCACCGACAGGTTGTGCGCGCCGGCCCGCGTGTCGAGGTCGGGCCAGAGTGCTGCCGCCACCTCGTGCCGGAGGGCGCGTCGCCTCAGGGCGAGGTAGCCGAGAAGCTCTCGAACCCGACGGCGGCGCAGGTGCTCGTGGGTGACGACCACCCCGTCGCGGCTCAACTCCAAGGTGCCGAGCAACCGGAGCCGGAGGCGGTACGCCGGCAGGGCCGGCATCGTCCTCCGCAGCTCGTCGGCGGTGGCTGCCAGCGGCCCGCCTGCGGCCAGCGCCCGAAGCGTGGGCCGGGCCCGGTTGCCCAGCTCCTCGACCAGCGCGCGCCCGACCTGGTCGCCACACGCCACCCGACCCACCGCCAGCTGTACCAGCCACGGAGCGGGCAAGGTGGCGGGCATCAGCCGTCGCGCCTCACCGTCCAGGGAGGCGAGCCGCTCCACGTCGCCGTGCTCGCGGAGGTCCACCAGGGCGCGAGCCAGCGCGTGCATCGGCCGCAGCCAGCCGGGGTGCTCGTTGCCATCCCACTCGGGTCGGACCTCCGGCACGAGGACGTACATGAGGACCGGGGCCGAGGCCGAGACCTGGACCAGTGCTCCCTCGTTGCGGCCGACGGGGAGACGCGTGAGGTCGCGAACGACGGCCGCAGCCTGTGCCTCATCCCCCACCGAGACGGCGTGGAACGCCGTGGCCAGGGCCGCCGCAAACCTGCCCCACGCAACCGGGGACCGGACCACGGCGGGCAGGAAGTCCTCGAGAACCCCCTCGGCCTCGTCGGTGCGACCGAGGACGTCGAGCAACACGACTGCCTGGGTCACCAGCTCGGGCGAGGTGTGCACCTTCACGGCCTTGAGGTCGGCCAGCAGCGCAGGCAGCATCGCGGCCGGCACGTCGAGCCTGCCCTCGAGCCGGTAGGACTCGGCCAGCACGCTGCGCGAGACCGCCATCATCGTCATCACGTTGTTCTTCAGGGCCAGGCGAGCAGGCGTCCTCGCCGCCCCTGGGTCGCCGAGCTTGAGCAGCAGGACGTGTGCGTGCAGCCAGTGCTGGACCGGGTTGCGCACTGTCCCGTCCCGCAAGCCCGGCTCCCCGAGCTCCGACCGGACGTCTTCGACGCGCAGGGCCAGCACGGCACTGACCAGGGCCACCCACCCCCGAGCGTCGGGATGACCGCGCTCAGCCAGCGCCCGGAGCTGGCTCACGATCCACTTCATCCGGGCGCGGTCGCTGCGCCAGAAGGCCAGCTGCACCAGCGCATTGAGACACGCGTAGCGCACTGCCGGGTCGAGCGGAGTCGTCTCCAGGGCCCGCTCCAGAAGCTTCTCCGCGACCGCGGGGTCGGTCGGCTCGGCGATCATGCTGGCGAGCAGGAGGGCCTCGGGAGTCTGGTGCAGCTCGCGCGGCAGTCGTTCCTGCCACACCTCGAGCACGTCGTTGGGAACGAGGGGCGTGCACACCTCGCACACCTCGGTGATCAACGCCAGGACCTCGTCCCAGGCCTCCGCCCCGAGGAGCAGGTTCATCGCATCGTGGTACTGCCGCCGCCGACGCAGCACGACCCCCGCCTTGCGCAGCGCATCGGCGACCTCCGCGGCGTCGAGCTCGTTGCGCAGGGTGTCCTTCCAGGTGTCGTGCAGGGAACGCCACCCGTCGTCGGCGCGGACGACCAGGGGCAGGCCATCGAGAGTGTCGTCGAGGTCGAGGTCGGACTCCAGCAGCTGGCTCGCCAGCTCCTGATCCGCACCCCCCACGGCGGCCAGGACCGCCAGCGCACGGCGTCGCTCCTCCGAGAAGCCGGACAACAGCTCGGCCCGCAGGTAGCTGCCCACCGCGTTCACGCCCGCCGAGCTCACGCCGAACGTGGCACGCAGCTCGGCGACCGCCGGCCAGGGCGTGAGCGAGTCGACCTCGACCTCGTGGTCGAGGTCGCGCAGGCGGGCGAACTCCTCGAGCTCGGTGTGCGCGAAGTCCAACGACTGCTGATCGATCTCCTCGACCCGCCCCTGGACCCGGAGACGGGCGACGACGCGTTCCCAGGCCGGGGAGTTGCGCGGGGCGGTCGTCGATGCAGGTCGGGTGGCCAGCACGAGGTGTCCGTTGAGGGGAAGCTCCTCGATCAGCATCACGAGGAACTCCTCGCCCGGCGTGCCTGACGGAATCTCGTGGGCGTCGTCGAGGACCAGCCCGACGTGCGTCGGACTCTTCCGCCACATGGCCTCCGCCACGGCGACGGCCGCCGTGCGCGGGTCCTCCGGGACCGGCTTCGGCACCTCCAGCGCCTCGAACGCACCCCCGACCAGGAAGGAGAGGCTGGCGTCGTCGCGCTGGCAGGTGAGCCACTTCTCCTCGCCCAGCGGGGACAGCTGGTTCTCCCGGTATGCCTGCATCAGCAGGGTGGTCTTGCCACCTCCTGCGCCGGCGACCACGGTCGTGAGCGGCCTGTCGAACCGGCCACGCAACGTGGCGAGAAGCCGCGGCCGGTCGACCAGCTCGCGGGTCGCGATCGGCGGAGCGTAGCGCAAGGCCCTGCTCATGCACGGATTTTACCTTGCTCGGCGACGACACCTTCGGTTCAATAAGCAGATGGAGGCGCTCTGGCGCGCGACCAGGGACCAGGTCCAGACGGGGGCCGGCGCGCGGCAACGCGCGGCCACAGGCAGGCTGCAGCAGCTGGCCATCACGGCACCTCAGCGCTTCTTCGACTTCCGGAACGTCAGCGGCCTGTCGTGGCTGCGCCACCGGCGGCCCATCGTGCGTGTGGGCGACGCAGTCGTGGTCAGCCGCCGGGAGGACGTGCTGGGCGTTCTCGACGACACGACCACCTTCGCGCCGCCCTACACCACCGGCCTCGCGTCCGGCTTCGTGCTGGGCCTCACCGGCGAGGACTATCGCCGGCACCACCGTGCACTGGAGGGCCTGCTGCGACCGGGCGACCACCAGCACCTCCGACAGGACATGGCGAACATCGCCACCGCTGCCGTGGCATCGGCCGATCCGAACGGGATGGCTGTCGGACGAGAACTGGTCCGGCCCGTGCTGATCGATCTGGTTGCCCGATACGTCGGGATCGGGCGGACACCACCCGACGTGCTGCTGGACTGGAGCCGCGCGATCTTCCAGGACATCTTCCTGAACAACGCGAACCTGTCGCAGATCCACCGAGCAGGCGACGGCGCGGCCGCGGAGGTCAGGCACGTCGTCGAGACGGCGCTGGTCGAGCGTCGTTCGGTGCCGATCCGCGATCGCCCTGACGACCTGCTGACGCGGATCATGGCCGTCGAGCGGGCTCCGCAAGGCCCGGATGGCCTGAGCCAGGCGGAGATCGTCGACAACATCATCGGCCTCGCCATCGGCTGGTTCTGGCACGCGACGAAGGCGGCAATGGTCGCGATCGACGGCCTGCTCGACCGCCGCGACGCCCTTGTGATCGCCACGGCAGCGGCGCGCGACAGCGACATGGAGCAGCTGCAGCGCGTGCTGTGGGAGGTCCTGCGGTTCCGTCCCGTGCAGGTCGGCCTTCCCCGCACGTGTCCCGACGGCGCGATCCTGGGCAGGGGGACCCCGTACGAGACCGTGGTCCCGCCCCACGCGTTCGTCCTGGCCGGCACCCACTCGGCCATGTGGGACGACTCCGTCGTCCCGGATCCGGCCAGGTTCGACGTGACCCGGTCGGAGGGCCAGTACCTCGTCTTCGGGAGCGGCCCCCACCGCTGCATGGGAGAGGCCCTCATGCGCGGTCAGCTGCCCGCCATGTTGGCTCCGCTGCTGGCCGTGGACGGGCTGACCCGCGCGGCCGGGCGACGCGGACGGCTCACCTGGGTCGATGCCAGTCCTGACGAGCTGTGGGTCCAGTTCTCCCGATAGGCCAACAAGGAGGCACCGTGTACCGGATTCTCTCCCTCGACGGTGGTGGGGTACGCGGCCTCGTCCCCGGTCTGATCCTCAAGGGGATCGAGGAGCGCGCCCGCTGCAGGACCGCCGACATGTTCGACCTCGTCGCTGGGACGTCCACCGGCGCGATCGTCGCGCTCGGCTTGCTGCGGCCGTCCATGACCGGCCGGCCGGCGCGGACGGCCCAGGAGGTCGTCGACTTCTACCTCGCGGTGAGCCGCACCATCTTCCGCCGGTCGTGGCGGCACCGAATCGTGTCGGCGAACGGCTTGCTCGGACCGAGGTACGACGCTGCCGCCCTCGAGAGGAGCCTCGAGGAGGAGTTCGGGAGCGCCATGCTGGCTGA
Organism: Nocardioides cavernae; assembly: GCF_016907475.1. Taxonomy (NCBI): domain Bacteria; kingdom Bacillati; phylum Actinomycetota; class Actinomycetes; order Propionibacteriales; family Nocardioidaceae; genus Nocardioides; species Nocardioides cavernae. The sequence goes on along the minus strand of NZ_JAFBCA010000001.1, from coordinate 2,936,401 downwards.
GGCAGTCCAGGAAGTGCTCATCACGTCCTACGACATCAAGGCGCGCGAACCGCGCATCTTCAAGTCACGGGAGATGACGATCGACGGTCGCCAGCAGGTCCAGCTGATGAAGGACGTGTTGCGCGCGACTGCGGCAGCGCCGACGTACTTCTCACCTGCACGGCTCATCGAGGACGGCTGTGACCTCCACCTCGTCGACGGCGGCACGGTCGCCAACAACCCCACGCTGTGCGCGTACGCGCACGCGATGGACCTGGTGATCCGGGGCGTCTCCGACTTCGCGGCCGACGAGGTGGTCGTGCTGTCGATCGGCACCGGCGCTGTCGGATTCGACTTCGCGACGAGGTCGACGCTGCACGGTGGCGCGCTCGGTTGGGCAAAGCCGCTGTTCGACATCGTGCTCGATGCACAGGAGGACGCCGTGCACTACCAGATGAAGCGCCTGCTCCCCGAGGGCGAACGATACTTCCGTCTCCAGCCCGAGCTTCCCCAGGCGGTCGACGGCAGACGGACCCGGGTGAACGAGATCGACAACGCCGGTGCAGAGAACCTGCGCCACCTGAGGTCCAGTGCCATGGAGCTGCTCGCCGACACGGACACGATCGACAGGATCGTGGACGCCTTCCGTCCGACGGCGGGCTCGAGGCAATGACGCAGGACACCCCGGGTCGCCCCACCCGGCCGGCCAACGGCGCACTGACCGTCATCACCCCGCTCGCGCGGCGCGGACCGGTCTTGCTGAAGGCCCAGTTCGTCGCGACCCGCCTCAAGCCCTCCCTCAAGGGGCTGCAGCACTTCGACTCCGTGTTCTTCTCCAACTGGAACATCATCACGCGGCTACCTGCCGTCGGGGACGAGGTCATCGAGCGCGCTTCCCCGCGCGTGATGCTGTGGGAGGTGGCGTACAGCGCCGAGGTCGACCCGTACATCGAGTCGTTCGTGCACGGCATCGCCGCGAACATCAGGCGAATCTGGGGGACGTCGCTCGGTTTTCCGGGGTCCAGCTCGGTCGGCAGCGTGCGGGACTACATCAAGAAGCACTCGTGGGACATCGGGTACCTCTACTGGGCCTACCCGCACGCCACCGTGCGCACGATCGAGTCCGCGCTGGCGGTCGCCCGGGAGCACGAGTTCCTGACCGAGGCGGCCCGCTCGTCCACTCCCGAGGAGTTCGCCCGCCTCTACCGCGGCTTCCTGGTGCGCCGGGGGACGGATCTGTGACGGCGGGCTGGCCGCAGACCTCGATCTCGGTGCTGACGCCCGTCACCCGCGGCCGCGAGGCCGAGCTGCGCGATCACCTCCGGTCCCTCCCGCGGGACGAGAAGAGCCCCTTCGCACGTCTCGACTCGATCCACCTGGCGCGCCTGGTGCTCGTCGGCGGCCCGAACGAGCCCGCCGGCCGGAGACGCAAGCCGCTGGCGAGGCGTCACCTGCTCTTCAGCGTGGTCGCGAACCGACCTCCGGAAGCCTTCTTCGAGGACCTTCGCAGCACGTGCGGCACGGACGCCGACCGGATCTGGGGATGCTGCAACGGCTACCCCTGTGATGGCGCAGCGACGGAGTTCGTCGCGTACATGGAGACCCACCGGCTGCCCGCCCAGCAGACCTACTTCGCCTTCCCCGATGCGACCGTCAGCAAGATCGAGTCCGCGCTCGCGCTCCGCAAGCAGCACGCACGGTTCGCGATCTGGGCCCAGGGTGCCGACCCCGTCGACCTCCTCAACAGGTTCCGCTCCTGGGACGGGAGTGCCTGACATGGGCCGCCATCTCGACCTGCCCGACATCCAGGCCAACATCCTGCACTCCTACGGGCACGACCCCGGCCGTGCGGCCTACTTCCTGCTCCGCTTCGACTCGCCCGGACCCGGTCGCAGGCTCCTCGGAGCCCTCCTTCCCGACCTCACCCCCGCCACCTCCAGGCGACCCAGCGTGGGCACGACCGTGTCGATCACCCATGCGGGGTTCGGCGCGCTCGGCATCCGCCAGTCACTGCTCGACGGCTTCCCCGAGCCGTTCCGCGAGATGTCGCACCCCAAGACCGCCCACGCACGCGCTCGCTCGCTCGGCGACGTCGGTGCCAGCGACCCGACCCTCTGGGAGGAGGGGATGGGCACCGGCATGGGGCAGGTGCACGCGATCGTCACCCTCCACGCCACGCCGGACGAGTACCCCCGGACGTACCGGGACCTGGAAGCAGTCCTCGCGAAGGCGGACGACGTCGCGGTCGTCGCCGTCCAGGAGGCCGAGACGCTACGGCACATGGTCGAGCACTTCGGGTTCGCTGATGGTTCCTCACAGCCCGCCGTCGAGGGCGTGGTGCCAACCGATGACCCGCTCGTCCGCGGCGGCGGAGTCCCGCTGCGCGACGGCGGCTGGCGCCCCGTGAAGCCCGGGGAGTTCATCCTCGGCTACTGGGACGAGGACGGCGCGGTGCCTGACGCGCCGGATCCAGCCTTGGTGCGGAACGGGTCGTACGTCGTGTGGCGCAAGCTGCGCCAGCACGTCGGCGCGTTCCGGGCCCGCCTCCAGGTGGCGGCTGAACAGGCTGACCTGCCGGTCGAGCTGATGGCGGCGAAGACCGTGGGACGCTGGCGCGACGGCCTGCCGCTCGAGCTGGATCCGTGGCGCTCCGTCACGCACGACCTCAGCGACGACGCGGCCCGCCTGCCCCCGAACGACTTCCGCTACCTCCCCCACGACCGCGCAGGCGAGATCTGCCCGCGGGGCGCACACATCCGGCGGACCAACCCTCGCGACTCGATCGAGTTCGGGACAGCGGTGCCGGAGACCGGCCTGCTCACCGCGCGGCACAGGATCATCCGACGCGGCATGCCCTACGGCCCTCCGTTGCCGACGGAGGCGTCCGGCGACGACGCGGTGGACCGCGGGCTGGTCTTCGTCTGTTTCCAGGCCGACATCGAGCGACAGTTCGAGGTCATCCAACGGGCCTGGTGCTGTGACGGGGACGCCTTCTTCCTCGGCGAGGACCAGGACTTCCTGCTCGGCAACGAGAACGCCAGCGGCAAGATGGTCATCCCCGTGCGGGACGGTCCGCCCAGGTTCGTCACCACCGAGCCGGACCTGGTGGTCACCCGAGGCATGGAGTACCTCTTCGCGCCGGGGCTCGCGGCGCTTCGGGGCCTCGCCGACGGGAGATTCTCCTAGTCGGCGTGCCGATGTATCACGGGACGTCCCAGGACTCTCCGCAATAGCGCAACCTGCCCCAGGCACACCCATTGCGAGGAGACCCCATGTCCACACGCCGCAACGCCTCCGTCCTTCGGCACCTCTGCCGGCTGGTCGCCACGCTCATGGCGGCCGCCCTTGCCACCGTCGGCGTCACGGCGGCGACGACCACCTCCGCCTCGGCACTGTGCGCCGCACAACCGATGGTCGGCGACTGGCGCAACACGAACACCGCCACGCGCTCCACGACCCGCGTCGTCGTCGGCTTCCACTGCGGCGACCAGATCCTGTGCGACGAGAACGGCAACTGCACCGGTGGCCAGAGCTACTTCACGCTCCGGCCCTTCGGCAGCTGCAGCCCGACCGACTGCGACTGGGGGACGCGCCGCGCGTACGAGATGTCGGACAGCTGGCAGCGTGCGACCTATTCCTACAGCTGGGCCACGAAGGCGGTCTGGGTGAAGACCTACACCTACTCCGGGCGGCTGTACCTGCGGGTGTGGGTGCACACGGACTTCACCGCGGCCGACTGGCGGACCGACTACACGACCGATGAGTGGTTCCTGAAATGAGCCGAGCACGCGCTGACGAGACGGAAGGAGCAAGCCGATGACAACGACCCGCACCACACAGGAGTCAGCCCCGCCACGGCCTTCCGACCGTCGGTGGCCCACCGCAGAGGCTGCTGACGACAACGAGGAGTCCCAGGGACGTCAGCGTCGCCGTCGGACGCGCCGGGTCTGGTCGCAGGAGGTCCTGGTGCGCGCCGCCGTCCTGGAGGCGCGCCTCGAGGCGATGCGGCTCGACAGGGACCTGTCGGCCGGCGAGACCCAGCTCGCTGAGCGGGCCGAGGACCGGCTCAAGCACGCTGCGCTCGCGGCGACGCGGGTCCAACCGACCCGCAGCGTCCGCAACTGGTGGCGAGGGGCACACGTTGATGCGGCCTACCAGAACCTCCACGCTGCGGAGATCCTGATGACGTCGCTCTACGACGACGTCCACGCCGAGGCAGAAGTGCCCGAGGCAATCGCCCGCGTGGAAGCACGGCTCGACCGGGACGACCCCAGGCGCGCCGCCGCCTTCGCCCTCCAGTCCGAGGCACAGTCTCCGGAACAACGCCGCGCCCAGCTGGCCAAGGCGGTCCAGGTGGGGTTCGAGGCCGCCGACTCGGAGTACAAGCGTCTGCGCAGCTTCCGCAACGCCGTCCTGGGGAGTGCCGCCATCCTCGGCGTCACCCTGATCGCCGTCGTGGCGTACGCATGGAACAACCCGGAAGCACTACCCATCTGCTTCAGCGAGGCACAGGAGGTCTGTGCGTCAGGACTTGGCGATCCGTCCAAGGCGGACGTGGGGATCGTCGCATCCCTGGGGGCGCTCGGTGGGCTCCTGTCCGCGATCATCTCCATCAGGAACATGCAGGGGACCTCGGTCGCCTACGACGTCCCCACCGCACTGGCCGCGCTCAAGCTGCCGGTGGGGGCCCTGACGGCCGTGGGCGGGCTACTCCTCGTCGCCGCACACTTCATCCCCGGGTTGTCCAACCTCGACAACCAGCAACAGATCCTCGCCTACGCCTTCCTGTTCGGAGTCGCACAGCAGCTCTTCGTGGGATTCGTCGACAAGCAGGCGCAGGAGCTGCTCTCCCACGCACCCGGCAAGGCTGCGACCGCGAGTCGTCCCGAGCGCGGCACCTTCCCCGGCGCACCGACGCCGCGATAGGAGCTGGCCCATCGATCTGTGGTGGCGTTCGGAATGGTGGGATCGTGGTACCCCATGACCTCGTCCTCGAGCCCACGAGGTGAAGGGAGACGCCGATGACCGGGATCCATGTCTACCTGGAGAACGGCTTCGACCACGATCTGGTGGTCCTCGTCGCCAGCGAGGACCACCACACCGACCCCGACGTGACCACACGTCACCAGGTGGGGCTGGCGACCGTCGTCGAGCTGGACGTCCCGTCCGACGCCCGAGCGACCGTGCAGATCACCGTTCCCGAGCGGGGTCTCTCGGCCGAGGTCGGACTGGACCCGGCAGCCACACCGCACGTGCGAGTGAACGTCACGGACGGTTCGCTGGACGTGCTGCCGCAGGCGACGCCACCGATGTTCGCCTAGCCACGAGCCGTACGCCGCGTCGCGCTGCCTGCCGGTCGTCTAGACGGGTGTATCTGGTGGTCGTCCGGCGGCTCCGCTCCAGGTGGAAGGTCACCACCCAGAAGAGGAGCGCCCACCATGTCCATCGATCTCAGCCGCGCGTCCGACGAGGACTACCGCACGACACGCAACGCGACCGCCGAGGTCGCTGCAGTCCCCGACGCGGTTCCCGACGTGTACGACGACGCGGATCACGGGGGGCTCGCCGCGGCGAAGGCCCCCCTCTCGCCCATCCCGTTCCCGCCGATCCTGCTGCGCCGCTCCGGCGTGTACCGCGTCGATCGGCCCATCGTGCTGCCGCCGGTACCTGTGCCCATTCCCACTCCGCAGATCCCCCCGTTCCCGCCGATCACCCCACTCGGAGCATCCGCTCCGGACCAGGCGGGGAGCTCCACCAACGGCCAAGAACCGCACGCCGGCACCGCTGAGGACGCTGTGGCTCCACTCGTTCCGGTACCATCGATCACACCGCTGTTCGGTTCCGAGGAGCTGCGCGTCGACATCGACGGAGTGAAGCCGACGATGACCATCAGCGGCACCATCACCCGACTCTTCGGAGGCAGGCTCACCTGGATCGCCCGGGTGAAGAAGGACCCAGCGACCGGGACATGGTCAGGTCCGATCAGCTACCGCGACGGCAACGCCTCGCTGCGCCCGCACACCACGGTGACGGTCAAGCTCACCGGAGGCCCGTTCCTTCCCTCGAACAGGAAAGCCACCGCGACCTTCAGCGGCGGAACCGCATCCCCTGTCACGCACACCTTCAGCTTCCAGAAGGCCGCGTTCCGAGACGTCGCGTTCGAGTACGACCGGGTCAGCGACGCCACCGCGGTGACCTCGCACAACCCCGCCACCCACCCGAACCGCTCCCCCTCGGCGCCCGGCTCGACGTTGACACTGGAGACCGCCTACTCCCGCCTGGGGTTCCAGGTGACGAAGACGGGCGGGGACTCGGTGATCCCCAACCCGCCTGGCTCCGCCTGGTCCGACCAGGAGATGCACGACGCGATGCAGGCCCACTGGTCCCGTTGGGCCGACGCGCCCCAGTGGGCGATCTGGGTCCTGTTCGCACGACTGCACGACCAAGGCACGTCGCTCGGCGGCATCATGTTCGACGACATCGGCGCCGCCCAACGCCAAGGCACCGCCATCTTCAGCGACTCGTTCATCTCGCAGGCGCCCAACGGCGAGGTCCACCCCGGCCCGTGGGTCGAGCGCATGAAGTTCTGGACCGCCATGCACGAGATCGGTCACGCATTCAACCTTGCACACTCGTGGCAGAAGTCGCTCGGCACAGGGTGGGTCTCCCTCACCGACGAACCCGCCGCACTCAGCTTCATGAACTACCCGTACAACTACCCGGGCGGCCTGGACGCATTCTTCGCCGCGTTCGACTACGGGTTCAGCCCGGACGAGCTGCTCTTCCTTCGCCACGCACCGGAGCGTTTCGTCAAGATGGGCGCGGCGCCGTGGTTCGACAACCACGGGTTCGAGCAAGAAGCGTACGAGCAGCTGCGTGCCGCCGTGACCGGGCCGCTCGAGCTGGAGCTGCGCGTGCACCGCGAGCCGCGCTTCGAGTTCCTCGAGCCGGTCGTCCTGGAGCTGCGGCTCAAGAACGTCTCGTCCACGCCGGCCGTGGTGGACGACAACGCTCTGCAGGGCGACGGTCTCGCGATCGTCGTCGCCAAGGACGGCGGCGAGGCGAAGCGGTGGCTGCCGTTCGCGCGGTACTGCACCGCGCCCGCGCCGCGCGTCCTCCAGCCGGGCGACGCCATGTACGCCTCGGTCTTCGTCTCTGCGGGCAGCGGTGGCTGGCTGGTCAGCGAACCCGGCTCGTACACGGTCTACGCCGCCACGGAGGCACAGTCGGGCGCCACAGCGGCGCTCAGCAGGCCGCTGGGCATCGTCGTCGACCGACCAAGCGGAACCGAGGCCGAGCGGCTCGCCGACGACATGTTCACCAAGGAGGTGGCCCACGTGCTGGCCTTCGGTGGATCACGCGTGCTGACCTCCGCGAACGACACCCTCCGCGAGGTGGCCGAGCGGCTCCCCGAGTCGGCCGCGGCTGTCCACGCCACTGCCGCCCTCGGCGCCCCGAAGGCGACCGACGGCAAGGTGCTCGCCCTCGGGGACGCAGGCACCGAGGTCGTGGAGGTCGTCCCGGCCGACCCCCACGAGGCGACCCAGCTGCTCTCCGCGTCGCTCGGTGACTTCGATCGAGCCGCCGACTCGCTCGGTCACATCGCCGTCACGAAGCAGACAGAGCGGCTCGCCGCCGCCATGGAGGACATGGGCGACACGACAGCGCGAACGGACCTGCTCAACGCCTCCGCGGACGTCCTGGCCCGACGCGGCGTCCTCCCAGGAGTCGTGGAGGAGCTGCGGTCGCGCTGACCCTAGCTGCGAACCAGGGGCCCACGTGGACCGTGACGGTCCTGCGACGGAGCAGCCTCATCGCCGCCCGACGGGGGTGAGGCTGCTCTGCAGCAGAAGCCTGGGTCGCCCAGGATCCAGACGGCCCGAGCGGGACGGGCGGCACGCACATCCCTGTCCGAGCCAAGGAAGCCTTTCCGCCGGACCTGGGTTGGCCCGCCCCACCGTTTCGCGGGGTCACCGCCCCGACGCGCCTACCTGGCTGATGTCTGTTCCGACTCGGACCGACCGTTCCAGGCGGCCACCAAGCCGCATGCGTGGTCAGGGAGATCGATGGACTGCCCGAGTGTTGCCATGACGCCTCGGCGGGAGGAAAGTTGGAAGGCACGGCCACATGGTTCACCGGGGGTAACAGTGTCCCGCTCGCCAGCGCCTCGTAAGCGAGCACGCCTCGCCGGGCTCGTGGGCGCGCTCCTACTGGTCCTGGCGGGGACAGCGTCCGCCGTGGCGATCCCGTCACTCAGCCTCGACCGCGACGAGTCGCCTCCTGGGGCGTTGGTGCCTTGGACGGCGAGCGGGTTCGACGGATGCCTACCGATTGACGACGTGCAGACCGACGGAACCCTGGCCCTCCTGTGGGACGGCGATCAGGAGTTGGTCCGGGAGGAGCTGGCCGGCGGCTCGGCAGCCGGCACCTTCGTCGTCCCGGAGTCCGCCCAGCTGACCGAGCACCGCGTCACAGCGCAATGCGTGTCGGACGGCGCCCTTGGCGACACCTCGAATCTCCTCGTGACTGCGCCACGAGAGCCAGACGTCGCGGTACCCAACGTGGTGGGCCTGACCCGGGCCGAAGCCGAGCAGGAGATCAGGGCTGCCAAGCTGGTGCCTGGGGTCGTCACGGGCACCGGTGACTTCGTCGAGGATCAGCAGCCTGCCGCTGGCTTGCTGGTGCAGCCGCTCAGTCGCGTCGACCTCGACCTCGGCACCCCGCCGGTCGAGGACGTCGTGGTCGTCCCGGACGTGGTCGGCCTGTCCGTGGCGTCGGCACGGGCCGCGCTGGAGTCGGCCGGCTTGCTGCTGGGCAGCATCGCCAACCCCGGCGGCGGCAACGTGCAGGAGCAGCGGCCTCTGGCGGGGCAGGAGGCGGCGCCTGGCGACTCGGTCGCCGTCACCCTGGGCCTGCCCCCTACGACAAGGGTGCGCGTACCGGACCTGCGCGGCCTGAAGCTCGCTGACGTCCCTGCGGTGCTGGACCGCCGTGACCTCGAGCTTGGCGTGGTAACGGGCACCGGCGGCACGGTGCGGGGACAGCGCCCCGAGCCGGGTGGCCTGGTGCCAGTACGGAGCGAGGTCAACGTCAGCGTGCAGAGCGGGCGTCGGCCCGTGCGCGTGGTGGTGGTGCCCGACCTTGTCGGGCTCACCGCCGACGAGGCGCGCGATTTGCTGTCGAGCGTCGGCCTCTTCCTGAGCCAGCCCGACGGCGACGGCGACGGCGACGGCACGATCAGCAGTCAACAGCCGGTGGCACGCACCCACGTCGCCGTGGGCTCGACCGTCACCGTCATCGTCGAAGACGACTCGCCGTGGGCCATGGTCGCCGGCATCGGGGCAGCGACGCTCCTGGTGGCAGCCGCCGGCGCCACCGGCGGTCGGGCGCTCAAACGCCGGGGCGACCAGCGGTGGGTCGCCAAGAACCTCGCGCTCGACCCGGTGTCCGGCCGCTCTGAGGAGCACGTCGCCGAGCGAAGCGCCGACGAGTCCCCGCAGACGCGGGTGCTACGTCTGACGCCACACCGAGACCTCGGCACTCAGACCGTCCAGGAGGTCGAACCATGACCAGCACCCGCATCGGTAACCCCACCACCGCCCGCAGCCTGCTCTTCGACGAGCGCGACAACGGCGAGCCCCGCGACGCCGGAGAGGCGATCCGCGGCCACGACCACGCGCGCCACAGGCTGGAGGTGGTCCGGCGCCTGGCATCGTCGGTCGCCGACCACATCGACCGGGACGTCGGCGCCATGGCCGACGACCTCGTCGACCTCGACCTCGGCGACCTGCTCGTGGCGGGCTGGCGCAGGCACAGCCGGCTCGTTGAGGCGGCGCGACGTACGGCGGCCGCACCGGGTACGGAGGAGGTGGCGCTGCTGGCGACCCACCGAGTGACATCCGTGCACCACCCACACGTCGACCTCTACGTCGACGACACTTTCATCAACTCCTTCGAGTTCCTGCTGGAGGTGCACTTCGACGTCGTCGGTGCCGCCGCGGTGGTGCGCGCAGGAGAGCTGGTCGCCTTGCACGGCGGTGAGTGCACCGTCACGGCCCGGCTCCTGCTCGAGGATGCCCAGCTCGCCAAGCGCCATGCGCGAGTCAACAACCTCGCCGTGATGGTGGTGCTCGATCCACCACGCCCGTTGCTTACAGCTCCTCCTGCCCGTCACAAGTCCGGCCCGAGCGGGCTCGGCGCACGCTGAGTCCTCTACGCCTGACCGAGCGCAGGCTCCGGTGGCTCCCCCGGTCGGTGCGGCTCCACCGGTGACGGCCACCACACCAGCGGCCACGGCGGCGTCACCTGGCAACACGTGAACAACGTGGAGCGCCGCTGGCGGCAGATCCCCATGGACACCGCTCTCGAGTGGGTCACGCCCCACACGTTCTGCAAGACGGTGGCGACCCTCATCTCGGAGCGGGTCGATGCCTTGACCGCCTCCCAGCAGCTCGGCCACTCCTCCCCCGCCATCACGCGCGAGTTCTACATCTCGAAGCCTGCGATCGCCGCTGATGTGGCGCACGTCCTGCACGAGCTGGCGCCCAAGCTCCCGACCCCGACCCCGACCCCGACCCCGACCCGGAACGGGTGGGGAGCAAGTGCGGAATGGCTCTTTCGGGTTCGAATGACGAACCGGCCCTGACCCTGCGTTTCCGCTGGTCAGAGCCGGTTCTCTCGGTCGGGCTGACAGGATTTGAACCTGCGACCCCTTGACCCCCAGTCAAGTGCGCTACCAAGCTGCGCCACAGCCCGAGTGCTCCTGGCACGAGGCCTGCGGAGCGATGGGAAGACTACCGCAGGGCTTCCGCGGTCACGGAATCGACCCGCCATCCACCCAGCTCCCCCCGTGTTCGCGCCACCTTGCCGGGTCGCCACGGTCGTAGTCCGAGTGGGCCATTTGTCGCCGAACGCCGTGAGCGCCGGCCCGTGCGGCCCGACCATGGACCGTCGACCTGTGGGGGTTTCCTGATGCCAGCTGTGCCACGCCTCGGCCTGGTGGTCGCCGCCCTCGCGGCGATCGTCGGGACGGGCCTCGTCGCGCCCGCCGCCCAGGCCGCACCCGAGGCGGTCGTGCGCGAGGACAGCGGTGAGGCCGAGGCCGTCGCGCAGGCCGTCGCTCTGGCCGAGCAGCTCGCCGAGCGCCAGCACAGCCTGGCGACCCTCAACCAGGCCGCGGACGCCCGCGACCGGGCGCTCATCGGCTATCGCGCCGTGCTGGCCCGCTACGGCTACGACGGCGACCCGGACGCGGTGCGTGCCGTGCTGCCGCTGGCGTCGTACGACCTCTCGGCCGGCTTCGGGCTGACCGGTCCGCTGTGGGAGGCAGAGCACGGCGGCCAGGACTTCAGCGCGTACGCCGGCGAGCCGCTGGTCGCGGTCGCCGACGGCACCGTCACCGAGGTCGCGTACGCCGGGCCCTACGGCCTGCGCACGATACTCACGCTCCCCGACGGCACCGAGGTCTGGTACTGCCACCAGACCGACACGAGCGTCGTCGCCGGCCAGCAGGTCGGCATCACCGACGTCATCGGCAGCGTGGGCTCCACCGGCAACTCCACCGGCCCGCACCTCCACCTCGAGGTGCGCCCGGCCGCCGGCAGCCCGGTCGACCCGATGGACTGGCTGCAGGCCCAGGGCCTCGATCCCTGAGCAGCGGCGAGGTCAGCGCTTGCGCTTCTCCCGCGGCTTCTGCTCGATGACGATCGGCGTGCCGACGAAACCGAACTCCTCGCGCAGCCGCCGCTCGATGAAGCGCTCGTAGGAGGCATCGAGCTTGCCGCTGGTGAAGAGCACGAACGTGGGCGGGGCAACCGACGGTTGGGTCGCGAACAGGATCTTGGCCTGCTTGCCACTGCGCACGGGGTGCGGGTGCTCGGCGACCAGGCGCCCGAGGAACGTGTTGAGGGCGCCGGTGCCGATGCGGGTCTCCCAGCCCTCGAGCGCCTTGTCGATCGCCGGGACGAGACGGTCGACGTGCCAGCCGGTGCGGGCGGTGAAGTTGATCCGCGGCGCCCACTTCAGCTGGACCAGGTCGCGCTCGATCTCGCGCTCGAGGTAGTAGCGGCGCTCCTCGTCGACGAGGTCCCACTTGTTGAAGGCGATGACCATGGCGCGGCCGGCGTCGCGGATCGTCTGGATGATCCGCATGTCCTGCTCGGAGACCGTCTCGCTGGCGTCGAGCACCAGCACCGCCACCTCGGCGCGGTCGATCGCGGTCGTGGTGCGCAGCGAGGCGTAGTACTCGTGCCCGGACGCCTGGTTGACCCGCTTGCGGATGCCCGCGGTGTCGATGAAGCGCCAGGTGCGGTCACCGAGCTGGATCAGCTCGTCGACCGGGTCGACCGTGGTGCCGGCGGCGTTGTCGACGACCACCCGGTCCTCCTTGGCCAGCATGTTGAGCAGGGACGACTTGCCGACGTTGGGCTTGCCGACGATCGCGATGCGGCGCGGGCCGCCGACCTCCTCGAACGACTCCTTCGGCGTCTCCGGGAGCGCCGCGAGGATCGCGTCGAGCATGTCGCCGGACCCGCGGCCGTGCAGCGCGGACACCGCGAACGGCTCGCCCAGGCCGAGGTTCCAGAGGCCGTAGGCCTCGGCCTCGGTGCGCTGGTCGTCGACCTTGTTGGCGGCCAGGACGACGGGCTTGCCCGACTTGCGCAGGATGCGTACGACGGCCTCGTCGGAGTCGGTGATCCCGACGGTCGCGTCCACGACGAACAGCACGGCGTCGGCCAGCGTGACCGCCACCTCGGCCTGGCCGGCGATGCGCTCGGCGAGCCCGCGGGCGTCGGGGTCCCAGCCGCCGGTGTCGACCACGGTGAAGGCGCGGCCGTTCCAGTTGGCGTCGTAGTACACGCGGTCCCGGGTCACGCCCGGGCGGTCCTCGACGACGGCCTCGCGGCGCCCGATGATCCGGTTGACGAGGGTGGACTTGCCCACGTTGGGTCGCCCGACCACGGCCAGGACCGGGGTGGGCCCGGTCGGCTCGTCGGTGGACGCGGCGTCGACGCCGGCGTCGTACTCAGTCATGGGTGATCACAGCTCTCTGGATGGCTCGACGAGCCCGGTGTCGGGGTCGTCCTCGGATTGTCCCGCAGGAAGCGGCCCGGGCAAGGATCGGCGCGTGTCGGCGAGCGCGGTGGCCAGCTCGGACAGCAGGTGCCCCCGGAGCAACACCGACGTGGCCGCCACGTGTTCCCGGGTGCGTGGCCACGGCTGCTGTGTCGTCCGCCACGGCCGCCCGAACACCAGGTCGACGGTGTCGCCGCGCGCCGGGAGGGCGTTGGCCCCACCACCGGGCGGACGGGTGCCGAGCATCGTGACCGGCACGACCGGGGCGCCGGTGACCAGGGCGAGGTAGGCGGCACCGTGGTGGAAGCGGTGCAGCTCGCCGTCGCCGCGGGTGCCCTCGGGGAAGATGCCGGCCACTCCCCCGTCGCGCACGACGCGCAGGCACGAGCGGATCGCACCCGGGTCGGCGTGGAACCGGTCGAGCGGGATCTGGCCCGAGGCCCGCAGGAAGCGCCCGAGCCGCCCCTCGAACATCTCCTGCTTGGTCAGCGCGTGGACGGGCCGGGGCGAGAAGACCGCGAGGAGCGGCCCGTCGATGATCCCGATGTGGTTGCTCGCCAGGATCACGCCGCCCGTCTCCGGCACGCGATCGGCGTGGTGCACGACCACCGGCCACCGGGTGCGGACCAGCCGCGCGGCCGGGCGACGCAGCCGGTGCAGCAACCGGGTGGCGGGGTGCTCGTCGGCGCTGGCCGGCAGGTCCGCCCGGGTCACGCTGGTCGTGCCTCCGCCAGCGCGACGATCCGGTCGATGACCTCGGCGAGCGTCAGGTGCGTGCTGTCGACGTGGACCGCGCCCTCGGCCATGGTCAGCGGCGCGGTGGCCCGCCCGGAGTCGATGCGGTCGCGCTCGAGGAGGGACTGCTGGGTGCTGGCGACGTCCGTGCCGCCCTGCTCGGCCGTACGACGCTGCGCGCGGGCATCGGGGTCGGCGCTGAGGTAGACCTTGACCTCGGCCTGCGGCCACACGACGGACCCGATGTCGCGGCCCTCGACGACGATGCCGCCCCCACCGATGGCCTCGCGCTGAAGGTCGAGCAGCCGGGCACGCACCTCCGGCACGGCGCTGACCGGGCTGACCGCGGCGTTGACCTCGTCGGCTCGGATCTCGACCGAGACGTCGGTGCCGTCGACGGTGATGGTCGGGCCGAGCGGGTCGGTGCCGGACTCGATGGTGGGACGTCCCGCAGCGGCCGCGACCGCCGCCGTGTCTCGTACGTCGATGCCCTCGCGCAGCAGCCACCACGTCATGGCCCGGAACATCGCGCCGGTGTCGAGGTAGCGCAGGCCCAGCCGGTCGGCCACGCCCCGTGAGGTGCTCGACTTCCCCGAGCCGGACGTGCCGTCGACGGCGATGACGAGGGACCCGGTCTGTGCGGTGCTGTCGACGGTGCTCACGGGCGAGAAGGTTACCGGTGGGTCGTCCACCCGCGGGATTCGAGAGCGGCCAGCAGCGGCTCGGCGCTGCCGCGCTCGACGACGAGCTCGGTGAGGCCGACGGGGCGTCCCGGGTCGTGGTCGATGTGGACGTCCTCGATGTTGATGCCGATCTCGCCGGCGTCGCCGAAGAGGCGGGCAAGCTCGCCCGGGTGGTCGGGCACCGCGACGAAGACCGAGCGGGTCGGTCGCGCCGGGCCGCCGTGCTTGCCGGGGATCGCCGCCGTGCCCGCGTTGCCGCGGGTGAGGATCTCGACGAGGTCCGGGCCCGAATCGGAGGCCACCGCCGACATGAGGGCGTCGAGGTCCGCGCGGACCTCGGCGAGGAGGTCGAGCACGGCCTCGGAGTTGGCCTCCAGGATCTGCTGCCACAACTCCGGGTCGCTCGCCGCGACACGCGTGACGTCGCGGACGCCCTGCCCCGAGAGGGCGAGGTGCTCGGCCGGGGCCGCTGCCAGCCGTCCGGCGACGAGCACGGCGGCGAGGTGGGGCAGGTGGGAGATGCGGGCGACCGCCCGGTCGTGCTCCGCCGGCTCCATCACCAGCGGCGCGGCCCCGCACTCCAGCACCAGGGCCTCGACGAGGCGTACGGCGTCGGGGCGCGCGTAGGGGTGCGGCGTGACGGCCCAGGGACGTCCGTCGAAGAGGGCCGCGCTGGCGGCGAGGGGTCCGGAGCGCTCGCTGCCGGCCATCGGGTGCGAGCCGACGTAGCGGGCGAGGTCGTCCGGTCCGACCCGGCCGGCCACCTCCTCGAAGGGGGCGGCCTTCACGCTGCCGACGTCGGTGACGACGGCGCCGGTGCGGCTCAGGGCGTCGACGATGGCGTCGCCGACCGAGGCGGGCGGCACGGCCACCACGACCAGCTGCGGTCGGTCGTCCGGCGCCGCCGCGCGTCCCGCCCCGAGGCCGTGGGCGGTGCGGAGGTTCTCCTCGGAGGTGTCGCGCAGCACGACCTCGATGCCGAGCCGGCTGCACACCAGGGCGATCGACGTGCCGATCAGGCCGGCACCGACGACCTCCACCGGCCCGGTCAGGGCCGGCAGGTCGTCGTCAGTCATGGCTGGTGGTCCGGGCCAGGTCTCGGCGCAGGTTGGCCGCGCCGTGGAGGTAGGCGTGGGTGATCTCCGAGCGCGGCAGGTCGGTCTCGACGTGCGCCATCAGCCGGACCACCCGCGGCATCGAGCCGGCGATCTCCAGCTCGCGGGCACAGACCAGCGGGACGTCCGAGAAACCGAGCTGCCGTGCGGCATAGGCCGGGAACTCGCTGGTCAGGTCGCTGGTCGCGGTGAAGATGATCGAGATGAAGTCGTCGACCTCGAGGTGGTTGGCCTCCATCACGTCGGTCACCAGCTCGGCGACCCGGTCCAGCATGTGCTCGCGAGTGTCCTCCTCGAGCTGGGTCGCCCCACGCACTGCTCTCACTGCCACCCGACGAGCCTAGCCGCGTCCGGAGTCAGAGCTGCGCGCTGTCCATCAGCTCGCCCAGCTCGGCCATGGTGAGCTCGCGCATCTCCCCCGACCGCAGCCGGGCGAGGGTGACCGGTCCGATCTGCGTGCGGGTGAGCCGGCGCACCGGGTGGCCGACGTGGGCGAGCAGGCGCCGCACGATGCGGTTGCGCCCCTCGTGGATGGTGAGCTCGACGATCGAGCGGTTGCTGCCCTCGCGCCGCGGGTCACCGCCGAGCACCCGGGCCCGGGAGACCGTGACCGGACCGTCCTCGAGCGTCACGCCGGCGAGCAGCTCGCGGATCGTCCGGACGTGGACCTCGCCGTCGACCTCGGCCACGTAGGTCTTGTCGACCTCGTGCGAGGGGTGCGCGAGGTGCTGCGCGAAGTCGCCGTCGTTGGTGAGGATGATCAGGCCCTCGGTGTCGGTGTCGAGCCGGCCGACGTGGAAGAGCCGCTCGGGCCGCTCGGCGACGAGGTCGCCGAGGGTGCGCCGGCCCTCGGGGTCCGACATCGTCGAGACGACGCCGCGGGGCTTGTGGAGCACCAGGTAGACCTTGTCGCTGATCGGCGGCAGGCGCTTGCCCTCGACCCGGATCACGGCGGTGCGCGGGTCGACCTTGGTGCCGAGCCGGGTGACGACCTCGCCATCGACCTCGACGAGGCCGTCGAGCATGAGCTCCTCGCACTTGCGGCGGCTGGCGACACCGGACTGCGCGAGCAGCTTCTGCAGCCGGATCAGGCCGTCCTCGTCGGTGTCGGGGCGCTGCGAGGCGGGCTGGTCGTTGTCGGGTGCGTCGTGCGGTCTCATTCGGGGTCCCTGCGGAAGCGCGAGCGATGCGAGTGGTGTCGTGGGGTGGTCAAGAGATCTCGGTCCCGCCGTCGGGCTCGGTGCCGTCGCCGGAGTGGGGCGAGGCGTGGCGCGGAGCCTGCTGCGGCTGCTGGGGAGCGGGCGGTACGTCGACGGGAGCCGGCTCGGCAGCCGGCTCCGGCGCAGGCTCGGCGTCGAGCCCCGCGACGCTGGCCAGCTCGTCCTCGAGGTCGTCCATGTCGGGCAGGTAGGGCGCGAGCTCGGGCAGCTCGTCGAGCGAGGTGACGCCGATGCGCTCGAGGAAGTAGGACGTGGTCCGGTAGAGGTTCGCGCCGCTCAGCTCGTCCTGGCCGGCCTCCTCGACCAGCCCGCGGGTGAGGAGCGTGCGCATCACGCCGTCGACGTTGACGCCGCGGATCGCCGACACCCGCGCGCGCGACACCGGCTGCTTGTAGGCGACCACCGACAGCGTCTCGAGGGCGGCCCGGGTGAGCCGCGCCTGCTGACCCTCGAGCACGAACGACTCGACGACACCGGCGAACTCCGGACGCGAGTAGAAGCGCCACCCGCCGGCCACCGAGCGCAGGTCGAAGCCGCGGCCCTGCTCGGCGTACTCCCCCGCCAGGGCCTCGAGGGCGGCCTCGACCGCCTCGACCGGGTGCCCGACCACGGAGGCCAGGCGCACCGTGCTCAGGGGCTCGTCGGAGACCATCAGGATCGCCTCGAGCGCCGGGCGCAGCTCGGCGACCGCCACGTCCAGCGTGTCGACCCCGGCGTCGGCCTCAGCAGCCGTCCCGGTGTCGGCGCCCTCGACGGGACCCGGGTCCGGCTGGGTGCTGTCGGGCTGCTCGCTCACTGGTCCTCCTCGGGCTCGTCGGCGGCTGCCGACGGCATGGGTGCATCATCGTCGCCCGGCGGGGCGCCGTCGAACTCGTCGTGGATGTCGACCTCGCCGTCCTCGGCGCCGGTCCAGCGCACGGTGAGCTCGCCCAGTGGGGTCACCTGGTCGAAGGACACCGCTCCCTCGCGGAACAGCTCGAGCAGCGAGAGGAAGCGGGCCACGGTGGTGAGCCGGTCCGGTGAGTCGCCGCACAGCGCCCGGAAGGTCATCGTGCCGCTGCGGCGCAGCCGGTCGACGACCAGCTGGCCCTGCTCGCGGACGCTCACCTTGGCGGCGTGGATGTGCTGCAGGGACACCTCGAGCACCGGCTTGGGCTCCAGCGCCCTCGCCGCCAGCCGCGCGAACTCGTCGAGACCGATGCCGATCAGCACCTCGGGCAGCAGCGTCGCGAACTGCTCCTCGAGCCCCACCGCTCGCGGGTGGCGGCGCGACTCCGAGGACAGTCGCTCCTCGAGGACCGAGGCCACCTGCTTGAAGGCGCGGTACTGCATGAGCCGGGCGAAGAGCAGGTCGCGCGCCTCGAGGAGCGCGAGGTCCTCCTCGTCCTCGACGTCACCCTGCGGCAGCAGGCGGGCCGCCTTGAGGTCGAGCAGAGTCGCCGCCACCACCAGGAACGACGTGGTCTGCTCGAGGTCCCAGGCGTCGCCGAGGTTCTTCACGTGGGCGATGAACTCGTCGGTGACCTGGGACAGCGCGACCTCGGTGATGTCGAGCTTGTGCTTGGAGATGAGTCCGAGCAGCAGGTCGAACGGGCCCTCGAAGTTGTCCAGGCGTACGGCGAACGCCGGGGCCTCGCTGCCCGGCTCGAGCGCGCCGCCGGGCGAGAGGTCCGGGACAGCGGGGCGGGCGGTGCTCACTCGTCGAGAAGCCGCTGCACCAGCGCGCTGTCGGCGCCCTGGGCCTCGAGGTCGGCGAGCACGAGCGCCAGCGCCTCCCGGACCAGGCGGCCACGGTCGACGGCGAGGCCGTGATCGCGACGCATCGTCAGGCGGGCGTGCTCGATGTCGAGCAGCTCGTCGGAGGTGACGTAGACCGTCATCTTCTCGTCGTGCCGCACGCGGCCACTGGGCTTGCGCGGGCCGTCGGGCTCGGCGTCGTCGGCCACGGCCCGGACGCGGCGCTGGCGCTGCTCGGGAGCGGGGTCCGCAGTCGCGGGGTCGGAGGTCGGCCGGAACAGGTCGTCCGCGGCCGGCATGCTCACTCGGCGGGCCACCGGGTCAGCACCTCCTTGGCCAGCTGGCGGTAGGCGTCGGCGCCGGCCGACGAGGACGCGTAGGCCGTGATCGGCTCGCCGGCGACCGTCGCGTCGGAGAACTTCACGGTGCGGCGGATGACGGTGTGGAAGACCTTGTCGCCCCACGCCGACACGAGGCGCTCCATCACCTCGCGGCTGTGGAGCGTGCGTCCGTCGAACATCGTGCCGAGCACGCCCTCGATCTCGAGCTTGGGGTTGAGCCGCTCGCGCACCTTGTCGATCGTCGTCTTCAGCAGGGCCACGCCGCGCAGCGCGAAGTACTCGCACTCCAGCGGCACGATGACGCCGTCCGAGGCGGTCAGCGCGTTGACGGTCAGCAGGCCGAGCGAGGGCTGGCAGTCGATGAGGATGACGTCGTAGTGCTCGAGGGCCGGGGCGAGCACGCGCTGGAGGGTCTGCTCGCGCGCCACCTCGTGGACCAGCTGCACCTCGGCGGCCGACAGGTCGATGTTGGAGGGCAACAGGTCCATGCCCTCGATGCCGGACGGGACCACGACCTCGTCGAGCACGGTCTCGCGGTCCATCAGCAGGTTGTAGATGGTCAGGTCCATCTCGTGCGGGTGGAGGCCGAGCCCCACCGACAGCGAGCCCTGGGGGTCGAAGTCGACGAGCAGCACCTTGCGACCGAGCTCGGCGAGCGAGGCACCGAGGTTGATCGTGGTGGTGGTCTTGCCGACCCCGCCCTTCTGGTTGCACATCGAGATCACGCGGGCGCCACCGTGCTCGGTCAGCGGCCGCGGCTCGGGGAACACCGGCATCGGACGCCCGGTCGGGCCGAGGGGCTTCTCCGCCTCGAGGGTCGTCGTGGCGCGTGTCTCGAGCGGACGCTCGAAGGGGATCGGCTGGGTCACGGTCTGCTCGTCTCGCGGGGTCGGGCCGGGGTGGGGGGTCTGGTGCGGGTGCGGTGGCCGCACGAGGGGTGGCATCTGCGGGGCACTGCTGCCCGTGTCGTGACCGGGGAATCCCGCACCGCTCATGTCTGCTCCTCGTGCATCCGTCGTGCATCGGCCTGGACCTCGATTGGACCACGCCGGATGCTGTCGACTTTGTCGACACGTCGACAGTTCGCAGATGAGTTCCGGCGGGTCCCGGCCTGCTACCGCGGCGGGACTCTACGCGGTCGTCCGCGCCGTCCGGCGGGTCACCCGGCTCAGAGCCGCCGCATCGCCGCGGTCGCCAGCACCAGCTCACCGGCGCTGTCGGTGGCGTCGCAGTCCACCACCGCCTCGATGACCCAGTCGTGGTGGTCCTCGGGGTCGTGGATCGTCTGGCGTACGTCGCGCAGACGGGCCGTAGTGCCCTCCTCGGCGCCGACCGGCTCCCCGGTCCGCTCCTCCCCCACCACCAGCAGGTCCGGCCCGCGCGCGTCGCCGTCGGTGAGGACGCGGTCGTGCTCGGCGTAGTAGCCCTCCAGCGCCGCGTCCCACACCGAGCGGCCGACGACGACCTGCCGCGGCGGGTCCGTCCGGTCGGCGGCGGCGCGCTCGAGGCGTACCAGCCCGTCGAGGTCGTCGCGCGAGACGGCGTCCACCCGCGCCCACATCGCGTTGCGAAGCATCACCGCGAACGGCCGCTCCTGCTTCGAGAGCGGGCGCGGCGGGGGCGGGGGCTCGTGGTGCGCCACGGCGGAGGACGCGTGGTCGGGGTCCGACAGCGCCTCCCACTCGTCCAGGAGCGACGAGTCGGTCTGGCGGACGGTCTCCCCCAGCCACTCGATGACGTCCTCGACCTCGGGGGCGCGGTGCGACTCGGGCACGGTCTGGCGCAGCGTGCGGTACGCGTCGGTGAGGTAGCGCAGCACCAGCCCCTCGGACCGGGCGAGCTGGTAGCGGCCGACGAAGTCGGTGAAACCCATCCCCTGCTCCCACATCTCCCGCACCACCGACTTCGGGCCGAGCGCGTCGTCCGGGAGCCAGGGATGGGTCTGCCGGTAGGTCTCGTAGAGGGCCTCGAGGAGCTCGCGCAACGGCTGCGGCCAGGTGATCTCCTCCAGCAGCGCCATCCGCTCGTCGTACTCCAGGCCGTCGGCCTTCATCTGGCCGATCGCGTCCCCGCGCGCCGCATGCTGCTGGGCCATGAGGATCTGGCGCGGCGCCTCGAGCACCGACTCGACGATCGAGACCACGTCGAGGGCGTACGTCTCGGACTCGGGGTCGAGCACGTCGAAGGCGGCCAGCGCGAAGTGGGCCAGCGGCTGGTTGAGCGCGAAGTTGTCGGGCAGGTCGACGGTCATCACGAACCGGCGGCCGAACTCGTCGACCTCGGGGAGCCGGGTCACGATGCCGGTGCGCACCAGCGAGCGCGACAGGCGCAGGGCGCGGCGGGCCAGCCGCAGCTGTCCTCTCCGCTCCTCGTGGTTGTCGGTGACCAGCCGGCGCAGGACGCCGAAGGCGTCCTCCTCGCGGGTCACGACGTTGACGAGCATCGCGTTGTCGACCTTCATCCGGCTCTGGAGCCGCTCCGGCACGCCGGCGACGAGCTTGTCGAAGGTCTGCTCGGTCCACACGACGGTGCCCTCGGGCGCCTTCTTGAGCTGCGCCTTGGACTTCTTCTTGCCAGCCGCCTGACGTGCGGCGATCTTGGCCTTGGCCTGCTCGTTCTCGATCACGAAGTCCGGCGCCTGCACGACGACGTAGCCGGCCGTGTCGTAGCCCGCGCGGCCGGCGCGGCCGGCGATCTGCTGGAACTCCCGCGTCCGGAGCACCCGCTGCTTGGTCCCGTCGAACTTGGCCAGCCCGGTGAACAGCACCGTGCGGATCGGCACGTTGATCCCGACGCCGAGGGTGTCGGTGCCGCAGATCACGCGCAGCAGACCGGCCTGGGCGAGGGTCTCGACGAGCCGACGGTACTTCGGGAGCATCCCGGCGTGGTGGACGCCGATGCCGCTGCGGACCAGCCGGGACAGGGTCTTGCCGAAGCCCGCGCCGAAGCGGAAGGCCCCGATCTTCGCGGCGATCGCCTCCTTGTCGACCTTCGGACCGCCGCCCGAGGAGCCGATGCGGGACTTCAGCAGGTTGGTGGCGTGCTCGACGGCCGCGGCCTGGGTGAAGTGGACGACGTAGACCGGGTCCTGGCCGGTCGTCACGAGCTCCTCGAGGGTGTCATCGAGCGGCTCCATCGACCAGCGGAAGCCCAGCGGGACGGGACGCTCGGCGTCGTCGATGACGGCGGTGTCGCGTCCGGTGCGGCGCTTGAGGTCCTCGACGAAGAAGGAGACGTCGCCGAGGGTCGCCGACATGAGGAGGAACTGGGCGTCGAGCAGCTCCAGCAGCGGGACCTGCCAGGCCCAGCCGCGGTCGTGCTCGGAGTAGAAGTGGAACTCGTCCATCACGACGAGGCCGACGTCGGCTCCTCGACCCTCGCGCAGCGCGATGTTGGCCAGCACCTCGGCGGTGCAGCAGATGATCGGGGCGTCCGCGTTGACCGCGGCGTCGCCGGTCAGCATCCCGACGTTGTCGGCACCGAACACCTCGATGAGCGCGAAGAACTTCTCGCTCACCAGCGCCTTGATGGGTGCCGTGTAGAAGCTGACCTTGTCCTGCGCGAGGGCCGCGACGTGAGCGCCGACCGCCACCAACGACTTCCCCGACCCGGTCGGCGTGGCCAGGATGACGTGGTTGCCGCCGAGGATCTCGATGACCGCCTCGTCCTGGTGCGGGTAGAGGCCGAGCCCCTGGTCGGCGACCCAGCCGGTGAAGGCGTCGTAGACGGCGTCCGGGTCCGCGCCCGTCCGGACCCGCGTGTCGAGGCGCACTGGATCCGGCATGCGTCGATCCAACCATCCACGGGTTTCAGCGCGGCAGGCGGCGTGGAACCACGGTGAAACCGCGGGCGCGGACAGTTCCTCCCATGACCACACAACCAGGACTCGCGGTCCGCGCCTCCGGGCTCGTCAAGCAGTACGGCGACCAGCGCGCCGTGGACGGGATCGACCTCGAGGTCCACCACGGCGAGGTGTTCGGCGTGCTCGGGCCCAACGGCGCGGGCAAGACGACGATGCTTCGCATGCTCGCCACCCTGCTCCGCATCGACGAGGGCCGGGCCGAGATCTTCGGCCACGACGTCCACGCCGAGCCCCACGCCGTACGACGGCTGCTGGGCGTCACCGGGCAGTTCGCCTCGGTCGACGAGAACCTCACCGCCACCGAGAACCTCTGGCTCTTCGCGCGGCTCCAGGGCCTCGGCCGCACCGAGGCCCGCACCCGCGGCGCCGAGCTGCTCGAGCAGTTCGACCTCACCGAGGCGGCGAAGAAGCCCATCTCGGCGTTCTCCGGCGGCATGCGCCGGCGTCTCGACCTCGCCACCAGCCTGCTCACGCGGCCACCGCTGATCTTCCTCGACGAGCCCACCACGGGCCTCGACCCCCGCACCCGCGGGCAGATGTGGGACACGATCCGGGACCTCGTCCGCACCGGGTGCACGGTCCTGCTGACCACGCAGTACCTCGACGAGGCCGACCAGCTCGCCGACCGGATCGCCGTCATCGACCGCGGCCGGAAGGTCGCCGAGGGCACCGCCGACGAGCTCAAGTCGTCCGTCGGCCAGTCCGCCCTGCAGCTCCAGCTGGCCGACCCCGCCGACCTCCCGGTCGTGGCGGACGAGGCCCGGAGGCTGGTGGGCGAGGAGGCGGTCCTGACCCCCGAGGCGCGACGCGTCAACGTGCCGCTGACCCGCACCGACCAGGCCGTCGACGTCCTCGTCGCGCTCCGCGACCGCGGGATCGTCATCGAGTCGGTGACGGTCCAGAAGCCGTCGCTCGACGAGGTCTTCCTCGCGCTGACCGGCCACGACACCCACGACGGCACGCCCGCGAGCAGTGCCGACGTCCACGACCTGCAGATGGAGGACGCCCGATGAGCACCACGACAGCTACTCACCCCGCCGACGTCGGCACCGCCCGCGTCGGTCTGGCCGACACCGTCAGCCAGACGATGACCCTGGCCTGGCGCGCGACGATGAAGATGCGCCGCAGCATGGAGGTGATGTTCGACGTCACCATCCAGCCGCTGATCTTCACGGGGATGTTCGCCTACATCTTCGGCGGCGCGATCTCGGGCGACGTCCAGAGCTACCTGCCGCTGATCATCCCCGGCCTCATCGGCCAGACCGTGCTGACGGCGTGCGTGGCCACCGGCGTCCAGCTCCGCACCGACATGGACACGGGCGTCTTCGACCGGTTCAAGGTGCTGCCGATCTCGCGAATCGCGCCGCTGGCCGGACCGATGGTGGCCGACCTGCTGCGCTACTTCATCGCGTCGGTCCTGACCTTCGCCGTCGGCATCGCCATCGGCTACCGCCCGGGCGGCGGCGTCGCCGGTGTCGCCGGAGCCGTGCTCCTGGCCATGCTGGCGGGCTGGTCGCTGGCCTGGATCTTCACCCTGTTCGGGATCCTCGGCCGCAACGCGCAGGGCGTGCAGGCCATCTCCCTGCTCGTGATGTTCCCGCTGACCTTCCTGTCCAACGCGTTCGTCCCGACCGACACCATGCCCGAGCCGCTCCAGACGTTCGCCGAGATCAACCCGGTCTCGCTGGTGATCACCGCCCTCCGCGACCTCGCCAACGACGGTGCGGTCACCGCGGGGGTCGGCTGGGCACTGCTCGGCTGCACCGTGATCATCGCGGTCTTCGCCCCGCTGTCGGTGCGGGCGTTCAACCGGCGGATGTGACCTGCCAGGCGCGCTGCAGGCGGTCCACCGCCGCAGCCGCGCCGGCCACCAGGGCAGGGCCCGGATGGTCGGCCAGCTCCACGACGAGCGGGCCGAGCCGTCCGGGCTCGACCGCGTCCGCGAGCGCCACCATCGGCTCCCACGCCATCACCGGGATGCTGCGGTTGTAGGCCCAGCGGTGGGCGACCGCGAGCAGGTGCACACCGTCCGCATGCTGCTCGGCGGGCCCGAACCTCAGCACCCACGCGGCCAGCGCCACCAGCAGCATGCCGTTGAGCGGGAGGTCGGTGAACCAGAGCGTGCCCTCGGGCGTGCGGCCGGACGGGCCCGCGACGAGGTCGCGCAGCTCGTCGGCGCGGGCGTCGGGCGAGCTCGTGCCGTAGCGGACCCGGCTGACGAGGGCGGCCGACGACGCCAGCGCCACCCACGGCGATGCGCCCGGTCCCCCACCCGGGTCGCCGTCGGTGACCAGGTCGACGACGGCGTCGTAGCGGCGAAGCGCCTCCGCGTGGTCGCCCCGAGCCAGGGCGAGCTCGGCCTGGGCGGTCTGCCACGTCAGGCGGGCGCCGACCTGGGCGGTCTCGCCGTCCGGCGGGCCGAACCGCTCGAGCAGGACCGCCGCCGCGTCGGCGTCGCCGTCCAGCAGCGGCGCGAGGGCGGTCGCCACCTGGAGGCTGTAGGCATCGGTCATCGAGTGGATCCGCTCGAGCAGCGGCCACGCCACCTCCGCGTGGCGGGCCGCCCGGTGGTGGTCGCCGACGGCCATCGCCAGCTGGCTCAGCTCTGCGTGGAGCGACGCGTGGAGGTAGGGCGGCAACGGCCCGTCGAGGGCCGCCTCGGCGTACGTCCGCGCGGCGTCCACGTCGCCGTCGTTCTCGGAGACGATCGCCGCCCACAGCAGCAGCGCGCCGGCCATCCCCGGTCGCGACTGCTGCGCGGCGACCTGGGCGAGGCGCGGGGGCACCGGCCCGTCGGCGACGTGGACGGTGTGGCCGATCAGCCCCCACACGCCGGTGGGACGCTCGCCCTGCAGGAGCAGGTCGCGCAACCCGCCGAGGTCGGCCCCCGGCATCCAGCTGAGGTGGACCATCAGGACGCCGGCGGCCTCCTGGGCGTGCCGTCGCAGGTCCGGCGGCATGTCCCAACCGGAGAGCAGCTCGGTCGCGGCGTCGCAGACGGCGAAGATCCTCGGCTGGTCGCCGGTGACGGTCCAGAGGCTGCCGAGCAGCGCCACGAGTCGCGCTACGGTCTCGCGGTCGCCGGTACCGAGGGCGTGCCGGAGCACATCGGTGAGGTTGTTCTGGTCGCGCACGAGCAGGTCCACGAGCTCGACCTGGTCGTCGGTGACGACGAGGTCCTGGCAGCGCTCGGCCAGGTCGCGGGCCCACCTCCGCTGCGCCTCTCCGGCTGCCTCCTCCTCGCCGCTGCGCGCGAGGCGGGCGGCGGCGTACTCGCGGATCGTCTCCAGTGCCCGGAAGCGCGCGGTGCCGCCGTCCTCGGTGACCACCAGCAGGGACTGCTCGACGAGCGCGTCGACCAGGTCGGAGCCGTCGACACCCAGCACCGACACGGCCGTCGCCCGGTCGAACCCGTCCTGGAAGGCCGAGAGCCACGCCAGCGCCCGCTGCTCGTCGGCGCTCAGCAGGTCCCAGGACCAGGCGATGACCGCCTCCAGCGTGCGGTGGCGGTCGGGGGTGGTGCGGTCGCGGCTTCGGAGGGCGGCGAAGCGGTCGTCGAGTGCTGCGGCCACCTCGGCGACCGTCATCGTGCGGACACGCGCGGCGGCCAGCTCGACGGCGAGGGGCAGCCCGTCGAGGCGGTCGACGACGTCGCGCACCCCGGTGGGATCCAGCACGGCGTCCGGCCGCGTCGCCGTGGCGCGCTGCACGAACAGCTGCCCGGCGTCGACCGCGGAGAGCTGGCTCAGCGGGACCGCGCGTTCGGCGCCCAGTCGCAGCGGCGCCCGGCTGGTGGTCAGCACCCGCAGGTCGCGGGTCGTGGCGAGCAGGAAGGCCACCAGCGCGGCCACCGGCTCGAGGACGTGCTCGCAGTTGTCGAGGACCAGCAGGGTCGGCCCCGCGTCGAGCTCCTGCGCCAGCCGGCTGCGTACGTCGGCCTGCTGGGTCGCGGTGAGCGCGAGCCGCGTCGTCACCGAGCCCCGGACGCCGAGGGCCGCGCCGACCGCGACCACGACGTCGTCTCCCGCGCCGACGCCGACGAGCTCGACCACGTGCACGCGGGGCAGCATCGACTCGCGCGCCAGCACCTGGGCGATGCTGGTCTTCCCGATGCCGCCCGGACCGAGCACCGTGACGAGCCGGGACGCGGATAGGGCCGAGCGAAGCCGGTCGAGGTCCTGCTCTCGGCCCAGCAACCCGGTCGCGTCGTACGTCACCCCGGTGCGCACCGGGTCGTCGGCGGCCAGCAGCTCTGCGTGCAGCCGTTGGAGGGCGGCCTCCGGGTCGACGCCGAGCCGCTCGACCAGGTCGGCCCGGTAGGTCTCGTAGCGCGCCAGCGCGGTGGCCGGTCCTGCGGTCGCGGCCTCGGCGCGCAGCAGCGCGAGGAGGACCTCTCCGTCGTCGGGGCGCCGCTGGTGCGCGGCCGCCAGGTCGTCGAGCGCCTCGGCGTGCCTGCCCAGCCGGGCGGCGGCCAGCGCCGCCACCTCCCGCGCGGTCGTACGTCGCAGCTCCGCGGCGTGGCGCAGGTCGCCGAGCGGTCCGGACCCGGGGACGCCCACCTCCATCGCCGCGGCCGACGACGCGAGGCGGAAGGCCTCGGTGGCCTCGCCGGACGCCAGCGCGGCGCGCGCGGTGGCGAGGTGGGCCGCCTGGATGCGGGCGTCGACGTCGTCGTCGGCCAGGCCGAGCCGGTAGCCGCCCTCGACCCGCTGGACGGCGTCCGGCGCGGTGGCCGCGCGGGTGCGGGAGACCAGCACCTGCAGGGCCTTGGCCGGGTGCACGGGCTCCGCGTCGGGCCAGATCTCCCGCACGAGCCGACCGTCGCTGACGCCCGCCGGCTCGGCGACGAGCACGGCGAGCAGCGCGCCCACCCGTTCGCCGGGCAGCGGCACGCCGTCCCACGAGACCCCGTCGAGCAGGCGCAGCACGACTACTCCCGGGCCCGCGGGTGGGCAGTGGCGAAGACCTCGCGCAGGTTGTCGACCGTGACGAGGGTGTAGACCTGCGTGGTCGTGACGGACGCGTGCCCGAGGAGCTCCTGGACGACGCGCACGTCGGCGCCTCCGTCGAGCAGGTGGGTGGCGAACGAGTGCCGCAGCGTGTGCGGGGAGACCGACGCGGTCACCCCGGCACGATCGGCGGCCTTGACCAGCACCGCCCACGCGCTCTGCCGCGACAGCCGGCCCCCGCGGGAGTTGAGGAACATCGCCGGGCCGCCCTTGCCAGCACCGACCAGCTCGGGTCGCGCACGCGTGAGGTAGGCGGCGACGGCGTCGCGGGCGTAGCCGCCGACCGGCACCAGCCGCTCCTTGCCGCCCTTGCCGCGCAGCAGCACCGTGCCGTCGACCTGGTCGAGGTCGTCGACGTCGAGCCCGACCGCCTCGGAGATGCGCGCCCCGGTGCCGTAGAGCAGCTCGAGCAGGGCCCGGTCGCGCAGGGCGAGGACGGTGTCGGGCGCTCCCGCCGCCTCGAGGATCGCCTCGACGTCGGACAGCGGCAGCGCCTTGGGCAGCCTCTTCGCCGGCGTGGGCGGCTTGACCGCGGCCGCCGGGTCGGTCGTCGCCAGGCCGTCGGAGACGGCGAACTTGTGGAATCCGCGCACGGCCACGACCGTCCGCGCGGCGGACGTCGCGCTCAGCGGCGGATGGCCCTCGCTCCCCTCACGCAGGCTGACCAGGAACGCGGTCACCGTCGCCTCGGTGACCGCGTCCAGGTCGTCGATGCCCTGCCCGGTCAGGAACTCGTCGTAGCGGGACAGGTCACGGCGGTAGGAGCTCAGCGTGTTGACCGCCAGCCCGCGCTCGACCGCCAGGTGGTCGAGGTAGGTGCGGACCGCGCGGTCCAGCCTCGCCCCAGAGCTCACCCGAGGACGGTATCGAGTTCCACCGACTCGATACCCACGGCTTCGCCGACCGGCGCGTTGGTGAGCTCGCCGGCGTGGGTGTTGAGACCGAGCGCGAGGCTCCGGTCGTCGCGCAGCGCCTGCTGCCAGCCCTTGTCGGCGAGGGCCACGGCGTAGGGCAGCGTCGCGTTGGTGAGGGCGTACGTCGAGGTGTTGGGCACCGCGCCGGGCATGTTGGCCACGCAGTAGAACACCGAGTCGTGCACCTCGTAGGTCGGGTCGTCGTGCGTCGTGGCGTGGGAGTCCTCGAAGCAGCCGCCCTGGTCGATCGCGATGTCCACCAGCACCGAGCCCGGCTTCATCCGCGAGACGAGGTCGTTGCTCACCAGCTTGGGCGCCGCGGCGCCCGGGATGAGGACGGCACCGATCACCATGTCGGCCTCCATCACCTGCTGCTCGATGGCGAGCCTGGACGAGGCGAGCCCGTGGACCCGGTTGTTGTAGCGCCAGAACGACATCCGCAGCTTGTCGAGGTCGGTGTCGAGCAGCGTCACGTCGGCGCCCATGCCGAGCGCGATGTTGGCGGCGTTCTGACCCGAGACGCCGGCGCCGATGATGACGACCTTGGCGTTGGCCACGCCGCCGACGCCACCCATCAGGACGCCGCGGCCGCCGTTGGCCTTGAGCAGGGAGTGCGCGCCGACCTGGGGTGCGAGGCAGCCCGCGACCTCCGACATCGGGTAGAGCAGCGGCAGCCCGCCCGAGGGCAGCTGGACCGTCTCGTAGGCGATGGCGGTGACCTTGCGCTGCATCAGCTGCTCGGTCAGCGGCTTGTCGGCGGCGAGGTGGAGGTAGGTGAAGAGGGTCTGGCCCTCCCGCATCCGCTCGTACTCCTCGGCGACGGGCTCCTTGACCTTGAGGACCATGTCGGCGGTGCCCCACACGTCGTCGGCCGTGTCGAGCATCGTGGCGCCCGCGGCGACGTACTCCTCGTCGGGGATCTGCGAGCCCTCGCCGGCGGTCTTCTGCACCACGACCTCGTGGCCGTGCTGGACGAGCTCGTGCACGCCGATCGGGGTCAGGGCCACGCGGTACTCGCGGTTCTTGACTTCCTTGGGTACGCCGACCTTCATGCCTTGCTCCTCAAGTGTTCCGGGGGACCACCACGGTGTGGCCCGCCTCACAGCGAGGGCGAGAATACTCCCGGGGGGCCCCTACCGGGCGTCGAGGGCCCCGCGGCGCTTGAGCACGTCGTACGCCAGCACCGCCTGCGCCAGCGGACCCTGTCGCACCCGCCCCTCGAGGACGGCCTCGAGCAGGTCGGCCATGGGCACCCAGAAGCGCTCCATCTCGGCCTCCTCGTGCTCCATCTCGAAGTCCCCGCGCGGCGCGTGGGTCAGTCCGCGTGCCAGGAAGATCTCGTGCACCTCGTCGCTGATCCCCGCGCTGGAGAAGGTGCTCAGCAGCAGCCGCCAGTCCGCGGCGTCGAGCTCGACCTCCTCGCGCAGCTCGCGCTTCGCCGTCTCGACGGCCGGCTCGTCGCCCGCGTCGCGCAGTCCGGCGGGGAGCTCGACGAACTCGTGCCCGCTGGTGTGGCGGTACTGGCGCAGGCACATCACCCGCTCGTCGTCGTCGACCGCGAGCACCACGACCGCGCCGGGGTGCTCCAGGCTGAGCCGGCTGAACTGCTCGGGGTGGCCCGGCCGGGTGATCCGGTCCTCGCGCAGCGCGACCACCCAGTCGTCGCGGTGCAGGTCCTGGCTCGACACGACGGGCCACGCCATCGGCCGGTCGGCGAGCTCGTCGGGTCGGCCCTGCGGTCGGTCGTCCGATCGGTCGTGGGTGCTCGCGTCGGTCATGCCTCGACGCTAGCCCAGAGGCACATGTCGGTTGAGATGGAGATGGAGATGGAGATGGACAGGGTGAGTTAGGTTCGGCTGCATGACGTTGTCGACCCTCACCAAGCACGAAGCGAAGACCCGGTCGGACCTCCTCGAGGTCCAGCGCTACGACATCGAGGTGGACACGACCGGCCTGCTCGAGGGCGAGGTGTGGCGCTCCACCAGCACCATCGCCTTCACGTGCTCCGCGCCCGGCGCGACCACGTTCGTCGACGTCGCGATGGACGTGGTCCGAGCGACCCTCAACGGCGAGGACGTCGACGTCTCCGCCGCGGCCGGCGGTCGCCTGCCGCTCCCCGCGCTCGCGGCC
The DNA here is from genome assembly GCF_016907475.1 of Nocardioides cavernae. Classification (NCBI taxonomy): domain Bacteria; kingdom Bacillati; phylum Actinomycetota; class Actinomycetes; order Propionibacteriales; family Nocardioidaceae; genus Nocardioides; species Nocardioides cavernae. The sequence continues at coordinate 2,905,602 of NZ_JAFBCA010000001.1, read as the reverse complement.
GACAACGTCCTGGTCGTGGAGGCGAGCACCACCAACACGGCCACCGGCGAGGGCATCCTGCGCACGGTCGACCCGACCGACAAGCTGGTCTACGTCTGGACCAGCCTCGAGCCCGACGAGGCGCGCCGCGTGTGGGCCTGCTTCGACCAGCCCGACCTCAAGGCTCCCCACCGCTTCGTCGTGACCGCGCCGTCGTCGTGGCTGGTCACCTCCAACGGCGCGCCCGAGTCGGTCGAGGACGCGGAGGCCGACGACGCTCGGGTGTGGACGTTCCCCGACACGCCGCGCCTGTCGACGTACGTCGTCGTGGTCAACGCGGGTCCGTTCCACGAGGTGCGGCAGCAGCACGACGGCTACGACCTGGGCTTCTACTGCCGCCAGTCGCTCGTGCCGATCCTCGAGCGCGACCTCGACGAGATGGTGACCCTGACGCGGCAGGGCCTCGCGTTCTTCGGTGAGCGGTTCGGCTACCCGTTCCCGCAGGAGCGCTACGACCAGGTCTTCGTGCCCAACCTCGGCGGCGCGATGGAGAACTGGGGCTGCGTCACCTACGGCGACGGCCAGCTGTTCCGCACTCCCCCGACCCACGCGCAGCGCGCGGTCCGGGCGGAGTTCATCTTCCACGAGATGGCGCACATGTGGTTCGGCGACCTCGTGACGATGCAGTGGTGGGACGACCTCTGGCTCAACGAGGCGTTCGCCTCCTGGGCGGCCAACTGGGGCATGGCGGGGGCGAGCGAGTTCACCGAGCAGTGGGCCACCTTCCTCGCCGCCTTCAAGCGCACCGCCTACGAGATGGACATGAGCCCGGCTCGCCACCCCATCCGCAGCGACGTGCCCGACGTGTCGTCGGCGATGTCCAACTTCGACGCCATCACCTACGTCAAGGGCCAGAGCGTGCTGCACCAGCTCGTCGCCTACATCGGCGAGGACGCGTTCGTCGAGGGCCTGCGCGACTACTTCAGCCGCTACGCCTTCTCCAACACCCGCCTCGACGACCTGATGGACTGCTACTCGCGGGCCTCGGGTCGCGACCTGTCGGCCTGGACCAAGGCGTGGCTCGACGAGGCCGGCACCGACGTGATCTCGCTGGTCGACGGCGAGCTCGTCGTGGAGACGACCGACGACCAGGAGCCCCGGCCCCACCGCCTCGACGTGGCCGTCTTCGACGCCTCGGGTGACGCCCTGGTCCCGGTCGGCCGCTCCTCGCACGAGGTGACCGGTCGGCGCACCCCGATCGACCTGCCCGAGGGCGACCTCCGCCTGGTCAACGCGGGTGACTACACGTTCGCCGCCGTGAAGCCCGACCCGACCTCGTTGCGGCTGATGCTCGAGCGCGTCCAGCAGCTCGACGACCCGCTCGACCGGGCGCTCGTCGCCGCCACCGCCGGCCAGCTGCTGCTGCTCGGCGACGTCGCCCCTCGCGACGTGTCGAGCGCACTCACCCGCGCCCTGTCGACGGAGACCAGCCCGGCGCTCGTCGAGCCCTTCCTGGGCCAGGCGCTCCAGGTCGCCGACAGGTGGGCGCCGGCCGACGAGTCCCCCGGCCTGCTGGCCGCGCTGGCCGACGCCGTGGTCGGGCTCGTCGACGTGCCCGACGCCCGCCAGGCGGCGCTGCGCACGCTCGCGGCGTCCGCCTCCACCGACGAGCACTGGTCGGTCCTGCAGGCGGCCGCCGACCGGGCGACCGACCTCGACCTGGCCTGGCGGATGGCGGTGCGCCGCGCCGAGCTCGGCGACTACGACGAGGACGTCGTACGCCGTCTGCTCGAGTCCGACCCCGACCCGGACGCCGGCATGCGCCGCCTCGCGGTGCTCGCCGCCCGTCCCGACGTGGAGGCCAAGGAGGAGGTGTGGCGGGCGTTCTTCGTCGACTACGCCGTGCCGGCCAGCCGGGAGACCCTCGTGCTGGGGTCGACGTTCTGGCGTCCCGGTCAGGCCGAGCTGCTCGCGCCGTTCGCGCACCGCTACCTCGAGGAGCTGCACACGCTCAAGGGCGGGCTCCTCAACCAGGGGCTCACCATCCGCGCGATGTACCCCCTCGGTGCGGGCGACGAGTCGTTCCTCGCCGCCGCCGAGGCCGCGGCCGACGACACCAGCCTGATCGCCTACGCCCGCAACCAGCTCCGCGCGAACTCGTTCGTCCTCGGCCGGGTCCTGCAGGCCCGCCGCCTCTGACGCCCGACTTGCTCCGCTTCAGCGATCCCCGGTCAGCCGGGGATCGCTGACAAGTACCCCCGCCGTCAGTCCTCGGCGCCCTCGTCCTTGCGGCGCAGGCCCGACTCGTCGAGCGGGAAGCGCTCGGAGCGCTGCCGCTCGATGGCCGCGCCGACGAGGCCGGCGAACAACGGGTGCGGCCGCGTGGGCCGCGAGCGCAGCTCGGGGTGCGCCTGGGTGGCGACGTAGTAGGGGTGCACGTCCGCCGGCAGCTCGACGAACTCGACGAGCCCGAGCTCGGGGTTGACGCCCGAGAACACCAGGCCCGCCTGTGCGAGGGGCTCGCGGTAGGCGTCGTTGAACTCGTAGCGGTGGCGGTGGCGCTCCTCGACGGTGCCCGAGCCGTACGCCGCCCGCACCACGCTGCCCTCGGCGAGGTCGGCCTTCTGCAGGCCGAGCCGCATGGTGCCGCCGAGGTCGCCGGCGCCCTCGACGTACTTCTTCTGCTCCTCGATGGTGGAGATGACCGGCTCGACGGTGTCGGGGTCGAACTCCGTCGACCCCGCCTTGGTCAGGCCCGCCACGTTGCGGGCGTACTCGATCACCATGCACTGCAGGCCCAGGCACAGCCCGAGCGTGGGGATGCCGTGCGTGCGGGTGTAGCGCAGCGCACCGAGCTTGCCCTCGATGCCGCGCACGCCGAAGCCGCCGGGCACGAGCACCGCGTCGACGTCGGCAAGGTGCTTGGCCGCACCCGCCTCGGTCTGGCACTCGTCCGAGGCGACCCACCGGATGTGCACCTTCGCGTCGTGGGCGAAGCCCCCGGCACGCAGCGCCTCGCTGACCGAGAGGTAGGCGTCGGGCAGGTCGATGTACTTGCCGACGAGCGCGACGGTGACCTCCTCGGAGGGGTGGTGCACCCGGCGCAGCAGGTCGTCCCAGTCGGTCCAGTTGACGTCGCGGAACGGCAGGTCGAGGCGGCGTACGACGTAGGCGTCGAGGCCCTCCCGGTGCAGCACCTTCGGGATGTCGTAGATCGACGGCGCGTCGGCGCACGTCACGACGGCCTCGTCGTCCACGTCACACATGAGCGCGATCTTGCGCTTGATGCCCTCGGGCAGGTCGCGGTCGGAGCGGCACACGATGGCGTCGGGCTGGATGCCGATGGAGCGCAGGGCCGCGACCGAGTGCTGGGTGGGCTTGGTCTTCAGCTCACCGGACGGACCGATGTAGGGGACCAGGGACACGTGGATGAAGAAGCAGTTGTCGCGCCCGATCTCGTGCCGGGTCTGGCGGGCGGCCTCGAGGAACGGCAGCGACTCGATGTCGCCGACGGTGCCGCCGACCTCGGTGATGACCACGTCGATGTCGGGGCCGCCCATCGCGAGGATGCGGTCCTTGATCTCGTTGGTGATGTGCGGGATGACCTGCACGGTGTCGCCGAGGTAGTCGCCGCGACGCTCCTTGGCGATGACGGTCGAGTAGACCTGACCGGTCGTGACGTTGGCGATCTGGTTCAGGTCGGTGTCGAGGAACCGCTCGTAGTGCCCGATGTCGAGGTCGGTCTCGGCACCGTCGTTGGTCACGAAGACCTCACCGTGCTGGAAGGGGTTCATCGTGCCCGGATCCACGTTGAGGTAGGGATCCAGCTTCTGCATCGTGACGCGCAGTCCGCGCGCCTTCAGCAAGTTGCCCAGGCTCGAGGCGGTGAGCCCCTTGCCGAGGGAGGAGGCGACGCCTCCAGTGACGAATACGTGCTTGGTCGGCGTGCGGCTCTTCACGGGCTTTTATCCTACCCGAGGGGGACGGGTCCGTCCGCACCCGACGCACCGAACGCCCCACCCGGAGTCGTCAGCGAGCGCTGGAGGGTGAGGATCGTGGCAACCCGACCGGCGGCCGTGTCGACGCCGTCGAGCGTCGCGACCGCGGCTGAGACCGGGTCGGCACGGAGCCGACCGAGCTGGCCGTCCCCGCCGTCGGAGGTGACACCCGCCACGACCACGCCGCCCGCCTGGACGGCGAGTCCCTGGACGAGCCCGGCGAGGATCGCGTCCGAGCCCTCGTCGCCGGCGTCCGTGCCCAGCACGACCAGCACGAGCGGCGAGCGCTGCGCGACCTCGCCCGGCTTGGCCATCAGGCCGGCGCCGCTCACGGCGTCGACGATCGCGCGGGCCTTGCCGTTCACGTCCTGGCCTTCGGCCTCCTTCGTCGCCACCGCGAGGCCGAGCAGCTGTCCGACCCGGTCGTACGTCGACGCCTCGGCGGCGACGTCGCCCTCGGCCTGCTGGGTCAGCAGCTGGCTGCCGAGCGTGTCGACCAGCGACTTCTGGCCGGGGTCGACGATGTCAGCGGACAGGTCGTAGCGTGCGCTGATCGTGCCGCCGGCGGCGGTCACCTGCTCGGTGAGCGCCGTGACGACCTGCTCGTCGGCGCCCGGCACGGTCACCACGGCGACCGAGCGGTCAGCGAGGCGCCCGCTGACCGTGGCCGGCCCCAGCGCGGAGACGAAGCTCTCGGTGTAGTCGGTCTGCGCCCGGTCCGCCGCGGGCGCGGCTTCCTTCTCGCCGGACGAGGTCGCGGCGGTGGGTCCGACGTCGGAGAGCGGGCCGCCGCCGAGGACTATCCCGGCCGCAAGGGCGAGGAAGACGGCGACGATGGTGAGCAGGTGGTGGCGCAGGGTGATCACGGAAGAATTCCTCGGACGTTGTCGATCAGGTCTGACGTGGTGCTGGTGACGGGCGGCGACAGCTCGTCGACCCACTGCTGGCCGACCGGCGTGACGCTCACGGCCGCCGCGAGGGCGAGCACCCCGGCGACGAGGGCGCCGACGAGGTGGCGGGGCCGGACCGCACCGTCGTAGAGCCGCGGCACTGCCGCCGCGTCCACGAGGTCGGGCCCGAGCTTGAGGCGGGTCAGGAACGTGCTCGCCAGGCCGCTGCGGCGCCGGTCGAGGAAGTCGGCGAGGGTGGCGTGCATGCCCACGCCGACGATCAGCGAGGCCTCGTGCGCCGAGGCGAGCAGCAGGGCGGCGTCCTCGGTCGTGGCGGACGTCTCGAAGCGCAGCGGCCGGATGCCGAGCCGCTCGAAGGGCTCGGTCGCGCTGCGCGGAGCGCCGCGCTCGACGAGGACGACCACGTCGCGGGCCCGACGCAGGACGGCGGCCGCGGGCAGGTCGTCGGAGCCGCCGGTCACCACGACGACGTCGGGTCGGTGCCCGGCGCTGGCCAGGGCGTCCGCGCCGCGGTCGACTCCGACCAGGACGGGGCGCTGCTCGCGCACGAAGGGCTTGATGCCGCGCAGCTCCTGCTCCCACCCGTGGGAGCGCACGGCCACCACGACGGGGCGTCCGGCCATCTCGGTGGCGGTGCGTGGCACCCCGTGGCCGTGGAGCAGGAGGTCCTGCTCCCGGCGGAGGAACTCGGTGCTGTTGTGGGTGAAGCTCTCGAGCTGCGCCGAGAGGCCGGAGCGGGCGCCGTGCATCTCGGAGGCGACCAGGTCGACGGTCAGCTCGCGCCCCTCGGCGACCTGGGTGCCGCCGGCGTGCACCGCGTCACCGTCGACGCGGAGGGCGGCTCCGTCGCGGACCCGGTCGAAGATCTCCGGGCCGACGCTGTCGACGACCGTGAGCCCGGCCTCCACGAGCAGCTGCGGCCCCAGGTTGGGGTAGCGGCCCGAGATCATCGGGCTGGCGTTGACCACGGCCACGACGCCGGCGTCGACGAGCGCCTGGGCGCTGGCGCGGTCCATGTCGAGGTGGTCGAGGACGGCGACGTCCCCTGCGTGCAGGCGGCCGAGGACGCTGGCCGTACGACGGTGGACCCGGGCGGGACCGTGCACGCCGGGGAGGGCGGGGGCTTGGCGGGAGCGGACTGCGAACTTCATGACCGCGCCATGGTGTCAGCCGCGGGCAGGCCTCTCGGGGAGGCACGCCCGCTCGGGCGCGGCGGCCTCCAGCAGCTCCCGGGCGTGCGCCCGGGCACTGTCGGAGTCCTCGACGCCGGCGAGCATCCGCGACAGCTCGCGCTCCCGGTCGTCGTCGGTCAGCGAGACGAGTCCCGAGGTCGTGACCGTGCCGTCGCTGGACTTGTGGACGACCACGTGCCGGTCGGCGTAGGCCGCGACCTGCGGCAGGTGGGTCACGACCAGCACCTGCGACGTGCGCGCCAGGGCGGCGAGCCGGCGCCCGACCTCGATGGCGGCCTTGCCGCCGACACCGGCGTCGACCTCGTCGAAGACGAACGTCGGGACGGACCCGGTCTCGGCCAAGGAGACCTCGAGCGCGAGCATCACGCGGGAGAGCTCACCGCCGGACGCGCCCTTGTGCAGGGGGCGGGCGTCGGCACCCGTGTTGGCGGCGAGCAGGAACTCCACGTCGTCGACGCCGTGCACACCGGCACGCACCCAACGGCCGTCGACCAGCAGCTGCGGTCCGGCCGGGGTCTCCGGAGCAGGTGTGTCCTGCTGGGTGATCGCGATGGTCACCGTGGCGTGCGGCATGGCCAGGGAGGTGAGCTCGTCGCTCACCGCCTGACCGAGCCGTCGCGCAGCGTCGTGACGCTGGGCGCTGAGGGTGCCGGCGAGGTCGCCGAGCTCGGCGCGGATGCGGTCGCGGCGGGACTCCAGCTCGGCGATCTGCCCGTCGGTGTCCTCGAGGTCCAGCAGCCGCTTCGCGCCGTCCTCGGCCCACGCGAGCACCTCGTCGATCGTCTCGCCGTACTTGCGGGTGAGCGCCGTCAGCGCCGCCCGTCGCTCCGAGACGGCCGCGAGACGGCCCGGGTCGGTCTCGAGGGAGGCGGCGTAGGACGCGACGTCGCCGGCGAGGTCCACGAGCAGGTGGCTCAGCTCGGCGAGCCGGTCGGCGAGCTCCCCCGCCGCCGGGTCGTGGTCGCGGACGCCGTCGAGCGCCCGCCGCGCCGCGCTGGTCGTGGCCAGGGAATCGGGGGCGCCCTCCTCGCTGGAGAGCGCCTCGCGGGCCGTCTCCGCCGCGGTGCGCAGGGTGTCGGCGAACCCGAGGCGCGTCTCCTCGGCGGCGAGCTCGGCGTCCTCCCCGGGGTGCGGGTCGACCGCCTCGACCTCTCCGAGGCCGAACCGCAGCGTGTCGGCCTCCCGTGCGCGCTCGCGAGCCGAGCCGACCACCTCGGCGAGCGTCCGCTCGGTCACGATCAGCTCCGCCCACAAGGCGGCGTACGACGACGCGGTCGCGGCCAGGCTCTCGCCGCCGAACCGGTCGAGCGAGGAACGCTGGGCACCGGACCGGAGCAGGCGGTGCTGGTCGGACTGGCCGTGCACGGCCACGAGGGGCTCGGCGACCTCGGCCAGGGTCGTCACCGGCACCGACGCACCGCCGACCCAGGCGCGCGAGCGGCCCTGTGCGGCGACGTTGCGGGCGAGGACGACCTGGTCCTCCTCGACCTCACCGCCGGCGTTCTCCACGGCCGCACGGAAGCCGTCGAGGTCGCTGACGGCGACAACGCCCTCGACGCGGGCCTGCTTGGCTCCCGAGCGCACGGCGCCCGGGTCGGCCCGGCCGCCGAGCAGCAGCCCGAGGGCGGTCACGACCATCGTCTTGCCCGCGCCGGTCTCGCCCGTGATGACGGTCAGGCCGGGTCCGAGCTCGAGCGTCGACGACTCGATGACGCCCAGCTGGCTGATCCGGAGCTCCTCAAGCATCGGCGTCCCCGTTGTCGCGGCGTCGGCGCTCGGCGGCGCCGCGCCATCCCTCGACCGGCAGGTCGAACTTGGCCACCAACCGATCCGTGAACGGCGCGTGGTGCAGCCGGACGAGGCGCACCGGACGGGCGCCGCGGCGCACCTCGATGCGGGCGCCCGGCGGGAGGTCGACCGTGCGGCGACCGTCGCACCACAGGACGCCGGAGCCCTCGGTGTTGGACAGCACCTCGACGGCGAGCACCGACGTGGGTGCCACCACCATCGGGCGGGCGAACAGCGCGTGGGCGCTCAGCGGGACCATCAGCAGGGCCTCGACCTCGGGCCACACCACCGGGCCGCCGGCGCTGAAGTTGTAGGCGGTCGACCCCGTCGGGGTGGCACAGACGACGCCGTCGCAGCCCCACCTGGAAAGCGGGCGCCCGTCGACCTCGACGACGACCTCGAGCATGCGCTCGCGGGCGGCCTTCTCGACGCTCGCCTCGTTGAGGGCGAAGGTGGAGAACCGCACCTCCTTGCCCACCAGCACGCAGACGTCGAGGGTGAGCCGGTCCTCGGCGGTGTAGTCGCGCGCGACGATGGCGGCGATGGTGGACTCGACGTCCTCCTGCTCGGCCTCGGCGAGGAACCCGACGTGGCCCAGGTTGACGCCCAGCAGAGGAGTGCTCGTCGCGTGGGTCAGCTCGGCCGCGCGGAGGATCGAGCCGTCGCCGCCGATGACCAGCACCAGCTCGCAGCCCTCACCGGGCACGTCGTCGGGACGGGTCGTCTCGACGAGCCCGTCGATGTCGGCCAGGCCCAGGTCGGCGGCCTCGTCGGCCAGCAGTCGTACGGCGATGCCGTGGGTCGTCAGGCTCTGGACGCAGGCCCGCGCGACCTCCCGCACCTCGGCCCGGCCGGTGTGGGCGACCACCAGGACGCGGCGCTGGGGGCTGTGGGTGCTCACGGGTCCACCCTCTCACCCGCCGCCCCCAGCGACCCGGCGGCTTCGACCTCGGCGCGGATCGCGTCGGCCCCGATCGAGGCCGGACCCCGACGCAGCAGGAGGAAGAACTCTACGTTGCCGGAGGGCCCGGGGAGCGGGCTGACCGTGACGGCCACGGCACCCCAGCCCCGATCGGCGGCGAGGTCAGCGATCGTGGTGACCGCCTCGGCCCGCAGCGCGAGGTCGCGCACCACGCCGCCCTTGCCGACCCGCTCCTTGCCGACCTCGAACTGCGGCTTCACCATCAGCGCCAGCTCGCCGTCCTCGCGGGTCACGGACAGCAGTGGGTCGAGCACCAGGGCGAGGGAGATGAAGGACAGGTCGCCGACGACCAGGTCGACCGGGTCGCCGACGATGTCGAGGGTGAGCTCGCGGATGTTGGTGCGGTCGTGCACCTGCACCCGTGCGTCGCTCTGCAACGACCAGGCCAGCTGTCCGTAGCCGACGTCCACCGCCACCACCTCGCGCGCACCGGCTCGCAGGAGCACGTCGGTGAAGCCACCGGTGGACGCACCGGCGTCGAGGCATCGCTTGCCGCTGACGGTGAGGCCGTGCTCGGCGAACGCCTTCAGCGCGCCGGCCAGCTTGTGCCCGCCCCGGGAGACGTAGTCGACGGACGTGGGGTCGTCCTTGACCACGATCGCGACGTCGGTGGTGACCCCGGTCGCCGGCTTCGTGGCGCGTGCCCCCGAGACCGTCACCCGCCCGGCGGCGACGAGCTCGCTGGCGTGCTCGCGCGAGCGGGCCAGGCCGCGCCGGACGAGCTCCTGGTCCAGCCGTAGACGTCTGGGCGGCACGGGCGTTCAGACGCCCCGGGGGTCGCCGGACGCGTCGGGCCGGGCGTCGAGGGCGCGACGCAGCTGCTCGTGGGCGCGCTCGAACACCGCGACGTGCTCGGCCACGGGTGCGTCGGCCAGGGCCGCCACCTCCGCCAGGACGCGGTCGACCGACTCGACGCCGGTCGGCTCATGGTCGGGCAGCTCGCTCATGGCCGCGAGCCTACTCGGCACCGAGCTGTCGGACCGGTCCGGGAGGCGTCGTGTCGGAGACGTCGGCCGCGCTGCCCGACTCGTCGAGGTGGCGCCAGCACGCGGTGGCCGCGACGCGCCACCAGTCGGCGTCGCCGCCCTCCCCCTCGACCGTCAGCCGACCGTCAGCGACGCTCGCGGTCCAGCCGCCGAGCTCGACCGTCGCGTCAGTGACCGACGGCACGGGGTGCTGCTCGAACAGGCCCGCCAGCGTCGGAGAGATGTACGTCGGCCGCAGGCGGGGCGGTGCCGTGGCCAGCTCCTCGAGCCAGGTCACACCGGTGAGCACCAGCATCGAGGGCGCATCGATCGCGTGGGCGCCCTCGATGTCGGTGTCGAGCCGGTCGCCGACCATGAGCGGCTGGTCGCCCCCCACGCGCAGGACGGTCTCCTCCATCAGCGGCTTCTCGGGCTTGCCGGCCACGATCGCGTCGACGCCCGCGAAGCCGGTGATGGTCCGCACGAGGACGCCGTGGCCGGGCGCCAGCCCGTAGGGGGTGGGGATGGTCAGGTCGGCGTTGCTCGCCACGTAGGGCAGCCCGTCGCGCACGAGCGTCGAGACGCGCATGATGTCGCGCCAGCGGACGTCGGGGCCGTAGCCGCTCGCCACCGCCACGGCACCCTCGGGGTCGTCCACCGGCTCGAGGCCGGCCTCGAGCAGCGCGACCCGCAGGCCGTCCCCTCCGAGCATCAGCACGCGCGCACCCGCGCCGTGCTGCTCGACCAGGACCCGTGCCGCGGCCTGGGCGGAGGTGACCACGTCGCGTGCCTCGGCCGACACACCCACCTTGGTCAGCTTCGCCGCCACCTGGTCAGGGGTGCGCGAGGCGTTGTTGGTCACGAACGCCACGTGGCGCCCGGACTCGCGCACCCGGTCGATCACCGCGGCGACACCGTCGATCGCCTCGCCCCCGACGTAGACCACACCGTCCAGGTCGAACATGACCAGGTCGTGGGCCTCGACGAGGGCACTCTCGGACTCCTCGAGCATGGTCCACCCCTTTCCGGATTGTGACGAGCGTCCCCCTACGATGCTCCGATGGACCTCGCCACCGTCGTGCCTCCGTACGTGGCGAAGCCCCTCGAGCTGCTCCCGTTCCGGGCGGTGATGCTGTCCCCGACCCGCGTGGGCGACCCCGCCTCCGCGCGAGCACTGGCGCGACCCTACCGCGACGTCGCGGAGCGCCTGACCCAGTGGATCGACCGCGGCGACGCCCGTGCTGACGGCGGACCCGCCCTCTACCTCCACGAGTACACCGCCGGCGGCCTCACCGTCCGGGGCCTGGTCGGCGCCCTCCGCATGTCCGAGCGTGCGGACACGCTGGCCGAGCGGGCCGTCTGGCCGCACGAGGCGATCCACCCCGAGCAGGCCGGGGAGCTGGCCGAGCGGATGCTGCAGATGGACCTCAACCCGGCACCCATCCTCCTGGTGCACCGCGGCAGTCAGGAGCTCCGGGACCTCGTCGACGAGGTCGCGCGCGCCGAGCCGGACTGGCGCTACCTCGACCGCACCGGACAGCGACAGCGGCTCTGGGCCGTACGGGACGAGCAGGCCATTGCCCGCATCGGCCACCTCATCTCCGGCAGCTCGTGCCTCCTCGCCGACGGCCACCACAGGTACGCCGCCTACCTGCGGCTCCAGGAGGAGCACCCGGGCACCCCGTGGGACGCCGGGCTCGCGATGCTGGTCGACCAGGCCGACACTCCCCTGTTCCTCGGCGCCATCCACCGCACGCTGCCGACCGTGGGTCTCGACGTGCTCGTCGAGGCGACCCGCGCGGCTGGGGCCGAGGTGACCTCGCGATCACGGCAGGAGGCCCTCGGGGCCCTCGACAGCACGCACCTGGTGCTGACGGACGGGGAGACGTGGTACGCCGTCGCGCCCCACGGCCTCGACCGTGAGGCTGCCGTGTCGTGGCTGCACGACCACGTCCTTCCCCGGCTGCCCGAACCGCCGCCCCGCCTCGAGCACCACCACACGGTGGAGGAGGCACTGACCGCAACCTCCCCCGCGGCACCCGCAGTGCTGCTGCCGAGCCCCGACTTCGCGCAGGTCAAGGCACTCGTCGAGTCAGGCGGGCTCCTGCCGGAGAAGGCGACCTCGTTCCAGCCGAAGCCGAGCCTCGGCGTCATCATGCGACCGGTGAACGACGGATGATCCTCGCGGACGAGGCCACCACCTCGACCCGCGACCGTGTCGCTCCCCCGGCCTGGTAGAACCGACAGCAGACGGCGCCAGCCACCTCGACAGTGTCGCCGGGTCTCCAGCCGGCGATCCGCCGACGCAGCGAGGCGGTCCAGGCGGAGCACGGGATCGAGTCGACCCGCTGGCTCGTCGTGGCCACCGTCTTCGTCGCGCCGGGACTCCTCGGCACCGAGACCCGGAAGCTCACCAGAGCGTCTCCGCTCGGCAGCTCGACGACGACGGGGACGCTCGTGAGCCGGCCGACGAGCCGAACCTCGTTGGCACCCTCGTCGCCGTCGTCGGCGGGCGGCTGCGCCCGGCGCTCGCGGGGCGAACGGTCTGGCGAGCGCCTCTTGCGAGCGGTCGCGGTCTTCTTCGTGTCAGTCGTCGTGCCCGATGTGGTCACAGTGCACCTCCTGGTGACGACTGTCCCGGCTCGGTGCGACGGCCCGCCGTCCAGACGTGGCAGGCCTGTGGACAACACCCGACAGGCGCGCCCTGTGGACATTCGGCGGCCAGGTTCGGCACCCACCACATGACCACGACAAACACCCGGAAATGCAGAAGTGGGGCCACCCGAAGGTGACCCCACTTCCACAATGTTTGTCCGGCGGCGTCCTACTCTCCCACAACCTCTCGGTTGCAGTACCATCGGCGCTGAAAGGCTTAACTTCCGGGTTCGGTATGGGACCGGGTGTTTCCCGTTTCGCTATGGCCGCCGTAACTCTTTCAACCTCTACAAACCCCCAGGTGTCCTGGGTTGGGTTTGTTGGTTGGGAACTGCTTAGTGGACGCGAACAAGTGTGTGTGTGTGTTCGTTGGTTTGCGCGGTCGTACGTCACACAGTTGGTGTGTGTGGTTTTGTACGGTGTTGGGACAAGCCCTCGGCCTATTAGTACCGGTCGGCTAGGCATTACTGCTGTACACCTCCGGCCTATCAACCCCATGTTCTGTGGGGGGCCTTACCCCATTATTGGGTGGGAAACCTCATCTTGAAACGTGCTTCCCGCTTAGATGCATTCAGCGGTTATCACTTCCGAACGTAGCCAACCAGCCGTGCTCTTGGCAGAACAACTGGCACACCAGAGGTTCGTCCATCCCGGTCCTCTCGTACTAGGGACAGCCTTTCTCAAGTTTCCTGCGCGCGCGGCGGATAGGGACCGAACTGTCTCACGACGTTCTAAACCCAGCTCGCGTGCCGCTTTAATGGGCGAACAGCCCAACCCTTGGGACCTACTCCAGCCCCAGGATGCGACGAGCCGACATCGAGGTGCCAAACCATCCCGTCGATATGGACTCTTGGGGAAGATCAGCCTGTTATCCCCGGGGTACCTTTTATCCGTTGAGTGACCACGCTTCCACATGCCGTGGCCAGATCACTAGTTCCGACTTTCGTCCCTGCTCGACATGTCTGTCTCACAGTCAAGCTCCCTTGTGCACTTACACTCGCCACCTGATTGCCAACCAGGCTGAGGGAACCTTTGAGCGCCTCCGTTACATTTTAGGAGGCAACCGCCCCAGTTAAACTACCCATCAGGCACTGTCCCTGATCCGGATGACGGACCTAGGTTAGACATCTAGTACGACCAGAGTGGTATTTCAACGTTGACTCCACCCCCACTGGCGTGAGGGTTTCACAGTCTCCCACCTATCCTACACAAGCCGTACCAAACACCAATACCAAACTATAGTAAAGGTCCCGGGGTCTTTCCGTCCTGCCGCGCGTAACGAGCATCTTTACTCGTAGTGCAATTTCGCCGAGTCCATGGTTGAGACAGTGGGAAAGTCGTTACTCCATTCGTGCAGGTCGGAACTTACCCGACAAGGAATTTCGCTACCTTAGGATGGTTATAGTTACCACCGCCGTTTACTGGGGCTTAAATTCTCAGCTTCGACCCCAAAGGGTCTAACCGGTCCTCTTAACCTTCCAGCACCGGGCAGGAGTCAGTCCGTATACATCGTCTTACAACTTCGCACGGACCTGTGTTTTTAGTAAACAGTCGCTTTCCCCTGGTCTCTGCGGCCCTTCACGCTTCCCCCAGCAAGTGGGTTCACGATCCGGGCCCCCCTTCTCCCGAAGTTACGGGGGCATTTTGCCGAGTTCCTTAACCATGGTTGTCTCGATCGCCTTAGTATTCTCTACTTGATCACCTGAGTCGGTTTGGGGTACGGGCGGCTCGTTGCTCGCTAGAGGTTTTTCTCGACAGCATAGGATCACCCACTTCGCCATATGGCTCCGCATCACGTCTCAGACTCCACACTGAAGTGGATGGTGCGGATTTGCCTACACCACGTCCTACACGCTTGCCCACAGACAACCATCGCTGTGGCTGGGCTACCTTCCTGCGTCACCCCATCGCTTGACTACTACCAGCTCGGGTCCCACGCTCCGCTCACCAGCCTCGCCCCGAAGGGTCCGGTCCGATGAGTTTCGGGTGGTTAGCATCACCAGGTTCGTCATGGGCGCAACTTCGCCGGTACGGGAATATCAACCCGTTGTCCATCGACTACGCCTGTCGGCCTCGCCTTAGGTCCCGACTTACCCAGGGCAGATTAGCTTGACCCTGGAACCCTTGATCATTCGGCGCACGGGTTTCTCACCCGTGATTCGCTACTCATGCCTGCATTCTCACTCGTGTGGGCTCCACGCCTGGATCACTCCGGCGCTTCACTGCCCACACGACGCTCCCCTACCCATCCAGCGCACTGAACACCGATCAAGTCGATGCTGATGTATTCGCTGAATGCCATAGCTTCGGCGGATGACTTGAGCCCCGCTACATTGTCGGCGCGGAATCACTTGACCAGTGAGCTATTACGCACTCTTTCAAGGGTGGCTGCTTCCAAGCCAACCTCCTGGTTGTCAATGCGACTCCACATCCTTTTCCACTTAGTCACCGCTTAGGGGCCTTAGCTGATGGTCTGGGCTGTTTCCCTCTCGACTACGGAGCTTATCCCCCGCAGTCTCACTGCTGCGCTCTCACTTACCGGCATTCGGAGTTTGGCTAACGTCAGTAACCTTGTAGGGCCCATCGGCTATCCAGTGCTCTACCTCCGGCAAGAAACACGCAACGCTGCACCTAAATGCATTTCGGGGAGAACCAGCTATCACGAAGTTTGATTGGCCTTTCACCCCTATCCACAGGTCATCCCCTCAGTTTTCAACCTAAGTGGGTTCGGTCCTCCACGTCGTCTTACCGACGCTTCAACCTGCCCATGGATAGATCACTTCGCTTCGGGTCTTGAGCGCGCTACTGAAACGCCCTATTCGGACTCGCTTTCGCTACGGCTTCCCCACACGGGTTAACCTCGCAACACACCGCAAACTCGCAGGCTCATTCTTCAAAAGGCACGCCGTCACCCCTGCACAAGGCAGAAGCTCCGACGGATTGTAGGCACACGGTTTCAGGTACTATTTCACTCCCCGCCAGGGGTACTTTTCACCTTTCCCTCACGGTACTTGTCCGCTATCGGTCATCAAGGAGTATTTAGGCTTAACGGGTGGTCCCGCCAGATTCACACGGAATTTCAGGGGTTCCGTGTTACTTGGGAACACGCTCCAGAGCCAGCGCTTTACGTCTACGGGCCTATCACCCTCTACGGTACGGCTTTCCAACCGACTTCGACTTCCACACTGGTTTCTTACTCTGTGCTGAGCCGGCAGACTCAGCTGAACGGTCCCACAACCCCCCGAATGCAACCCCTGCCGGGTATCACACACTCGAGGTTTGGCCTCATCCGATTTCGCTCGCCACTACTCTCGGAATCACTGTTGTTTTCTCTTCCTGTCGGTACTGAGATGTTTCACTTCCCGACGTTCCCTCCACACACCCTATGTGTTCAGGTGCAGGTAACACGACATGACTCGTGCTGGGTTTCCCCATTCGGACACCCCCGGATCACAGCTTGGTTGCCAACTCCCCAGGGCTTATCGCAGGCTCCAACGTCCTTCATCGGCTCTTGATGCCAAGGCATCCACCATGTGCCCTTCATAGCTTGTCTCAACAACGTCAAAACAACACACGCCCAAACAGCACACGCCATTCACGCGCACGTCATCACAACGCACGAGACAAACCAAAGAACACCCGACCCACCCCCCAATCAAAGGAATGAGCCGGCAGACTCTTCACACACCGCAAACCCGTAAGGAAACGAGTCCACGGCGCGAAGATAATTACACACTCACCACACACCCATCGCCAGGAGCCACACCCAAAGGTGCGCCACCCGATCACGGCGTGCAGTGAAGATGCTCGCGTCCACTATGCAGATCTCAAACAACAACCCCACCAACCCCCCCACCCCCCACAAGGAGGAGCACGAGCGAAGAGAGGAACAGAAGCCCAACCACACACACCACCCTCGGCTTTGACGCCAAGGACGGCCGCGACGGCTGATCCTTCAGGACCCAACAGTGTGCTTGACCCCACCCCCACCAACGCGGGGCATGAGTAAACCAGCAGCACCGGCCCTCCACGGAAACCCGTGACGAGCCAGCTCGCTGATGTCGACGATTCCACTAGTGAGACACCACCATCGCACCTGGGCGCTTCGCGACCCAGTATGGGCCGGCCAGATGTCGGGGTGTGTGCTCCTTAGAAAGGAGGTGATCCAGCCGCACCTTCCGGTACGGCTACCTTGTTACGACTTCGTCCCAATCGCCAGCCCCACCTTCGACGGCTCCCTCCACAAGGGTTGGGCCACCGGCTTCGGGTGTTGCCGACTTTCGTGACGTGACGGGCGGTGTGTACAAGGCCCGGGAACGTATTCACCGCAGCGTTGCTGATCTGCGATTACTAGCGACTCCGACTTCATGGGGTCGAGTTGCAGACCCCAATCCGAACTGAGACCGGCTTTTTGGGATTCGCTCCCCCTTACGGGATCGCAGCCCTTTGTACCGGCCATTGTAGCATGCGTGAAGCCCTGGACATAAGGGGCATGATGACTTGACGTCATCCCCACCTTCCTCCGAGTTGACCCCGGCAGTCTCCTATGAGTCCCCACCATTACGTGCTGGCAACATAGAACGAGGGTTGCGCTCGTTGCGGGACTTAACCCAACATCTCACGACACGAGCTGACGACAGCCATGCACCACCTGTACACCCCCAAAAGAAGCCCCATCTCTGGAGCGGCAGGGTGTATGTCAAACCCAGGTAAGGTTCTTCGCGTTGCATCGAATTAATCCGCATGCTCCGCCGCTTGTGCGGGCCCCCGTCAATTCCTTTGAGTTTTAGCCTTGCGGCCGTACTCCCCAGGCGGGGCGCTTAATGCGTTAGCTGCGGCACGGAATCCGTGGAATGGACCCCACACCTAGCGCCCAACGTTTACGGTGTGGACTACCAGGGTATCTAATCCTGTTCGCTCCCCACACTTTCGCTCCTCAGCGTCAGGTCATTCCCAGAGAACCGCCTTCGCCACCGGTGTTCCTCCTGATATCTGCGCATTTCACCGCTACACCAGGAATTCCGTTCTCCCCTGAATACCTCTAGTCTGCCCGTATCGAAAGCAAGCCAGGTGTTAAGCACCTGGTTTTCACTCCCGACGCGACAAACCGCCTACGAGCCCTTTACGCCCAATAATTCCGGACAACGCTCGCACCCTACGTATTACCGCGGCTGCTGGCACGTAGTTGGCCGGTGCTTCTTCTGCAGGTACCGTCACTTGCGCTTCGTCCCTGCTGAAAGAGGTTTACAACCCGAAGGCCGTCATCCCTCACGCGGCGTTGCTGGATCAGGCTTCCGCCCATTGTCCAATATTCCCCACTGCTGCCTCCCGTAGGAGTCTGGGCCGTGTCTCAGTCCCAGTGTGGCCGGTCACCCTCTCAGGCCGGCTACCCGTCGAAGCCATGGTGAGCCATTACCTCACCATCAAGCTGATAGGCCGCGAGCACATCCCTGGCCGAAAAACTTTCCACAACCAACCATGCGGTCAGATGTCATATCCGGTATTAATCACCGTTTCCGGTGGCTATCCCAAAGCCAGGGGCAGATTACTCACGTGTTACTCACCCGTTCGCCGCTCGAGTACCACCGAAGTGGCCTTTCCGCTCGACTTGCATGTGTTAAGCACGCCGCCAGCGTTCGTCCTGAGCCAGGATCAAACTCTCCATCGAAAACATACCCACCAACCACCCAAAAGGAGGCCAACAGGACTATCAATAAGAGCCACATCCATGACTGAACAAAACTAGCGATGAGACCCCCTCCACAAAGGAGAAGACCTCGCCAGAATCATTGTCAAAGAAACCGCGACACCACACCCACCAACCCAAAAGGCCGGTGAGCAAACATGATGTCAACGGGGCATAACAAACTAATTCGTCGACTAATCAAACACACTGTTGAGTTCTCAAGAATCAGACGCACCCGATCCTCGCCGGCTGGGCCGGTCCGGTCGCGGGGCAACCTGCAGAAACTTACCGGGCGCTCTGCTCGCAGTCAAACTCGCGAGCTTCGCGCTTCGGTGTGGCCGCCGCTGGTCTCCGCTCCATCCCGCCTTCTGGCCGGGGAGCGGCGCCTTGCGGCGACAGGTGAAACATTAGACCCTCCTCCCGGAGCATGCAAAACCGGGGGTGTCCTTCACGCATAACCGCAGGTCAGCGGCCTGCGGCGCGGCGTGGAGCCGCAGGACGGTACGTGCTGACGGTGGGATCGCCGGTGGCCCAGAACCGCCACGGACGCTCTGCTGCGAGCCGCAGACCAACCCGTGGTCCGGTGCTGATGTCGGCCACCGGCTCCCCCGCCACCAGGTCGGGACGGATCCCGTTGTCCGCGAGATCGATCCCGAGCACCCGGCACAACCGGGCCGGACCACGGGCCAGGTCGCGGTCGCTGCTCGAGCGACGGCGCTCCCGGGCGACGTCGATCCCGGCCACCACCTCGCCCGCGCGCAGCAGGACGGCGCCGGGGTCACCCTCGGGGCCGGTGACGAGGTTGGCGCAGAAGTGCATCCCGTAGACGAAGTAGACGTAGAGCCGGCCGGGCGGACCGAACATCACCTCGTTGCGGGCCGTCTGCCCGCGGTGCGCGTGCGAACCCGGGTCGAGCGGGCCGGCGTACGCCTCCACCTCGGTGAGGCGCACCGAGACGCCGCCGTGGGTGAGGATCGCGCCGAGCAGGCGGGGTGCCACCTCGAGCGGGTCGCCCTCAGCCCAGGCGGTCACGGTGTCCGGTGGTAGCCGTACGCACCTCGTCGAGCTGCTCACGGACGCGGTCCGGTGCCGTGCCGCCGCGGCCGGAGCGCGAGGCGACCGACCCCTCGACGGTCAGGACCGTGCGGACCTCCGGCGTCAGGGTCGGCGAGATCCCGGCCAGCTGCTCGTCGGTGAGGTCGGGCAGGTCGCAGCCGAGCTCCTCGCAGCGGCGTACGCACGCACCGGCGACCTCGTGGGCGTCACGGAACGGCACGCCCTCGCGCACCAGCCACTCGGCGACGTCGGTCGCGAGCGAGAAGCCCTGCGGAGCGAGCTCGGCCATCCGGGGACCGTTGAAGGTGAGCGTCGCGACCATGCCGGTCATGGCGGGCAGCAGGACCTCGAGGGTGCGGACCGAGTCGAAGACCGGCTCCTTGTCCTCCTGCAGGTCGCGGTTGTAGGCCAGCGGCAGCCCCTTGAGCGTGGCCATCAGCCCGGACAGGTTGCCGATCAGCCGCCCGGACTTGCCGCGCGCGAGCTCGGCGATGTCGGGGTTCTTCTTCTGCGGCATGATGCTCGACCCGGTCGACCACGAGTCGTGCAGCGTGGCGAAGTCGAACTCCCGGGTCGTCCAGAGGATGACCTCCTCGGCGAGGCGGGAGAGGTCGACGCCCACCTGGGCGGTGACGAAGGCGAACTCGGCGGCGAAGTCGCGCGACGACGTGCCGTCGATGGAGTTGGCCGACGAGCCAGAGAAGCCGAGCTCCGCCGCGACCGCCTCCGGGTCGAGGCCGAGCGTCTGGCCGGCGAGGGCCCCGGAGCCGTACGGCGAGTCGCCCGCCACGCGCGCGTCCCAGTCGCGCAGCCGCTCCACGTCGCGCAGCAGCGGCCACGCGTGGGCCAGCAGGTGGTGCGACAGCAGCACCGGCTGGGCATGCTGGAGGTGCGTGCGCCCCGGCATCACCGTGGGTGAGTCAGGGCCGAGGTGCTCCCCCGCCTGCCAGGCGAGCACGTCGACCAGGTCGAGCACCAGGCCGGCGATCGTGTGCGCGTGGTCGCGCAGGTAGGCCCGGAAGAGCGTGGCCACCTGGTCGTTGCGCGAGCGGCCCGCCCGGAGCCGACCGCCGACCTCGGGACCGACCTCGTCGAGCAGCAGCCGCTCGAGCGCGCCGTGGACGTCCTCGTCGGTGGTCGCGGGGACCAGCTCGCCGGCGTCGTACCGCTCCCCCAGCACCGACAGCCCGCGCAGCAGCTCGGCGTGGTCGGCCTCGGTGAGCAGGCCGGCGCGGTGCAGGGCGTTGGCGTGCGCCCGGGAGCCGGCGAGGTCGTAGGGCGTCAGCTGCCAGTCGAAGTGCGTCGAGCGCGACAGCTCCTGGAGCTCGGGCGAGGGTCCGCTCGCGAAGCGGCCACCCCACAGCGATCCCTCGTTGGTCGTGCCGCCGCTCGTCGGTGTGCCTGCCATCAGTCGGTCCCGAACTCCATCGCCGCGTTCTCCAGGGCGGACTCGTCGGCCGCCTCGGTGGCCGGGTTGTCGGTGATCTTGTCGTAGCCACCGGCCTCGATGGCACCGTAGAGGGTGCCGTTCTCGACGAGCACCTGGCCCTGGTCGAGCGGCTGGGCGGCGTAGAGCTCGAGCTTGGCGCGCGAGTCGGCGATGTCGAGGTTGCGCATCGTGAGCTGGCCGATCCGGTCGGTGGGACCGAAGGCGGCGTTGTCGGTGCGCTCCATCGACAGCTTGTCCGGGTGGTAGGAGAAGGCCGGGCCGCTCGTGGCGAGGATCGAGTAGTCCTCCCCCCGCCGCAGCCGCAGCGTGACCTCGCCGGTGACGAGGGAGGCGATCCAGCGCTGGATGGACTCGCGGATCATCAGCGCCTGCGGGTCGAGCCACCGGCCCTCGTAGAGCAGGCGACCGAGCTTGCGGCCCTCGTTGTGGTACTGCGCGACGGTGTCCTCGTTGTGGATTGCGTTGACCAGCCGCTCGTAGGCGATGAAGAGCAGCGCCATCGCCGGCGCCTCGTAGATGCCGCGCGACTTCGCCTCGATGATGCGGTTCTCGATCTGGTCGGACATGCCGAGGCCGTGGCGGCCGCCGATGACGTTGGCCTCGTGTACCAGCGCGACGGCGTCGTCGTACTGCGTGCCGTTGATCGCCACCGGTCGGCCCTGGTCGAAGCGGATCGTGACGTCCTCGGTCTCGATGGCGACGGACGGGTCCCAGAACTTCACGCCCATGATCGGGTCGACGGTCTCGAGGGAGACGTCGAGGTGCTCGAGGGTCTTGGCCTCGTGGGTGGCGCCCCAGATGTTGGCGTCGGTGGAGTACGCCTTCTCCTGGCTGTCGCGGTAGGGCAGGCCGTGGTCGGTGAGCCAGGCGCTCATCTCGTGACGTCCGCCGAGCTCGGTGACGAAGTCCGCGTCGAGCCACGGCTTGTAGATCCGCAGGTCGGGATTGGCGAGCAGGCCGTAGCGGTAGAACCGCTCGATGTCGTTGCCCTTGAAGGTCGAGCCGTCGCCCCAGATGTTGACGCCGTCGTCGTGCATCGCGCGCACCAGCATCGTGCCGGTCACGGCGCGGCCCAGGGGCGTGGTGTTGAAGTAGATCCGGCTGCCGGAACGGATGTGGAACGCGCCGCACGCGAGGGCCGCGAGGCCCTCCTCGACGAGCTGCGTCTTGCAGTCCACCGCGCGCGCCAGCTCGGCGCCGTACTGCAGCGCGCGGGACGGGACGCCGGAGATGTCGGGCTCGTCGTACTGACCGATGTCGGCGGTGTAGGTGCACGGCACCGCGCCCTTGTCGCGCATCCAGGCGACCGCCACCGAGGTGTCGAGGCCGCCGGAGAACGCGATGCCGACGCGCTCGCCGACCGGGAGGGAGGTGAGGACCTTGCTCACTGGGAGTCCTTTGCTGAGCTGGAGTCAGGGGTGGTGTTCGAGGGGCTGGGGGCGTGGCTCGAGCCGTGGCGGACGTCGTTGGCCAGGTCGAGGAACCGCTGGGCGAGGGCGTCGCCGCCCGCGGGGTCGCGGCCGATGACGAGCAGCGTGTCGTCACCGGCGATGGTGCCGAGGATGTCGCCGAGGTCGGCCTTGTCGAAGGCACTCGCGAGGAACTGCGCGGCACCGGGCGGCGTACGGAGCACGACGAGGTTGGCGCTGGCCTCGGCGCTGACGAGCAGCTCGGCGCACAGCCGCGCCAGCCGGTCGCGGCCGGCCGCGGTCTCGCGGGGCGCGGAGACCCTGCGGTCACCGCCCTCCCCCGGCACGGCGTAGACGAGGGCGCCGTCGGTGTCGCGCACCTTGACCGCGTCGAGCTCGACCAGGTCGCGGCTCAGCGTGGCCTGGGTGACACGGACGCCGTGGTCGCCGAGGAGGTCGGCGAGCTCGGTCTGGGAGCGCACCGGGTGGGCCGTCACGATGTCGATGATCCGCTGGTGCCGGGCGCTCTTGGTCAGCGGGGTCATGGCCGTCATGATGACCGCTCCAGCAGCCAGGTCAGCACCGCCTTCTGGGCGTGGCGACGGTTCTCCGCCTCGTCCCAGACGACCGAGTGCGGTCCCTCGATGACCTCCTCGGAGATCTCCTTGCCGCGGTAGGCCGGCAGGCAGTGCATGACGATCGCGTCGGGCGCGGCATGGGACAGCAGGTCCTCGGTGACGCCGAAGGGCGGGAAGATCCGCAGCCGTTCCTCGGACTCCTCCTCGCGCCCCATGCTGACCCAGGAGTCGGTGACCACGACGTCGGCACCGGCGACCGCCTCGACCGGGTCGGTCGTGAGCTCGATCGAGCCGCCGGTGCCCTGCGCGATCTCACGCGCCCTCGCGACGACGTGGGCGTCGGGCGTGAACCCTTCGGGTGCGCCGACGACGACGTGCATGCCGGCGGAGGCGCCGGCGAGGACCCACGAGTTGCCCATGTTGCAGGCACCGTCGCCGACGAACGCGACCCGGATCCCCGCCAGCCTGCCCTTGTGCTCGCGCACGGTCTGCAGGTCGGCGAGGAGCTGGCAGGGGTGGAACTCGTCGGTGAGCGCGTTGAGCACCGGCACGCCGGCGTACGCCGCCATGGTGACGACGTCACCCTGGTGGGCGGTGCGCCAGACGACGGCCGCGGCCTGGCGGCCGAGGATGCGGGCGACGTCCTCGACGCCTTCACGGGACCCCATCGCAGCGAGGCCGCCGTCGACCGTCATCGGGTTGCCGCCCAGCTCGGCGATGCCGGCGGCGAAGGACACCTGGGTGCGCAGGGTCGGGCGGTCGAAGACCAGGGCGACCGTCCGCGGGCCGGCGAGCGGCTTGTGGTCGAACGGCTCGGCCTTCATCCGGTCGGCCAGGTCGAGGACCTCGAGCAGCTCGGCGGGCGACAGGTCGTCGTCACGGAGGAAGTGGCGCGTCATCGGGTGGGCTCCTGTGCTGCGGCGCGGGCGGTGTCGAGGACGGCGGGCAGGGCCGCGTCGAGGGCGTCGAGGTCGGCGGCCGTGATCACCAGCGGCGGCACGAACCGCAGCCGCGTCGGGCCGGTGGCGTTGAGGATGAAGCCCGCCTCGCGCCCGGCCGCCACCGCCTGGGTGGCGTAGGGGCCGTCGAGCTCGGCGCCCCGCATGAGGCCCGCGCCCGTCACCTCGACGACGCCGGTCTGCTTGCGCAGCAGCGCCTCGAGCTGGGCGCCCCGGGTGACGGCGGCGTCCATCAGCCCGTCGGCCTCGATCGTGTCCAGGACCGCGAGGGCGGCGGCCGTCGCGACCGGGTTGCCGCCGAAGGTGGTGCCGTGGTTGCCCGGCTGGAGCAGCGCCGCGGCGTCACCACGGGCGACCGTCGCGCCGATCGGGATGCCGCCACCGAGGCCCTTGGCGAGCGTGACGACGTCGGGCTGCACGCCGTGGAGCAGCTGGTGGGCGAACCACGCGCCGGTGCGGGCGACGCCGGTCTGCACCTCGTCGAGCCACAGCAGCGCGCCGTGGTCGTGGGCGATCCGCTGGGCGGCGGCGAGGTAGTCGGCGGACGGCACGACCACGCCGGCCTCCCCCTGGATCGGCTCGAGGACGACCGCGGCGACGGTGTCGTCGACGGCGGCCTCCAGCGCGGCCACGTCGTCGTACGGGACGAAGGTGACGTCGCCCGGCAGGGGCTCGAACGGCTCGCGGTAGGCGGCCTTGGACGTGAGGGCCAGCGCACCCATGGTGCGACCGTGGAACGAGCCCTCGGCGGCGACGAGCCGGGTGCGGCCGGTCCGGCGGGTGAGCTTGAGCGCGGCCTCGTTGGCCTCGGCGCCGGAGTTGCTGAAGAAGACGCGCGCGTCGTCGGACCAGCCGAGGAGGCCGACGAGGCGCTCGGCCAGCGCTACCTGCGGCTCGGTGGCGAAGAAGTTGGAGACGTGGCCGAGCGTGCGGAGCTGGGTGGTGACGGCCTCGACGAGGGCGGGGTGGGCGTGGCCGAGGGCGTTGACGGCGATGCCGCCCAGCAGGTCGACGTACTCCTTGCCGTCGGCGTCCCACACGTGCGCGCCCTCCCCGCGGACGAGCGCCAGCACGGGCGGGCCGAAGGTGTTCATCACGGCGCCGGTGTAGCGGTCCTGGATGCTCATGTGGCCTCCTCCGTCGGGTAGGGCTTGCGCATCCTCGTGGCGACGCCGGGGAGCACCTGGGTGCCGACCCCCTCGTCGGTGAAGATCTCGAGCAGCACGGAGTGGGGCTCGCGTCCGTCGACGACCGTGGCGCGCGGCACCCCGCCGGTGACGGCCTCGTAGCAGGCACGCATCTTGGGGACCATGCCCGCGTCGAGGGACGGCAGCATCTCGCCGAGCGCCTCCGGGCTGATCTCCTGGATCAGGTCGTCGGAGTTGCCGTAGTCGCGGTAGAGGCCCTCCACGTCCGTGAGGACCAGCAGCTTCTCTGCCCCCAGCGCGACCGCGAGGGCCGCGGCGGCGGTGTCCGCGTTGACGTTGTGGACCTGGCCGTCGACGTCGGGCGCGACCGAGCTGACGACCGGCACCCGGCCGGCCTCGATCAGGTCGAGCACCGCCTCGGGCCGCACCTTGGCGACCTCGCCGACCAGGCCGAGGTCGACCTCCTCGCCGTCGACGATCGTGTTGGTGGGCTCGGCGGTGAAGAGGCCGGCGTCCTCACCGGAGAGGCCCACGGCCAGCGCGCCGTGCTGGTTGATCAGGCCGACGAGCTCGCGCTGGACCTGGCCGACGAGCACCATCCGGACGACCTCCATCGCCTCGGGGGTGGTGACCCGCAGGCCACCGCGGAACTCCGACTCGATGCCGAGCCTGTCGAGCATCCGGGAGATCTGCGGGCCGCCGCCGTGCACGACGACGGGCTTGAAGCCGGCGAAGCGCAGGAAGGCGATGTCCTCGGCGAAGGCGACCTTGAGGGACTCGTCGGTCATCGCGTTGCCGCCGTACTTCACGACGATCGTGCGGCCGTGGTAGCGCTTGAGCCACGGCAGGGCCGCGGCCAGCGTGCGGGCCTTGGCCGGGTCGGGGCGGCGCGGGTTCTGGACGGTCTCGGGCATGGGATCGCTCATGAGCTGTAGGCGCTGTTCTCGTGGACGTAGGCGTGGGTGAGGTCGTTGGTCCAGACGGTGGCGCGGGCGTCGCCGGACTTGAGGTCGATGGTCACGCTCACCTCGCGGCCGGTGAGGTCGACGCTCGCCGGGTCCTCGGCCGGGGTGGACTGCCGGCAGACCCACACCCCGTTCATCGCGACGTCGAGGTCGGCGGGGTCGAACTGCGCCTGGGTGGTGCCGATGGAGGCGAGCACCCGTCCCCAGTTGGGGTCGTTGCCGAAGACGGCGGCCTTGAACAGGTTGCTGCGGGCGACGCTGCGGCTCACCTCGACCGCCTCCTCCTCCGACGCGGCGTGGAGGGTGGTGATGGCGATCTCGTGGTCGGCACCCTCGGCGTCCTTGAGCAGCTGCATCGCGAGGTCGGTGCAGGCCTGGGTGAGCGCGGCGGTGAAGTCCTCCGGCGTGGGGGTGATGCCGCTGGCACCGCTGGCCATCACGGTGACCGTGTCGTTGGTGGACATGCACCCGTCGGAGTCGAGGCGGTCGAAGCTGACCCGGGTGGCGGCGCGGAGCGCGGCGTCGAGGTCGGCGGCGGGCACGACGGCGTCGGTGGTCAGGACCACGAGCATCGTGGCCAGCTGCGGGGCGAGCATCCCCGCGCCCTTGGCCATCCCGCCGATCGACCAGCCGGCGCCCTCGACGACGGTGTTCTTGCTGACCGAGTCGGTGGTCATGATCGCCTCGGCGGCGCTGGTGCCCCCGTCGGGCGACAGCGCAGCGCTCGCCGCCTCGACGCCGGCCAGGAGGTCGTCGCGGTCGTTGGCGAGACCGATGAGGCCGGTGGAGCAGACGACGACGTCGATGGCGCCGATGCCGAGGCCCTCGGCGACCTTCTCCGCCACCGCATGGGTGGTCTGGAAGCCCTCGGGGCCGGTGTAGCAGTTGGCGCCGCCGGAGTTGAGGACGACCGCCCTGACGGTGCCGTCCTTGACGACTTCCTGGCTCCACAGCACGGGGTTGGCCAGGCACCGGTTGGCGGTGAAGACGCTGGCGGAGTCGAAGGTGGGGCCCAGGTTGACGACCAGGGCGAGGTCCTTGGCACCGGTGGACTTGAGTCCGGCCGCGACGCCGGCGGCGGTGAAGCCGTGGGGGGTGGTGACAGTCATTACGGGGCAATTCCGATCGTGGTGAGCCCGGCGGCCTCGTCGAGACCCAGGGCGAGGTTCATGCACTGGACGGCGGCGCCGGCGGTGCCCTTAGCGAGGTTGTCGACCACGGCCACCGCCACGAGTCGTCGTACGCGCTCGTCGACCGCAACCTGCACCTGGACGGCGTTGGAGCCGAGCACGGACTGGGTCTGCGGCCACTGGCCCTCGGGGAGCAGGTGCACGAAGGGCTCGGTGTCGTACGCCGCTGCGTAGGCGTCGCGGACCTGGTCCGGGGTGACCCCGTCGAGCAGGGGCGCCTGGACGGTCGCGAGGATGCCGCGGGACATCGGCACCAGGAGCGGCGTGAAGCCGACCCGCACCGCCGCACCGTGGACGCCGCTGAGGTTCTGGACGATCTCGGGCGTGTGCCGGTGGGTGCCGCCGACGCCGTAGGCGCTGGCGTTGCCCATCACCTCGCTGCCGAGCAGGTGCGGCTTCGCGGCCTTGCCGGCGCCGCTCGTGCCGGACGCGGCGACCACGGTGACGTCGGGCTCGACGAGACCGGCAACGAGCGCAGGGACCGCCGCGAGTGTCGAGACGGTCGGGTAGCAGCCGGGCACGGCGATCCGCCGGGCACCGCGGAGCAGGTCCCGCTGGCCGGGCAGCTCCGGGAGGCCGTAGGGCCACGATCCGGCGTGCTCGCCGCCGTAGAACGTCTGCCACTCCCCCGCGTCGGTGAGACGGAAGTCGGCACCGCAGTCGATGACGACGGTGTCGTCGCCGAGCTCCCGCGCGATCTCGGCGGACTGGCCGTGCGGCAGCCCCAGGACCACGACGTCGTGCCCCGCCAGCGTGTCGACCGTCGTCTCCGCCAGCACCCGGTCGGCCAGCGGGAGCAGGTGCGGCTGCAGCGAGCCGAGCCGCTCACCGGCGTTGGAACCCGCGGTCACCGCTCCGACCTCGACGCCCGGGTGGCCCAGGAGGAGGCGCAGGACCTCTCCTCCGGCGTACCCACTGGCTCCGGCCACGGCGACTGTTGCGGTCATATGCATGACTATACATTGCACTGCATGTATGCGGCGAGTCGGGTCCGATAACGCGAGGCGGAGCGTCGGTCTCCTCCCCTACCGTGCACGGGTGACCTCACTCCACACCCGCCCGTCCCCCGATGTCTACCTCGACCACCTGCGCGCCGAGTCCGCTCGCTTCCGCGACGTGCTCGCCGGCTGCGACCCGGCGGCCCGGGTCCCGGCGTGTCCCGACTGGGACGCCGCCGACCTGCTGTGGCACCTCGCCACGGTGCAGCGGTGGTGGACCGAGGTGCTGACGGCCAGGCCCGAGCGGCCGGAGGAGATCGACCCGCCCCGCCCGGAGGCGTACGACGACCTGCTGCGCGCCTACGACGAGTGGTCGGCCGGTCTGGCTGCGGCGCTCGACGGCGCGGACCCGGAGGAGGAGGCCTGGAACTGGTCGGACGACCACACGGTCGGGTTCATCCTCCGACGGCAGGCGCACGAGGCGCTGGTGCACCGCGTCGACGCCGAGCAGGCCGCCGGGGTGGGCAGCGAGCTCGACGCGCCGCTGGCGACCGACGGGGTGCACGAGTGCCTCGACGTGATGTACGGCGGCATGCCTCCGTGGGGGTCCTGGGAGGCCGGTGAGGGGACGGTGCGGGTCGACGTGACCGACACCGGTGAGTCGTTCTGGCTGCGGTTCGGGACGTTCTCGGGCACCGACCCCGACAGCGGCACGTCGTACGCCGACGAGGAGGACTTCCACGTCGTGCCCGCGCCGGACGACGCCGACGTCGAGCCGGACGTCGTCGTGGACGGGCCGGCGGCCGCGCTCGACCTGTGGCTGTGGAACCGCGGCGACGACACCGACATCTCGACCGCCGGGGACCGGGACGTGCTCGGGCGGTTCGCCGCGATCGTGGCGTCGCCGATCAACTGACGACAACCGGCGGGCGTCCGGCTGCGTCTCCCTGATGACCATGCTGGCAGGAGCGTCATCGCCAGCAGCGCCACCTCTCGGGAGGAACACCCATGTCCACCACCGTCACCGCGACCGGCCTCGGTGCCGTGCTCGGCCTCACCCTGGCGCTCCTGCCGAGCGTCCCGGCCAACGCCGACCCCGCCACCTGCCAGGGCAGGGCGGTGACGACCGTGGGCGACGCCGGGACCGACGGCGACGACGTCATGGTCATGGGGCCCGGCCAGAAGTCGGTGAGCACCGGCGCCGGCAACGACGTCGTGTGCATACGCCTCACCGATGACGACAGCGTGAAGCGGTACCTCTTCCTCGACACCGGTCCCGGCGACGACGTGGTCCACAACGAGACGACCTCCAGCCGCCGCGACGTGACCGTCCTGCTCGGCGCGGGCGCTGACACCTTCGTGGGCGGCGACACGAACGAGGCGGTGTACGCCGGGCCGGGGCTCGGCGGGGACACCACCGACACGGAGCGCGACGTGATCGACACCCGTGGCGGCAACGACTACGTGGCCACCGGCTCGGAGTCGCTGGGCGCCCCGAATCCCGACGTGGTCGCCACCGGCACGGGCGACGACCGGGTCGAGTGGGCCGGACAGCAGGTCGGTGGCTCCGTGGACCTCGGTGACGGCAGCAACTTCCTGACCCTGGTGGAGGGCTGGGTCGGCGACGTCGCCATCGATGCCCCAAGCGGGACCGTGACGGCTGGAGGCACCACAGTGCTGCGCTGGTCCGGCGGGGTCGCCGACTACCAGCTGACGTTCCCCAACCTGCGGACGTCCTTCATCGGCACCGACGCGGACGAGCGTGTCACCTATTGGCCCGAGGTCCGGACCGACGACGGCAGCAGCAGCGTGCCTTCCGACCCCGACCGGCGCCTGGACGTCGACCTGCGCGGCGGCGACGACCGGCTCTACCTGTCGGACTCGGCGAGCGGGTCGATGATCGGCGGCGCCGGGCGCGACATGCTGCACGGCGGTGGCTGGTGCCGCGCCTCCGTGGTCCGGCTCGGATCCACCTACGACTGCGAGGTCCGTCGTCGCGTCCACTACTCCTCGACGATCGACGTCTGGGAGAAGGCTGTCGTGCTCGCCGACAAGGTCGAGGTGGTCGGCAGCAGCGGCCCCGACGTGATCAAGGTCGGCGGCCACACCAGGATCCGCCTCGACGGGCGCGGTGGCGACGACGTCCTGACCACCATCGGGTCGGCGGGAGCCGGCCGCAACCCGCGGCCCGCGGTGGTCCGTGGTGGCGCCGGGTACGACGAGCTCCGCGGTGGGTACCTCGCCGACCGGCTCCTCGGTGGACCGGGTGACGACCTGCTCCGGGGCAACGGTGGCGACGACGACGTGCTCGGTGGTGCCGGCCGGGACCGCCTGTTCGGCGGTAAGGGCGACGACACGTTGCTGGGCGGATCCGGGCGCGACCGGGCCGACGGTCAGAAGGGCCGGGACCGCTGCGTCGCGGAGGTCCGTCGTTCCTGCGAGCGGCGCTGACCTGCCGGGAACACGCGCACTGGCCCTTGAGTCTCCAGGAGACTCAAGGGCCAGTGGCGTCGGAACGGGCGCAGCTCAGGCGCGCTGGACGGCGCCGGTGCGCTCGGCGGCGAGCGCGACGGCGGCGTCGCGGGCCGCTGCCGCCTCACCCTCCTTGAGGGTCCGGTCGAGCGCGCGGAAGCGCAGGGCGTAGGCGAGCGACTTCTTGCCCTCGCCGACCTGGTCGCCGGTGTAGACGTCGAAGAGCCGGATCGACTCGAGCAGCTCACCGGCACCCTCGCGCAGCGCGGCCTCCACGTCGGCGGCCGGGACCGAGGCATCGACGACGAGCGCGACGTCCTCCTTCGCGACCGGGTACGACGAGAAGGTCGGCGCCGTACGGAGGTGCACCGCGCGCGCGATCAGGAGGTCGAGGTCGACCTCCGCGGCGACGGTGCGCTTCGGCAGGCCGAACGCCTGGCACACCGTGGGGTGCACCTCGCCGGCGTGACCGATGACCTCGCCGTCGACCGTCAGCTCGGCGCAGCGACCGGGGTGCCACGGCGCGAGCTCGACGGCCGAGGCACTGACCTCGAGGCCGAGCGATGCCGCGACGGCTCGTACGGCCTCGACGGCGTCGGCCCACGAGAAGGGCCGGGCCTCGCCCCACCAGCCGCCGGACGCCGCGTCTCCGGCAGCGACCAGCGCGAGGTGGAGCGGCTGGGCGGGCAGGGCGGCGTCGAGGGCCTCGAGCTCGGCCTCGGTCGGGCGCCGATCGACAGGCAGGATCGCTGCCGGGCCGGCGTGACGCGGGAGCGTGACGGTGCCGGTCTCGAAGATCGCGACGTCCGTCGTGCCGTGCCCGACGTTCTTGCCGGCCGCGCGCAGCACGCCCGGGAGGAGGGTCGCGGTCATGAAGCCCGCCTCGGCGTTGAGCGGGTTGGACAGCCGCAGCAGGTCGCGGCGCGGGTCCTCGGCTGCCAGGCCCAGCGCGTCGAGGTCGGCCTCGCCGACGAACGGGAAGGTCACCACCTCCACGAAGCCCTCGCCGGCGAGCGTGCGCCCGATCCGGCGCCGCAGCAGCTGCGGGCGGGTGAGACCGCGACCGGACGGAGGTGTGGGGAGGACCGACGGCACCTTGTCGTAGCCGACGAGCCGGACGACCTCCTCGGAGAAGTCCTGGGCGTCGGTGAGGTCGGGACGCCACGGGGGCGGGGTGACCGACAGGGTGCCGGACCCCTCGACCTCGCAGCCGACCGCACGCAGGCACGCGACCGACTGCTCCTCGGTGATCGGCATCCCCGACACGCGGGCGGCCAGGTCGCCCGCGACCTCGACGACCGGCATGGCCGGGGGGGTGCCGACGACGGTGACGCCCGGGTGGGCCGTGCCGCCGCCGTGCTCGACGAGCAGCTCGACGACACGGTCGGCGGCCGCCTCGCAGATGGTGGGGTCGACGCCGCGTTCGTTGCGCTTGCCGGCCTCGGAGGTGATCTTGTGGCGGCGACCCGTGCGGTACATCGACACGGCGTCCCAGTGGGCGGCCTCGACGAGGACCGACGTGGTCGTTCCCGAGATCTCGGTGGTCTCCCCGCCCATGACGCCGCCCAGGCCGATGATCCCGGAGTCGTCGGTGACGACGAGGTCGCCGGGGTCGAGCGTGCGGGCGGTCCCGTCGAGGGTCGTGAGCTTCTCGCCCTCGCGCGCCCGGCGTACGACGATCGCGCCCTGCAGCCGGTCGGCGTCGTAGCCGTGGATCGGCCGGCCGGTCTCGAGCATCACGTAGTTGGTGACGTCGACGGCGAGCGAGATGGGGCGCATCCCGGCCGCGGTGATGCGCTGGACCATGAAGTCCGGCGTCGGCGCAGCGGGGTCGAAGCCGTCGACCCGCCGGGCCACGAACACCGGGCATCCCTCGGCGTCCTCGACGTCCACGGGGTGGCCCTCGTCGTTGGCCGCAGGGGTGTCCCGCAGCGCCGGGTCGCGGAAGCCGCTCGCGCCGTCCACGGAGACGAGCACCTCGCGGGCGATGCCGCGCAGGGACAGCGCGTAGGCCCGGTCGGGGTTGACCTCGAACTCGATGACCTCCTCGTCGAGGCCGAGCACCGCACGGACGTCCTGGCCGGGCTCGCCGGCGTCGGGCGGCAGCACGATGATGCCGTCGTGGTCCTCGCCGAGGCCGAGCTCGCGGGCCGAGCAGATCATGCCGGCGGAGAGGTGGCCGTAGGTCTTGCGGGCGCCGATCTCGAAGCCGCCGGGGAGCACGCCGCCGGGCAGCACCGTGACGACGAGGTCGCCCGGCGCGAAGTTGTGGGCCCCGCAGACGATGCCCTGCGGCTCGCCGGTGCCGTTGGCGTCACCGACGTCGACGGTGCACCAGTTGATGGTCTTGCCGTTCTTCTGCGGCTCCGGCTCCACCGTCAGGACGCGGCCGATCACCAGCGGGCCGGTGATCTCGCGGCCGGGGCTGACGATCGCCTCGAGCTTGAGGCCGGTCAGCGTGAGCCGGTCGGTGATCTCCTCGGTGGTGGTGCCGGCGGGTACGTCGACGAGGTCCAGGATCCAGGACAGGGGTGCCTTCATCGCTCGTTCTCCCCTCTCAGATCTCGGTGCCGAACGCGCTGGTGAACCGGACGTCGCCCTCGAAGAGCGGACGCATGTCCTCCAGGTCGTGGCGGAACATGAACGACCGGTCGATGCCCATGCCGAACGCGAAGCCGCTGTAGACCTCCGGGTCGACGCCGCAGGCGACCAGGACGCGGGGGTTGACCACGCCGCAGCCGCCCCACTCGATCCAGCCCTCGCCACGGCAGGTGCGGCACGAGGCGGAGTCGACGCCGCGGCACACGAAGCACCGCACGTCGACCTCGGCCGACGGCTCGGTGAACGGGAAGTAGGACGGCCGGAACCGCGTCGTGATCCCGTCGCCGAACAGCTGGGACGCGAAGTGGTCGAGCGTGCCCTTGAGGTGCGCCATCGTGATGCCCTCGTCGACCACAAGACCCTCGACCTGGTGGAACATCGGCGAGTGCGTGGCATCGTACTCGTCGGTGCGGAACACCCGGCCCGGGCAGACGACGTAGATGGGCGGCTTGCGGGTCAGCATCGTGCGCGCCTGGACGGGTGAGGTCTGGGTGCGGAGCACGACGTGGTCCTCGGCCGGCTCGGTCCAGAAGGTGTCCTGCATGGTGCGGGCCGGGTGGTCGGGCCCGAGGTTGAGGGCGTCGAAGTTCAGCCACTCGGCCTCGACGACCGGTCCCTCGGCCACCTCGTAGCCCATGGCCACGAAGAGGTCGGCGATGAGCTCGGACTGCAGGGTCAGCGGGTGCCGGCCGCCGCGGCGGCGGCGGGTCGTCGGCAGGGAGACGTCGACGGTCTCCTCGGCCAGCATCCGCTCCTCGTGCTCGCCCTCGAGGACGGCCTGACGGGCCGCGATGGCCTGGTTGACGGCGCCGCGGGCCTGGCCGACGCGCTGGCCGGCGTCCTTGCGCGCCTGGGGCGGCAGGGCGCCGATCTCGCGGTTGGCGAGGGCGAGGGGCGAGCGGTCGCCGGCGTGGTCGAGCCGGACCTGCTTGAGCGCGTCGAGGTCGGCGGCGTCCGCGATCGCGGCGAGCGCCGCCTCACGCATCGCCTCGACCTGGTCGGCCTTGAGCGGGGTCACTTCGACGGGGTCGTAGTCGGTGTTGGGGCCGGACATGGCTCCCTTTCGCGCGGCGACAGCAGTTCGCCGCAGAGTCTAGAAGTGGATGAGCGTCGGGTCGGACGGGGACTCCCCGGACCCGGTGACGTCAGCTGCCCGACGGACCAGGTCCGGGGCGCAGAAATCGTAGGCTCGTGTCCACGGTGAGAATGCTACTCCCCGAAGTCCGCCCAGACGTCACTGCACTCGTCGGCCGGGACGCCCGTTCCGACGTCGTACGCCGCCTGCTCGCCCGCCGGCAGCAGGCCGAGGTCGGTGAGCGGCCCCTCGGCGCGGCTGCGGCCCAGGTTCCACGCGCGCGGGTCGTCGAGGGCCTCCGCGCGCATCTCGTTGTCCGGCAGCTGCTGGAGCACGCAGCGGGACACCTCCGGGGGCAGCCGGTCCGCGATCACCGGTGTCGCATCAGCGGAGAGGTCCTGGAGGTAGCGCAGGTCGAGCTTGCCGGTGGCTTCGTAGCGGTCGATGTTGCGTCCGGCGACCCAGGCGTCGGGGTTGATCGCGGCGAGCCCGACGAGCGCGACCGCACCGGACACGAGCGCGATGCGCGGGAGCCAGGCACCGCGACCGGCGGCGCCGGCGACCATGATCGCGAGCACGACGAAGCCGAGCCACCCCTCGAAGACGTCGACGAAGAGCCGCAGCGTCGTGAAGCCGTAGGCGTCCTGGTAGACCGACATGCCACGTAGGGCGGATGCGACCACCAGCAGCGTGAGGACGCAGAGCAGGCCGAGCGAGCCCCGCAGCCACCGTCGGTCCTCGATGCTGTCGCCGGCTCGCCTCGAGGCGATCCACACGACCAGCACCGTCAGCGCCGTGGCCAGCGTGAGCTGGCCGAAGCCCTGGTGGACGTAGTCGGCGTAGGTCAGGCCGGTCGTGGCCTCGATGTAGTTGCGTCCGCCGACCAGGGCCCGCGCCTGCGCGGCGATGAAGGCGAGGAACACGGCGTCGACGACGAGCACCGGGACGAGCCACTCGAAGCGGTTGGCGAGCGCGGCGGGCCGGCGCCCCCCCAGCACCTCGACGTCGGCGGGGTTGAGCGCCAGGTAGGCGGCGCCGAGGGTGGCGGCGAAGACGAAGCACGCCAGGAACGCGCGTCCGACGAGGTCGTTGAAGGTCAGGTTGGGCACGAGCTGGTCGACCCACGACCCGAAGACGGGGTTGGCGCTGGCGAAGATGGTGCCGAAGACGCCGAGACCCAGCAGCGACCACACCGT
This sequence comes from Nocardioides cavernae, assembly GCF_016907475.1. Taxonomy (NCBI): domain Bacteria; kingdom Bacillati; phylum Actinomycetota; class Actinomycetes; order Propionibacteriales; family Nocardioidaceae; genus Nocardioides; species Nocardioides cavernae. The sequence continues at coordinate 2,870,408 of NZ_JAFBCA010000001.1, read as the reverse complement.
CGTACGCACCACTGCCGGCGTGCGCGACCCGGTTCCGGCGATCCGGAGCGACCGGCCGAACCACGGCAGGCCGCGCAGCGACGCAAGCGGCCACGCCATCCCGGACAGCAGGATGCCGGGCAGCGTGCGAGCCCCGGTGACGCCGCACAGGAACACGGCCGCCGCCACGACGAGCCCCAGCATCTGCACCCACCAAGCGGCCCGCAGGGTCATCGGCAGCACGAGCATGATGGCCAGTCCCGCGCACACGAGGGTCCATGGCTCGCGTCGCCGGCGCGCGGTGACCAGCGCCGCTGCACCGCACGTCAGCGCGACCAGCGTCCACGTGATGCCGACCGCGGTGAACGACAGGGCGATGCCGGCGACGAGCCCGGCCCCCGCCGCGGCGACCACGGTCCGGAGCCCGTGCGGGGCGGCGCGGTCGGGCCAGAAGCGACCGAACACCGCGTCCAGCCCGGACTGCGGGCGCGGGGTGGTCTCCGGCACCGCGACGGTCGGTGCGACGACGGACGGGACTGCGGACGGGACGGGTGCCGGCGAGGTGGGGACGGCGGTCGCGCGCTCACCCGGGACCTCGAGCCGGATCCGGGCACCCTGCCCGACGTCGGGGTCGAGGAAGCGGAGGGACCCGCCGTGGAGCTCGGCCACCCACCGGGCCACGGCGAGTCCGAGGCCGGTCCCCCCGGCACCGTCGGTGCCGAAACGCTCGAAGACGCGGTCCCGGTCCTCCGGCGCCACTCCCCCGCCGGCGTCGACGACCTCGAGCCACCACGAGCCGCCGATGCCCCCACCATCGGTCCCACCGTCGTCCCCGGCGGTGATCCGTACGGAGGTCCCGGCGGGCGCGTGGCGCGCCGAGTTGTCCACCACGTTGACCAGCAGCTGGCGCAGCCGGGCCGGGTCGCCGGCGACCACGAGGTCGTCGGCGACATCCATCGCGACGTCGAGGGTCCGGCCGGTGGCGCGCACCTGGGCGACGACGTCATCGACGAGCGGATGCAGCGCCACGTCCTGGCGGTCCAGGTCGACCACGCCGGCCTCGAGCCGGGAGAGCTGGAGCAGGTCCTCGACCAGCCGGCCCAGGCGCTGCGCCTCCTCGAGCGCGGCGCCGAGGTGCTGGGAGTCGGCGGGCACCACGCCGTCGGCGAGGTTCTCGAGCAGGGCGGTCATGGCCGTGAGCGGCGTACGCAGCTCGTGGGAGACCGTGGCGATCAGGTCACGCCGCTCGCGGTCCACCCTCGCGAGGTCCTCCGCCATCCGGTTGAAGGCGGTGGCGAGCTGGCCGACCTCGTCGGTCGCCGACGTGCGCACACGTCCGGTGTAGTCGCCGCGTGCCATCGCTCGCGACACCTCGGTCATCCGCCGCAGCGGGGCGACCATGCCGGCGGCCAGGAGCTGCGTCACGCCCAGCGCGAGCGCGACGCTCACCGGCAGCACGAGCAGCGGCGAGACGTCAGCGGCGGAGCCCAGCAGGGTCAGCAGGACCGCGGTGACGACCGACGCGACCACCAGCAGGCCGAGCTTGGCCTTGAGGCTGGAGACGGCGTCGAACCAGGCGCTCATGCAAGGTCCTCGAGGGAGTAGCCGACGCCGTGCACGGTGCGGATCCGCGACGCACCCACCTTGCTGCGCAGCGCCTTGACGTGGCTGTCGACGGTGCGGGTCGCGCTGGCGCTGGCCCAGGCGTCGCCCCAGTCCCAGACGTCACGCAGCAGCCGCTCGCGGCTGAGGACCTGACCGGGCGCGCGGGCCAGGGACAGCAGCAGGTCGAACTCGGTCGGGGTGAGGTGCACGGCCTCGCCGGCGACCGTCGTACGCCGGGAGCCGGGGTCGATCCGCACGCCGCCGACCTCGATGGTGGCGGGCCGCTCGTCCGCCAGCGCGGCCGCCCGCTCGACCCGGCGCAAGAGGGCGGCCACCCGGGCGACGACCTCGCGCATCGAGAACGGCTTGGTCAGGTAGTCGTCGGCGCCGACCCCGAGCCCCACCAGCACGTCGGCCTCGTCGTCGCGTGCGGTCAGCATCAGCACCGGCACCGGGCGTGCGGCCTGGACGCGGCGGCACACCTCGAGGCCGTCGAACCCGGGGAGCATCACGTCGAGCAGGACGACGTCGGGACGCACGGCAGCGGCCATCTCGACCGCGGACGGGCCGTCGAAGGCCTGCTCGACGTCGTAGCCCTCGGCGCGCAGCCGCTGGGCGAGGGCGTCGTTGATGGTGCGCTCGTCCTCCACCACCAGGGCGGTCCTCGGCCTGGACGTGGCGGGGGTGCGGGAGGTCATGCCACGACCCTAGGAGGGCGGACGGGTGGACGGCGGGGACGACTCGTGAAGGTTGTGTGGAGGTCGCGGCCCGTCACTCCGGGCGCATGTCCTCGCTCGGCCAGTCGACCATCACGCGGCCGCCGCCGCCGGGTGCGTCGTCGATGGTGACCCATCCCCCGTGGGCGCGCGACAGCCCGCCCACGATGTACATGCCGAGCCCGGTGCCACCGGAGGTACCGGTGGTCCAGAACTTGGTGAAGACCCGCTTGCGCAGCTCCGCGGGGATGCCGTCGCCCTCGTCGTCGACCGTGAGCCGCACCCCCGTGAGGGCCGGCGATGCCGACAGCTGCACGGTGACCTGGCCCTGGCCGTGGCGCACTGCGTTCTCGACGAGGTTCGTGACGACCTGGGTGAACTTGTCCGGGTCGGCGAACAGCGCGGGCAGCGCTTCCTCGACCTCGAGCTTGATGTCGCGCGCCGTCCCGGCCTCGATGGAGTCCACGACCCGGGCCACGAGCACCTCGGCGGAGCACTCGCGAGGGTAGAGCTGGAGGCGATCGGTGTCGATCCGGGCCACGTCGAGCAGCTCGGCGATCAGGCGGGCGAGCCGGTCGGCGTCGGCGTTCACCGTCTCCAGCATCAGCTTGCGCTGGTCGTCGGTGAGCTTGTCCCACCGGTTGAGCAGCGCCTGCACGAAGCCCTTGACGCCCGTCAGCGGTGAGCGCAGCTCGTGGGCGACGGTGGCGACGAGGTCGGAGCGCTCGCGGTCGAGTCGCGCCCGACCGCGACCGCTGCGCAGCCCGACCGCGATGCCGACGACCCGACCCAGAGGCTCCTCACGGACCAGGCGCGCGGTGGTGAGGACCTCGTCACCGAAGGCGTTGAGCCACGACTGCTCGGGCACGCCGCGCGTGATCGAGATGGCGTCGAACGGCCGGTTCACGTCGAGCCAGGTGCGGCCGTCCTGGTCGAGCAACCGCAGGACGTCCGGCAGCGACAGCCCCTTCGCATCCTCAGGGTCGACACCGAGCAGCGCGGCCCCCTGGGCGTTGAGGATGGTGACCACGCCCTCGCGGCTCGCGCCGAGGATGCCGTCGGGATAGAAGTCCGCCAGTGCGCGCAGGCGCGTAGGCCGACTCCTCTCCACCCGGTGCTGGGGTGCGCTCTCGTCCGACACGAGCGCCACCCTAGGCCAGCCCTAGTCGCGGAACCGGGCCTTGGGCCGTCGCAACCCGGCTGCGCGCAGGGCCACGACGAGCTCGCGGGACGTGACCGGGACCGCCCCCGCGGACACCAGCGCGTCGTACGCGTCGGCAGGGACGTCGTAGTGGTCCCGGTCCCAGCCGCGGGCAGGCACGCCCTGGGCGGCAGCGAAGTCGTGCACCTCGTCGTAGGAGGTGTCGCTGGCCAGGTGGGACCAGAGCCGGTCCCAACGCGGCACGGCGGGCGGGTCGATGAGGATCATCGCCGGCGAGCCTAGGCCACGGGAGGCGTGCCGCGGCGGCGCACGGCGGGGCCGTACGCCGCTCGGCGTCGTGCAGGTGCTCAGGAGAAGAAGCCACGGATCGCGCCGGCGAGCTCCTCGGGGACCTCCATCGAGGCGAAGTGGCCGCCCTCCGGGTGCTCGGTCCACGACACGATGTCGGTGTTGTCGCGCTCGGCGAAGGGACGCATCGTGCGGAAGTCGTCGGCGAAGACCGCGACCCCGATCCGCCCCTCGTTCACCCGCGGCTCGACCGCCTGCTCGGCGCGGTAGGCCTGCACGGCGCCACCGCTGCTGTTGGTGAACCAGTAGAGGCTGACCTGCGTGAGCACCTGGTCGCGCGTCACTCGTGACGTGCCGTTGCCGAAGCTCTCGAACAGCTCGTTGTAGGCGAGCTGCCCGACCGGGGAGTCGCTGAGTGCGGCCGCGACGGTGAGCGGCCGCGAGGCGTTCATCGTGGCGTAGCCGTTGACCGTCTGGAACCAGCCGGCGAACTCCAGCGCCGCATAGTCGGCAGGGGTCATCTTCTCGAACTCCGCCGGGTCACCGGAGGGAAAGGAGAACAGCTGCAGCACGTGGGCGCCGAGGAAGCCCTCGGGGGCCAGCATCGCCAGCTCACGGGCCACGATCGCACCGTTGTCGGAGCCGTGCGCGCCGTAGGACTCGTATCCGAGGCCACGCATCAGGCGGTCCCACGCCCGCGCGTTGCGCCGCGAGTCCCAGCCGCCGTCGGTGAGCGGTTGGCTGAAGCCGACGCCCGGGATCGAGGGGATGACGAGGTGGAAGTGGTCGGTCAGGTGCGGGACGAGGTCGAGGAAGTCGACGAAGGACCCCGGATAGGTGTGGAGCAGCAGCAGCGGGGTCGCGTCCTCGTTGGCGGAGCGCACGTGGACGACGTGGATGGTCTGGCCGTCGATCTCGGTGAGGAGCTGCGGGTAGGCGTTCATCCGCTCCTCCTGCGCGCGCCAGTCGAAGTCGCCCGCCCAGTGCTCGACCATCTGCCGGAGGTAGGAGACCGGGACGCCGGCGGACCAGTCGGTGCCGTCGGCGCTCGAAGTGGGCTCGGCGGCGTAGCGGGTGTTGGCGAGGCGGGCGCGGAGGTCGTCGATCGCGTCCTGCGGGACCGAGACCGTGAAGGGGCGGAAGGTGAGCTGGCTGGGGTTCTGGTGAGTGGTCATGAAGGTACGGTAGGAAGGAATCCGGCACGATTCGGCCCTGATTCGACCAGCGGCTCCGATCTCCTCGAAAGGCCAGCCCATGTCGCTCCAGACGTCGTCGAGGCTGATCTCCCTCCTCGGCCACCTCCAGGCCCGGGCGACCGCCACGGGACCCGAGCTCGCGGCCCTGCTGGGGGTCGGCGAGCGCACCGTCCGCAAGGACGTCGAACGGCTGCGCGAGCTCGGTTACCCCGTCGAGGCCGTGCGTGGGGCGGCCGGCGGCTACCGGTTCGGTGACCACGGCCGGCTCCCTCCCCTGCTGCTCGAGGCCGACGAGGCGGTGGCCGTCGCAGTCGGGTTGCGGAGCGTCTCGGCCGTGCGGGGCATCGAGGAGGCGGGCGCCCTCGCGCTCGCGAAGCTCCAGCACGTGCTGCCCGATCGCCTGTGGCGCCGGGTGCGCGCCCTGAGTGAGAGCACCGACGTAGGTCCGGCCGACACCGCGACCAACGTCGCCGCACCGCCGGTCGACGTGGTCCTCCTGGCTGACCTGGCGACAGCGATCCGCGACCGTGAGGGCCTGAGGCTGTTCTACCGGCCGGCCGCCGACGTCGAGGAGCGGGTCGAGGCCGACCCGTACCGGCTCGTGAGCTGGCAGCAGCGCTGGTACGTCGTGGTGCGTCACCGCCCCGACGGACGCTGGCGGGCGCTGCGGGCCGACTGGATCGAGCTGCGCGTCCCGGGCGCCGGGCGCTTCGCCCCCGACCCGCTGGTGGGTGGCGACTACGCAGCGTTCGTCCTGCGCGACGTGGCGTTCTCGGGGTGGTCGGTGCACTGCCGCATCGCGGTGGACGCCCCGGCGGAGGAGGTGCTCCGCCGGATCAACCCGACGGTGGGCGTCGTCGAGACCCTGGACGAGGGCCACAGCGTCCTGGTCACCGGCGCCGACAGCGTCGAGACGGTGGCGGTGTGGATCGGGATGCTCGGCCTGGACTTCCACGTCACCGAGCCACCGGAGCTGGTCGCGCACCTCGCGACGCTCGCGACGAGGTACGCCGCGGCGATCCCGCCGCGATGAGTCAGCGGCGCTGGGCGCGCGCGCTGGCGTAGAGGCACACGGCCGCGGCGGTGGACAGGTTGAGGCTCTCGGCCCGGCCGTGGATCGGGATGGCGACGCGGTGGTCGGCCAGCGCGGCCAGGTCCTCGGGCAGGCCCCAGGCCTCGTTGCCGAAGAGCCACGCCGTGGGCCCGGACAGGTCGGCGTCGAACAGGTCGACCTCGCCGGCGCCGTCGGCGGCCAGGACGGTCAGTCCCCGAGCCTGCGCCTCACGCACGGCGGCAGCGGGATCGGGCTCGATCGCGAGCGGCAGGTGGAAGAGGCTCCCGACGGTGGCGCGCACGGTCTTGGGGTTGTAGGCGTCGACGGACTGCCCGGCCAGCACGACCGCGTCGGCGCCCGCCGCGTCCGCCGTACGGATGACGGTGCCGGCGTTGCCGGGGTCGCGGACGTCGGCGCACACGGCCAGCAGCCGGGGCGAGGCCCGCACGACGTGCTCGAGCGGCGCGTCGAGGTGGCGGCACACGGCCACCACGCCGGCCGGGGACACCGAGTCGGACAGCGACGCGAGGGCGCGGTCGTCGACCAGCGTGACCGGCGCCTCGGCGAGCAGCTCGGCGTGCTGCTCGAGCGCGAGCGGGGTCGCGAAGACCTCGACGACGCACCCGGCGACGGACAGCGCCCCCTCGACGGCCTTCGGGCCGTCAGCGAGGAAGAGCCGCCGCTCGGTGCGTACCGAGCGGCGGCTCAACTTGCGAGCCTCCTTGACGCGGCCATTGCCGACCGTCAGTGGAGTGCTCATGTGGTTCAGGCGGAGACCTTGGGCGCGTTGACGTCCTCGGGCAGCGCGGCCTTGGCGGCCTCGACGAGCGCGGCGAAGGCCGGCGCGTCGTTGACGGCGAGCTCGGCGAGGATCTTGCGGTCGACCTCGATGCCGGCCAGGCCGAGGCCCTGGATGAAGCGGTTGTAGGTCATGCCGTTGGCGCGGGCCGCAGCGTTGATCCGCTGGATCCAGAGCTTGCGGAAGTTGCCCTTGTTCTTGCGCCGGTCGTTGTAGCTGTAGACCAGGGAGTGGGTGACCTGCTCCTTGGCCTTGCGGTAGAGGCGCGAGCGCTGGCCGCGGTAACCGCTGGCGCGCTCGAGGGTGGTACGACGCTTCTTCTGGGCGTTCACTGCGCGCTTGACGCGTGCCATGGGGTTACTCCTTGATGCAGGGGAAAGTCAGACGGACGGCGGCTGAGCCACCGGGGAGGTGCGGTGGGTGAGGCTCAGATGCCGAGCATCTTCTTGGCGCGTGCGACGTCGCCCTTCTCGAGCTCGACCATGCCGGCGTTGCGGCGGTGCTTCTTGCGGCTGCCCGTGGTCGGCGCGGACGCGAACGCAGCGCCGGACTTGCGGCCGGCCTGCAGACGCATGATCTTGCCCGAGCCGGTCACCTTGAAGCGCTTCTTCGCGCCCGAGTGGGTCTTGTTCTTCGGCATGTGTCTGCCTCAACTTCCTTGTACGTGGTTCGGGGTTCTGGGGTTCTCGCTAGGACGTGGGCGACTCGCCGTTGTCCCGGTCCCGACGGCTGTCACGGCTTCGCCGCGACCTGCTCGATCGAGCCCTTCGCTTCGCTCAGGCCTCGATCTCAGGATCGAGGTTCTCGGAGCGGCGACGCTCCTTCTTCTGGGCGACCGGCCCGGCGGCGTGGGCCGCCTCGCGCTCGGCGTCCTCCTCGGCCTTGCGGTCCGCACGTGCCTGCTCCTTGGTGGCGCGGGCAGCGTCGGCGTCGATCTTGGCGTCGGCCTTCTTCTTGTGCGGGCCGATGACCATGGTCATGTTGCGGCCGTCCTGCTTGGGCGAGGACTCGACGAAGCCCAGCTCCTGCACGTCCTCGGCCAGCTTCTGGAGCAGGCGGAAGCCCAGCTCGGGGCGGTGCTGCTCGCGGCCGCGGAACATGATCGTGATCTTGACCTTGTCGCCGGCACCCAGGAATCGCACGACGTGACCCTTCTTGGTCTCGTAGTCGTGCTTGTCGATCTTGGGACGAAGCTTCATCTCCTTGATGATCACGTTCGTCTGGTTGCGCCGCGACTCGCGGGCCTTCTGGGCGTTCTCGTACTTGAACTTGCCGTAGTCCATGAGCTTGCAGACCGGGGGGCGTCCCTGGGGCGCGATCTCGACGAGGTCGAGGTCGGCCTCCACGGCCAGCTTGAGTGCCTGGTCGGTCGGCACGATGCCAACGGTCTCGCCGTTGGGTCCTACGAGCCGGACCTCGGGTACGCGGATCCGGTCGTTGATGCGCAGCTCGGTGCTGATGGGTCCTCCAGTGGTTCGGGTGGGTGGGAGTCCCTCGCCCGGCCCGACTGGTGTGCCGGAAAATGGACAATGGCTCCCGCTGTTGCCAAGCGGGAGCCAGTCACGACACGTCTCCCCTCTCGGGGAAACTGAGGTGTCCACCTCCGTCTCGCGACGGTGGTGGCTCTGGACCGGGACCCGACGATCTGTGCTGCTGGGCGATCGATGCGGGTGGGAGACGGTGGTGCTGCCTCCGCTTGGCGGGATCGGTGTCACCGTGAAGCATGGTGTCACTGATCGGTCAACACGGAAGGTTAGCGGATCATTCCGTCGAGGGGCCAATCCAGCCGTGACCGCCCGAGCCGTCGCCGATGGCGACCAGGCGCCACCCGGCCGCGAGCCGGGTCAGGTCGTCCCCGTCGACGACGTACGACGCAGGGCCGGCGAGGTCCACGAGCAGCGCCTCCGCGCCGTCCTGGATCGCCGCGGTGGCCGCCGTCGCGGCCGGCACCGGCACCGGCCTGGCCTGCGGGTCCCACCGGGCCATCGAGGCGGTGGACGTGAAGGCGAGCAGGCCCCTGCTGCCGTCCGGGGCCTCCACCAGGACGGCCGCCATGTCGGAGGACTTGTCGTGGGCCAGTCCCTGCTCGTCGACCTCGACCTCGCCGAGCACCGCGACCACCGGCACCAGCAGCCGGGCGTCCTGCAGGAGGGCGAGCACCGCGCCGGAGCTCGCGGTGCCCGCGGCCCGGTCGGCCAGCACGCCGGCGAGCCGGGGGTCCGCCTCGCCGGCGTCGTCGGCGAACCCCGGGTCGGGGATGGTGCGCTCGAGCGGCTCGAGGGAGGAGTCGTCCGCCACGTGGTGGGGGGATGCGTCGTCGTGGACCACGGCTCCATCCTCCCGCAGGCCTCGCAGGTGCCGACGAGGGCGTGGTGCGCTGTGGGAGTCTGGTCACGTGGAAGGAACTACCTGGGCTGCACTGACCGCCGCGCTCACCGTCGCGGGTGCCATCTGGACGTGGATCGCGTTCCGCCGGCGAGGAGCGGCCAACGGCCTGCGAGCGCTCGGCTTCACCCTGCTCCCCGCGGCCGCGTGGCTGACCGGGACGCTCGAGATGGTCGTGGACATCGCGGGGTCGATCACCGACTGGGCCACCAGTCTCGTGTTCGACGTACGCACCTGGATGGGCGTCGGCCTGGCCGGCCTCGCGGTCGTGCTGTGGTTCGTCAGCGGCATCATCCGCGACCGCCAGCTGGCCCGCGCGCAGGCCGTGGGCGCGGGTGGCCGCACGCCGCGCGGCAAGGACGAGCTGCCGGAGGCGTCCTCCACCCGGACCGGCCCGACCTCGCGCCCGGCCGTGGACGACGAGATGGCTGACATCGAGGCGCTGCTGCGCAAGCGGGGCATCGAGTGATCGACCGGCTCGTCGACCGCAACCGTCTGTGGTCGCGGCTCGACGCCGCCGTCGCCGGCCTGCCCGAGTCCCCGTCCACACCCATCGCCGTGGTCGACCTCGACACCTTCGACGCCAACGCCGACGACCTGGTGCGTCGCGCGGGCGGCAAGCCCGTCCGCGTGGCCTCGAAGTCCCTGCGCGTGCCGGCCCTCCTCGAGCGGGCGCTGGCGCACGACGGGTTCTCCGGCGTCCTGGCCTACACGCTCGCCGAGGCGCTCTGGCTCCACGAGACCGGCATCAGCGACGACATCGTCGTGGCCTATCCCACCGTCGACGTGCCGTCCCTGCGCCGGCTGACCTCGTCACCCTCGGCCGCGGCCGCGATCACCCTGATGGTCGACGACCCGGCCCACCTCGACGTCGTGGACTCGACCCGCTCCTCCCCGGCCGTGCCGGTGCGGATCGCGCTCGACGTCGACGCCGGACTGCGGTTCGGCGGAAAGCACGTCGGCCCCAAGCGCTCGCCTCTCTTCGACACCTCCGACGTCGTCGCGCTCGCGCGCCGCGTCGCGGAGCGCGACGGCTTCCGCCTCGTCGGCGTGATGACCTACGAGGGCCAGGTCGCGGGCGTGCAGGACTCCGTCCCCGACCAGCGCGCGCGGTCCAGCGTCGTACGCCGGCTCAAGCAGGCGTCCATGGCCCAGCTGGCGGTGCGCCGCCGCGAGATCGCCGAGGCGCTCGCCGAGGTGGTGACGCTCGAGTTCTGGAACGGCGGTGGGTCGGGGTCGGTCGAGGCCACGGCCGCCGACGGCGCGGTCACCGAGATCGCGGCCGGTTCGGGTCTGCTGGTGCCGGGCATCTTCGACCACTACGCGTCGTTCGAGCCCCGCCCCGCAGCGTTCTTCGGGCTGCGGGTGACACGCAAGCCCACGCCGGAGATGGCCACCGTGCACGGCGGTGGACTGATCGCCAGCGGCGCCACCGGCGCCGACCGCTCCCCCGTCCCGTGGGCCCCGCCGGGTCTGCACCTGACTGGGCTCGAGGGTGCCGGCGAGGTCCAGACGCCGCTGACCGGACACCCGGCCGCGCAGCTGCGGATCGGCGACCTGGTGTGGTTCCGCCACGCCAAGTCGGGCGAGCTCTTCGAGCACGTCCGCGACGTGCACCTCGTGCGTGGGGCGGCCGTCACCGAGGTGGTGCCGTCCTACCGCGGCTGCGACCGTGCCTTCTGAGCTCTCCCCCGACCCCTGCTCCGTCGCCGCCGAGGTCGCCGAGCGCGTGCTGGCCGCTCCCCCGACGCTCGGCACCAGCCGCCTGGTGTGCGTCGACGGTCCCGCCGGGTCCGGCAAGACCACGTTGGCCACGGCCATCGCGGACGTCGTTCCCGAGGCGCACGTCGTGCACTGCGACGAGCTGCTGCAGGGGTGGCGCGGGCTGCCGGGCCTCGCCCGCACGATCGAGACGTTCCTCGAGCCGCTCGCGCGCGGCGAGGGGAGCCGGTGGACGCGGTGGGACTGGGCGGCGGACGACTGGGCCGAGAGCCACCCCGTGGAGGCCGGAGGGCTGCTCGTGCTCGAGGGCACCGGCTGCTGGTCCCCCGCGATCGCGTCCCTCGTCGGGGTGCTGGTGTGGGTCGAGGCGGAGTCGGGGCTGCGCCTGCGGCGCGGCATGGCGCGCGACGGCGAGCAGATGCGGCCGCAGTGGGAGCAGTGGCGGATCGACGAGGACGTGCTGTTCGCCCGGCTCGGCACGCGTGCGGGTGCTGACCTGGTGGTCGTCACCGGCTGAGGCGGCCACCGACCGGTGGGACGTCGAGGTGGTGGGAGTCCTGGCGGTAGAGCTGGCGGAAGCCGGCCCGCTCGTAGATGCCGAGCGCACCGGTGGGGTTGGCCGTGTCGACGTTGAGGCTTGCGGTCACGTAGCCGGCCACGCTCGCGCGTCGCAGGACCTCGGCGAGCAGTCCCGTCGCCAACCCGCGGCCGCGGTGCGCCGGGAGGGTGCCGACGTACGGCACGTGGACCTCGGGGCCGTGCCCGCCCGACGGCGGTACGACGTACTCGTGGGCGAGGACGTAGGCGGCGACCGCGCCGTCCGCGTCCCGGGCGACCGCCGAGAGCGCGTGCCGGGCGTGGGCGGCACCGACCACGAAGGTGGCCCAGAAGCCGGTGCTGGCGTCGGCGCGCACGGGATGGTCGGCGAAGGCGAGGTTGTGCGTCTGCCGGAGCTCCTCGGCGGCCTCCGGGTCGAAGGTCGTGACGGTGTACCCGCCCGGCAGCTCGACCGCGGCTCGTCGCTCGAGATGGGCGACCATGAGGAAGCTGTGCCGCCCGGGGCGCATCCCCGCCCGCTCCACCAGGTCGACCTGGTCCTCGCGACCTGCGAGCGTGGCGGCCGCGAACCTGCCCGGCACCCCGGGCGCGAGGGCGGCGTGGAGGGCACGTGAGAGGTTCAGCGAGCGGGTGAGCATGAGCGTCCCGATGCCCTCGCCGAGGCGCGCGGGGTCGACGTCGCCGAAGAGGGTGACGTGCAGGCCGACCTCGTCCGGGCGGCCGGGCAGCACGGTCGTGTAGGCGACGAGCTCGTCGCCGTCGTACGCCCCCTCGAAGACGTTGACGGCCTGCCCGCCCATGACCTCGCGGATCTCGCCGGCACCCAGGCAGAACCCGGTCGGGTGGTCGCCCTCGATGCGCGTCATCAACGCCGCCAGGGCGTCGGCGTCCTCGGCGGAGAGGACGCGCGTGGTGATGCCCATGGGGGCACCGTAGTGATGTCTAGGGTGAGCGTCATGGTGCTTCCCAGTGGTGACCAGTACGAGATCTCGGCGGCGGGCTACACCGCGGTCGTCACCGAGGGCGGGGCGGCGCTGCGGGTGCTGCGTCACCACGGTCGCGACCTGGTGCACGGGTTCGACGAGTCCGCGATGTCCACGGGCGGCCGCGGCCAGCTGTTGATGCCGTGGCCCAACCGGATCCGCGACGGCCGCTACTCCTTCGGCGGCCACGACCTCCAGCTCGGGCTCACCGACCCGCGCACCGGCAACGCCTCGCACGGCCTCGCCCGCTGGGCCCCGTGGACGGTGGAGGAGCACACCGCCACGTCGGTGTCGCTCGTCCACCGCCTGATGGCGCAGACCGGCTACCCGTGGGCGCTGGACCTGCACGTGCTCTACGACCTGTCCGCGGACGGGCTCGTCGTCACCCAGACCGCGACGAACCTGGCGGTGGAGCCGGCGCCCTACGCGAGCGGGGCGCACCCCTACCTCTGCGTCGGGGACGCGATCGAGCACCTCGAGCTGACCCTCCCCGCCCGGACCCGGGTGGTGCTCGACGACCGCCAGCTCCCGACAGGTGTCGAGCCCGTCGGGGACGACCTCGACTTCACCAACGGACGCCGCATCGGCGACCGGGCGCTCGACCACGGGTTCGGCGACCTCCAGCACGTCGAGGGACGCGCCCGGATCACGCTCACCGAGCCCTCGGGCGAGCGAGGCGTCGCGCTGTGGGTGGACGAGCACCACCGGTGGCTCCAGGTCTTCACACCGCCCGCGGACGGACCGCGTCCGGCGCTGGCGGTCGAGCCGATGACCGCACCGGCCGATGCCTTCAACTCCGGCACCGACCTCGTCACCCTCGCCCCGGCCGGCACCGCGGGAGACGAGCTCTCGGTCTCGTGGGGCATCCACGCCCTGCAGCCCGCCGACGCCAAGGACGCGTAGCGGTCGAGGCGGGGGCCTCCATTGCGGCGCGGCTGGTCGGGGTCGGCGTGTCTCGTCCACGTGGCGCGACCGGTTCGCCGCGGATGGGCTCCCGGGCCTCGCGCGATCACCGATGGTCCGGGACCGGCTCTGCGACGACCACGACGTACTTCGTGTAGCGGAAGTGCCCGCCGGCGGTGACCACTCTGTCGGTGCAGCTGATGAGCACCAGACGGTGGCGTCCTGTGGTGGCGAAGAATCGGTCGGGCAGCTCCCGGCGGCGGTCGAGGGTCGTCTTCTCGAGGACCTTGAACCGGTGCCGGGACCCGGCCTGGGTGACGGTGATCCGCTGCCCGGCGCGGGCCCGGCTGAGGTTGAACATCGCCCCTGGCCGGTCGTGCCGGTCGGACACGTGTCCACCGATCACGGCGGTGCCGATCATGTCGCCGACACCGGCTGACCGGCGCAGCCATGCCACGTCGTCGACGTCACCGGGCAGGGTCATCTTTCCGCCGACGATGCCGTGTGGCTGGACCGTGGCACGCATCCCTGTCCCTGGCATCTGGATCGTGGCCGGTGGGGACAGGCGCGGGTCACGGTCGAAGCCCGGCAGGGTGCCTGAGAAGCCGCCGACGACGTCCGGGGCAGCGTAGGTCGGCTTGGCCACCACGGTGGTCTCGGCGGCCAGACCACACCGGTGGACCGGTGACGCGGTCGCGGCGTCGGCGCCGATGGCGACCTGCCAGGTGTAGACGCCCGGCGTACTGACCCGCACGCTCGGCGAACGGTTCCGCCCGTTGTCGACCTGGAGGACCTCCTCTCGGACCAGGAATCGCGCACGGCAGTCGGCCGACGCCCTTGAGCTGAACGGCCCGTAGAGCCGCGCGACGGCGGTGGCACCGTCTCCGCCGACAAGCCCCTCGATGAGGATCCGGTCGTGGAACGGCTCGCCGGGGGCGACCCGACGCTGCGAGGTGTCGGTTCGGACGGACGCCTCGGCCGGCAGCACCTCCGGCGGCGGGTCCGGCTCCGGCTCCGGCTCCAGCTCCGGCCCTGGCTGCGGCTGGGCGACGTTCACGATGAGGCAGAGGATGTCTTGGCCGGGCTCAGCGACGAACCTCGAGGGCCGGATCTTCTCGACGCCCCGGCAGAACCACCCTGCGCTGTCGAAGCCGGGCGGCCCCCCGGACTCACTCAGCCGGTAGCGGCCGAGCCCGATGCGCTGCCTCGTCACCGCGGCACTGTTGCCGGGGCCGGACACGCGGGTCCGGCCCTCGGCTGTCAGCGTCCATTCGCCCGGGGCCGCGTCGGTGCCCGTACCGCGGTCGAGGACGATCTTGCGCAGGGTGATCCTGGTCGAGCAGGTGACCACGTTGATGACGAGAATGCGGTTGGAGCCCGCCTGGAGCGTGGGCCGGAAGGGCATGGACTCGTTGACCCTCTCGCCGTTTGCCCTGACGACCCGTCGGGCGACAAGCTCGCAACGTGGCCGGTTGACTTGCACCCTCTCGTCGATCTCGGGGGTGTCGCCCTCGGTGTAGCCGTGGGCGGTGACGCCCCAGCCGAGGTCGTTCGGATCGCCATCGATCGGGCTGGTCACGGTCAGCTGCGCCTGCAGGAAGCCCGGCTGGGTGCCCTCCCTGAATGCCTGCCGCCTGTCGCCGACCCGGACCACCCAGCCCTTGAAGACTGTGAGGTCGGCCGGCTGGGACACCGGGGGCGGCGCGGGTGGCCGGTCGTAGACGATGCAGGAGATGGCCTGCTCGTTCGGCGGGCCGGTGACGGTCAGTGTGAACCCGGGGTTCGGGTCGGTCGGGGCACCCACGTTGGTGACCGGGACCGGAGTGTTGGTGTCCAGGTCGGTGCAGACCGCGTTGAAGCCGCCCTGTCGAACCAGGACGTGGTCGTCGTGCTGGTCTTCTGTGATCGTCACCGCGGCGTTCGGTGCGCCACTTGCGAAGTCGAGGGTGAAGTTGACGGCGCCCGTGCCATCGTCGGTGGTCGTCCGGCTCGGGGGCACGACTGGGACCGTGGACCTGGCGTTGAAGGTCCAGCCCTCCGGGGCGCGGGTTGCACCGGAGACGTCCTCGCCGGTGTTCCCCGGTGGCACGATCATCTTCAGCACGCTGATCGATGGCCGGCACTTGGCCAGGGCGATGCTGCGCAGCGCGCCGGCCGCGGCCACGTAGCTGGGCTCCTGGAAGAAGTCGGCATCGATCGGGTCGACCCCCGCGGCGTAGCGCGTAGGTCCAGAGATGGAGCTCAGGTTGGACGCGGTGTTCGGGTCGGTCACACCGGCCCCGACGCCGAACCCGATGACTCTGGTGTCCTGTGCCTTGAGCGCATTGGCGGAGAAGATGGCCTTCTCCACCTCGATGATGCGGTTGTTGCTGCCGCTGCCGTTGACGGTGCCGGACGTAGTGCCGGTGCCACCCCAGTTGGTCGGGTTACCGTCGGTGAGCATGACGGCCAGGTCGTAGCGGTCGGGCGCCGGCCTGAGGCGGTTGGCGTCGGCCGCTGCCTGGATCCCGCGGTCCCAGTTCGTGCCGCCCGCCGGGGTGCCGTCCGCGATCCAGCCCTTGACGATGTTGCCCCCGGCGCTGTCGGAGACTGGTTGCAGGGCCGGATAGTTCCTGGTGGCGTTCTGGGCCGGAGACCCCCAGGAGAACGAGAAGACCGACATCCTCGACGGCGTGCCCTTCAACGCGTCCACGAAGGCGTTACCGGCGCCCCGCAGGGCGCCTATCTGGTCGCCGACCGAACCGGACAGGTCCAGGATGAGGGCGACATCGAGCCCGCACGTGCTCGGCGGCAACGGGTTGTCACGGGACTGCTGCCAGACCCCGCCTGACGACCGCCGCTGCTGCTCTGCTGGAAGAGACCCGCTCAGCGTGGTCATGAAGTCCGTCCCGGAGCGATACGTGACACCCGCGTGGAGCTCGTCACCGGTGAGGAACCGGTACGGCTGCGCCGACGACTCGGCCGAGGTCGCGGTGCCGGTACGCAGAGTCGGGTTGGGGAGCCACCCCGTCGGTGCGGAGACCTGGGCCACCCAGAACCGGCGATTCCGGTTTGCACCCGCCGGTGACCCGCCCGCCGCCGCCTGGGTGTCGGGCACCACGAAGCTGCAGTCGCCACGGGCGTCAGAGGTGCAGGTGGACCACGACGTGTTCACGGGTGCGCCCGGGGTGCTGTCGCCGTCGTAGGTCAACAGCTGCAAGACCACGCCCTGCAGAGGCGCCTGTCCGTCGTCCTCACGATCGCCCCCGACCTTCAGGGTGATCACCGCGTTGTCCCCGTTCGCCCGAGGAACACGTGCATCGGCCGGCGCCACCGCGAGCAGAGCCACCACCAGGCCGAGCACCGCCCCGAGCGTGACCCACCGACCCTGCGTCGCGCTACTCGTGAATCGTCCGACCATGACGCCTCCCGCCGCTTCGCCGTCCCCCGCAAAGCACCCGGTCTAACGGCTCTCGCCGGAGGACGCTCGATCAGCGTATTGGCGCCCACCACAGCCCGGCTAGTGTCGTGCGGCTGAATCTCGTTCATGGGTCGCACGGGGCAGGATCTCGTCTGCTGTCGCGGGCTCAGAAGAAGGGGATGGCAGCGTTCCAGCCCTCGATGAAGGAGCTGATCGCGCCGATCGACCGGGTTTCCAGGAGCCGCTGGCGGGGGTGAAGTGCGGGGTCACGCGCGGGTTCTTGGCGAGCCAGCGGTGATGTCGGGGTGTTCGACGCTAGCGGCGGTCGGAGCCGTCGCGGTCGATCAGCGCACGCAGCTGGCGTACGCCGTCGCGGGCCGCCCTGCCGTCGGAGCCCTGGAACGCCATCGCCGAGATCGTCGTGCCGTCGGCCAGGTCGAGCGTGGCCCACGGGGCGCCGGACGGGAGGTGCACGCCGAGGACCTGCTCCCACTCCAGCCGCCGGGTGCGGAAGCCGTTGACCACCACGAGCGACGCCTGCTCGGCGGTGACCCGGGCGCGGCCCAGGGCCCACCCGATGACGGCGAACCCGGCGCCCATCGCGAGCAGCGTGAGCCGTTGCAGGATGTTGAACTTGGCGCGCGTCTCGTCGTCGAAGCCGAACCACGCCGCCGCGCACACGACGAGCAGCATCAGGCCGAAGCCGATCACGGCGAACCGCACGCCCATCGGCCGCCATGTGTGCGGCAGGGCGGGTGCGGCGGGGCCGCGGGGCGCGCCGGCCGGGCGCTCAGAGGCGGCAGGCATGGATGTCGGTCAGCAGGATGGCGCGCGCGCCGGTCGAGTAGAGGTCGTCCATCAGCCGCTGCGAACCGGCGCGCGGCACCATGACGCGCACCGCCACCCAGCCGGCCTTGCCGAGCGGGGAGATGGTCGGGCCCTCGCGGCCGGGGGCCAGCTCGCTCGCCCGGTCGAGGTACCTCTCCTCGATGTCGTAGTCCATCATCACGAAGCTGCGCGCCACCAGCACGCCCTCGATCCGACGGCGGAAGATCTCGAAGTCGTCGGGCACCTCGCCGCCGCGGGTGATGAGGACCGCCTGCGAGTCGAGGATGACCTCCCCGAAGGTCTCGAGCCCGGCGGCCCGCAGCGTCGACCCGGTCTCGACGACGTCGGCGATCACGTCGGCCACGCCGAGCTGGATGCTGGTCTCCACCGCGCCGTCGAGGCGGGTGACGGTGGCGTCGACGCCGTGGCGGAACAGGTAGTCCTCCACCACGCCGACGTACGACGTCGCGATGCGCAGGCCAGCGAGGTCCTGCAGCGAGGAGTAGCGCCCGATGGGGCCGGCGAAGTGGAAGCGCGAGCGGCCGAAGCCGAGGTTCATGACCTCTTCGGCCTTGGCGCCGGAGTCGAGGAGCAGGTCGCGGCCGGTGATGCCGGCGTCGAGCGTGCCCTCGCCGACGTAGAGCGCGATGTCGCGCGGGCGGAGGTAGAAGAACTCGACGTCGTTCTCGGTGTCGACGAGCGCGAGCTCCTTGGAGTCGCTGCGCTGGCGGTAGCCCGACTCCCGCAGGATCTCGGTCGCGGCCAGGGACAACGACCCCTTGTTGGGGACGGCGATGCGGAGGGTCATGGCTGGCTCACTGGGGGTCACAGGTGGGCGTAGACGTCGTCGAGGGTCAGGCCGGAGGCGAGCATGAGCACCTGTGCGTGGTAGAGCAGCTGGCTGATCTCCAGCGCCGTCGCGTCCTTGCCCTCGTGCTCGGCGGCCATCCAGGACTCGGCGGCCTCCTCGAGCAGCTTCTTGCCGATCGCATGGATGCCGGCGTCGAGCTGCTGCACGGTGCCGGACCCCTCGGGGCGCTCCGCGGCCTTGGTGGACAGCTCTGCCCACAGGTCCTCGAACGTCTTCACGAGGAGCAAGCCTAGGCGCTGCGGCACCCGGTGCCGCCCACCGGCCCGGGCGCGGACCACCCGCCGGCGAGGTCACCCCGCCCGCACCGCCCGCACCACGCGGGCGGTGTCGAGCGCGGCGGCCGTCGCCTCCCAGCCCTTGTCCTCGGCGGACCCCTCGAGGCCGGCGCGGTCGAGCGCCTGCTCCTCGGTGTCGCAGGTGAGGACGCCGAAGCCCACCGGCACCGCGTGGTCCACGCTGACCTGGGTGAGGCCGTCGGTGGCGGCCGAGCAGACGTAGTCGAAGTGCGGCGTGCCGCCGCGGATGACGACGCCGAGGGCCACCACGGCGTCGTACCCCGCCCGCGCGAGCGCCGCCGCCACCACTGGCAGCTCGAAGGTGCCCGGCACCCGGATGACCTCCGGGTCCTTGACGCCGTACGCCGCCAGCGCGCGCTCGGCGCCGCCGACGAGTCCGTCCATCACCTGGGTGTGCCAGCTCGCCGCGACCACCGCGACCCTGAGGTCGCCGGCGTCGAAGGGCTGCGAGGTGGGTGCTCCTGATCCGCTCATGCGGTCTCTCCTTGCTCAGGTTGCTCAGGGTGCTCGGGGTGCTCGGCCTGGTGGTCGGTGGCGACCGGCGGCAGGTCGACGGCCGGCAGGTGGTGACCCATCCGCTCGGCCTTGGTGCGCAGGTAGGCGCGATTGTGCTCGGTCGGGTGGATGGCGAGGGGGACGCGCTCGGTCACGTGGATGCCGAAGTCCTCCAGGCTCGCCGTCTTGTCCGGGTTGTTGGTCATCAGCCGCACCGACTCGATGCCGAGGTCGCGCAGCACCTGGGTCGCGGTGCCGTAGTGGCGGGCGTCGGCGGGCAGGCCGAGGTCGAGGTTGGCGTCGACCGTGTCGCGACCGCCGTCCTGCAGCTGGTAGGCCTGCAGCTTGGCGACGAGGCCGATGCCGCGTCCCTCGTGGCCGCGGAGGTAGACCACCACTCCCCTGCCCTCGGCGACGATCGTCCGCAGTGCCTCGTCGAGCTGGGGGCCGCAGTCGCAGCGCTCGCTGCCGAAGACGTCGCCGGTCAGGCACTCGCTGTGGACCCGGGTCAGCACCGGTTCGCCCTTCGCGACGGCGCCGGCGATGTCGCCGTACGCCAGCGCGACGTGCTCGCTGTCGTCGATGGTGATGCGGTAGCCGTAGGCGGTGAACTCGCCGTGCCGGGTGGGCAGGCGGGTCTCGGCGACGCGCTCGACGTGGCGCTCGTGGCGGCGGCGGTAGCGCACGAGGTCCTCGATCGAGATCATCGCGAGGCCGTGCTCGTCGGCGAACTCACGCAGCTCCGGGGACCGCTTCATCGTGCCGTCGTCGTTGACGACCTCGACAAGGACGCCGGCGGGTGTCAGGCCCGCCAGCCGGGCGAGGTCGACGGCGGCCTCGGTGTGCCCGCGGCGCACCAGCACGCCGCCCTCGCGGTAGCGCAGCGGGAACACGTGGCCCGGGCGGGTGAGCTCCCACGGCTCGGTCGCGGAGTCGGCCAGCGTCCGCGCGGTGCGGGCGCGGTCGGCGGCGCTGATCCCGGTGGAGACGCCGTCGCGGGCGTCGACGGAGATCGTGTAGGCCGTGCGCAGCTTGTCCTTGTTGTGGGGCGTCATCAGCGGGATCTCGAGCCGCTCGAGCATGTCGCCCGGCATCGGCACGCAGATCACGCCGCTGGAGTGGCGGATGGTGAAGGCCATCAGCTCGGGGGTCGCCTTCGCGGCGGCGAAGATGATGTCGCCCTCGTTCTCCCGGTCCTCGTCGTCCACCACGACGACGGCCTTGCCGGCGGCGATGTCCGCGACGGCCTGCTCGACGGAGTCGAGGCGCACGCGGTCGGGCGCGCTCATGCCGACACCACCTCGGTGCTGCGGTCGGCGCCCGTCGTGTCGACGACGGTGCGGCTGGCCCGCACCCACACGAAGAACCCGATGACCACGAACACGGCGTAGAAGAGGTACATGCCGGCGGTCGGGTAGTAGCCGGCCTGCACCAGCGTCGTCACGCCGACGATGTCGACGAGGATCCAGATGAGCCAGAACTCCACCCAGCCGCGGGCCATGCCGTAGGTCGCGAGCATCGAGCCGGTGAGGATCCACGCCTCGGTGACCGGGCCCCAGGAGCCCAGCACCTGGGTCAGGAGGACGTACGCCGCTGCGTAGCCGACGACGCCCAGCACGAGCAGCTGGACCCGTTCGGCGCCGGTCGCCCAGCGAGGCGCGATGGCGCCGCCGTCGGACGCGCCACCGTGGCGGCGCAGCTGGGTCCAGCGCCACCAGCCGTAGAGGGACATCGCGGCGAAGAAGACCTGGCGGCCGGCCTGGCCCCACAGCGGCTCGTCGATCTGGCCGGACAGCTCACCGGTGGCGAAGACGGTGAAGAGCAGGACGTTGCCGATCAGGCCGATCGGCCAGGCCCAGACGAGCCGCTTCATGCCGAGGATCGCGCTGGCGAGGCCGAAGACGTTGCCGATGACCTCGCGGGCACCCAGCGCTCCGTCGCCCGGCACCGGGATCGTGCCGTGGATGAGCCATTCGAGCAGGTCCATCATTCTTCCTCGTCGTTCTCGGGGGTGTGGGTGCTGGTGGAGGTCGGGGAGTACGCGCCGAGCAGCTTCTCGACGTGCTTGGCGATGACGTCGGCCTCGAGGTTGACCAGGTCGCCGACGCGGCGGCTGCCGAGCGTCGTGCGCGCGAGGGTCTCGGGGATGAGGCTGACGGTGAAGCTGTCCTCGCGGGCCTCGACGACCGTCAGGCTGACGCCGTCGACGGTGATCGAGCCCTTGTCGACGAGGTAGCGGTCGAGGTCACCGGGCAGGGAGATCTCGACGACGTCCCAGTGCTCGCTAGGCGTGCGTGAGAGGACCTCACCGACGCCGTCGACGTGGCCCTGGACGATGTGGCCGCCGAGGCGCTTCTCGACGGTGACCGCGCGCTCGAGGTTGACCCGGTCGCCGCGGGCGACACCCCGCAGCGACGTCTTGTCGAGCGTCTCCTGCATGAGGTCGGCGGTCCAGCGCCCCTCGCCGAGCTCGGACACGGTGAGGCAGCACCCGTTGACGGAGATGGAGTCGCCGAGCCCGGTGCCCTCGAGCACCGTCGCGGCCTGGACGGTGAGCCGGATGGCGTCACCCTGGTCGACGACCTCGGCGACGGTGCCGAGCTCCTCGACGATCCCGGTGAACATTCAGGGCCTCCTGTGGGGGGTCGTCTGGGGGGTCATGGTGAGGCGGACGTTGGTGTCCTCGCCGTCGTGGCCCTGCAGCACGTGCACGTCCGCGACGTGCAGGTGGACGGCATCGGCGATGGTGGTGATGCCGAGGTCGGCGACGGCGCTGGAGCCCGCACCCAGCAGCATCGGGGCGACATAGGCCACGGCCTCGTCGACGAGTCCGGCCGTGAGGAAGGCGCGGGCGAGGGTGGGGCCGCCCTCGAGGAACACGTGCTGGCGATCCCGGGCGAAGAGGGTGTCGAGCGCCTCGCGCGGGTCGCGGGTGCGCAGGTGCACCGTCTCGGCGCGGTCGTTGAGGATCCGGCGGTCGGGCGCGAGGTCGCGCAGGCCCATCACGGCACGCAGCGGCTGGTGCACCACCGGCTCGTCGACCTCGTCACGGACGGTCAGCTCGGGGTCGTCGACCTCGACGGTGCTGGTGCCGACCAGCATGGTGTCGCAGAGCCCGCGCAGTCGGTGGGTGTCGAGGCGGGCGGCGCGGCTGGAGACCCAGCGGCTGGTGCCGTCGGCGGCGGCGCTGCGCCCGTCGAGGGTGGTCGCGAACTTCCAGGTGACGAACGGGCGGCCGTGCTCGAGGGCGAAGGTCCACGTGCGGTTGACGGCCTGGGCGTCCTCGGCCAGGAGCCCGGACTCCACCTCGATGCCGGCCCCGCGCAGGCGGGCGGCACCACCGACGGCGACCGGGTTGGTGTCGGTCTGCGCGAACACGACGCGACGTACGCCGGCGGCGACCAGCGCCTCCGAGCAGGGACCAGTGCGGCCGGTGTGGTTGCACGGCTCGAGGGTGACGACGGCGGTCGTCCCCCGCGCGGCGTCACCGGCCTCGCGCAGCGCCTCGACCTCGGCGTGCGGTCCGCCTGCGCCACGGTGGAAGCCCTCGGCGACCGTCGTGCCGTCCGGGGCGAGGAGCACGCACCCGACGCGGGGGTTCGGACCCAGCGGCACGCCCGGCGTGACAGCAAGCGCCAGCGCGCGCCTCATGGCGGTGCTCTCTGCCTCGCTGGTCGTCATCTCCGCCTCCGGTCCGGGTGGGACTCAGGGGGGCGGGCGACGGGGCACTCCCCCGCGGGACGCGAGGGATGGCGTGCGAGCCGTCAGCGTGCACTTCTCATCCGGACTATGACCGTCGGTCCAGGAGTTCCACCTGGTCAACCGGCCACTGGCTGTGGTCGGGTCGCGGACTGTGACCGCCGGTGCGGAGTTCCACCGCCCCCAGAGCACGCAAGCTCTTCGTGGTCGCAACCATGCCACAGCGCGCGCCATTCCCTCACCGGTGTCCGCCGGTGACGTGCGCAACATCCGCCGAGGGGCCGGACGGCGGTCGCTGCCACCGGCTCCGGAGCAGGCGCGGGTCAGACCTGGTCGAGGAACCTGTCGAAGACCCGCGCGCCGAACTCGAGCGCGTCGACCGGCACCCGCTCGTCGACGCCGTGGAACAGCGCGGTGAAGTCGAGGTCGGCGGGCAGGCGCAGCGGCGCGAAGCCGTAGGAGCGCATGCCGAGCTTGCGGAAGTGCTTGGCGTCCGTGCCGCCGCTCATCGTATAGGGCGCCACGAGCGCGTCGGGGTCCTCGGCCAGCAGGCTGCGGGTCATCGCGTCGACCAGGTCACCGTCGTACGGCGTCTCCCACGGCTGCTGGTGGGACTCGAAGTCGAACTCGATGCCGTCGCCGGCCAGCTCGCGGAGCGTCGCGAAGAACTCGTCCTCGTAGCCGGGCAGGAAGCGGCCGTCGATGGTCGCCTGCGCGTCGGTGGGGATGACGTTGGTCTTGTAGCCGGCCCGCAGCATCGTCGGGTTGGCGGTGTTGCGGATGACCGCGCCGAGCATCCGGGCGGCATCGCCGAACTCCTCGACCAGCGCCTCGGCGTTGTCGGGCCTGGCCTCCGTGCCGGCGAGCTCGCCGACCGTCGCGAGCAGGACCTCCATGGTGGGGGTGAGTCGCACCGGCCACTGGTGGGCGCCGATCCGCGCCACCGCACCGGCGAGCCGGGTGACGGCGTTGTCGTCGTTGATCATCGAGCCGTGGCCGGCCCGGCCGCGTGCGGTCAGGCGCATCCAAGCCATCCCCTTCTCGGCGGCCTCGATGAGGTAGACCCGGCGTCCACGCACCGTGGCCGAGAAGCCGCCGACCTCACCGACGGCCTCCGAGCAGTCGGCGAACCAGTCGGCGTGCTGGTCGACCAGGATCCCGGCACCGTGGTGGCCGCCGGCCTCCTCGTCGGCGGTGAAGCAGAGCACCACCTCGCGGTCCGGGGCCGCGCCGGCCGCCGCGCGGGCGCGCACGACACTGAGCAGCATCGCGTCGAAGTCCTTCATGTCGACCGCGCCACGGCCCCAGACCTGACCGTCCTTGATCTCACCGGCGAACGGGTCGACCTGCCAGTCCGACGCCTCAGCGGGTACGACGTCGAGGTGGCCGTGGAGCAGCAGGGGCGCCCGGCCGTCGCCGCCGCCCCAGCGCGCCACGACGTTGGCCCGCCCGGGACGGCCCTCGATGATCTCGGCCCCGATGCCGACCTCGTCGAGCAGTGCGGCGACGTGCTCGGCCGCCTTGCGCTCCCCCGGACCGTCGTCGGTGCCGTAGTTGGACGTGTCGATCCCGATGAGGTCCTGGCACAGCTGGACGACCTCCGCGGCGGGGTCGTAGGAGCGGTCGTTCGAGCGGTCCTGCGAGCTGTCCTGGGGCGCCTGTTCCATGCCGTCCATCCTGCCCCACGAGCGTGCACCTGCCCCGATTCGTTGGCGCGGAACTGCTTTGCTACTGTTCTCCAGCACTCGTCCGGGTGGCGGAATTGGCAGACGCGCTAGCTTGAGGTGCTAGTGCCCGTATTAGGGCGTGGGGGTTCAAGTCCCCCCTCGGACACTGAAAAGGCTCCGGCTCCACGGGGCCTTTTCGTCATTTCAGTCGAGGCACGACTGGTTCTCCTCGTCGGCCGCCAGTCCGTACCACCGAAGCAGCCGGCCCCCGGAATGTTGCCGGGGGCCGGTCCTGCTCACGCTCCTCCTGCAGCTGCTACTCCAGGAGGTGGGCCATGGCCCCAGCCACGAAGTCGTTGCGCATCGCGGCCGTGGTCAGACCCTCGACACCGAAGCCGGTGAAGACGGTGTCGTCGGTGACGGTGCCAGCGCCCTCCTGGAAGGCGGTCTGGCTGCGCTCCCAGTTGTTGGTGACGCGGGAACCGGCCGGCGCTGCGGACGGGGTCCAGCCGCCGAGGTCACCCTCGAACGACGTCTCCGCGCTCACCGCACCGTCCACGACGACCTGGGTGTCGTCGACGAACACGCCGAGGCCCTGGGTGCCCCAGTCGGTGATGTAGGAGATCGAGACCTCGACCTGCTTTCCGGCGTACGCCGTCAGGTCGACGTTCCACTCCTGCCAGCCACCACTGCTGCCGGTCGCGGCGTGCCACGACCCGCTGGTCCCGGTCGGGGAGCAGTCCGCGCCCTGGTAGTGGGTCACGAACGGGTGGATCGCGTCCCAACCGGCCGCACACGACTCGCCGGTTCCCTGAGCGGTGTGGCCGTTGGCGTCGGGCAACGTGGTCCAGTTCTCGGTGCCCACCTCGCGGGCCTCGACGACGACGTAGTCCCAGTCCGCCTCGGTGTCGTTCGACATCTGGAACTTCACGGCACCCGAGGTGGCGTCGCTCAGGTCGACCGTCCGACTGAGCCGCTTCCACCCTTGGTCCGCCGTCTGGCTGAACATGTACCACTCACCGGTGTGCGGGTCGAATGGCGCGCCGCCGGGGCGGACCCACTCGATCGGCTCCGAGCTCGCGAACTGCGGGAACTCGTCCTCGGGCAGGAAGCTCGAGGTGGTCAGCAGGGAGGCCGTGTGGCCCTGGTTGTCGGCGCCGTCGCCACCGTTGAAGGTGCCGCTGAAGCCCTCGAACGCTCCGGAGTCGCCTTCGATCGGGAACGGGTTGCCCGTGTCGTCGGTGCCGCCGTCGCTGACATAGTTGTAGGCGCCGAGCCAGTACTGGAGGAAGTCGTTCTCCAGGGGCAGACAGGGGTTGGCCCGCACCGTGCACTCCGGCGGAGCCGTGGGCGAGTAGAAGTACGCCGGTCCGGTGCCCTGGGCGAACTGGTTGTTCTGACCGGTGATCAGCGCCTTGCCGCCCTCGTTGAGGTAGTCGCGGACCGTGAGCTCGAGGTCCGCGGCCAACTTCGCCGCTGTGCCGCCCGGCTGCCCGGGGGCGCGAGTGATGATGTCGTCGCCCGACTCCCAGACGATCGCGTCGTAGTGGGATAGCACACCCAGGTGGTGCGGCGCGGTACGACCGTTGACGTCCACGTCGTACACGTCAGAGGTGTAGCCGGAGGCCGTGAGGGCCGCGGCGTAGTCGTCGGCGTACTTCGCGCTGGTGACGCCCTGCGCAGGGCTGATGCCCGTGACATCCTCGGCAGCCAGGATCAGCACATCGCCGCCGATGTCGCGGGCCACCGTGTAGGTGAACGGCTCGGAGCTGACGTTGCCCGTGCCCGGCTTGACCCCGGTGAACCAGACCTTGACCGAGTCACCGGACTTGGTGCCGGTCACTGTCCCGCGGAACTCGCCGTAGAAGTCGTGGTGGGTGTCGCCATAACGCTCGCCCCCCTGCCACATCGCGGTCTTGACCGACTTCGTGGCACCGCCGTTGACGGAGTACTTCAGGCGCAGGTCGCGCAGCGCCTTCTTTGCGGTGACCGCGACCGGCTGGCTGGTGCCGTGCGAGACCGAGAACGGGTCGGAGACCAGGTCGGCCGCCGTCCGAGGCGTGCCGTCGTCCTCGACGACCGAGATCGGGTCGTCCGGGTCCTGCGTCGACTTGGCGACCGACAGGGCGAACGGGATGTTCTTCTCGAACTCGGCCTGGATCAGGCCCTCGTCATCGGGGAAGTTGAAGCCCGAGAGGCAGTCCTCGGCCAACCACTCGTCGTCCGGGATGGAGTCAGAGACCGTCTCGCACGTGGTCATCTCCGGCGTGAAGCCGAGGGTGCCGTAGCCCACCTGGGCGTGCGTGTCGGTGTCGCCGTTGGTGGTGTAGAGCTCTGCCGAGATATCCGGGTCGTAGCCCTCGACCGCCGGGTTGGCGTCGTCGCCGACCATCGCCTTGTAGATCACGTCGTCGGGTGACGGCGTGGCTACCTGCCAGCCGATGCCGTAGAGCAGGAGCTCGGCCGCCGAGTGGTAGTTGATGTAGAACTCGAAGCCGACGCGGTTCAGCAAGGCGTCGAGCGCCTGGGTCTCCGGCTCGGAGTTCGGGCCGGTGCCGCGGTAGGTCTCGCTGGCCGGCTCGGGCGAGGAGCCTTCGTTGTCCCAGCCCCACTTGACGGCGAAGTTTCGGTTGGGGTCCACGCCGTCACCGGGAGTGATCGTGCCGTCGCCGTTGTTGTCGCGGAGGTTCTTGCGCCACAGGCGGTTGTCCGGGGTGAAGGTGAAGTCGTAGCCGTCCGGGTTGGACACCGGCAGGAACCACAGCTCGGTGGTGTCGACGATTCCCGTCAGCTCGGCGTCGCTGCCGTAGCCCTCGAGGTAGTGGTGCATCAGCCTGCGGACCATCTCGGGGGTGATCCACTCGCGCGCGTGCTGCGCGCCGCCGTACAGGACCGAGGGCCGCTTGCCGTCCTTGAGCTGCTTGGCGTTCTTGGTGACCTTCAACGCGAGGATGTCCTGGCCGTTGACGGTCTGCCCGAGGGTGACGAGCTTGGTGATCGCGGGGTAGGCCGCCGCCGTCTCGCGCAGCTCGTCAGCGATGCCGCCGGGCTCGCTGTATGAGCGGTAGGCGTCGTAGCCGGCGAGGTTCTGGAGTCGCGCCGCATCGGAGGCATTGCGCCCGTTGACCTTCTTGACCTTGACCTCGAGACCTTCCTTGCGCAGCTGCGCGGCCTGGGTCTCGGTGATGACGGCGTCGAGCCGCACCTCGCCGGCGCCAGCGCGTTCCTGTGTGATGTGGGTGGTGTCGACGCCGACGTCGGCGAGGTCACTGACCTGCGCGGCCGAGCCTTCGACGACGTAGACCTCGAGCTCGCCGCCGCGGTCGGCGCTGCTGGGAGTGGTGCTCGCGGGCGGGCTGGCGACAAGCAGTCCGGCCGTCAGGGCGGCGAGTGCAAGCGCTGGGGGGAGAGAGCGCACGATCGACCTCGCTTCTTGCGGAAGGGTGAGATTCTCGGGACCATCACCCTTGTTGTGACCTGCATCACAGTCAAGACGTCCGTACGGGATACCCTCAATTGGCGGGAGATCTGCGCACGCGACGCCAGGATGTGGGCATGAGGCGCTAGCCATCGCCCTGCTGCTTCTTCCGCCGTCGAGGTCCCCTTCGCACGGTTTCAGGGACGCGGCGTCAGCATCCGCAGCTGGAGCATCGCCGCGAAGCGCTGGTCGGGGTCGGTGAGGTCCAGCCCGCTGATCTCCTCGACCCGCCGGAGCCGGTAGCGGAGCGTGTTGGTGTGGATGAACAGCCTGGCGGCGGCGGAGCGGACGTCACCCAGTGCGTCGAGCCAGGCCGCCAGGGTCTCGGTGAGACCGGAATCGTTGCGCGCGTCGTAGTCCAGCAGGCGCGCGATGGGCCCCATCGGGCGCTCGCCGCGCGCGGCGGCCAGGTCGCGGAGCTCGAGGAGCAACGACTCCGTGTGCACGTCGGGCAACCGCGCGACGCGACGCTGGGCGTGGTGGCCGTCCCGGAGGACGCGCAGGGCCCGCACCGCCGCCGCCCGCGACGCGGTCACGCCGCCGACGTCGGACCCGACGCCACCGACGCCCACCACGGTCGGCAGCCGCGCGCCCAGCCGCTCGCAGAAGTCCTCCGCCAACCGGGCGGCCCGCTGCTCGGGGTCCGGACCGGAGCCGTGCACGGGGAGCAGGGCGAAGGCGATGCCGCCCACGACCGCGACCGCCGACGACGGCACCGAGGCGGAGAGGTGGACGGCGAGTGCGTCGGCGACCCGGTCCAGCTCGCCGAGCCCGCCGGGGTCCGCGTCCTGGTCGGCCACCCGAGCGGCAGGCAACGAGACGGCCAGGACCACGACCTGCTTGCCGCCCAGCCCGAGACGGGCCAGCGCGTCGCCCGCGCCCAGGCCACCCTCGAGGGCGGTGCTGACCAGGTCCGTGCGGAGGCGGCGCTGCACGTCGGCTCCGGCACGCACTCGCAGCATGTGCAGCGCGACGAGCTTCGCGGCGTCCTGCAGGGCGGCCGCGCGTTCGGGGGTGACCTCCCCGTCCATCGCGGCCCAGATCGAGCCGAGCACCTCGTCGCCGGCCCGTACGGCGATCGCCACTCGCTGCTTGCTGATGGTGTCCGCGCCGAGCATGGTCGGGTCGACGACCACTGGCCGGTTCTCGCGGTAGAGGTCCCGGAAGACTCCGAGCTCGGTCAGCATGCGCGCGTACTTCTCCGGGACCTGACGACCGATGATCGTCTCCACCCGCGAGGGGTCGGCCTCGTCCTGGCGGCCCGAGAAGGCGAGCACGCGCGAGCTGCGGTCCTCGATCGTGACGGGCGCGTCGAGGAGCGCGCCGATGGCATTGGCCACGGCGAACAGGTCACCCGACGGGAGACCGCCGAGCGACTCCGGCTCGGCTGGGCCGACGTCGCCCTCCGCGAGCAGCGAGCGCAGCAGCGCGGTCAGCTGGGCCCAGGTCGCGCCGCGACGGAGGCCCAGCAGCGCCAGGCCGGCCTCGTCGATCGCCGTGTCGAGCTCCGGGGTGAGCGCCACGGGCGCGCGGACGACCAGCCCGACCGCGCCACGGCGCCCGACGTCGCGCACGAGTCCGGCGATGTCGGCGGCCGGCACGCCGACCCCGAGCACGAGCGCACCGGGCGGGTGCACGGGCTCGTCATCGGGGTCGTGGATGACGACCCCGCCGATCTCGCCCTCGTGGTCCGGGTCGCCGGCGACAAGCTCGAGCAGGGAGTCGCCGAGGTCGTCGAGGATCCGACCCAGACTCGCTCGCGGCCGTTGGCTCACGGAGGTCAGGATAAGCGGCGTGGTCACGTCTGGAGGCTCAGAGCGGGATCCACTCGGTCGCAGTCGTGACGGAGTCGAGGATCTCGAGGATCGGCGTGACGCCGAGCCCCGGACCACTCGGCACCGCCATGTGGCCGTCCTCGATCACGAGCGGCTCGGTGATGTCGGTCCGGTAGAAGCGGTCGGAGGCGGAGATGTCACCCGGCAGCGTGAACCCCGGCAGCGCCCCGAGCGCCGCGTTGGCCGCCCGGCCGAGGCCGGTCTCGACCATCCCACCGCACCACACGGCCAGGCCGTGGGCGGCCGCGAGGTCGTGGATGCGCACCGCCTCGAGGTAGCCGCCCACCCGGCCGGGCTTGATGTTGATGACCGAGCAGGCGCCCAGGCTGATGGCGGCCGCCGCGGTCTGTGCCGACACGATCGACTCGTCCAGGCACACCGGCGTCGACAGCTGCCGCGCCAGCTCGGCGTGGCCCAGCACGTCCTCCTCCTCGAGGGGCTGCTCGATGAGGAGCAGGTCGAAGGCGTCGAGCCGGGCGAGGTGGCGGGCGTCGCGGAGCGTGTACGCCGTGTTGGCATCGACCTGCAGCAGCACGTCGTCCCCGAACCGCTCCCGCACGGCGCGCACCGGCTCCACGTCCCAGCCCGGCTCGATCTTCAGCTTGATCCGGACGTAGCCCGCGTCGAGATAGCCGCCGACCACGTCGAGCAGGTGCGGGATGCTGTCGAAGATGCCCACGGAGACGCCCGAAGGCACCCGGTCGCGCACGGCGCCGAGCTCCCTCGCCCAGGAGCGACCCTCGGTCCGGAGCTCGGCGTCGAGCACAGCCATCTCGAGGGCGGCCTTGGCCATCCGGTGGCCCTTGAACTTGTGCAGCACCGAACCCACCGCGTACGCGCCGTGCCGGTCCACCTCGTCGGCCGAGGCCCCCAGCTCGGGCAGCAGGAATCGACGCAGCACGTCGGCCGTCGCGTCGACGTACTCCGAGGAGTAGAGCGGGTCGGACATCGCGACGCACTCCCCCCAGCCCTCCGCGTCGCCCCGGTCCGAGGTCGTGACGGCACGCAGCAACAGGATGTCGCGCGTGGTCTGGGTCCCGAACGAGGTCCGGAACGGCGACACCAGCGGCATCGCCACGCGTCGCAGCTCAACGCCCTGCAGCTTCACGACTGTTCTCCTTCTGTCGGGAGCACGAGGTACCCGCGCTCCTTGTCGAATCCCGCGACCCGGCCGCCGGTGGCCAGGGCGACGGTGAGCTGGTCGCGCACCTTCAGGCGCCAGCTCCGGGCCTGTTCGAGGTCGCCGAGCCGCATCGCCTCGATGTCGTGCGGCACGGCGACCCACGACGCTGCGGCACCCGCCGGCACGACGGGGCGGACCGGCGTGCCCGCACAGGCGTCGACCACGACCGACTCCTCCAGCGACCAGTGGACCAGGATCCGGTCGGTCTCGTCGTCCCGGTTGATGCCGTCGCCCATCGAGCCGTAGAAGTCGGGGAGGTACTCCGCGACGCGCGCTCCGAGCTTGCCCAGGTTGAACCACGCGTTGCGGGCGACGAGCGGGTCGTAGGTCCACTCCATCAGGGTGATGCCGCGGTCCAGGCACCACGCCCGCTGGTGCAGCTTGAGGGCGAATCCCACGTGCCGGCCCGTCATCGCGGAGGTCACCCCGGCGATGTGACTGTGCATGGCGCGGGCGGCCGGCGCGGAGTGGAAGCCCACGCAGACGCCGACCATCGTGGCGCCGTCGTACGCCGCTGCCACGTAGCTCTCCGCCTTCGCCAGGGCGCGGAGCAGCTCGGCGTTCATCGGCGGCTTGTCGGGCACCCCCCAGATCTCGCCCAGCACGCCGGCGGCCAGGTGCAGCTCGTGGAGCTCGGTGAGCTCGCGGACGACGACCCGTGAGCGGGCGGCCGCCGCCTCGAAGGATGCTTGGGGCTCAGTCGTCATCGGGCACCTCGGTCAGCAGGTCGGCCAGCAGGGCACCGAGCAGCACGGTGCGGTCGACGAGCCGGTCGACGAGGACGTGCTCGTCGGCCGCGTGCGCCCCCCCGCCCACGGCGCCCAGTCCGTCCAGGGTGGCGACGCCGACCCCCGCGGTGAAGTTGCCGTCGGAGGCGCCACCGACGGCTGCGGCCGACACCGGGGGCAGGCCCCACCGCTCCGCGAGCGCGCTCGCCCGCCGGAACAGGTGCCGGGACGACGACTCCTCCAGCGGCGGCCGGTTGATGCCGCCGTGCACCACGACCGATGCGCCGGGGAGGGCGGGACTGAGCGCCCGCAGGGCCGCGTCCACCCGCTCGAGCTCGGCCTGCGACCAGGCTCGTACGTCGACCGCGAAGCGCCCCGTCGCCGGGACGGTGTTCGCGGTCGTGCCCGCAGTCGTGACGGTGGGCGTCACCGTCGTGCCACTGGTCGCGTCGGCCAGCGCAGCGACCGCGTGGACCTGGTGGGCGAGCTCCAGCGTCGCGTTGACGCCCTTCTCCGGGTCCAGGCCGGCATGGGCGGCGCGGCCGACCACCTCGACCTCGTAGAGCGAGGTGCCCTTGCGGGCGGTCTTCAGCGCGCCGTCGTCCGCCGAGGCCTCGAGCACCAGCGCCGCGATGGTCCCCGTGGCCTCGGACTCGATCAGTGCTCGCGAGGTCGGCGAGCCGATCTCCTCGTCACCGGTGACGAGGATCGTGACGCCATCACGCCCCGGCAGCGCGGCGACGGCGTGGAACGCCATCACCAGTCCGGCTTTCATGTCGAAGCAGCCCGGCCCGCGCACCACGCCGTCGACCACGCCGAACGGGTGGACGGTCAGGGTCCCCAGCGGCCACACCGTGTCGTGGTGGCCGAGCACGAGCACCCGGGTCGGCCCCGGACCGAGGCGCCACCGCAGGTGGACGACGCCGTCGACCAGGATCCGCTCCGGCTCGCTCCCGAGCAGACGCTCCCCCACCCGCGCCACCGCCTCGGCGGAGGCGGCGACCGCGGTGGGGTCGCTCGACGGCGACTCGACCTCGACGAGCTCGCGCAGGTCGGCGAGGAGCAGGTCGAGGTCGGCCACCACGCCGGTGGAGGGAGACGTCATCAGGACTTCTTCGGAGTGGCGCGCGCGCCGAAGTGGAGGTACTGCTCGCCGGTGGGCAGGGAGTAGAAGCGCACCGGGTAGTAGGCCTCGCTCTTGTCCGGCTTCATCGCGAACAGGGCGTCCGACACCGCGACCAGCTCGTTGGTCTCGGGCTCGGACTCCTCGAGCTCCGCCACCGGGCCCGAGACCGTGATCCGCATGAAGGCCTTGCCGTCCTCGACGAAGACCTCCTCGGTGACGGATTCGCGGGAGTACGTGCCGACGTACGGCGTGGGGTCGACGTCGACGGGCTCGCTGGGGACCTCGAAGCGGTCCGGCAGGGCGACGTCGGCCAGCTCGGCGAAGATCTCCTCGTAGAGGTCCTGGTAGAGCGGGATCGCGGAGCCGATGTTGGTGTTCAGGGAGACCGCGAGGCCGGCCTCGGGGAGCAGGCGGAGGAACGCTGCCTGGCCGATGGTGTTGCCGTCGTGGCCGATCGCGCGGTGACCGTTCCAGTCGCAGCGGAACCAGCCCAGCCCCCAGGAGTCGCCGAGGAGCAGCTTCTCGGGGCAGTCGGTCTGGTAGTCGGCCATCGCCGCGGCGCTGGCCTCGGACAGCACGCGGGTGCCGTCGGCGGCGACGCCACCGTTCAGGTGCATGCGAGCGAAGGCGAGGACGTCGGTCGCGGTCGCGGTGATGAGCCCGGCCGGTCCGACCGAACGTGGCAGGCCCCAGACCGGGGCCACCTTCGGCTCGTCACCGCCTTCGAGGTGGCCCATCGCGTGGGCGAAGACCATGGCCTCCTCGGGCAGCGTGCCGGTGTGGGTGAGGCCCAGCGGGGCGAAGAGCTTCTCCTTCATGGCCTGGTCCCAGGTCAGCCCGGTGCTGACCTCGATGATCCGGCCGAGCAGGCTGAAACCTGAGTTGCAGTACGACCAGGTGGCCCCGAGCGGGTGGTTCTGGGCGGCCTCGCCGAGCTCAGCGACGTACTTCTCGAGGCAGTCGTCGCCGCGGCCGGTGTCGGTGAAGACGTCGCCGTCGATGCCGCTGGTGTGGGTCAGGAGGTGCCAGACCGTGACCGTCTTGGTGACGTCCGGGTCCTGCAGCGCGAGCTCGGGCACGATCTCGACGACAGGGGTGTCGAGGGTGAACCTCCCCTCGTCGACGAGCTGCATGATGACGGTCGCGGTCCACACCTTGCTGACCGAGCCGATCTGCCAGACCGCGTCGTCGGTGGCAGGCTGGCCGGTCCCGGCGTGGAGGACTCCGGTGACGGCGGTGACGAGCTCGTCGGGCGCGCCGTCGCGGCCCACACGCAGGATGCCGAGCTGGGCGCCGGGGACGCCGTGCTTCTTCACGAGCTCGGTGAGGCGCGACTCCCAGTGGGCCTGGTCGATGGGTGGGGTGGTGGTCATGAGATCTCCTTGACTCAGTGGTGGGTGCCGGGGATGGCGGCGAGGAGCTGGCGGGTGTAGTCGTGCTGCGGGTTCTCGAGCACGCCCGCCACGGGTCCGTGCTCGACGATGCGACCGCCCTCCATCACCGCGACCTGATCGGCGACGTAACGGACGACGGCGAGGTTGTGGGAGATGAAGAGCACCGAGAGGCCGAGCTCGCGTTGCATCTCCCGCAACAGGTTGAGCACGGCGCCCTGGACGGAGACGTCGAGGGCGGACGTGATCTCGTCGGCGATGACGACCTGCGGTCGTCCGGCGAGCGCCCGGGCGAGTGCGACCCGCTGCCGCTGGCCGCCGGAGAGCTGCCCGGGCAGCTGGGTCGCCCGGCCGGCCTCGAGGTGGACCAGCTCGAGGAACCGCGCGACCTCGGCGCGGCGCGTGGCGCGGGACATCCGCTCGGAGCCGGGCCCGTGGAGCGCCTCGGCGACCGACTCCCCGATCGTCATGCGCGGGTCGAGGGAGGAGAAGGGATCCTGGAAGACCATCTGGATCGGGCGGCGCCGACCCTTGAGGGGGACGGGGACACCGTCGAGGAGGACGGTGCCGCTGCTGAGCGGCGCGAGTCCGACCGCGGTCCGGGCCAGGGTGGACTTGCCGGAGCCGGACTCGCCGACGAGACCGACGACCTGTCCGTCGTGGACGGTCAGGCTGACCTGGTCGAGCACGGTGTGGTGGCCGTAGCGGACGGTGACGTTGTCGAAGTGCAGGGTGCTCATGACGTCGCCACCACCTCGCCGGTCGGGAGCAGGTCGAGCGGTGCCCCGGCGTGCCAGCACGCCACGGAGCGGCCACGCTGGTCGGTGACGAGCTGAGGCTCCTCGGTGCGGCACCGCACCGAGGCGAGGGGGCAGCGGGCGGCGTAGGCGCACCCGGGCGGCACTGCGGCCGGGTCGACGGGCGTGCCCGGGATGGTGGCGAGCGGCTCGGTCAGGTCGGTGGTCATGTCCGGGACGGCCGCGAGCAGCGCCCGCGTGTAGGGGTGCTGCGCCCCGCCCGACGCCACGCGCTCGGGGTCGGCCAGGTCGGCGACGGGAAGCTCCTCGACGACGCGGCCGGCGTACATGACGACGACCCGGTCGCAGACCTCGCGCACGACGGAGACATCGTGGCTGATGAAGAGCAGCGCCGCCTCCTGCTCGCACTGCACCTGCTTGAGGAGAGCGAGGACCTGCGCCTGGACGGTGACGTCCAGCGCCGTCGTCGGCTCGTCCGCGATGATCAGCCGCGGGCTGCCCATCAGTCCCATGCCGATCATGGCGCGCTGACGCATGCCCCCGGAGAACTCGAACGGGTACTGCCGCGCCCGGCGCTCGGGGTCGTCGACGCGCACGGCCGCGAGCCGGTCGACCGCACGAGCATGCGCGTCCTTGCGGTCCAGCCCCTGGTGGTAGCGGCCGACCTCGGCCAGCTGGCTGCCGATCCGCATCGTGGGGTTGAACGAGGTCATCGGATCCTGGAAGACCACCGCCAACGAGGTGCCGAGCAGCTCGTCGTGGTCGTCCCCCGAGTCCGTCGGGTCGCCGAGCAGGTCGGCACCGCAGAAGACGAGCCGGTCCGCGTCGACCCGGCCGGGCTCCTCGATGAGTCGTGCGATGGCGAGAGCCGTGAGCGACTTGCCCGAGCCGGACTCCCCGACCACGCCGACCGCCTCGCCGGCACGGATCCCGAAGGACACCCCGCGCACCGGGCGGACCACCCCGTGCGGGCCGGGGAACCCGACTGTGAGGCCGCGGACGTCGAGCACCAGCCCCGGGTCGCCCGCGGTGTCGTGCGGGTGCTCGGACACCGGGGCGTCCGGCCGTTCGACGTGCGCGACCGGGTCCACGAGCCCGGTGGCCGCCGAGACACCGACGGCCCCGGCGATCGCCTCACCGGTGAGGTTGAACGCGAGCGCGGCGATGATCACCGCGATGCCCGGCGCGAGCGCGGCGAGCGGGTGGATGTAGATCCCGGCGAGGCCCTCCTGCATCAGTCGGCCCCAGTCGTACGCCGGCTGCTGGACGCCCAGCCCGAGGAAGGAGAGCCCCGCGAAGCTGAGCAACACCCCTCCGGCGCCGATCGTGATGTTGACGATCAGCGGCTCGGCGACGTTGGGCAGGACGTGCCTGAGCAGGACGCGGACCCGGCCCACCCCAGCGATGCGGGCCGCGGCGACGTAGTCGCGCTCGGCGACCCCGGCGATGAGCGTCTGGCAGAGCCGGGCGAACGCCGGCGCGCCGGCGAGCCCGATGGCAAGCACGGCCCCCGTCCCGCCCACGCCGAAGACCACCGCCAGGAACAGCACGAGGAGCAGGCCGGGGAAGGCCACCATGACGTTGACGGTCGCCGTCACCAGCCGCCCAGACCGGCGGCCGAGGAGCAGCGGCGCCGCGCCGAGGAGCAGTCCCACCACCACCCCGAGGACGGTGGCCAGGAGGGCCAGGGTCACCGAGAGCCGAGTCGCCACCAGGACGCGGAAGAAGATGTCGCGGCCGAGGCTGTCCGTTCCGAGCCAGTGGTCGGCGGACGGGCCCGCGAGCAGGTTGTCGGTGTCGACCGCGTCGGCCCGGTCGCCCCACAGGATCGGGGCGACGACCGCGAGGACGAGGACGAGGGTGAGCAGGCTGACGCCGGTGATGCCGACGGGCGTCCGGACGACGCGGGTCCAGCGGCTCATCACAGGTCCCCGATCGTGGACCGCGGGTCGAGGACGGCCAGGGCGACGTCGACGAGGGTGTTCACGGCCAGCACGCAGACGCCGTACACGAGGACCGTGCCCTGCACGAGCGGGTAGTCCCTGAGGACGATCGACTGGACGATCGTGCTGCCCAACCCGGGCCAGGCGAAGACGTTCTCGACCAGCACCGTGCTGGCGACCATGGTGGCGAGGAGCATGCCGCCGAGGGTCAGCGTCGCCGTGACGGCGTTCGGCAGGGCGTGGCGCAGGTGGATGCGCAGCGCCGGCAGGCGCTTGGCGCGCGCCGTACGGACGTAGTCGGTCTCGAGGACGGTGAGCATCTCGACCCGGACGATGCGGGCGAGCAGCGCGGCCGGCCCGATCGTCAGGGCGATCACCGGGAGGACGTACGACGACGCACCATCACGACCGGCGACCGGGAACCACCCCAGGTTCACCGCGAAGACCGCGACCAGGGCGACGCCCAGGAGGAAGTCGGGGACGGAGCCGAGGACCACGCTGCTGCCGGCGAAGGCGAGCTCCGTACGCCGCCGGCGGCCGCGGCGGGTGGCCACGGCCACGGCCACGCCGAGAGGGATGGCGATGAGCACCGCCGCGACGAAGGCCAGGACCGCGAGGGAGGCGGTGGCCGGGAACCGCTGGGCGATGGTGTCCCAGACGGGGATCTCGGTCTGGATCGACTCACCGAGGTCCCCGTGGAACAGGTTTCCGATGTAGTGCAGGTACTGCGTGAGGAGCGGGTCGTTCAGCCCCAGCGACTCGCGTCGGGCAGCCACCAGGTCGGCCGGCGCCGTGAGTCCCAGCGCGGCCCGCACCGGGTCACCGGGCACGAAGTGGATCATCAGGAAGGACGCCGTCACGAGCGCCCACAGCGACACCAGCAGGCGCCCCGTGCGACGGAGGGCGAACCGGGCCCACCGCCCGCCCAGTCCGAGGACTGGGCGGGACGGCGCGGCTGCGGGGGTCAGGGTGGTCATGGGTGACGTGCCGCTCAGCCGAGCATCCGGATGCTGGTGGGCACGATGATGTCGGTGACGACGAGGTCGGCGCCCTTGTGGAAGGTCTGCGAGACGTTGTTGGCGAACGGCACGATGTCTGCCGCCTCGAAGAGCGCGGCCTCGGCGGCCGACCAGTCGTCGCAGCCCTCGGTGCCGGTCTTGGCCGTGGCGGTCTCGACTGCGGCGGTGTAGTCGTCGTTCTCGATGCCGGAGAAGTTCATCCCGCCGTCGGCGACGGCCGGGCCCGACAGGAACGGCACCAGCTGGTCCGGCGTGCCGACGTTGATCGGCTCCCACGCGATGTCCCAGTCGCCGCTGCCGAAGAGGATCGGCTCGAGCTCGGCGGTGGTCGCCGCCTTGGCACTCACGTCGATGCCGAAGTCCTGCCACGCCTTGACCGCCAGCTCCGCGGCGGCGGCACCACCGCTGCCCAGAGCGGTGTCGTGGACGAAGGTGACGGCGAGCTTCTTGCCGTCCTTGGCGTAGGTGCCGTCCGATCCCTTCGCCCAGCCGGCACCCTCCAGCGCCGCGGCCGCGGCTGCGGGGTCGGTCTCGGGGAGGTTGCCCTCGACCGAGTCGCCCTGGCACGCCCGAGGCTCGAGGATCGCCAGTCCGGTCGCCGGCTCCCCGGCGCCGGACGTGATGACCTTCTGCAGCTCGGCCAGGTCGACGACCTGCGTGAGGGCGGTGCGGACGGCCGCATCCGAGGCGGGGCGAGACTCGGCGTGGTTGTACCACTGCTCGCCGGTGATCAGTGCCGTCTTCTCCGCGTCGATGTCGGCGGCGGTCAGTCGCACGGCGTCGGGCCCGATGATGCCGGCGGCGTTGATCTCCCCGCTGGTCAGCTGGTTGGCGGCGGTCGTCTCGTTGGTGACGACCTTGACCTCGATCGCAGCGGGCGTGCCGGTCTCGGAGGTCTTCGCCCCGTCGGGACCCCAGGCGTAGTCCTCGCGGACCTTGTAGCTGTAGTGGTCTCCCGACGCCGCCTCCTCGAGCGTGTACGGGCCCGTGCCGGCGGAGGCGGACGCGAGGCCGTCGCGGTCCTCGAGGCCGGCGTCGCAGACGAGGAGCAGGCTGGCGAGGCCATTGAGCACGAACGGCGAGGGTCCTGCCAGCTTGAGCGTGACGGTCGATCCGGAGGCCGACGCCTTGGCGCCTGCGGGGACGAAGACGCCGAGGAAGGGGCTCTGGTTCTTGGGATTGCCGACGTAGTCCAGGTTGTCGACCACGGTCTGGGCCGTGAAGTCCGAGCCGTCGGAGCAGGTGATGCCGTCACCGATCTCGAAGGTGACCTTGGTGCCATCGACCTTCCATGACGTCGCGAGGTTCGGCTCGATCTCCCCCTCGCCGTTGACGGTCACCAGCGAGTCGTACGCGAACCGGCCGAGCTGGAGGGCCGCGCTGACCGGGGAGGCCTGGGGGTCGAGCGCGCCGGGGTCGGTGCCGATGGCGAGGGTGAACGTCTTGCCGTCGGCGTAGCTGCTGCCGGACGTCGGCGACCCCTCCGCCCCTTCACCGCCACAGGCGGTCAGGGTGAGGGCGAGGGAGAGCCCCAGGAGGGCACTCGAGCGGACAGGCCTCATGGGCATTCCTCTTTCTGCTGCTGACGGTGGTGTTGGGGGTGGTGAGGGCGATCAGTCGGCGCGCGAGACGACGCGGCCGTAGTGGACGTGCTGGGCGCGTCCGGCCGCGTCGCGGCCGATGAACGCGAAGACGACGTGGATGCCGTGGTGGGCCTCGAGCGTGATGAAGGAGTCTCCGGCGAGGTGCACGAGCTCGAAGCGCATCGGCTTCTCGCCGATCGCGGCGATGATGTCCTTCGGCTCCCGGTCGAGCCAGAGCCGGCCGTCGGCGTCCCGGCTGACGTGGATGTCGTAGATGGTGTCCGCGTAGTGACCGAGGTAGGGGGTGGGGTCGACCTCCGCGGGCTCGGCCGGCGGGGTGGGCCGCTCGGGGAGCACCACACCGGTGAGCTCGCGGAGCAGTTGCGCGAGCACGTCGTTGAAGAGGCCGAAGACGTCGCCGCCGTTGGTCAGCAGCGCGATGGCCACGCCCTGCTCGGGCACCACCCGCAGGAACGCGGCCTGGCCGATGGTGCCGCCGTCGTGGGCGACGACGACGCCCTGGTCGGTGTCGAAGAGCTCCCACCCGAGGCCCCACGCGTCCCCCATCCCGGAGAGGACGGGAAGGTCGATCTGCCGGGCCCGCATGGCCTCCACCGACGCGGCGCTGAGCACCGGGGCACCGTCGGCCCCGGTCCCGCCCTCGAGGTGCATCCGGACGAAGCCGAGGAGGTCGGTCGCCGTCATCGCGAGCATCGAACCGGCCGGGGCGTTGGACCGAGCCAGCGCCCACGTCGGCGCCGCGGTCGTCGCGCCGTGCTCGTCGGCCACGTGGCCGGTGGCGGCACGGTGCAGGATCGCGTCGTACGGGCTCGGGCTCACGCTGGTCAGGTCGAGCGGCTGCGCGATCCGCTCGACCAGGACCTCGTCGAAGGGCTTCCCCCGGAGGACCTCGACGAGGCGGCCGAGGAGCACGAACGCGGTGTTGTTGTAGGAGAAGATGGTGCCGGGAGCGAAGAGCTGAGGGAGCTCCGCCAGCGTGGCGACGTACTTCTCGATGGCGTCGTCGCCCCGACCCGTGTCGGTGAAGATGTCGCCCTCGAACCCAGCGGTGTGCGTGAGCAGGTGCCGGGTCGTGAGAGCCTTCGCGGCCTCCACGTCCGCGATCACGAGCTCGGGCAGGTGGTCGAGCAGCGGCTGGTCGAGGTCGAGGATGCCGTCGTCGACGAGCTGCATCACCAGCGTCGTGGTCCAGATCTTGGTGATCGAACCGATCTGGAAGACGGTGTCGGTGTCGACCTCGACGTTCGTACGACGACTCGTCACGCCACTGGCCGCGGCGACCACCTCCCCCGCGGCGAGCACGGCCACCGTCGCTCCGGGCACGTCGTGCTCGGTGACGAGGCGAGCGAAGTTGTCGTCCAGCCAGCGGGTGGCGGCGGGCAGCCCCGTCTTCTCCAACATGCGGGCCACCGTAGGGGTGTGGCAGGGGCCGATAGTTCGTCCGAGCGGCCAGTCAACTCCGGCTGCGTTTGTCCGATCCTCCAATGAGGGCACGGGGGTCCTGGAGTTGGATGGAGGAGTGCTGATTCTCCGCGGTGGCCTGGTCGTGGACCCGCGCGCCGGAACCGAGCGCGTGGCCGATGTCGTCGTCGACGGCGGGAGGGTCGCTGCCGTCGGGTCGGCGCCGCCGGGCGCCGGGGAGGCCGAGGTCGTCGACGTCAGCGGCCATGTCGTCGGACCCGGCTTCGTCGACGTGCACAGCCACGTCCACTCGATCGCGGGCCAGCGCCTCCAGGCGCTCGACGGGGTGACGACGACGCTCGACCTCGAGGCCGGGCTGATGCCGATCGACAGGGCCTACTCGCGCGCGGCGGCCGACGGTCGGCCCCTGCACTACGGCTTCTCCGCCTCGTGGGGGGACGCCCGCGCGCAGGCCCACCTCGGCACCACACCCGACGCCGACCTCAACGCCTCGCTCGCGATGCTGGGCGACCCCGCGTGGCAGCGGACGTCCTCGGCGTCCGAGCGGGCAACCTGGCTCCGCCTCCTCGAGTCCGAGCTGGAGGCGGGCGCCCTCGGCATCGGCGTCCTGATGGGCTACGCGCCACGGTCCGACCCTGCCGAGTTCCTCGAGGTCGCCCGGCTCGCAGCCGCCACCGGCACCGGCACCTTCACGCACGTGCGCGAGATCGTCGAGGCCGATGCGACGACGCCGATCGACGGGTCGCTCGAGATCACCCGCGCCGCCGCGGAGACGGGTGCGCCGATGCACCACTGCCACGTCAACAGCACCTCCCGCCGGCACGTCGACCGGGTGCTCGGCCTGCTCGACGACGCGCGTGCGCACGGCTCGCGCGTCACGGTCGAGACCTATCCGTACGGCGCCGGCAGCACCGCGATCGGCGCCTTCTTCCTCGCCCCCGAGCGGCTGCCCGCGTGGGGGCTGCGCCCGACCGACATCTCGCTGGTGACGACCGGCGAGCGGGTCGCCGACCTCCGGCGGCTCGAGGAGCTGCGCGCCACCGACCCCGGGGCAGTGTGCGTGGTGAGGTTCCTCGACGAGGACGACCCCTCCGACGCCGCGATGCTGACGCGTGCGCTCGCCTTCCCGGACGCGATCGTCGCCAGCGACGCGATGCACGTGGTGTGGCCGGACGGTTCGACCGACTCGCGCGAGTGGCCCCTGCCACCCGGCGGCCAGACCCACCCGCGCACGGCAGGGACCTACGCACGCTCCCTGCGCCGGATGGTCCGCGAGACGGGCCTGTGGACCTGGGCCGAGGCGTTCCGCCGCTGCTCCTACCTCCCCGCGCAGCTCGTCGCCGGGTTCGCACCCGCCGCGCGCGGGAAGGGGTGGCTCGACGTCGGCGCGGACGCCGACCTCGTCGTCATCGACCCGGCGCGGCTCACCGACCAGGCGACGTACGTCGAGCCGACCCGTCCCTCCCGCGGTGTCACGCACCTCCTCGTCGACGGCCAGTTCGTGGTCCGCGACGAGGTCCTCCAGACGGACGCGTTCCCCGGGCGACCCGTGCGGGGAATGCTGCCCTGACACAGACGAAGAACCCCAGGTCAGCGACCCGGGGTTCTTCTGCCTCTCGAGGCGCGTCGTGTTCAGTCGTCGAAGGCCTTGACCACGGCCTCGTCGATGGTGGTCTTGGGCCCAGTGAACCAGTTCTTCGCCGAGGCGTTCCACCAGATCGCCAGCAGCAGGAGGGACGCGAGCGTGACCAGGGGCGCGTAGTTGACGAACTTCCAGGCGAAGTCGGTCTCGCTGAAGGGGTTGCCGGCCGGGACGAACGGCATCGAGAGGTAGAAGATCACGATGACGATCTCGGCGACGGCGACGAGGTTCATCCACTTGTACTTGGACCCGTTGTTCCAGGTGCCCACCTCGAACTGGTCGCCGTGCTTCCACCGCAGCCAGATCGGGATGGCGAAGGCGAGGTAGAGCCCCATCACCGCGATCGACGTCACGGCGTAGAACGCGACCGGGACGATGAGCGGTGCCTCCGGCGTGCCGATGTTGACCTCGACCAGTGCCGGCAGCGTGACCACGGCGGCGCAGATCGCCACGAAGACGACGGCGTTGGCGGGGACGCGTGTGGAGGTGAGCTTCTTCAGCGTGTTCGAGCCGGGGATGGCCCCGTCGCGGCTGAAGGCGAAGGTCATCCGCGATGCCGACGTCATGCAGGACGTCGCGCAGAAGAACTGGGCCGACGCCGAGATGAAGAGCACCAGGCCCGCCCAGTTGGCGCCCATCGACTGCACGAAGATGTACGCCACGCCGCCGGCGCCGACACCGGCGTTGTCCGGGTTGCCACTGGCGTCGTCGGGGATCGCGAAGACGACCGTCAGCAGCAGGATGTAGCCGCCGATCACCGAGTAGAGGATCGACTGCCAGATCCCCTTCGCGGCCGCGGTCGACGCCGAGGCGGTCTCCTCGGACAGGTGTGCGCAGGCGTCGAAGCCGGTGATCGTGTACTGCGTCAGCAGGAACCCGAAGGGGACGATGGCGAACCAGAAGCCGAGGGTGCCGGTCTCGCCACCGAAGTAGCCCGAGTTGTTGAAGCGCTCGGTGAAGACGTAGCTGAAGGACTGGTGCTGGTCGGGGACGAGCAGCAGGATCACCACGATCGCCGCCGCGCCGACGACGTGCCACCACACCGACACGTTGTTCATGACCGCCATCAGGTGGCTGCTGAAGATGTTCAGCACGGACACGAGCGCCAGGACGATCACGAAGATGACGAAGACGCGGGTCAGCGAGTAGTCCTCGGCGAAGCTCTCGGACCACGTGCTGATCGTGAGGTCGATGAAGGTGGCGCACCCGTAGGAGACACCGGCGGTGACGGCGACGAGCCCGATCAGGTTGAGCCAGCCGGTGAAGAAGCCCGACATCGGACCGCCGAGCTTCGACGCCCACCAGTAGATGCCCCCGGAGGTCGGGTAGGCCGACACGAGCTCGGACATCGTGAAGCCGATGATGAGGATGAAGATGCCGAGGATCGGCCAGGACCAGGAGATCGAGATCGGACCACCGTTGTTGAACCCGGCACCGAAGTTGGTGAAGCACCCGGCCAGGATCGAGATGATCGAGAACGAGATCGCGAAGTTGGAGAACCCCGACCAGGAGCGGTTGAGCTCCTGGCTGTACCCCAGCTTGGCGAGGTGCTTCTCGTCAGCGCTGAGCTCTGCGTCGTGGTGAGCCGGGATCGGCTCGTGTGCTTCGGGCATGGCGGACCCTCCGAACAGACGATCGTGCGAATGTGAAGCGGACGCTAGACCCCGCCCGATTCGGGTGTAAATACGTTGCCGAAAAAATGGTATGAACTCAGACCATTGGATCTCGGCGCCGATTGACGCCGGCCGTCGCCGCCCGAAGGATGAAGTCGTGACCGCCTCCCCCGCACCGCACCTGCCTGGAGCGGTGCTGCGGCCGGTGC
This sequence comes from Nocardioides cavernae, assembly GCF_016907475.1. NCBI lineage: Bacteria > Bacillati > Actinomycetota > Actinomycetes > Propionibacteriales > Nocardioidaceae > Nocardioides > Nocardioides cavernae. Next base: position 2,825,851 of record NZ_JAFBCA010000001.1, on the reverse strand, counting down.
GTGGCCACCACGCGTTCGAGGCGTGCGTGGAGCAGCTCGCCACCGCGATCCGTCTGGGGGTCTACCCGCTCGGGTCCACGCTGCCTCCCGAGCGCGAGCTCGCCGCCATGCTCCACGTCTCCCGGGCGACGCTCCGCGAGGCGATGGCCGCCTTGCGCGAGGCCGGGCTGGTCCAGACCACGCGCGGCCGCGGCGGCGGCACCGTCGTCACGCTGAAGCCCCGGACGCCGCCTGCCCGGGCGGCCGCCCGGATCTCCGTGGCCCGGCGCAGCGAGTGGCTGGACGCGCTGGAGTTCCGCCGGATCGTCGAGTCCGGCGCCGCGTACCTCGCGGCGAGCGCGACGCTCGACCAGGAGCAGCGGAGCCAGCTCGAGCGGGCGCACGCCGAGGTCGCTGCGGCCAGCAAGGCGGCGCAGCACCGGCAGGCGGACTCGCGGTTCCACCTGACGATCGCCTCGCTGTCCGGTTCGCCGCGGACCGTCGAGGCGGTGACGTCGGTGCAGGCGACGCTGCACGAGATGCTGCTTGCCATCCCGGTTCTCGGCACCAACATCGCCCACTCGGACCGCCAGCACGCCGCGCTCGTGCGTGCCATCGAGTCCGGCAACGCCGAACGGGCGCGCAAGACCATGGAGCAACACTGCGACGACACGGCGGCGCTCCTGCGCGGCTTGCTCGTCTGACCCCGTCCCGCGCCGACCGGCCAGCCCACACTGCACGCAAGGAGACGACGTGAGCACACGCAACGACCGCCACCTCACCATGGAGGGGCTCCGCCAGCGCATCGACGCCGGCGACGTCGACACGGTGGTCCTCGCCTTCACCGACATGCAGGGCCGCCTGCAGGGCAAGCGCCTGCACGGACGCTACTTCGTCGACCACGTGATCGGGCACGGCACCGAGGGCTGCAACTACCTCCTCGCCGTCGACGTCGACATGAACACCGTCGACGGCTACGCGATGACGTCGTGGGAGCAGGGCTACGGCGACATGGAGTTCGTCATGGACGAGCAGACCATCCGGCTGCTGCCGTGGCTACCCGCCACCGCCATGGTCCAGTGCGACCTCGAGTGGACCGACCACCGCCCGGTCGTCGCGAGCCCCCGCGCGATCCTCAAGTCGCAGCTTGCGCGCCTCGCCGAGCGCGGGCTGGTGGCACTCGCCGGCACCGAGCTCGAGCTGGTCATCTACGACGACACCTACGAGGAGGCGCACCGCAAGCGCTACCGCGACCTGACGCCCGCCAACCAGTACAACGTCGACTACTCGATCCTCGGCACCACCCGCGTCGAGCCGCTGCTGCGCGACATCCGCAACCACATGTACGCCGCGGGGCTCGACGTCGAGGGCGCGAAGGGCGAGTGCAACTTCGGCCAGCACGAGGTCGGGTTCCTGTACGCCGACGCGCTCACCACGGCCGACAACCACGCCGTCTACAAGAACGCCGCCAAGGAGATCGCCGCCCAGCACGGCAGGTCCCTGACGTTCATGGCCAAGCCCAACGACCGCGAGGGCAGCTCCTGCCACATCCACCTGTCGCTGCGCGGCGCGGACGGCGACCTGGTGTTCTGGGACGACGCGAGCGGAGGACGTACGCCGCTCTACGACAGCTTCATCGCCGGCGTGCTGGCGACGGTCGCCGACTTCACGCTGATGTTCGCGCCCAACATCAACTCCTACAAGCGGTTCGCTGACGGCTCGTTCGCGCCGACCACGATCGGCTGGGGCCTGGACAACCGCACGTGCGCCGTCCGCCTGGTCGGGTCGGGACCCGCCGCGCGCATGGAGAACCGCGTCCCCGGCGCCGACGCCAACCCCTACCTCGCCCTGGCCGCGATGATCGCCGGCGGGCTGCACGGCATCGAGCGGGAGCTCGAGCTCGAGCCGGAGCTGACGGGCAACGCGTACGCCTCGGACAAGCCCCGCGTGCCCGGCACGCTGGCGGCGGCCCGTGAGGCGTTCCACACCTCCGCCGTCGCCCGGACCGCCCTGGGCGACGAGGTCGTCGACCACTACGCCAACATGGCCGACGTCGAGCTGGCCGCCTACAACGCCGCCGTCACCGACTGGGAGCTGCTCCGCGGCTTCGAGCGGTTGTGAGACGAGTCCCCAGGAAGGCTGACATGAGCGAGCGAAGCGAGCGAATCATCCAATGCAGCGCACCAAGAGCCTCGTGCGCGCACGGAGCGAAGCGAGTACGTGCATGAGCATCCTGATCAACCCGAGCACCGGTGTGGAGCTCGACGTCTCCCCCGCCTCCGCGACCATGGAGGAGGCCGACGCCGTCATCGCCCGGGCGCACGATGCGTTCCCGGCGTGGCGCGACGTGGCTCCCGGCGAGCGCGCGCGGCTCCTGCGGGCGTTCGCCGCCCTCGTCGACGAGCACCTCGAGGAGCTGGCGCAGCTCGAGGTGCTCAACGCCGGGCACACCATCGGCAACGCGCGGTGGGAGGCGGGCAACGTCCGCGACTGCCTCAACTACTACTCCGCCGCACCCGAGCGGCTCTTCGGGCGGCAGATCCCGGTGCCGGGCGGCACGGACGTGACGTTCCACGAGCCGCTCGGCGTCGTGGGCATCATCGTCCCCTGGAACTTCCCGATGCCCATCGCGGCGTGGGGGTTCGCGCCCGCGCTCGCCGCCGGCAACACGGTCGTGCTCAAGCCGGCGGAGCTGACGCCCCTCACGGCGATCCGCATCGGGGAGCTGGCCGTCGAGGCCGGCCTGCCCGAGGGTGTCCTCAACGTCGTCCCGGGCAAGGGGTCGGTCGTCGGCGAGCGGTTCGTCACCCACCCGCTCGTCCGCAAGGTCTGCTTCACCGGGTCCACGATGGTCGGCAAGCGGATCATGGCCGGCTGCGCCGACCAGGTGAAGCGGGTGACCCTCGAGCTGGGCGGCAAGAGCGCGAACATCGTCTTCGCCGACACCGACGTGGCGGCGGCCGCGGCCAGCGCGCCGTACGCCGTGTTCGACAACGCCGGGCAGGACTGCTGCGCGCGCTCACGGATCCTCGTGCAGCGATCGGCGTACGACGAGTTCGTCGGTCGGCTCGAGACCGCCGTCAAGGCGCTGCGGGTGATCGACCCCGCCGACGAGCAGAGCGAGATGGGTCCGCTGGTCTCCGCCGGGCAGCGCGACTCCGTGCAGGCCTACCTCGACAGGGCGAGCGTCGCGTTCACCGGCAGCGTCCCCGACGGGCCGGGGTGGTGGCTGCCCCCCACCGTCGTTGAGTCGACCGACACCACCGAGGCGGTGTGGCGCGAGGAGGTCTTCGGCCCGGTCGTGGCCGTGATGGCCTTCGACGACGAGGACGAGGCGGTCGCCCTGGCCAACGACACGGAGTACGGCCTGTCCGGCTCGATCTTCACCTCCGACGTCGGCCGGGCCCTGCGGGTCGCCCGGCGCGTCGAGGCCGGCAACCTCTCGGTCAACAGCCACTCGGCCGTTCGCTACTGGACGCCGTTCGGCGGCTACAAGCAGTCCGGCCTCGGCCGCGAGCTCGGCCCGGACGCGCCGAACGCGTTCACCGAGGAGAAGAACGTCTTCATCGCGCACTGATCCACCGATCCCCCTGAAAGGCAAGGAGCACCCCATGGCAGGACGCATCGAGGGCCGCACGGCCGTCGTCACCGGTGGTTGCAGCGGCATCGGTCTGGCGACCGTACGGCGCTTCGTCGAGGAGGGCGCCCGGGTCGTCATCGGCGACATCGACGACGCCGCGGGCACGGCGCTGGCTGCTGAGCTCGGCGGCCCCGACGTGGTCACGTACGTCCACGTCGACGTGACCTCCAAGGACGAGGTCGACGCGCTCTTCAGGACGGCCAAGGACACCTACGGCTCGGTCGACATCGCCTTCAACAACGCCGGCATCTCGCCGCCGGAGGACGACTCGATCCTCGACACCGACCTCGAGGCGTGGCGCAAGGTGCAGGAGGTCAACCTCACCAGCGTCTACCTGTGCTGCAAGGCCGCGCTCCCCTACATGCTGGAGCAGAAGCGCGGCTCCATCATCAACACCGCGTCGTTCGTGGCGGTCATGGGCGCCGCGACGTCGCAGATCTCCTACTCCGCCTCCAAGGGCGGCGTGCTGTCGATGTCGCGCGAGCTCGGAGTGCAGTTCGCGCGCGAGGGCGTGCGCGTCAACGCGCTCTGCCCCGGCCCGGTCAACACCCCCCTGCTCAAGGAGCTGTTCGCCAGCGACGCCGAGCGGGCCGCCCGGCGGCTGGTGCACGTGCCGATGGGGCGCTTCGGCGAGCCGGAGGAGATGGCCAACGCGGTGCTGTTCCTCGCCTCCGACGAGTCGAGCTTCATGACCGCCAACACCTTCCTCGTCGACGGCGGCATCTCGGGCGCCTACGTCACCCCGGTCTGAGGCCTGAGGTGGGTGGGGCTCCGGTCGTCGGGCTGACGACCTACCGCGAGGTCGCGGCGTGGGGCGTGTGGAACGCCCGCGCCGACCTGCTGCCGACGGAGTACGCCGCCTCGGTCGAGGCCGCGGGCGGCGTGCCCCTGCTGCTCCCTCCCGTCGCCTCGCCGGGTGCCGCGGCCCGGGTGGTGTCGCGGATCGACGCGCTCGTCGTCTCGGGCGGGGCGGACGTCGACCCGGACCGCTACGGCGCGCGGCCGCACGCCCGCACGGCGGGCTGGCGACCCGACCGCGACTCCTGGGAGCTCGCCCTGCTGGACGCCGCCGACGAGGCGGGGCTGCCGGTGCTGGGGATCTGCCGTGGCATGCAGCTCATGGCCGTCCACGCGGGCGGGTCCCTCGACCAGCACACTCCTGACCTGGTCGGTCACGAGACGCACTCCCCCGGTGGGGACGCCTACGGCTCCATCGACGTGGCGACCGAGACGGGCTCGCGGCTGGCCGCACTCGTCGGCGCCAGCGTCGAGGTCAGCTGCCACCACCACCAGTCGGTGGCCAGCCACCCCGGCTTCACTGCTGTGGCGCGGGCCGCCGACGGGACAGTGGAGGCGATGGAGGCGGCCGGCGACCGCTGGCGCCTGGCGGTCCAGTGGCACCCCGAGACCCGGGTGGAGATCGGGCTGATGGCGGGGCTGGTCGCTGCCGCCCGCGAGCACGCGGCCACAGGGGGACGCTAGCCGCGCTCCCGCCGCCGGCGCAGGGTCGCCGGGAGCGTCAGGACGAGTGCCAGTGCGATGCCCAGGAACATGCCGATCGAGTTGGCGGCGACGTCGCGAGGGTCGGACACCCGGCCGGGGATCTCGCGCTGGACGGCCTCGATCATGGAGGTGAGCACGATGCCGGCGGCAAGCGCGACCAGCCACAGGCGCGTGCCGACGAGGAGCAGCAGGAACATGCCGAGCGGGACGAAGAGCCCGATGTTGGCGAGGAACTCGATGCGTTCGACGCTCAGCCGGCTCGTCACCGGGTCGAGGTCGGGGTAGCGCTCCAGGCGAGCCAGCACCCGGCCGGCCAGCCCGGCATAGTCGGGCTGCTCGTTGCCCGGCGTCAGTGTCACGAGGCCGACGAAGCCCAGGTAGACCAGGGTCAGCAGGCTGAGGAAGGGATGGCGGTGCAGCACGACGCCATCATCCGGGTACGACCTGAGCTCACGTCTGCGGAGCGACCTCGTCGGCAGTGAGCTCCCAGTCAGTGGAGGGCTGGGAGTCGCTGGCGACCGGCACGACCATCACCGGGCACATCGACGCCCGCAGGACCGTCCGCGCGAGGGAACCGAGGTGCTCCGGGATCCAGCCTCGGGCGCCGCGCCGCCCGATCACCACGAGGGAGGCGTTCCTCGAGTCGTCGACCAGGACGTCGGCCGGCCACTGGTGCCGCACCTCGACCTCGACGGGGACGGTGGGCCAGGAGTCGCGGTGGTCGGCCACGGCGGCGGAGAGCAGCCGTTTCTGCGTCGCCCGCCACTCCTCGTCCACCCGGTGGGTGATGATGTCGTCGTAGGCGGCGTCGAGTCGCCACGCGTGAACCACCCGGAGCGGCGCACCGGTCCGGTCGGCCCAGGAGAAGGCCGCCTGGAGCACCTGCCGCGGCACACCTGCCTCGTGGACACCGACCACCACCTCGGCCGTGCCGCCCGGCGGGGGCTCCCACCCGGCCGGCACCGACACGAGCGGGCAGTGGCACCGTGCCGCGGCCCCGTTGGTCGTGGACCCGACGAACAGGCGCTCGAGCGCGGTCGACGTACGGTGCTGCACGACGACGAGCCGGGCGTCGCGGCTGAGCTCGACCAGCACCTGCGAGGGCACCCCGGTCACCGCCACGGCGTGGTGGGCGACGGGACCGCCGACGAGCTCCTCGAGCTCCTCGGCGACCTCACGGACGATCCGCTCGGCGACGTCGATCGCGTCCGTGGGCGTCACCACCAGCCCGGGCACGGTCGGCAGCGACACCCGGCCGACGTGGACCAGCACGACGCGTGCTCCCTCCCGCCTCGCGTGCTCGGCGGCGAAGCGCAGCGCGGACGTCTCCCGTCCCCGGCCCGTGACCCCGACGACGACGGCTCCTGAGGTCCTGCTGTCCATGATGTTCCTCCTCACGTCCTTCCTCCACGGTGCCCCTCGGGGGGAGCCGGGGTGCAGGGCCAGAGGTCCCTCCGACGTGGTGCACGAGTCCTCTCCACGGGTCGCCCGCTCCGGCCGGGCACCGCGAGGAGGAGGGCGGCCAGCACGGCGCCCAGCCAGCCGAGCGCCAGGTCGCCGAGGGTGTCGACGTACGCCGTCGCCGCCTCTCCCGACCTCGTCACGAACGCGACGTACTCCCAGAGCTCCCACGCCAGCGACATGGTGAGCCCGGCTGCCACGGACAGCTGCAGCCGGCGGTCCAGCGGCAGTCGCGCGGCGCCGGACAGGACGAGCACGCCCGCGCTGAGGGCGCAGGTCGCAGCGACGTGCATCGCGTCGTCGAACCAGACCACGCGGTCGTAGAGGTCGAGCCGGTTGCCCAGCACGTCGGAGAACGCGGGCAGGGTGACCAGCAGGTCCGCGCCCCAGGGGTACGGGCGGGTGCGGCCCAGCGCGAGGTGGAGCACCGGGACGAGGAGGGCGAGCATCGGGTAGGTCACAGCGCGCGTGCCGGGCGCCTTGCCCTCGAGGTTGCCCCAGCCCGGATCGATCGCCACCCGTGCGACCGCGAGGAGCAACAGTGTCTTCGCGAGCAGGTCGGCGGCCACGATCCACCCGGGTGCAGCGCCCGGTGCCCGGCCGACGGTCGGGACCGGCATCGGGCGGAGCGTGGTCATCTCAGTCCACCAGCACCCGTTCGCCGTACCGCGGCACCACGGCCGTCCAGCCCAGCTCTTCCGAGACGCGCCGGGCCAGAGCGTTCGCGGAGTGCGGCTCGCCGTGCACGACGTAGACGGTGCGCGGAGGGACCGGTGCCCGGCTGAGCCAGTCGACCGTCTCGTGGGCGTCAGCGTGGACCGAGAAGTCGGTGAGCGTGACGACCTCCGCCCGCACCGGCACGTAGTGACCGTGGATCTTCACCTGGCGCGCACCGTCGGCGAGCCGGCGACCGCGCGTGCCCTCGGCCTGGTAGCCGGTGAGCACGACGCAGTTGCGCCGGTCGGGCAGCTGGTGGGCGAGGTGGTGCACGACCCGACCGCCCGAGGCCATCCCCGACGCGGAGATGACGATGCTGGGGGTGCGCGGCCGGTTGAGCCGCATCGACCCCTCGACGTCGTGGACGGCGTGCACGTCCGGTCCGTCGAGGTCGGCGAGGAGCCCGCGCGCCTCGGGGCGGAGCTGAGGCCCGCCGCGCGACGCCGCCCGTCGGTAGCAGTCCAGCGCGGCGAGGGCCATCGGGCTGTCGACGAAGACCGGGACGTCCGGGATGTCGCCGCGCTCCATCAGCCGCCGCAGCTCCAGGAGCACCAGCTCGGTGCGGTCGACGGCGAACGCCGGGACCAGCACGCTCCCGCCCCGGGCCACGGTGCGGCTGACCGCGTCGGCCAGCAGCTGCGGGTCCGGGGGTGGGTGCTGCCGGTCGCCGTACGTCGACTCGACCACGATCGTGTCCGCCTCGGGCGGGTCGGCCGGGGGGCGCAGGAGCGGGTGGTGCGCACGACCGAGGTCACCGCTGAAGGCCACCCGGTGCTCCCCCAGGCGCAGCGCGGCGGTGGCGGAGCCGAGGATGTGTCCCGCCGATCGCAGCGTGAGGGTGACGTCCGGGCCCAGCCTCAGGGGGTGCTCGAGGTCCACCGGATCGATCAGCTTCAGGGCCTGCTCGACATCGCTGTCGTCGTACAACGGAAGTGCGGGGCGGTGCCGGGAGAAGCCGGCGTAGTTGGCGTAACGGGCGTCCTCCTGCTGCAGGTGGGCACTGTCCCGCAGGACGATGGCCGCCAGGTCGGCTGTCTCGGCGGTGCACGTCACGCGGCCCCCGAAACCGTCCTTGACCAGCCGCGGCAGGTAGCCGGTGTGGTCGAGGTGGGCGTGGGTGAGCACGACGTGGTCGATGCCCGCCGGGTCGACGGGGAAGGGGTCCCAGTTGCGGCTCCGGTGGACCGCCAGGCCCTGGTACAGCCCGGCGTCGACGAGCACGCGGACGCCGCCGTTCTCGACGAGGAAGCGGCTGCCCGTGACCGTGTCGACGGCGCCCAGAAAGGTGAGCGCAGCGATGGAGGTGGGGTCGCGCGATGTCCTCATGCAACGACGCTAGGAGCCGCCGCGCCGGGCCGGCAGAGCCCGACGACCCGGCCGCCCGGGACCAACGGCTCTGCCGACCCGCCCCGCGAGCGCGCACGCTCGGAGCAGGACCCACACCTGCCAAGGAGCCGGCCATGACCAGCACCCGCCTCGTCCCCGTGGAGACGCTGCACCGGATCGTGGAGATCGCGGCGCGCGCACCCAGCGTGCACAACACCCAGCCGTGGCGTTGGCGGGGTGGCTCGCGCACCCTCGCGCTGTACGCCGACACCGCTCGCCGCCTGCCTCACACCGATCCCGACGCGCGCAACCTCACCCTCAGCTGTGGTGCGGCCCTGCACCACGCCCAGGTCGCCGCGGGAGCGCTCGGGTGGCAGACCCGCGTGGCACGCCACCCCGACCCGGACCGCCCCGACCTCTTGGCCTTCCTCGACCTGTCCCCCGGTCCTCCGCCCGCCACGGCCGACGAGACGCTCGCGGCCCTGGACCGGCGCTGCACCGACAGGCGTCGCTTCACGGCCTGGCCGGTGCCGGAGGAGCGGCAGTCCCACCTCGCGCGGATCGCCAACCACTGGGGCGCGCGGGCGGTCGCCCTGACCGACGAGTCGGAACGCTTCATCGCCGAGCGACTCGTCCGGCGAGCCCACCAGCTGCAGTGGGCGGACCCTGTGGCGCGTGCGGAGCAGGAGGCCTGGGGGCACCGGGGCGGGGACGACGGTCTGCCGCCCGACGCCCTGCCCGGCGGGCCGGACCTCGCCGGCGGCCACCCGCACCGGTTCGAGGGCGCGTGGGAGGACCGGACAGCCACGGACCTGGAGACCTCCGACGGGCTCCTCGTCTTCTTCGACACGGACGACGATCCGGCTGCCTGGCTGCGCGCGGGCGAGGGGCTGGGCGCCATGTGGCTGGCCGCCACGACGGCCGGACTCGCGCTGGTGCCGCTGAGCCAGGTGATCGAGGTGCCCGAGACCCGGGCCGCCTTCCAGACCGAGGTCCTCGGCAGCCTGGCCCACCCGCTCCTGCTGGTCCGCGTCGGCTGGCGGTCCACCGGACGGCCCCCGCCGGCCCGCACCCCGCGACGGCCGGTGTCCGAGGTGCTCGAGCTGGACTGACCCCGACCGGCGGTGTCGGCGGCCGGCAACGGCGACGTCGGTGCCGTCGTGGAGGCTGTCCCCATGACCCGCGTCCGCCTGTCCCGGCTGCCGGGTGAGCGCGTGCAGGTCTCGGAGGACGGCACGACCCACGAGGTGGCGCTCGCCGACCTGCCGGGCTACGTGGGCGAGCGCGAGCCCGACGACCCGCGGTGGGTCTGGGACGACACCGCACGGTGGTATCCCCCGCTGCTGGCGGCCGGGGTGCGGGTGGCCCGGTGCCACGACCTCCGGCTGTCCAGGCGCCTCCTGGCCCGGGCACCCGCCGTCGACCCGTCGCTGCTGGGCGGCGACGAGGCCGAGCTGTGGGACCGGCTGCGGCCGGCGACCGTCACGGAGCCCGTCCTGTTCAGCGGGCACGACGCGCTCGACCACCTGCGCGCCGACGTCGAGGACGCGCGCCAGCTGGCGGCGATCGACGCCTCCCTCGAGGCCACCCGGCTCAGGCTCCTCGTCGCGGCGGAGTCGGCAGGGGCCCTCGCGGCCGCCGAGATGACCCACGCGGGTGTGCCGTGGCGCGTCGACGTCCACGAGGCGTTGCTGACCGAGCGGCTCGGCCCCCGCCCGCCCCGCGGCGCCCGCCCGCGGCTGCTCGCGGAGTGCGCCGACGACGTACGACGTCTCCTCGACACCCCCGGCCTCAACCCGGACTCCCGACCCGAGCTGCTGGCCGCCCTGCGCCGCGCCGGCATCGAGGTCACCGACATCCGGGCGTCGACCCTGCGCGCCGTCGACCACCCGGTCGTCGAGCCGCTGCTGCGCTACAAGTCCCTCGCCCACCTGTTCTCGACCAACGGCTGGGCGTGGATCGACGAGTGGGTCCGCGACGGCCGGTTCCGCGCGGTCTACCAGCCCGCCGGGTCGGCGACGGGACGGTGGTCGTCCAACGGCGGCGGCGCCCTGTCGTTCCCGGTCCAGGTGCGGTCGGCGGCCGTGGCCGACGAGGGCTGGGTCCTCGTCGTCGCCGACGTGGCGCAGCTCGAGCCGCGCGTGCTGGCCGGAATGAGCGGCGACCGCGCCCTGGCCCGGGCCGCGCGGGGCGCCGACCTCTACCAGGGGATGGTCGAGGCCGGAGCCGTCGCCACCCGGCAGGACGCCAAGCTCGGCCTGCTCGGCGCGATGTACGGCGCCACGAGCGGCGAGAGCGGCCGGATGGTCGCCGGGCTGACCCGGCGCTACCCCCAGGCGTTCGGGCTCGTCGAGGAGGCAGCGCGCGCGGGCGAGCGGGGGCAGGTGGTCCGCACCCTGCTCGGGCGGGGCAGCCCGGCGCTCGGCGGCTCCTGGGACGAGTCCCCCGACGCACCCCCGACCGACCTCGACGACCTCGACCGGCGGCGTCGGTCCTTCGGTCGCTTCACCCGCAACTTCGTGGTGCAGGGCACGGGCGCCGAGTGGGCGCTGTGCTGGATCGCCGACCTGCGCAACCGGCTCTGGCGCCTGGGCGGCGAGGGTCCCCTCGACGAGAGGCCGCACCTCGTCTTCTTCCTGCACGACGAGGTGGTCGTGCACGCCCCGGCCGGGCTCGCCGACGCCGTCGCTGCGGAGGTGGCGGAGGCAGCGTCCACCGCCGGCCGGCTGTTGTTCCGCGAGCTGCCCGTCGACTTCCCGCTCAACGTCTCGGTGGTGCGCTCCTATGCCGACGCCGGCAAGCCGGGGACCTAGGTCCTCGCCGGCGACGACCTTCGCCCCTGACCCTCCCCGGAGCCTCGGCGGATGCTCGAGGTGGAGGACGGAGGTACCGCCGTGACCGCGACGCTGGAGCCCCGCACGAGCCTCGATGCCGTGCCACGTCAGCGCACGCGCGCCTCCGACGTACGCCGCTTCGTAGGCGGCTTCTACCTGGTCATGGGCGGCATCAACGCGGGCATCGTGGCCGCGGACGCCGCGACCTACCGGACCTTCGCCGACGGCTCCTTCTGGCCGTTCGTGACCGACACCTGGCGCGACGTCGTGATGGCCCACCCGGCCCCGTGGCTGCTGGCGCTGGCTGTCGGCGAGGTCGTGCTCGGACTGCTCCTCCTGCACGGCGGCACAGGTGCCCGGGTCGGCTGGGCCGGCGTGATCGTCTTCCACGTGCTGCTGATGTCGTTCGGCCTCGGCTTCTGGCTGTGGAGCGTCCCGGCGCTCCTCGTGCTCGTCCCGGCGGCGCGCGCGGACTGGCCGGCGCTGGGGGTCGCGGCCCCGGCGCCTGCCCCTGCCACCACCGCGACGCCGCCACCGCCGTTGCGCGACGGCGCCGTCACGCGCACCACCGCCACGCTCGTGTCGACCTGCGTGCTCGCGACCGCCGTGGTCGCCGCATCGCTCTACGGCCTCCTCGCCGAGACGCCGTACCGCTCGCTGCCGGAGGCGACCGTCGTGTCGGCGCGCGCCCAGGACGCCTGCAGCATCGTGGTGGCCGCGCTGCTGGTCCTCCTGGTCCGCCGCCCCGTCATGTCCGCCTCGGTCCGGCTCGCCCGGCTCGGGCTGCTGGCCTATCTGCTCTACAGCTACCTGATCTACGTCACCGGTGTGCCGATGAACCGGGGCTTCCTGGTCTACGTCCTGATCGTCAGCATGTCCGGCGCCGCCCTGCTCGGCGGCCTCCTGGGCATCTACGAGCGCCCACCCGTCACCACCGCGTCTCCCGGGCTGACCAGGACGACCGGCTGGGTCCTCGTCGTCACCGCCGTCCTGTTCGCCGGGCTGTGGCTCTCGGTGCTGGTGCCGTACGCCCTCGGGGGCAGCACGCCGGACCCGGAGGGCGTGGGCGGCACGCCGTACCCGGTGTTCGTCCTCGACCTCGCCGTCGTCCTGCCCGCGATCGCCGCTGTGGGGGTGCTGCTGCTGCGCGGTCGAGCGGTGGCCGGCGCCCTCGCGACCGTGGCGATGCTCAAGATCCTGACGCTGTTCACCGCGCTGTGGGCCGGCCCCCTCCTGGCCCTCGCGACCGACGCCGACGTGCACCTCGGGCCGGATGCCGCGCCCAGCCTGCTGCTGCTCGCGGCGAGCGGTTGGCTCACCGCGCGGTGGCTGCGCTCGTTCAGACCCGTCCCCCTCCACCCCCTGCATCCGCCTCCTGAGAGGAGCACGCCATGACCGCACTGGTCGTCCACGAGTCCCACTGGGGCAACACCCGCGCCGTCGCCCAGGCGATCGCCGACGGCCTGTCCGACAGCGACGCAGGCCCGGTGCAGGTCGTCGACGTCGGGTCGGCACCGTCCCCGCTGCCCGACGGCGTCGACCTCGTCGTCCTCGGCGGCCCCACCCACGCCTTCTCGATGAGCCGGCCCACCACCCGGCGCGACGCCCACGACCGCGGGGCCGAGCCAGGGCACGAGGACCGGGGCATCCGCGAGTGGCTGGCGACCCTGCCGGCCGGCGGACCGGCGTGCTCCGTCGCGACCTTCGACACCCGAGCCGAGCAGGTACGTCGGCTGCCCGGCTCGGCGGCCCGCTCGGCCGCCCGGTTCGTCTCACGGCACCGGCTCGGCCGGATGGTCGCGAGCGAGTCCTTCTACGTCGAGGACGCCCCCGGCCCGCTCGTCGACGGGGAGCTCGAGCGGGCACGTGCCTGGGGCAGGGCCCTGGCTGCCGGGCGCGGGTGACCCCTGTGGGCATCGTCTCAGTTTGAGCGCACACGCATACTCCTGGTTTGCGCACCGGTGCGGTTGTTTGGTCTGGTCCTCGGATGGCCACCGGAATCGAACACCCGCGAGACCTGCCCACACCTGACCTGATCGACGAGCCACACCCCGCGCTGGACGCGGCCATCGAGCCCACCGAACCTCGCGAGACAGGCCTGGACAAGCTCGTCTTCGGCGTGACCGCGGTCGTCAGCCTCGCGTTCCTAGTCTGGGGCTTCCTCAGCACCGACAGCCTCGCCGACGCCTCGGGCAGCGGCCTGGGCTGGACGATGAAGAACACCGGCTGGCTCTTCGTGCTCACCTCGAGCGCGTTCGTCGTCTTCGTGATCTGGCTGGCGCTCGGCAAGTTCGGCAACATCCCGCTCGGTCGCGACGACGAGGAACCCGAGTTCCGGACCATCTCCTGGGTCGCCATGATGTTCAGCGCCGGCATGGGCATCGGGCTCATGTTCTACGGCGTCAGCGAGCCGATCAGCCACTTCGTCACGCCGCCGCCCGGCACCGGCGCTGCCGGCAACACCGAGGCCGCCCAGCACGCCATGGCGACCACGATGTTCCACTGGACCCTGCACCCGTGGGCGATCTACGCCGTCGTCGGCCTCGCAGTGGCGTACGGCGTCTACCGCAAGGGCCGCCTCCAGCTGATCAGCTCGGCCTTCGAGCCGCTCATCGGCCGCCACGCCCACGGGCTGGGCGGCAAGGCCATCGACATGTTCGCGATCTTCGCGACCCTGTTCGGCTCCGCCACCTCGCTGGGCCTCGGCGCCCTGCAGATCGAGTCCGGCCTGCAGATCGTCGCCGGTCTCGGCAACACCGGCAACGGCGTCCTCGTCGGCATCATCGCCGTGCTCACCGCCGCCTTCGTGCTGTCCGCCGTCTCCGGCGTGGCGAAGGGCATCCAATGGCTGTCCAACATCAACATGGTGCTCGCCGTGGGGCTCGCCCTGTTCGTCTTCATCGTCGGCCCCACCGTCTTCATCCTCAACCTGGTGCCCACCTCGATCGGCAGCTACGTCGCCGACCTCCCGATGATGGCCGCGCGCACCGCCGCCGAGGGCGACGAGGTCAGCACCTGGCTCTCGACCTGGACGGTCTTCTACTGGGCGTGGTGGCTGTCCTGGACGCCCTTCGTCGGCATGTTCATCGCGCGCATCTCCCGCGGTCGCACCATCCGTCAGTTCGTCACCGGCGTGCTGCTCGTTCCGAGCCTGATCAGCGTCGTGTGGTTCTGCATCTTCGGCGGCGCCGCGATCAACCTGCAGCAGAACGGCACCGACATCGCCGGCGCCGGCGGGCTCGAGAACCAGCTCTTCAGCACCCTCGAGGCCTACCCGCTCGCCACCGTGTCGAGCGTCGTCGTGATGGTCCTCGTCGGCATCTTCTTCGTCTCCGGCGCCGACGCCGCCTCGATCGTGATGGGCTCGCTCTCCGAGCGCGGCACCATCCACCCGAGCCGCCCGACCGTCATCTTCTGGGGCGTGGCAACCGGTGCCGTCGCCGCCGTGATGCTGCTCGTCGGTGGCCCGGACGCGCTCAGCGGCCTGCAGACCATCACCGTCATCGCCGCGCTGCCCTTCGTGCTCATCATGATCGGCCTGGCGGTCGCCCTGGTGAAGGACCTCGCCCAGGACCCGCTGGTCGTGCGACGCAAGTACGCCATGGAGGCCGTCGAGGCCGCGGTCATCACCGGCGTGACGGAGCACGGTGATGACTTCGTGTTCTCCGTCGAGAAGGGCGAGCTCGACACCGCCAAGGACGAGGTCGAGGACGAGCACGAGGTCCACGACGAGATGCACCACGAGCTCGAGATGGACCACGCCCGACGCTGACGTCCGCCGTCGCGGGAGCCGCTCACCACGGATGAGGTGAGCGGCTCCCGCGGTGCGTCGGCCCGCCGCCTAGGCTCGGTCCCATGAGCATCCCCCTGCGCATCGGCTTCGTCACCGGCGCGACCCCCGACAAGTGGGCGCGCCACTGGCGCGACCGCCGTCGCGAGCCTCTGGTGCTCGTGCCGGTGACGGAGGCCGACCAGCTCGACGGCGTGCGCGACGGGAGCCTCGACATGGCGCTCGTACGCCTCCCCGTCGACCGTGACGGGCTGCACTGCGTCCGTCTCTACGACGAGCTGCAGGTGGCGGTGGCCTCACGCGACCACGTGCTCGCCGCCGCCGACGAGGAGGTCACGACCGGGGACCTCGACGACGAGCAGCTCGTCCGCCCCCACCCGAGCGGCTGGACGCCCACGGCCGACCAGCTCGACTGGCCGCCGATGAGCGAGCAGGACGCGATCGAGACGGTCGCCGCCGGCACCGGCGTCGTCGTCGTACCCATGTCGGTCGCGCGGCTCCACCAGCGCAAGGACGTCGTGACCCGCGTCGTCACCGACCTCGAGCCCACCACGATCGCACTGGTCTGGCTCGTGGACCGGGACGACGACGTCACCCAGGCGTTCGTCGGCGTCGCCAAGGGGCGGACGGCGAACACCTCGCGCTGAGTCTGCGCGGCCCGCGACGGGGTACAGGTCGCGCATGCGCATCGTCATCACGGGAGCCACCGGCAACGTCGGCTCCGCCCTGGTCCGACGGCTGGTCGAGGACGGCGGGCACGAGCTCGTCGGGGTGGTCAGGCGCCCACCTGCGAGCGAGGTGTCGTTCCCCGCAATGGAGTGGGTGGCCCTCGACCTCACCGACGACGCGGACGCGGAAGCGCTGCACGCCGCCTGCGAGGGCGCCGACGCCGTCGTGCACCTCGCGTGGGGCTTCCAGCCCTCGCACCGCGAGGCCCACCTGCGCGCGCTCGGCGTCGGCGGCACCGGGCGAGTCATCGATGCCGTGGTGGCCACCGGCGTGCCGCACCTCGTGCACATGTCGTCGGTGGGCGCCTACTCCCCCAAGCAGGACGACACCCCGGTCGACGAGACGTGGCCGACCAACGGCGTGCCGACGTCGATGTACAGCCGGCACAAGGCCGCCGCCGAGCGGCTCCTCGACGAACTGGAGGTCGACGCCCCCGACGTGACCGTCACCCGCGTGCGTCCCGGCATCATCGGCCAACGCAGCGCCGGCAGCGCCCTGCTGCGCTACGGACTGCCCGCCCTCGTCCCGGCCGCGCTGCTCCGGCACGTGCCGGTGCTGCCCATCGACTCGGGGCTCGTGATCCCGATGGTGCACGCCGACGACGTCGCCGACGCCCTGTCCCGGGTGCTCGACGCACGAGCGCCTGGTGCGTTCAACCTGGCCGCCGAGCCGCCCGTCACCGCCCAGGACGTGGCCGACACCCTCGGCGCCCGGCTCGTCCACGTCCCGTCCGCTGCCGTGCGCGCCGCCGTGTCGGCGAGCTGGCACGCGCGGGTGCAGCCCCTCGACCCCGGCTGGATCGACATGGCCTACGCAGTGCCGCTGCTCGACACGACCCGCGCGCGGACGGAGCTGGGCTGGGCGCCGTCGACGGACGCGACGTCGGTCCTGGCCGAGACGCTCGCCGGCATGCAGGACACCGCCTCGTCAGGGACGCCCGTCCTCCGACCTCGCACCGTCACCGGTGGCCTGGCCCGCGCCTTGCGTCGTGGTCCGGTCAGCTCTCGGCGGGCGCCGTGAGCAGCACCCGCGTCGCCGCCGGGACGAACCCGGCAGCGGCCAGACGAGCCGCCTCCTGCTCGTCACCGCTCGCCGCGAGAACTGTGACGTGGCGCGCGTGGCGGCGCGCCTCGACCGCTGTCGCACCGAACGCGGCCTCCACGTACGCAGCCTCGCCTCCGGGCGCGTAGCACGCTCCCATCCGCACCGTGTCCGCGAGCACGCGGCTGCGGCTGCACATCGCGACCGGATCGCCGTCGACCTCCCACAGCACCAGTCCACCGGCGGCGAGCGGGTCGTCGACGACGTACGCCCGGTCGCTGGGGTCGCCGGGAAGACCCGCCATCAGTGCGTCGAACCACTCGTGGAGCATCGGCTCGTCAGCCGGCCCCGCGATGCGCGGGCGACCCGCGCAGGAAGGCGCCGCCGACCGCCCTTCGAGCACGTGCACCGTGAAGGACCGCGCGGGCGTCAGCCGGGTGCCGGTCACCGCCCAGGCCTGAACGACGTCATCGGCGACCACGCCCGGCACGCCCACGGCGTCCGCGCTGCTCTCGGGCAGCGCCACCAGCTCGTCGAGCGCAGCGCGAGGCATCCGCGTGAGGAGCGGGTTGTGCCGGGGCGCCCGGACGTACGCCCCGCGCACGACGCCGGAGACGTCGCTCCACCAGCCGCACTCGAGCCCCGCGGGCGCGGTGTCCGTCACGAGGAGGTGGGCGACCTCGGCCAGCAGCGGAGCGTTCTCGACCGGTTGCTCTCCCAGCCACGGCCCCGCCCGGCGCCAGAGCTCGGCCGCGTCGGTCGTCTGCGTCCACGCCACGCCCGATCGTCCCACGGGCAGGCGGCGTCCCTCAGGAACCGAGGACCGACGCCAGCACCATGATCCCGACAATCAGCAACAGGAACGGCAGCAGCACCCAGAAGTACCGGGTGTCGATCCACTTCTGCTTCGCGTCGGGGTCCCACGGACCCTGCGGACGGTCGCTCCCGGGATTGATGATCATGGGCGCACCCTTGCACAGGTGCGGACACGTCAGGTGCCGGAGCGACGACGACTCGCCCGTTCCGCGGCTCAGCCGTGGAGAAGCGTCCTGCACGATGTCGCAACCTCCGCGACGTCCACGGGGGCGGACGTGTCGACGTCGAGGACCGGGCCCAGCCCCAGCGGAGCGACCTCGTCGCCCCACAGCTCGAGGGGCGAGCGGCGATCGTCGAGGTGGCGCGCGTCCCGGGTCCGCCCGGCGTAGCGGTGCTGTGCCGTCGCGAGCGGCACCCGGCACCGCACCTCGACGACCGGCCCCGGCAGAGCACGCGTGAGCACCTCGGCGTACGGGTACCAGGTGCTGTCGACCACCGCACCGGGGCACCCCCGTGCTGCTGCCAGCACCGCGAAGACCGCCGCCCGCCCGAGACGGCGGGTCTCCTCGACGTCGGCGGGGGCACCGAGCGCGTCCATCAGAGCCTCCTTGACCTCGTCCTTGGCCAGCAGAGGCATGCCGAGCTCGGCGGCGAGCGCGCGCGACAGCGTGGTCTTGCCTGACCCCGGCCAGCCGCCGACGAGCACGAATCCACGCACGTGCCCAGCCTGCCACCGCGGCCGGCGGGTCGCCGCGAGTCCCAGCCCTCGCTAGAGGCCGCGCTCCTGGTTCCGACGCACCTGCTCGATCGCAACCAGCCCGAGCAGCCCGCCGGCCAGCGGCACGAAGCTTCGCAGGGTCACGCCGTCGGTGACGAGATTGGTGAAGAAGAAGAACACACCGAGCCCGATCACGGACAGCTGGAGGATCCTGCGCTCGCCCGTCGTCACGGCTGTCCGCCGTAGTAGATGACTCCAGCCACGCCCAGGAGGACCATTGCCTGCGCGTAGGCGTCAATCGTGGACGTGCCTGTGGCCCCGCTACCTGGTGGGTGGCGGGGTGCGGGGCGGGGTCATGGTCGGCGCGGTCGCGGAATGCCGGGCGGATCGGGTGGGTCGATCGCGGTGGTGCCGTGGCGGTCGCGTCGGTAGCGGTTGCCGTGCGGTGACGTCCACTCGAACGTCCCGGGCTCAGTCATCTGGTAGCGCCAGGTGGTGTTGGTCTTGAGGCGGTGGTGGAACCTACAAAGGGCGGCGAGGTTGGCCGTCCGGGTGGGGCCCGGCTGTGGCCGGCCTTCCGCCTCTGCGGCATGGTCGTACTCGTCGACGTGGTCGACGTCGCAACCCCGGGCCGGACGGGTGCACCACGGGAACACGCACGTCGTGTCGCGGAGGATGACCTGCTCCCGGATCCGGTCCGGCACCCCGTACGCCGGGGTCGAGAGGTCGGCGTTGAGGTCGATCACCGGCTTGACCGTGACCTTGGTCCGCGAGTCCGAACACCAGCCGCGGATCTGGTCGAGGAGCACCAGCCGCTGGCCTTCCTCCATCCGCCCGGTCGGACCGAACACGGTCGCCAAG
This sequence comes from Nocardioides cavernae, assembly GCF_016907475.1. Lineage (NCBI taxonomy): Bacteria > Bacillati > Actinomycetota > Actinomycetes > Propionibacteriales > Nocardioidaceae > Nocardioides > Nocardioides cavernae. Next base: position 2,806,436 of record NZ_JAFBCA010000001.1, on the reverse strand, counting down.
CCGTCGAGGGACGCGTCGAAGTGGGCGTGCAGCACGACCTCGCGGGCGGCGGGCAGGTGCTGGGGGTCGGCTCCCGACCCGGCGAGGTCGAGCGCGGTCTGGGTGCGAGCCAGGTCACCGAGGGCAGCAGAACGGCGCGCGTCCAGCGACATGTCGGACCCGAGGGCCTTCAGGCTGGCCGCGCCGTGGGCAAGCGCCCGGTCGAGGTCGAGGGCGTCGGCGATGTCGAGCTCGGCCTCGAGCCGCATGGTCCCGGCGTAGTGCACGTCGTCGTCGTGGATCGTGGCGTGGCGGGGGTCGACGTGGAGGTAGCCGTCCTCCGGATCGTCAGCCGGGTCCACGTCGGCGAGGTCGTGGCGCTTGATCGTCTCCGCGACGAGCCGGTCCAGCTGGGCAGGGCCGACTCGACCGGCGACGGCGGCGACCTGGGCATCCACGAACGCCGCGGCTTCGCGGGTGAGGGCGGGGGTGGTGTGGATGGTGACCTCCGCGACCGCGCGCGCCCGCCATGCGGGGACCCGCCCGGCCTGGGTCTGCGCCCACAGTCGCGGCAGGCGGTGGCGGAGCTCGAGGGCGTGGCCGACGAGCTTCTTCGCCGCCGTCGTCGAGACCCCAAGGACGGTCCCGAGCTCGGCGAGGCAGAACTCCGCGACCAGCGGCGCACCCTGACCGGCGATGGGCTCCTCGTGCTCACAGCCGGGCACCGTGAACGCAGCCGCGTCGTGGATCGACTCGGGCGGGTGCAGGTCGGCCCACTGTGCAGCCAGGACCAGCTGGGCCGCTGCTGCGCGTTCCTCATCAACGCGTTGGGCACGGATCGCCGACAGCACGGCGGAGGCGGTGAGGTCCTCGACCTCACCCGCCTCCAGCATCGTCAACGATCCGCTCATGTGTTCGACCCTAGCCGTGGGGTACGACAGTGGCACGTGGCCGAGCGGCGCCTGTACACACCCTCGCTGGGCGGGCCACTTGACCGGTTCCGGGTCGCATGCGGCATGAGCGGGCGCGTGCCGAATGCTCCTGTGATCGGCCCGTGTCGACGTCGGTGGCTTGTAGCCTTTCTCGGGTGGGCACCGGACTGGAGATGGCGGAAGTCCACGCTGCCTCTCCATGGATGCCCGACCTGGTGAGCCTGTTCACCTGCTACCGACGGCACTACGGTCAGCCGGAGGACGCGGGTGACGTCCGTGACTGGCTGGCATCACAGCTCGCCAGTGGTGGCCTTCGTGGATTCCTCGCACGTCGCGACGGCGCGCCCAGAGGGATGGCGCTCGTCGCACCGACCCCCGCTTCCTTGCTGCTCGGGCACTTCTGGCAGCTCCGGGACCTGTACGTGGCGGATCGCCACCGTCGCGAAGGCGTCGGCCGTGCGCTCCTGGCCCACGTTCGGGACGCTGCTGCTGCCGATGGGGCGCTCCGCGTGTCCTTGACCACGGAGGCTGACAACACCGGCGCCTTGACCCTGTACAGGCAGTTCGGGTTCGAGCCTGTCGACGGCTACACGTCGATGTCCTTGAAGACTGAGACCTCCGGTTGACCTGCAGGTGACCATCCCGGGCGTGTGGAGTGCCACCGCCCGCGCCCCTCAGACCTGGGTGCGCAACCACTCCCCCAGCGCGAGTGCGGAGACCTCGACCATCGAGGCCCAGTCGAGGGCGGACTCGTCGGCGGAGTCGGAGACGTGCTTGACCAGCCGCACGGGCACGCCGGCCTCGCGGGCCGCCCAGGCGACGGCGTACCCCTCCATGTCGACGAGGTGCGCGCGCTCGGCGAGGGCGTCGCGGACGGCGGGGTCGCTGACGAAGACGTCACCGGTGGCGAGGACGACGTCGGACCCACCCACCTCGAGGCGCTCCTGCGGGTCGTAGCCGAGCGCTCGGATCAGGTCGGCGCTGATGTCGTGGTTGAGCACCGTGCCGGGCTCGAACAGCCCGGTCAGGCCAGGACGCAGCGCTCCGGCGGTGCCGATGTTGACGACCGTGAGGCCGGCGAGGTCGTCGTACGACGCCAGCGCGCGGGCGGTCGCGGCGGCGGCCGCCGTCTTGCCGAGGCCGGTGATGACGAGCGGTAGGTCGGCGGGGACGTGGGCGGCCTCGGCGGCGGTCGCCGAGACCACCAGGACGCGGTCAGTCACGGTGGTTGCCGCGGCGCGAGTGCGGGGTCGCGAGCACGGACTCGACCCGGTTCTGGTCGTAGACCTCGCCCAGCCAGTCGAACAGCCCGCGCAGCACCTCCGGGTCGGCGACGTAGTCGTCGTAGTGGACGCGGTAGGCGGCGTCGCCCAGCCCGGCCACCGTGGCGAGGATCTTGTCCTCGATCGCCCGGACCTGCGCCAGCGGGTCGTCCTTGTGGGTCCAGTAGTTGCTGGCCGCGACGTCCTCGAGGTTGCGCGTGTTGACCACGAAGCGGGCGCCGGGGAAGACCTGGCGCAGGAACTCGACGTAGTCCGGCAGGTCCTCGTCGTACCAGCGGATCTCCTTGTAGCCGGTGACCCTCGTGTCGTGCTCCGGACGCAGCAGCGTCGCCTCCGCCAGCGAGCGGATGTGCTGCAGGGAGGCCGCCTCCGGGAACGCCTCGATGCCGAACCACGGGTGCGTCGGCTGGCTCGCACGGGCCGGGTCGACGCGCGCCCGCTCGGCCATGCCGCTGCGGTGGAAGTCGTAGAGGTGCCGCATGGCGTGGCGGTTCTCGCCGCGCAGCAACCAGCCGGGGATCGAGTTGAGGATGCCCATCAGCAGGGTCGAGCCCGACCTGCCGTACGTCATCACGAACACATGGCGCAGCTCGTGCACGTCACCACGACTTCTCGAGCGGGCGGCCCTCGTGGAAACCGGCAGCGGACTGGACACCCACGAGCGCGCGCTCGTGGAACTGCGCGAGGTCGGTCGCACCGGCGTAGGTGCAGGCCGACCGGACGCCGGAGCAGATCTGGTCGATGAGGTCCTCGACGCCGGGGCGGTCGGGGTCGAGGTACATCCGGGAGGACGAGATGCCCTCCTCGTAGAGGCCCTTGCGGGCGCGGTCGTACGACGACTCCCCCGATGTGCGGTTGGCGACGGCCCGGGCCGAGGCCATCCCGAACGACACCTTGAACGGGCGGCCGTCCGCGTCGAGCATCAGGTCGCCGGGCGACTCGTGGGTGCCGGCGAACCAGGAACCGATCATCACGGACGAGGCGCCGGCGGCCAGCGCCAGCGCGACGTCGCGCGGGTGGCGCACGCCTCCGTCGGCCCACACGTGCTTGCCGAGCTCGCGCGCGGCGGCGGCGCACTCGTGCACAGCGGAGAACTGCGGCCGGCCGACGCCGGTCATCATCCGCGTGGTGCACATCGCGCCGGGTCCGACGCCGACCTTGACGATGTCGGCGCCGGCCTCGATGAGCGCGCGGGTGCCCTCGGCGGAGACGACGTTTCCGGCGGCGATCGGGACGTCGGGCGACAGGGCGCGCACCGCCTGCAGGGCCTGGACCATCCGGTCCTGGTGGCCGTGGGCGGTGTCGACGACCAGGCAGTCGACGCCGGCCGCGAGCAGCTCGGCGGCCCGGTCCGCGACCTCTCCGTTGACGCCGACCGCGGCCGCGATCCGCAGGCCTCCGGACGGGTCGACGGCCGGCGTGTAGAGGGTGGCGCGCAGGGCGCCGAGCCGGGTCAGCACGCCCACCAGCTCGCCGGAGTCGGACACGGCGACCGCGAGGGGCGCCTTCGCGCGCTCGATCGCGTCGTACACCTCGCGGGGGTCGGTGCCCTCCGACACGGTGACGACGTCCTGGTTCATCACGGCCGAGACCTGGGCGAAGCGGTCGACCTCGGCGCAGTCGCGCTCGGAGACGACGCCCACCGGGCGGCCGTCCTGCACCACGACCGCCGCCTTGTGAGCCCGCTTCGGGATGAGGGAGAGCGCCTCGGCCACCGTCTGGTCGGGCCGGAGCTCGATCGGTGTGTCGAAGACGCGGTGCCGCTCCTTGACCCACCGGACCACGTCGGTGACCACCGGGATCGGGATGTCCTGCGGGATCACCGTGATGCCGCCGCGGCGGGCGACGGTCTCGGCCATCCGCCTGCCCGCGATCGCGGTCATGTTGGCGACGACCAGCGGCAGCGTCGTACCGGTGCCGTCGTCGGTGGCGAGGTCGACGTCGTAGCGGCTCGCGACCGACGAGGAGCGCGGGACCATGAAGACGTCGTCGTAGGTCAGGTCGTGGGGCGGCGTTGCGCCATCGAGGAACTGCACGTGTCTGGACTCTACGCGGCCGGCATCTTCTTCGGGCGCAGCCCGACGTCTGCGAGCTCGAGCGCTGCGAGACGTCGTACGACGTCGGGGTCGCGCTCGCGCCACGCACCCGCCGGGTCGTCGCTGACCCTCGCCAGCACGTGCATCGGCTGGTGGGCCAGCGCGCGCAGGGCGAAGAGGTCGAGGTCCTCGGACGCGTCGATGAACTTCGCGCCTGCCGTCGCCTCGCGGATGAACCGCCACCTGAGGGGCAGGTGGATCGCCGACACGATGAGGATCGGGATCAGCGCCACCGACAGGCCGAGCAGCAGCGCCAGCCGCTCGACGGCCTCGACCGTGTCGCGCCCCGCCTCGGCGAGCCCGTCGGAGGCGTCCGCCGCGCGGTCGAACGGGACCGCGAGCTCGTCGCCGACGAGCGGCGCCTCCCCGAGCCGACCGCCGGCGTCGCGGAGCTGCTCGGCCATCGACGTCGCCGCGGTGTCGGTCTGCCGGGCGGGCGCCGCCAGCTGCCCGGTGCCGTCGTGGACGGCCATCCCGATCCAGACCCAGAGCACCAGCCACACGACGAACACGACGTCGGCGACCACCTGCAGCGTGCGGCGGAGAGGCGTGTCGGCGAAGAGCTTCATGCCGCCCACCCTGCCAGTCCCGATCAGACCGGGTCAGCCCTGCGCCGACGCCGCCCGCTGCAGCGCACGCCAGGTGCGGTCGACGTCGGCCTCGGTCGTGCGCCAGCTGCCGACAGCGAGCCGGATCGCGGCCCGGCCCTCGACCGTCGTGTGCGAGAGGTACGCCTCGCCCGAGGCGTTGACGGCCTCCATCGCCGCCAGCGTCGGCTCGTCACCCGCGGTGAGCCGGAAGACCACCAGCGACAGCGACGGCTCGGTCACCATCTCGAACCGGTCGTCGGCGGCGACCAGGTCGGCGACGTGCTCGGCGAGCGCGACGCCGCTGCGGACGTGCCGGCGCAGCCCCTCCAGCCCGTAGGTGCGCAGCACCGCCCACAGCTTGATCGCGCGGAAGCGTCGGCCGAGCTGTGGGTGCCAGTCGCGGTAGTCGACGACCTCGCCCGACTCGGTGGCCGCGTTGCGGAGGTACTCCGGGAGGATCGACAGCGCGCCGGTCAGGGCGGCCCGGTCGCGCACCCAGAAGGTGCTGCAGTCGAAGGTCGTCAGCAGCCACTTGTGCGGGTTGGTGACGAACGAGTCCGCGTACTGGACGCCGGCGAGGTGGCCGCGGTGCTCGGGACAGACGGCAGCGACGCCGGCCCAGGCGGCGTCGACGTGCAGCCAGACGCCCGTGTCGCGCACGACCTCCGCGACGGCGGCGATGTCGTCCATCGCGCCGGTCGACGTGCTGCCGGCGGCGAGGTGCACCATCACCGGTCGCAGTCCGGCCTCGGTGTCGTCGGCGATCGCGGCGCGCAGCGCGTCGACGTCCATCGCCTGCGTGGCGGCGTCGACGGCGATCGTGCGGACGGCGTCCTCGCCGAGGCCGGCCATCATCGCGGCCTTCACCAGCGACGAGTGGGCCTGTGTGGACCCGTAGACCCGCCACCCGGCGTCACCGACGCCGTGACGTCGTACGTCTCCCCCGCTGGCGCGGTGCAGCGCGGACAGCAGGGCGGTGAAGGTCGCGGTGGAGGCGGTGTCCTGGATGACGCCGCCGCCCGGGCCGTCGCTGCGGAACGTCTCCGGGAGCCCGAGCGCCTCGGCGAACCAGTCGAGCACCACCTGCTCGACCTCGGTCACCGCCGGGCTCGTCGCCCAGATCATCCCCTGCGCTCCGATGCCGCTGGAGAGGAGGTCGCCGAGGATCGCGGCGGGCGAGGAGTTGGCCGGGAAATAGGCGAAGAACCGCGGGTGCTGCCAGTGGGTGAGCCCTGGAACGACGACGCGGTCGAGGTCGGCCAGCACCGCGTCGAACGGCTCGCCGTTCTCCGGGGCCGACGCCGGCAGGAGGCGCCGTACGTCGCCCGGCGCGACCTGCGCGCGGACGGGCAGGTCGTCGAGCGAGGCCCAGTAGTCGGCGATCCAGTCGATGGCGGCGTGCCCGTGGCGGCGGAATTCCTCGGGCGTCATGTGGGCTGGCTGCTCGGGCATGGGCAGAACGTACTCGGAACGGTTGAGTAGCCGTGCTCAACCGTGATCGGGTAGGTCTGCGGCTCCGGCGGGGCCTGCGGAGGACCACGGTTGACCCATGACCCCCTCGACTCCGACCAAGAACACCAACGCCTTCTTCCTGCAGGCCGGCATCTCCTTCGCCGTCGCGCTGCTGACCATGATCTTCGCGATCTTCTACCTCCCGGTCGACCCGTGGATCCGCGCCTTCCTCGGCCTCGGCACGATGTTCCTCACGACGTCGAGCTTCACGCTCGCCAAGTGCGTCCGCGACGCCCAGGAGGACTCCTACGTGGTCTCCCGCATCGACCAGGCCCGCGTCGACCGGATCCTCTCCGAGCACGACCCCTTCAAGTCGGTCTCCTGACGCACGCCGACCGGGCGCTTCCTCGCGCTACAGACAGCCGACCGGGCGCTTCCTCCCGCTACAGCGCGAGGAAGCGCCCGGTCGGCGCGTTCATGCGCGAGGAAGGGAGGAGGTCAGCGGAGCTCGGAGCTCGTCAGCCCGAGCACCCGGCGCGCGACGATCAGCTGCTGGATCTGCTGGGTGCCCTCGAAGATGTCGAGGATCTTGGAGTCACGGGCCCACTTCTCCAGCAGCTCGCCCTCGCTGTAGCCGAGGGTGCCGCACAGCTGGACGCACGACAGCGTGACGTCGGACCCGACGCGACCGGCCTTCGCCTTGGCCATCGAGGCCTCGAGCGAGTTGGGCTTGCGGTTGTCGGCCATCCATGCCGCCTGCATCATCAGCAGCTTGGCGCCCTCCCAGTCGGCCTCGAGCCGCAGGAACGTCGCCGCGGCTGCCGACTGCGACTGCGCCGGGCGGTCGTAGTCGACCACCACGCCCGCCTGCTCGAGCAGGTCGCGCGTGAGGTCGAGCGACGCGCGGGCGCACCCGACGGCCATCGCGGCGACCAGCGGGCGGGTGTTGTCGAAGGTCGCCATCGCCCCGGCGAAGCCCGACTTCGTGTCGATCTCGGGCGAGCCGAGCAGGTCCTCGGCCGGGACGCGGCAGTCGGTGAAGGTGATGACCGCGGTGTCGGAGGCGCGGATGCCGAGCTTGTGCTCGAGCCGCTCGACCTTGAGGCCGGGGTTGTCCTTGCGGACCATGAAGGACTTGATCGCTCCGCGGCCGAGGTCCTTGTCGAGCGTCGCCCAGACCACGACCGAGTCCGCGCGCTCGCCGGAGGTGACGTAGATCTTCTCGCCGTTGATGACGTACTCGTCGCCGTCCTTCACCGCCGTGGTGGTGATGCTGGCGGAGTCCGATCCGGTGCCGGGCTCGGTGATCGCCATCGCCGCCCAGGTGCCGCGGTAGCGCTCGAGCTGCTCCTCGTTGGCGACCGACGCGATCGCGGAGTTGCCGAGGCCCTGGCGCGGCATCGACAGCAGCAGCGCGGTGTCGCCCCAGCACATCTCGGCGACGGACAGGACCGAGGCGAGGTTGGCCCCGTTGCGGACCTTGCCGGTGTCGTCGTCGGCGGCGTCGTCCCGTCGTACGCCGCTCGCACCGGCGCCGCTGCTCGCCCCGGTCTCGGACACGCCGTCGATCAGCGCGGCGAGCATGTCGAGCTCCTTGGGGTACGCGTGCTCGGCGCGGTCGTACTTGCGCGAGATCGGCCGGAGCATGTTCATCGCCAGCTGGTGGGCCTGGTCGATGAGGGTCGCGTGCTTCTTGGGGGTCTCCAGGTTGATCATCAGACCAGCACCGCGCCTTCCATCACGCCGACGGCCCGCAGGTCGCGGTACCACCGTTCGACCGGGTGTTCCTTGACGAAGCCGTGCCCGCCGAGGAGCTGGACGCCGTCGAGGCCGATCCGCATGCCCTTCTCGGTGCACAGCTGACGGGCCAGCCCGACCTCGCGGGCGAAGTCCTGGCCGCGGGTGGCGCGCGAGGCGGCCTTCCAAGTGAGCAGGCGCATCGCCTGCACCTCGATGGCCATGTCGGCGACCATGAAGGCGACCGACTGGCGGTGGCTGATCGGCTCGCCGAACGCCTCACGCCCGTTGACGTAGCCCTTGACGTAGTCGAGGACCGCCTGCCCGGTGCCCACCGCCAGCGCGCACCACGCGAGGCGCGAGAGGCGGACGCACTCGGCGTACGCGATGCCGTCGGTGTCGCCGAGCAGCGCGTCTTCCCCGACCCGTACGCCGGTGAGGTGCAGGCGGGACAGCGCGGCGGCCCGCACGCCCATCGAGGGGTCGGCCTCCACCTCGAGCCCATCGGTGCCGGACTCGACGAGGAAGAGCGCCGGGATGCCGTCGAGCATCGCGGCGACCACGAAGAGCTCGGCCTCGGCTCCGCGGACGACAGCCGACTTCACCCCGTCGAGGACGAAGCCGTCGTCGTCGCGCAGGGCGGTGGTCGCGAGCTCGAAGGGGTCGAACAGCACCGTCGGCTCGGCGAGCGTCAGGGCCGCGGCAGGGACGCCAGGCCCCGAGCTGTCGGTGAACGCGGGCAGGTAGGTCTGCTGCTGGGCCTCGGTGCCCCAGAGACCGATGGCCGTGGCGACGGCGCCCGGGGCGAGGGTGGCGACGGCGAGACCCATGTCGCCCTGCGCCAGGGCCTCGGCGACGAGGGCCCCGGCCGTGGCCGAGCGCTCCTCCATGATCCCGCCGAGCTCCTCGGGGACACCGAGGACGGGCAGGCCGACGTCCTGGGCGGCGGCCAGGACCTCCGCCGGGGGCGCGCACGCCTCGTCGGCGGCGGAGGCGGCGGGGCGCAGCACCTCGGTGGCCAGCTCGCGGACCACGTCGAGGAGCATCGCCTCGTCATCGGTCGGCGTGAGGTCGAAGACGCCGCGCGACGCGGCGGTGGCGGGACGGGCCCCGGCGGTGCGCCGACCGGCGCGGGCGAAGGTCCGTCCTGCGGCGGTGGCCACCCGGAAGCCGTTGCGCGTGGTCGAGTAGACCGCGTGCTCGGCCTGCTTGCGCAGGCCCACCCGGTCGATCAGCTCGCTCTGCGCCAACCGGTTGACCGCGGCGACCGCGAGACCGATCGGGTCGCGGGTCTCCCGGGACGACAACCCGTGGCGCCCGCCCGGCCGGAGGTTGCTGATGAAGGACATGCAGACAAGGTAACTGTGAGTTACAACCATCGCCAGCACCCTGCCGCCCTGCGGGTGGTGCACCCCCCGCTGGCTAGGATCCCCCGCATGCCCGACGAGCAGCCGACCGACGCCCACCCCGGCACGGACCCCGGTGTCCAGGCGCCCCACGGCCCCCTGCCCACGGACGGCACCATCCGGCCGATCACCCGCTGGGGCACGCCGGTCATGCACCGCCCCCAGGCCGCGGTGACGGAGTACGACGACGCGCTCGCCGCGCTGGCCGCCGACATGGTGGCGACGATGTACGCCGCCGAGGGGGTCGGGCTGGCGGCGTGCCAGATCGGCGAGGACATCGCGATGTTCGTCTTCGACTGCCCCGACGACGAGGGCGTGCGCACCGTCGGCGTCGTCTGCAACCCCGTTCTCACCCTCCCGGAGGGCAAGGACCGCCGCCTCGAGGACGACGACGAGGGCTGCCTGTCCTTCCCCGGCTCCTTCGAGCCGTGTCCCCGCCCCGACTGGGCGCGCGTCGACGGCCAGGGTCTCGACGGCCGGCCGGTGTCCTTCGAGGGCGACGGCCTTCTCGCCCGGTGCCTGCAGCACGAGACCGACCACACCCTCGGCACCGTCTTCGGCGACCGTCTCTCGTCGAAGTCGCGCAAGCGGCTGACCAAGAAGCACGACGCCGCCGCCGAGGACTTCCCGCTGTCCTGGCCCGCCGACGCCGCAGGCTGACGCTGATGCATGAGCTGCGCATCACGCGGGAGAACGCGCGCTTCCAGCAGTGGGAGGCGCTCCTGACCAACCGCTCCAAGCGCCACCGCAACCGCGAGTTCCTGGTGCAGGGCGTCCGCCCGATCACCCGGGCCGTCGAGGAGGGCTGGACCGTGCGCGCCCTGCTGCGCGCCGACGGCGCCGCCTCCACGTGGTCAGACGGCCTCTGGTCGACGACCGACGCCGAACGGGTGCTGCTCTCCCCCGAGCTGCACGCCCGGCTCAGCGGTCGCGAGGAGGGGGCCGAGCTGGTCGCGGTCGTCGAGATGCCCGACGACGGTGTCGCGCGCCTGGAGGACTCGCGACGGCCGCACGGTCCCGTCGTGGTCTTCGACCGCCCCACGAGCCCCGGCAACATCGGCACCCTGGCCCGCTCGGCGGACGCCTTCGGCGCCTCCGCGCTGGTCGTCACCGGCCACGCCGCCGACCCCTACGACCCGCAGGCGGTGCGCGCCAGCACCGGTTCGCTGTTCGCCCTGACGGTGCTGCGCGTGCCCGGCCCCGGCCCCGTCGTCGAGCACGCCCACGCCCACGGCTACCGCATCGTCGGCACCGACGAGGTGGGTGGCGTCCTGGCGGACGCCGACCTGGGGGGTCGGGTGGTGATCGTGGTCGGCAACGAGACCCACGGCCTGTCCTCGGGGTGGCGGGACGCGTGCGACGAGGTCGTCGCCATCCCGATGGTCGGCACCGCCTCGTCACTCAACGCCGCCGTGGCCGGCTCGATCGTGCTCCACGAGTCGCTGCGCCAGCGCGGCTGAGGGACGGCGTACGACGTGGAGGCAGTGCTCGACTGGGTCGTGCTCGTCATGCGCACCGTCGGCTCCCCCGGGGTCGGCCTCGCCACCGCCCTCGAGACGGTGTTCCCGCCGGTGCCGAGCGAGCTGGTGCTGCCGCTCGCCGGCTACACCGCCAGCCAGGGCTACTACAGCGTCTCCGCCGCCATCGCCTGGGCGACGGCCGGCTCGTTGGTGGGGGCGCTCGTCCTCTACTGGCTCGGCGCGGCCTGGGGGCTGGAACGCATCTGCGCGCTGGCCGACCGGATCCCGCTGATGCACGCCCACGACGTCCGCCGGGCCGTGGCCTGGTTCGGCCGGCACGGGCGCACCGCGGTCTTCGTCGGACGGCTGGTGCCGGGCGTCCGCAGCCTCATCTCGATCCCCGCCGGCATCGACCGGATGCCGCTGCTGCGCTTCTGCGTCTTCACGACGGCGGGCAGCCTGGTCTGGAACGCGGCGCTGATCCTGGCCGGCTACGAGCTCGGTGAGCAGTGGCACGTCGTCGAGGGGTACGTCGGACCGGTCAGCAACGTCGTCTACGTGCTGATCGGCATCGCCCTGGTCTTCGTGGCCGCCCGACGGCTGCGGCACCGGCTGGGCTGAGTCTCAGCGTCGGGCGGCGGCGTAGCAGGCCACGGCGCTGGCGGCCGCGACGTTGAGGGAGTCGATGCCGGCCGCCATCGGGATCACGGCACGGCGGTCGGCCGAGGCCTCCCAGCGCGACGACAGGCCGTGCCCCTCCGACCCCAGCACGAGGGCGAGGCGGTCGACTCCGGCGACGGCCTCCTCGATGGGCAGCGAGTCGGGCCCGAGCGTCAGCGCGACCGTCGTGAAGCCGCGGCGGGAGAGGTCCGGCAGGGCGTCGTACCAGTCGGGGACCCGGGTCCACGGCGTGGAGAACACCGCACCCATGCCGACCTTGATCGAGCGGCGGTAGAGCGGGTCCGCACATCGTGGTGCGAGCAGCACGGCGTCGAAGCCCAGGGCGGCGCCGGACCGGAAGACCGCGCCGACGTTGGTGTGGTCGACCAGGTCCTCGAGCACCAGCACCGAGCGTGCCCCGGCGAGCACGTCGTCCACGGGCGGGAGGGGCCGCCGGCGCAGCGACGCCAGCGCGCCGCGATGGACGTGGAAGCCGGTGACCTGCTCGATGAGCGCCTCGGACAGCACGTAGCAGGGCGCGGAGCTGAGTTCGAGCACGTCGGCGAGCCCGTCGAGCCACCGCGGCGCCATCAGGAACGACCGCGCCTCGTGGCCGCCCTCGATCGCGCGGCGCACCACCTTCTCCCCCTCGGCCAGGAAGAGCCCGTGCTCGGCCTCCAGGCTCTTGCGGAGCTCGACGTCGCGCAGGTCGCGGTAGTCGGCCAGGCGCGGGTCGCCGGGATCGTCCAGCTCGACGATCGCGCCCGGCGCGCCTGCCGTGACTGTCTGGTCGGTCGGGTCGGGGTCAGCCACGCCCGTAGTGTGCCGGACGCGCCACGGCGACGACCTCGCCCACCACGATGATCGCGGGCGGGACGACGCGGTGGGCGGCCACGTCCGCGGCCAGCGTGCCGAGGGTGCTCAGGACCGTGCGCTCGGTCGGCATGGTGCCGTCCACGATGACGGCCACGGGAGTGGCCGCGTCGCGCCCGCCGGCGAGCAGGGCCTCCGCGATCGCGGGCGCGTTGTCGACCGCCATCAGCAGGACGAGGGTGCCCCGGAGGCCGGCGACCGCGTCCCACGCCACCAGCGAGTCCGGATGGCCGGGCGGGAGGTGCCCGGAGATGACGGTGAACTCGTGGGCGACCCCGCGGTGGGTCACCGGGATGCCGACCCGCGCCGGGACGGCGATGGCCGAGCTGAGCCCCGGTACGACGGTGACGGGTACGTCGGCGGCCGCGCACGCCAGCAGCTCCTCGTAGCCGCGGCCGAAGACGAAGTTGTCGCCTCCCTTGAACCGCACCACCCGCTTGCCGGCGCGCGCCCGGTCGATGATGACCTCGTTGATCGTCTGCTGCGAGGCGGACCGACCCCGTGGCAGCTTGGCGACGTCGATCAGCTCGACGTGAGGCCCGAGCTCGTCGAGGAGCTCACGTGGCGCCAGCCGGTCGGCGACCACGACGTCGGCGGTCGCGAGGGCGTGGCGGGCCGCGACCGTGACGAGCTCCGGCTCGCCCGGTCCACCACCCACGAGCACGACGCCAGGGCTCCGGTCGAGCGCGTCGGACGCCGTCAAGTGCCCGTCGCGCAGCGCGGTGACGATGTCGTCGCGCAGCGAGGCCGACTTCCTCGGCTCGCGGTTGCCGAGCACCCCCACGGTCACCGTGCCGTGGTGGCCCACGGCCGGGGTCCACGCAGTGCCGCCGAGCGCGTCGTCGGCGCGGACGCAGAAGGTGTGGCGGGCGTCGGCGGCCGCGACCACGCGCGCGTTGACCGCGGGGTCGTCGGTCGCGGCGACGACGTACCAGGCGCCGTCCAGGTCGGTCTCGGTGAACTCGCGCAGCACGAGCGTCAGCTCGCCCTTGAGTCCTTCCAGCGCCGGAGTCACGTCGAGGCTGACCACCGTGACGTCGGCGCCGGCGCCGAGCAGGCCCGAGACGCGGCGCTGCGCGACGTGCCCGCCGCCCACGACCACGACCTTGCGACCGGTGAGCACCAGCCCCGCCAGGTAGGGATGGGGGGCGGCACCGCGATCGGTCATGCACCGATTGTCCCTTTCGGGCGCGCAGGCGGGTGGCTACGTTCGAGGAATGAGCATCGAGCGACCCGTGGCCCCCAATCCCTACGACTACCTGCCGGCGACCGACTCCTTCACCGTCACGAGCGAGGACGTCACCGACGGCGCACCGCTGAAGGACGACCAGGTGGCCGACCGCGGCAACACCTCACCGCAGCTCAGCTGGTCGGGGGCGCCTGATGGCACCCAGTCCTACGTGGTGACCTGCTTCGACCCGGACGCGCCCACCCCGAGCGGCTTCTGGCACTGGAGCCTGGTCGACATCCCGGCCGACGTGACCTCCCTGCCCGCCGGCGCGGCCTCGGGAGACCTGCCGGGCAACGCCTTCCACGTCCGCCACGACGGCGGTGCGGCGGGGTTCATGGGGGCGGCACCGCCGGAGGGCGACCACCCGCACCGCTACTTCTTCGTGGTGCACGCGGTGAAGGACGCCACGTTGGGCGTCGACGCGGACGCCTCCAACGCGGTGGTCTCCTTCAACCTGGCCTTCAAGACCCTGGGACGCGCGATCCTGCACGGCACCTACCAGCACTGACCGGACCGGGCGCACTGCCACCGCGCGCCCCACCTGTCACACCTGTCCCTCAGATCCCACCAGACCCGTGTTCTGGACCGAAAGGTCCAGACCACGGGTCTCTTTTTGCGCGTTCTCGTCATGGCGAAAGCATCAAGCCGCTTTCATCAGTGCTGATCGAACTCAGCGATCTGCACGCCAAAACTTGATGAAACCTTCCGCATGCAGCGCGGGTCGCTGCTGCGGGCTCGACATTCGGCACATGACCTACTTATGGTCAATCCCTAGTTCCAAAAGATTCCATCAAGATCTGCCCGCGCCCCCGAACCGCGGATCTTCCCCGGAGGACACCCCCGTGCAGCACTCCCGCCCCCTCTCGCGCCTCGTCGGCCTCGGCGTCGTCGCCGCCGCCGTCGCCGCCGCGACCGCCGGTGTGCCCACCGCGGCCGGGGCCACCACGTGGGCCGTGCCCCGCGCCGCCTCCGCCGTCGCCGCCGACTCGAGCAGCGACCAGCTCGAGGACGCGCTGATGGTCCGGATCAACCAGGCGCGCGCCGAGCACGGACTGCGCAAGATCTGGAACTTCGACGTCTGCACCGACCAGCTCGCCGAGCAGTGGGGCGCCCGGATCGCCCGCACCGGGGTGCTGGAGCACCGCGACCAGCGCGAGGTCATCCGCAAGTGCGACAACTCCTGGGCCGGCGAGACGCTCGTCCGTGGCACGGACCTGAGCCCGGAGGCCATGGTCTCCCTGTGGCTCGACTCCCCCGGCCACCGGGAGATCCTGCTGAGCCCGCGCGCCAAGCGCGCCGGCGTCGCCATCACGCGTGACGCCCAGGGCCGCACGATCGGCGTGGTCAACCTCGTCCGCCACGGCTGAGGTGCACCGCACCCCTGCGATGTGAGACGATCCCCGGCCCCCTCGTGGGTGGGCCGGGGATCGAACACGCGTGAGGGGGAAGCCGGTGCTGCACGTCGCCGTCGCGACCCGAGCGTTCCGCCGATACTCCACCTACCGGGCCGCGACGCTCGCGGGGATCTTCACCAACTCGGTCTTCGGGATCATCTACTCCTACGCCTACCTCGCCCTCTGGGACGCGAACCCGACCGCCGGTGGCTACGACGCCCAGGACGCGGTGACGTACGTCTGGCTCGGCCAGGCGCTGCTGATGACGATCGCACTGTGGGGCGGCGGCACCACCGACGACCTCGCGGAGCGGATCCGCACCGGTGACGTGGCGATCGACCTCTACCGGCCCGTCGGGCTGGTGGGGTGGTACCTCGCCAGCGACCTCGGCCGGGCGGCGTACCACCTCCTCACCCGGGGGCTCGGGCCCACGGTCATCGGCTACGTCGTCTTCGACATCGCCCTCCCCTCCTCCTCGCTGACCGCGCTGGCCTTCGCCGTGTCGCTGGTGCTCGCGGTCGTGGTGAGCTTCGCGATCCGGTTCCTGGTCGCCAGCACCGCCTTCTGGTTGCTGGACCAGTCGGGCGTGAAGGTGATGAGCGGGGCCTTCGCGATCTTCTTCAGCGGGATGATGCTGCCCCTGGTGCTGTTCCCCGGGTGGCTCGGCACGCTCGCGCAGGCGCTGCCGTGGGCGTCGTACGTCCAGGTGCCCGCGGACATCTGGCTCGGCAAGCACACCGGCTCCGACCTCGTGGCTGCCCTCGGGTTCCAGGTGATGTGGGCCGTCGTCCTGCTGGCCGCGTGCCAGGGCGTGGTGCGCCTGGCCACGCGCAAGGTGGTGGTCCAGGGTGGCTGAGTCGGCGGCGGCGCTGCACCTGCGCTCCTACCTGCAGATCGCGTGGCTGTGGATCCGCGCGGCGTGGCAGTACCCCACCTCGTTCGTGCTGCTCGCCGTGGGCAACGGGCTGATCACCGCTCTCGACTTCGTCGGCCTGTGGATCATGTTCGCCCACCTCGACGACCTCGCGGGCTTCACGCTCCCCGAGGTGGCGCTGCTCTACGGCAGCGCCTCGCTCGCGCTGGCCGTCGCCGACACGGCGATCGGCAGCGTCGAGCGGATCGGCAGCTACATCCGCACCGGCCGGCTGGACCAGATGATGACCAAGCCGGTGCCCCTGCTCGTGCAGGTGTGCGCCGACCAGTTCACGCTGCGCCGGCTCGGGCGGCTGACCCAGGCCACCATCGTGTTCGGGTGGGCGTGCACCTACGTCGACTGGACCCCGGCGCGGGTCCTGGTGGCCGTGTCGATGCTGGTCAGCGGCGGGCTGGTCTTCTTCGGGCTCTTCGTCGGCTTCTCGTGCGTCCAGTTCTGGACGACGGACGCCACGGAGTTCGCCAACGCGTTCACCTACGGCGGCGCCACGGTGACGCAGTACCCGCTCAACATCTTCCCGCGCGAGGTGCTGGTCGGCCTGACGTTCGTGATCCCGGTCGCCTTCGTCAACTGGTACCCCTGCCTCTTCCTCCTCGGCCGCTCCGACCCGACCGGGATGCCCGAGGCGTTCCAGTTCGCCTCGCCGGTCGCGGGCGTGCTGACCATGGCCGCCGCCCTGCTCGTGTGGCGCTCCGGCGTCCGCCACTACACCTCCACGGGGAGCTGACCATGTCCGTCACGGAGCCACTCATCGACGTGCGCGACCTCGAGCGCACCTTCGACGTACGCCGCCGGGTGGAGGGGCGCCGCCGCCGGGTCCGCGACTCGGTGCTGGCCGTGCACGACCTGACGTTCTCCGTCGATGCCGGTGAGATGGTCGGCTACATCGGGCCGAACGGTGCCGGGAAGTCGACCACCATCAAGATGCTGACCGGGATCCTCGTGCCGACCGGCGGGCAGGTGCGGGTGGCCGGCCTGGACCCGAGCCGCGACCGCCTCGAGCTCGCGCGTCGCATCGGGGTGGTCTTCGGCCAGCGGTCGACGCTGTGGTGGGACCTCCCGCTACGCGACTCGTTCGACCTGCTCCAGAAGATGTACCGGATCACGCCGGCGCGCTACCGCGACAACCTGGACCGGTTCGTCGACCTGCTCGACCTCGGCGACCAGCTCGACACCCCGGTGCGTCAGCTCAGCCTCGGCCAGCGGATGCGCGGCGACATCACCGCGGCGCTGCTGCACGACCCCGAGGTGCTCTACCTCGACGAGCCGACGATCGGCCTGGACGTGGTGAGCAAGGGCCGCCTGCGCGAGTTCCTCCGCGCGCTCAACGACGAGCGCGGCACCACCCTCGTCCTCACGACCCACGACCTGCAGGACATCGAGGCGTTGTGCGACCGGGTGATCGTGATCGACCACGGCACGTCGGTCTTCGACGGCCCGCTGGCCGGGCTGCACGAGCAGGGCGGCTCGACCCGCACCCTGGTGGTGGACCTGGTCGACGAGGCGCCGCCCATCGAGGTGCCCGGTGCGGTGGTGCGACGTGTCGAGGGACCGCGCCAGTGGCTGTCGTTCCCGGCCGAGGCGAGCGCCGCGCCGGTCGTGGCGGCCGTCGCAGCGTCGTACGACGTCGCGGACCTCTCGATCCAGGAGCCCGACATCGAGGACGTCATCCGCGAGCTCTACTCGCGGGGTGCCTGAGCCTCAGACACCGAGGCTGCGGGCCCGGTCCGAGTCGAGCTCGGGCGACGTGAGCGGCTGCCGCTCCAGCACGAGCAGGGCGCGGTCGTCGTCCCCACGAGGCACCTTCTTGAGCACGCGCTTCGGCATGCCGGTGAAGCCGCGGGTCTCGACGGCCTGGAGGGCGGCGTGCCGCAGCCAGTCGATGCCCGCGTCGAGGTCGCGGTCCGCGGACTCGATGACGCCGTCGGTGTAGAACATCAGCGCCTCACCGGGGCGCAGCCGCCCGCGGCTCGGGGTGAACTCGGCGTCGTCGATCACGCCGAGCGCCATGCCCCGCGCGTTGTCGATGGCCCATCCCCGCTGGCTCAGGTGCCAGTGCAGCGCCGGCGGGTGTCCGGCGCTGGTGATCGTGTAGTCGCCGGTGACCAGGTCGATCTTGAGGTGCACGGCCGTCGCCAGCGACTCGTCGGACTCCTGGCGCAGCAGGAAGTGGTTGGCCGCCGCCATCAGCTCGGCCGGAGGCAGGGCGCCGATCAGGCCGCCGAGCGCGCCGGCGAACTGCAGCGCCTGCGGGCCGACGGAGGTGCCCTTGCCGCACACGTCGACGAGCGCCATCTCCAGCCACCGCCCCTCGCGCAGGTCGGCGACGAGGAAGTCGCCGGCATAGCTGGGGCCGTTGGCCGTGATCGTGGCGGACTCGGAGCGCCAGCCGTTGGGCAGCGGCGGGACCACGCCCTGGCGCTGCAGCCGGTCACGGAGCTGGGTCAGCACCGCCTCGCTCAGCGCCATCGGCAGGCCCGACCGCTGGCGGCTCGACTGGTAGATCGCGAGCAGCACGCCGACGGCGAGGGTGAGCAGTGCCGCCTCGCGGCTCGGGGTGGCGAAGCCGGTCTGGACCGACGTCCAGTAGGCGGCGGCCCCCAGCACCACGGTGAGCAGGAGCAGCGGCACGAACCGCAGCAGCATCAGGCCGAGCATGAGGACGAGGAACCACAGGGACACCGGGACGACGACCTGGGCCAGCTCGCCGATACCCACGGCCGCGCCGACGAGGGCGACGAACACCAGCAGGAGGAACGCCTGGCTGCCTCGTGAGCCGGTGCGCCAGCCCTGGACGCGCTGCTGGACGTACGACGTGACGCCGCGAATCACCGTCCCCACAGCACTCGACACGGCCAAAGGGTAGGGCTCGACAGACCTTCACCGACGTGGAACCGGGAAAGTCAGCGGCGATCGATAGGCTCCTCACATGCCTCTGGTCCCGCTGCAGGCCGACATCCTCGGACCTGACTTCCGGGTGGAGACGATCTCCCTCCCGCCCGACCCCGAGGGCCCCGTCGTCGCGACGCTCGTGACGCTGGCCCCCGAGCACCCCAACGGACGTGCCGTGCTGCACGTGCACGGGTTCGCCGACTACTTCTTCCACACCGAGTACGCCAGGTGGTGGGCGGACCGGGGCTACGCGTTCTACGCCCTCGACCTCCGCAAGTACGGCCGGTCGCTGCGGGACCACCAGACGCCGCACTACGTCGCCGACCTCGGTGAGTACTTCGCGGAGATCGACCTGGCGTGGTGGCGGATCACCCAGCGCGACGGGCACCGCGACGTCATCGCCTCGGGCCACTCGACCGGGGGCCTGACGGTCCCGCTCTGGGCGAAGGAGCGCCGGCCGGCCGAGCTGACGGCGATGGTGCTCAACTCCCCGTGGTTCGACATGCAGGGCGCCGCGTGGCTGCGCAGCCCCGCGACGCGGCTGGCGATCGAGCGGCTCGGCACCAGCCGACCGATGCAGGAGATCCCGCGCCGGATCAGCAACGTCTACGGCCGCTCGCTGCACCACGAGCACGCCGGCGAGTGGGACTACGACCTCGCCTGGAAGCCGCTGGACTCGCGCCCGATCTACGTCGGGTGGCTGCGCGCCGTACGACGTGGCCACGCGCTCCTGCACGCCGGGCTCGACATCGACTCCCCCACCCTCGTGCTGTCCTCCGCGCGGTCGTGGTTCGGCGAGCAGACCGAGGAGACCGCTGCCACGCACGACATCGTGCTCGACGTCGAGCAGATCCGCCGCTGGGCCTCGTCGGTCGGCACCCACGTCACCTCGATCGCGGTCGAGGGCGCGATCCACGACGTCGTCCTCTCCCGACCCGCCGTGCGCGCCCAGGCGTACGACGTCCTCGGCACCTGGCTCGAGGCATGGGTGGAGAAGGTGCCGGAGCCGGCGACGGGTGATGGCTCCTAGGGCGACGGTCGGAAGTCGCGCGTCGGTGGAAGCGACGCTGACTCGAGCCTTGCTCGTTCCTGGTGCGAGTGAACTTCGACCCAGGGCCGTCTCGCCGCCGATCAGGCGCGCACGGCGATCAGCCACGTCACGTAGCCGACGTACGCGGCCACGAACAAGGCCCCCTCGGCCCTGCTGATCCGAGCGCCCGTCACGAAGACGGGCAGCGTCGCGAGGGCCGCCGCCAGGAGGAGCACGAGGTCCGAGGCGAGCACCTCGTCCGGGATCGGCAGTCCGTCCGGAGCGACGACAGCGGTGAGACCGAGGACGAACGCGATGTTGTAGGTGCTGGAGCCGACGAGGTTGCCGAGTGCGAGGTCCCGGTCGCGACGCAGCGTGGCCATCAACGTGGTCACCAGCTCCGGAGCCGAGGTGCCGATCGCCACCACGGTCAGGCCGGTGACGGCGTCGCTCACGCCGAGCGACGCGGCCCCCGCCACCGCGCCCTCGACCAGCAGCTCCGCCCCCACCACGACCGCCACGATCCCGATCACCAGCCGGACGACCGCCGCACCGACGCCCGGACCATCCGGCGTCCGAGGAGGCGGCTCTCCCCCGCGTTGCTGCCGTTCGCGCGCCACCAGCAGGACCGTGTAGACCGTGGCTCCGAGGAGGAGCACGCACCCGTCGACCCGGTCGAGCGCGCCGTCGAGCGAGAGCAGGAACAGGGCCACGGCCGCTGCTGTCATGGCCGGCAGGTCGAAGCGCAGCGTCCGGGACTGGAGCACCACCGGGACCAGGAGCGCGCTCAGACCGAGGATGAAGAGGATGTTGACGAGGTTCGTGCCGACGATGTTGCCGACCGCCAGCCCCGGGCTCCCACTGATGGCGGCGTCGATGCCGACCGCCAGCTCCGGCACGCTGGTGCCGAGCGACACGACGGTCAGCCCGACGAGCATCGGCGAGACACCGAACCAGGCAGCCAGCCCCGTGCCGCCCCGGACCAGCACCTCGGCGCCGGCCAGCAGCACGACCAGCCCGGCGACGACCAGCAGGACGCTCGACATCGCCCGACGCGGGTCAGGCCGAGGTCAGTCCGCCGCGCGGGTGTCGCGCTTGGCCTGCCGGCGGTCGCCCGCGGCGCGTGTGGAGGCGTCCCGTTTGAGGCCGCCGGTCGTCTTCTTCACGCCCCGCGGCCGCGACATCTCGGTCACGTCGGACCCTGCGTCCGGCGCCTCGGCCTTCGGACCGCCTCCTCCGGAGCGCGCGGCGTCCAGCCGGGACGCCTTGAGCTCCGCCGCGGCCCGGGCGGCATGGACGGCGACCTGCCGGCTCACCGCGGCGAGGGCGCTCTCGAACACCTCCGCCTTGCCGCGATCGCGCTGGTTCTTCGGATAGCTGAACCCGCGGCCGCCGCGCTTGACGACGCCGCCGCTGGCACCGCGGCGGTACATCGTCACGTACTTGGCTCGCGCGCGACGGACTCGAGCGTGGAGCGCGAGCAGCTCCTCCTCGTCGAGCTCGGCCAGCGCCGGCCGCGTCGTCTCCGCGACGAGCCTCTGCTCCGCGTTCGTCATCGAGCCGAGTAGCGCCTTGTTCATGGCATTCCTCCCGCCGGTCGCCCGGGCACGGGCGTCCCTCTGCGCCATCCTGCCGCAACAGGCAGGCATCTGGCATCCCGCGCGGCTCAGACGAGCAGCGCCACGAGCGCGACGACACCGACCGTGGCGATGACGGCGCGGAGCAGGACGGGTGGCAGGCGTCGCCCGACGGTGGCACCGATCTGGCCGCCGATCACGGAGCCGATGGCGATCAGGCCGGCGACGGTCCAGTCGATGTCGGCGACGGCGATGAAGACCAGCGCGGCGACGGCGTTGACGATGAGGGCGAGGACGTTCTTGGTGGCGGTGTGCCGCTGCATCGAGTCGGCGACCCCGATGCCGAGGATCGCCATCAGCAGCACGCCCTGGGCCGCCCCGAAGTAGCCGCCGTAGACGCCGGCTGCCGCGACCGCCGGCCACACCCACCACACGCCGTGGTCGGGGATGCCGCCGCGCGACTCGGCGCGAGCAGCGACGGAGCGTTGGATCCGCGGACCGAGGACGACCAGCACCACCCCGAGCGCGATGAGCGCGGGGACGATCGCGTCGAACGCGGACGAGGGCAGCCACAGCAGGAGCAGCGCGCCGGCGACACCCCCGAGCAGTGACGCCGCCCCCAGCCGGAGCACGCGGGCCCCCTGCCCAGCGAGCTCACGGCGGTAGCCGAAGACGCCGGACATGCTGCCCGGGACGAGCCCGACGGTGTTGCTGACGTTGGCGGTCACCGGGGGTACGCCGAACGCGA
Organism: Nocardioides cavernae; assembly: GCF_016907475.1. NCBI lineage: Bacteria > Bacillati > Actinomycetota > Actinomycetes > Propionibacteriales > Nocardioidaceae > Nocardioides > Nocardioides cavernae. The sequence goes on along the minus strand of NZ_JAFBCA010000001.1, from coordinate 2,784,162 downwards.
GGAGGGTCGGGAACGTGATCAACGTCCCCGACCCCACCACGGTGTTGATGGTGCCGGCCGCCACTCCTGCGAGGGCGATCAGCACCGCTTCGGTCGGACTCACTGGCCGGCGGGTGCTCCCGGCTCAGTGGGTTCGGCGCCCGGGTCGGTGGCGGTCGCGTCCGGGTCGATCGATCGCGCGGCGCGGCCAGGGTTGGCGGCGCTCTCGGCCGCGGCGATCGCCTGCTGCACGGCCTCGTTGGTCGCCCGCATCTCCGGGTCCGCCGCCGCCGAGCTCGGCAGCTGAGGCTCGGTCGGGCCCATGTCCACCCGGGTGCGCGGCGTGGCGTCCTTGGGGATGCCGGCGATCTCGTGGATCGACGAGCCCAGGCCCTCCATCGCCTTGGTGATCTCGGAGGGGATGACCCACACCTTGTTGGCGCTGCCCTCGGCGATCTTCGGCATCATCTGGAGGTACTGGTAGGCCAGCAGCGACTGGTCGGGCTGGCCGTCGTGGATGGCCTGGAAGACCGTCTGGATCGCCTGTCCCTCACCCTGGGCGCGCAGGATCTGCGCCTCCCGGTCGGCCTGGGCACGCAGGATCTGCGACTCGCGGTCACCCTCGGCGTTGAGGATCTGCGACTGCTTGGAACCCTCGGCGGTGAGGATCGCGGCCTGGCGCTGGCCCTCGGCCGTGAGGATCACGGCACGCTTCTCGCGGTCGGCGCGCATCTGCTTCTCCATCGAGTCCTTGATCGACGGCGGCGGGTCGATGCCCTTGAGCTCGACACGGTTGACGCGGATGCCCCATTTGCCGGTGGCCTCGTCGAGGACGCCCCGCAGGCCGGAGTTGATCGAGTCGCGACTGGTGAGCGTCTCCTCGAGGTCCATGCCACCGACGATGTTGCGCAGCGTGGTCATGGTGAGCTGCTCGATCGCCTGGATGTAGTTGGCGATCTCGTAGGTCGCGGCGACCGGGTCGGTGACCTGGAAGTAGATGACCGTGTCGATCGAGACGACGAGGTTGTCCTCGGTGATCACGGGCTGCGGCGGGAACGACACGACCTGCTCGCGCAGGTCGATGAGGTAGCGCAGCCGGTCGATGAACGGGATGACGATGTTGAGCCCTGCCGGGAGCGTCCCCTTGTACTTGCCGAAGCGCTCGACGATGCCCGCGCGTGCCTGGGGCACGATGCGGACCGTCTTGGCGAGCATGACGACGACGAACAGGACGACGAGCAGGAGCAGGACCAGTAGTGCAGTCCCCATGGGTTCCCCCCGATCTTGTGGGTTGCTGTGGCTGGCGGTGGAGCAGTCGTGAGGCGGCGTACGACGCCGGGTCAGGGCTCGAGCGTGCCCACCGGGTGGACGTAGGCGGTCGCGCCCTTGATCTGGAAGATCTCGACGGTCTCGCCCGGTGCGATCCTGAGGTCCTCGTCGTAGGGCAGCGCCGACCAGACCTCGCCGGCCACCTTGATGCGACCCGGCGCCAGGCCGGTGATCTCCTGGGTGACGAGCGCGCGGGTGCCGACCAGCTTGCCGTGCCCGAGCGCGAGCTCGGGACCGCTGTGGAGCCGCTTGACGAAGGCCGGCCGGACGAAGGCCAGCATGGCGATGGACGCGGCCAGCGCCGCGAGGATCTGCACGAAGACCGGCAGGCCGATGATGGCGGCGACCATCCCGATCACGGCTCCCGCGGCGAGCATCGCGAGGATCAGGTCGAGGCTGAACATCTCCGCCACACCGAGCACGATCGAGAGACCGAGCCAGGTCTCCCAGAGGTGGTCGCGGATCCAGTCCATGGCCCGACCCTATCCAGTGGGGCGTGACGTCAGGCGTGAACGACGCGCTCGGCGGGGCGTCGGCGCGCCGCGAAGCGGTCGTCCGAGCGGCTCAGCAGCAGCGGCATCGCGAAGGTCTCCGACAACGACTCGGCGGTGACCACGTCGTCGACCGGCCCCGAGTCGACGACCCGGCCCTCGCGCAGCAGCAGGGCGTGGGTGAAGCCGGGCGGGATCTCCTCGACGTGGTGCGAGACCAGCACGGTCGCCGGGGAGTCGGGATCGAGGGCCACCTGGGACAGCGTCGCCACCAGGTCCTCGCGCCCGCCGAGGTCGAGACCGGCGGCCGGTTCGTCGAGCAGCAGCAGCTCGGGGTCGGTCATGAGCGCCCGGGCGACCTGCACCCGCTTGCGCTCGCCCTCGCTCAAGGTGCCGAAGGTGCGCTCGGCCAGGTGGTCGGCCCCGACCTCCGCGAGCAGCGCGGCGGCCCGGTCGTGGTCGAGGTCGGCGTACTCCTCGCGCCAGCGGCCCAGGACGCCGTAGGAGGCGGAGACGACGACGTCCTTGACCAGCTCGGACCGCGGGATGCGGTCGGCGAGCGCGGCGCTGGTGAGGCCGATGCGCGGGCGCAGCTCGAAGACGTCGGTCGTGCCGAGCACCTCGTCGAGGATCCCGGCGACCCCCGAGGTCGGGTGCAGCTGCGCGGCGGCGACCTGGAGCAGCGTCGTCTTGCCGGCGCCGTTGGGCCCGAGGACCACCCAGCGCTCGTCCTCCTCGACCAGCCAGCTGACGTCGTCGAGCAGCAGCGACTGGCCCCGGCGCACCGTGACCCCTGCGAACTCGATGACGGCGACCATGCGCGTCACCCTATCCAGCACCGGCCACGGCGCGGCCCCGGACACGGCGGTGCGGGACGGCGAGTAGCCTCGCCCGCGATGTCGCGCACGCACCTCGCCCTCCCCCACTCGGCGACCCTCGCCTGGTGGCTGACCGCCTGGCTGCGCGGGCACGAGCAGACCGACCACGTGCTCGACGCGCTGGCCGACGACACCCACCTGCTGGCGGGCGGCTCGACGCTCGACCTGCTGGTGCGCGCACGGGGCACCGGGGCGTCGTACGCCGGACTGGCACTGCCGGTCGACGGCGATCCGCTGGGACTGGGCGGCCCGCGCGACTTCAACAGCGCAGCGCTCGAGGCGGGTCAGGCCGTCGTGGTGGGCGACCTGGGCCTGGTGCCCGAGGAGCAGGGCGAGACGGTGCAGTGGCAGCCCCTGGAGGCGTCGCGCCGCCAGCTGCCGGACGTCGGCGAGGCCGACCGCACCCTGCGCGGCGCGCTCCTCGACGCGGCGGGCGACCTCGCCGACCTCGACGTGGCGAGGTGGCGGCCCGAGGCCGCCGACGCACTGATGAACCTGCACCACCGTCCCTCGCTCGACGCCCCGCTCGGCACCCCGCCGCGGTGCGTCGACCTCGCCGCGCGCGGCCTGCAGGCGTGGGCGATCGTCGACCTGGCCCTCGTCGACGACGGCGGCGCGCTGTCGTCGTACGAGGTGGAGCGGCGTCGCGACCTCCTGCAGCCGCTCGGCCGCGCCGCCCGGCGCGCGATCGTGGCAGCCTGCTCGCCCGAGGTGTGGCCCGACCGCTGAGCGGCCCTCGGGCCGCTACGTCGTCGCCCAGACCCCCAGCACGTTGCCGCTCGGGTCGCTGAACTCGAACCGGCGCCCACCGGGGAACTCGTAGGGGCCTGTCGTGACGGCGCCGCCGGCCGCTTCGACCGCGACCACCGTGGCGTCGAGGTCGTCGGAGAACAGCAGGACGAGCGGTCCGCCCGGTCCCGGTGTCCCGGTGCCGTTGAGACCGCCCACCTCACCGTCGCCGGACGCGGCCCGGATGCCGGAGTAGGTGGGACCGTAGTCGTTGAACGCCCAGCCGAACGCCTGCGCGTAGAAATCGCGCGCCGCGGCCATGTCGGAGACGTTGATCTCGATGTAGTCGATGGTGTGGTGGGACCGGCTCATGCCACGAGGCTAGGACGGGCCACCGACACCGTCAGCCGCCGTACTGGCCGCTGCCGTAGGCCGGCGGCGGGTAGTCGCCGGGGTGGCCGGTCGGTCCCGTCTTGGGGTTGGGCCCGTACTGGTTGTCGGCCTTGGAGTCCGTGCAGAACCACACGAGGAGCAGGATCCAGCCGATGATCGGGATGAGGCCGATGAGGATCCACCAACCGCTGCGGTCGGTGTCGTGCAGCCGGCGCACGGCCACGGCGAGACTGGGCAGGAAGAACGCCAGGCCGACGACGGTCTGGATCAGTCCACCGGTGGTCGCGCCGTCGTAGTCGGTGCCGAGGACGGCGTCGATGATGCTGGCCGCAAGGCTGACCAGGAACGAGAAGAGCGCGAAGTACCAGTACTCGGAGCGTCGCGCGCGGCCCGAGAAGTCGACGTACTTGGACAAGCACGTGCGCACTGCCGTCATGAAGTCCATGGAAACCCCCGGTTGTCGGGCGGCTCCGAGGCCCGGACCGCCTCCGGCAACAACGTAGAGGCCCGGACCGCCTCCGGCAACAACGTAGAGGCCCGGACCGCCTCCGGCAACAACGTAGGGGACCGGGCCGACGCCCGCCAGCACCAAGTTGAGGTACTGCCCGATGCGCGGACCCGGCGGCGGGCCGCGCGGCACCGCGACTAGCCTTCGACGCACGATGGAAGACGAGCCGAAGACCCTCCTGGTCACCCTCACGGGCAAGGACCGGCCTGGCGTCACCTCAGCGATCTTCGCCGCGCTCGCCGCAGCCGGCGTCGAGGTCATCGACATCGAGCAGATCGTGCTCCGACGGCGGCTGGTGCTCGGCATCCTCGTCACCGCGCCCCGGGACTGGAAGAAGCTGCGCGACACCATCGAGCGCACCGCCGCCGACCTCGACATGAGCGTCGAGGTGGACCGCGGTGCGGGCGACAACCGCAGTCGGCGCGGCGAGCGCTCGCACATCACGATCATCGGCAACCCGCTCAAGGCCTCGGCGATGTCCGCGATCGCGGGCCGGATCGCCGACTCGGGCGCCAACATCGACAAGATCGAGCGGATGGCGCGCTACCCCGTCACCGCCATCGAGCTGCACGTCTCCGGCGCGCCGGCCGAGACCCTCCGACCGCTCCTCTCGGTCGAGGCCGTCAAGCAGGGCATCGACCTCGCCGTCCAGCGCGACTCCCTCCACCGTCGCGGCATCCGGCTGATCGTGATGGACGTCGACTCGACCCTCATCCAGGGCGAGGTCATCGAGATGCTCGCCGCCCACGCCGGCCAGGAGGTCGAGGTCGCCCGCGTGACCGAGGCGGCGATGCGCGGCGAGCTCGACTTCGAGGCGTCCCTGCGCGAGCGGGTCGCGCTGCTCGAGGGCGTCCCGGAGTCCGCCCTCGACGAGGTCTACGAGTCGATCGTGCTCGCGCCCGGAGCCCGCACGATGGTGCGCACGCTGCGCCGCCTCGGCTACCGCTTCGCGATCGTCTCCGGTGGCTTCACCCAGATCACCGACCGCCTCGCCGCCGACCTCGGCATCCACTTCGCGCGCGCCAACGAGCTCGAGGTCGTCGACGGCCGCCTCACCGGTCGCATCGTCGGCGAGGTCGTCGACCGGGCGGGCAAGGCGGCGGCCCTGCGCGAGTTCGCCGGCGAGGTCGGCGTACCCCTCGACGCCGTGATCGCCATCGGTGACGGCGCCAACGACCTCGACATGCTCAACGCCGCCGGGCTCGGCATCGCCTACAACGCCAAGCCGATGGTCCGCGACGCCGCCGACACCGCCGTCAACGTCCCCTACCTCGACGCGATCCTCTACCTGCTCGGCATCTCGCGCGAGCAGATCGAGGAGGCCGACGCGGCGGTGGGCATCACGACGCCCGCGCCGCCGCTCATCGGCTGACGCCGTCGGGGCGTACGCCGACCGCGACGCACCCGCCGACCTCGTCGTCGGTCCCGACCCACGTCGCGAGCCCGGCCGCCTCCATCGCGCCGGTCGTGAGTCCCGCCTGTCCGGGGCTGGTCTCGATGAGCAGCACTCCCCCGGGCGCCAGCCAGCGGGCGGCGTCCGCCGCGAGCCGCCGGTGCAGGTCGACGCCGTCGGCGCCGCCGTCGAGCGCCACCAGCGGCTCGTGGTCGCGGGCCTCCGGCGGCATGTCGGCCACCCGGTCACTGGGGACGTAGGGCGCGTTGGCGGCCAGGACGTCGACGCGGCCGACGAGGCCGGTCGGCAGCGCGTCGTACAGGTCACCGAGGTGGAGCGCCGCGGACGGCGCGTTGGACCGCGCGCAGCCGAGGGCCGTCGCGCTCACGTCGGACGCGTGCACCTCGGCGTGCGCGCCCTCGAGGCTCGCGGCCACCGGCGCCACGCCGCAGCACATCTCGACCACGACGGGCCGTCCGTGGCCCGCCGGGACGGCACGGGTGTGTTCGAGGGCCCTCCTCGCCAGGAGCTCGGTGCGGCGTCGGGGCACGAAGACGCCGGGCGCGACCAGCAGCCGCCGGCCCAGGAACTCCACCCAGCCGAGCACCGTCTCGAGGGGCTCGCCGGCGACACGACGTACGACGAGGCTCTCGAGCTCGTCGGGCGACACGGCAGCCGCGACGAGCAGCGCCGCCTCGTCCTCGGCCCACACGCAGCCGGCAGCGCGAAGCCGCGCCACGACGTGCGGATCGCTCACGCAGCCCCGACGTGGAAGGCGTCGAGCCGCGCCGTGCCGGGACCGAGGTCGGCCCAGCGCCCCTCGACGGTGAAGACCGCGACGGCCGACGTCGGGAAGCCGCGCGTCAGCATGGCGGTCGTCGCCTCGCTGTCGCCCTCGCCGTCGTCGACGAGCTCGGCCAGCGATCCCATGGTCGGGTTGTGGCCGATGACGACCAGGGTCCGTATGTCGCCGGCGACCTCGCGCAGCAGGTCGAAGGCCGAGTCGGTGCCGGCGGCGTAGAGGGCCTCGGAGAAGACGACGATGCCCTCGTCCCACCCGGCGCCGGCGGCGACCTGCTGCCACGTCTGCTGCGTGCGGAGCGCGTCGGAGACCAGCGCGGCATCGGGCTCGACGCCGTGGTCGCGCATCCAGCGGCCGACCGCCTCCGCGTCGCCCATCCCACGCTCGGCCAGCGCACGCACGTGATCGGTGCTCGCACTGTGCTCGGCCTTGGCGTGACGCATGACGACCAGTCGGCGCGAACCCGCGTCCGACGTCTTCCCCACAGACTCCTGCATTCCCTCACCCTTCCAGCCGCTAGCCTGCCTGTCATGCCCAGAGGACCACTCATGATCATCGGGGGCGCCGAGGACAAGGTGCGCAAGCCCACCATCCTCAAGCACTTCGTCACGCTGAGCGGCGGCAAGGACGCCCGGATCGCCGTCATCCCGACCGCCTCCTCGCTCGGACGCGAGGTGGTGGACGTCTACGACGCGCTCTTCACGAAGTTCGGCGCGGCCAGCGTGGACGCCGTACGTCCGGAGTCGCGCGACCAGGCGCACGACCCGGTCCTGGTGAAGACGCTCGACGAGGCCACCGGGATCTTCATGACCGGCGGCAACCAGCTCAAGCTGTCCTCCATCGTGTGCGGCACGCCGGTAGGCGAGGCGATCCTGAGAGCCCACGAGCGCGGAGCGGTCGTCGCCGGCACCTCGGCGGGCGCGAGCATCCAGTCCTCGCACATGGTCGCCTTCGGCGTCGGCGGGGCCACGCCCAAGCAGCGGATGACGCAGGTGGCGGCCGGCCTCGGCCTCGTCGACATGGCCGTCATCGACCAGCACTTCGACCAGCGCAACCGCTACGGTCGGCTGCTGATGATCGTGGCCCAGAGCCCCCAGCTGCTCGGCATCGGCGTCGACGAGGACACCTGCGGCCTGGTCGAGGACGTCGACGGCGACAAGGTCATGCGAGTCCTGGGCAAGGGCGCGGTGACGATCTTCGACGGGTCGCGCATGGTCTCCAACGCCTACGAGGCCACCCGGTCCTCGCCCCTGCTCGCCAGCGGGGTCGTGTTCCACACGCTGCCGGCCGGCACCGTGTTCGACCTGACCACCCGCGAGCTCCTGCCGCAGGAGCCGTCCATCCAACCCGAGGATGCCGACGAGCTCGCCGAGGCCGGCCGCGACCTGCGTCAGCTGGCCCGCGACATCGCCGCTGCCGACGCGACCCCCGCCGCGATCCGCCGACGCCTCAAGCTGCGCCGCGGCTCGGCCCCCCAGACCCCCACCTCCGACCAAGGAGTAGATGCATGAGTGAGCGACCCACGCCGGACCTGGAGATCGTCGAGACCCGCGTCTACCGCGGCGCCAACGTCTGGTCCTACGACAAGTCGATCCACCTCGTGGTCGACCTGGGCTCGCTCGAGCAGTTCCCCACCAACACCATCCCCGGGTTCACCGACGACCTGGTCGCGATGCTGCCCGGCCTGCGCGAGCACTCGTGCTCGCGCGGGCGCCGCGGCGGCTTCCTCGAGCGCCTCAACGAGGGCACCTGGCTGGGCCACGTCGCCGAGCACGCCGCGCTGGCCCTCCAGCAGCTCGTCGGCCACGACATCCGCCGCGGCAAGACCCGGCAGGTCAAGGGGCAGCCGGGTCGCTACAACATCATCTACGGCTACATCGAGGAGAACGTCGGCCTCACCGCCGGCCGCCTCGCCGTCCGGCTGGTCAACCACCTCGTCGAGGGCGACCCCGACTTCGACTGGGAGACCGAGCGCGACGACTTCATCCGTCGTGCCGAGCGCACGGCGTTCGGTCCCTCGACGCAGGCGATCGTCGACGAAGCGGTGTCGCGCGACATCCCGTGGATCCGGCTCAACCAGTACTCCCTCGTCCAGCTCGGCCAGGGCGTCCACGCCAAGCGGATCCGCGCCACGATGACCTCGGAGACGTCGTCGATCGCCGTCGACATCGCGTCCGACAAGGACCTGACGACCAAGCTGCTCGGCGCCGCCGGCCTGCCGGTGCCCAAGCAGGAGTCGGTCCGCACCGAGGAGGGCGCGGTCGCCGCAGCCCGCCGCATCGGCTACCCGGTCGTGCTCAAGCCGCTCGACGGCAACCACGGGCGCGGGGTGTGCCTCGACCTGCAGGAAGACGCCGACGTACGCGCGGCGTTCCCGATCGCGCACGACCAGTCGCGCCGCGGCAACGTCATCGTCGAGTCGTTCGTGACGGGCAAGGACTACCGCTGCCTGATCATCGACGGCCGGATGGTCGCGATCGCCGAGCGCGTGCCCGCGTCCGTGACCGGCGACGGCACGTCGACGGTGGAGGCGCTGGTCGACCTCACCAACGCCGACCCGCGCCGCGGGGTGGGCCACGAGAAGGTGCTGACGCGCATCAAGATCGACGAGGCGGCGGTCGAGGTGCTCGCCGACCAGGGGCACACCCTGGAGTCGGTGCCCGCCGAGGGCGAGATGGTCAAGCTCGCGCTCACCGGCAACATGTCCACCGGCGGCATCTCCATCGACCGCACCTTCGAGGCCCACCCGGAGAACGTCGAGATCGCCGAGGAGGCCGCCCGGATGGTCGGCCTCGACATCGCCGGCATCGACTTCATCTGCCCCGACATCACCGAGCCGGTCCGGGAGGCCGGCGGCGCGATCTGCGAGGTCAACGCGGCCCCGGGGTTCCGGATGCACACCCACCCGACGATCGGCGAGCCGCAGTTCATCGCCAAGCCCGTGGTCGACATGCTCTTCCCGCCGGGCGCCACGTCCCGGATCCCGATCGTGGCGGTGACGGGCACCAACGGCAAGACGACCACGAGCCGGATGATCAGCCACATCTTCAAGGGCATGGGCCGCAAGGTCGGCATGACGTCGACCGACGGCGTGGTCATCGACGAGCGGCTGCTCATCCGCGCGGACGCTTCCGGTCCCCGCTCGGCGCGGATGGTCCTGCAGAACCCGCGCGTCGACTTCGCGGTCTTCGAGGTCGCCCGCGGCGGCATCCTGCGCGAGGGCCTGGGCTACGAGCGCAACGACGTCGCCGTCGTCCTCAACGTGCAGCCCGACCACCTCGGCCTGCGCGGCATCGACACCGTCGAGCAGCTCGCCGACGTGAAGGCCGTGATCGTCGAGGCGGTGCCGCGCGACGGCCACGCCGTGCTCAACGCCGACGACCCGCTGGTGCGCGAGATGCGCCGCAAGTGCTCGGGCCAGGTCGTGTGGTTCTCGATGGAGGAGCCGGGCAGCGAGGTCCGCGACATGATCGACGCGCACTGCCGCCGGGGCGGCAAGGCGATCGTGCTCAACCCCAGCGACCGCGGCGAGATGATGGTGGTCATGCACGGCCGCCGCGAGATGCAGCTGGCCTGGACCCACCTCCTGCCCTCGACCTTCAGCGGCCGAGCCCGGATGAACGTCCAGAACGCCCTCGCCGCAGCCGCCGCCGCCTTCGCCGCCGGGGCCCCGCTGCACGACATCCGGCAAGGCCTGCGGACCTTCTCGACCAGCTACTACCTCTCCCCCGGCCGCCTCAACGAGGTCGAGGTCAACGGCGTCAACGTGATCGTCGACTACTGCCACAACGCGCCCGGCATGAAGATGCTCGGCGACTTCGTGGACCGCGTCGGCGAGTCGCTCGAGTCGTCGCACGACCTGGCCCGGCCCTCACGGATCGGCATCATCGCCACGGCCGGCGACCGCCGCGACCAGGACATGCGCGAGCTCGGCCAGATCGCGGCCCAGCACTTCGACGTGTGCATCGTCCGCGAGGACGTGGCGCTCCGCGGCCGCGAGCGTGGAGCGACCGCCCAGCTCGTCCTGGACGGCGTACGTGCCGCGATGGACGAGGGCGCACGCTGCAAGCAGGTCGAGCTCGTGCTGGAGGAGATCGAGGCCGTGCGCCACGCGATGAGCCGCGCCAACCGCGGCGACCTCGTCGTGGTGTGCGTCGACAAGCACGCCGAGGTGATGGCCGAACTGGAGAACTGGTCCGACGTCGCCCAGGCCGGCTCGACCACCAACCCCGACGCGCCCTCCGCCGACCCCGACTACACGCCTCCGGCGGACCAGGCGACGGGCGGCGCGTGAGGATCCTCGACCTGACGGACCTCCCGCACCGTCCGATCGAGGCGCACGGGAGCCGCGGCTTCTCCGTCGGCGCATTCGGCCTGAGCGCCGACGCCCACCTCGTGTCGGTCGCGCTCGCACCCGGCGGCGTCATCGGGAGGCACCCGGCCGTCGGCCGCCAGCTGCTCGTCGTGCTCGTGGGCGAGGCCGAGGTGGCGGGCGCGGAGGGCGTCGTACATCGGCTCGGCGCCGGCCAGGCAGCCGTCTGGGAGCCGGGAGAGCTGCACGAGACCCGGTCGGCGGGCGGCGTGTCGGCCCTGATCGTCGAGGGCGACCTCGACATCGGCGCGCCCGGTGAGCAGGTGGACCCGGGCGACACCTGACCCCGGCTCGAGCTTCCGTCGAGCGGTGCGTCAGGAACGTTCTGGACCCCGAAGAGGTGTCTCCCTCACCGCCGGTCGGCGTGGCGCCGTACGACGCGCCGGTCAGCGGTGTGCCGCCCGCACCTTCTGCGAGAGGACCTCGGGACTGTCGGGCGTGCCGCCGTGCTCGGCGATCCAGGCGTACGCCTCCTGCCGCTCGGCGTGGCACATGAGGCCGACGACGTCGCCCGGCTCGGCGCGCTCGACCAGGGCGGCGAGGCAGGCGACCTCGGTCGTGTAGGTGTCGATGTCGGTGACCCCCACCCGGGCGGCGCCGGCGCGGAGCAGGGCGTCGATCTCGTCCATGGTGCGGCCGCGGAGGTACCACTCCTTGTGGCCGATCGCGACGACGTCGCTGCCCTTGGCGCCGATCTCCCCGAGCGCGTCGATCAGCTCGTCGGTGCGGTCACCGACGGCGCCGAGGCCGAGCAGCAGGCGGGCGCCGGGACGTCGTACGCCCGACATGATCTCCAGCAGTGCCTCGAGCCCGGCCTCGTTGTGCGCGAGGTCCATGACGACCGACACGCTCTGCCCGTCGCCGGCGGGCAGCGAGAAGAAGTTCATCCGGCCCGGGTTGTGCTCGGCGTCGGGGAGGAACGACGTCAGTCCTGCGACCACGGCGTCGCGCGCGAGACCGATCGCGAGGGCGGCGGACGCGGCGGCGAGGGCGTTCTCGATGTTGAAGCGGGACAGCCCGGCCAGCGTCATCGGCACGTCGGCGAGCTCGACGAGCGGGTCGGGGTCGGCGCCCGGAGCCAGCACGGTGATCCAGCCGTCGATCACGGTGGTGGCCCGGCCGCCGTCGGTGAGCACCTCCCGCACGGCCGGCGAGTCGGGGTCGCGGCTGAAGATCCAGGGCCGTGCGGAGATCACGCTGCGCATCGCCAGCACCCGGGGGTCGTCGCCGTTGAGCACCGACCAGCCGTCCTTGCGGGTGATCCGCGGCACGACGGACTTCACCTCGGCGAGCTGGTCGACCGTGTCGATGCCCTGGAGCCCGAGGTGGTCGGCGGTCACGTTGGTCACGACCGACACGTCGTTGCGGCTGATGCCGATGCCCTTGAGCAGGATGCCGCCGCGGGCGGTCTCGGTCACCGCGAACTGCACGCCGTCGAGCCCGAGCGCCCGGCCGGCACCGGAGGGCCCGGAGTAGTCGCCGGCCTCGACGAGCACGCCGTCGCGGTAGATGCCGTCGGTGTTCGACCACCCGACGACCAGCCCGCTGGTGCGCGCGATGTGCGCGATCATCCGGCTGGTCGTGGTCTTGCCGTTGGTGCCGGTCACCGCCACCACGGGGATCGTCGGCGTGATGGTGCCGGGCCGGTCACCTCGGGGCGCTGCCGCGACCTCGGCCGCCGCAGCGCTGACGGCTTCCTCGACGTCGGGCGTGGGCAGGGCGTCGAGAGCGTGGGTGACGGCCCGGCCGAGCGCCTGCGCCCGGTCGCGGTTGCGCCACGGGAACGCCACGATGACCACGTCGGGGTTGCTGGTCGGGCGTACGCGGACGGCGAGGCGACGTGTTCCCGCCTCCGCTGCGATGGCCCGGACCAGCCGCTCGACGGCCCGCAGGGCGAACCGTTGCCGGAAGCCCGAGCCGGGCGCGCCCGGCCTGGTCGTGCGCAGGCCGATGCGTCGGGCGAACCGCAGGACGGCCTCCTCGCTCGCCTCGGTGATCGTCGAGACGTCGAGCGTCAGCTTCACCGCCGCGCGCGGGAAGTAGAGGTTGGGGCCTTCGAGGACGCGCAGCTCGACGAGAGAGGTCACGCGGGGAAACTACCGAACCTCAGAGGCCCATCGCGTGGAAGCCCCCGTCGACGTGCACGATCTCGCCCGTGGTCGCCGGGAAGAAGTCGCTGAGCAGCGCCACGACGGCCTGCGCGGTCGGCCTGTGGTCGGACTCGTCCCACCCGAGGGGCGCGCGGTCCTTCCACGCCGACTCGAGGTCCTCGAAGCCCGGGATCGCCTTGGCGGCGAGGGTCTTCAGGGGGCCGGCCGAGACCAGGTTGCAGCGGATGCCCTCGGGACCGAGGTCGCGGGCGACGTAGCGGGACGTGTTCTCCAGGGCCGCCTTCGCGACGCCCATCCAGTCGTACGCCGGCCACGCGGTGGTCGCGTCGAAGGTCAGCCCGACGATCGACGAGCCCGGCGACAGCAGCGGCTTGGTGGCGACGGCCAGGGACTTGAGCGAGTACGCCGACACCTGCACGGCCTGCGCCACGTCCTCCCACGGGCCGTCCATGAACTTGCCGCCGAGCAGCGTCTCCGGGTTGCCGTACGCGATGGAGTGGACGACGCCGTCCAGGCCGTCGACGTGCTCCCGGACCTGGTCGGCGAGACCCGCGAGGTGGTCCTCGTCGGTCACGTCGAGCTCGAGCACCGGTGCCTCCTGCGGGAGCCGCTTCGCGATGCGCCTGGTGATGCCGAGCGCGCGGCCGAAGTTGGAGATCAGCACCGTGGCGCCCTGCTCCTGGGCGACCTTCGCGGTCGCGAAGCCGATGGAGCTGTCCATCGTGACGCCGGCGACGAGGATGCGCTTGCCGTCGAGGATTCCCATGTCGTTGGACCTTTCGTCAGTGCTCGTGTCTCGCGGGAGGAAGGATCAGTGGCCCATGCCGAGGCCGCCGTCGACCGGGATCACGGCCCCGGTGACGTAGGACGCGCCGTCGGAGGCGAGCCAGGTGACCGCCGAGGCCACCTCGGCCGGTGAGGCGTAGCGGCCCAGCGGGACCTGGGTCTTGATGGCGCTCTTCTGCTCGTCGGTGAGCACGTCGGTCATGTCGGTCTCCACGAAGCCCGGCGCGACGACGTTGGTCGTGATCGACCGGCTGCCGAGCTCGCGGGCCAGTGAGCGCGCCAGGCCGACGAGACCGGACTTGGAGGCGGCGTAGTTGACCTGGCCGGCCGAGCCGAGCAGCCCGACGACCGAGGAGATGAGGATGATCCGGCCCCGGCGCAGGCGCAGCATGCCCTTGGCAGCGCGCTTGGTCAGCCGGAAGGTACCGGTGAGGTTGGTGTCGATGACCGAGGACCAGTCGTCCTCGCTCATCCGGAGCAGCAGGGTGTCCTTGGTGATGCCGGCGTTGGCGACGAGCACCTCGACCGGGCCGTGCGCCTCCTCGACCTGCTTGAAGGCTGCCTCGACCTGGTCGGCGTCGGTGATGTCGCAGCGCACGTCGAGCGCGCCCTCGGGCGCGCCGCCGTTGCGGGTGGTGACCGCGACCTTGTCGCCCTGGGCGATGAACGCCTCGGCGATCGCGCGGCCGATCCCGCGGTTGCCACCGGTCACCAGGACCGATCGTGGCTCGGTCGGGGTGCTGGATCCAGGAATCTCGCTCACGCTCCCCGACGCTAGTGATTACCGAGGGGTATCCGGAATCACGCCGCGACACCCGGGCGAAGCAAGGGCGTGATCACTCGTCCTCGAGGCGGAAGCCGACCTTCATGCCGACCTGGAAGTGCTCGACGACCCCGTCCTTGGCCTGGCCGCGGACCTGGGTGACCTCGAACCAGTCGATGTGGCGCAGGGTCTGGCCGGCGCGCTCGATGCCGTTGCGGATCGCCTGGTCGATGCCGTCGGGCGACGTGCCGACGATCTCCGTGACGCGATAGGTGCGGTTGGTCATGATGCCTCCTGGTCGACGGCTGTGCGGACCGTCCCCGGCCCGTGGTTCTGCGAGCCTAGCGGCGTAGACTCCGAGCATGGCCAAGTCCGATGCCGTGCGCATCACCACGGCTCGCAGCAGCGCCGCAGAGGACATGCGGTCGCGCCAGCGCCGTTACGCCATCTCGATGACGATCCGGCTCGTGTGCTTCGTGGGCGCGGTGGCGGTCGGTCCGGGGGTCCTGCGGTGGGTCCTGGTCGCCGCCGCCGTCTTCCTTCCGCTCTTCGCGGTGGTCATGGCCAACGCGAACGACCAGCGAGACGACGGATTCAGCCTGCCGACCAGCGGCGGCGCCCACGAACTGACGGCACACGACGGTGAAGACTGAGGAAATCCGACACGACACCGGAGTGTCGAAAGTTTGGTTTTCACCCAGTCACATGGAATGATCTTCATCGCTAGCGCAGCATCCCCCGTCTGCGTATGCATCGAGGTGCCGGACAGCTTCCCCCCGTGGCTGTCCGGCACTTCTCATGTCCGGGCCGCCCGCGTGCGGCGCGGAGGCCCCAGCCGGAAGGACGCCGATGGACCTCGACCGTGACATCTGCTCGGCCAAGGGCTGCCAGGCCGACGCCGTGTGGGACCTCCAGTGGAACAACCCGAAGATCCACACCCCCGAGCGCCGCAAGTCCTGGCTCGCCTGCGACGAGCACCGGGCCTCGCTCTCGGACTTCCTCGGTGCGCGCGGGTTCCTGAAGGACGTCGTCCCGCACGCTCCCGCGGGCTGACGTACGCCTGTCCGCCACCCCCGGGCGTGGTTCCGCGAAGGTGGCGGCAGATTGCAGCTCCTGGACCCCCCGATCCGCAGAGTGCCGCCACCCCCGGATGGGCTGTGGCGACTGAGGTGGCCGCTCGGCCCCGAGCCAAGTTCGACGCGCTCGCGCGACTTCGTACCTCAGCCGTGTCGCTTGCTCATTCCGGGTCCCCACGCCACCTGCTCGTTTCAGCGCAGGCGGCAGGTCACCCGCCGATCGCGGACATCGGGCGGTCGGGCTGGAGGAAGGTCTCGTCGTCGATGCCGTGGCCGGCACGCTTGCCGCGCATGGCGATGACCCACCGCTCGGCAATCTCCTCGTCGTCGGCGTCGGAGCGCAGCGCCGTACGGAGGTCGGACTCCTCGCGGGCGAAGAGGCAGTTGCGCACCTGGCCGTCGGCGGTGAGCCGGACGCGGTCGCAGTCGCCGCAGAACGGGCGAGTGACCGAGGCGATGATCCCGACGGTCGCCGGCCCGCCGTCGACGTCGAAGAGCTCGGCCGGGGCGCTGCCCCGGGGCTCGCCGTGGGGCGTCAGGGTGAACTCGGCGGCGAGGGCCTGGTGGATCTCGTCGGCGGTGACCATCGACTCGCGGCTCCAGCCGTGCTGGGCGTCGAGCGGCATCTGCTCGATGAACCGGAGCTCGTAGTCCTGCGCGATGCTCCAGCGGAGCAGCTCGGCCGCCTGGTCGTCGTTGGTGCCGCGCAGCAGGACGGCGTTGAGCTTGATCGGCCCGAGCCCCGCGGCCCTGGCGGCCTCGAGGCCGGCCACGACGTCCTTGAGCCGGTCGCGACGCGTGATGGTCGCGAAGGTCTCCGGTCGCACCGAGTCGATGCTGGCGTTGATCCGGTCGAGGCCGGCGTCGGCGAGGGCCTGCGCGGTGCGCGAGAGCCCGAGGGCGTTGGTGGTGAGCGACGTCTCGACGCCGAGCGCGTGCGTACGGCCCACGATGTCGACCAGTCCCCGGCGCAGCAGCGGCTCGCCGCCGGTGAACCGCACCTCGCGGATGCCGAGCCGCTCCACGCCGATCGTGATCAGCCGGACGACCTCGTCGTCGGTCAGTGTCTCCTCGGTGGGTAGCCAGTCGAGTCCCTCGGCCGGCATGCAGTAGTTGCACCGGAGGTTGCACCGGTCGGTCAGCGAGACCCGAAGGTCCGTGGCCACGCGGCCGAAGCGGTCCGCCAGGGGTGTCGTCACGATCACAAGTCTAACGACGGGTGCCGCACCACCCGCCGGATGCTCAGGACGGGACGGATAACCTCGCCGGGTGCACAAGCTGCGGTTCCTGGTCTCACGCCGCTGGATCGCCTTCGCGCTGGTGGTCGTCTTCCTGGCGTGGGTCGCGTGGCGGCTCGGCGAGTGGCAGTTCCACCGGCTCGCCGACCGGCAGGAACGCAACGAGATCATCCAGCGCAACGAGAAGGCCGGCGCCGACCCGGTCGCCGACGTGCTGGCCCCCGGCCGGGCTGTCGCCGCGGCCGACGAGTGGCGCATCGTCGAGGCCACGGGGACGTACGCCGTCGAGGACACCGTGGTCGTCCGCTACCGCACCCGCGACGGTGCCGCCGGCGTCGACGTCGTCGTCCCGCTCGAGCTCGACGACGGTACGAGCCTGCTGGTCGACCGCGGCTGGTTCGCCACCGACAACCGTGGAGCCACGACCGCCGACGTACCCGCACCGCCGGACGGGGAGGTCGACGTCACCGGCTGGGTACGCCGTGACGCCGAGGGCGACAGCACCGAGGTCACCGACCAGTCCACCCGCGCCGTCGACAGCGCGCGCATCGGCGAGGCGCTGGACCGCGAGGTGCTCAGCGGCTGGGTCGACCTGCGTTCGGAGTCGCCCGAGCCCGCGACCCCGCTGCAGCCGGTCGAGCTCCCGGAGCTCGACAACGGGCCGCACTTCTTCTACGGGCTCCAGTGGTGGTTCTTCGGCGCCCTGGCGATCTTCGGCTTCTTCTACCTCATCTACGACGAGTGGCGCGGCGGCCGCGGCCCTTGGGGCAACCAGGAGTCCCCCGCGCCCGAGCCGACCCGCGCCGGCAGGGCGGAGCCGGCCCGACCGCGACGCCGTACGTGGCGCGAGCGGCTGGACTCGGGGGACGACCAACGGGACGACTCAGAGGGCGCGGAGGAGTCCGCCGTCGACCGGGAGCATCACGCCCGTCAGGAATGACGCCGCCGGCGACAGCACGAAGGCGGCGACCGCGCCGAACTCCTGCGGCCTGCCGTAGCGCCCCAGGGGGATGGACGCCTCCGCGGCACGGCGCGCTGCCTCCGGGTCGCCGGTCGAGGCGTCCAGCTCCGCGACCCGTTCGGTGGCGATCCGGCCGGGCAGGAGCCCGTTGACCCGTACGCCGCGCGGGCCCAGCTCGTCGGCCAGGGTCTTGGCGACCATCGCGAGACCGGGACGCAGCCCGTTGGAGATCGCCATCTCCGGCAGCGGCGCGCGCACGCTCGAGGAGAGCACCAGGCCCAGCGATCCCCCTTCGGGCAGCGCGGTGCCGAGCTCGCGTGCGAGGCGGACGGCGCCGAGGAAGACGGACTCGAAGGCGGCGCTCCACTGGTCGTCGGAGATCGCGGTGACCGGGCCCTTCGGTGGCCCGCCGACGCTGATCAGGGCTCCGTCCACCCGACCGAACGCCTCGTCCGCCGCAGCGAGCAGCCGCCCTGGGGCCTCGCGGTCTGCGTTGTCGGCCACGATGCCGACCGCCGACCGGCGCCCCGCTAGCTCGTCGAGCGCGTCGGTGGCCTCGTCGAGCGACTCCTGGGAGCGCCCGGAGAGCACGACGCGGGCCCCCTCGGCGACCAGCACGTCGGCGGTCGCGCGACCGAGCCCACGGGCCCCGCCGGTGACGATGAAGACTCGATCGGTCAGCTGCAGGTCCATTTTCCCGACCATAGCCGTGGGGTCAGCCGGGGACGACCTCGGACCGCTCCTCGCGGAATTGCGTGGCGTGGAGCGTCGCGTAGAGCCCGCCGGCGGCGAGCAGCTCGGCGTGGGTGCCCTGCTGCACGACGCGGCCGTCGTCGAGGACGAGGATGAGGTCGGCGTTGCGCACCGTGGAGAGCCGGTGCGCGATCACCAGCGACGTACGTCCCTCGAGAGCGGCATCGAGCGCCTGCTGGACCGCGGCCTCGGACTCGCTGTCGAGGTGGGCGGTGGCCTCGTCGAGCACCACGATGGCCGGCGCCTTGAGCAGGAGCCGGGCGATCGCGAGCCGCTGCCGCTCTCCCCCGCTGAGCCGGTAGCCCCGGTCGCCCACGACCGTGTCGAGGCCGTCGGGCAGCGACCGCACCAGCGCCGCGATCTGCGCGGCCTCGAGCGCGCCCCAGACGTCGGCCTCGGACGCGGAAGGCCGGGCGTAGAGCAGGTTGGCGCGGATGGTGTCGTGGAACATGTGCGCGTCCTGGGTGACGTAGCCGACGACGTCCTCCAGCGACTGGAGGGTGACGTCGCGGACGTCGTGGCCGCCGACGCGCACCGCACCGGACTCGACGTCGTAGAGCCGGGCGACGAGGTGCGTGACCGTGGTCTTGCCGGCTCCGGACGGACCGACGAGGGCGACCATCTGGCCAGGCGCGGCGGTGAAGGTGACCTCGTGCAGCACCTGCCCGGTGTCACGCGACTCGGTGCGGGCGACGGTCTCGAGCGAGGCGAGCGAGATCTCGTCGGCGCGCGGGTAGGTGAACGCGACGTGGTCGAACTCGAGGCGGGAGGCCGACGGTGCCAGGACGACGGCGTCGGGCTTCTCCTGGATGAGGGACGGCAGGTCGAGGACCTCGAAGACCCGGTCGAAGCTGACCAGCGCGGTCATCACGTCGATGCGGACGTTGGAGAGGCCCTGCAGCGGGCCGAGCAGGCGGGTCAGCAGGACGCCGAGGGCGACGATGGTGCCGACGGACAGGTCGCCCCGGATGGCCAACCAGCCGCCGATGCCGTAGACGAGCGCGGTCGCCAGCGACGGCACGAGCGTCATCGCGGCGAAGAAGATGCGGGTGAGCAGGGAGATCCGGATGCCGAGGTCGCGCACCACCGCGGCCTTCTCGGCGTAGGCGACGTCCTCGGCCTCGCGGCGCCCGAAGAGCTTGAGGAGCATCGCGCCGCCGACGTTGAACCGCTCGGTCATGGCGTTGCCGAGGTCGGCGTTGCCGTCCATCTGCTGGCGGGAGAGGCTGGCGAGGCGGTCGCCCACCACGCGCGAGGCGAGGAGCAGGATCGGGAAGAGCGCGACGCACAGCAGCGTGACCGGCCAGCTGAGGAAGAGCATCGTCACACCCACGACGACGGCCGCGATGATGTTGGAGACGGTGCCCTGCAGCGTGGAGGTGAACGCCCGCTGCGCACCGATGACGTCGTTGTTGAGGCGGCTGACGAGCGCGCCGGTCTGCGTACGCGTGAAGAAGGCGAGCGACTGCCGCTGCACGTGGGCGAAGACGCGGGTGCGGAGGTCGTAGATCAGCCCCTCGCCGATGCGGCTCGACAGCCAGCCCGTGATCAGCCCGAAGCCGGCGTCGACGACGGCGACCACCGCCACCAGGACGGCGAGCCACACCACGAGCGAGGTGTTGCCGGCCTGCACACCGTCGTCGATGATCGCCTTCAGCAGCAGCGGCGGGGCGACGACGAGCGCCGCGTCGACCACCGTCACGGCCAGGAACGCCTCGATCAGCCGACGGTGCGGGCGCGCGAAACCGAGCACCCGGCGCAGCGTGCGCCGCTCGATCTTGTTGTCGACGACGCTCCGGTCACTGCGCAGGTGTCGCCACGGCGGGCCACCTGCGCCCGGTCCCATCGACATGCATGCTCCTTCGTTGCTCACCGTCCCAACCGTCGCCGGCGGGTGATTGTTCCTCCCTGCGGGCGCAAGCGGTCACCTGGGAGGTCACCGGAGAGGTCACCGGCGGGCGATCAGCCCATCCCGCACATCCACCAGCCGTCGCCGAAGTTGACCGGGGCCTGGCACAGCATCCCGGCCATGTCGGCGCCAGCCGGCGAGCCACTTCTTGAGTAGAAGTAGCCACCGCCGTCGTCGGGCATCCCGTACCACTGCGGGAAGAACAGGGCACCCTCCTTGTCGACGACGCGGCCGTCCACGGTGAGCCAGCGCCACTGGAGCGGCAGGTCGGTGCCGTAATAGCCGTTCCCGGCACCCGACGACTCCGCTGCTGCCCCATACGCCAGACGGTGGGTCTGGAACCACAGCTTCGGAGCCACGGACACCCAGTTGAGCAGCGGCACCGCGAGCACGAGGGTGAGCATCGCGGCGACCGTCCCCACCCGGTCTCCGAGCGGTCGGAGCAGGGCGCGGCAGCCGGCCGCCAGTGCGAGCCAGAGGGCGACGGACAGGGCCAAGGAGATGTAGGTGCCGCCGAACAACAGCGGGACGAACGCGCTCGCCACGCCGACCGCCCAGAGCGCCACCACGCCGAGGACCCGCACGACCGTAATCACGCGACCCAGTGTGCCGGTCAGCCCGCGAAGGCGGCGGCGAGCGCGCGGAACCGGCGTACCTGCGCCTCCCGCTCCAGGCGCCGCTGCTCGTCGAGGTCGCGGTCGGCCGCGCCCTGGAGCAGCGTCTTGGTCTCGGTGACGACACCCGGCATCGGCGACACCAGCGCGGCAACAAGGTCGGCGACGGCGGCGTCGAGCCCGGCCGCCGGCACACAGGTCGTGGCGAGGCCGATCCGTGCGGCCTCCTCCCCTGTCACGACGCGGGCGGTCGCGCAGATCTCCAGCGCCCGGGCGTAGCCGACGTGCTCGACCAACGGCTTGGTGCCGGTGAGGTCAGGCACCAGGCCGAGGGCCGACTCCTTCATCGAGAACTTGGCGTCGTCGGCGACCACCCGGAGGTCGCACGACAGGGCGAGCTGGAAGCCGGCACCGATGGCGTGGCCGCGCACCTTGGCGATCGAGACGAAGCGCGGGTCGCGCAGCCACGTGAAGCCGCGCTGGAACTCCTCGATCCGGGCCGAGGCGTCCTCGTCGCTCAGCGCCAGCAGCCCGAGCACCGTGCCCTCCCCCGCGTTGGCCGGGTCGAGCATCGCGCGGTCGAGGCCGGCCGAGAAGGTGTCGCCCTCCCCCGTGACCACCACGACGCGTACGTCGTCGGGCAGCGAGGCGCCGAGCTCGCCGAGCGCCAGCCACATGGCCGGGGTCTGCGCGTTGCGCACCTCGGGACGGTCCAGGGTGATCGTGGCGACGGCGCCGTCCACGTCGAGGCGGAGGCCGACCGCGGCGAGCTCTTCGGGAGTCATGCCGAGCAGGTTACTACTCGTGAGTAACCCTCAGGTCAGGGACACCAGGTCGGCGTAGTCCTCGTTCCAGAGGTCCTCGTCGCCGTCGGGCAGCAGCAGCACCCGGTCGGGGTCGAGGGCCCGCACCGCGCCCTCGTCGTGGGTGACGAGGATGATCGCGCCGGTGTAGCTGCGGATCGCGTGGAGCACCTCCTCGCGGGAGGCGGGGTCGAGGTTGTTGGTGGGCTCGTCGAGCAGCAGCACGTTGGCGCTCGAGACCACGAGGATCGCGAGGGCGAGCCGGGTCTTCTCGCCACCGGACAGCACGCCGGCCGGCTTGTGGGCGTCGTCGCCGGAGAAGAGGAAGGACCCGAGCACCGAGCGGGCCTGGGTGTCGGTGAGCTCGGGCGCGGCGCTGTGCATGTTCTCCAGCACGGTGCGGTTGACGTCAAGCGTCTCGTGCTCCTGGGCGTAGTAGCCCATCTTGAGCCCGTAGCCCGGAACGACCTCGCCGGTGTCGGGCTGGTCGACGCCGGCGAGGATCCGCAGCATCGTCGTCTTGCCCGCGCCGTTGAGGCCGAGGATGACGACCCGGCTCCCCCGGTCGATCGCCAGGTCGACGGCGGTGAAGACCTCCAGCGAGCCGTAGGACTTCGACAGCTCGGAGCCCATGAGGGGCGTCTTGCCGCACGGCGCGGGCTCCGGGAAGGCGATGCGCGCCACCTTGTCGGCCTGACGCTCCGTCTCGATGCCGGCCATCATCTTCTCGGCCCGCTTGAGCATCGACTGCGCGGCCTGCGCCTTCGTCGCCTTCGCCCGCATCTTGTTGGCCTGGTCGGTGAGCACCTTGGCCTTGTTCTCGGCGTTCATGCGCTCGCGCTTGCGGCGCTTCTCGTCGTCCTCGCGCTGGGTCAGGTAGTTGTGCCAGCCCATG
This sequence comes from Nocardioides cavernae, assembly GCF_016907475.1. Taxonomy (NCBI): domain Bacteria; kingdom Bacillati; phylum Actinomycetota; class Actinomycetes; order Propionibacteriales; family Nocardioidaceae; genus Nocardioides; species Nocardioides cavernae. The sequence goes on along the minus strand of NZ_JAFBCA010000001.1, from coordinate 2,761,379 downwards.
TTGTAGACGTCGATGACGGCGCGGTTGGCGTCGAGGTGGAAGACCTTGTTGACCGTCGCCTCGAGCAACGCGTTGTCGTGGCTGATGACCACGAAGCCGCCGCGGTGCGCCTTGAGGAAGTCGCGCAGCCAGACGATGGAGTCGGCGTCGAGGTGGTTGGTGGGCTCGTCGAGCAGCATGATCTCGGCGCCCGAGAACAGGATCCGGGCGAGCTCGACGCGGCGTCGCTGGCCACCGGACAGGGTGCCGATCGGCTGGGCGAGGATGCGCTCCTCGATGCCGAGGGCGGCAGCCATCTGCGCCGCCTCGGACTCGGCGGCGTACCCGCCACCGGCGTGGAGCTCGGCGTCGGCGCGCGTCCACCGCTTCATGCCGCGCTCGTGGATCTTGGGGTCCTCGTCGGCCATGTCGACCTCGGCCTCGCGCAGGCGTCGTACGACGTCGTCGAGGCCGCGCGCCGAGAGGATCCGGTCGCGGGCGATCACCGCCGGGTCGCCGACCCGGGGGTCCTGCGGCAGGTAGCCGACCTCACCGCTGCGGAGGACCTGGCCGTCGGCCGGGGTTCCCTCGCCGGCGAGGATGCGGGTGAGGGTCGTCTTGCCGGCACCGTTGCGCCCCACGAGGCCGACCTTGTCGCCTGCGGCGATGCGGAAGGTGACGTCCTCCATGAGGAGCCGCGCGCCGGCTCTGACCTCGAGCTTCTGGGCGGTGATCATCTCGGGCGACATCCTACGAAGGGGTGGAGGCGGGAGCCCCATCGGCGACGCACGCGCTACTGTGCGCAGAGGTCGGTTCGACCCCCATGACCTGCGGAAAGGCACCATCCATGCGCTTCAACCCCAAGGCCGACATCAGCGGCGGTCGCGTCCGTGACGCGGGCGGCAGCGGTGGCGGTGGAGGCGGCGGGATGCGGATCCCGCTGCCGGGTGGCACCCGCGCCGGCGGTGGCATCGGGGGGCTGATCATCATCATCCTGTTCGTCGTGCTCACCCAGTGCATGGGCGGCGGCCTCCCCGGCGGCGGTGGCGGCACCAGCACGCAGGGCCAGGGCCAGGGCGAGCCCGACGGCATCGACACCGGGGACGAGCGCTACGCCAACTGCAAGACGGGCGCCGACGCGAACACCGACGCCGACTGCGCCCGCAAGGCCGTGGCGCTGTCGCTCGAGCAGTACTGGGCGACGACGCTGCCGGAGCAGGCCGGCACCGAGTTCACCCCCGCGAACATCAAGACCTTCGCCGGCGCCGTCTCTACCGGGTGCGGCGAGGCGTCGTCCCAGGTGGGCCCCTTCTACTGCCCGCCGGACCAGCAGATCTACCTCGACACCACGTTCTTCGCCGACGTCCTCGAGGGACAGCTCGGCGGCCAGGGCGGCGACTTCGTCGAGCCCTACGTCCTCGGCCACGAGTACGGCCACCACATCCAGAACCTGATGGGCACGATGGGCCAGGTCCGTACCCAGAAGGGCGCCGACTCCGACGCCGTACGCCTCGAGCTGCAGGCCGACTGCTACGCCGGCATGTGGACCCGCGACGCCAGCGACGGCGACGGCATCCTCCAGGGCCTCGACGAGGGCGACATCACCGAGGCGCTCGACTCGGCGAAGGCCGTCGGCGACGACCGGATCCAGCAGAAGTCCGGCCAGGGCGTCGACCCCGAGGGCTGGACCCACGGCTCGTCGGAGCAGCGGATGGCATGGTTCACCCGCGGCTACCAGGAAGGCACCCTCCAGGCGTGCGACACCTTCTCGGCCTCATCGCTCTGACCGGGTCGCTCTGACCCGGCCGGTCAGCGGTCGCTGAGGAGCGCCTCGATCTGACCGACCTGGCGCTGCATGGAGCGGATGTACGGCGCCACGCTCGGGTGGCGGAACTTGCCGGCCAGCGCGCCCTCGCCGTCCGCGACCCGGGCCAGCGCCCAGTCGAGCCGGGTCAGGGCGGTGTAGACGGCCATCACGCGAGCACCGGTCACCACGTCCTCGGGGCTCGCGAGCCCGGCGGGCAGCGCGGCGACGTACGCCTCCACGAGGGGCTCGACGTCCTCACGGCTCGCCAGCGACAGGTAGCCGAGGTCGGCGCCGACCGGGCCCCGGCCGAGGTGGGCCCAGTCGATCGCGACGGCACCGTCCCCGTGCCGTCCCGGGATGTTGGCGGCCGACGGGTCGCCGTGCTGGGCCACGTGTGGCAGGCCGTCGCAGCGGTCCAGCCACGCCTCGCGGCGCGTCCACAGGTGATCGGCGATGTCGGCCATGGGCGTGCGGGCGAGGGTGCGCCACCCGCCGCGCCGCTCGACCAGGCGGAGCCGGCTGCGCAGCTGGTCGCGCGCCAGCCACGGGTGCTCCCCCAGGTCGACGGCGGCGAAGCGTCCGAGGCAGGCAGCCAGCCACAGGCCCGGCGGGTCATCGGTCTCGACCCGTTCGTGGACCAGGGTGATGCCCTCGTCGTCCTCGTCGACGCGCACCACGGGCGCCTCCCGCAGGCCCGGTGCGTCGGCCACCACCCCGCTGAGCGCGACGTCAGCAGCGCGTCGCCAGTAGTTGACGTCACCCGGGACGAGGACCCCGGGCGCGTCCTGCGGCTCGGGCCGGCGGAGCCGTTTGACGACGACGTCGTGGCCGTGGTGGGTGGCCGACCAGACGCCGACGGTGGCCGGACCTGCGCCCGGGAGGCGCTGCCAACCCGGCTCCGGCTGCCACATGGACGTGACGCTAGCCGATGTCACGGGCGCGGTAGCGCCACCAGGCGAGCGACACGAGGGCTGATGCCAGCAGGGTCAGGAGCAGCTCGGGACGCCAGTCGAAGGCCTCGGACGGGTACTTCGGCACGTGGTGGAAGGGCGAGAGGCCGAGGACCCAGCCCGGGAGCTCGAGTCCTGCCCCGACCTGCCCGAGGGTGACGAACACCGCGAGCACCGCCCAGCCGGCGACGGCCCAGCGGCTGCGCACCGACAGCAGCAGCAGCGCGACGCCGAGCACGACCCACACCGCCGGCGCCTGGGCCAGCGCAGCCCAGACCGCTCCCAGTCCGCGTCCCCAGCCGATGGCCGTCGCGGTGCCGGAGACCAGCAGGAGCCACGTGCTGCCGAGGATCGCGGCCGACGACACGGCCACCAGCAGCCCGGCGCGGGAGGTGGCCGTGGCGAGCACGGTCTCGGTGCGGCCGTCGTGCTCGTCGCCGGCGGCGCGCGTCACGGCGGAGATGCCGAAGCAGGTGATCACCACAGCGATCACCGACGCCAGCGCGAACACCAGCGCATCCTGGATCCCACCGATCCCGCCCATCGCCTCGATGATCGGGCGCGTGGTCTCGGTGTCGAGCAGGTCGCCGATGTTGGGCACGATCGACCCCATCAGGACGCCCATCACGCCGATGCCGACCGTCCAGCCGGCCAGCGCGGTGCCCTGCTGCCGCCAGACCAGGGCAAGGGCGTCGCGGAGCCGTGGGGCTCCCTCCGCGGGACCGGCGCGGTCCGGCAGCAGGCCGGCCCCGAGGTCGCGTCGTCGCCGCAACGCCACGCCGGCCGCCGTCAGCGCGCCTGCGAGCAGCGGGTAGGCCACCAGCAGCCAGGTGCGCGGCTCGGACCAGGCACTGAGCTGCGTCCCCCAGCCGAACGGCGTCAGCCACGACAACCACCCGGCGGACGTGTCGCCGATCGCGCGCAGGAGGTAGAGGACCCCGACGGCGCCCGAGGCCACGAAGCCGACGGTCCGGGCGCTGCTCGACAGCTGGGCGGCGAGGACGGCGATCCCCGCGCCCACCAGACCGATGCCGGTCCAGGATGCCGCGAAGAGCACGGAGCCGGTGACGGGCAGCCCTGACGCGATGTTGCCCGCGGCCACCAGCACGCCCAGCACGACCGAGGCGAGCACCGCCTCAGCGAGTGCGGCCGCGAGCGGGGCGCCGACGCCCACCGCGGTCGCGCCGACCAGCTCCGCGCGTCCGGTCTCCTCCTCGACGCGCGTGTGGCGGCGTACGAGGACCACGGACATGAAGGCGACGAACACGGCGTAGAGCACGGTCATCTTGGTCATCGACAGCTCGCCGAGGCTGGAGGTGTCGAGGATCGGTCCGTAGAGCGCGACGATCGCGGGGCTGGCGTTGAGCGCCTCGGCCGCGGCCACCCGCTCCGCCGTCGTGGCGTAGAGGGGACCCGTGGCCGCCGCGCTGGCCACCACGGTCGCCGTGAGCACCAGCACCCATGCCGGTAGCAGGATGCGGTCACGGCGCATCGCGAACCTCAGGAGCAGGCCGGTGCCGCGAAGCCGGTCGCTCACGGCGAGGTCCGGTAGGCGTCGAGGAACAGCTCCTCGAGGGTGGGCGGTGAGCTGGTCAGCGAGACGACGCCGGCGTGGTGGAGGGCGTTCAGGAGCGGCGGCAGTCCGGCGGGGTCGACCGAGGCGGAGACGACGCGTCCGTCGACCGCGACGTCGTGCACGCCGTCCAGTCCCGCGAGGTCGGGGACGGGACCGGAGATCTCGGCCCGGACCCGGTTGCGCCGAAGGTGGCGCAGCTCGTCGAGCGACCCCGACTCGACGGTCCGCCCGCTGCGGATGATCGTCACCCGGTTCGCCAGCCGCTCGACCTCGCTGAGGATGTGGCTCGAGAGCAGGACGGTCGTGCCCGCGGCCTTGTGCTCGGCGAGGCACTCGTTGAAGACCTGCTCCATCAGCGGGTCCAGGCCGGAGGTGGGCTCGTCGAGGATCAGCAGGTCGGTGGGCGCGGCGAAAGCAGCGACGAGAGCGACCTTCTGCCGGTTGCCCTTGGAATAGGCACGCCCCTTCTTCGTGGGGTCCAGCTCGAACCGCTCCAGCAGGTCGTTGCGGCGAGTCGAGCGCGGGTCGAGGTCACGCATCCGCAGGAGCAGGTCGATGGTCTCGCCGCCGGACAGGTTGGGCCAGACACTGACGTCACCGGGCACGTAGGCGAGGCGTCGGTGGATGTCGGTGGCGTCGCGCCACGGGTCCAGCCCGAACACCGAGGCGGTGCCGCCGTTGCTGCGCAGCAGCCCGAGCAGCACCCGGATCGTGGTGGACTTGCCCGCTCCGTTGGGTCCGAGGAAGCCGTGCACCTCGCCGGGCGCGACGTCGAGGTCGAGGCCGTCGAGGGCCCGAGCACTGCCGAAGCTCTTGACGAGGCCACGAACCTCGATGGTGCTGCTCACGACCGCAACCGTACGACGTCAGAGCCCCGGAGTGCGTCAGGCGTTGGTCACGTCGACGGCGAGCGCCTGCGCGTCCAGGATCGCCTTGTCCAGCACCGCCCGCCGCGGGTCGGGCACCGCCAGCCAGGGGTCCACGACCGTGACCGACGACAGCCGTTGGTCGGTCAGCACGGCGTCGACGGCCGTGTGGTCGCCGCCGGTGACGACGAGGCGTACGCCGCCGAGGATCCGCGCCGCGTGGTCGGCGGCCGCCTCGTAGGCCTGCCGGGCCTGGTTGTCCCGACGCCGGGCGAAGCGCTGCTGGCTCTGGCCCCCCGCCTTGGTGCGCCCCTGCACGTGCCGCTGGCCGATCTTGTGCTCGACCAGGGTGGAACCGCCCATCCGTGCGACGGCGAAGCCGCCCTTGCGCACGAGCAGCACGCCCCACTCCCCCCGCGCCTCGGCTGCGGCCGCGAAGTCGCCGGCATCGGGCGGGCCGTCGTACGCACCAGCGAAGGGAAGCCGAGCCGTGAAGTGGGAGCCGTCGACCGCCGCGCCGCGGAGCTCTCCGTCGACGACCGCGAGGTCCGCACCGCCGTGGCCGGTGGCGAAGTTGGCGACCCACCGCTCCCAGCGCGCGGCGGGGACCAGGACGGACGGCACGGGTCCGACCCTATGCCGAGGGGGTGTGCCGATGGGGCGGCGTCGCGGACTAGCGTGCGCCGATGGAGCCGTGGTGGTGGTGCGTGGGCGCGTGCATCGTCGCTTTCCTCTGGACCGTCTACCTCGATGTGCGTCACCACTCGGAGCAACGCCTCGCATCGTGGTGGGTGGCGCGGACCCGGACACTGGGTGGGTGGACGGGCCCGGTCTCGCTGCTCGTCTCCACGGCAGCACTGGCGTGCTTCTCGGCCGCGGCGTGGGCTGCCGTCCGCACGGCCGGCGCCATGGGGCACCACCTGTGGGCCCTGGCCGTTGTCGGGCCGGCGGTCCTGGCGTACGCGCCCCTGGTCATGGCGACAGCGCCGACCCAGGCCAGCGCCTACCGTCCGTGGCGCGCGGAGCTCAGCGATGCCGGGGCCGACCCGCACCAGCAACGCGCGATCGCCTGGTGGGCCGGCCTTCCCTCGCTGCTCGGCGTCCTCGCCATCGCGATGGCGTTGTGGTCGGCCCTCGCGCCCTGAGACGCCTCGACCAGGAGGATCGAGGATCCCCACCCAGTCAGGCTTCGCGGCCCGTCTGGTCGCTGACGCGTGGGAACGGAGCCAGCGAGAACACCGCCTCGACGGGCACGCCGAAGAACGCGGCGATCCGGAGCGCGAGGTCGAGGCTGGGGCTGTTCTCGCCGCGCTCGAGGTAGCCCACGGTCTGGTAGTGCACACCGAGGGCGTCCGCCAGCTGCCGTCGCGAGACTCCCTGCTCGGCACGGAGCAGCACGATCCGGTTGTGCACGGTGTCGCTCACTTGACCCACTGCGTCGCCGCTTCGCGGGCCGCTGCGACCGTCGACCCGGACTGGCGCCGCGCCATGCGGCGCAGGAGCGCCGGCGCGACGACGGCGCCGACGATCGCCCAGGCACCCAGGACGACCACGGTCTGCCAGGTGCGCCAGGAGCCGGCGATCTCCGCGGCGACATAGCTGTCGGGCAGGAACGCTGAGCGCATCCCGAGGCCCAGCCAGTACATCGGGAACACCTGCGCCACCACCTGCACCCAGCCCCAGAGCGCCTGCACGGGGTAGAAGATGCCGGAGATGCCGGCGAGCGCCATGACCGGCAGCATCCCCCACATGCCGACCTTCTGCACCCCGGGCACGACCGCGCCGATCATCATGCCGATGGGAAGCAGGGCGAGCAGGCCCAGGACCGTCACCCACCCGACGGTGAACCAGCCGCTGGGGTGCGACATGAGGTCCTCGAAGAGCAGGAAGCTCGGGACGAGGACGGCGATCGTCTGCGGGACGAGGCTGGCGGAGTGGAACAGCAGCTGTCCGGAGAAGTAGCCCGTGAGGCCGTTGGGCACCGCCTTGGCGCGCAGGAGCGTGCCGTCCTCCTTCTCCATCGCCAGGCTGTAGGCCGGCCCGATCACCAGGCCGAACGCGATGAGCCCGGCCAGGATGCTGGGCAGGGCCACCGACGGCAGCAGGAGTCCCGTGTCGTCGACCGGGGTGTCACGTCGCAGGTAGAGGTAACCGACCGCGAGGAACGCCGTGAAGAGGTAGAACCACTGGTCCTGCGAGCTCCGCAGGCTCAGCATGAACTCGGTCCACCCGCGGTGCAGCCCGAGGCGTACGGCGCGCAGCACGGCGGGCCCGCCGGAGGTCGTGGACATCAGACCACCTCCCTGAAGACGCGGACGGCCTCGTCGGACCGGCCGGCCTCGTGCCGTTGCACCAGGTCGAGGTAGGCGTCCTCGAGGCTGGCGCGCCGGACCTCGAGGTCGACCACCGGTTCGCCCGGCTCGTTGAGCAGTCGGCGTACGAAGTCGGAGGCGTCGTCGGTCGAGTGCACGAAGCGCTCACCGCCGCGCGACCACTTCACCTCCACCTCCAGCGCGGCCCGGAGGGCGAGGCGCTCGGCGGTGTCGTCGGCGACGATGCGGCCGCCGGCCAGGATGAGGACCCGGTCGGCCAGCTTCTCCGCCTCGTCGAGGTCGTGCGTCGTCAGCAGGATGGTGGTGTGCTCGAGGTCGGCGAGGCGGTGCACCACCTGGTGGAACTCGCGACGCGCCTGCGGGTCGAAGCCTGCGGTCGGCTCGTCGAGGAAGAGCAGCTCGGGCCGGCCGACGATCCCCATCGCCACGTCCAGCCGGCGCCGCTGGCCGCCCGAGAACGTCGCGATCTTCTGGTCGGCCAGGTCGACGAGGCCGACGACGTCGAGGAGCTCCTCGGTCGGCACCGGGCGCTGGCGGTCGGCCGTCGAGTAGGCCGCGTAGTAGCCGCCCACCTGGTCGAGCAGCGCGCGTGGCGTCCATCGGGCGTGGTCGCGCCACGACTGCAGCACCACGCCGGTGCGGGCGCGCCACGCCTCGCTGGCCCGGGCCGGGTCCTCCCCCAGCACCTGGACCGCACCTGCCGACCGCTCGCGGAACCCCTCGAGGATCTCGATGGTGGTGGTCTTGCCGGCGCCGTTGGGACCGAGCAGGCACACCACCTCGCCGGCGTCGATCGAGAAGTCGACCCCGGTCAGCACGTCCTTGTCGCCGTAGCGCATGCGCAGGTCGCGGACGTCGATGACGGCTCCGGTCGGCGTGCTCACACTGGAAATGTAGTCCGAGTGCTATCGCTGTAGCAAGAGTGCTACATGGGACTTTTCTCGGCCCGGCCTCAGAGGAAGTCGAGCGGGTCGAACTCGTCGATCGGGATCACGCGCGTGCGCGGGAGCGGCGAGTTGAAGGCGCCGAGGTCGTACTCGAGGTCGAAGATCCGCAGGCCCGGCAGGTTGCGGAACTGCGAGTTGACGAACTCGGTGAACCCGATCACGCCGACCTGGCGGCTGCCGTCGCACAGTGCCGAGACCTGGTCGACGAAGTCGCCGTCGTGGCTGACCAGCACCACGTCGGCCTCGCGGTGGACGAGCGCCTCGGCGGTGCGCTGGATGGCGATGTCGACGATCTTGCCCTCACCGCTGAGCGGGATCGGCTTGAAGCCGATCGCGAGCAGGGCCTGGACGAAGCTGGTGGGCAGCTCGGTCGTGGCCGCGAGGAAGAACAGCCCGGAGACGTCCTGGTCGAACGCCCGCTCGGCCCACTCCAGGAGCCGGTCCCACCGCGGCCGCTCCTCCGGACGCGGACGTCGGCCCAGGATCGAGGTGCCCAGGGTGGCGTCGATGTTCTCCCCGTCGACGAGGAGGTAGGTCATCCGCTCAGCCATGCGAGGACTCTCCCACACGCGGATGGGCGGCTCAGGGCTGGTAGACGACCTTGAACGACTCGGTCACGTCGTCGCCGGTGACGCTCACGTCGCTGACCTCGACGAGCGCGCGCGGTCGGCCGGAGCCGTCGCAGAGGATGGACAGGACACCGGGCTGCGGGAGGTCGCCGGCGTAGTCGGCCACCGCGGCGGTCGTGCTCCCCCGCTCGTCGACGAGCACGGTCTCGACGTAGGCGTCGGACTCCGTCGCCGACTCGCCGTACGCCCACGCCGGAGGCGGCACGGACTCCAGCGTCGTCGGCCCGAAGTAGGTCGGTGCGGCGTTGAGCTTGGCGTGGAAGCGGGCGAGGTCCCAGAAGACCCGCAGCTCCTCGTGGTCGAACTCGACCTCGGACAACTCGACGGCGCTGGGGTCGACCTCGGGATCCATGACCGAAGGGTAGCCAGTCAGGCCACAGCAGCGACGTACGCCGCGAAGTCCCGCGCGGCCTCCATCGAGCCCGGCCGCGGCGGCGCCTGCGGATCGAGACCGAGGTCGCGGTCGGCGAGCACCTGCTGCAGCAGCGGCCGCCAGCCGGGGTCGCCGTGCACCATCACCCACCGCAGCGCGTCGCGCTTGCTGGCCACCTCGCCGGTGCGGATCGTGTAGAGGCTGCGGCTGGCCTGCACGACGAGGTAGCGCTGGCACCACGCGATGCTCGGCGGGCACCAGCCCAGGACGTCGTCGGTGAGCGTCGCGAGTCCCGCCCGGGCGCTGTCGCGGAGCACGTCGTCGGGGACGGGTTCCATCAGCTGCACCGGGCAGGGGCCGACGAGCGTGATGCCGTGCTCGCGCAGGACCCACCGGGTCCACGGCTGGTTGCAGTGCTCCGACCACGCCATGACGTCGGAGCCGTGGTCGACGTAGAGCCACTCCCGGCCCAGCCCGGCCACGGTGGCGAGGTCGCCGGCGACGGCGTACGAGCCCTCGAGATGGCCGTGCCAGAAGCCGTCGCGGTGGGGCAGGTCGGCGTGGAGCCGCCGCAGCGCGGCCTCCTGCTCCACGTCGGGCCGCTCCCGCACCACGACGATGAAGTCGCAGTCGCTGTGGAGGTCACCCGCCCCGAGCGCGAACGACCCCTGCAGGTAGGCGCCGACGAACGACTCGCCGAGCGCCTCCTGGGCGCCCGTCACGAGGTCGTGCAGCACGCCGTTGAGCTCGGCGTAGCGCGTGGGGTGGGGGTTGAGCACGGATGGAGTGTGCGCCTCGACATTGCCGCTCCGCCACGGAATATCGGGCGGTGCGTGAGCCACGTTCCGCGCGGTGAAAAGGTGGCCGGCGCACCGCCCGGTCCGGCTCGCCCGGCCGCGAGGCTCAGGCCTTGCCAGCCAGCATCCTCGCCGTGTCCCCCGTGGTGCGCTCGCGCCACACGACGCGCAGCTTGGCGTCGTCGCGGCGTACCTTCACCGCCACCCGCTTCACGCAGTCACCGGTCGTGTTGCGGGTGATGACCTCGGCGAAGCGGTACCAGCCGTTGGAGCGACCCCGGTAGCGCCACACGCCGTAGCAGCCACCGGAGGCGACCCGACCGCGCAGCTCGCCGTTGCGCTTGACGATGCGGACCCGGGCGGAGTAGCCGGCGTCGGCGCCCTTGTCGCCGAACACCTGACCCTTCCAGGTGCCGGTGACGGCGGTGCCGGCCTCGGCGGGGGCGGCCGTTGCCGTCGGCGCGAGGACGGAGGCGGGGACGAGGAGCGCGACGGTGGTCAGCGCTGTGGGCACGAAGCGGTTCACGCGATACCCCCTGCAGAGGACGGCCCCGCCCGGTGCGGGGCCATCTCGGCAACGTAGACCCGCTGTCCCGCCCGGGACAGGGCTGCTTCCCCCCTACGGAGGGGTGCGGACGTACGACGTCATGGCCGCTGGCCGTCTGCGCGACCACCCACCATGACGTCCCGGCCTTGGTGGCGGGTGACCGACCTCAGACGTTGAAGCCGAGCGCCCGGAGCTGCTCGCGGCCGTCGTCGGTGATCTTGTCCGGGCCCCACGGGGGCATCCAGACCCAGTTGATGGCGACGTCGCCGACGAGGCCCTCGAGGGCCGACTCGGTCTGGTCGGTGATCACGTCGGTCAGCGGGCAGGCCGCCGAGGTGAGCGTCATGTCGAGGACGGCGTTGCTGTGCTCGTCGAGGTGCACGCCGTAGACGAGGCCGAGGTCGACGACGTTGATCCCGAGCTCGGGGTCGACGACGTCCTTCATCGCCTCGGTCACGTCGTCGACGGTCACCGTCGCCGTGCCTCCGCCCTGCCCGGCCTCGGGCACGTCGGGGAGGTCGCCGTGGTCGATGTCGGTCATGAGAGGGCTCCTTCTGATTGGGCCTGGGCGGTCGCGTCCTTCCACGCCATCCAGGAGAGCAGCGCGCACTTCACGCGCGCAGGGAACTTGGCGACACCGGCGAACGCGATGCCGTCCTCGAGGACGTCCTCGTCAGGCTCCACCTGTCCCTTGCCCTGCATGAGCTCGAGGAAGGTCTGGTGGATCTGCATCGCCTGGTCGACGGGCTTGCCGATCACGAGGTCGGTCAGCACGGACGCCGACGCCTGGGAGATGGAGCAGCCCACGGAGTCGTAGGACACGTCCTCCACCACGCCGTCGGACAGGTGGACGCGCAGCGTCACCTCGTCGCCGCAGGTCGGGTTGACGTGGTGCACCTCGGACTCGAACGGGTCGCGCAGGCCCTTGTGGTGCGGGTTCTTGTAGTGGTCCAGGATGATCTCCTGGTAGAGCGCGTCGAGGTCGGTGCTCATCCGTCCACCTTGAAGTAGCTGCGGGTGTGGTGGAGGCCCTCGACCAGCGCGTCGATCTCCGCCGGCGTCGTGTAGAGGTAGGACGACATCCGGCTCGAGCTCTGCACGCCGAAGCGGGCGTGCGCCGGCTTGGCGCAGTGGTGGCCGGCACGGATCGCGATGCCGCGCGAGTCGAGGACCTGCGCGATGTCGTGCGGGTGGACACCTGCGAGCTCGAAGGAGATCGCCCCACCGCGCTGCGCGGCGTCGAGCGGGCCGAGGACCGTGAGGCCCGGCACCGACTGCAGGCCCTCGAGGGCGTACGCCGTGATCGCCTGCTCGTGGCGGTGGATCGCGTCGAGACCGATGTGGCCGAGGTAGACGACCGCTGCGCCCAGGCCGACGGCCTCGACGATCGGCGGGGTGCCGGCCTCGAAGCGGTGCGGCACCTTGGCGTACGTCGACCGCGCCATGGTCACGGTCTCGATCATCTCGCCGCCGCCGTGGAAGGGAGGCAGCTCGTTGAGGAGCTCCTCACGACCCCACAGGACGCCGATCCCCGTCGGGCCCGTCACCTTGTGGCCGGTGAAGACCAGGAAGTCGCACCCCGTCGCCTGTACGTCGACCGGGAGCTGCGGCGCTGCCTGCGAGGCGTCGATGACCGACAGGGCGCCGACGGACTTCGCGCGGGCGACGAGGTCGGTGACCGGGTTGATCGTGCCGAGCATGTTGGACACCCAGGTGAACGCGACGACCTTGGTGTGCTCGTCGACCAACTGGTCGGCGTTGGACAGGTCGAGGTGGCCGTCGTCGGTGAGCCCGAACCAGCGCAGCTCGGCGCCCGAGCGCTCGCAGGCCAGCTGCCACGACACGATGTTGGAGTGGTGCTCCATCTCGGTGATGACGACGTTGTCGCCGGGACCGAGGTCGATCGTGCGGGCCAGCAGGTTGAGCGCCTCGGTGGCGTTCTTGGTGAAGATCACCTCGTTGCGCGACGGCGCGTTGAGGAAGCTCGCCACCTGGTCGCGCGCAGCCTCGTAGGCCTCCGTCGACTCCGCGCCGAGCTGGTGCATGGCGCGGGCGACGTTGGCGTTGTGCCGCTCGAGGTGGTCGACCATCGTGTCGATGACGACCTGCGGCTTCTGCGAGGTGTTGGCGCTGTCGAGGTAGACCAGCGGCACTCCGCCCGCGAGCGTGCGCTCGAGGATCGGGAAGTCCTTGCGGATCACGTCGAGATCCGGGAGCAGTCCTTCCATCGTGGTCTCCTTCGAAGTGGGCGGTGCGGGCGGGTGGCTCAGGCGTTCGCCTTGAGGTACTTGTCGTACCCCTCGGCTTCCAGAGCGTCGGCGAGCTCCCGGCCGCCGGACTCCGCGACCTTGCCGTCGACGAACACGTGGACGTAGTCGGGCTCGATGTAGCGCAGGATGCGGGTGTAGTGGGTGATGAGCAGGACGCCCTTGCCCTCGCGCTGGCGGAAGCGGTTGACGCCCTCGGAGACGATCTTCAGCGCGTCGATGTCGAGGCCGGAGTCGGTCTCGTCGAGCACCGCGACCTGGGGGTCGAGCAGCTCGAGCTGGGCGATCTCGTGGCGCTTCTTCTCGCCGCCCGAGAAGCCCTCGTTGACGTTCCGCGTGCCGAACGACGGGTCGAGGTTGAGCTGCTCGAGGGCGGCGTTGACGTCCTTGACCCAGGTGCGCAGCTTGGGGGCCTCACCGTCGATGGCGGTCTTGGCGGTGCGCAGGAAGTTGGACACCGAGACGCCCGGGACCTCGACGGGGTACTGCATGGCGAGGAACAGGCCCGCGCGGGCGCGCTCGTCGACCGAGAGGGACAGCACGTCCTGGCCGTCGAGGGTCACCGAGCCGCCGGTGATCGTGTACTTCGGGTGCCCGGCGATCGAGTACGCGAGCGTCGACTTGCCCGACCCGTTGGGCCCCATGATCGCGTGGGTCTCGCCCTCCTTGATGGTGAGGGTGACGCCCTTGAGGATCTCCTTGGGTCCGTCCTCGGTGTCGACGGTGACGTGGAGGTCGGTGATGACGAGCTTGCTCATGAGGGGGTGACTCCGTTCAGGGTGGTCTCGGTGTCGACGTACACGTCAGTGCCGCGTACCTCGATCGGGAAGGTGGCGACCGGCTCGGTCGCGGGGAGGTTGGTGGGCTTGCCGGTGCGGAGGTCGAACATCGACCCGTGCAGCCAGCACTCGACCTGGCAGTCGGCGACCTCGCCCTCACTGAGGGCGACCGCGGCGTGGCTGCACTCGTTCTCCAGCGCGAAGACCTCGTCGCCGTGGCGGGCGACCACGATCTCGTAGCGACCGAGGGTCACGGCGAGGCCCTGGTCGGTCCTGACCTCGTCGAGGGCGCAGGCGCGCTCGAACGCCATCAGCTGTCCGACCCGAAGGCGGCGAGCGAGCCGAGGTCCTTGAGCACGTTCTTGGCGAGCTCGGCCTCGACGGTGGTGAGGAGGCGGTCCTCGATGGACGGCACGCCCACCTTGCGGATCAGGTCGTTGAAGAAGCCGTGCACGACCAGCCGCTGCGCCTCCGCCTCGGAGACGCCGCGCGACTGGAGGTAGAAGAGCTGGTTGTCGTCGAAGCGCGCCGTGGCCGAGGCGTGGCCGGCACCCTCGATCTCACCGGTCTCGATCTCGAGGTTCGGGATCGAGTCGGCCTGGCACCCGTCGGTGAGGACGAGGTTGCGGTTCTCCTCGTAGGTTTCGATGCCCTCGGCGACCTTGCGGATCAGCACGTTGCCGACCCAGACCGTGTGCGCCTTCTCGCCCTGCAGCGCGCCCTTGTAGAGCGCGTGGGACTTGGTGCGCGGCGCCGTGTGGTCGGCGAAGATCCGGTGCTCGATGTGCTGGCCGGCGTCGGCGAAGTAGAGGCCGAGCAGCTCGGCCGAGCCGCCCGGACCGTCGTAGGTCACGTTGGCGTCCATCCGCACCAGGTCGCCGCCGAATGAGATCGCGGCGTGCTTGTAGGTCGCGTCACGACCGACGCTGGCCTGGTGGTGCGACAGGTGGACGGCGTCGTCGGCCCAGTCCTGGATCGAGACGACCGTGACGTCGGCGCCGTCACCGATCGCGATCTCGACGACCGCGGCGATGGTGGAGGAGCCGGTGTGGTTGAGCACCACGATCGCCTTGCTGTGCGCACCGAACCGCATCGCGACGTGACCGGCCTCGGTCACGGTGACGTCCTCGCCGTCGAGGTCGACGACGATCGGCTCGGACACCTCGGTGTCGGCGGGCACGTCGATCAGCAGGCTCGAGGGCACCTCGGCCAGGACGCGCGCGGCCCAGCGGGTGTTGGGCACGAGCCCGGAGATGCCCCGCAGCCCACGGGCCTCGTCGCCGGACACGCCCTCGATGCGGACACCCTCGGGGGTGTTCCACGTGCACGAGGTCGCGGACCGCATGAACTCGGCGTCGGCGTGCAGGCCCTTGAGCCGCTTGAGCGGCGTGAAGCGCCAGATCTCCTCGCGGCCGGTCGGGACCTCGTGGTCGGCGACGTCGAACGAGCCGGCCGGGTGGAGGTGGCTCTCCACCTTGCCGTGCTCGGGGCCCTGCTCCAGCGCGGAGCGGACGGAATCAGTGGTGACGGTCAAAGCTCTACTTTCTCGTTTCGGTCTCGTGACGGTCGCCGGGGCGACCGTCACGACCAACGGTCAGGCGGCGGGGCGGCAGGTCAGCCGACCGCGCCTTCCATCTGCAGCTCGATCAGGCGGTTGAGCTCGAGGGCGTACTCCATCGGCAGCTCCTTGGCGATCGGCTCGACGAAGCCGCGCACGATCATCGCCATCGCCTCGTCCTGCTCCATGCCGCGCGACATGAGGTAGAACAGCTGGTCGTCGGAGACCTTCGAGACGCTGGCCTCGTGGCCCATCGACACGTCGTCCTCGCGGATGTCGACGTAGGGGTAGGTGTCGCTCCGGCTGATCTGGTCGACCAGCAGCGCGTCGCAGAGCACGTTGGACTTCGAGCCGTGCGCGCCCTCGTTGACCTGGATCAGCCCGCGGTACGACGTACGACCGCCGCCGCGTGCCACCGACTTGCTCAGGATGGACGACGAGGTGTGCGGCGCCGCGTGCACCATCTTGGCGCCGGCGTCCTGGTGCTGGCCCTCGCCGGCGAACGCGATCGACAGCGTCTCCCCCTTGGCGTGCTCGCCCATGAGGTAGATGGCGGGGTACTTCATCGTCACCTTGGAGCCGATGTTGCCGTCGACCCACTCCATCGTGGCGCCGGCGTCACAGGTCGCCCGCTTGGTGACGAGGTTGTAGACGTTGTTGGACCAGTTCTGGATGGTCGTGTAGCGGACGCGGGCGCCCTTCTTCACGATGATCTCCACGACCGCGGAGTGGAGCGAGTCGGAGGAGTAGATCGGGGCGGTGCAGCCCTCGACGTAGTGCACGTAGGAGTCCTCGTCCGCGATGATCAGCGTCCGCTCGAACTGGCCCATGTTCTCGGTGTTGATCCGGAAGTAGGCCTGCAGCGGGATGTCGACGTGGACGCCCTTGGGGACGTAGATGAACGAGCCACCCGACCACACCGAGGTGTTGAGCGCGGAGAACTTGTTGTCACCGACCGGGATGACGGTTCCGAAGTACTCCTTGAAGAGCTCCTCGTGCTCCTTCAGCGCGGTGTCGGTGTCGACGAAGATGACACCCTTCTCCTCGAGGTCCTCGCGGATCGAGTGGTAGACGACCTCCGACTCGTACTGCGCGGCGACACCGGCGACGAGGCGCTGCTTCTCCGCCTCCGGGATGCCGAGCCTGTCGTAGGTGTTCTTGATGTCCTCGGGGAGGTCCTCCCACGACGTCGCCTGCTTCTCGCTGGAGCGGACGAAGTACTTGATGTTGTCGAAGTCGATCGTCGACAGGTCCGAGCCCCAGGTGGGCATGGGCTTGCGGTGGAAGAGCTTGAGGCCCTTGAGGCGCAGGTCGAGCATCCACTGCGGCTCGGACTTCTTGCCGGAGATGTCCCGCACGACGTCCTCGTTGAGACCACGCGTCGCGGTGGCGCCGGCGGTGTCGGAGTCGGACCAGCCGAACTCGTACTTGCCGATGCCCTTGAGCTCCGGGTTGAGTTCTTCGATGGAGGTCATGCCTGCTCCTTTGTCGGGACCGTCTTCGGGTCCGTCTTGAGGGTCTGGGGGATGCACGTGGTGCACACGCCGTCGCCGTGGGCGATGGTCGCCAACCGCTGGACGTGGGTGCCGAGCACGGAGGCGATCGCCTCGGTCTCGGCCTCGCAGAGCTGCGGGAACTCGTGGGCGACGTGGGAGACCGGGCAGTGCTGCTGGCACAGCTGCTCCCCCACGACCGGGAGCTCGCGCACCGATGCCGCGTAGCCGTTCTGGGTGAACACCCGTGCCAGCGCCTCGGCGGGCGTCAGGTCGGGGTTGGCGGCCATGATGTCGGCGTAGTCGCGCCCGACGAAGGCCACCCGGCGCCGCGCGAACTCGACCACGGCGTCCTCGCCCTGCGTCTCGGCCAGGAACCGCATGGCCTGCACGGCGAGGTCGTCGTACTGCTGGTCGAAGCTGTCGCGCCCGGTCTCGGTGAGCGCGAAGACCTTGGCGGGCCGGCCACGCCCCCGGGTGCCGTAGACCTTCTGGTCGCGCGACTCCACGACCCCCTCGTCGGCGAGGTGGTCGAGGTGACGGCGTACGGCGGCAGGCGTCAGGTCGAGCCGGAGAGCCAGGTCGGCGGCGGTCGAGGGACCGTTCTCGAGGATCGTGCGCGCCACACGGTCGCGTGTGGGCGCATCGCCCTCACGCTGTGCCGTCGACGTCCTCACGAATTCCACAACACCAGTGTGTCGTTAATGCTTCCTGTCGTTCAAGCAAGGGTCACCTAAGTGACCCCGCCCACTGTGGAGCCGGGAGCGCCGGCGGCCCGCTCAGTCCGCGGTGCGGGCGCGGAAGGTGCGTATGGCCAGTGGCGCCACGACCGCCGTGATCAGGATGATCCAGCCGATCGTGAACGGGATCGGGTGGTGCATCGGGAACGCCGCGCCCTCGGCGAGAGGCTGGTCGTTGCCCCAGAGCACGCGGACGGCCTGGGTGAGCGAGGAGATCGGGTTCCACTCGGCGACGAACCGCAGGACGGTCGGCATCTGGTCGGTCGGCGCGAACGTGTTGGCCAGGAAGGTGATCGGGAACATCGTCGCGAACATGACGCCGTTGACCGCCTCGACCGAGCGCATCGCGGAGCCGACCCAGATGCCGACCCAGATCATCGCGAACCCCCAGCCGAGGAGCAGGACGTAGCCGAAGGCCGCCTGGAACACGTCGGTGTGGATGCGCCAGCCGATGAGCAGGCCGGTCAACGACATGACGACGAGGCCGATCGAGGCGTGGACCAGGCTCGAGATGCTGCGGCCGACCAGCACGGCCGCCGGGTTGATGGGCAGCGAGCGCATCCGGTCGACGATGCCCTTGTCGAGGTCGGCGGTGAGGCCGACGGCGACGATGAACGAGGCGAAGGCGACGGTCTGCGCCATGATCCCCGGGAGCAGGAACGCGCGGTAGCCGGCGGGCGTCGCCACGTCGATCGACGAGCCGAAGACGAAGGCGAACAGCAGCACGAACATCACCGGCTGGATGGTGACGTCCATCAGCATCTCGGGCATGCGCTTGATGTGGAGGAAGTTGCGGCGGGCGATGGCCCATGACTGGGCCTGCAGCCCGGTCGTGCGGATCTCCGGTCGCTCGAGCGTGGTCATCGGGCCCTTCCTCCTGCGGTCTGGTCGAGCTGGTCTGCGGCGTCGACCTCGACTGTGTCGTCGGTCTCCTGCTCGGCACGGTGGCCGGTGAGGTGGAGGAAGACGTCGTCGAGGCTCGGGCGCTTGAGCCCGATGTCGTCGAGCACGATGCCGCTCTCGTCGAAGATCCCGGCCACGCGTGTCATGTGGCCCAGGCCCTCCGAGGGCGCCGTGAGCTGGCGCGCGCCCACGTCGACGTGCACCTCTCTGACGTAGGGGCGCAGCAGCGCCTCGGCGGTCCGGAGGTCGCCGGAGTGGGAGACCGTCACGACGAGCGCGGCCGCACCGGACTGGTCCTTCAGCTGCAGCGGGGTGCCCTCGGCGATCACCGTGCCGCGATCGATCACGACGATGTTGTCGGAGAGCTGGTCGGCCTCCTCGAGGTACTGCGTCGTCAGCAGCAGGGTGGTCCCGTCGGCGACGAGCTCGCGCAGCACCTCCCACAGTTCCACGCGCGAGCGCGGGTCGAGGCCCGTGGTCGGCTCGTCGAGGAAGAGCACGGGCGGCGTCGCGATCAGGCTGACCGCCAGGTCGAGCCGTCGCCGCATGCCGCCGGAGTAGGTCTTGGCCGTGCGGTCGCCGGCGTCGGACAGCGAGAAGCGCTCGAGCAGCTCGTCGCTGGCGCGCCGGATGTAGGAGGCGTCGAGGCCGTAGAGGTTGCCGATGAGGCGCAGGTTCTCCCGGCCCGTCAGGAGCTCGTCGACGGTCGCGGCCTGACCGGTCAGCCCCATGCTGCGGCGCACGGCCGCGGGGTCGGTCAGGATGTCGTGGCCGGCGACGCGCCCCGTGCCCGCGGTCGGGCGGGTCAGGGTGGTCATCATCCGGACGGTGGTGGTCTTGCCGGCGCCGTTGGGCCCGAGCAGGCCGAGGACCGAGCCCTCGGGGACGGTGAAGGACACCCCGTCCACGGCCACGGTGTCGCCGAAGTGCTTGACGAGGCCCTCGGCCTCGATCGCGGATCGCGTCATGTCGACCACGCTAGTCGCGGGGACCGACAGCCGCTCCTCAATAAGGCGCACCTAGAATCAGTTCGTGCCACCCGCCTCCCCCGCCGTCGAGATCGACGGTCTGGTGATGGCGTACGGCGACAAGGTGGCCGTCGACGGGTTGTCGCTCGAGGTGGCGCGGGGGTCGATCACCGCCGTGCTCGGCCCCAACGGCGCGGGCAAGACCACGACGCTCGAGACCTGCGAGGGCTACCGGGTGCCCCAGCGCGGCACGGTCCGCGTGCTGGGGCTCGACCCGCAGCGCGACCGCGCGGAGCTGCTCCCCCGGATCGGCGTCATGCTGCAGAGCGGCGGCGCCTGGAGCGGCGTACGCGCCGTGGAGATGCTGGACCACATGGCGTCGCTCCACGCGCACCCGCTCGACACGGCGATGCTCGTCGACCGCCTTGGCCTGGCCGACTGCGGACGGACTCCCTATCGCCGGCTGTCCGGCGGCCAGAAGCAGCGCCTCGGCCTGGCGATCGCGCTCGTCGGGCGACCCGAGCTGGTGTTCGTCGACGAACCGACCGCCGGCATGGACCCCCAGGCCAGGCGTACGACGTGGGAGATGCTCGAGGAGGTCCGGGCCGACGGCGTCACGGTCGTGCTGACGACCCACCACATGGACGAGGCCGAGCACCTGGCCGACCGCATCCACATCATCGACCGCGGCGCGCTGATCGCCTCCGGGACCCCGGCCGAGCTGACCCGCGGCGGCCACTCCGCGACCATCCGGCTGGTCGTCAACCGGCCGTTCCCCGACGGCGCACCCGAGTCCCTGCGCAGGGAGCTCGGGCCGCTCACCGAGGTCCGCCAGCTCGACGAGGTGAGCATGCTCATCCACGGTCCGGCCGACGCCACCACCCTCGGCCGCGTCTCGCGGTGGTGCGAGGAGCATGACGTCCTGCCCCAGACGCTCACCCTGGGCCAGCGCACCCTGGAGGACGTCTTCCTCGAGCTCACCGGACGGGAGCTCGAGACACCCCACGACGTTCTCCTCCCCCGCTCCGCTCCTCCGAACAACGCCGCAGGGACCCCCTCATGAGCACCGCTCCCGCCGGCGCCCGCCCGACCGGCACCTTCACACCGGCCCCCGGAGGGGCCGGCCTCGGCCGGATGGTGCTGGCACAGGCGCGCATGGAGGCGCGGCTGATGCTGCGCAACGGCGAGCAGCTGCTGCTCGCGATCGTGATCCCGGTGATCGTGCTCGTGGGAGGTGTCGCCGCGGCGGGTCGCCTCGGCAGCACCTTCGAGGGGCACGCGCCGGTCGACCTCCTCACCCCGGGAGTCCTGGCCCTCGCCGTGATGTCGACCGCGTTCACGTCCGTGGCCATCGCCACCGGCTTCGAGCGCCGCTACGGCGTGATCAAGCTGCTCGGCTCCTCGCCCCTCCCCCGTCACGGCCTGCTCCTGGGCAAGGTGCTGGCACTGCTCAACGTCGTCGCCCTGCAGCTCGTCGTGCTCGTGGTCGTCGCGCTGGCCCTGGGCTGGGAGCCCTCGCTGGCCAGCCCGGCACGCACCGTGCTCGGCCTGCTGCTCACGGTCGGCCTGGGCACCGCGGCCTTCGCGTCCCTCGGGCTCCTCGTCGCCGGTGCGCTGCGTGCCGAGGCGACCCTCGCGCTGGCCAACCTCGTCTACCTGCTCCTCATGGCAGGTGGTGGCGTGGTGCTGCCGACCAGCACCTACGGCGCCGCCGGCGGGCTGATCCAGTGGCTGCCGTCCGGCGCGCTCGGCGAGGCCATGCGCTCCACGCTCGTGCACGCCGACATCGACGGCCGCTCGCTGCTCGTGCTCGCAGCCTGGGCGGTGCTCGGCGCTCTGCTCACGGCCCGGACCTTCAGGTGGGAATGATGGGACGCACCCTGCTCGACCGCCTCGCGCGGTTCCTCTGGCCGCTCGCCGTGGCCAACCTCATCGCCAACATCGGCATCGTCGTCACCGGCGCGGCCGTCCGGCTCACCGGCTCCGGCCTGGGGTGCCCGACGTGGCCGCGCTGCACCGACGCGTCGTACGTCGCCCACGGTGAGCTGGGGCTGCACGGCGCCATCGAGTTCGGCAACCGGCTGCTGACCTTCGTCCTCGCCGCCGTCGCCGTGCTGTGCTTCCTCGCCGCCCTCGGGGCGCGGCACCGCCGCGCGACGCGGCTCGCGCTCGTGATCGGCCTGGGCATCCCGCTGCAGGCGGTGCTCGGCGGCATCACGGTGCTGACCGACCTCAACCCCTGGGTCGTCGCCGGTCACTTCCTGCTGTCGATGGCGATGATCATGGTCTGCGTCGCGTTGATCGACGAGCTGCGCAGCCCCACCCGCGGGATGGCACCGCCGCTGCCGCGCGCCCTCGCCTGGGCGACGTTCGCGTCGGGCTGGGTGGTCCTCTACCTCGGCACGGTCGTGACCGGGGCCGGTCCGCACGCCGGCGACACCGACTCGCCCCGCAACGGCCTCGACCCGGCGACCGTGTCGCAGGTCCACGCGATCTCGGTGTACGTCCTCGTCGCGCTGACCGTCGTGCTGCTGGTCGCGGCGCGGCGCGGCGGACACCGGTGGCTGGCCCGCGTGACCGGGCTGGTGCTGCTCATCGAGGTGCTCCAGGGCGTCCTGGGCTGGGCGCAGTACTGGCTGGACCTGCCGGTGGGCCTGGTCGCCCTCCACATGCTCGGCGCGGGCCTGCTCGCCGCAGGCCTGGCCCGCATCGCCCTCGCCGTGCTGCCCCACCGCGGCGCCGACGAGGCACGGGCGGACGGCGTGCCCCAGACGCACGCCGCCACCCGCATCGGCCCTTCGTAGGCGGTCAGGCGGTCAGGACCGCCCGACCTTGCGGGCGAAGACCACCGTGCGCCGGGAGTAGTCGTCGGCCTTGCAGCCGACGAGCACGATCCGGGCGGGCCCGGCGACGGAGTAGAGCGACCCCATCCGCCGCGACGCCGGCCAGTACTCGCGCCGGGTGACCTCGAACCGGCAGCCCGCCACCTTGATGACGTCGCCGCGTCGCAGCGAGCCCCACCGGTCGGCGACCCCGTTGCCGGCGCGCCAGGCGTGCCCGGCGTAGACGGTGCTGCCGGTGGGGTCGCAGGGCGGGTCGCCCTTCGACCAGGTGTAGACCGCGCCACGGAGCCGGTTGCCGACGGCCAGGGTGTCGTTGCGCGCCGGCACCTTGATGATGGCCGCGTCGGTGCCGGTGCGCCCGATCGTGAGCCGGTCAGGGGCGGCGTGAGCCGCGCCCTGACCGACCACCACGGTCACGCCGAGCGCCATCGCGGCGACGATCCCGGCAGCGCGGGAGCGGGTCATCGCGCTCCGGTGCTGGGTGCGACCTCCGGGGCGTTGGCGCACGGACGGGTGCGGAACGTCATCTTCCACACCTGCTTGCCCTGCAGCCGGTAGGACGCGTCGGCCGCGTGGGCGCGGACGGTGACGCGCTTCGCGCCGGCCTTCAGCCACACGCCCTGGCGCAGGACCTTGCCCTTCGACGTGTAGACGACGCCCGACCGCTTGATCACCTTGTAGACGTCACCGCGGGTGCCGCACTTGTCGATCGTGCGGGCACGGGCCGACACGACGCGTGCCTCGGCGGGCAGCACCTCGGGCGGGGTGACGACGGGCGGGGTGACGACGGGCGGCGTCACCACCGGCGGGGTCACGACCGGCGGGGTCGGGCACGCCTCGTTGCTGTCGGTCGGCGCCGGGTAGGTGACCGACGTCTGTCCGCCGGTGAACTGGTTGCCCGGGTTGGCCGTCACCGTGACGCTGCCGTCAGGGTTGGTGACCGAGGTCCACGGCCCGGACGGGACCTGGCCGTAGTGCGCGTTGCCCGGGCCGCAGTCGTCGACGACCGGGATCGTCGGCGGCTGGACGGTGGTGACCTTGCAGCCGTCCTCGAACTTCGCGACCGGGATGCTCCCGGAGCTGGTGTTGGTGGAGCCGTTGGTCCACCTCGCCGACAGCGTCAGGGTCAGCGGCGAGGTCGGCTTGGTGGTGACGGTCTCGGTGAACGGGCGTGTCTGACGCGAGGTCAGCTGAGTGCCGACGGGGACGACGCCCGGCCGGTTGGACGCGGTGATCGACTCGGTGCGCGTCTCGCTGTTCTCGACGGTCCAGGTGACGGCCCAGCCGCCGCCCGTCTTGCAGACCACCGAACCGTTGATCGTGTTGTGGTGCGCACTGGCCGCCCCGGCGACGCCGACGACGGCGAAGCCCACGGCCAGGACGAGTGTCACGATCCGCGACACCCCACGGTGGATCGGACGGCTACGAACCCCCAGTCCGGCCGCGCCCCCCGCGGTCCGGTGTCGTCGCTCAGGTGTTGAAGACATGCAGAACTACCCCCTGCTCCCACGAGGGATGCCCACTGCCTCCCCCTGCGGAGCATTCAACGGGTGATCGCGTCGGTGGACACGGAACGTTGTCTCAAGAAGATCTCCAGAGTTGTCGCATTCTCCTGACAAGACCTTCGAGATGCGCTATCGGCCGAGCAGGGGGTCCAGTGCTACGGCGACGAAGAGCAGCGAGAGGTAGAGGTTGGACGCGTGGAAGAGCCGCATCGGGTTGATGTCGGTCAGGGAGTCCGAGCCCTTCGCGCGCTTCCACATCCGGTGGGCCTCGACCAGGAAGACGGCGCCCAGGACGGCTGCGGCGATCGGGTAGACCAGGCTCGTCCCGGCGACCGGCCACAGCAGCAGCGACGTGGCGACCATCACCCAGCTGTAGATGACGACCTGTCGTCCGACCTCGGTCGCGGGCTTGACCACGGGGAGCATCGGCACGTCGACGTTGCGGTAGTCCTCGCGGTAGCGCAGCGCGAGCGCCCAGGTGTGCGGTGGCGTCCAGAAGAAGACGACGAGGAACAGCACGACCGGCGTCCAGGCCAGCTCGCCGGTCACCGCCGTCCAGCCGATGAGGGCCGGGAAGCAGCCGGCCAGGCCGCCCCAGACGATGTTCTGGGTGGTGCGGCGCTTGAGCAGCATCGTGTAGACGAAGACGTAGAACGCGTTGGCCAGCACCGACAGCGCGGCCGAGAGCCAGTTGACCCACAGCGCCAGGACCACGGTCGACAGCACGGCCAGCACCGTCGCGAAGACGAGGGCCGAGACCGGCGAGACGATGTGACGGGGCAGCGCCCGTCGCCGCGTACGCCGCATCTGCTCGTCGATGTCGCGGTCGTAGATGCAGTTGTAGGCCGAGGCGGAGCCCGCCGACAGCGCACCACCGACGACGGTCGCAGCGACCAGCCCCAGCGGCGGGATGCCGCGCTCGGCGAAGAACATCACCGGGACCGTCGTCAGGAGGAGCAGCTCGATCACCCGCGGCTTGGTCAGCCCGACGTAGGCGGCGATGACGTCGCGCCAGGACTTCGGCGCGTCGGTCACGACGCCCGGGTCATCGGTCGACGGCCGGGCGGACGCGGCTGCGTTCGGGCCGGCGTGGGACACGGTGGAGAACCTCGGGAGGACGGGGGCGGATGGGACGCGGACAGCAAGGGAACCGAAGGATGAACGGCCAACTGTTCCGGCGTCCGGGACGACCCTCGGGCACGGTCGAGTCTACTCGGCCACGACGATAGGGTCGCAGTCGAGGCCACCCCTGCTGGGCTGTGATCCTGACTGCACCCGGTTGCACTCCATCGAGAGGAACTGCGTTGACCAAGAAGTCCGCCCTGCCCGCCACCCTCCAGTGGGACGACATCGACCGCCGGGCCGTCGACACCGCCCGGGTCCTGGCGATGGACGCGGTCCAGAAGGTCGGCAACGGCCACCCCGGCACGGCCATGAGCCTCGCGCCGGTGGCGTACCTGCTCTTCCAGAAGGTGATGCGGCACGATCCGGCCGACCCCGAGTGGGTGGCCCGTGACCGCTTCGTGCTGTCGTGCGGCCACAGCTCGATCACCCTCTACACCCAGCTCTTCCTCGGTGGATACGGGCTCGAGCTCGACGACCTCAAGGCGCTCCGCACCTGGGGTTCCAAGACCCCTGGACACCCCGAGCTCGGCCACACCGCCGGTGTCGAGGTGACCACGGGGCCGCTGGGACAGGGCGTCGGCAACGCGGTCGGCATGGCTCTGTCGGGTCGCCGCGTGCACGGGCTGCTCGACCCCGACGCAGCTCCGGGCGCGAGCCTCTTCGACCACCAGGTCTACGCACTCGCCTCCGACGGTGACCTGCAGGAGGGCGTCAGCTCCGAGGCCTCCTCCATCGCCGGCACCCAGCAGCTCGGCAACCTCACCCTCATCTACGACCGCAACCGGATCTCGATCGAGGGCGACACCGACATCGCGTTCACCGAGGACGTCGCCGCCCGCTACGCGGCCTACGGCTGGCACGTCCAGACCGTCGACTGGACCAACGGCGGCAAGGAGTACGTCGAGGACGTCCCCGCGCTCTACGCCGCGATCCGCAAGGCGCACACCGTCAGCGACAAGCCGTCGCTGATCGTCGTCGACACCGTCATCGCGTGGCCCGCCCCGAACGCGCAGGGCACCGAGGCCGCACACGGC
Source organism: Nocardioides cavernae (assembly GCF_016907475.1). Lineage (NCBI taxonomy): Bacteria > Bacillati > Actinomycetota > Actinomycetes > Propionibacteriales > Nocardioidaceae > Nocardioides > Nocardioides cavernae. Next base: position 2,735,360 of record NZ_JAFBCA010000001.1, on the reverse strand, counting down.
AGCGCGCTCGGCGCCGAGGAGGTCGCCGCCACCAAGGAGGTGCTGGGCTTCGACCCCGAGCAGACCTTCGAGATCCCGCCAGGCGTCCTCGAGCGCACGCGCGAGCTCCGCGAGCGCGGTGCCGCGTGGGGCGCCGAGTGGGACGAGCAGTACGACGCCTGGGCCAAGAAGCACGCCGCCTCCGCCGAGCTGCTCCACCGGCTCAAGCAGCGCGAGCTCCCCCGCGACCTCGCCGACGCGCTCCCGGCCTTCGAGGCCGACGCCAAGGGCGTGGCGACGCGCTCCGCGTCCGGCAAGGTGATCAACGCGCTGGCCCCGGTGCTGCCCGAGCTCTGGGGCGGCTCGGCCGACCTGGCCGGGTCCAACAACACCACGATCTCCAGCGCACCGTCGGTCGGTCCGGAGATCGCGAAGGTGGGCGAGTGGAGCACCGACCCCTACGCCGGTCGCGTCCTCCACTTCGGCATCCGCGAGCACGGCATGGGCGCGATCATGAACGGCATCGCGGCCGACCGGCTCACCCGCGTCTTCGGCGGCACGTTCCTCACCTTCTCCGACTACATGCGCGGCTCCGTGCGCGTGGCCGCGCTGAGCAGGCTGCCGGTCACCTACGTGTGGACCCACGACTCGATCGGCCTCGGCGAGGACGGCCCGACGCACCAGCCGATCGAGCACCTGGCGGCGCTGCGTGCCATGCCCGGCCTCGACGTCGTACGACCTGCCGACGCCAACGAGACCGTCGCCGTGTGGCAGACGATCCTCGGCCACACCGATCGGCCGGCCGCACTCGCACTCACCCGCCAGAACGTGCCCGTCTTCCCGCGCGGGACGGACGGTTTCGCCACGACCGAGGGCGTGGCCCGCGGCGCCTACGTCCTGATCGACTCCGAGAAGGCCACGCCCGACGTGATCCTCATCGGCACCGGCTCGGAGGTCCAGCTCGCCGTCGAGGCACGCAAGCTGCTGGCAGCCGACGGCATCGACGCCCGGGTGGTGTCGATGCCCTGCCTCGAGTGGTTCGAGGACCAGGACGAGTCCTACCGCGACACCGTGCTGCCCCCGACCGTCAAGGCTCGCGTGTCCGTCGAGGCAGGCGTCAAGCAGGGCTGGCGCGAGCTCGTCGGCGACAACGGTCGCATCGTGTCCATCGAGCACTACGGCGCATCGGCCGACTACACACGCATCTACACCGAGTTCGGCATCACTGCGCAGGCCGTCGCCGACGCCGCCCGCGACAGCGTCGCCGTCGTCACCGCCTGAGCAGCTCGACCCACCATCCCTACGGGAGGAAACCCATGAACGACCGCCTCAAGGCCCTGGCCGACGCCGGGGTGTCCATCTGGCTCGACGACCTCTCCCGCGAGCGGCTGGAGACCGGCAACCTGGCCGACCTGGTGAAGAACAGCCACGTCGTGGGCGTCACGTCCAACCCGGCCATCTTCCAGGCCGCGCTGGCCGACGGTGAGCGCTACGACCCGCAGGTGCGCGAGCTCGCCGCCGCGGGCGCCGACGTCGACAAGGCCACGCAGGTCATCACCACCGACGACGTGCGCGACGCCTGCGCGGTGATGCGCCCGGTCTTCGACGCCACCGACGGTGTCGACGGCCGCGTCTCCATCGAGGTGTCCCCCGGCTTCGCCCACGACACCGGCGAGACCGTCAAGGAGGCAGCCGAGCTCTGGCGGATCGTCGACCAGCCCAACCTCCTCATCAAGATCCCGGGCACCAAGGAGGGTTGGCCGGCCATCACGGAGACCATCGCCGCGGGCATCTCGGTCAACGTGACGCTGATCTTCGGCCTCGAGCAGTACCGCAACGTCATGGAGGCCTACGTCTCCGGCCTCGAGCAGGCCGCCGCCAACGGTCACGAGCTCGCCGACATCCACTCGGTGGCGTCCTTCTTCGTCTCGCGCGTCGACACCGAGATCGACAAGCGGCTCGAGGCCACGACGGACGGGCCGGGCACCGACCCCGACCTGCGCGGCAAGGCCGGCGTCGCCAACGCGCGGCTCGCGTTCCAGATGTACGAGGAGTTCTTCAGCGGTGACCGCTGGGCGGCGCTCGAGGCCAAGGGCGCGCGCAAGCAGCGCCCGCTGTGGGCGTCGACCGGTGTCAAGAACCCCGACTACGACGACACGATGTACGTCGTCGACCTGGTCGTCGAGGACACCGTCAACACGATGCCCGAGAAGACCCTCGACGCCGTCGCCGACCACGGCGAGGTCCGCGGTGACCGCATCCGTCCGTTCTACGACGACGCCGCCGCCCACATGAAGGCGCTCGCGGACGCCGGCATCGACTACGACGACGTGATCAAGGCGCTCATCAAGGAGGGCGTCGACAAGTTCGTCGTCGCCTGGGACGAGCTCCAGACGACGCTCGCGAAGTCCCTCGAGGCCGCTCGCTGATGAATGCGGTCGACCTGACCACGACGCAGGCGTGGGCACGGCTCACCGAGCTCGCGGCGTCGTACGAGCCCGACCTGCGCGCCACGCTGACGCCGGAGTGGGTCGACCGCCAGAGCCTCGCCGCCGCCGACCTCCACGTCGATCTATCGAAGAACCTCCTCGACGGTGACGTGGAGGCGGCGCTGCTCGCGCTCGCCGACGAGGTCGGCGTGACCGGACGGCGGGACGCGATGCTGGCGGGCGAGCACATCAACGTCACCGAGGACCGCGCGGTGCTCCACACGGCGCTCCGGCTGCCGGCCGACGCGTCGCTGAGCGTCGACGGCCAGGACGTCGTGGCCGACGTCCACGAGGTGCTCGACCGGGTGTACGCCTTCGCCGACCGCGTCCGGTCGGGCGAGTGGACCGGCGTCACGGGCAAGCGGATCGCGACGGTCGTCAACATCGGCATCGGCGGCTCCGACCTCGGCCCCGTGATGGCCTACGAGGCGCTCGAGCCCTACCGGCAGGACGGGCTGTCGTGCCGCTTCATCAGCAACATCGACCCCACCGACGCCGGTCAGGCGCTGTCCGACCTCGACCCGGAAACGACGCTGTTCATCGTCTCCAGCAAGACCTTCGGCACCCTCGAGACGCTCACCAACGCCCGGCTGTGCCGGGCCTGGCTCCTGGAGCACCTGCCGTCCGGCACCGACGAGGCGGCCGCGGTCGCCCAGCACTTCGTCGCCGTGTCCACGGCACTCGACAAGGTGGCCGACTTCGGGATCGACCCCGACAACGCGTTCGGCTTCTGGGACTGGGTCGGCGGGCGCTACTCGATGGACTCCGCGATCGGGCTGTCGCTGGTCGTGGCCGTCGGGCCGGAGCGCTTCGCCGAGCTGCTCGCCGGCTTCCACGCGATGGACGAGCACTTCCGCACCGCGCCGCCGGAGTCCAACGTGCCGCTCCGGATGGGGCTGCTCAACGTCTGGTACACCAACTTCCTCGGTGCCCACACCCACGCCGTGCTCCCCTACGCACAGCTGTTGCACCGCTTCCCCGCCTACCTCCAGCAGCTGACGATGGAGTCCAACGGCAAGGGCGTGCGATGGGACGGCGCGGCCGTCGGCTACGACACGGGCGAGGTCTTCTGGGGCGAGCCCGGCACCAACGGCCAGCACGCCTTCTACCAGCTCATCCACCAGGGCACCCGGCTCGTGCCGGCCGACTTCATCGCCTTCGCGCGACCGTCGTACGAGCTCGTCGACCGCACCGACGACGGCGAGACCGACGTCCACGAGCTGCTGCTGGCCAACTTCCTCGCGCAGACCAAGGCGCTCGCCTTCGGCAAGACCGCCGACGAGGTCCGCGAGGAGGGTGTCGCCGAGGAGCTGGTCTCGGCGCGCACCTTCCCGGGCAACCGCCCCACGACGTCGATCATGGCGGCGGCGCTCACGCCGTCCGTGCTCGGCCAGCTCATCGCCCTCTACGAGCACATCACCTTCGTCCAGGGCGCCGTGTGGGGCATCGACAGCTTCGACCAGTGGGGCGTCGAGCTCGGCAAGCAGCTCGCCCAGGAGCTGCGGCCGGCGATCTCGGGAGACGCGTCCGTGGCCGCCGGGCAGGACCCCTCCACGCAGTCGCTGATCCGCTACTACCAGGAGAACCGAGGCCGATGAACAACCCACGACGTTCTTCTCCCCCGCTCCGCTCCTCCGAACAACGACCTGGGGGCCCCGCATGACCCACGCCAACCCGCTACGTGACCCGCAGGACCGCCGGCTGCCGCGGATCGCCGGCCCCTGCGGCATGGTGCTCTTCGGCGTGACGGGTGACCTGTCGCGCAAGAAGGTCATGCCCGCGATCTACGACCTCGCCAACCGCGGCCTGCTGCCGCCGGGCTTCAGCCTGGTCGGCTTCGCCCGGCGCGACTGGGCCGACCAGGACTTTGCGCAGATCGTGCACGACGCGGTCAAGGAGCACGCCCGTACGCCGTTTCGCGAGGAGGTCTGGAAGCAGCTGTCCGAGGGCTTCCGCTTCGTCTCCGGCGACTTCGACGACGATGCCGCCTTCGACCACCTGCGCCGCACCGTCGAGGAGCTCGACCAGCTGCGCGGCACCGGCGGCAACATGGCCTTCTACCTCGCGATCCCGCCCGCCTTCTTCGGCACCGTCGTGGGCCAGCTCAAGGAGCACGGCCTCGCCGACCCCGGACCCGACCAGTGGCGCCGCGTGGTCGTGGAGAAGCCGTTCGGCCACGACCTCGAGTCGGCGCGCGAGCTCAACCGCACCCTCGACGGCGTCTTCCCGTCCGGGTCGGTCTTCCGGATCGACCACTACCTCGGCAAGGAGACGGTCCAGAACATCCTGGCCATGCGGTTCGCCAACAACATGTTCGAGCCGATCTGGAACGCCAACTACGTCGACCACGTGCAGATCACGATGGCCGAGGACATCGGCATCGGCGGCCGCGCGGGCTACTACGACGGCATCGGGGCCGCGCGCGACGTCATCCAGAACCACCTCCTGCAGCTGATGGCGCTCGTCGCGATGGAGGAGCCCATCGCGTTCGACGCCAGGAGCCTGCGCATCGAGAAGCAGAAGGTGCTCAAGTCGGCCACGCTGCCGCCGCGTCTCGACCTCACCACCGCCCGCGGCCAGTACGCCGCCGGGTGGGCCGGTGGCGAGAAGGTCCAGGGCTTCCTCGACGAGGAAGGCATCCGGAAGACCTCCACCACCGAGACCTTCGCCGCGATCACCGTCAACGTGGAGACGCGCCGCTGGGCCGGGGTGCCGTTCTACCTCCGCACCGGCAAGCGGCTCGGGCGACGCGTCACCGAGGTCGCCATCGTCTTCAAGCGCGCGCCGCACCTCCCGTTCGCGCAGACCGCGACCGAGGACCTCAGCCAGAACGCGCTCGTCATCCGCGTGCAGCCCGACGAGGGCATGACCCTGCGCTTCGGGTCGAAGGTGCCCGGCACCGCGATGGAGATCCGCGACGTCAACATGGACTTCGCCTACGGCGGCTCCTTCACCGAGGCCAGCGCCGAGGCGTACGAACGCCTCATCCTCGACGTCCTGCTCGGCGAGCCGCCACTGTTCCCGCGGCACGAGGAGGTCGAGCTCTCGTGGAAGATCCTCGATCCCGTGATCGACTTCTGGGCCCGGAAGGGCAAGCCGGACCAGTACGACTCCGGCACCTGGGGTCCTGAGTCCGCCGACAAGATGCTCGCACGCGACGGCCGTACCTGGAGGAGGCCCTGATGATCGAACTGACTGACACCAACTCGTCCAAGATCGCCGCGGAGTTCATCCGGTCACGCACCCGGGCCGGCAGCCCGGCGATGGGCATGGTGATGACCCTCGTCATCGTCGCCCCCGAGGACGACGCGGCCGAGGCGATGGCCGCGGCCAAGCGCGCCTCGCGCGAGCACCCGTCCCGGGTCCTCGGCGTCATCCTCGGTGACGCTCGCGGCGCCGCACAGGTCAACGCCCAGGTCGGCAGTGGCGACGGCTGGGGCGGCGAGATCGCCGTGATCCGGCTGAAGGGCGAGGTGGTCAAGCACGCCGAGTCCGTCGTGCTGCCCCTGCTGCTGCCCGACTCCCCCGTCGCCATCTGGTGGCCGACGTCCGCGCCGGCCGACGTTGCTGCCGACCCGCTCGGCGCGCTCGCCCAGCGGCGCATCACCGACTCCGCGGCGGTCCCGCGTGGCAAGTCCACCGCGATGCTGACCCAGTGCCGCACCTACGCGCCCGGCAACACCGACCTCAGCTGGACCCGGCTGACGCCGTGGCGCGCGCTGCTCGCCGCGGCCCTGGACCAGCACCCCCTCAAGGTGACCGGCGCCAAGGTGACCGCCGAGCGGATCAGCCCCAGCGCCGACCTGCTGGTGGCATGGCTCAGCGACCGGCTCAAGGTCGACGTCGCCCGCGGCAACTCCGACGGCCCCGGCATCACCGAGGTCACCATGGACACCAAGGACGGCCCGATCCGCATCTCCCGGGCCGACGGCCGGCTGGCGACGTTCACCTCGCCCAACCGGCCCGACCGGCCGGTCGCACTGAAGCGCCGCGAGGTGCCGGCCCTGCTGGCGGAGGAGCTGCGCCGCCTCGACGAGGACGACGTCTACGCCGAGGTCGCCGCCCGCCTCGTCAAGCTGAGGAGCAAAAAGTGAACGCGCCCGAGGTCCGCCGCCACGACGACGCCGACGTGCTCGTCGGCGACATCGCCTCCGCGCTGCTCGACCGGCTCGAGTCCGCGCAGGCTCGTGGTGAGGTGCCACAGGTCGGGCTCACCGGGGGCACCATCGCCGAGGAGCTCCACCGCGAGCTCGCCCGCCGGGCCGTCGACTCCGCGGTCGACTGGTCCCGCGTCGTGTTCTGGTGGGGCGACGAGCGGTTCGTCCCTGCCGGCTCCCCCGACCGCAACGCACGCCAGGCGCGCGAGTCGCTCCTCGACCACGTCCCCGTCGACCCGGCCAACGTCCACGAGGTGCCGGCGAGCGACCAGGTCGCGACGGCCGAGGACGCCGCCGCGGCCTACGGTGAGGCGCTGCGCCAGCACGGCGCCGGGTTCTTCGAGGTGCTGATGCTCGGCATCGGCCCCGACGGCCACTGCGCGTCGCTCTTCCCCGGCCACGCTGCACTGGAGGCCCGCGACGCGATCGCCGTCGCCGTCCACGACTCCCCCAAGCCGCCGCCGGACCGCGTCACCCTCACCTTCGAGGCGATGGAGCGCTGCCGCGCGGTGTGGTTCATCGCCAGCGGCGACAGCAAGGCCGAGGCGGTCGCCCGCGCGCTCGCTGCCGACGGGTCGGTCACCGAGACCCCCGCCCGTGGCGTACGCGGTGAGGAGACCGTCTGGTGGCTCGACGAGGCCGCCGCCTCCGCCCTCTGACCGGGCGAGTGGGCTCGTCCTGACGCCCACATCGGGTCGAGGCGGCGCGTCCTGACCGCCACATCGGGTCGAGTCGGCGCTTCCTGACCGCCACATCGGGTCGAGTCGGCTCGTCCTGACGTTGTCCACAGATCGCAGCAGGTAGGAGTCAGGTCCGTGGGCCGCGGGGATCAGTGCAGTCATGGACCCGACACAGTGGCTGCAACTGCCCTATCTCGACGACACCTTCCCGCTCCCGCTCGACGCACCGTTCACCACACGCGCCGCGTCGGACGAGGGGATCAGTCCGCACGACCTGACCCTCCTCAAGCGAGCGGGGCTCCTGCGGACGCCGATCAAGGGCGTGTACGTCGCTGCGCAGGCGCGCGACGACACTGCTCACCGGCTCGCGTGCCTCAGGCTCGTGACGCCGCCCGACGCCATCGTCGTCGACCGGCACGCCGGCTGGGCGCAAGGCGCCGACATGCTCCTCCACCCGAACGAGCACCTGCACGCCATGCCCATCGCCCTCTTCCTACCTCACGGACGAGGCCGGCTGCGCAACAAGCTTGCCGACAGCGGCGAGCGCACCTTCCTCGACAGGGACCTGACAGTGGTCGACGGCATCCGGATGACCACACCGCTTCGCACCGCACTCGACCTGGGGCGGCAACGGTGGCCGGAGCCCGCACTCACCGCACTCGACGCCCTGCACCGACTCGGTGTGTTCAGCGTCGAGGAGCTCCTCGCTGAGGTGGACCGGTTCAAGCGGATGCGCTGGGTGACCATCCTGCGACTGGTCGCACCCCACACTGACGGTCGTTCCCAGTCCGGAGGCGAGACGGTCGTCCGCTGGCGATGGCTCAATCTCCCGGTTCCTCCTCCGGAGCCGCAGATCGAAGTGCTGTCCGAAGGCCGGCAGGCCTTCATCGACGTGGGCAACAAGGACCTGCGCTTCGGTGTGGAGTTCCAGGGGCTCGACTGGCACACCGGTGAGCAGCACGAGGCCGAAGATGAAACCCGATTCGGATGGTTGCGCGACGATGAGGACTGGATCATGGAGCCCGTGTGGTCGTCCGACGTGTACGGGCGACACGCCTGCATCGAGGACGTCATCCTCGACGGCGTACGCCGCGGGCGAGGGCGCCACGCAGCCTGAGCAGGATGGGCCGACTCGACCGGTCCCGGAACTCAGGACGCGCCGACTCGACGTCCCTGTGGGCTCAGGACGCGCCGACTCGACGTCCCTGTGGGCTCAGGACGCGCCGACTCGACCTGTCAGAAGATGATCTCGCCGGCCTTGCGGCGGCTGCGCAGCAGGGCGACGGCCTCGTCGAGGATGTCGGCCGCCTCGGTCTCGCTGCGACGCTCCTTCACGTAGGCGAGGTGCGTCTTGTAGGGCTCGATCTTGGGGGCCGGGGGCGGGTTCTCCGAGTCGAGGCTGGCCGGCAGGCCGCACTTGGGGCAGTCCCACGACTCGGGCACCGCGGCCTCGATCGCGAAGGTCACCACGGACCGGTGGTCGTGGCTGCAGAAGTACGTCACTGCCTGCCGCGGTGCGGCCTCGCCGCGCTCGGCCTCACCCATCGGGCCGGCCCCGACTCGACTACCGCGGATCGCGTTTCCAGCACCAGCCATGACGACTCCTTCTCAGAAACGCTTGGGGACTCAGCTGCCCTGGTAGGCCATGAGCAGGCCGAGGGCGACAACACAGGCAAACCAGATGACGCCGACCCCGATCGTGAAGCGGTCGAGGTTGCGCTCAGCGACCGACGATCCCCCCAGGCTGCTGGACACGCCGCCACCGAACATGTCGGACAGGCCGCCGCCGCGGCCCTTGTGGAGGAGCACCAGCAGGATCATGATCGCGCTCGTGAGGACGAGCAGGATGGTGAAAGCAAGAATCACGAGCGGAAGCCTACGTCACGTTCGCCGCGAACCGGTGAGCGCCCTCACAGCACGGGCATGTCGTAGAAACGGCAGATCCCGCCGAACTCGTCGACCTGAAGGCTGGCGCCCCCGACGAGGCATCCGTCGACGTCCGCCTTCTCCATGATCCCGCCGACGTTGGCGGCCTTGACCGACCCGCCGTAGAGGATCCGCAGGCCGCCGGCCGCACCGTCACCGTGGACCGCGCGGACACGCTCGCGGATCGCCGCGCAGACCTCCTGCGCGTCGTCCGGGGTCGCCACCTCGCCCGTGCCGATGGCCCAGACCGGCTCGTAGGCGACCACGAGGCCGGCGACCTGCTCGGCGGTGAACCCGTCGAGCGAGCCGTCGAGCTGCGTGAGCGTGAAGGCGACGTGCTCCCCTGCCTTGCGTACGTCGAGACCCTCCCCGACGCACACGATCGGGGTCATCCCGGCGTGGAGCGACTTGTGGGCCTTGGCGTTGACCAGCTCGTCGGACTCGTTGTGGTACATCCGGCGCTCGCTGTGCCCGACGACGACGTAGGAGCAGCCCAGCTTGGACAGCATGGCCGCGGAGATCTCGCCGGTGTAGGCGCCGTTGTCGTGGACGGAGACGTCCTGGGCGCCGTAGCGGATCGACAGCCGGTCGCCGTCGACCAGCGTCTGCACCGAGCGCAGGTCGGTGAACGGCGGCACCACGACGACCTCGACCTTGCCGAAGTCGTGGCGCTTGTCCGACAGCGTCCAGGCGAGCTTCTGGACCGTCACCACCGCTTCCTGGTGGTTGAGGTTCATCTTCCAGTTGCCCGCCATCAGCGGCGTGCGGTTCGTCTTCTCGGCCACGGTCAGCCCCTCTCGAGTACGGCGATGCCCGGGAGCTCCTTGCCCTCCAGGAACTCCAGCGACGCGCCACCGCCGGTGGAGATGTGGCCGAACGCGGCCTCGTCGAAGCCGAGCTGGCGCACGGCCGCGGCGGAGTCGCCGCCGCCGACGACCGACAGGCCGTCGATCTCGGTCAGCGCCTGCGCGACGGCACGGGTGCCGCCGGCGAAGGCGTCGGTCTCGAACACGCCCATCGGGCCGTTCCAGAAGACCGTCCTGGCGTCGGCCAGCGCCGCCGCGAAGGCGGCCGCCGACTCGGGCCCGATGTCGAGCCCGAGGGCGTCGGCCGGGATCTCCGAGGCGGGTACGACGGACGGCTGCGGCTCGCGGTCGCCCGACGGGAACGCCGTGTCAACCACGACGTCGGTGGGCAGCACGATCTCGACGCCGCGGTCCGCCGCCTCGCTGAGGTAGCGGTTGCAGGTGTCGAGCTGGTCGGCCTCGAGGAGGCTCTTGCCGACCTCGTGGCCCTGGGCCTTGAGGAAGGTGAAGACCATGCCGCCGCCGATGAGCAGCTTGTCGGCCTTGTCGATGAGGTTGTCGATGACCCCGAGCTTGTCGGAGACCTTCGACCCGCCCAGCACGACGACGTAGGGCCGCTCGGGCTCCTCCGTCAGGCGCCGCAGCACGTCGACCTCCGCCGCCACCAGGCCGCCCATCGCGGACGGCAGCCGCAGCGCGACGTCGTACACGCTCGCCTGCTTGCGGTGGACGACGCCGAAACCGTCGGAGACGAAGGTATCGGCCAGCTGCGCGAGCTGGTCGGCGAACGCGCCGCGGACCTGGTCGTCCTTGCTGGTCTCGCCGTCGTTGAAGCGGACGTTCTCCAGGAGGGCGACGTCACCGTCCTCCAGGCCGGCGACGGTCTCGGACGCGCTCGCGCCGACGGTGTCGGTCGCGAACGCCACCGGACGCCCGAGCAGCTCGGACAGCCGACCGGCGACCGGCTCCAGCGAGTACGCCGGGTCGGGCGCGCCCTTGGGGCGGCCCAGGTGGGCGGTCACGACCACCCGGGCGCCCGCGTCGGACAGCTGCGTGATGGTCGGGACGCTCGCGCGGATCCGGCCGTCGTCGGTGATGGTGGTGCCGTCGAGGGGCACGTTGAGGTCCGAGCGGACCAGGACGCGCTTGCCCCTCAGGTCACCGAGGGACTCGATGCCAGCGGTGGTCTCGGCCACGGTCAGAGCGACGTGCCGACGTGGGTGATCAGGTCGGCGAGGCGGTTGGAGTAGCCCCACTCGTTGTCGTACCAGCCGAGCACCTTGACCTGGTTGCCGATCACCTTGGTGAGGGGCGCGTCGAAGATGCAGGACGCCGGGTCGGTGACGATGTCGGTGGAGACCAGCGGGTCGGTGGAGTAGCGCAGGTAACGCCCGTCGGCAGCGGCCTTGACGATCGCGTTGACCTCGTCGACGGACGTCTCGCGGCTGGCCTCGAAGGTCAGGTCGGTGGCGGAGCCGGTGGGGACCGGGACGCGCATGGCGTAGCCGTCGAGCTTGCCCTTGAGCTCGGGGAGGACGAGGCCGATGGCCTTCGCCGCACCGGTCGAGGTCGGCACCATGTTGAGCGCTGCGGCGCGGGCGCGACGCGGGTCCTTGTGGATGTTGTCCTGGAGGTTCTGGTCGGCGGTGTAGGCGTGGATGGTCGTCATCAGGCCCTTGTTGATGCCGAGGCCGTCGTGCAGCGCCTTGGCCATCGGCGCGAGGCAGTTGGTCGTGCAGGACGCGTTGGAGATGACGGTGTGGGCCGCGGGGTCGTAGAGCTCGTGGTTGACGCCCATCACGATGGTGATGTCCTCGTTGGAGGCGGGCGCGGAGATGATGACCTTCTTGGCGCCGGCGTCGACGTGGGCCTTGGCCTTGGTCGCGTCGGTGAAGAAGCCGGTGGACTCGACGACCACGTCGGCACCGATGTCGCCCCACTTGAGGGCGGACGGGTCGCGCTCGGCGAACGCGGCGATGGTCTGGTCGCCCACCTTGATCGACGTGTCGTCGCTGGTGACGTCGGCGTCGAGCCGACCCAGGATCGAGTCGAACTTGAGCAGGTTCGCCAGCGAGGCGTTGTCGGTCAGGTCGTTCACGCCGACGATCTCGATGTCGGCGCCCGAGGCGCGCACGGCGCGGAAGAAGTTGCGGCCGATGCGACCGAAGCCGTTGATACCTACGCGGACAGTCATGGTGATGCCTCCTTGGTGGGGCCTTCGGTGACCCCGTCGACACTGCGGCCTTTGGTGACCACTCCGACCATATCGGGCTCCCGGTCCTGCGCGACCTGCGGTCTCCCGCGGTACGGACCGGTAACTTTGGATCGATCCAAGGGCGTCGTCGCACACCGACCCTTCGTCGCCGGTGCATGATGTCCCAGCATTCCGGCGCGGCCGGGTGACGGTGTGACGACACGGCTTCAGGAGGACTTCAGGTGCAGGACGGGGGCGGCATCGGCGTCCGGTGCTCGGGCGTGGTGCACCTCTACCGCACCTTCGAGGGCCACGACGTGGTGGCACTGCAGGGCGTCGACCTCGAGATCGCCCCGGGCGAACGGGTCGCGTTCCTCGGCCCGAGCGGGTCGGGCAAGTCCACCCTGCTCGCGCTGCTCGGCGGCATCCAGCGCCCGAGCGCCGGGCGCATCCTGCTCGGCGACGACGACATCTCGCGGATGAGCGAGCGACACCTCTCACGGCTCCGTGCGCGCCGGGTGGCGACCATGCTGCAGGGGTCAACCCGCAACCTCCTCCCCTACACGACAGCGCGACGCAACGTGGAGTTCGCCCGCATCGGCATGACGGCCGAGGAGGCCGACCGGGCGCCGGGCGTGACCGACCTCCTCGACCGGGTGGGGCTGACCGACCAGGCCGACCAGGTGGTGAGCACGATGTCGGGCGGCCAGCGCCAGCGCCTGGCCCTCGCGTGCGCCGTCGCCACGACGCCCGGACTGCTCCTCGCCGACGAGCCGACCAGCCAGCTCTCCCACGTGGACCGTGACGCCGTGGTCGGCCTGCTCCACGACCTCAACCGCGACTTCGGCACCACCGTCGTGGTGGTCACCCACCAGCCGGAGGTCGCCGCGACCTTCCCCCGCACCGTGACGATGAAGGGCGGCCGAGTCGGGTCCGAGGGGCACCACGGCGCCGAGTACGCCGTCATCGGCAGCGAAGGGGTCCTCCACCTGCCCTCGCACCTGACCACCCAGTGGCCCGCCGGCACGCTCGTCCGCGTCGATGCGGAGCCGCGTCGGATCGTCATCAGCCACCCGGCCGACGAGACCGGCATCCCGCGGGACGGTCTGCGATGACCGCCGAGATGAACGGGACCGGCGACCTGGTCCTCGACCACGTCAGCTACCAGCCCGGGCCGCTCCTGCTCGACGACGTCTCCGTGACGTTCGCGGCCGGTCGCGTGACGGCGCTGTCCGGTCCGAGCGGGTCGGGCAAGACCACGCTGCTGTCGATCGCCGGTGGCCTGGTCGCCCCGAGCACGGGCGCCGCGACGTACGACGGCCGCGCGACGTGGCAGGGCGACGGCGACCCGCCGCCGGAGATCGCCTTCGTGCTCCAGGTCTACGGCCTGGTCCCCATCCTGTCCGCCCGCGAGAACGTCGCCATCGCACTGCGCGCCCGCGGCACCTCGTGGACCGACGCCTCCGACCGCGCCGAGGCGGCGCTGGCCCGATTCGACATCGCCGACCTCGGCGACCGGCAGGTGGAGGAGCTCTCGGGCGGCCAGCTGCAGCGCGTGGCCTGCGCCCGTGGCCTGGTGGTGGGCGCGCCGGTGCTGCTCGCCGACGAGCCGACGAGCGAGCTCGACCAGGGCAACGTCTCGGTCGTCCTCGACGCCCTGCGCGCCGAGGCCGAGCGAGGATGCGTCGTCGTCATCGCCACCCACGACCCCGCCATCGTCGAGCTCGCCGACCACCACGTCGCGATCGACGAGGGCCGGATCACATGACCTTGCGCCTGCTGGCCGGGTGGTGGGCCCGGCGTGGCACCCACCTGCCCGTCGCCGCCGCCATCGCGGTGGTCACCGCGGCCACCGTGCTCGCCGACGCCGGCGGCAGGCCCGCCCTCCTCGTGCCGCTGGTCGTGCTCGCCGCAGGGGTGCTCCCCGGTGCGGGCCTCGCCCTCGGTGGCGCGCGGCGGCAGGAGGCGGCGCTGCTGCGACTGCACGGACGGCGGGGCGTGCGCTGGGTGACCGCGCTCGTCGCCGAACCGATGCTGACAGCCGTCCTGGGTGGCGCGGTGGGTGCTGCGGTGCCGCTGGCCCTGGGGGCCGAGATCGCATCCCCGGCACTGGTCGCCGCCGTGTGGCTCCTTGCCTCGGCCACCGTCGTCACCGCGATGGTGGTCGCGCTGCGCGGACCGCTCACCGAGCTGCTCCGCCCCGCCGGTGCCGAACGGGCGCGCCGAGCCAGCGCCCTCGCTGCCCTCGTGCCCGTGGTCGTCGCGGTGGCCGCGGTCGTCGCGCTGCTCCGCCGCTCCTCGACCGCCCCCGACGCGTGGGCCTTCACCGCCCCCGTGGTGGTGGGCCTGGCCGCGGGTCTGCTGGCGACCGCGGTGGTGCGGCTGGTCGCGGGACGGCTCGCCCGGCGTCCCGGCCTCGGGCCGTCGCTCGCCGGCCACCGCCTCGCGCTGCCGCGGGCCGCGACCGGTCTCCCCGTCCTGGTCGGCTCGGCGGTGCTCCTCGGCTGCGCCGCCAACACGGCGCTGGCCGTCCACGACTGGACGCGCGACACCTCGCTCGTGACGTCCGCGACGCCCCTGGTGGTGTCGTACGACGGCCCTGCCGACGGTCTGCTCGAGGCGACCCGCGAGGCCGACCCGGACGGCCAGTGGCTGATGGCGGCGATCCGGGTCCTGGAGGACGACCGGCCGATCTCGCGGCGGGTCTACCTCGACACCGCCCGCTACGAGCGGGTCGTCGGTGACCGGCTGGCGGGGACCGCCGCCTCTGGCGGCTCCACCGAGGTGTCCGACCTCGGCGCCGCCGCCGCCGCGACCGATCCCGAACCGGTCACCACCGGACGCCGCATGACCGTCCGCCTCGCCCTCGCCGGCTCCCGCCCGCGCCCGCTGCGGCTCGACGTCCTGACGGTGAGCCCGTCCGGGTCGGGCCGCCAGACCGTCTTCGCCCGGCCGACCCCGGGGACGCCGACGACCGTGTCCGCCGACCTCGTCCGGTGCGAGACCGGCTGCCGGGTGACCGGCATGGAGGTCGCCATCGGCGCCCCCTGCAACGACGACACCTGGGCCCAGCCCTTCTGCCAGCGGCCGGCCCTCACCCTGACGGAGCTCGACCTCGGGGGTCTCGACCTGCTGGCCCGCCCGTGGGTGCTGGCCGAGCCCGACGAGCGGCCGCCGGGCGAGGTCGCGGCCACGCCCGGACAGCTCCGGGTCCGGCCGAGCAGCGCCGGCACCAGCTACCTCGCCACCGACAGGTCACCCTGGGCCACCCCGGTCCTCGCCACCAGCAGCGTGGAGTGGCCCGACGCACCGGAGGCGCCGACCACCGGCGGCATGGCCCGACCGGCCCGCGTCCTGGCGACCGCCGACGCCCTGCCCGTGGTGGGCGCGGCGGGCACCGTTCTCGACCTGCCGACCTCCGTCGTCCCGGGCACCGGTGCCGTGGCGCGCGCCGAGCCGCTGGTCCTCGCTCGTGCCGACACCCCCGACAGCGTGCTGGCCCGGGTCGGCCAGCCCCGGCAGGGCTCCGAGCTCTCGCGCGAGGTCGTCGAGGCCGCCGACGACGGAGTCGCGAGGCGGTTCGCCCTGCTCGCTGCCGGCGGCGCGCTGCTCGGGCTGCTGGCCGTCGTGCTGCCGGCCGCGAGGCTGCGGCGCGAGCGCACCCACGAGCGCGCGGTGCTGCGTCTCGTCGGCGTACGCCGGTCCGACCAGCGCACCGCGGGCCGCCTGCAGGTCGTCGTGATGGCACTCGCGGCCGGCCTGGCGAGCGTCGCGGCGACACTGCTGGTCGTCTCGGCCCTCTCCGACGCCCTGCCGGTGCTGGCAGCCGGCCCGGGACAGCTCCCCCTCGACACCGGGCCCCGTGTCCTCGCGCTCGTCCTGGCGGGCACCGTCGCGACCGGGCTCGCGGGGCTCACCACCTGGTGGACCGGCCACGTCCCCGACCGCGCCAGCCTCCCGGCCCGGCTGCGCGAGGAGGTGACGGCGTGATCCGGGTGGCGCTCGACGGCCTGCGGTCGCGCTCCCTGCTCTCCCTCGGCACCCTGCTCCTGCTGGTGGTGGCGCTGGGCTCGGCCGTGCTCGGCCCGTCCTTCGCCGCGGCCGTCGGCAACGCGTACGCCGTCACCCGCCTCGAGGAGGAGCGCAACGTCCTGACCGGGCGCACGTGGGAGGTCCGGCCGAGCAGCGCCGTCGACGACCCCGGCGCCCTGCTCGACGACACGCTCGCCCAGCTCGTCCTGCCGGAGGACCAGCACGCCGCCACCGCCCAGCTGGAGACAAGCCGGATGCTCGCCCCGGGTGCCCTCGGCGAGGTGATGCTGATGGCGAAGCCCGACGCCTGCGCGCACCTCGACCTCGAGGGCCGCTGCCCCGCGGCGCCCGGTGAGGTGTCCGTGCTGGCCGGAGACGCCGAGGAGGACGGCCACGAGCTCGGCGACCGGATCGACCTGGGCGAGCCGTTCGGCACGCTCACCCTCGTCGGCACCTATGCCTATCCCTCGGGCCCGAGCGTCTCACCCGAGCGGCGCGAGGCGCTCGAGGACTTCTGGTTCGAGCCGGGCCGGTTGGCGTCGGTCCCGGCCACGGTGCGCCCGGGACGCCAGCTCACCGACGTCGCCCGGCAGCCGGCGCCCTACCTCGTCGCTCCCGACCAGCTCGCCGGGCTCGCGCCGAGCCTGCTCCTGGTCCGGGTCGACAGCCGCATCGAGGTGCCGACCGACCTGGACGCCGCCGACCTGCCGGCGATCGCCGAGCGCGCCGCCGCGGACCCGGCGCCGCAGCAGCTCGCGGTGGGCACCGCCGCCGAGATCTCCAACAACGACCTCGACGGCATCGTCGCGGACGTCGAACGGGAGCGGCGGTCCGCGCTCCTCGCCGTCACGCCGGCCGTGGTCTCGCTCGTCCTCGTCGCCCTCGCCCTGCTCAGCCGACTGACCTCCGCGGCGGGCGAGCTGCGGGTCCCCGACCTGGCCCTGGCCTCGCTCCGCGGCGCCGACCGCCGGAGGACCTGGCTGCTGGCGCTGAGCGAGCCACTGCTCCTCGTCGCCCTCGCGGTGCCGGTCGGCCTCGCGGGCGGCGCGGCCCTCACCTGGGCACTCGTGCGCGCGTGGCTGCCCGCCGAGCTGCCGGTCCCGGTGCCGGCGTACGCCGTGCTCGCGTCCGTCGCCGTCGTCGCCTGCTCGATCGCAGTGTGCGTCCTCTCGACGCGAGCGGTCCTGGCCCGCAGCCTCGCCGACCAGCTGAGCGGCCAGGCTCGGCCGCGTCCGGCGGGGCGGCTCGCGGTCCTGGTCGCGCTCGCGCTGGTGGCGCTGACGCTCGTCCTCGTGGTCGCTGCGCTCACCCGGCCCGCCGGCGGCGCCACCGACGCGGCCGACCTCGTGCTGCCGCTGCTGATCGCCGCCGTCCTGGGGCTCGCCGCTGCCGGCGGCACCCGCGCGGCGGCGCGGGCGCTGGCCAGACGACCGGCACGCGGTGTCGCGGGCTTCCTGGCCGTGCGGGCGGTGGCGCGTCGCTCGGTCGGCACCCTCGTCGTGCTCCCCCTGACCATCGCGATCGCCGTCGTCACCTTCGGCGCCGGCACCTTCGACGCGGCCGGCGCGTGGCGGGCCAGCGTGGCCGCCACCCAGGCCCCGGCCAGCACGGTCTGGTCGAGCGAGCTGCCGATGAACGAGGCCGTGGCGCTCACCCATCGTCTCGACCCCGACGGCCGGTGGCTGATGGCCACGGGCACCTGGAACGCCCAGGACGGCGTCTACGTGGTCGCCGACGTGCCGCGGCTGGCGTCCGCCTCGTTGTGGGACCCCTCGTGGACGCCGGGGCACAGCGTGGACGACGTCGTCGCCCTCATCACCCGGCCGCCCACACCGCTGCTGACCGGCGCACGCCTCCGGCTGGGCATGACCGTGCCCCGCGCCGCCGGGCAGGTCACCGTCGAGATGCGGATGCGCACCTCGGGCGGCGACACCTTCAACACGTACGTCGGACCGTTCGGGCCCGGCACGTCCACCGCCACCGAGCGCGTCCCGTGCGGGCGCGGCTGCACGGTCGAGGGCTTCGCCCTCGCCGGACCGGCCGGCCTGCCCACCGAGCTCTCCGGGGAGTACGTCGTCGGGCCGCTCGAGGCCGACGGCACCGATGCCTCCGACGTGCTCACCCGCGGCGACTGGCACCTCGTCGACGAGGGCGTCACCCAGGCCGCGCAGGACGTGCGGGTCGACGGCGCCGGTCTCGTCGTCACCGCCGACGGGACCGGCAAGGCCGCCCTGACGTCGGGGATGGGGGGCCTGCGTCCCGTCGTGGCCGGCCGGGAGGCCGTGGACCGCCTCGGGCGCGTCGCGGGCGCCGCGACCTCGACCGTCGGCGGTCCCCCGCCCTCCGAGGCCGTGCTGGTCGCGGAGAGCGTGCCCTTCCTCGGGCCCGAGGGAGTGCTGATCGACTACTCCGTCCTGACGACCAACCGCACGGTCTACGAGGAGGAGTTCGAGGTCCGGGTCCTGGCAGCGGCGGACACCCCCGAACAGGTCACGACGGCGCTGGCGGGGCAGGGTCTCGCCGTGGAGCGCGTCTACGCCCAGGAGCGCGACCGCCTCGACGGGACGGCGTACGCCCTAGCCCTGCGCCTCTACCTCGTCGCGTCGATCCTCGTGCTGCTGATGGCGGTGGCCGGCCTCGTGGTCACCACGGCGATCCAGCTGCCGGGGCGCCGGATGGACGCCGCCGCGCTGAGCGTCGTCGGCGTCCGGCGCAGGTCCGTGCTGTCGTCGGTGGCCGTGGAGCAGGTGGTGGTGCTCGGCGCCGCGGCCGTCGCGGGCCTGCTGGCCGGTGCGGCCGCGCAGCTCATCGTGCTGGGTCGGATCACCCTGGGGCAGGTCGAGGAGGCCTCGTGGCCCCGGGTGGTCGCGCGCATCGATCCGGTGCTGTTGAGCGGCACCGCGCTGGTGGTGGCCGTCCTGCTCGGCACGGTGGCCCTGCTGAGCGCCTGGGCGACCGTACGCCAGGCACGCGGGGCGTCCCTGCGGGAGAAGGCCCGCTAGCTCTTTTCGGAGCCGGTCAGCCCTCGTCGGCCAGCATCTCCGGGGTCAGCGACGACTCCGTGTCGGGGATGCCGAGGTCCTCGGCGCGCTTGTCGGCCATCGCCAGCAGGCGCCGGATGCGGCCGGCGATCGCGTCCTTGGTGAGCACGGGCTCGTGCAGCTGGCCGAGCTCCTCGAGCGAGGCCTGCTTGTGCTCGAGGCGCAGGTGGCCGGCCTGGCGGAGGTGGTCGGGGATCTCCTCGCCGAGGATCTCCAAGGCCCGCTCCACGCGCGCACCGGCGGCCACTGCGGCGCGGGCCGAGCGGCGCAGGTTGGCGTCGTCGAAGTTGGCGAGACGGTTGGCGGTGGCGCGGACCTCACGCCGCATCCGCCGCTCCTCCCAGGCCATCAGCGACTCGTGGGCGCCCAGCCGGGTCAGCAGCGCGCCGATCGCGTCGCCGTCGCGGATCACCACGCGGTCCACGCCGCGCACCTCGCGCGCCTTGGCAGAGATGCCGAGGCGGCGGGCCACCCCGACGATCGCGAGCGCGGCCTCCGGGCCGGGGCAGGTGATCTCCAGCGACGACGAGCGTCCCGGCTCGGTGAGCGACCCGTGGGCCAGGAAGGCGCCGCGCCAGGCGGCGACGGCGTCGCACCCGCCCCCGCTGACGACAGCGGGCGGCAGGCCCCGCACGGGGCGGCCGCGCTGGTCGAGCAGGCCGGTCTGTCGGGCGAGGGCCTCGCCGTCCTTGGTGACGCGCACGATGTAGCGGCTGCCCTTGCGGATGCCGTTGCCCTGGACCATCACCACGTCGGACGGGTGGCCGTAGACCTCGGAGATGTCCTTGCGGAGACGCCGGGCCGCGGCGCCGGTGTCGAGCTCGGCCTCCACGACGATGCGGCCGCTCACGATGTGCAGGCCGCCGGCGAAGCGGAGCATCGAGGCGACCTCGGCCTTGCGGCAGCAGGTCTTGGTGATCTGGGTGGAGGCGAGCTCTGCCTTCACCTGTGCCGTCATAGCCATGGGGCGAATCCTGCCACGTAGGTCAACGACCCTCGGTGGGAACGGTCGAGCCACCGGCGCAGGCGTGATTCAGGCCTCGTCCACGACCTGCCGGAACGCTTCCGCGAGCCGGTCGGGGTCGTGGCGCGGCTCACCCGGGACGGCGATGTCGGCGACCACCAGCCGGGCTCCGCGGTCGGCCACGTCCTTCTCCAGCCGGGCCTGGTCGTCCGCGATCGCGGACGAGTCGACGACCACCGCGTGGACCGTCAGGTCGGGTGCGTGCTCGAACAGGACAGCGAGGTGGTCGGCGGGACCGAAGCCGGTCGTCTCACCCACCTGCGCCTCGAGGTTGAGCACCACGACGAGCCGCCCGGCGGTCTCGGCGAGGGCACGGCGGAGCCCGGGCACCATCAGGTGCGGGATCACGGAGCTGAACCACGAACCCGGACCGAGCACGACCCACTCGGCGGCGAGGATCGCGTCGACCGCCTCCGCACAGGCCTGCGGATCCTCCGGGACGAGGGCGACGGACTCGATGCGGCCGCCCGTGGTGGCCACCTCCACCTGGCCGCGTACGACGGTGACGGCCTCGGGGTCGGCCTCGTCGGCGCCGCGGACCCGCGCCGTGATGTCCATCGGCGTGGTCGCCATCGGCAGCACGCGACCGTGGGCGCCCAGGAGCCGCCCGACCCAGTCGAGCGCCCGCACCGGCTCACCCATGAGCTCCCAGAGCCCGACGATCAGCAGGTTGCCGACGACGTGGCCGTTCATCTCGCCCTGGCCGGCGAACCGGTGCTGCAGGACGTCGGCCCACGTGCGGCCCCACTCGTCGTCGCCGCAGAGCGCAGCGAGCGCCATCCGCAGGTCGCCCGGCGGCAGGACGCCGAACTCGCCGCGCAGCCGGCCGGACGAGCCGCCGTTGTCGGCGACGGTCACCACGGCCGTCAGGTCGTCGATCGTGAGGTCGTCGTGGAGCCGGCGCAGCGCCGACAGCGTGGCGAACAGCCCGTGTCCGCCACCGAGGGCGACCGCAGCCTGCGCGGTGTCGCGGGCCACGTCACTCCCTGCCGAGGTCGCGGTGGGCGGTGCTGACGTCGTAGCCGGAGTCGCGGAGCAGCCCGGCGATCGCCTCGGTCATCGCGACGCTGCGGTGCTTGCCGCCCGTGCAGCCGATGGCGACCTGCATGAACCGCTTGCCCTCGGTCAGGTAGCCCTCCGCGACCGTCGTGAGGACGGGGAGGTACTGCTCCAGGAACCGGCCCGCGCCGGGCTGGGAGAGCACGTAGTCCGACACCTCGGGGTCGCGACCGTTCTGCGGGCGCAGCTCGGGGACCCAGTGCGGGTTGGGCAGGAAGCGCATGTCGGCCACCCAGTCGGCGTCGACGGGGATGCCGTACTTGAAGCCGAAGCTGATGACGGTGACCTTGAGCCGCGTCGTGGCGGCCGTGCCGAACAGCTCGGCGATCCGGTCCTGGAGCTGGTGGACGTTGAAGTTGGAGGTGTCGAGCAGCACGTCGGCGTCGCCGCGGATGTCGGCCATCACGCCGCGCTCGCGCTGCAGGCCGTGCAGCAGGCGTCCGCCACCCTGGAGCGGGTGCGGCCGACGGGCGGCCTCCTGGCGGCGCACCAGCACCTCCTCGGTCGCCTCGAGGAACAGCAGGGTCGTGGGGCGGCCGGTCACAGGTTGGTGGCGGTTGGCCTGCAGAGAGTCGAAGAACGAGCCCGACCGGACGTCGACCACCACCGCGATCGGCTGGTGGATGCCGCGGCTGTCGTCGACGAGGCGCACGACGTCGCGCACCAGTGTCGGCGGGAGGTTGTCGACCACGAAGTAGCCGAGGTCCTCGAGCTCCTTGGCTGCCGTGCTGCGACCGGCGCCGGTCATGCCGGTGACGATCACGAGCTCGCCGGGCGTGGGTTCCACTGGTCAGTCCTCCAGGATCTCGCCGGTGGCGGTGTTGATCGTCGGCTCCTTGGGAGCAGTCTTGCGGGTCGCGTCGGCGTTGGCGACGGCGTCCTTGATGGCCGTGGCCGTGCGCGGTCCGATGCCGGGGACGAGGGCGATCTGGTCGACGTCGGCCTCGCGCAGCTTCTTGAGCGACCCGAAGTGCTTGAGCAGGGTCTTGCGACGCACCTCGCCGAGGCCCGGGACGTCGTCGAGGGTGCTCTCCACCATCGACTTGGAGCGTCGGTTGCGGTGGTGGGTGATGGCGAAGCGGTGGGCCTCGTCGCGGATCCGCTGCAGGAGGTAGAGGCCCTCGCTGGTGCGGGCCATGATCACCGGGTCCTCCTCCGCCGGCAGCCACACCTCCTCGAGCCGCTTGGCCAGCCCGCACACGGGTACGTCGTTGATGCCGAGCTCGGCGAGCGCCTGCTGGGCCGCCGCCACCTGCGGCGGTCCGCCGTCGACGACGACCAGCGAGGGCGCGTAGGCGAACTTGCGGGGGCGACCCGTCTCCGGGTCGACGAGGAGGGGCCTCTGGGCGTCGTCCGGCGGAGCCTGCGAAGCCGAGCTACGCCCTGAGGCCGCCCGAGGAGCCGGTTGAACCTCAACACTCCGCGCCTGCTCGTCGAGCAGCCGCCGGAACCGCCGGGTGATCACCTCGTGCATCGAGGCGACGTCGTTCTGGCCGTCGACCCCGCGGATCACGAAGCGCCGGTACTCGGACTTGCGGGAGAGGCCGTCCTCGAAGACGACCATCGAGGCGACGACCTCGGTGCCCTGGAGGTTGGAGACGTCGTAGCACTCGATCCGCAGCGGCACCTCGTCGAGCCCCAGCGACTGCTGGATCTCCTCGAGGGCACGGTTGCGGGTGGTGAGGTCGCTGGCCCGCTTCGTCTTGTGGAGGGTGAGGGCCTGGGCGGCGTTGTTGGCCACCGTCTGCTGCAGGTCGCGCTTGTCGCCGCGCTGCGGGACGCGGATCGCGACCTTGCTCCCCCGCCGCTCAGTGAGGAGCTGCTCCATCACGTCGGCGTCGGGCGGAAGGGCCGGCACCAGCACCTCGCGCGGGATCGAGTCGTCCTCGCCGCCGTAGAGCTGGAGGAGGAAGTCCTGCACCAGCTCGGGGGTGCCGCCCTCGTCGGTGCGGTCGGCGACCCAGCCGCGCTGGCCGCGGATGCGACCGCCGCGCACGTAGAAGATCTGCACGGCAACCTCGAGCGGGTCCTCGACGAGCGCGATCACGTCGGCGTCCGTGCCGTCGCGCAGCACCACGGCCTGCTTCTCCAGCGCCTTGGTCAGCGCACCGAGGTCGTCACGGAGCCGGGCGGCCTTCTCGAAGTCGAGCGCCTCGGAGGCGGCGTACATCTCCCGCTCGATGCGCTTGGTGAAGGCGGTCGTGTTGCCGGCCATGAAGTCGCAGAAGTCGTCGACGATCTCGCGGTGCTCCTCGGCCGTCACGTTGCCGACGCACGGGGCCGCGCACTTGTCGATGTAGCCGAGCAGGCAGGGGCGACCGATCTGGGACGAGCGCTTGAAGACGCCGTTGCTGCACGAGCGCATCGGGAAGACGCGCAGCAGAAGGTCGACGGTCTCGCGGATGGCCCAGGCGTGGCTGTAGGGGCCGAAGTAGCGGGTGCCCTTGCGCTTGGCGCCGCGGCCGACCATCACGCGGGGGAACTCCTCGCCGACGGTCACCGCCAGCCAGGGGTAGGACTTGTCGTCGCGGTACTTCACGTTGAAGCGCGGGTCGAACTCCTTGATCCAGCTGTACTCCAGCTGGAGGGCCTCGACCTCGGTGTCGACGACGGTCCACTCCACGCTCGCGCCGGTGGTGACCATGGTCGCCGTGCGCGGGTGGAGGTTGCCGATGTCCTGGAAGTACGACGACAGGCGCGGGCGCAGGCTCTTGGCCTTGCCGACGTAGATGACGCGGCCCTTGGCGTCGCGGAAGCGGTAGACCCCCGGCTTGGTCGGGATCGACCCGGTCGCGGGTCGATAGGAGCTCGGCATGGCCACCCGCCAACCCTACGGGCGGCCCCCGACAACCTCCGTCGGGTGGGGGCCGCCCGTTCGTGCCTCAGCCCGACGTGGGCTCAGGCCTGCGTGATCGAGTCACCGTCGACGGTGATCTCGACCGGCGCGAGGGGCGCCGACGCCGGCCCCGACAGCGGCGACCCGTCCTCCAGGGAGAAGTGGCTGAGGTGGCACGGGCACGGGATCTCGCCGTCGCTGCTGGACTCGACGAGGCAGCCCTGGTGCGTGCACACGGCGGAGAACGCCTTGAAGTCGCCCTCGGTCGGCTGGGTGACCACGACCTTCGCGTCCGCGTTGACCAAGCAGCCGCCAACGGGCACGGCCGAGGTGGTGGCCAGCGCCGCCGCGGCGCTCGGGGTCTCCGTCCCGTCGGTGCTCGGCGACGAGGGCGACTCGTCGCTCGGCGACGGGGAGGGCGAGGAGGACGGGTCGGCCGTCGGCTCGTCGTCGGAGCCGCAGGCGGCGAGGACAGGGACACCGACGACGATGGCGGCGGAGCCGGTCAGGGCGCGACGTCTGTTCATGGCGGTCATGCGGCGACCCTAGCCAGAGGACCTGTGAGGACCCTTGGTGCTCACGAGGACTTCTTCGCAGCAGCCTTCCGGGCCGGGGCCTTCTTCGCCGCCGTCTTCGCCGTCTTCGAGGCCGAAGCAGAGGCCGCCTTCTTCGCCGGCGCCTTCTTGGTCGTCCTCGACGCCGGGGCCGACTTCGCGGCCACGACCTTCTGGCGCCGCGGCGCGCCGGGCTGCTGAGCGCCACGACCCTCGAGGATGGGAGCGAGGAACGTGCCGGTGTGGCTCTCCGGGACGGCCGCGACGTCCTCGGGCGTGCCCTCGGCGACGACCATGCCGCCGCGGGACCCGCCCTCGGGACCCATGTCGATGATCCAGTCGGCCGTCTTGATGACGTCGAGGTTGTGCTCGATCACCAGGACGGAGTTGCCCTTGTCGACCAGGCTGGACAGCACGCCCAGCAGCTTGCGGATGTCCTCGAAGTGCAGACCGGTCGTCGGCTCGTCGAGGACGTAGACCGTGCGGCCGGTGGAGCGCTTCTGCAGCTCGCTGGCGAGCTTGACGCGCTGCGCCTCGCCGCCGGAGAGCGTCGTCGCCGGCTGGCCGAGGCGGACGTAGCCGAGCCCGACCTCCTCCAGCGTCGTCATGTGGCGCGCGATGGCGGGCACCGCGGCGAAGAACTCGGCGGCCTCCTCGATCGGCATGTCGAGGACCTCGGCGATGGTCTTGCCCTTGTAGTGGACCTCGAGCGTCTCGCGGTTGTAGCGGGCGCCGTGGCACACCTCGCACGGGACGTAGACGTCCGGGAGGAAGTTCATCTCGATCTTGATCGTGCCGTCGCCGGAGCACGCCTCGCAGCGGCCGCCCTTGACGTTGAACGAGAAGCGGCCCTGCAGGTAGCCCCGCATCTTGGCCTCCGGCGTGGAGGCGAAGAGCCGGCGGACGTGGTCGAAGACGCCGGTGTAGGTGGCCGGGTTGGACCGCGGGGTGCGACCGATCGGCGACTGGTCGACGTGGATCACCTTGTCGACGTGCTCGAGGCCGGTGATCTTGGTGTGGCGACCGGGGACCGTGCGGGCGTTGTAGATCTGCTTGGCCAGCGACGTGTAGAGGATGTCGTTGACCAGCGTCGACTTGCCGGAGCCGGAGACGCCGGTGACGGCGGTGAACACGCCGAGCGGGAAGCTGACGTCGACGTCGCGCAGGTTGTGCTCACGGGCTCCGTGGACGGTGAGCTCGCGGCCCTTGGTGCGCGGACGGCGCACCGGCGGGATGGGGATCTCGCGGCGACCGCTGAGGTATTGACCGGTCATCGAGTCGGGGTGGGTGAGGAGGTCCTCGACCGTGCCGGAGTGGACGACCTGGCCGCCGTGCTCACCGGCGCCCGGCCCGATGTCGACGACCCAGTCGGCGACGCGGACGGTCTCCTCGTCGTGCTCGACCACGATCAGGGTGTTGCCGAGCTCCTTGAGCCGCACCAACGTCTCGATGAGGCGCTGGTTGTCGCGCTGGTGGAGCCCGATCGACGGCTCGTCGAGGACGTAGAGGACGCCGACGAGGCCGGCGCCGATCTGGGTCGCGAGGCGGATGCGCTGGGCCTCGCCGCCGGAGAGGGAGCCGCTCGGCCGGTCGAGGGAGAGGTAGTCGAGCCCGACGTCGAGCAGGAACTGCAGGCGCTCCTGGATCTCCTTGAGCACCCGCTCGCCGATCTGGCGCTCGCGCACGGAGAGGTCGACGGTGCGGAGGTAGTGGGCGGCCTCGTTGATCGGCAGCGCACAGACCTCGGCGATGTTCTTGCCGCCCTGGTCGCGGGCACCCAGGGTGACCGACACCGAGACCGGCTTGAGGCGGGTGCCGCCGCAGGCCGGGCACGGCACCTCGCGCATGAAGCCCTCGAACCGCTCGCGGCTCGTGTCGGACTCGGCCTCGCGGTGCCGGCGCTCGACGTAGGGGCGGACGCCCTCGAACGCCGCGTAGTAGGCGCGCTGGCGGCCGTAGCGGTTCTTGGTGACGACGTGGACCTTGGTCTTGTGGCCCTCGAGCAGGGAGGTGCGCGCCTTGGGCGTCAGCTGGTCCCACGGCGTGTTGAGGTCGAAGCCGAGCTCCTCGCCCAGCGCGTTGACCAGGCGGAGGAAGTAGTCGGCGACGTGGGCGCCGCTCCACGGCGCGATGGCACCCTCACCGAGGGTGGCCCCCTGGTCCGGGACGACCAGCTCGGGGTCGACCTCCATCCGGGTGCCGAGGCCCGAGCAGACGGTGCACGCGCCGAAGGGCGAGTTGAAGGAGAACGAGCGGGGCTCGAGGTCGTCGGTGTCGATGGTGTGGTCGTTGGGGCACGCCATCTTCTCCGAGAACTTCATCTCGCGCCCGGGGTCCTTGGCGTCGAGGTCGACGAAGTCGAAGACCACCAGCCCGCCGGCGAGGCCCAGCGCGGTCTCGACCGAGTCGGTGAGGCGCCGCTTGGACGACTCCTTGACCGCGAGGCGGTCGACCACGACCTCGATCGTGTGCTTGAGCTTCTTGTCGAGCGTCGGCGGGTCGTCGAGCGTGTGCGTCTGGCCGTCGACGCGCGCGCGGCTGAAGCCCTGCTGCTGGAGCTGGCGGAAGAGCTCGACGTACTCGCCCTTGCGGCCCCGGATGACCGGCGCCAGCACCTGGAAGCGGCGACCCTCCTCCAGCGCGAGGACGCGGTCGACGATCTGCTGCGGGGTCTGCCGCTCGATCGGGGCGCCGCAGGTCGGACAGTGGGCGCGGCCCGCGCGGGCGTAGAGCAGGCGGAGGTAGTCGTAGACCTCGGTGATCGTGCCGACGGTGGAGCGCGGGTTCTTCGAGGTCGACTTCTGGTCGATGCTGACCGCCGGGCTCAGGCCCTCGATGAAGTCGACGTCGGGCTTGTCCATCTGCCCGAGGAACTGGCGGGCGTAGGCCGAGAGGGACTCGACGTAGCGGCGCTGGCCCTCGGCGAAGATCGTGTCGAACGCCAGGCTCGACTTGCCCGACCCGGACAGCCCGGTGAAGACGATGAGCGAGTCACGCGGGAGGTCGAGGGAGACGTCCTTGAGGTTGTGCTCCCGGGCGCCCCGGATGATGAGCTGGTCGGCCACAGTGGTCCTCGTTCTGGCATTGACGGAGTCGAACACATGTTCGTCCCGGAGTGGCGTCGCTGGCAAGTCGACGCACCGGTCAACACTCTCACGCACCACCGACAGCGGGCCCATCGTCCACCCGGCAGGGTGGACCGTGAGGTGTCTGTGGAGGTGGCACGATGGGCGGGTGATCGACGTCCCGAGACCTGACCCGGACACCATCGCCCGAGCCGATCGAGCGCTCGTCCGCACGGTCGACGCGCTCTCCGACCCCCAGTATGCCGAGCCGTCCCAACTCCCCGGCTGGACGCGCGCCCACGTCGTGGCCCACCTCACGCTCAACGGCGAGGGCCTGGCAGGCGTCCTGCACGGCGCGCACGTCGGCCGGCCGCAGCCCATGTACGCCTCGCCCGAGGCGCGCGACGCCGACATCGAGGACCTCGCCGCGGCTGCCCCCGACGAGCTGCGTGAGCGCTTCCTCGCGGCCACCGGCCGCTTCGGCGAGGCGCTCGGGTCGATGCACGAGCCCGACTGGGAGGGCCGGTTCGAGCGCACGCCCGGCGGGCCCGACTTCGCGCTGCGCAACGTCGTGCTGATGCGCGTGCGCGAGGTGGAGATCCACCACGCCGACCTCGGCGCCGGGTACACCGCCGACGACTGGCCGGCCGACTTCCGGGCGATCCTGCTGGAGTCGATGACCAAGCGCCCCTACCCCGCGCCCTTCGACGTACGACCGACCGACCTCGACCGCACCTGGCACTACGGCGCCGCGCCCGACGACGGTGACGGCGGGCCCCTCGTCACCGTCACCTGGCACTACGGCGCCGCGCCCGACGACGGTGACGGCGGGCCCCTCGTCACCGGTACGTCGGCCGCGCTGGGGTGGTGGCTGACCGGCCGCGGCACCGGCGAGGGCCTCACGACCGACTCGAACGACCTCCCGGAGGTGGAGACATGGTGAACGACTACACGGGCGACGTCTCGCCCGGCGGCGCCCCCGACGTCCGCACCCTCGGCGACCTCACCGTGACCAAGGTCGCGGTGGACCCGAAGATGTCCAACAACTGCTACCTGCTGCACTGCGCGACCACGGACGAGGTCGTGCTGATCGACGCCGCCGCGGAGCCGGAGCGGCTGCTCGAGCTGGTCGGCGACCGCTCGCTCACCTCGATCGTCACCACCCACCAGCACTGGGACCACCACCGCGCGCTGGCAGCGGTGAAGGCCGCCCACCCCGCTGCGCTCGTCGTCGCCGGAGGCCCCGACGCCGACGCCATCGAGCAGCAGACCGGGGTCCGGGTGGACCGCCGGGTGGACGCCGGGGACAAGGTGGCCGTCGGTCCCTGCGACCTGGTCGTCGTCCCGATCGCGGGGCACACGCCCGGGTCCATCTGCCTCCTTCTCGACGACCGGGCGGTCGCGCCCACCCCGCACCTCTTCACCGGCGACTCCCTCTTCCCCGGTGGCGTGGGCGCGACGTTCGGCGACGCCGACGCCTTCGCCCAGCTCGTCAGCGAGGTGGAGACCAAGATCTTCGGCCGGCTCCCGGACGAGACGTGGTTCTACCCCGGGCACGGCGGCGACGGCCGGCTCGGCGACGAGCGGCCGCACCTCGCGGAGTGGCGCGAACGCGGCTGGTGACGCGGCCCCGCCCCGCCGCCACACTGGCTCCATGACGCGTTCGTGGTGGGGCTGGGGCGAGGTCGAGCAGGAGGTCACGGCCGCGGAGGTCGGGACCCTGGTGGCCCGCGCCTCCGCCCTGCTCCCCGACCACGACTTCACCCCGCACGACCCGCCGGAGCCGGCCTCGCTCGACCTGCCCGCTCCCCGCATCGACGTCCCGCCGCGGCTGCAGGCGATCGCCTCCACCGAGGCCACCGACCGGCTCTCCCACGCCCGCGGCAAGGCCTTCCGCGACGTGGTGCGCAACCTCCAGGGCGACGTCGGGCCGCTCCCGGACGTCGTCGTCCGGCCCCGTGACGACGACGAGGTCGCGGCGGTCCTCGAGTGGTGCAGCGGGGAGGAGGTCGCCGTCGTGCCGTACGGCGGCGGCAGCTCGGTCGTCGGCGGCGTCGAGCCGCGCTTCGACGGCCCGGCGGTCACCCTCGACCTCGGGCGGCTCGACCGGGTCCTCGAGGTCGACGCGACCAGCCGCGCCGCCCGCGTGCAGGGCGGCGTCCTCGGACCGCACCTCGAGGACCAGCTCCGCCCCCACGGCCTGACCCTGCGGCACTTCCCGCAGTCCTTCGAGTTCTCGACGCTGGGTGGGTGGCTGGCGACGCGGGCGGGCGGTCACTTCGCCACCCTCCACACCCGCATCGACGACCTGACCGAGTCGATGCGGGTCGTCACCCCGGCCGGCGTCACGGAGACCCGGCGGCTGCCGGGCTCGGGCGCGGGCCCCTCGCCCGACCGCCTGTTCCTCGGCTCGGAGGGCACGCTCGGCGTGATCACCGAGGCCTGGGTCCGGCTCCAGCAGCGGCCGCGCTGGCGGCGTACCGCGTCGGTGACGTTCGCCTCCTACGAGCGAGCGGTCGACGCCACCCGCGCGATCGCCCAGTCCGGCCTGCACCCCAGCAACTGCCGGCTGCTCGACCCGGCGGAGGCCTTCCTCAACGCAGGCGCGTCGACCAGCGGCGGGGTGCTCGTGCTCGGCTTCGAGTCGGCCGACCACCCGGTCGACGACGCTCTCGACCGAGCCCTCGCGATCACCGCGGAGCACGGCGGCGAGGCGACCACCCACCAGCAGGGCGACGCCGCCGGTGCGGCCGCGAGCTGGCGCTCGTCGTTCATCAGGATGCCCTACCAGCGCGACGCGATGGCCCGGCGCTCGATGGTCGTCGAGACCTTCGAGACCGCGTGCACCTGGGACCGCTTCCCCTCGCTGCACGCCGCCGTCACCGCCGCCGCCCAGGAGGCGGCGGAGCGGGTGTGCGGCGCCGCGGTGGTCACCTGCCGGTTCACCCACGTCTACCCCGACGGCCCGGCGCCCTACTACGGCGTCTACGCCCCCGGCCGCTGGGGCTCGCTGGTCGAGCAGTGGGACGAGGTGAAGGCGAGCGTCTCGCGCGCGATCGTGGACCACGGCGGCACCATCACCCACCACCACGCGGTGGGCCGCGACCACCGACCCTGGTACGACGAGCAGCGGCCCGACGCGTTCGCCGCCGCCCTGGCCGCGGCGAAGTCCGTCCTCGACCCCGCCGGGGTGCTGAACCCGGGGGTGCTGCTCGACGCGGGTCGCCGTGGCACGCTTGGAGCATGAGCACGCGTGAGCTGACCCTGGCCGACTTCGAGCAGACCGTGAGCGGCGAGGGCATCGTCCTCGTCGACTTCTGGGCTGCGTGGTGCGGGCCGTGCCGCCAGTTCGCCCCCGTCTTCGAGAAGGCGTCCGAGGACAACCCCGACATCGTCTTCGGGAAGGTCGACACCGAGGCCGAGCAGCAGCTCGCCCAGATGGCCGCGATCACGTCCATCCCGACCCTCATGCTCTTCCGCGACGGCATCCTGCTCTTCAACCAGGCCGGCGCGATGCCGCCGCAGGCCCTCACCGGTGTGATCGAGCAGGCCCGCGAGCTCGACATGGACGCCGTACGCCAGGAGGTGGCCGCCGCGCAGGAGGCCGCCGCCAACGGTCCGCAGGACGAGGTCGGCCTCGACGAGTTCGCCGCCGCCCACAGCCAGGGCGCCTACGTCGTCGACGTCCGCGAGGACGCCGAGGTGGCCGGCGGCCGCGTCCCCGGTGCCGTGCACATCCCGATGAACGACGTCCCGACGCGGGTCGAGGAGCTGCCGACGGGCGTCCCGGTCTTCGTCATCTGCCAGTCCGGCAACCGCAGCCGCGCGGTCGTCGACCACCTGCGCGCGAAGGGCATCACGGCGATCAACGTCGCCGGCGGTACGGGCGGCTGGGCGCAGCGGGGCTGGCCGCTCGAGGCCTGAGACCCGCGTGCCCGACCGCGGTCAGAGCATCCGGCGCAGGATGACCGGCCGCAGGTTGGTCGACAGGTGCGCCGCGAGCGCCACGAAGAACGCGACGTGGGCGCCGACGTGCAGCGGCAGCCAGGCGTCGTCCCCGGTGGCGATCAGCACGATCCCGCTGAGCGGCACGACGACGAGCAGCGCCAGCAGGGCGCGCTCGGTCCAGTGGACCCGGCGTCGCTGGCCGGCCGAGAGGTGCTCGGACCACGGCGGCAGGCCGACGACCCTGCGCCACAGCGGTCGCACCACGCCGAGCGCCAGCACGGTGAGGCCGAGGAGCAGGTGCACCTCGGCGAGGTCGAACCCACCTCCGAGCAGGTCGTAGTCGTCGGCGCGGGCCTCGCACTGGTCCTCGAGCCGATCGAGCCGGTCCTCCTCGGCGTCGCTGGTGTCGCCGCCACTCCGGTCCTCCCCGGGCGGGTCGCAGTCTCCGTCGAGGTCGAGGAGGTAGCCGACCGTGAGCTGGGCGGCCACGGCCAGCACCGTCAGCCAGTGCAGGACCTTCTGCGAGGCGCGGTAGCCACGCCTCTCCCCCGTCGTCGTCACGCCGGGGATGCTAACGAGCGGTGACCCGGCCCCCGTCGACGTCCCAGCGCTGGTCGAGGGTGACGTTGGCCAGCATCCGGCGGTCGTGGGAGACGAGCAGCAGCGTGCCGTCGTACGTCGCCAGGGCCTGCTCGAGCTGCTCGATCGCGGGCAGGTCGAGGTGGTTGGTGGGCTCGTCGAGGACGAGCAGGTTGACGCCACGGGCCTGCAGGAGCGCCATGGCGGCCCGGGTGCGCTCGCCGGGCGAGAGCCGGTGGACGAGGCTGCCGACCTGGTCGGCCTTGAGGCCGAACTTGGCCAGCAGGGTGCGCACCTCGGCCGGGGTCATCGCCGGCACGGCGGCCTCAAAGGAGTCGCCGAGCGGCAGTGCCTCCGCCAGCGACGTACGTGCCTGGTCGATCTCGCCGACCGCGACGCTCGCGCCGAGGGAGGCACGGCCCTCGTCGGGTGCCAGGTGACCGAGCAGCAGCCGCAGCAGGGTGGTCTTGCCGGCGCCGTTGGGACCGGTGATGGCGATGCGGTCCCCGGCCGACACCTGCAGCGAGACCGGCCCGAGCTGGAAGTCGTCCAGCCGGACGACCGCCGCGTCGAGGACGGCGACGACGCTCGACGACCGGGGTGCGGTCGCGATGTCGAACTGCAGCACCCACTCCTTGCGGGGCTCCTCGACCTCCTCGAGGCGCGCGATCCGGGACTCCATCTGCCGCACCTTCTGGGCCTGCTTCTCCGACGACTCGCTCTGCGCGCGCCGGCGGATCTTGTCGTTGTCGGGGGCCTTCCGCATCGCGTTGCGCACACCCTGCGAGCTCCACTCCCGCTGGGTGCGGGCGCGGGAGACCAGGTCGGCCTTCTTGTCCGCGAACTCCTCGTAGGCCTCGCGGGCGTGCCGCCGGGCGACCGCCCGCTCCTCGAGGTAGGCGTCGTAACCGCCGTCGTAGACCGCGACCTGGCGCTGGGCGAGGTCGAGCTCGACGACCCGCGTGACGCAGCGGGCCAGGAACTCCCGGTCGTGGGAGACCACGACGATGCCGGCGCGGAGGCCGCGGACGAACGACTCCAGCCGCTCGAGGCCGGCGAGGTCGAGGTCGTTCGTGGGCTCGTCGAGGAGCACCACGTCGAACCGGCTCAGCAGCAGCGCGGCGAGGGCCGCACGAGCCGCCTGGCCGCCCGAGAGCGTCGTCATGAGGGCGTCCAGGCCGAGGTCGAGGCCGAGCTCCGCCAGGACCGCGGGAGCGCGGTCCTCGAGGTCCGGCGCGCCGGTCGCCAGCCAGTGGTCCAGTGCGACGGCGTACACGTCGGAGGCCTCGGGGTCATCCGACTCGAGCGCCGCGGCGGCGTCCTCCATCGCCCGGGTCGCGCGGGTGGCACCCGTGCGCCGGCCGAGGTAGCCGGCGATCGTCTCGCCGGGGATGCGCTCGTGCTCCTGCGGGAGCCAGCCCACGAAGGCGTCCGACGGTGCGGTCGACACCCGTCCGGCCATCGGCGCGGACTCGCCGGCGAGCAGTCGCAGGAGCGTGGACTTCCCGGCGCCGTTGGCTCCGACGACCCCCACCACGTCGCCCGGGGAGACGGTCAGGTTCAGGGACTCGAAGAGGGTGCGCGGCCCGTGGCCACCGGCCAGGTCCTTCGCGACGAGGGTGCCGGTCACGGGCCCAGAGTAGTCAGGCGGAGCGTGGGATAACCTCGCCGCGTGCTGATCAGCGACTCGCGCAAGGTCCTCTTCGTCCACGTCCCCAAGACGGGCGGCGTGTCGGTGGAGGAGACCGTCAAGGAGGCCTGCCCCGACGCCCGCAAGGCACGCGTCCCGATCGGCCGCCACGCGACGCTGGGCAAGATCATCAAGAACGAGCCGCAGGTGATCGACTACTGGACCTTCGGGTTCGTCCGCAACCCGTGGGCACGGATGGTGTCGTGGTACTCGATGATCTCGGCCTGGGACCGTCGGCACGGGCCCAGCAGCGGCAAGCCGCAGGACGTCAAGCACGGCTCGATGCGCGACGGCAACGAGATGTGGCGAGCGGCCTCGGCCTACTCCGGCTTCGACGAGTTCGTGATGCGCGGGACCGAGGAGCTGCCGCGCGTCGGGACGCCGCAGATCACCTACCTGCGCGCACCGAAGCACGGCCGCGAGGTCGACTTCATCGGTCGCACGGAGAACTTCGTCGCGGACCTGCAGCGGGTGCAGGTGCAGCTCGGCCTCGAGCCGTCGACGCCCGTGCACAAGAACAAGTCCAAGCACGGCACCTACCACGACTACTACACCGACGAGACCCGCCAGCGGGTCGCCGAGGTCTACGCCGAGGACATCGAGGTCTTCGGCTACACCTACGACTGACGGCTAGGGCTTGCCGTCGAGGTCCGGCAGCCGGGTGCCGCGCGCGCCCGACCACTCGCCGGTCGCCTCGAGCCGGCGCCACACGTCGTACTCCGGCGCGAAGTGGGCCGCCAGCGCCTCCCGGGTGGCGAAGCCGAGCTCGCCGTGCTCGGCGGTCGACGCGTTGCGCCGCTCGAAGTCCAGCGGCCGGCCGATCCGCTCGCTGAACCACGCCGACCAGACGTCGGGCCGCTCGACCGCGAAGACCCGGTCGACCGCGACCGCGCCCTGGGCGTGGATGAACCTCGCCGGACGCCCCTTGGGGACCGGCGCGTCGTCGTGGCCGGCGAGGTAGTGGAGGGCGAACTCCTCGAACGTCATGTCGGCGGTCGACTGCCGGCTGTCCTCGCGCGCCCGGTAGCGCCACCACGACTCGAGCCAGGCGACCGGCTCGCGGAACATCGCGACGAGCTCGTAGGACTCGCGCGGGTGCCCCTGCTCGGCGAGCTCGTGGGCCTTGGTGTGCACGAAGCCACGCGCCGGGAGGTGCTTGCGGCCGGGTGGCGCGCTGACCGACTCGGTGGCGTAGGGCGACAGTGTCCGCTCGAGGGCCGTGCTCGCCGTCTTGGGCAGGGCGAGGAGCACGAAGTCCCGACCGGGCCCGAGCGCGAGGAACGTCATCACGGGCCGATCATCCCGCACCGGCACGTCTGGTCGGCGGCCGGGCGCGACGCAGGCTGCGCCTGTCACCGGTGCGTGGGTTAGCCTCGCGCCCGTGCTCATCTCCGACGCCAGGCGCGCGCTCTTCGTGCACGTGCCCAAGACCGGCGGGGTGTCGGTCGGGGTCGCGTTCGAGCGGTGCTGCCCCGATGCGCGGAGCAAGGCACCCGGCGTCACTCCCCCGCTCGGCCGGCACGCGCCGTACGCTCGGATCCTGCGCGCGGAGCCGCAGACGGCCGGCTACTGGTCCTTCGCGTTCGTCCGGAACCCCTGGGCGCGGATGGTCTCGTGGTGGTCGATGATCCAGGACTGGGACCGCGCGTGGGGTCCGTCGAGCGGCCGACCGCAGGGCTCGGAGGCCGCACGGATGCGCGGCAACGACATGTGGCGGGCGGCAGCGTCGTACTCCGGCTTCGACGAGTTCGTGCTGCGCGGCACCGAGGAGCTGCCCCGGGTCGGCCGGCCGCAGGTGGACTACCTGCGCGCCCCCGACCGCGAGGTCGACTTCGTCGGACGGACCGAGACCTTCGCCGACGACCTCGCCCACGTCGAGCGGCGGCTCGGCGGCGAACCGGTCCACGTCCCGCACCGCAACAAGTCGCCGCACGGCAGCTATCGCGACTACTACACCGATGCGACCCGGGCGAAGGTCGCCGAGGTCTACGCGCGCGACCTCGAGGCGTTCGGCTACACGTTCTGATCCCTCCCGACGCACGGACGCCGGGCGGGCGGTGAGCCCGACCCGGCGTCGCGGGCGT
The DNA here is from genome assembly GCF_016907475.1 of Nocardioides cavernae. NCBI lineage: Bacteria > Bacillati > Actinomycetota > Actinomycetes > Propionibacteriales > Nocardioidaceae > Nocardioides > Nocardioides cavernae. The sequence continues at coordinate 2,699,217 of NZ_JAFBCA010000001.1, read as the reverse complement.
GCGGTGGTCAGCTGGCCCGGTACTGCGCCCAGGCGTCGCTCATGCGGGCGACCTGCCCGGCGGTGAACTGGTACATGCAGGAGTCCTGCGTGTAGTCCATGTAGTTGTGGATCGGGTCCGCTCCGGGCGCGGTGCAGGTGTCCGCACCCACCGGGCAGTCGAACTGCGGTCCGGCCTCGGCCGCGGTGTCGGCGACCTGGTCGCCCTTGCCCTTACAGCCACCCTGGAACGTGTGGTAGAGCGCAAGCCAGTGGCCGACCTCGTGGGTCAACGTGTCGCCGAGGGCGTACTTCCCGGCCGTGCCTCCGGGCATCGACTCGTCGAGGATGACGACGCCGTCGTTGCTGCTGAGCTTCTTGGTCGGGAAGGTGGCCCAGCCGAGGAGGTCGTCACCGATGTTGGCGGTCCACACGTTGAGGGTGTCCTTGCCGCCGACGCGGGTCGCGGCCTTCATCTCCTTCTCGACGGCGCCCGGCACGACGCCGTACCAGGCATCGTTGTAGGAGAAGTCGACGCCCTTGAGCTCGAACCGGAACGGCGTCGCCGCGGACGACTGGGTGCCGGTGCGGCCGGCGTACGCCTCGTTGAGGACGCCCATCTGGGAGCTCACCATCGCGGTGAGCCGGTCCTCGGCGGCCGTGCTGTTGGTCGCCTCGGACGCCGGAAGCACGACGTGGACGTAGGTCGGGATGGTGACCGAAGCGGCGGCGAGGGTGGAGAAGTCGTCGAGGACGAAGTACTGCTCGCCCGTGCCGGAGAAGGGCTTCGGCTCATCGGCCTTGGCACCCTTGCGCACCCGCGCGGTGGCGTTCTCGTCGGCGTGGCCGTGGCCGTCGGCGCACTCGGCGGCCTTGGGTGAGGGCGCGAGCGCGGTCGCGGGCACGGCAGCAGTTGCGGACAACGTGGTGGCGACGAGCGCCATGGCACCGGCCATGACGAGGCCGCGCAGGGGACGGGAGTGGGGCATCCGAGATCCTGTCTGTGGGATGGGGGGAGCAGCAACCTAACCGAGCGGTCGGTCGGTGCAACAGACCCTCGCTCTTCCGCTCGCGCCTCCGGGCTGCCACATTCCTCCCGTGGACGCACTCGACGGCTGGACCCGCAGCGAGCACACCGACGACGTGGCGGGGGTCCGGACCACCCACCCCGTCTGGCGGCGAGGGACCGGCCCCGGAGTGGTGGTCATCCACGAGCTGCCGGGCCTCAGCGCAGGCGTGATCCGCTTCGGCGAGGAGCTGGTCGCGGCCGGTTACACCGTCCTGCTGCCGCACCTCTTCGGCCCGCTCGGCCGCGAGTTCAGCAACGTCGACGTGGCACGGGTCTTCCCCCGGGTCTGCATCAGCCGGGAGCTCACCAAGCTCGCCCGCGGCGTCACCACCCCCGTGGCCGGGTGGCTCCGGTCCCTGGCGCGCGACCTCCACGCCGAGGTCGGTGGCCCCGGCGTGGGGGCGCTCGGCATGTGCTTCACCGGCGGCTTCGCGCTCGCGATGATGGTCGACGACAGCACCGTCGCCCCGGTCGTGTGCCAGCCCAGCGTGCCCTTCATCGGCCTCCCCGGCCGCGCCGCCGACCTCAACCTCTCCCCCGCCGACGCCGACGTCGTACGCCGTCGCGCCGCCGACGGCTGCTCCGTGCTCGGCATCCGCTACGCCTCCGACCCGCTCGTGGGCGCCCGCTTCGACTCCCTCGCCTCGCTCATCGGCGACGCCTTCCTCCGCGTCGAGATCGAGGGCTCCGGCCACGCCACCGTCACCGAGCACCGGTCGCAGGTGGCGGTTGACGCGGTGCTCGAGTTCTTCGGCGAGCGGCTGCACTAGCGTCGTCGTGGAGCGGCGGCCGGCGCAGGATCGCGGAGCCTCCGAGTCATCAGGTGACCTCAGTACTCCGCGCTCCCGACCTCCGCATCGAGGCACGTCAGGACGACGCCGTCACGAGGGTCGACCTCGACCGCCCCAGCGCGCCGCAGGACCTCGTCGACCACCTCCGAGAGCGGGCGGGTCGCGTCGATGCCGACCCCCGAGCCGGGCACAGAGGCCACCCGCGAGGTCCCGCTCAGTCCAGCGAGGCGATCAGCCGCCGCACGGTCTCGAGCGCCCCGCGGGACGTCTCGGGTGCGGTGTCGCGGTAGTAGGTCCAGCCGCTGATGGCCGGGGCGAGCGCGAAGCCGCGAGCGCGGCGGTAGGCGGCCTCGTCCAGGCCGACGGCCTCGCGGTAGAGCTGGGCGACGGAGAGCGGGACGTAGCCCCACATCGCGTTGAGCTCGACGGCCGGGTCGCCGCGGCCGGCGGCACCCCAGTCGATCACCGCGGCGAGCCGGCCGTCCCGCACGAGGAGGTTGCCGTCGTGGAGGTCGCCGTGGAACCAGCGCGGCTCACCGTCGTACGACGGTGCAGCCAGGGCGTCCTCCCACAGCGCGAGCACCGCGTCCCTGGAGACCTGCGCGGGGTCGGCCTTGTCGGTCCACTCCCGCACCCACGCGTCGAGCGACGGCAGCGGAGCTCCCCGTCCCTCGGTCTTCACCGGACCGCCCATCGCCGGCACGTCGCGGCAGGCCCGGACGAAGAGGCCGAGCTCGACCGCCCACTCCTCCGGGTCGTACGACGACTCGGTGGGGGTCACGCCGTCGATCCACGGGACGACCGTCCAGGGCCACGGGAAGCCGTTGCCGGGTTCCCCCATCGCCACCGGCGCAGGGACTGCCACCGGCAGGTGCGGCGCGAGCCGCGGCAGCCACGTGTGCTCGAACGCCACAGTCTCGGCCGGGCCGGGGATGCGAGGCATGCGGACGAGCAGGTCGTCGCCGAGGCGGAACAGCTGGTTGTCGGTGCCCAGCGGCGGGAGCCGCCGCACCGGGAGCGAGGACCACTGGGGGAGCTGGGCCGCGACGAGGCGTCGTACGGTCTCGTCGTCCACCAGGAGCTCGTCCGCGTGCATGCCCGTCACCGGGCGGCCCGCCGGAACAGCTCCACGAGCAGGTTGGCGTAGCCGACGGTGTCGTCGATCGCCCGGTGGGTGTGCTCCACCTCGCCGAACCACGAGCTCGGGAGCGTGTCGACGTCAACGAGCCCGGCGGACTCCCCCGTCACCGCCGCCGCGTAGCTCCTCAGGCACAGACCTCCGCCGACGAACAACCGGTCCTCCTCGTGGTGGCCCTGCCTGATGCCGTAGGGGGTGAAGCGGCGCAGGTAGTGGTCCATCCAGATGCCGTCGAGCGCCAGCGGGAAGGCCGCGAACATGCGCGGCCAGGGCAGGTCCTGCAGCCACGCGACGTAGCGCTCCATCACCCGGACGACGGGCTCGGCGTCGCGGGTCGCCGCCTCCCACGCGCCCGGCTGGGTGGCGAACCAGTCCAGCGTGGCCGGGTCCGGGGACGTCCCGGCCAGCGGCTCCAGGACCGCCTCGAAGCGTCCGTGCTCGACGCCGTCGGCCGTCACCGCCACGGAGGCGAACGAGCGCATCGAGTTGATGCCGGGCCACGGGCCGTCGAGCTCGACGTCCGTCACGACGTAGGTCCAGGGGTCCGCGCGAGGAGTGTCCACAGCAGCGATCATGGCGTGCCTCCGATGGATCGAGCTGGCCGCGGTGGGGACGGCGTCGTCGACCGCTCGTCCTCGCCGACGTACCAGCAAGTAACATTGGCTCCGTGAGCTTCCTGTTCCGCCAGTCCGTGATCGCAGCCCTCACCGCCAACGCCCTGCGCCCCCCGCGCGGCCAGCGTGCCGGTGTGCCGTCCTTCGCCGCCGGCTGGCTCTTCGGCGAGACCGCGCCGCAGATGCTCGCCCTGACCGCGCTGGACGCCGCCGCCCACCTGACGAAGGGCCGCCGCGCGGGCCTGCCCGCCAAGGCCGGGCTCGCCCTCGCCGGGGCCAGCGCGCTCGGCCTCGCCCACATGGTGCGGCAGAGCCGCCGCGCCGCCGAGGTGCTCGACGAAGCCCTCGTGGAGGGCTCGGCGTCGACTACGTCGAGCAGCTCGACGCGGCTCCCGACCCGGCCGACCTGGCGACGCCGTGGCGCAACCTGGCCCGGCCGTTCGACTTCCAGGACGACGCGGTCCGGGTGATCCGCAACCTGCCCTACTCCGAGGCCGGACGACGTGGTCACCTCGACATCTACCTGCCGGCCGGCGACGCCGCGATCAAGGACGCCCCCGTGCTCCTGCAGGTGCACGGTGGGGCCTGGACCCTCGGCGCCAAGGAGCACCAGGGCCGGCCCCTGATGAACCGGATGGCCGCCCAGGGGTGGGTCTGCGTGGCGATCAACTACCGCCTCTCCCCCCGCGACCCGTGGCCCGCGCACATCGTCGACGTGAAGCGCGCCATCGCCTGGGTCCGGGACAACATCGCCGACCACGGCGGTGACCCCGACTACCTCGTGATCACCGGCGGGTCCGCCGGCGGCCACCTCGCCGCACTGGCGGCGCTGACCCCCGGCGACCCGCAGTTCCAGCCGGGCTTCGAGGACGCCGACACCTCCGTACAGGCGGCGGTGCCGTTCTACGGGGTCTACGACTTCGCCGGGTCGACCGGGCTCGCCAACGCGATCGGGATGCGCGACGCCTTCCTCGGCCCCCGCGTCATGCAGACGACGTGGCAGGACGCGCCCGACGTCTACGAGGCCGCGTCCCCCATCCTGCGCATCACGCCCGACGCTCCGGACTTCTTCGTCATCCACGGCGAGCTCGACAGCCTCGTGGCAGTCGACCAGGCGCGGATGTTCGTCGCCGAGCTGCGACGGACGTCGGAGAAGTCGGTGGTGTACGCCGAGCTGCCGGGCGCCCAGCACGCCTTCGACGTCTTCCACTCGATCCGCAGCGCCCACGCGGTGCGGGCCGTCGACCGCTACCTCACCTGGCACTGGAACACCTGGCGCCACGGCCTGGAGGCCGACAGCGGCGTCGACCCCGCAGAGCTCGACGGCGCCGCCAGCTAGCCCTGGGTGATGAAGCCGACCTGGTTGCCGGCCGGGTCGGTCAGCAGCGCGAGCGACGTCCCGCCCCCGACCTCCGTCACGGGACGTACGACGGTCCCGCCGGCGGCCTCGACCTCGGCCACCTTGGCCGCGAGGTCGTCAGTGGCCCAGTAGACGACCGGACCGGTCATCTGGTCGCGCTCGCCGTTGGGGTTGAGCCCGATCTCCTGCCCGTCGAGGTTGAACCCGACGTAGTAGGGCGTCTCGGTGTGCGGCTCGGCGCCCCACGCCGTGCGGTAGAACGCCGTCGCTGCTTCGAGGTCGGCGGCGGGGATGACGATCGTGTGGTTGCTCATGTCTGCTCCTCGGTGAGTGGATGCCTTCACCCACCTGACGCCTGCCGGGACGCAGGTGTGACCGCACTAGGGTCGTCTCCCGTGATGCCCGCCGACCTGCTCGCCCATGCCCGTGCCGCGAAGGGCTTCATGCCCGAGGACGAGGGGGCGCTGCTGCACCGGTGGGCCCGCGAGCGGCTCCCGTTCGGCCCGGCGCTGGAGGTCGGCACCTACTGCGGGAAGTCGGCCGTCTGGCTGGGTGGCGCCGCCCGCGAGGTCGGCGGCACCGTCGTCACCGTCGACCACCACCGCGGCTCCGAGGAGAACCAGGCGGGTTGGGAGCACCACGACGACAGCCTCGTCGACCACGACCTCGGCGTGATGGACACCCTGCCGACCTTCCGCCGCACCATCGCGGCCGCCGGCCTCGAGGAGCAGGTGGTCGCAGTCGTCGGCCGCTCGGAGACGGTCGGTGCGTGGTGGCGCACGCCGCTCTCGCTGCTCTTCATCGACGGCGGCCACGGTGTCGAGCCCGCCCGCACCGACTTCCGCACCTGGCCGCACTGGGTGATGGCGGGTGGCGTGCTCGCCGTCCACGACGTCTTCCCCGACCCCGCGCACGGCGGCCGTCCGCCCTACGAGGACATCTACCTCCCCGCGCTGGCGAGCGGCGCCTTCACCGAGGTCGAGGCGGTCGGGTCGATGCGCGTGCTACGCCGTACGACCGGCGACGCCGGCGACCCGCTCGGCTGACCCACCGGCCGGCGGGCACCCGCACTCCAGCCCGATCTCCGCGAAGTCCGGCGCCAGCGTCGTGCCGCGCATGATGTCCGCCCCGGGAGTCCCGTCGCTGAGCGCGTCCACGGCCAGGACCACGGCCGCTGCCGTGTAGGTCGTCTGCTCCGCGGGCCAGTTGACGCCCACCTCGTCGACATCCGTGGGGAACACGTAGCCGGTCCAGTAGGACCCCTCCGCGGTGCGCAGGTGCTGCACGTCGGCGAGCAGCTGCAGCGCCCGGGCACGGTCGCCGAGGGCGTCCAGGGCGAGCACGAGCTCGCAGGTCTCCGCACCCGTCACCCACGGGTTCTCCGAGACGCACCGGATGCCGAGGCCCGGCTCGACGAAGGTGTCCCACCGCTCCGCGAGCAGCGCGAGCGCCTCGGCCCCGCGCACCGCTCCGCCGAGCACCGGGTAGTACCAGTCCATCGAGAACGTCGACTTGTCCAGGAAGAGGTCGCGGTGCTCGCGCAGGGCGTGGCCGAGCCGGCCGCCCGCGAGCTCCCACTCGACCTGCGGCTCCCCCACCAGCTCCGCGAGCGCCACGCCGGCGCGCAGCGAGTGGTAGATGCTCGACGACCCCGCGAGCAGGGCGGCCTCGTTGACCGGGCCCGGTCGGCCGTCGTGCCACTCCTGCGACCAGGCGATGCCGCCGAACGGGAGCTGCATCGAGACCGCGAAGTCGAGCGCGCGGCGCACCGTCGGCCACATCAGCCGGACGAACGCCTCGTCGCGCTCCACCAGCCAGTGGTGCCACACGGCGACGGCGACGTACGCCGACATGTTGGTCTCGCCGGAGTGGTCCTCCACCTCGCCGACCACGATCTTCATCGGCCACGAACCGTCGGCCCGCTGCGTCCCACGCGCCCACGCGAAGGCTCGCTCCGCCGCCTCCCGCTGGTCGCCGACGACCAGCGCCATCGCCGCCTCGAGGTGGTTCCACACGTCGGTGTGCTCGCCGGGCGTCCACGGGATCGCACCGGACGGCTCCTGCATCGCCGCGATCGTGGCGGCGGTCTGCTCGACCTGGGCGCGGGTGAGGATCGCGTCGACGGCGGGGGCTCCGCTCACGCTGCGTCCGGCTTGCGGAAGTAGAGCACCATGCTCTTCCCGATGAGCGGGTCGAGCACCTTGCCGGCGTACTGCAGCACCTTGGGGTTCTCCATGATCTCCCACACGAGCAGCTTGTGGTACGCCTTGGCGAGCGGGTGGTCGTCGTTGGCGACGCCGACGGCGCACTTGATCCACCAGTAGGGCGTGTGCAGGCCGTGGGCGTGGTCGCGGCCGGTGAAGACCATCGCGTCGCCCGGGGTGCCGTCGTTGGGTCGTCCGGCCTTGGTGACCTTGTCCACGAGCTCCTGGGCCGTGTAGATCCGGATGTGGCCACCCTCGGCGTTGTGGTAGTCGTCGGACAGCTTCCAGTTGACGACCTCGGGCAGCCAGCGCGGCACGGAGATCGCCAGCGTGCCGCCCGGGCGCACGACCCGCACGAGCTCCTTGATCGCTTCGACGTCGGCGTGGATGTGCTCCAGCACCTCGGCGGCCACGACCCGGTCGAACTCCCCGTCGGCGAACGGCAGGGAGAGAGCGTCGCCCTCCTTGACGTCGGCCTCGGCACCCGCCGGGACCTCGCCGGCGTCGCGCATCGCGGTGAACCACTCGCGCACGGTCGCGAGCTCGTCGGCGTCCTGGTCGAAGGCGATGACGTCGGCGCCGCGCTTGTACATCTCGAACGCGTGGCGGCCCGCACCGCAGCCCATGTCGAGCACGCGGTCACCCGGGCGCAGGCCCAGCCGGTCGAAGTCAACGGTCAGCACGGTGGCTCTCCTCCTGCTCACGCCGGCCCTGCTCGGCCCGGAAGTCGGCGATGGTCGCCTCGTAGGCGGCGGCGGTGGCCTCGGCGACCGCGCGCCAGCTGAACAGCTCCTCGACGCGGGCCCGGCCTGCCGCACCCATCGCCGTACGACGCTCGGGGTCGTCGAGCAGTGCCGCGACGGCCTGCTCGAGCTCGCCCACGTCACCGGGGGTGACCAGGTCGGCGCAGATGCCGTCCGGGCCGACCACCTCCGGGATCGCACCGGCCCGCGACACCACCAGCGGGGTCGCGCAGGCCATGAGCTCGGCGGTCGGGAGCGAGAAGCCCTCGTAGAGCGAGGGCACGCAGGCCACCTCGGCCGAGCCCATCACCTCGACGAGCTCGGCGTCGCTGACGCCGTTGACGAAGGTGACCTTGTCGACGATGCCGAGCTGGTCGATGAGCTGCTCGGTGCGCCCGCCGGGCTCCGGCCGGGTCACGAGCACGAGGGACACGTCGCGCTCGACGGCGAGCTTGGCGAAGGCCTCGAGCAGGGTCGCGATGCCCTTCATCGGGGCGTCGGCGCTGGCCATGGCCAGGATCCGGCCGGGGACACGGGGGCTGGTCGGCGGGACGAAGACGTCGTCGACCCCGAGCAGGATGGTCTTCATCCGGGCGGGGTCGACCCCGAAGTCGCGCGCCACGTCGCGGCGCGAGGACTCCGACGGCACGAGCACCGTGCGGTAGCGCCTGGCGACCTTGGTCTGCATCCGCAGGAAGCCGTACCAGCGCCGCAGGGTGAGCCGCTTGCGCCGCGTCGGCGCGGTCTGGAGGTCGATGCGGCGGTCCATCGTGATCGGGTGGTGGATCGTCGCGACGACCGGGAGGCCGTACGACTCGAGCTCCATGATCCCGGTGCCCAGCACCTGGTTGTCGTGGGCGATGTCGAAGTCCCCGGCGCGCTCCTTCATCAGCCGTGCGACGCGCGAGCTGAAGGTCTTCGGCTCGGGGAACCCGGCCGTGCACATGGTGAGGAACTCCTCGACGTCGATCCGGTCGCGGAACTCGCGCAGCTTCGGGACCCGGAACGGGTCGGGCTCGCGGTAGAGGTCGAGGCTCGGCACCTTGGTGAGGACGACGCCTTCGTCGAGCTCGGGGTAGGGCTGGCCGGAGAACACCTCCACCTCGTGGCCGAGGCGGACCAGCTCGCGGGTCAGGTGGCGGATGTAGACGCCCTGCCCCCCGCAGTGGGGCTTGCTCCGGTAGGACAGCATGGCGATGCGCACCGGGCCATTATGCCTACTGGCGGGTAGCCCGCCCGCAGCCGGATGGTTGCTCATCCCTCGCTGGAGTGACCGGGGAAGACGTGGGCCGAGGGGTCGAGCACCACCGCGGCGTTGTTGACGGCGGTGGCGGCCTCCCCGAAGCCGACGGCGATGAGCCGGACCTTGCCGGGGTAGTCGGTGATGTCTCCGGCGGCGAAGACCCGCGCCAGGTTGGTCCGCATCGAGGAGTCGACGACGACGTGGCGCTTGTGCGTCTCGAGACCCCACTGCTGGATCGCGCCGAGGTCCGCGATGAAGCCGAGGGCGGCGACGAGCGCCTGTGCCTTCAGGGTCTGCGGCTCCTCGCCGTCCACGCTGACCACGACCTCCTCGAGGTGGGCGTCACCGCGCAGCTCTGTCACCTGGGCGTTGGTGATGATCGCGACGCTGGAGTCCTTCACCGCGGCGACGGTGCGCTCGTGGGCGCGGAACGCGTCCCGGCGGTGGACGAGCGTGACCGATGTGGCGATCGGCTCGAGGTGCTGGGCCCAGTCGAACGCGCTGTCCCCTCCCCCGACGACGACCACGTCCTTGCCGGCGTACGGCGCGAAGCTGGGCACGAAGAACTCCATCCCCCGCCCGACCCAGCCGTCCCCGGCCGGCAGCGGCCGTGGGCTGAACTTCCCGATGCCCGAGGTGATGAGGACGGCGCCGGCGGTGACGCGGGTGCCGTCGTCGAGGGTGACGACGACCTGGTCCTCGCCGTGCTCGAGCGTGGTGGCCGTCCGGTCCAGCAGGTACGTCGGGTCGGCGGTGGCGGCTTGCTCCACCAGCCCCTCCACGAGGTCGCGGCCCTTCACGCTGGGGAAGCCGGCGACGTCGAGGATCGCCTTCTCGGGATACATCGCGGTGATCTGGCCGCCGAGCTCGGGCAGCGAGTCGACCACCGCGACCCTCAGGCCGCGGAAGCCGGCGTAGTAGGCGGAGAACAACCCCGTCGGGCCCGCGCCGATGATGAGCAGGTCGGTCGTCACGTCGTCCACGTCGCGGATCCTTCCGTCGGGGCGTCCCGGCCACAAGGGCCGGTCCGCGGCTGTCCCCGCTGTGCGGGGTCGTGCTCAGAGGGCGTCGAGCTCGCTGACCTTCCAGTCGCCACCCTCCCGTTGCACCGTCACCAGCACGCGGTCCAGGTCGAGCGTCGGACGGTCGAGGTCCCTGCCGGACGTGCGCTGGTTGACGAACACCAGCACCCGGGCGTACGTCGGCGACGCGGTCACCAGCGCGGTGTCGACGACCTCGGCCTCGACCACCCTGCGGTCGCGTCGGCTCGACGTGGTGACGCCGGCCATCGTGCGGTCGTAGCGGTCGCGCATGGCCGGGGTCATCAGCTCGCGGGCGGCGGCCTTGTCGTCGGCCAGCGTCTTCCAGGAGTAGCTGTAGGCCGCGTTCGCGGCCCTTGCGGCGCGCTCGCGCACCGCGTCCTTCACCTCCGACGACGCCACGACGGCGTCCGCCGAGTCCGCGCTGCTGACGTCGGCGCCGGAGTCGGCGCCCGCGTCGCGGAGCACCCACACCAGCGCAGCCGCGGCGAGCACGACCAGCGCCGTGAGCGCCACCAGCCACCGGTTCACCGTCGTCCTGCCCGTCACGTCGTCACCGCACGAACTGCAGGTCGCTCGTGAGCCAGCGGTCGTCCTCGCGGACGAGCCGCAGGCGCAGCCGGTAGTAGCGGACCTGGCCGTCGGCGCCCGTGCCCGTGTTGGTCACCGTGCTGTTGGCCGCGACGAGGACCGTGGCCGACTCCGCGTCCTGGTCACCCACGCCGAGCGCGACGACCTCCGGGGTCGAGGTCGCCTCGGTGCGGACCGCCTCGCTCGTCAGCGTCTCGCGCTGGGAGGCGTACTGCTTCGCGAAGCCTCCGGTCGCACCGTCGAGGACGGCGTCGATCAGCGGGTCCATGTCGCGGTGGTCCACGGTGAGGAACGCCAACGCCTCGCGGCGCGCCGCGCCGGCGACGTCCTGCTGGGCGGCGGTGAGGCCGGCGTCGACGTCGTCGTCCCCGGTGACGACCAGCCCGATCGCGACCAGCAGCGCGACGAGCACGACGGCGAGGCCGCCGGCCACCCATCGCCCCGCTCGCTCACCCACGGGGCGAACCTAGCCCAGCGGAGCGTCGCCGCGCGGGTGATCAGCGCGTCCCTAGACTGCGTCGTCGTGGGCAGACGAATCGACCAGGTGACCGCGCACCCGTCCGCGATGCTGCTCGGTGCCCAGCTGCTCCAGGTGCTCGCGTGGCCGTTCCTCGGCGGCTCGAAGGTCGGCGGCGCGTTCCTCGGTGTCATCGGGATGCTCGCCGTCGGCTCCGCGGTGCTCGCGGTCCGGCGTACGCCCCACGTGAGCCGCGTCGTCTTCTTCCTCGGCGCCCCGACGATCGTGTTCACGCTCCTCGAAGCGATCTTCCCCGACACCGACGCGATCGTGCTGGTGTCGGGCCTGCTGCACGCGCCGTTCTACTTCTACGTCTCCTACGCGATGCTGCGCTACCTGCTGCACGACGACGTGGTCACCACGGACGAGTACTTCGCGACCGGCGCGGCGTTCACGGTCGTCGCCTGGGGCTTCGCCTACCTCTTCGCGGTCACCCAGGTGGTGTGGCCCGACTCGTTCTCGAACGCCGAGGGCTTCCACCACACGTGGTTCGAGCTGCTCTACCTGTCGTTCTCCACGCTCACCAGCGTGGGGTTGTCCGACATCGTGGCGGTCGGCGAGCAGGCTCGCTCGGTCGTGATGGTCGAGATGATGGTCGGCGTGTTCTACATCGCGATGGTCGTGGCACGCATGGTCGGCCTCACGATGATGCGCTACCGCCGCTGACGGCCTCCCAGCCCTCCGGCCGGTCACGCTTGGGCAGCCGGGAGACGACGAGCCGGTAGGACTCCTCCACCGCCTCGACGAGCTCCTCGTCCGGGATCGCGCCGCCCAGGGCGAGGTCGTTCCACCCCGACCTGCCGATGTACGCCATCACGCTGGCCTCGTCGGGATAGCGGTCGAGCCACTCGTCGGCGACCTCACGCGTCGCGCCGGCCTTGACCCCGACCGTCGTCGCTCCGAGGAACGCGAAGATCTTGCCGCGCTCCCCCGGACCGACCTTGTAGACCGGGTGCTCGTGGTCCCACGGGTTGTCGGGCCACGCCCCGGGGAGCCCGGCGCACAACGCCTCCGCCTGCGTCACGTCCATGCGGTCACCTCCGGCCGGGTCAGCCTGTGTGCGGCTCGATCAGTCGTCCTCGTCCTCGTCGTCGTCGAGGAGGCCTTCCTTCTCGGCCTCCTGCACGATGCGCCGGACGTTGTCGATCCTGCCGCAGTCTGCGTCGAGCTGCGCGTTGCGCTCGGTCGCGAAGGCCTCGCCCAGCTCCACGCGGACCTTCTCGCCGACCTCCTCGCGCGCCGGGTTGAGGATCGTCAGCTCCTCCTCGGTGAGGTGGTGGTTGAGCGCGGTGGCGAGCTCCTCCACGGCGTCGTCGAAGGCCTGCGTGTCGGTGCCCTTGAGCTCCAGCACCTTGAGCACCGCCTCGTGCCCCTCGGCGTGCTCCTCCTCGCCGTGCTCGGCCTCGTGCTCGGTGATCGCGTCCTTGTTGCGGAGCTTGGGGTAGACGTGCTTCTCCTCCGCCTCCGCGTGCGCGACGTGCAGCGCGGCGATCGCCTTGCGGACCGCGTCGCGGTCCGACGTGCTGTCGCGCAGCTGCCGCATGAGGGCCTCGAAGCGGCGGTGGTCCTCGAGGATCAGGTCGATGACGTCACCGGAGACGGGGCGGCCGAGGTCGATGGGAGTGCTCATGGCGCGAACCTAGCGAGCGCCGCCCGACCCGGCCAGCGGCCACCTCCGGACGGGTGGGACGCACCTATGCTGGCGCCATGACCGCCGGGACCTGGGAGCGCTTCGAGCACGATCCCCGCTCCCCGCAGGCAGCCCGCCTCCGAGCCTCCGACCGGGACCGCGAGGTCGCGCTCGAGGTGCTGGGACAGGCCTACGCCGACGGTCGGCTCGACCACGCCGAGTACGACGCTCGCTCCACCGCGGCCACTACCGCCAAGGTGCTCGCCGACCTCGTCCCGCAGCTCGAGGACCTCGTCCCAGACACGTCGTACGCCCCTCTGGAGCACCGCGCCACCGGCTTCGTGGCTCGGCCGGACCTTCACGGGCAGGCGGTGCGCATGTGGGCCAAGGACCGCCGCGAGGCCCTGACCGGGCTGGTCGGGATCTCGGTCATCACCTGCACCATCTGGGCGGTGACGATGTGGGGCGGATTCCCCTGGCCGCTGTTCCCGATGCTCGCGGCCGCGATCAACCTGCTGCGCATCCAGATGCAGGAGCAGGACATCGTCGAGAGCCACGAGCGCCACCTGCTCAAGCGGGAGAGGAAGGAGATCGAGAAGCGGCGCAGGGAGCTCCAGCGCGGCGACGACGAGGCTTGAGGTCCAGCTCGGCGCCGCTCGTCACTTCGTCGCCGGCGCGCTCGCTTCGCTCGCTCGCAGCTCCTCGCTCGTCGAGGACCCAACGAGCTCGTTCCTCGCTCGGGGCCCTCTCCTCACTTCGTCGCTTCCATCATCTGGCGGAGTTCTTTCTTGAGGTCACCGATCTCGTCGCGGAGCCGGGCCGCCACCTCGAACTGGAGGTCGGCGGCGGCCTGCTTCATCTGGTCGGTGAGCGCCTGGATGAGCTCGGCCAGGTCGGTGGACGGGATCCCGGCGGTGTCGGGCGCCTCGGCGTGGATCTTCGACAGCGCGGGGGTCGGCGACTTGCCGGCCTTCACGCCACCGGCGCGGCCCTTCTGGCCGACGTCGGCCCAGGTCTTGAGCAGCGCCTCGGTGTTCTCGTCCTCGCGGGCGAGCATCTCGGTGATGTCGGCGATCTTCTTGCGGAGCGGCTGGGGGTCGATCCCGCGCTCGGTGTTGTAGGCGACCTGGATCGCCCGGCGCCGGTTGGTCTCGTCGATCGCGTTCTCCATCGAGGGCGTGATCTTGTCGGCGTACATGTGGACCTGGCCGGACACGTTGCGGGCCGCGCGGCCGATGGTCTGGATGAGCGACTTGTCGGAGCGCAGGAAGCCTTCCTTGTCGGCGTCGAGGATCGCCACCAGCGACACCTCGGGCAGGTCGAGGCCCTCGCGGAGCAGGTTGATGCCGACGAGGACGTCGTACTCGCCCATGCGCAGCTCGCGCAGCAGCTCGATCCGCCGGAGCGTGTCGACCTCGGAGTGGAGGTAGCGGGTGCGGATGCTGGCGTCGAGGAGGTAGTCGGTGAGGTCCTCGGACATCTTCTTGGTCAACGTGGTGACCAGGACGCGCTCGTTCTTGTCGGCGCGCGTGCGGATCTCGTGGATCAGGTCGTCGATCTGGCCCTTGGTCGGCTTGACCACGACCTCCGGGTCGACCAGGCCGGTCGGGCGGATGATCTGCTGGACCGTGTTGTCGACGCCGCCGACCCGGTCGAGCTCGTAGTTGCCCGGGGTGGCCGACAGGTAGACCGTCTGGCCGATCCGGTCGACGAACTCGTCCCAGCGCAGCGGACGGTTGTCCATGGCGCTCGGCAGCCGGAATCCGTGGTCGACGAGGTTGCGCTTGCGCGACATGTCGCCCTCGTACATGCCGCCGATCTGCGGGACCGCGACGTGGGACTCGTCGACGACGAGGACGAAGTCCTCGGGGAAGTAGTCGAGCAGCGTGTTGGGCGCGCTGCCGGGCTTGCGGCCGTCCATGTGCATCGAGTAGTTCTCGATGCCGGAGCACGAGCCGACCTGGCGCATCATCTCGACGTCGTAGGTCGTGCGCATCCGCAGTCGCTGCGCCTCGAGCAGCTTGCCCTGCTTCTCGAAGGTGGCGAGCTGGTCGTCGAGCTCGAGCTCGATGCCCTTGATCGCCCGCTCCATCCGCTCCGGGCCGGCGACGTAGTGGGTGGCCGGGAAGACGTGGAGCTCGGTGTCCTCGGAGATCACCTCACCGGTGATCGGGTGGAGCGTCATCAGCCGCTCGACCTCGTCGCCGAAGAACTCGATGCGGATCGCCAGCTCCTCGTAGACCGGGAAGATCTCGAGGGTGTCGCCGCGCACGCGGAACGTGCCACGGGTGAACGACATGTCGTTGCGGGTGTACTGGATCTCGACCAGCCGCCGCAGCACCGAGTCGCGGTCGTGCTCCTCGCCGACCTTGAGCCGCAGCATCCGGTCGACGTACTCCTGCGGGGTGCCGAGGCCGTAGATGCACGACACCGTCGAGACCACGATCGTGTCGCGGCGCGTGAGCAGGCTGTTGGTCGCGCTGTGACGGAGCCGCTCGACCTCCTCGTTGATCGAGGAGTCCTTCTCGATGTAGGTGTCGGTCTGGGGGACGTAGGCCTCGGGCTGGTAGTAGTCGTAGTAGGAGACGAAGTACTCGACTGCGTTGTCCGGGAACAGCTGGCGCAGCTCGTTGGCGAACTGCGCGGCGAGGGTCTTGTTGGGCTGGAGCACGAGGACGGGACGCTGCAGCTGCTCGGCCACCCACGCCACGGTGGCCGTCTTGCCGGTGCCGGTCGCACCGAGGAGCACGACGTCCTCCTCGCCGCCCTGGATCCGGCCGACGATCTCCTTGATCGCGGCCGGCTGGTCGCCTGAGGGCTCGTAGTCGGACACCACCTTGAAGGGGGCCACCCGGCGCTGGAGATCGGTGACTGGACGCATGTGTCGAGCGTACGCGGAGCCACCGACAGCGGCCCGGGGCCTGCTGGTGGTCACCGGTGGTCAGCGGCGCGTCGGACGACCACAACCCGTGAACCCGGACGAGGCACCCGCTCAGCCGGAGCCGCGGCACCGACTTCTGGTCGTCCGACGCGCCGTCCTACGCTCGCTGCCATGCCTGCTCGGGATCCCCACGGCGACACCGGCCGACCGCCGGACCACGTGCTCGACCTGTTCGCGGCCGAGGGCGTCCTGGAGCCCCTCCCGGGCGGCCGCGGCACGAGCTGGCGGGCCGGCGACCTCGCGCTCTCCCCGGGGCACGACGCCTCCGAGGGCTGGCTGGCGCCGATCCAGGCGCGGCTGGCGGTGCGGCTCGACGAGCGGTCGCCCCGCTCGGTGCGGCTGGCGCTGCCGGTGCCCGCCCGCGACGGCAACCTCGTCGCCGACGGCTGGGCGGCCACCCGCTTCGAGCCCGGGGCCACGCCCTGCCGGGACCTCGCGACCCTGCGGGCGACCGCCCACCTCGTGCACGCCCACCTCGCCAGCGCCGTGCCCGAGCGACCCGCCGAGCTCGACGCGCGCACCGACCGCTGGGCCGTGGCCGAGCGTCAGGCGTACGACGCCGGCGCGGCCGTCGCGGCCGCCGCGGAACGCCCCGAGCCGGGCCTGGCCGGGCTCGTCGACACGCTCGCGGCCGGACTGGACGACACCGACCTGGGCCGCGAGCAGCTGGTCCACGCCGACCTCGCCGGCAACGTCCTGCTCGACGCCGCCGGGACCCCGTTCGTCATCGACCTCTCCCCCGCCTGGCGCTCACCGCTGTGGGCCGAGGCGGTCTGCGTGCTCGACGCGGTGCTGTGGCTCGGCGCGCCGAGGACGGCACTGGACGACTGGCGCACCGGCATCGAGCGCCAGGCGATGCTCCGGGCCTCGCTGTTCCGGGTGCTGTCCGACGAGCCGTGCGACGTCGCGCGCTACGCAGCCCTCGACCTGGACCGAGGCCCCGACTGGGGTCCCTCGCTAGATTGACCCCGTGACCGTCGCCCGCACGCTGACCGCCGTCCGGCGCACCCTGATGGGACTCGTCGGTCTCCAGCTCACGGTCGCCGTGGCGCTCTCGCTCGTCGACTCCTACCGCCGGCGCGGCAAGCGGCCCAAGCCGTTCCCGGTCACGGGTCCGGGCACCGTGCCCGTCGGTGACGGCGAGATCACGACGTACACCTTCGGCCGCGACCTCTACGACGACATGCTCGCCGCCATCGACGGCGCCAAGAAGCAGATCCTCTTCGAGACCTACATCTGGAAGGGCGACGAGATCGGGTGGAAGTTCAAGACCGCCCTCGCCGCCGCCGCCGACCGCGGCGTCGACGTGCACTGCATCTACGACGGCTTCGCCAACATGGTCGTCTCGCCGGCGTTCAAGCGCTTCCCGCCGTCGCTGAAGGTACTGCGCTACCCCGTCTGGACGGCCGGGTTCCGCGTCTGGGACCTGCGCCGCTACGGCCGCAACCACCGCAAGATGCTGGTCGTGGACGAGGAGGTCGCCTTCCTCGGCGGCTACAACATCGGCTCGGCCTACGCGACCGAGTGGCGCGACACCCACGTCCGGATCACCGGGCCCGGTGTGTGGGACATGAAGCGTGCCTTCGCCGACTTCTGGAACCTCAATCGCCACCACCGGCTGCGCCGCAACGACCGGCCGCTGCTGATCGAGACGGCGTCCGACTGGGACCCCCAGATCCGGGTCCACAAGAACATCCCGCGGCAGTGGAACTTCCCCATCCGCAGCATGTACCTCGAGGCGATCGCCCGCGCGACCCGCAACATCTGGCTCACCACCGCCTACTTCCTGCCCGACCAGGACTTCGTCGACGCGCTCGCCGAGGCAGCGCGGCGCGGCGTCGACGTACGGATCCTGCTGCCGCTGAAGTCCAACCACATCGTGGCCGACTGGATCTCGCGCGGCTACTACGGCCAGCTGCTCACCGCCGGCGCGCGGATCCTGCGCTTCAAAGACGCGATGGTGCACGCCAAGACCGCCACCATCGACGGCAGCTGGTCGACCGTCGGCACCGCCAACATCGACCGCCTCAGCCTGCAGGGCAACTACGAGATCAACCTCGAGGTCATCGACCCAGCGTTCGCCGCGGTGATGGAGGAGGTCTTCACGAACGACGAGTCGAACTGCCTCGAGCTGACCCTGTCGGAGTGGGAGGCGCGCGACCTCAACCGGAAGTTCACCGAGAGCTTCCTCGCGCCCCTGCGCCCGCTCCTTTGACGCCATGCTGATCGGGGACCCGGCGCCGCCGGAGCGGGCGGGGGACTTCTGCGCCCGGTGGCCGGGCCTGCTCCGCGATCGCCTGGCGTGGTTCGTGGCGGAGGTCGGCGCCGGTGCGCCGACCCCCGACACCCTCGACGGCCTCCTCGTCACGGTGGTCGACCGGATCGGGGAGGAGCGCGCGGTCGAGCCCGTCCCCGAGTGGTACGACGCCTCGCTGGCGTCGGCGGGGTGGTCGGCGTACGGCGCCGCCCTCGTCGAGGGCCTGACGGCGTTCGTCGCGGAGGTCTACGCGGCGCGTCTCGGCCGACCGCTCCCCTGGGTGCTGGACGAGGACCCCCCGAGCCCCTACCACCTCAAGCCGGTGGTGGACGTCGAGGGGATCGCTCCCCCGTGGCGGCAGGTGATCGGCACCGTGCGGCAGGTGCAGTCGGGCAAGGATCCGGCTCGCCTGCGCAGCGTCGTGGAGCACAGCCTGGCCCAGCTGCCTGGCTCGGGGAGCGTGCGTCCCGAGCAGGAGGCGGACCTGGTCGAGGTCACGGCAGTCGACCGGGGGCGGTGGCAGGTGTCCTTCCCCGAGGACATCGATGCCCGACTCGGCCCCACGGCGTACGCCGACCTGGAGGACGCGCTCGCCGGAGCCGACGGCGTGACGGCTGCCGTCATGGAGGACCGCGACCGCGCCCTGGTCAGCACGGACGAAGGCATCGACCGGGCTGACCTCGAGAGCCGGCTGACCCGGGCGGTCAGCGCGCTACGCGACGGGTAGTCGGGGACCCCGGAGCGCCAGGATCCAGGCGGACACGACCGCGATCCACGCCAGCCCGGCGACGTACGCCACCGCCTGCCAGCCCGACCAGTCGAGCACGTCTCCGTAGCGGAGCAGTGCCACCGCCTCGAGCACGACGAACGCCGCCCCGGTGAGCCCGACGGGCCGCACCGATTCCCGGTCGTCGACGAGTCGGGCGTGGGCCGACGCCCAGCCGAGCCCGACCAGCCACGCGCCGATGGCGCGGGCGGTGAGCGGCGTCAGGGGCCACGCCCACCCGTCGGCGGCCCACTCGGGCGCCAGCAGCAGCGCCGCGCCGGTGGCGAGCAGCAGCGCGGCGAGGCCGACGAGGAGCCACCGCAGGCCCGCCGGGAGGCGTACGACGTCCACGACCCGCGTGCCGCCGGCGCGCGCCTGCAGCACCAGGCCGACGACCATCGCGACCGGGACCCCGGCATAGATCGCCAGCCAGCCCCAGGTGATCGCGCGGGCGCCGGCGGGGTTCTCGGCGCCGAGGTGGAACTTGTCGAGGTGGACGAGCGTGACGACCAGCGTGAGGACGGTGAACACGAGCACGGTCCACACGGTGAGGCGGGCGCGGCTCCACGTGCGCGAGCGCGCGCCGGCGACCTCGAGGACGGCGCTGGACCAGTAGGCCGCGCCGAGGAACACCGCCGTCATGGGCACGTCGATGGTCCACGAGAACCACTCCGCCGTCCGGGTCGGGAAGACGGTCAGCTGGAAGCCGGCGAGGAAGACGAGCACCGCCGCGACGACGAGGAGCAGCCGCATCCCGCGCGTCACCGGCGCGCCGGTCCCGGCTCGGTGCCGGCTCATGCGGTCGGGGTCGTCTGCGGGTGCGCCGCGAGGTAGCCGTGCAGCGTCGCGATGACCGTCGCGCCGTCCCCGACAGCCGTCGCGACCCGCTTGATCGACCCGGCCCGCACGTCGCCGACGGCGAAGACACCCGGCAGGCTCGTCTCGAGCGGCAGGCGCCCCTCCCCGCCGGTCACCACGAACCCGGCCTCGTCACGCTCGATCTCGACCGGCAGCCACTGGGTGCGGGGCACCGAGCCGATGAGCACGAAGAGGCCGCCGGCGGGGACCTCCTCGCCCCCACCGGGACCACCGTGCTGCTCCCCCAGGGTGAGCGCGGCCAGGCACCCGTCCTCCTCGCGCCCGTCCAGCACCGCCGTGCCGTAGCGGATGCCGACGTTGCGCGTGGCGTCGAGCTGCGCGATGAGGTAGTCCGACATGCTCGCCGCGAGCGACGCTCCCCGCACGAGCAGTGTGACGTGGCGGGCGTATCGAGCCAGGTGGAGGGCGGCCTGCCCGGCCGAGTTGCCGCCGCCGATTACGTAGACCTCCGTCCCGGCCATCGAGGGCGCCTCGGCGACGGCCGCCCCGTAGAACACCCCGCGTCCGACGAGGCCCTCCAGCGTGGGCACGCCGAGGCGGCGGTAGTCGACGCCGGTGGCGATGACGACGCTGCGGGCGCGAATGACGCTGCCGTCGGACATGGAGACCGTCCGCAGTTCGCCGTCCGCGCCGAGCGCCTGGACCTCGCGCAGGAACGAGTACTCGCTGCCGAACGACCACGCCTGCTGGAACGACCGGAAGGCCAGGTGCGCGCCGCTGACGCCGCGCGAGAAGCCGGGGTAGTTGCGGATGAGGGAGGACGTGCCGGCCTGCCCACCCACCGCGGACTGCTCGACCACCATCGTCGAGAGCCCCTCGGAGGAGGCGTACACCGCTGCGGCCAGGCCGCTCGGGCCCGCGCCCACCACGACGACGTCGTAGACGCGGTCCGGCGACAGCGGGCTCATCAGCCCGAAGGCATCGGCGATCTCGAGGTCGGTCGGCGCGACGAGCGTCGTGGGTGGGTTGGTGAAGGCGAGCTGGAGCACCGGGAGCTCGGGGTCCTTGAGCCCGAGCCCGGCCAGCAGGCGGTTGGCGGACTCCGTGCCGACCTGGTGGAAGCCGACCGGGATGTGGTTGCGCCCGAACTGGTCGCGCAGCGCGTGGGTGCGCTCGTCGCGCTGCTCGCCGATCATCCGCACCGCCTCGAAGCCGATGCCCTGGGCGAGGTGCCAGTCGTCCAGCGTGTCCGTGATCGCGCCGTGGAACTCCTCGTCGCGCCGGCGCTCGGGGCGCAGGAGGACGAGCTCGGCATGCCCGTGGGCGACCGCGGCGAAGACGTCGCTGGTGCTGGCGAAGTCGCCCCAGATCGCGGCGACCGCCCGCTTGGCCGACGGGTGCAGCGAGTAGGCGCGGCGCAGGAAGTCGAGGCCGTTGCGGTCGTCGGGGCCGAAGCAGGCGATCACGAGCGCCACCTGCCGTCCCCACCGGCGCAGCCCCTCGAGCACCGCACGGGCGTGCTCGTAGCTCGCGCAGACGACCACCTCGTAGTCGCCTCCGTACCTGCGCCGCAGCTCTGACCCCAGAACGTCCCTCGACGTCTCGTCGGTCGTGGCCAGCAGCAGGACGGGATCGACGTCGCCCATGTCGGCCTCCCTCAAGCCTTCACATCGGCTTCGACGCTACTCCGGGCCCGCCGCGGGCGGCGACACCATTTCTGGGGGTCTGGACCGCCGGGGCGCCGACGTCAGCGGGTCGGGAGATGTGTCGGGATGCTCATCCGCGGACCGCGCCGCGGCCGGGCCTGACCACCGGCCATCGCCATCGCGGCAGCCCGCCCCCGCTGGGGGCGGTAGGGCTCGAGCAGCTCCCCCATCTCCTCGTCGGTGATGTCGTGGCCGACCAGCGCCCAGCCGACCCAGTTGGCGAGGTGGTAGTCGCCGAAGCTGACCGCGTCGGGATCGCCCAGCGCCCGCTGGCGCACCTCGGCGCTCGTCCACACGCCGACTCCGCGGATCGAGCAGAGCCGCCGTTCGGCCTCGTCGCCCGCCACGTCGCTCACCCGCTCGAGGGACGACGCCAGCCGGCAGGCGGTGACCATCGTGCGCGACTGCGCCGGCTGGACGCCGAGGCGCAGCCACTCCCACGACGGGATCGCCGCGATCGTGTCCGGGGTCGGCTGCAGCATCAGCCGCAGCGGCGCGACGGGGCCCGGCGCGGGCTCGCCGTGGCGTCGTACGAGCTCGCGGAACGAGCCGAACGCCTGCTTGCCGGTGACCTTCTGCTCGAGGATCGAGGGCACCAGGGCCTCCATCACCAGCCCGGTGCGGCCGATGCGCCAGTGCCGGTGGGTGCGCCACCCGGCCGCGACCTCGGGGTGGTGGTGCGGCTCGAAGGCCGACACGTCGTCGTCGGCGCCCAGCAGCGCCGGCATCCCGTCGAGCGCCCACTCCGCGCCCGGCCCCCAGGCCCGGCCGAGGACCTCACCCGCAGACGCCCTGGGCTGCACGCACAACGTCGCCGGCCCCTCCGGCGTGCGCATGGCGCGCCAGACCCGGCCGGACTCCTCGTGGCGCTGCGTCGGGTCGCCCGCCCCGCGGCGCTGCGGACGCAGCACCTGCGCGGGCGCGCACGGCCAGTCGGGCACCCAGGTGCGGGTGCGCTCGCCCGCATCAGGACTGGTCGTGGGGGCCATGGGTGCGACGGTAGACGAGAACACCGACTACCTTGCAGCCCATGGCACAGGGAACGGGCGACACACCGAACCGGCGCGACCTCGAGGACGGCATCCAGCGCGACTTCTCGCAGTCGATGTCCTACGGCGACTACCTGCGGCTCGACGTGCTCCTGTCGGCCCAGCAGCCGCTGTCGGACCCGCAGCAGCACGACGAGCTGCTCTTCATCATCCAGCACCAGACGAGCGAGCTCTGGCTGAAGCTGATGATCCACGAGCTGCGCTCGGCCCGCGCGCTGCTGCGCACCGACGACCTGTCCCCCGCGCTCAAGCGGCTGGCGCGGGTCAAGCACATCCAGCACACGCTCACCGACCAGTGGTCGGTGCTCGCGACGCTCACGCCGTCCGAGTACGCCGAGATCCGGCCGTTCCTCGCGACCAGCTCGGGCTTCCAGTCCGCGCAGTACCGCGAGGTCGAGTTCCTGCTCGGCAACAAGAACGCCGACATGGTGAAGGTCTTCTCGCACGACGAGGCCGCCCGCACCGCGCTCGACGAGCTGCTGCACGAGCCGTCGCTGTACGACGAGTTCCTGGCCTACCTCTCGCGCCAGGGGTACGCCGTCCCGCAGCGGCTGCTCGACCGCGACTGGACGCTGCCGCACACCACCGACGCCGAGCTCGTCGACCTCTTCGCGTCCGTGTACTCCGCGCCCGCCGAGCACTGGGGCGTCTACGAGACCTGCGAAGAGCTCGTCGACGTCGAGGACAGCTTCCAGCAGTGGCGCTTCCGCCACCTCCAGGTCGTGCAGCGGGTCATCGGCCACAAGGTCGGCACCGGCGGGTCGTCGGGCGTCGACTTCCTGCGCCGGGCGCTCAACCTGACGTTCTTCCCCGAGCTCTACGAGGTGCGCACCCGCATCGGGCAGTAACCGCGAACGGGGAACGATCGGGCCGCCGATCGACTCGATCGACAGCCCGACGGTTCCCCGTCCGGATTGAGCTCAGCTCAGCTCAGAGCAGGCGCCCGCAGTTCGGCCACGGCGAGCGGCCGCGCTGCTTGTAGAGCAGCTTGGCGCGGTAGGTCTGCTCGCCGGCAGAGGCGTTCGTGGGGATGCCGGAGCCGCCCACGCTGCGCCAGGTGCCGAGGTCGAACTGGTAGAGCCCGTAGTAGCCGGCCGGGTTGACCGCGCGCGGGTTGCCGCCGGACTCGCAGTTGGCGAGCGCGCCCCAGTTGAGGCCGTCGGCGCCGGTGACGGCGTAGGCCTGGCGGCCGACGAGCACGCGGCGCGGGCGCGGGTCCTTGACGACCTTGCGCTTGACCACGCGGTACTTCACGGGCTCGCCGTTGTGGAAGGTCTTCACGGCGACGACCTTGCGGACGCCGGGGCGACCCTCGCGCACGACCTTGCGGCGGCCGGGCTTGAGCTTGGTCGTCGGCACCTCGACGGTGCCGGCACGAACGCGCTCGCGCTTGGACTTGCGCTCCTTGACGACGTCGGTCAGGCGTACGACGTCGCCCTGGCGCAGGCGCTTGCGGGGACCGCTGACCTCGCGGCCGTCGCGGACGACGTCGACGAGGTCGTTGCCGTCGACGGGGACGCCCTGCGTCTCGAGGAGCTCACCGGGCCACGCGCGCGGCACGGTCGCCACGTCGACGGGCGGCTGGTCGGCCACCTTGAGGCGTACGGCGACGGCGTCGCGGCTCGTCTCCTGCGCGACGGCGCTGCTGGGCACCAGGGTCAGGGCGAGGGTGGCTGCGGCGGCGCCGGCGGCGGCACCTCGCAGGCGGGTGGACAGGGCGGGTGTGGTGGTGGCACGCACGTGCTTCGGACCTCACGGGTTGTGCGCCTCCGGGGCGCTCGGACGCGACACCGTCGAATCAGGCGTCGAGGCCGCGGCGGGCATCACCTCGCGATGGGAGGCGCCCCGTTCACGACGGGAACCCTGGCCTGCGGCTCTTCCACCAGAACACGATCGCCCTGTCATGTCGAATCCGGAGCGTGGCCTGTGTCCCCTCCTCGCGAGCCGGTGTGAGCGACCTCACCGGGTTGGTCACCGGGACCGTCCCCAGGACGTCGGCACGCACGTGCGCCGCTGGTCGCCGTGGCGTGGGCCGGGTCGGAGGTCGAGCTCGGACCGGGCGAAGCGGTCCAAGGCCTCGACCCACAGGTGGGCGACGAGGGTCCTCATGGGGACGTGGTTGATCAAGGAGATGAGGATCCTCTCCCGGGTGCGGCGGACACCCGTGTGGGTCCACTCGGCCTGCACCCGGCTGCCGCCACCGTCGGCGGGGTGGACCCGGACGGTCCCGTCACCGGATCCTCCCCAGCTGCCCTCCACCACGGTCGTCCGGATGACCGTGGGGTCGGCCCAGTCGTAGCGGTTGACGACCCAGAACGGCGATCCTGCGGTGCTCTCACGGGCCACCGCCCACGTGTCGCCGAGCTCGCGCACCTCGAAGGTCCTCGGGTCGAGCGTGCGCCGCCAGGTCTCGAGCCGCCGATCACTGAAGTCGGTCAGGGCGCGCAGGACCTGGTCCGGTGAAGCAGCTGTGGTCACCTCGAAGCGCACGGGACTCACGCACCCGCGAGCCGCACGCCGTGGCGCTGGGTGACCGCGAGGATCGCCTCCAGGGACTCCTCGGCCGGGCGGTCGGGCGGCACCGAGTCGGCGAACTCGGCGAAGAACCGTCCGGCACGGTCCCCGGAGGTGATCCCCAGGATCCGCGCGGACTCCCCGACGACCTCGAACGTGCTGGGCGTCCCGGCCGGGAAGACCACCACCCCGCCGGGCTCCACGTCGTACCTCGTGTCGCCGACCACCGCGGTGACCCGGCCCTCGAGCAGGAACAGGACTCCGGTCCACGGCGAGACGTGGGGAGGCGCCATCGGCGCGGCGGGGGCGATCACCTCGAAGACCTCGAAGGCTCCCTCCGTGTCGTGGACCGCGACCTTGGCGACGTGGTCGCCGTCGATCATCGGGTAGCTCCGGCCCTCTCCGGGCGGGACGTGGGTGGTGGTCGTGGTCATGGTTCCTCTCCTCCTGATGGGTGTGACGGGTGTGACGGGTGTGATGGGTGTGATGGGTGTGCGGACGGATGTCATCCCGCGACGTCGGCCGAGGGTGGGCGGAAGAGGCCCACGACGCCTGTGGCGACCAGCCACACGCCGGCCAGCCCCGCGACGGGGAACAGGGGGTCGAAGGTGTCGACGAAGGCGATCGTGGCCGTCGCCAGCGCGAACGCCAGGCCGCCGAGCACGCCGAGCGGCAGCACGATCCGGTTGCCCAGGACCCGCGTGAGCCCTCCGGTCACCGCGAGCGCCGCGATCATCAGTCCCCAGGCGGGGTTGACGATCGTCTCCACACCCATGAACGCGGCGACGAGCGGCGTCGTGTGGCCGTGCCCGACCTCGGCGGCCTGGGTGGCGGCGAACAGGTGGACCACGGCACCGAGGGTCGCGAGGACCGCGACGACGGCACCGATCGACAGGGTCCTGCCGAGGCGGTCCCGCACGACCGGGTCCCGCCGCAGTGCGAGGAGGCCGGCGGCGACGCACGCGAAGCCCAGCAGGGCGACCAGGTGGGCGGGGTACCAGGCGGAGTCGACGAGCATCGAGTGAAGCTGCTCGGTCTTGTCCCCCGCGTCGCTCCCCTGCGGGTGCAGGGGCCCGGCTGCGAAGAACGCTGCACCCCCGATGACGAGGAGCAGGTAAGCGGTGCGGTCGCGTCGCGGCGTGGCGGTGGCAGTGGCTCTGGTGCGGTCGACGGTGGTCATGCCTCCACGGTCCGCCGCACCGGGCCCGGCCGCATCAGTGCGCACCCGGGAGCAGTTCGAGGGTCAACCCTGGTACGCCGATGGCGCGAGCCGTGCCAACATCGATGGATGAGCCCGGCCCTCGCTGCCGACCAGGTGGGGTACGACGAACCGCGCTCGCTCGCGGGCGAGGTCGTGGTCGGCAGCCTGGGCCTCCTCGTCCTGGGCCTGGTGGCGTACGGCGCGACCCTCGACTTCCACGTCGGCAACCTCCACAACGCGCTCCTCGCCCTCACCTTCGCCGGCGTCGGGCTCTACGTGCTCTGGGCGCGGCCCGGGCAGCGCATGGGGCTCGTCTTCGTCCTGCTCGGGGTGGCGGACGCCGTCATGTACTTCGGCCGCCAGGCCGGGCTGCACAGTCCGGCCCTCCCGGGAGGAGCGTGGCTCGCCTGGGTGTCCATCTGGCTCGTGCCGCTGGTGATGGCGGCCGCCGGCGTCGGGATCATGGTCTTCCCGACGGGCCAGCACCTGTCGTGGCGGTGGCGCGCCGCGGCGCGCACGATGGTCGGGGTCGCGTCCCTGATCGCGCTCGCGTCAGCGCTGTGGCCGATCGAGGACGACTGGAGCCACAGCCGGCTCGTGTTCCCCTTCGACGTCGGTGGCGAGGACGTCGCGCGCGCCGTCGTCTGGCCGGTGATGCTCAGCTCCTACCTCGGGTTCCAGGTCCTGTGGGCCGCTGCGGTCGTCACCCGGCTGCGCCGGGCCGACAGCGTCGAGGTCCGCCAGCTGCGGTGGTTCGTGTTCGCCGTGGCCGTGTCCGCGATGCTCATGCTCACGGGGCAGCTCGTCTGGGACACACCGCTCCTCGGGCTGCTCAGCCTCCCGCTGGTGCCCCTGGCGGCAGGCGTGGCGATCGTGCGGTACCGCCTCTACGACATCGACCCGATCATCACCAGGACGCTGGTCGGCGGCGCGATGGTGCTGCTCGTCTCGGGCGGTTACGTCGGTCTGGTCGTCGGGGCAGGAGCGCTCATCCCGGTGTCGGACCGGGTGCTGGCCCTCGCCGCGACGGCCGCGGTGGCGGTGGTGTTCGAGCCGGTGAGACGCCGGGCCCAGCGCCTCGCCGACCGGTTGGTCTACGGCCGGCGCGCGACGCCGTACGAGACGCTGTCGCGCCTGTCCGCCCAGCTGTCCCGCAACGACGAGGGGCTGCTGGAGGGACTGGCGGCGACGATCGCCGGGGGCGTCGGTGCGTCCGAGGTCGTGGTCTGGCTCGGCGACGTGGAGCGGATGGCGGCCGTCGCCGCGTGGCCGACCCGAGCCCCCGCGGGCAGCAGCCCGCTCACCGAGCTCGGCGGCCGGCGGGCCCTGGTGCGGCCGGTGTCGCGCGACGGCGTCGTGCAGGGAGCCCTGGTGCTGACGATGGCTCCCGGAGAGGCGATGACCCCGGCGAAGGACCAGCTCCTCGACGACCTGGTCGCCCAGACCGGTCTGGTCATCGACCACCGGGCCCGGCTCGAGGAGGTGGCGCAGCAGGCGGCTGCGCTGCAGGCGGCTGCGCGGCGGATCGTCACGGCCGAGGACTCAGCCCGGCGCCGGATCGAACGAGACCTCCACGACGGCGCGCAGCAGCGGCTGGTGTCCCTGGGCATGGAGCTCGGGGCGCTGGTCGAGCGCGCAGCAGCGTCGGGCGACCCCGAGCTGGTGCTCCGGGCGGAGCACGCCCGCACCCAGCTGCTCGAGGCGACCGCGGAGCTGCGCGAGATGGCGCGCGGGGTGCACCCCGCGGTGCTCACCCAGGACGGCCTCGAGGCCGCGCTGGCCAATCTCGCCGACCGCTCGTCCGTGCCGGTCCGGTTGCACGTGGCGCTCGACCGGAGGCCACCGGCGGAGGTCGAGGCGACGACGTACTTCCTCGTCAGCGAGGCGCTCACCAACGCCGCGCGCCACGCGGGTGCCCGCGTCGTCGACGTCGACGTGACGCTCGACGGGGATCGCCTCACCGTCGAGGTGCGCGACGACGGCACGGGCGGTGCGGGGCTCGCCCCCGACCGTGGCCTGCAGGGGCTCGCCGACCGCCTGTCCGCGCTGGACGCGCGCCTGGAGGTGGCCAGCCCGCTGGGTGGCGGAACCACGGTCAGGACGGTGCTGCGGTGCGGGTGATCCTCGCCGACGACGCCGTGCTCCTGCGCGAGGGGTTGGCGAGGATCCTCACCGACTCGGGCTTCGAGGTCGTCGGACAGGCGGGTGACGCGCCGTCGCTCGTCGACCTGGTCCGGCGGCAGGCGCCGGACGTGGTCGTGGTGGACCTGCGGATGCCGCCCGGGTTCGCGAGCGAGGGCATCGACGCCGCAGCGGAGATTCGCGCGTTCGCCCCGTCCGTGGGACTGGTCCTGCTCTCGCAGCACGTGGAGGTCCACCACGCGATGCGGCTGATGACCGACTTCGAGGGAGGTGTGGGCTACCTGCTCAAGGACCGGGTCTTCGACCTCGCGGCGTTCGCCAGCGACGTACGACGGGTCGCGGGGGGCGACGTGGTCCTCGACTCCGAGCTGGTGACCCGCCTGGTGGCCCGCCGTCGCCACGACGACCCGCTCGACCGACTCACCGCGCGCGAGCGCGACGTGCTCGCGCTGATGGCCCAGGGCCTCACCAACGCAGCCCTCTGCTCCGAGCTGCACCTGAGCCCCAAGACCGTCGAGGGGCATGTGCGGAGCATCTTCACCAAGCTCGACCTCGACGCCGACGAACGCTCGCACCGCCGCGTCCTCGCGGTGCTGAGGTTCCTGCGCGCCTGAGCGCAACCACTCCCCTACGGTGCTCCCATGGAGCTTCGTCGCCTGGTCGTCGCCCTGGAGCGCGCGTGGGACGGCGCCCGTCTGCGGCGCGCCCGGTCCCGGACCCCCGAGCAGTTCAGGATCGAGCCCTACATCGGTCACGGCGGCCCCGCCGGCGTGGTCGTCCGGGGACGGGTGCTGGACAACCCGCTCGAGATGGAGGTCGTGGACGGCGAGGGAGTCTGGGCGGCGGTGCGTCGGACGCTCCGGACCTTCCTCACCGACGAGCTGCCCGGCGTGCCCCTCGAGGTCACCGTGGGCGGTGCCAGCGCCGAGGCCGTCAGCGACTCCGAGGGCTACTTCGTGGTGCGCGTCCCTGCTGCGCCCGCGACGCTCGGGAGCCCCTGGACGCACGGGACGGTCGAGCTCCGAGGCGACTACCGCGGCACCACCGGGCACTCAGCACCCGTCGAGGTGCGGGTCCCGTCCGGCGACGCCCGCTTCGGGATCCTCTCCGACATCGACGACACGATCCTCGAGACCGGCGTCCAGCGCGTGGGGCGGATGATCCTGCAGACGTTGGCCGGCTCCTCGCTGACCCGTACGCCGTTCCCCGGGGCCGCGGAGCTGTACCGCGACCTCGCCGCCGACGTGAACCCCGTCTTCTACGTCTCGTCGAGCCCGTGGAACCTGCACTCCTTCCTGGTCGGCTTCCTCCGCCATCGCGGCTTCCCGCTGGGTCCCGTCCTGCTGCGCGACCTGCTCGGCACCTGGCGAGGACGTGAGCAGAAGCACGACCGCATCCGGGAGGTCCTCGACCTCCACCCGGACCTGTCCTTCGTGCTCCTCGGCGACTCCGGTGAGCACGACCCCGAGATCTACGCCGACATCGTGCGCGAGCACCCCGGACGGATCCTGGCGGTCTACATCCGCGAGGTACGGCTGGACCCGGGCGACGGACGCGTGGAGAAGGTCTCCGACGACTGGGGGCCGGACGTGCCGTTCGTGCTGGCCGCGGACACCGATGCCGTACGCCGTCACGCGCAGGACCTCGGGCTGCTCTGACCGCAGCGGTCGAGGCCAGTCGATCCAGCTAGGACAGCGTGACGACGGTCGGCGGCTCCGACCAGGGTGACCACAGGCCTCCGCTGCCCTGGCACCTGACGGCGTAGGTCTGCGTCGTGCCGGCACCCTGGAAGATCGTCCACGTGCGGGGACCGCCCTCGTCGACCCCGTCCCCCAGCGACGTCCAGGTCCCGTCGCCCGCCAGGATCCCGAGGTCCTGCGTCACGCACCCGATCCCCGACCCGCTCCAGATGCGCACCTGGCCGTCCGACGCCTCGGCCCAGCCGAGCGGGCCCCTGGGTCCCTCGGGCGGCGTCGCGACGTAGACCGTCGGGCTGGTGCCGAGCGAGGCGTTGCGGCGCGTCTCCGCGGTGACGTAGATGGCGTGCAGGTCGCCGGGGTAGAGGTCGGTGATGCGAGCCGTCGTCGTGGACACGTGGACGGGTGACAGCCCCGGCGCGGTGACGACGTAGTGGTCGGCGCCCTTGACCGACGTCCACGTGAGGTCGACGGTGCGGCTGTCGACGGCGACGGCCGAGGTGATCTCCGGGGGCTTCGGCAGCGGCTTGGCCGCGACGGTGGGTCCGCCGGAGGCCAGGACCACGGCGACGAGGAGGACGATGACGGCGAGGATGCGACGAGGGCTCATGCGGCACTCCGAGGACGTGGGGGCCACGCCCGGTCCCCGAGTCCGGCCAACGTAGCCCCGACCTCGCCCCGCTGGTCCCTCCGCAGGGGTGGAGGAGAGCAGCCGGTCAACTGATCAGCTCGGCCAGGCGGGAGCACGCCTCGGCGTTGCCGCGAATGACCCGCACGCCCATCGGGAGGGCGCCGTCACGGCCGGTGGATCAGCCGGACCACCTCGCGACGAACCACCTGCGTCAAGGCAGATCGTTCGTCGTCGGCGGTCGCACGTGCGCCGGTGGCGACGGCGCTGCTCCGCAGCGCGATGACCTCCTCCGGCGTCGGACTGCGTCCGTGGCGCCGGATGAACTGGTGGACCACACAGTGGTCGTCGTCGAACTCGTCGGAGAACGTGGGACTGACAGGCGGCATGAGGCCCTCTCGACTGCTCTGCATCGACGCCATCGCTCGACGTCGGTCGATCAGTACCCGATTTCAGCCGTGGTGATCCGCGCGTTCATGCGACCGCACCCGCTGCGCCCGCCTTCAGCTGATCAGCTCGTCCAGGCGGGAGTACGCCTCGGCGTTGCCGCGGATGACCCGGCTCGGTCGCCCGTCGATGCTCACCGGGACGTCGCCCGCGACCGTGATGCGGGCCATCTCCCGGTACTCCGTGCCGAAGTCGGCCACCGCGTAGTGCTGCGTCGCCCGGTTGTCCCAGACCGCGACGTCGCCGGGCTGCCAGGTCCACCGGATCGTGTTCTCGAGCCGCGTGACACGGTTCTGGAGCAGCGTGAAGAGTGCGATCGACTCGGCCGTGTTGAGGCCGGTGAACGCCTTGACGAAGTGGCCCAGCACCAGTGACCGCTCCCCCGTCTCGGGGTGCACGCGCACGACCGGGTGCTCGGTCTCGAAGAGCTGGGAGGCGAAGTCGGCCCGCGTGTAGTTGGCGTCGGGCTCGTCCGACTCCTCGTCGCGCTGCGCGTAGTCGTAGCTGTTGGTGTGGACCGCCCAGAGGTCGTCGACCAGCGCCCGCAGCGGCGCCGGCAGCGCGTCGTACGCCGCCACGGTGTTGGCCCACACGGTGTTGCCGCCGTAGGGCGGCAGGTGGACCGCGCGGAGCACGCTGATCGCCGGCACGCGGTCGACGAACGTGACGTCGGTGTGCCACGCGTTGGCCGCCATCCCCTTGTCGGCCGTCACCTTGAAGACCCGGCCGCTGCCGGTGTTGACCGTCGGGTGCGCCGACGTGAGCGGGCCGAAGGTCTCGGCGAACGCCTGGTGGCCGGCCTCGTCGAGGTGGTCCTGGCCCCGGAAGAAGACGACCTTGTGGCGCAGGAGCGCCTCGCGGACGGTCGCGATCGCGTCGGCGGTGAGGTCACCGCCGAGGCGTACGCCGTCGATGCGGGCGCCGATCCTGCCGCCGAGCTGCTGCACGTTGACCGTGGGGCGGTCGAGGGTCGAGGTCATGGGATGAGCTCCGTTCGTGGGTTCGGGGTCAGCCGACGGTGACCGGCTCGGCGGTCACCGGCGCGGCGGGGGCGGCGGCGCGACGGCGCGGCCACCAGGCGGGGTTCGCGCGACCCTGGCCGCCGAGGGCGGAGGTCACGCGGTCGAGGTAGATGGCGATGACGACGACGGCCAGGCCGCCCTCGATCGAGGCCGCGATCTGCAGCCCCTGGACGGCGTTCACCACGACACCGCCCAGCCCCGCTCCGCCGACGAGGCCGGCGACGACCACCATCGACAGCGCGAGCATGATCACCTGGTTGACGCCGGTCATGATCGACGGCATCGCGAGCGGGAGCTGCACCTCGCGCAGCACCTCGCGACGCGAGGCGCCGAAGGCCACCGAAGCCTCGACCGTCTCGCTGTCGACCTGGTTGATGCCCAGCTGCGTGAGCCGGACGGCCGGCGGCACCGAGAAGACGATGGTCGCGACCAGGCCCGGGGCGTCGCCGACCCCGAAGAACAGGATCGTCGGCAGCAGGTAGACGAACACGGGCAGCGTCTGCATCAGGTCCAGCACCGGCCGCAGCACGCTGCGCACCACCGGGTTGAACGCCGACCAGATGCCGAGAGGGATGCCGATCAGCAGGGCGACGACCGTCGCCACCAGGACCGACGCCATGGTCTGCATCGTCTCGGGCCAGAGGTCCATGGACTGGATGAGCAGCAGGCCGAGGCCGAGGCTGATCGAGAGCAGGACGCGACGGGTCGCCAGGACCGCCAGGACCACGAGGACGACGACCATCGCCACCGGGGTCAGCACGGTGAGCAGGTCGTAGACCGAGCGCAGGCCGAAGTTCAGGATATCCTTGAGCAGGTCGAAGAAGCCGCCGAGGTGCTCGGTCATGAGGTCGATGACGCTCTCGCCGCGTTCACCGATGCGCAGGTCAGGCACGTGCGGCCACCTCCAGCCGGCGCTCGTCGCGCACGCGCTCCTGGGCAGGAGCGGTCGAGAGCGAGGACAGGATCGTCGCCCGCGGGACGACTCCGCTGAGCCTGCCCCGTCCGTCGACCACGGTCACGGGCACGACCTGGCGGCCGGCCCGGTGCATGAAGTCGCCGATGTGCGCGGTGGGCTCCACGGTGTGGAAGTCCTGCGACACCGCCGCGGAGAGGTCTGTGTCGCCGCGGTTGACGGCGGCCAGGAGCGCCGCGTCGGTCACCACGCCGAGCAGCCGCTCGTCCTGGCCCACGACGTACGCGCCCTGGGCCTCGTTGTCGCCGAGGCGGCGGAGGCCCGCGTCGGGCCGCTCGTCGACGGCGAAGACGAGCTTCGCGGGACGCTGCAGGTCGTACGCCGTCAGCACACGCGCACGGTCGACGTCGGCCACGAACTCGCTGACGTACTCGTCGGCCGGGTGCGCGACGATCTCGGCCCCCGGGGCGCACTGGACGACCCGGCCCTGTCGCATCACCATCACCTGGTCGCCGATCCGCATCGCCTCGTTGAGGTCGTGCGTGACGAACACGGTGGTGCGGCGGTCCTCGGCCTGCAGCTCGAGGAGCAGGTCCTGCATGTCGCGACGGATCAGCGGGTCGAGGGCCGAGAACGGCTCGTCCATCAGCAGGACGGGCGGGTCGACCGCGAGCGCCCGGGCGAGGCCGACGCGCTGCCGCATGCCCCCCGAGAGCTCGTGCGGCAGCTTGTCGCCACGGTCACCCAGGCCGACCCGCTCGAGGGCCGCGTCGGCCCGTTCGCGACGCTCCGCCTTGCCCACGCTGCGGACCTTGAGGCCGTAGGCCGCGTTGTCGCGGACCGTGCGGTGCGGGAACAGGGAGAAGTGCTGGAACACCATGCCGATCTTGTTGTTGCGGATCTCGCGCAGGCGCGAGTCGCTCACCTTCGTGATGTCCTCACCGTCGATCAGCAGCTCGCCGGCGGTGGGCTCGTTGAGCCGGTTGATCATCCGGAGCACGGTGGACTTGCCGGAGCCGGAGAGGCCCATCACGACGAACATCTCGCCCGTGCCGATCGAGAAGCTCACGTCGGAGGCGCCGAGGTAGCCGCCGGCGGCGGCGACGGCAGCCGCCGGGTCGTCGGCCGCGAGGGCTCGCGCAGCCTGGCGGTCGCCGAGGCCGTACACCTTGGACAGGCCCCGGCCCTCGATGGCCGGTTGCTCGGTGGCACGGTGGGTCGGCTGCGCCGCCGTGTCGACGTCGGTGGTCATGACGCGAACGCCTCGGCCGCCGGCTCGCCCTCGGCGTCGTCGACGCCCTCGAGGAAGGACGCCACGATGTCGGGGTTGGCCTCGATCCACGCAGCGGCGATGTCGGAGAGCTCCTCGCCGTCCTTGTCGTGCGCGTAGTAGAACTCGCCGGCCTGGTCGGTGGTGAAGGTGAGGTTGCCGAGGAACTCGTTGATCTCGGGGTTCTCGTCGGCGAAGCCGGCGCGGGTGACGGTACGGATCTCGCCGGCGCCGCCCCAGACCTCCTCGGGGTCCTCGAGGAAGACCGTGCCGAACTCGACGGTCATCCAGTGCGGGCTCCAGGCGAGGAAGACGATGGGCTCACCGGCCTTCTGCGACTTCGAGACCTGCGCCAGCATCGCCGGGGTGCCGCTGGCGACGAGCTCCCAGTCGCCGAGCCCGTAGGCGTCCGCGTCGATGGCGGCCTGGATGGTCTCGTTGCCGGGAGAACCGGCCTCGATGCCGTAGATCTTGCGGCCGAACTCGTCGGCGTGCTCGTCGAGGTCGGCGAGCGACTTCACACCGAGCTCCTCGGCGACGTCGCCGGGCACGGCAGGGGCGTACTCCGTGCCGGTCACGATGGTCGAGACGACATCCACGTCTCCCCCGTCGATGAGCTCGCCGAAGGTGGGCTCCTGCGAGGGCCACCAGTTGCCGAGGTAGGCGTCGATGTCGCCCGTGCCGAGCGCGGACGCGGCGTTCTCGACCGAGAGGTTCTTCTTGATCGAGGCGTCGTAGCCGATCTCCTCGAGGACCTGGACGGCGATCTCGTTCTCGACCTGCAGGTCGACCCACGGCTGCTCGGCGAGGACGACGGAGTCGGTGCCGCCGCCGGAGGAGCTGCTGGCGAAGCCGTCGTCGGTGTCGCTGTCAGCGGCGCAGCCGGTGAGCACCGCGCTGAGGCCGAGGGTGGCGAGGACCGCGAGCCGTGCGCCGCGGCGGGTGGGGGTGGGGCGGTGGTTCATGGAAGCTCCTCGTTGCACATCATCAATATATGAGTGAAACGATAGACTTACCAGATTGCCAGATCCAAGCGCAGACGCCCCGGGAGTCAGACCGGATGTGAGTGACAGCCATAGGCGCGATCTATGTCTGAGGCGACCGGAGTCCGGGCCGTCGCGGCGCGACAGCAGGTCAGCGCGCCCGGTCGGCCTGGTGCTCGCGGACGTGGTCCAGGAAGTCCGTCGCGGCGCCTTCCAACCCACCCGCGCGCCACACGAGCGAGACCGTGGCCCGGCTCTCGGGCTCCAGGCGCGCCACCAGCGCACCCTTGGTCGCCGCGTCCGCGGCCATCCCCTCGGGCAGCACGGCCGCTCCCGCCCCGGAGAGGACCAGGGGCACGACCGACGCCACGTGCGCGGTCTCGACCATCACGTCGGTCGGCTGTCCGGCGGCCTCGAGCTGGGCGTCCAGGAGGTCGCGCAGGGCGGTGCCGCGCGGCGTGCCGATGAGACCGTGCTGGAGCAGCTCGTCGATCGTCGTGGTCAGCTGCGGGCCGCGGCCCGGGGGCAGCACGGCGAGCAGCTGCTGCTCGGCCAGCTCGAGGCTGGCGAGCTGGCCCGCCGCCGGTGGTCCGTCCACGAGCCCGAAGTCGACCTGGCCGCTGCGCACCTGGTCGAGCACCACCGAACGGGCTGCCGGGTCCGTCACCTCGAAGCGCACCTGCGGACGCAGCCTGCGGAACTCGCCGATCAGTGCCACGAGCGGATGGACCGCCCACGACGTGCTGGAGACGATGCGCAGCACCCCGACGTCTCCCTCGACGACGCCGCGCACGGCGCTGGCCGCGAGCCCGAAGGAACGGACCGCCCGGCGGGCGGGCCCGACCATCGCCTCACCGGCAGCCGTGAGCCGCACGCCGCGGCCGTGGCGCTCGAACAGCGGCGAGCCGAGCTCGGCCTCGAGGGTGCGCATCGAGTGGGACAACGACGGCTGGGCGATGTGCAGCACCTGCGACGCCCGCGTGAAGCTGCCTGCCTCGGCGATGGCGAGGAAGAACTCCAGCTGCCTGCGCTCCATGGCCCCTCCCCTACCCGGCCCGCTCGATCGTGGTCACGACGCTCGTCACCGACGGTCGCTTGGGCGTGCTGGAGAAGCCGAACCGGCACGGCGGGTCCACCGGCGTGAGCGCCCCCAGGTCCGCACCGCGCCAGCGCCCGGAGATCTTCGTGACCGCCACGACGGACGTCGCGCCGTACCACTCGCGCCGGTCGTTGCCGGCCGTCCCGCGGGTGCGCACGCCGCGCAGCACGACACGGGCGACGGGGTCGACGACGGAGCACCAGGCGGGCGACGTCGCGAGGCGGCTGGGCACCGCGGTGAGGAGCGCGCCCAGCGGCGTACGACCACCGGTCACCAGCCGCAGCGAGAGCGACGGGGTCGACACCTGCCAGCCGTCGGCGGTGTCCTCGACCGTGACCGGCTCGATGACGTGCTCGTCGAACGAGTACGTCGCCGCCACGAAGTCGCGCACCTGCTCCGACGGGGCCAGGAGCACCCGGTGGCCGGTGGCGTCCTCGACCATCACGTCGGCGAACGCGCCCCAGGGCGAGTCGTCCCACCGGCCGACGACGATGCGTACGCCGCTGGAGCTGCCCACGCCGGCGATGCGGCCGCTGAAGCGTTCGCGGACGAGGGTCACGGGGCGACGAGCCCGTCCGGCTCGCGTCCGTCCGCGGCCAGGCCGGTGGCGACGCCGGCGCGGTCCTCGTCGGAGCGGTTCTGGCTCAGCTTGGCCTTGGCCTCCACCGAGGAGACCAGGAGCTCGACGCCGACGATGGGGCGGAGGTTCTTGTCGACGTAGTCGGCCGGAGCGTCGGTCACGGCCCACGGCTCCGGGCGCGGCTGCTCGTGGCGCTCGGTCAACCGGGTGACCAGGTCGCGCACCCAGGAGGCGTCGTCGTGCACCGCGATCCGGCCGCGGAGGTGGACGACCGAGTAGTTCCACGTCGGGACGACCTTGCCGTGATCGGCCTTCGAGGCGTACCAGGACGGTGACACGTAGGTGTCCGGGCCGGTCACGATCGCCAGTGCCGGGGAGCCGTCGACGATCCGCCGCCAGTGCCCGTTCGCGCGAGCGAGGTGGCCCACCAGCCGGTCGCCCTCCCACAGCACCGGCAGGAACGTCGCGTCCGGCACGCCGTCCTCGCCGACGGTGACGAGCTGCGCCGTGGCGACCGCGCCGACGAACGGGCGGACCTCGTCGGGGTCCATCACGTTGAACCGCGGCACGTAGAGCGAGGCGGCCGAGGGAGTGGTGCTCATGGCCACCATCCTGCCCGTTCGGGTGGCACCGCTGTCGGTGCCGGGCGGCAGGATGGGTCCATGCTGCTCGCCGAGCTCGTCGCCACCTCCGCCGCCGTGGCCGCCACCCGCTCCCGCAAGGCCAAGGTCGCCGCGCTCGCGGAGCTGCTCGGTCGTGTCGAGCCCGAGGAGCTCGAGGTCGTGGTCTCCTACCTCGGCGGCGCGCTGCGCCAGCGGCGCACGGGCCTGGGCTGGCGCGGCGTCAGCGACCTCCCCGCCCCCGCCGGCGAGCCCTCGCTGACGGTGCTCGAGGTCCACGACGCCTTCGAGGCGATGTCCCACCTGTCCGGCTCCGGGTCGCAGCTCGCGCGGAAGGAGGCGGTGGCGCAGCTGTTCGGCCGAGCGACCGCTGCCGAGCAGGCGTGGCTGCGTGCGATCGTCACCGGCAACGTCCGGCAGGGTGCGCTCGACGCGGTCACGCAGGAGGCCGTGGCCCAGGTGGCCGACGTGCCGCTCGCTGCGGTGCGGCGTGCCGCGATGCTGGCCGGCTCGACGGTGGCAGCCGCCGGGGCGGCGTTCGCGGGCGAGGAGGCGCTGGACGGGATCGGGCTCGAGGTCGGCCGACCGATCATGCCGATGCTCGCCTCCAGCGCGCCCGACGTCGCTGCCGCGATGGGGGGCCTCTCCCCCGACGGCGAGACCGAGGTCGCGATCGACGCCAAGCTCGACGGGATCCGCATCCAGGTGCACCGCGACGGCGACGAGGTGCTCGTCGTGACCCGCAGCCTCGACGACATCACCGGGCGGCTCCCCGAGGTGGTCGAGGTCGCCCGCTCCCTCCCCGCCGAGCGCTTCGTCCTCGACGGCGAGGCGCTCGCCCTCTCCGGCGACGGGCGCCCGATGGCCTTCCAGGACACGGCCAGCCGCACCGCGCAGGACTCCGGCGTCGCCGTCACCCCCCACTTCTTCGACCTGCTGCACGTCGACGGCCGCGACCTGCTCGACTCCCCCGGCCACGAGCGCCTCGAGGCGCTCGACGCGCTCGTCCCGGAGCAGCACCGCGTGCGTCGCCTCGTGACCGCCGACCCGCAGGCCGCCGACGCGTTCGCGACCGAGACCGTCGCCGCGGGCCACGAGGGCGTCGTGCTCAAGGACCTGTCGGCCCCCTACGCCGCCGGGCGTCGCGGCTCGGCGTGGGTCAAGGTCAAGCCGCGGCACACCCTCGACCTGGTGGTCCTCGCCGTCGAGTGGGGGTCCGGGCGGCGCGAGGGGTGGCTGTCCAACATCCACCTCGGCGCGCGCGACGAGTCATCCGAGACCGGCTTCGTCATGCTCGGCAAGACGTTCAAGGGCATGACCGACGAGATGCTCGCGTGGCAGACCGAGCGGTTCACCGAGCTCGCCGTCTCCCCCACGACCCTCCGCGACAGCTACGTCGTGGAGCTGCGGCCGCTCCAGGTCGTGGAGATCGCCTTCGACGGACTCCAGCGCTCGACTCGCTACCCCGGCGGTGTCGCGCTCCGCTTCGCCCGGGTGCTGCGCTACCGCGACGACAAGGGCCCCCACGAGGCGGACACGATCGAGACAGTGCGCTCGCACGTCACCGCGTGAGCGGGCCGAGGCCCGTCAGCCGCGTGGCTTCGCCAGCCGGCAGCCGGGGACGTCGAGGTCGAACGTCCGGCCGGCGTCGAGGCAGCCGAGCAGCCATGACGTCTGCTGCCCGTAGTTCATGCCCTTGCGCATGACGATCCGACCGCGGCGGCTCTCCTCGCAGGCGGAGTCGATGCAGCGGCGGCCGCCGACGTAGCCGGTGTTGGCGACCCCGACCACCAGCCCGGTCTCGCGCGACACGATCGGCGAGCCGGAGTAGCCGCCGCGGATCGCGCAGCCGTCTCTGGCCGGCAGCCGGATCGAGCCCCACCAGTCCCACGCGCGCTCGTGGAGCCGGTACGCCGTCCCGGTGGTCGTGCAGGCGCGCTGCTCGGTCCAGTAGCCGGACGGGATCCGGATCCGGTCGCCGCGCGACGGTCCCTCGGCGGCCAGGGACAGCGGAGTGACACCGTCGCCGGCCAGGTCGGCGTACGTCTCCCTCAGCGTCAGCAGGGCGATGTCGGTGCGGTACATCGAGGCGTACTGCAGCCGCACGGCCCGCGCCTCGAGCGCGACCCGCCCCTGACCGTCGAGGAGGTCGACCCGGGTCCAGCGCTTCTCGCCCACCAGCACCTCGCGGGCGCCGAGGAACGGCTGCCGCACGCAGTGGCCGTTGGTGAGGACGACGGCACGGTCGGTGTCGAGGGCAGCGGGCCACCGCACGACCGCCCCGGAGCAACCGGGCAGCCGAGCCGTCCCGGCGAAGCGTCCATCGCCGCTGGCAACTGAGGCACCGGCGGGCGCGAGCAGCGCGCCGAGGACCGCTCCGAGGACCGCGACGACGAGCGCCGTGCCTGACACGGCGACGGCACGACGGACAGCAGCGACCAACACCCCGGCATCGAACCAGACCGGGGCGCGGGCGACGACCTACCTAGACTGACCGCCATGAGCAGCGAGCCGACATCCGCGAACGCGCCCGCACGGGGTGGCACCGCTGCGACCCGGCGGCGGCGGCGCGAGGCCGAGATCATCTCCGCCACGCGCCGGCTCTTCGACGAGCGCGGCGTCCGGGACGCCCAGATCGAGGACATCGCCCGGGCGGTCGGCATCAACCGCGCGATCATCTACCGCCACTTCACCGGCAAGGAGGAGCTGTTCAGCCTCACGCTGGTGCAGTACCTCGACGAGCTGCGGGTGGCGCTCGAGCAGGCGGCAGCCGTCACGGACGAGCCGCGCGACCAGCTCGTACGCCTCGTGGAGGCGTTCGTGGACTACGGCCTGGCCCATCCCGCGTTCGTCGACTGCGCGCAGGCGATCATGCGACGCCCCGGCGGCGACCTGCTCGAGGAGGTCAGCGAGAGCGCGATGTACCGCCTGGGGCAGGCCATCAGCGGCTGCCTGTCGGTGCTGACCCGCACGATCACCGCGGGCGCGGAGAGCGGCGACTTCCACGTCGACGACCCGGGCCTGCTCGCCAACATGCTCTACGCCAGCGGGCTCGGCACCCTCCAGCTGGGTCGGGTCGCGATGCGGGTCTCCGAGGAGGAGCCGGGCGTGCCGCGGATCAGCCGCGTCACCGCCGAGCAGGTGCGCGACCACATGGTCGCCTCCGCACTGGCGGTCGCCGCCGGGGCTCCCGCGAGCACGGGAAGCCCGACCCGGGGTCGCTAGCGCGAGAGGTGCTTGGCCCGCGCGAAGCAGAAAGCGCCGTAGGAGGCGATGCCGAGCGCGATGGCGGTCAGGAGCACCTGGCCGAACGGCTGCTCGAGCACCGTCTGCAGCGCCTGGTCGAGACCGCCCGACTTCTTCGGGTCGTGGGTGATCGCGGCGTAGCAGAACAGCCCGCCCACGATCGCGATCGCCACGCCCTTGGCGATGTAGCCGACCTTGCCGAGCTTGACGTAGACCGAGCCGTCCTTGCCGGCCTGTCCCTGGGCATCGAGGTGCTCGCGGAACTTCTCGGTCCAGCCGCGGTAGACCAGCGAGCCGCCATAGCCGATGATCGCCAGTCCGACGGCGCCCACGATCAGCTGGCCGCCGGGGAGGTCCATCAGCTTGGAGGTCGTCGAGTCCGTCCCGCCGCCGGAGCCGCCGGAGCCGGTCGCGGTCTTCACCGCGCTCCAGCCGATCACGCCGTAGATGACCGCCTTGAACAACGCAGTGAGTCGCTTGCGCCACCGCTTGGTGTCGTCCGACTCCTCGCGGTAGCCGAAGGCGAACTCCAGCAGCCGCCACAGGACGAGCAGGAACATGCCGACGGCGATCAACCACACCAGCACGCCGCCCATGGGCTGCTGGGCGAGGTAGTGGAGGGCGCCGGAGTTGGAGGCGCTGTCCTCCTTCTCACCGAAGGCGAGCTGCAGCGCCAGCCACCCGACGAGCAGGTGGACGACGCCGTAGGCCACGAGACCGGCGCGGATCGCGTGGTCCATCCATTCGCTGTTGTTGGCCTGCTCGGCGCTGCGCGTGGGGGCGTTCATGGCGCCAACCTAGGACCTCGCGCACCGGCGCCGCGAGTCGGCTGACCCCTGCGGGTGAGGGCGGTCCGCCCCACCCGCCGCAGCGGCCCCGCGCGCGCCTCAGACCAGGCTGGCGCGGTCGCGCTGGATCGAGCCGAGCAGCCCGTTGACGAAGGCCGGCGAGTCGTCGGTGGACAGGTCCTGCACCAGGTGCAGCGCCTCGCTCACGGCCACGCTGGGGGGCACGTCGTCGTCGCCCCACAGCAGCTCGTAGACGCCGATGCGGAGCACGTTGCGGTCGACCGCGGGCATCCGGCTGAGCGTCCAGCCCTTGCTGTAGGTCGTCAGCACCTCGTCGATGCGCTCACGGTGCTCGACCACGCCCCGCACCAGCGTCGTGGTGTAGTCGTTGGTCGGACCCTCGCCGGCCTCGATGGCGCGCTCGAGCGCGACCACGGGGTCCTCCGAGCGGAGCTCGGAGGCGAACAGGATGTCCAGCGCGCGCTTGCGGGCCTTCGAACGGGCAGCCACCTGGTGTCAGGCCTTGACGCGGCCGAGGTACGACGAGTCGCGGGTGTCGACCTTGACCTTCTCGCCGGTGGTGATGAAGAGCGGCACCGCGATGGTGTGGCCGGTCTCGAGCGTGGCCGGCTTCGTGCCGCCGGTCGAGCGGTCGCCCTGCAGGCCCGGCTCGGTCTCGGCGATGAGCAGCTCGACGGACGCCGGCAGCTCTATGAAGAGGACGCGGCCCTCGTTGGTGGCGACGATCGCCTCCTGGTTCTCCAGCATGAAGTTCTTCGCGTCGCCCACGACCTCGGGGGTGACCTCGAGCTGCTCGTAGGTGCTGGTGTCCATGAAGACGTAGGACGAGCCGTCGTTGTAGAGGTACTGCATGGTGCGCTTGTCGACGTTGGCCGTCTCGACCTTGGTGCCGGCGTTGAAGGTCTTGTCGACGTTCTTGCCCGACTCGACGTTGCGGAGCTTGGTGCGCACGAAGGCCGGGCCCTTGCCGGGCTTCACGTGCTGGAACTCGACGACGGCCCAGAGCTGACCCTCGATCTTGAGGACCATGCCGTTCTTGAGGTCGTTGGTGGTTGCCATGGTGTGATGTCCGCCTTCGTCGTGTTGTCAAGGAGTCCGTGGGCGGGCCACGGCCCGGCGCCGACCGACGAGTCTAGTGGTGGCCCGCGAGAGCCATGAAATGCTGGGCGTGGGCCTCGGTGGTCCCCCGCGGGTTGCGCCGCCAGCCCCCGTTGCCCGGCAGGAGCATCGCGAGCCAGAACGCCGCGAAGAGGGGCCGGTAGGCGGCCATCCGCTCCCTCCCCTCGGCGTCGAGCCCGACGGCCGCCGGCAGGGCGTCGACGTCGTACACACCGGGCAGGCGGCTGCCGAGGTGCTCGACGTGGTCCGCGAGCTCGTACGCCGGGTCGCTGAGGCCTCCGTCCTCGAAGTCGACCAGCCGCACCTCC
This sequence comes from Nocardioides cavernae, assembly GCF_016907475.1. Taxonomy (NCBI): domain Bacteria; kingdom Bacillati; phylum Actinomycetota; class Actinomycetes; order Propionibacteriales; family Nocardioidaceae; genus Nocardioides; species Nocardioides cavernae. Next base: position 2,656,163 of record NZ_JAFBCA010000001.1, on the reverse strand, counting down.
CCGTCGTGGAGGAGGACGTTGGCCGGGTTGAGGTCGGCGATCCCGAGGGCGGTGAGCCGCGGCTCGGGCAGCGGCGGAGCGGCGACGTACGCCCGCGCGAGAGCCAGGGCGTCCGCCACCAGCGCCGGGTCACGGCACTGCTCGAGGTCGTGCTCGTCGGCGAGCCACTCGACGAGCATCCCCGGCAGGGTGTCGGCGCCGTACCTCCGCGGCCCGATCCCGGCAGCCGTCACCGCCTCGACCGGTACGTCGTACAGCCGGCGGAGGGCCGCTCCCAACGCAGCGGTCTCGCCGGACGTCAACGGACGCGGCGCCACCGGTTCCCCCGGGACGCGCGACATCACGACGACCGGGCGGTCGCCGTCCTCGCGGCGCAGCGGCCGCGGCGCGAGGCCCGGCGCGTGCTCGGCGAGGACCGTCAGGCACGCCCACTCCCGCTCGGCCTGCGCCTCGTGGTCGGGGACGAACTCCTTGCGGACCTCCCGCTCGCCGATGGCCAGGTCGTGGGTGGAGGTCTGCACGCGCGCCAACCTACGACCCGCTTGTCGAGGAGGTCGTGCAACGACCGTCACGAGACCCGCCCGGTACGGTCGGGACCATGCGAGTCACCATCATCGGCGGACACGGCAAGATCGCGCTCATCCTGGCACCGTTGCTGGTGGAGGCGGGGCACGAGGTCACCTCGGTGATCCGCAACCCCGACCACGTCGCCGACGTCGAGGCGACCGGCGCGACCGCCCTGGTCTCCTCGGTGGAGGACGCCGACACGAACGCCCTGGCCGACCTGCTGTCCGGGCAGGACGCCGTGGTCTGGTCGGCGGGCGCCGGTGGCGGCGACCCGGAGCGCACGTTCGCGGTCGACCGCGACGCCGCGATCCGGTCGATGGATGCGGCGCAGACCGCCGGCGTCGGGCGCTACGTGATGGTGTCCTTCTCGGGCGCCAACGGGGACTCGCTGGTCCCGGAGGACAACCCGTTCCGGTCCTACCAGGACGCCAAGATCGCAGCCGACGAGCACCTCCGCGCGTCGGGCCTCGACTGGACGGTCCTCGGACCCGGAAGCCTGACCCTCGAGCCCGGCCGGGGTGCGGTCAACCCGCACGCCCGCTCGGGCGAGGGCGACACGACCTCGCGCGAGCTCGTCGCGCAGGTCACGCTCGCCGTGCTGGGAGACCCGCGGGCGCACCGCAAGACCCTCGTCTTCGGCGACGGCGACGTCGCGATCGATGACTGGCTCGCCTCGCTCTGATGGACCACCTCTTCGTCTACGGGACCCTCGCTCCGGGCCGACCCAACGCGCACGTGCTCGAACCGCTGGACGGGACCTGGGTCCCGGCCACGTTGCGCGGTGACCTGCTCGACGTCGGCTGGGGCGCCACGCACGGATACCCCGCGCTCGCCCTCCGGACCGACGGACCCGAGGTGGCTGGGTTCCTCTTCACGGCGCCTGCACTTGCCGCCCACTGGAGCGCGCTCGACGAGTTCGAGGGGCCCGGCTACTCACGGGTGCTGACGCAAGCGCGCCGCGAGGACGGCGAGCTCGTGGACACCTGGGTGTACGTCGACCGCCCTGCGGCTCCCTGACTCGACTGATCGAGTGGCGAACCGCTGCCTCGAAACCCTCGCCACAGGCCCCTTTCGCGCCCCGCCCCACTGTCGGTGGGCTCTGGTTGAGTTGGTCCATGACAGCAACCACAGCCCTCGGCCCGGGGGTCACCGACCTCGAGGACATGGCTGAGGGTGCGTTGCTGTCGGAGGCGACGGAGGTCGAGGCGCTCCTGCGGGAGGGCGAGGTCCACAAGCTGCGCATCGCCTACCAGTGGGCGGTGGCGCATCCTGCTGTCGACTCTTCCGAGACGCCTGGCGGCCCGTCCCTGCCCGCGGTGCTGACGGCGCCCGAGACCCTGGGCGGAGCCGGCACGCCCACCGTCGCCGCGTTCACCCCCGAGCCGCTGGCGGTGGCGCTCGGGTGCTCGCCCGCGTCGGCTTCGACGTTGCTCGCCGACGCGCTCGACCTGCACCACCGTCTCCCGCTGCTGTGGGACCAGACCCAGGCGCTGACGGTGCCGGCCTGGAAGGCGAGGCGGGTCGCCACCCGCACGCGGCACCTCTCGTTCGACGCTGCCAGGTGGGTGGACCGGCAGCTCGCCGGCCGTGCGTCGAGGCTCAGCGCCGCAGCCCTCGACCGCCTCGTCGCCGAGGCCGCCGCACGCTGCGACAGGGAGGACCAGGCCGATCGCGAGGCGGCGGCACGGCTGTCGTGGGACGTGGTGCTGGTCCACCCCGACCCGCTCCACTACACCGGCACGTCCGAGCTGCACGCCAGCGGCGACACCTTCGACCTGACGCGCTTCCACGACATCGTCTGCGCGGAGGCCGAGGCCCTCTGCGCGCTCGGCGACACCGACAACCTCGGCGTCCGCAAGGCCAAGGCGCTCGGGGTGATCGCAGACGCGCAGGCACGCCTCGACCTGACGACGCTCGTCCACGCTCCAGACCCCGAGGCGCACGAGCAGGCCCGCCGTCGGGCGCTCGGCCGGTGTGACGCGAAGGTGCGGCTCTACCTCCACGCCTCGCTCGCCGACGTCGTCGCGGGCGACACGCGCGCGACCGGGTCGGCCGAGGCTCTCGGCCCGGTGTCCCTCGACCTGGTCCGCGACTGGGCCGGTCGAGCGCGCATCACGGTGCAGCCCGTCCTCCACGTCGCTGCCGACGACCGCTGGTCGGTGGACCGACACGACCCGCCGCCACGGATGGCCGATGAAGTGCGTCTCCGGGACGAGTCATGCGTCTTCCCGTGGTGCGGTCGTCCCGCACGCCAGTGCGACCTCGACCACCGCGCACCGTTCGAGGACCCAGGTGACGGCGGGCCGCCGGGCCAGACCTCGCCCGAGTCGCTCGCACCCCTGTGTCGGCGGCACCACCGGGCGAAGACCTCGGGGGCGTGGTCCTACGAGCGTGTCGATCCCGGCACCTACTTCTGGACCGGGCCAGCAGGACTCTCCGTCCTCGTCACGCCGCGCGGCACGGTCTCAGTGCCTCGGAGCTAGGCGTGCTCCCATGACGTGTCGACACGCGCGGCGAACTCATCGCGGCAGATCCGGTCGTTCGAGGTGCCCAATAGCCTCATGAAATGGAGGAGCTAGGCCGCTCGACGGTCGAAAAGCTCCCACCCGTGTCGGACGAGGCGGATCACCAGGGCGTACCCGTTGATCACGTCGTCGAACGATCCACCGGCGGTGAAGGGGGCGAGCCCGCCGCTTGCCGCGGCCGACTGCGTGGTCCCGGCGCCGCCGAGCAGCGCCCACGGCAGTCCGTGCGCGTTGCCAGAGAATCGACGCCACTCCGCGCGAGCCTCGGTCTCGAAGCCCTTGCCTATCGCGTGAGCCGCGGCCTGTTCGATGATCGAGGTGCTGGAGTAGGTGAGGGTCTCGCCGAGTTCTTCGCGCTTCTCCTCCAGCTTCTCCAGGCGGTCGACGTTGTGGTCGTGCACGGTCTTCGTGTTCTTATCGTTCGGGTTGATGCGGAGCAGGTCGGCGAGGAACTTGCGGTGGTTCTCGCAGACCTCCAAGGCGACGACCCGGGACCGCTTCAGCCGGGTGGCGCGGTCATCCGGGGCGAGGATCCACACCGCCTGGGCGGACCCGAGCAGGGCCCCGCGGATCAGTGATCCGGTCACGTCGCCGAACTGCTCCCCGGCCTCGATGTGCACGCGGATGGCGTGCAGGTGGTTGCGTGCCGTCATTAGGCCGGCCGCGGCGAGTTGGCTGGTCTGCCAAGCGATGTACTCGGCGTCGTCAGCCTCCAGCTCGCTGCCCGGCGCGCCGGTGTTCACCTTGCTGCCACGCCCGCCCCATGCGTCCAGCTCCGGGAACGTGCTGCGGATGGTGTCGAGCGAGGAGGGCTGCCCTGGTGTCGTCATCGGTCCAGCATGCCGACCCGCAGGGACACCGAGGTAGCAACCCGCGCCAGGTGTGGACTTGGCCGAGGGCGAATGCAGTTCAGACAACCCCGCTACCGCGTAGCGATGTTCGCTCATCGGCTGCTTGTTTCATTGACGGCAGGACCGAGTCTGGCGAGGCTCGGTCCAGGCGCCCGGGTCGTCGCTCTCACATCGGCTGCCCACGCTGGTCGTGTGGCTCTCATCTGGCCTGCGCGGTCCCGGGCGTCGCCAGGGCCAGGAGAGGCTCAAGAGGGGTTTGTCCAGCTCGAAGCAGCGTTGCCCTCCCGGCTCGACAACCGAACAGGTTTCGAGGATCGGAGGAGCTGATGAAGGACGAAAGCGGTCGTGTGGTGATCGGGATGGACCCACACAAACGGTCGGTGACGATCGAGGTGATGACAGCCGACGACACCGTCCTCGGTGGCGGCCGATACGGCACTGACGAAGCCGGGTTCGCCGACATGGGGCGCTATGTCAGCCAGTTCCCTGATCGTGTCTGGGCGATCGAAGGCTGCTCCGGCATCGGGCATCACGTCGCAGTTCGGCTGCTCGCCGCGGGCGAGGACGTCGTCGACGTCCCGCCGAAGCTGTCCGCGCGCACGAGGGTGTTCGCGACCGGTCAGGGACGCAAGACCGACGCCACTGACGCCCACTCGGTCGCGCTGGTCGGGACCCGGATGGCCGGGTTGCGGCCGGTCGTGAATGACGAGCAGCTCGCGGTCCTACGTCTGCTGGTCGACCGCCGTCGTTCGCTGGGTGAGGAGCACAGCCGCAAGACCTCGCAGCTGCACCAGCTGCTGCTCGAGCTGATCCCGGGCGGTGCGAAGCGGGACCTGTCCGCGGCTCAGGCGAAGGCGCTGCTGGCCAAGGTCCGTCCACGCGATGTGGTCGGCAAGACCCGACGGCGCGTGGCCGCGGAGCTGGTTGCGGACCTGGAACGGATCTACGCGCGGAAGAAGGCCGCGAACAAGGAGCTCACCGAGCTGGTCGCGGCCACCGGCACCGGACTGCTGGACCTGCACGGCATCGGCCCTACTGGCGCCGCGCGCTTGTTGGTTGAGGTCGGTGACATCACTCGGTTCCCGAACAAGGCGCACTTCGCGTCCTGGAACGGCACGGCCCCAATCGACGCATCCTCCGGGGACCACACGCGCCACCGGTTGTCGCGTGCCGGGAACCGTCAGATCAACCGCGTGCTGCACACCATGGCCCGCGTCCAGCTCCGCAACCCGACGCCCGGGCGCGAGTACTACGACCGCAAGAAGGCCGACGGCAAGGCGCCGATGGAAGCGATGCGCTGCGTCAAACGCCGGCTGTCCGACATCGTCTTCAAGACCATGCTCGACGACGCCGTCCGATCTTCCCCACCACTCGAAGGGACGGGCCCGGGAGGACACCGGGGCAACGACTCTGACTCCAGCGCGACCGGCTCACAGCCCCACACCGGCTCTTCGGACAAGTCACTTCCCGGACCCGCCACCACCGATCCTAGAACCCCGCTTCCCGCAGCGTCTTGACACAGAGGGGAGCCAGATCCGCGCGCTGATCGCGGCAGATGCGGATGTTCGCAGCCGCTCTCGGCGGGCAGGTCCGGGGTCGTGCGAGCGAAGAGAACAGTCGAGCATCGCCCCACAGAAGAGAGCCAGACATCTCAGTCGTTGTGAGACAGTGCGCGGACATCCATCACCCGGAGAGTGCCATGGCCTTCAACGCAGGTCGCCGATCGCGACGCCTGGGCAACTGGGTTGTCGGGGGCACTCTGGGGGTGACTCTCGTGCTGGGCGGGTGCTCCGACGAAGGAGGCTTGTCCACGCCGACGGCACAGGACGCATCATCGCCCGACAGCCCGAGCGCCTCATCGGCAACAGCATCTCCGACCCCAGGCATGCAGGTCATCGAACTCGACCTCTCTCGCGACACGATGGAGACGGGCGACGAGTCCGTCGAGGTGCGAGCGGGCGAGAAGTTTGCACTGCAGGTCACCGCGGGCGCCGCGATGAAGGGAGCGATCTACGTGCACTCTTCTCCCGAGCAGACGTTCAACTATCAAGGTGGCACGTCCGCGTTCGTGATGAGCATTGACCAGCCGGGCCTGGTCGACGTGGTGGCGGACCACTCGGGCGAAGTGATCGTCCAACTCAAGGTCGTTTGACGAGATCCTCGGCAGATCCGCGCGCCATCAGCGGCAGATCCGGACGTCGGTGCAGCTAGGTCCGAGGGAGCCCAGCCTCCAGCAGTGAGAGCACCTCTCCAACCAACGAGTCGGCATCGAGTGGCCCTGCTGTGTTGACGCGGACCAAGTCGCCCACACCCAAGGGGCCGCGGAACGTTTCGCGCATGCGGCGCACGCCCTCCGCCATCTCCTCCAGCGATCGGATCGGGTCGTGGTGCCCGGGGTGACGCCTGCGACGCTCGAACCTGGCCACCGCCATCTCGATCGGACAATCGCAGAACACCTCGACAATCGACGAGGCAATACCGCGCAACCTTGCTGGCGACGAGTCGTGATCCCACCAGTTCACGACGATCGATGTCTTCGATGCCTCGGCAAGGGCGTACAGCACCTCGTCGCTTGCTCTGCTGAGCCGGTATCGATCATCCGGTTCCGGACACCCGAGGCTGTCGAACAGGGCCTCAAGGATCGCATCCTTGTCGATCAGCGGCAGGCCCAGCCGTTCGCCGAGAGCCGTGCCCACCGTCGTCTTCCCACTCGCAGGGAGACCCGAGATCACTACGAGTCGCGCCCGCACGCTCCCATCCTGTCACTTCGCGTGGCAGTGCGGGTGAGGCGCGAAGCTTGGCGTCGGCAGGTCCGAACGCATCGCGGCAGATTCGGATGTTCCGGTGTTCGGCTTCCGAACCGGCGAGGGGCAGCGGATGATGGACGCAGGAGGTCCGGCATGGACATGGGTCTGTGGGCCCTGGTGTGGCTGCTTGTTGCGTGCGCAGCCCTCGCGGGTGTCCTTGGCTTCTGGCATGACCGGACACATCGGCCGGGGCGCGAGCGGCTCCTGACACGCGAGCCGTATGACGTCTTGCGCGCCACGACCATGTCGAACTACTACGTAAGCAACCACGAAACAGAGTGGTGAGCCGGACCTGTTCCTTGGGATCTCAGGACGAGCCTGACGTCCGCAGGGGTCCCGGTGTCCGAGCTCATCGCGGCAGATCCGGGCGTTGCATCCCCGCGCGGGACCGGTGCCGGCTGCAAGGATCTGCGACGCGTGGTCAGTCAGACCCGGAGTAGGAGCCGTCATCACGAGGGAAGGCACCGTTGGCTTCCAATATCTCCAGGCCGGTCATGCCAGCGTCACGCAATGCTTCCCGAACCTCCCCGCTGATCACCACTCGGCCCGTGCGTCGCCCTCGGCGCATGCTGTGCACCGGGCCGGGAGCATCGACCTCCTCCAGCACCGAGAGATACCCCTCGACGGGCGATCCGTTCCTGAAGCGGACATCGGCTGGCCAGGTCTGCAGGCGAGCGCCGCACGACTCAAGCACCGCACACATGCGTTCGCTGTACACCTTCAGCCCATCCCCGTAGTGCCAAACCGCGTCGACCAGCCGCTTGCCGTAATGGTCCCGATGCGGCATGAAGTACCACTCGACGTCTTGAACTCCCGGCGGCCCTTCGGTGGCGAGGACTTCATGAACCGGCTTGCCTGACGGCGTCTTCCAGACGCCGTACTCGGGCGCCGTCGGCCCCGCCAACGACACCCACAGATCTCTTGTCGCGCCAGCCGGGCCCATCTCGAACCAACTCACGCTTAGGAACATAGCGTCCGCGGCTGTCCTCGGACGTTCCCGATCCCCACGCGCACCACGCCCGAGGCCGGTAGTTCACACATCCGCTCATCGGCAGATTAGTGCGCTCATCGCGGCAGATCCGGACGTCGCCGGTGGGAAGATGCGGGACACTCACTCCCGTGAACACGTGGCAGACGAGGCGTCCGCTGTGGTGGGGCCTCTTGTTGCTCATGGATCGCGAAGCCTCGGACGTACCGGCTCTTACAGCCGACGTGGTGTCGTTCTCCCGAACCGGCTTGGCTGTGAAGGTGCTTCACGCGCAAGACGTTGACCTGAGCGGATACGGCGGCGACGACGTGAGTCCCCCGGCGCAGGTGCAGATCGAAGTCATTTTCGGCGACGGTGCACCCGAGAGCCCGGCGTCCAGCGGCGTGATCGACGTCCCGTCAGGCGTGCTCACCGTCGGAGACGCCGAACTGCAAGACACGGTTGAGATTGGACCTGGCCGGTGGGCAGCACAGGTCGAGTGCACCCCTCGTGAGAATGCCGAGAAGGTCTGCGTCTGGTTACAAGCCGTGTAGGAACAGATGCACTCATCTCGGCAGATCAGGGCGTTCACAGTTCCTGCTTGGCAGGTCGGTCGCCATGCCAAGATCGCGCTTCATCGAGCCGCCGGGTTCGCCTCATGGGACAGGTAGGAAACGGATGTTCTACAACCCGTCGGGTGGAGTGGAACAGCCAGCCTCCGGCAGCTTCCTCCCCCATGCCGGAGGGAAGCCGTGGCTGCACGTCACACGCTCCGGGTGATGCCGTGCGCCGCGCGGCGCTGGACAGTGTTCGGGGCAGTGTCGTGGTGGCGCGACCTCCCGTCGACGAAGGGAGCGAAGGATGTCTGGCACCTCCGACGAGCCAGCGGCTCGACTCACCGATGCCCAGGTCGGCGAGGTGTTGGCACTGGCAAGGGACGCGGACAGCGTCGAGCTCAAGATGACGGTGCCGGACTCCTACCGACGACAGGCGGCCGCTGCCCTGGGGGTCGACCCGCTCGACGCGCAGATCCGGCAGGTGTACTTCTTCGACACCCCCGACCTGGCCCTCAACGCGGTCGGCGTGGTCGTCCGGGCTCGCCGGGTCCAGGGGCGGGGGGACGACTCCGTGGTCAAGCTGAGGCCGGTGGTCCCTGCGGACGTCCAGGAGGAGCGGGCGTCAGACAACCTGGTGGTCGAGGTCGACGCCATGCCGGGTGGCTTCGTCTGCTCGGCGTCCATGAAGGGCGTGCTCGGCTCGAAGGCGGTCAAGGAGGTCGCAGCAGGACACAAGGGGATCCGCACGCTGTTCTCCAAGGAGCAGCGGTCGTTCTACAAGGCGCACGCACCCGAGGGTGTGGCGCTGGACGACTTGTCCATCCTCGGGCCCATCACGGTCTTCAAGCTCAAGATCCGCCCTCCGGAGCTGAGCATGCGCATCGTCGCGGAGCTCTGGTTCTATCCCGACGGGTCGAGGATCCTCGAGCTGTCGGCAAAAGCTGCGCCCGCTGAGGCATTCCAGGCCACGGCAGAGCTGAGGGCCTTCCTGGCCGCCAAGGGCCTGGACGTCTCGGGCGAGCAGCAGACGAAGACGAAGACGGCGCTCGAGTTCTTCGCTGCCGAGCTCTCCGGCGAGCCAGCCGCCGCGCCGGCGTGATCCCTTCGGGTCGACAGTCCATGACCGACCACCCGGTCCACCCGTCCGCGCCCGCCGTCGTACCTCGGTGGGAGTGGCGCACGTTCGGCAACGACCTCGACGCCCTCGACGCCCTGGCACCGCTGCGGACCGCAGCACCCGTCGAGAGCGACGAGACCTACGTCCTTTCGATGTACGGCGACGCTTCCGTCAAGGTCCGCGACGGCGTCCTGGACGTCAAGGTCCTGCAGCAGGTGAGCGGCGCCGGGCTGCAGCTGTGGGTGCCGACGATGAAGGCCCCCTTCCCGCTCGATACCGGAGCGGTCGCCGCTGCCTTCGCGGCTCTTGGTGCGCCACCGCCGGAGACCCGGCGGACCGAGCTCGGCCTGGATCAGCTGGTGGAGGACCTGGTCGCTCCGCGCGACGACCTGCGCGTCGTGGCGATCCACAAGGGCCGTCGCCGCTCCATCGTGGACGACTGCATGGTCGAGCTCACCGCGGTGAGCGCCGAAGGGAGGACCGTCACGACCGTCGCCGTGGAGTCCCCCGACCCGGACCTCGTGTCGCGGACGATCGGCCGGCTGGGGCTCGACGGTCGACCCAACGTCTGCGTGGCCAGGGGGCTCAAGTCGGTGCTCGGGTGGGGACCGAGGCGGTTCGCCGTCCTCGACGTCGGCACCAACTCGGTCAAGTTCGCGCGCGGTCGCCGCGACGAGGGTGGCACCCCGCGGATCGAGGAGGAGACCGCCGTGGTCACCAGGCTCGGCGAGGGCCTGGTGGCGGCAGGTGGGCTGACCCCGGCCTCGATGAGCCGCACGGTCGACGCGATCGGAGACCTGGTCGACGACGCCCGACGTGACGGTCCGCTCGACATCGTCGCCGTGGGCACCGCGGGGATACGACAGGCGCCGAACCGGGACGAGCTCCTGGCGGCCGTCCTCAGCCGCTGCGGGGTCACCGTGGAGGTCATCTCAGGCCGGGACGAGGCGCGGCTCGCCTACATGGCCGCCGTGTCGACCCTCCCGCTGTCAGGCGACCGACTCCTGGTGTTCGACTCCGGCGGCGGCAGCAGCCAGTTCACCTCCGGGAGCGTGGACCGGATCGAGGAGCAGTTCAGCGTCGACGTGGGCGCCGTGCGGTTCGCCGAGCGCTTCGGGCTCGCGGCCGCCGTACCCCGCGAGACCGTCGACGCAGCGCTCGACGCGATCGCGGCCGAGCTCGCCGAGCTGGGGGACCGACCGCGACCGGACATGGTGATCGCGATCGGGGGCACCTCCACCAACCTGGCAGCCATCAAGCACGGCCTGGACCGCTACGACCCGGACACCGTCCACGGGACCGTCCTGGACGCGACCGACGTGGACGGACAGATCGAGGCGTTCCGGACCCGCTCCACGGAACAACGGCGTGGGATCGCCGGCCTGCAACCGGCCCGCGCCGAGGTGATCCTCGCCGGCGCGTGCATCGTCCGCACGATCCTCACGCTCACGCGCCAGGACGCCCTGACCGTCAGCGACCGCGGGTTGCGGCACGGTGTCATCGCGGAGAGGTTCGGCTCCCCGCAGCCTCCGTAGGGGCAGCGGAGCGGCGTCGACTCAGCCGCGTGCTCGCAGCTCGTCGGCGGCCAGGCGCAGGTCGCGCCAGTCGGTGACGGCGAGCCGCGATGCCGAGGCCAGCTGCGCGAGGTCGCCCGAAGCGACCGTCCAGACGTCCTCGACGACCTCGGTCGGCGGCGCCGCGTCGCCGTGGCTGTCGTGCCAGGCGAGCTCGAGGAGGTCGAGCAGGTCGAGGGCTGCGTCGGCCCGGTCGCCGAACTCCAGCGTCGCGCGGTCGCGTGCGCCCTCGCGTCGCTCGTCCCTGCTGCGCGCCGCGACCGAGTGCGGGACGCGTCCGCCGCTGCCGGCGCCCACAGCGCCGTCCCGGACCATCACCAGACAGGCCGTCGCGGTCGGACCGTGCTCATCGTGTGCAGCAGCGCGTCGCGGCGGACCGCTCGCACCTCACCCAGCTTCACCTGGCACTCCCAGCACCGGTCGGTCGGCACGCAGCACATGGCGTCGCGGACCTCTGCTTCCAGCTGATCGGCGTGGGCGCTCCTGCTCAGGACGCTTCCCATGGTCTTCCTCCCCTGTCGTTGCTCTTCGAGTGTGACCGGGGCGCCGACACGGCCGCATCAGCATTACTACCGATGTCTGGACCGGTGGGCCGGACCGACCGGAGCCGACCGGAGCCGGCCGGACCGCTTCGCGCGGCGATATCCTGCCGGCGTGCCCGTGACCGTACGCCGTGCGAGCGAGGCCGACGTCGAGGGCCTGTCCCGGCTCGCGGCGCTCACCTTCCCCCTCGCCTGCACCCCGCAGACGCCGGCCGACCTCCTCGCGGCCCACATCGCCACCCGGCTCGACCCGGCGAGCTTCCGCCGCCACCTCGGCGACCCGGCCTGCACCGTGCTCCTCGCCGAGGACGAGACGGGCGCAGACCCGGTCGGCTACACGATGCTGCTCCTCGAGGAGCCGTCCGACCCGGACGTCGCGCGAGCGATCCGCCACCGCCCCACCGTCGAGCTGGTGCGCTGCTACGTCCACCCGGAGCACCACGGCTCGGGGACGGCGGGGCTCCTGATGGAGCACACGCTCGCGGCGGCTGCTGGCACCGGGGCGCGAGGGGCCTGGTTGGGGGTCAGCGAGGAGAACGCCCGTGCCAACGCCTTCTACGCCCGCCACGGCTTCGAGCCGGTCGGACGCAAGAGGTTCCTCATCGGGGATGCCTGGGAGGACGACGTCGTGCGCGAGCGTGTGCTCCGCACGCCGTAGCCGTCCACCCGGGTCCTTGCCGGTCCATACCGGTCCAGGCATCTCGCGGACAGCAGCCGGCGTTTCCCCTAGTCTCGGTGCCGGACCCAGCCCTCGGTGCCTCTGGCCGACCGTCGGGCGAGTTCGTCCGTCCGCCCGGCCGCGCCGGCTAGAGATCCACCTCGCCGACGATCCGGGTGGTCGCGTCGCCCGAGACCCACACCTGGTCGGCGACGGACTCGAGCCGGACCCGCCCCTCACGCCCGATGACGCTGCCCTGGCGAGAGGTGTACGACGACGGCAGCGCGCCGGTGCCGATGAGCCACTGGGCCAGCCCGGCGTTGGCGCTCCCCGTGACCGGGTCCTCCCCGAAGTCCCGGCCGTCGGCGTAGAACGCACGCACCTCGACGTCGGCACCGAGCTCCTCGGCGGACGTCGCGTCCCAGCGACCGAGGACCGTCACCTTGAGGTCGGCGAAGGTGGCGATGTCGGGCACGACGCCGACGACCGCGTCCGCCGAGCCGAGGTCGACGCCGACCCAGCCGGGGCCGTTGTCGATCCATGCCATGTCCTCGACGGCCGCGTCGGTGACGCCGAGCGCGCGCACGATGCGGGCCCGCAGGTCCGCGTCGACCGGGCCGGACCGGCGCAGGGGCGGGGCGGCGAACCCGAGCCGTGGCGAGCGTCGTACGTCGACGAGCCCGGCGCCGCACTCCTGCACCACCACGTCGCCACGGGGCACTCCCCCGGCCTCCAGCCACGCGTGGGCGCTGCCGATGGTGGGGTGCCCCGCGAACGGCAGCTCGCCGGACGTCGTCCAGATCCGCACGCGGTAGTCGGCGGCAGGGTCGGTCGGCGCGGACAGGAACGTCGTCTCGGAGAGGTTGGTCCACCGCGCGAAGCGCGCCATCTGCTCATCGGTGAGGCCGTCGGCGTCGTGCACGACCGCGAGCGGGTTGCCGAGCCACGGCTCGGCGCTGAAGACATCGACCTGGCGGAAGGGCAGCACCCGGCGATCCAAGCACAGCGCACGACAGGAGTGGACGTCAGGCGTGGGCCGCCCACCTGCGGGCCGCTTCGTCCGCGGCCGCCGCGACCAGTGCGTCCAGCTCGGGCCGGTCCGGCACCGGGAACGAGACGTAGGCGCCCCGTCCCCCGGCGACCGGACGTCCGTATGCCTTCGCCGCGAGCGTGCCGTCGGGCAGCATCCTGATCGTCAGCGACTGGAGCTCGAACTCCTCGCCGCGGCGCGTGTCACGCCAGCGCAGCTCCTCGGGGATCACGACGTTGATGGCGAGGGCACTCAGGTCCACCGGTGCGTCCATGGCGCGATCGTCCCACCTCGCGGCGCCGTCATGACCTCGGACGTCATGGCCCTGCGGCCCGACCGCGACCAGCCTGAGGTCATGACCACCACACAGCAGACCCGGACCACGACCACCACGACACGCGACGGGCAGGGGATCACCACCCCCGTCGCCGGTGCCTTCCTCCTCGTCGACGCCGTCACGACCGGCGTCAACGGACTCGCGTACGCCGTCGCCGGCGGCTGGCTCGCCGAGTGGTTCGGCGCGCCCGAGGCGCTCGTCCGCTCCGTCGGCGGGTTCCTCCTCCTCGTCGCTGCGGGCGTCGCCGTCCTCGCCACCCGACGACCCGTCCCGCGACGCGGGGTGGCCGCGCTGGCGGCGCTCAACGTCGTCTGGGTCGTCGCCAGCCTCGGCTACGCCGCGCTGGGCGGGCTCACCACGCTCGGTGTCGTCTGGACCGTGCTGCAGGCTGTCGTCGTCGGCGCCTTCGCCGCCGGACAGCTGTGGCTGGCGCGGAAGGGCTGACAGAGTGACCACCATGGCCCTCGACGTCCCCCTCGAGGCGCCCGCGCCGACCGACGTGGGCTCCCTCGTGCGGCACTGGCGCCAGCGACGGCGCCTGTCCCAGCAGGCGCTGTCCGACCAGTGCGGCGTGTCCACCCGACACCTGTCCTACATCGAGACCGGCAGGGCGCGCCCGAGCGCGACGATGGTCGGGCAGCTCAGCGAGGCGCTGGCCGTCCCGCTGCGCGAGCGCCGCCGGCTCTTCACCGCGGCGGGCTTCGTCCCCGACACGTCGGAGCTGCCCCTCGGCGCTCCCGCCCTGGCGGACGTGAACGAGGCGCTGGAGCAGATCCTCGCCGGGCACGAGCCGTACCCGGCGCTCGTCATCGACGGGGGCTGGGACCTCGTCACCGCCAACGACGCCGCCTACCGCCTGCTCGCGGACGTGCCGGCCGAGCTGCTGGAGCCTCCGGTCAACGTCGTACGGCTGAGCCTGGACCCCCGCGGCCTCGCGCCCCGCATCGCCAACCTCGACGAGTGGCGCGCGGCGATCCTGTCGCGCATCCGGCACGAGCACGACACCACCGGCGACCCCCGCCTCGCGGCCCTGCTCGCCGAGTTCCCGGTCCGGGGTCCGCAGCCCACGCCGGGGATCGTGCTCACGCTACGGCTGAGCGTCGGCGGCCACGTGCTGTCGTTCCTCACGACCACGACGGTCTTCGGCACGCCCGGTGACGTCACGGTGGCGGAGCTGGCGATCGAGGCGCTCTACCCCGCCGACCCGGCCACCCGCGCGCTGCTGGGCTCGACCTAGGCGTCGGCCAGCACCTCGAGCGCCTGCCGGTAGCCGTCGATGCCCTGCCCGGCGATCGTCGCCACCGCGTGCGGCTCGATGACCGAGGTGTGGCGGAACTCCTCGGCGCGCTGCTTGGGGTCGGAGATGTGCACCTCGACCATCGGCGCGGTCAGCTGGGCGCAGGCGTCCCAGAGCGCGAGGGAGTAGTGGGTCCATGCACCGGCGTTGAGCACGACACGAAGGCCGTCGTCGGCGGCGGTGTTCAGCCAGTCGAGGAGCTCGCCCTCGTGGTTGGTCTGGCGGACCTCGACCTCGAGACCCAGGTCGCGCCCCCACTCGACGCACTGGTGGGCGAGCTCGGCGTGGGTGGTCGAGCCGTAGATCTCCGGCTGTCGACGGCCGAGCCGGCCCAGGTTGGGGCCGTTGAGGACGAGCACCTTCGTCATGACGGCAGCGTAGTGGCGCGGGCGCGTCGGACCTCGTCGGAGTCGGGGAGCGACGGGACGGTCCAGTCTGCAGGCGGCTGCCACGAGGTCCACTCCTCATCGAGCGGCCAGGCGCCGCCCTCGACCAGCTCTTCGCGAGCCCACTCCGCCACCGCCCTGACCTCAGCGGCGACCTCGGGCGAGCAGTGCCCCGACCCCACCGCGGCGTCGAGCTCGTCGGCGTCCTTCAGCCAGAGGTCGCCGGCGGCATCGAGCCAGAGGTCGAGGACCAGGTCGCGCGTCGCGCTGACCCCGTCTCGACGCCTGTGCGTCAGCTCGAGGTTGACGTAGTGGCCGGCGTGCGCGCCGTCGTCCTCCCGGAACACCCAGACCGACCACGGCCTGCCCGTGGGGGCGATGCGCACGACGCCGCTGCCGCTCCACCGGCGGAGCACCGGTCCCCGCGGGACACCGAAGCGCTCGGCGAGCGGCACGTCGCGCAGCGCCCGTCCGTCCACCGGCGCCATGCCGACCTGCTCCGTGCCCTCGGCCAGCCAGGCGACCAGCCCGCGCTCGTCGTCGCGCACCACGCGCATCGGGTCCGTACCGTGGCCGTAACGCCAGAGCACCACCTGCCCCGGCTCGAGGAACGGGCCGGTCCCGGCGTCGGACCAGTCCTCGTCGCCCCCGACGAGGCGGTGCTCCTCCAGCACTGCCAGGTCAACTGGACGGCGCACGGACCCTCCGGTCAGGAGCTGCATGGTGCTGCCCGAGTCGCTGACGGCGGTGTCGCCGTCGGGCGGAGGGGTGGTCGCGTGGTCCGAGAGGTCGCTCACCCGGCGGAGGTTATCGCGGCGTAGGCGGCGCGCAGGTCGTCCTCGCTGGGCCCGGCGAGGATCCGCGGCGTGGCGAGGTCGTCCAGCACGACGAAGCGCAGCTGCGAGCCGCGTGCCTTCTTGTCGACCTTCATCGCGGCGTGCAGGTCGTCGAAGGAGGCGGCGTCGTACGTCGTCGGCAGCCCGACGCGGGACAGCGCGGCGCGGTGCCGCTCGACGAGGGCGGGGTCGAGGCTGCCGGCCCGGGCGGCGAGCTCGGCGACGTAGACGCACCCGATCGCGACGGCCTCGCCGTGGCGGACGGCGTAGTCGCTGGTGCGCTCGATCGCGTGGGCGAGGGTGTGGCCGTAGTTGAGGATCTCGCGACCGGGGTGGCCGTCGGCGCCGCCGGTCTCCTTGAGGTCGTCGACGACGACGTCAACCTTGACCCGGATCGCCCGCTCGACGAGCTCGCGCAGCTCGGCGGAGTCCCAGGTCAGGTCAGCCGGGTCGGTGCCCTCGACGATGTCGAGGATGGCGGGGTCGGCGATGAAGCCGCACTTCACGACCTCGCCCAGCCCGGCGACGAGCTCCTCGTGCGGCAGCGTCTCCAGCAGCGCCAGGTCGCACAGCACGCCGGCGGGCTCGTGGAAGGACCCGACGAGGTTCTTGCCGGCGCCGGTGTTGATGCCGGTCTTGCCGCCGACCGCCGCATCGACCATGGCCAGCAGGGTGGTGGGCACGTGGACGACACGGACGCCGCGCAGCCACGTCGCGGCGACGAACCCACCGAGGTCGGTGGTCGCTCCCCCGCCGATGGTCACGACCGCGTCGGACCGGGTGAAGCCGGCCTCGCCGAGGGCCTCCCAGCAGTCGGACGCGACGGGCGCGGTCTTGGCCCGCTCGCCGTCGGGGAGGCCGAGCGCGAGGACGTCGTAGTGCTCCACCAGGGCGTCGACCACCGGGTCGGCCAGCTCGCCCAGCGTGCCGGCGTAGAGCACCGCGACCCGCTCGACCGACCCACCCAGCAGCGCGGGCAGCCGCTCGGGCAGCCCGTGGCCGACGACGACGTCGTAGGGGGCGGCACCGCCGACGTGCAGCACGGTGTCGCCGGACTCCTGCCGGACCGGTGGGTCGGACGTCCGGGTCTGGTGCTGGTTCCGCTGCTGGGCCCGCTGCTGGGTCCGCTGCTGCTGCTTCCGGGTGTGGCGCTTCGTCATCCGAGCAGCCTCCGGACCTCGGCCGCCACCTCGTCGGCGGTGCGGCCGTCGGTGTCGACGGTGTGGGCTGACACGGACTCGTAGACGGGGGTGCGCTCGTCGAGGAGCGCCTTGATGCGCGCGCGCACGTTGCCGAGCAGCAGCGGGCGCCCGACCCCGAGGCCGACCCGCTTGACGGCGTCGGAGAGGCCGACCCGCAGGAACACCACCGGCATCCCGGCCAGCAGCTCGCGCGTCTCCGGACGCAGGACCGCACCACCGCCGAGCGCCAGCACGCCGTCGTGCTCCGCGAGCGCAGCAGTGACCGCGGCGGCCTCGAGGTCGCGGAAGTGGTCCTCGCCCGACTCGACGAAGATGTCCGAGATCTCGCGGCCGGTGGTGGCCTCGATGTCGGCGTCGGTGTCGCGCACGGGCAGGTCCCAGGCGTCGCCGAGCAGCCCGGCGACCGTCGTCTTGCCGGCACCCATGGGGCCGACCAGCACCACGCGCGGGCTCATCGGAGGCTCACCGGAAACGGAGGGTGTCGAGGTAGGACTCGGCGTTGCGCCGGGTCTCCTGCACCGAGTCGCCGCCGAACTTCTCCACCACGGCGTCGGCCAGCACGAGCGCGACCATCGCCTCGGCGACGATGCCGGCCGCGGGAACGGCACAGACGTCGGAGCGCTGGTGGTGCGCGACGGTCGCTTCACCGGTGGCCACGTCGACGGTGCGCAGCGCCTTCGGCACGGTGGCGATGGGCTTCATCGCGGCGCGCACCCGCAGCACCTCACCGGTGGACATGCCGCCCTCGGTGCCGCCGGAGCGACCGGAGGTGCGGCGCAGGCCGTCGTCGGTCGTGACGATCTCGTCGTGCGCGAGCGAGCCGGGGGTGTCGGCGAGCTCGAAGCCGTCGCCGACCTCGACACCCTTGATCGCCTGGATGCCCATCAACGCGCCGGCGAGCCGGGCGTCGAGCCGGCGGTCCCAGTGCACGTGCGAGCCGAGGCCCGGCGGGAGGCCGTGGACGACGACCTCGACGACGCCGCCGAGGGTGTCGCCGTCCTTGTGGGCCTGGTCGATCCGGGCGACCATCGCGGCGCTGGCCTCGGGGTCGAGGCAGCGGACCTCGTCGGCGTCGAGCCGCTCGACGTCGTCGGGAGCGGGTACGAGGCCCGCGGGCGCCTTGACGCCGCCGAGCGAGACGACGTGGGAGACGACCCGTGCGCCGACGGCCTGCTCGAGGAAGTTGGACGCCACGCGGCCGAGCGCGACGCGGGCCGCGGTCTCGCGGGCGGACGCGCGCTCGAGGATGGGACGGGCCTCGTCGAAGTCGTACTTCTGCATGCCGACGAGGTCGGCGTGACCGGGCCGCGGACGGGTCAGCTTGGCGTTGCGGGCGAGCGCCTCGAGCTCGACGGGGTCGACCGGGTCGGCCGACATCACCTTCTCCCACTTGGGCCACTCGGTGTTGCCGACCTCGATGGCCACCGGGCCGCCCTGGGTCTCACCGTGGCGCACGCCGCCGAGCACGCGGACCTGGTCCTGCTCGAACTTCATCCGGGCGCCGCGGCCGTAGCCGAGCCGGCGCCGGGCCAGCGAGTCGGCGAGGTCGTCGGTCGTGACGCGGACGTGGGCGGGCAGCCCCTCGAGGATCGCCACCAGCGAGGGACCGTGGGACTCGCCTGCTGTGAGCCATCGGAGCATGGGGGAAGTCTCTCAGCCCCACATGCGCGCAGCGAGCGCAGTCCCCCAGACGAGACCCACCAGCGCGCCACCGACCATGAACGGCCCGAAGGGGAACGACCTCTTGAGCAGGCTGCGGTCGCGTCGCGCCAGCAGCACGACGAGCGCCGGGACGACGAACAACATGAAGCTGGCCCACAGCCCGATCGCCAGCGCGCCCCACCCGGTCCAGCCGAGCACCAGCCCGACCGGAGCGGCCAGCCGCACGTCGCCGAAGCCCATCCCGGCCGACCGCACGAACCACAGCACCCAGAAGAACGACCGCGCGAGCACCATCGCGATGAGCGCGCGCACGAGGGCGTCGCGCTCCCCCGTCGCGAGGCCCACCGCCGTCACCACGACGATCGCGGCGAGGGTGACGGGCACGACGACGACGCGGGGCAGCAGGCGGGTGTGCCAGTCGATCACCGACAGGGCGACCGCCACCGGGGTCAGCGGTACCAGCCACAGCAGCGGCCAGTCGAGCCCCGTGGCCGCGCCGAGCAGCGCCCCTGCCACGGCCGCCTGCAGCGCGCTGCGCCACGCCAGCCCAGGTCGGGCCGCGATGTCGGCGTAGAGCATCTTGGGGGGCTCGTCCGCGGGTGGCGCGTCAGCCGCCGCCTGCTTCGGCGCGGGCTCGGGCACGCGCGCGATCAGCCGAGGGACCAGCAGGCCGCCCAGCCCGGCGAGCAGGGCCGCGACGAGCGCGGCGAGCGCGGCGAGCGCAGGGTCGGTCAGGGTGTCGGTCACGGGGTCATTCAACCGGCACTGCGCGCCGCAAGGGCGCGTTCGCCTGCTTCTCGCAGGACGTCGACCGCGACCGTCCGTCCGGTGAACAGCTCGACCTGCAGCACCGCCTGGTGCACGAGGAGGTCCAGCCCACCGACGACCGTCCGGTCCGCAGCCGCGGCGACGAGGGGCGTGGGCCACGGGTCGTACAGCACGTCGAAGACGACCGGCACGTCCGCACAGGTCGCGACCAGCTCGGGCGTCTGCGCCGACGCCGGGACGGTCGACACCACGACGTCGGAGCCGGCGGGTCCGGCGCCCAGCGTCGACACCACGACCTCGGGCGCAGCCGGGTGCGCCCGGAGGGCGGCGAGGGTCTCGGCCGCCCGGGCCTCCTCCCGCACCGCCACGACGATCGTGCGCACACCGAGGTCGGCCAGCGCGAGCCCGACCGATGTCGCTGTCGCCCCACCGCCGAGGATCGTCGCCGTCGCCAGCGGGGTCGACGTGCGCTCACGGATGGCGGCGACCGCGCCGGGCAGGTCGGTGTTGTCGCCGACCCGGGTGCCGTCGTCCTCGAGCACGAGCGTGTTGACGGCACCGGCCAGGCGCGCCCTGTCGGTGAGCCGGTCGACGAGCGGCAGCGCCTCGCGCTTGAGGGGCATGGTCAGCGAGAGCCCGCGCCACTCCCCCCCGAGCCCCGACAGGAACTCCCCCAGGTCGCCGGAGCCGACCCGGTGGGCGTCGTAGGTCCAGTCCAGTCCCAGCTCGGCGTACGCCGCCCGGTGCAGCGCCGGCGACAGCGAGTGGGCGATCGGGTCGCCCAGCACGCCGCAGCGCCGGGTCAGCACCGGTCGGAGGTCTCGCAGTAGGTCTTGTACTCGTCGCGGCCCTCGAGGAAGCCGTCGTAGTCCTCGTAGAACTTGGTCTCACCCGTGGAGAGGTCGACCGTGACGTAGTAGTACCAGTCACCGTCGGCCGGGTTGGCGGCTGCTGCGATGGCGTCGTCACCCGGCGCCTCGATCGGCGTCGGCGGGAGCCCGGCGTTGATGCGCGTGTTGTAGGGCGTGTCCTCGGCCAGCTGCTCCGGCGTCAGCTCGGTCGATCCGGGCGACAGCCCGAGGCCGTAGGCGATCGAGGCGTCGATGCCGAGCGTGCCGTTGGTGCCGCCCTTGTCGCCGGGCCCGTCGAGACGGTTGTAGATGACGCGGGAGATCTTGGGCATGTCGTCGCCGCGGCCCTCGGCCTCGATGAGCGAGGCGATGATCATCAGCTCGCCGGGAGTGTGCCCGAGCTCGGCGGCCTTGGCCTCGAGGTCGGCGGCTTCCGCGGCCTCGCGCCAGCGGTCGACCATCATCTTGAGGATGCGGACCGGCTTCATGCCGGGCTTGATCTCGTAGGTGGCCGGGAACAGGTAGCCCTCGGCGTTGCCCTCGGCGTAGTCGGGCAGTCCGAGCTTGTCGGGCTGGTCGAGCGCCTTGTTCCACGCCTGCTCGGGGAAGTCGGTGTTCTCCGCGAGCGTCGAGACGATCTCGGTGAGCCGGAGGCCCTCGGGGATCGTGACGGTCGGGAACCCGATGAGGTTGGCGGGGTCGATGAGGACCTCGAGGGCGTCGGCTGCCTTCATCTCCTTCTGGAGCTCGTAGGCACCGACCTGGATGCCGGCCGCGTCGGGCTCCCCGGCGGCCGCGTCGATGAAGGCCTGGACCGACTTGGTGACGCCGTCGGCCTTGAGGTTGCGGCCGATCTGGGCGGTCGAGTCGCCCTCGTTGACGGTGAACTCGACCGAGCCCGAGCCCGGCCCCGGGTAGTCGTCGGGACCCTGGAACTGGTCGGCGACCCACGAGACGCCCTGGGTCAGCGCGACGTAGAACCCCCCGAGGAGCACCACGAGCGCGACCAGCACCGCGACGCAGCCCTTGAGGCCGCGTCCCTTGCGGCGCTTGCCCCCCGGGACGTAGTCGTTGTCCCGGAGCTCCTCGCGCTCGCCCGAACGCACGTCCTCGTCCGGACGGGTCTCGTGCTCACTCATCTGTCTTGGTCACCTCGACGATCTCTCCCGGTGCGTGTCCACTCGACCGCTCCGTGTCCAGTGCAGTCTGCAGGATCAGCACGGCCGCTGCCTGATCGACAACGGCGCGTCGCTTGGCCCCGTGGCGACCCTGCTCGCGCAGGATCGACTCGGCCGACACTGTGGTCAGTCGTTCATCACACAGCCTGACGGGCACGGGGGCAACTCGGCGAGCCAGTCGGCCGGCGAGCGCACGCGCCTTCTCCGCCGCCGGGCCCTCGGTCCCGTTGAGCGAGCGCGGCAGGCCCACCACGACCTCCACCGCCTCCATCTCGGCGACGAGCTGTGCGAGCCGTCGTACGTCTCCCCTGCCGCTGCGCACCGTCTCGACAGGGGTGGCGAGGAAGCCGGAGGGGTCGCTCCTCGCGACGCCGATCCGGGCGTCGCCCGGGTCGACGCCGAGCCGCACGCCGGTCCGCATCTTCAGCCCTGCACCTTCTCCGCGACCTCACGGGTCACCAGCGCGAGGGCCTCGTCGATGCGCGAGGCGTCGGTGCCGCCGCCCTGGGCGACGTCGTCCTTGCCGCCGCCCTTGCCGCCGAGGATGGGCCCGACAGTGCGGACCAGCTCGCCGGCGGACAGCCCGCGGGCACGCGCCTCGTCGTTGGTGGCGGCCACGACCGACACCTTCCCGTCGGCCTGACCGATGATGACCACGACACCGGGCTCGCCCTGGGGCAGCCGGCCGCGCACGTCCATCGCCAGGTTGCGTACGTCGCCGCCGGCGGCGCCGTCGGCGCGGTGGGCCACGACCTTGACCGGGCCGACCTGCGCCGCGCCGGCCGCCAGCTCGGCGCTGGCGCCGAGCAGTTGGGCGAGCCGGGCCTTCTCCAGCTCCTTCTCGGCAGTCCGGAGGCGCTCGGTGAGGCCCTGCACCCGGCCGACCAGGTCGTCCGGCTGGGTCTTGAGCAGGCCGGTGAGCTGGGCGACGACGTCGCGCTCGCGGGCGAGGTAGCCGAAGCCCTCGACGCCGGTGAGCGCCTCGATGCGACGGTTGCCCGAGCCGACGCTGGTCTCGCCCGTCACCACGACGGTGCCGATCTGCGAGGCGTGGGCGACGTGGGTGCCGCCGCAGAGCTCGCGCGACCAGGGCCCGCCGATCTCGACGACCCGCACCTTGGTGTTGTCGTACGTCTCTCCGAAGAGCGCGATGGCGCCCCACTCCTTGGCCTGCTCGAGGGTCATGTAGTCCCACGACACGGGCAGGTCGGCGCGCAGCGCCTGCTGGGAGACGAGCTCGATGTCACGGACCTGCTCGGGGCTCAGCGCCTGCGTCCAGCCGAAGTCGAGGCGGAGGTAGCCCGGTCGGTTGTAGGAGCCCGACTGCAACGCGGTGGGGCCGAGCACCTCGCGGAGGGCGGCGTGCACGACGTGGGTGCCGGAGTGCGCCTGGCGCGCGCCGGTGCGCCACTCCGGGTCGACACGGGCATGGACCTCGCGCCCGGGGTCGAGCTCGCCCTCGAGCACGCGCACCTGGTGCACGACCAGGCCCTTGATCGGACGCTGGACGTCGAGCACCTCGAGGCGACCGCCGTCGAAGACGATCGTGCCGGCGTCGGCCACCTGCCCGCCGGACTCGGCGTAGAAGGGAGTGCGGTCGAGCACCAGCTCGCCGACCTCACCCTCCGCGAGGCGCGGCACGGACGCGCCGCCGCTCAGCAGCGCGAGTGGGCGCGACTCGGTCTCGAGCGTCTCGTAGGCCAGCCACTCCGTGGGACCGAACTCGTCGAAGACGCCGCGGTAGACGGCCGTGTCGCCGTGGGAGCCCTTCTTGGCGCGGGCGTCGGCCTTCGCGCGCTCGCGCTGCTCGGCCATCAGGCCGCGGAAACCCTGCTCGTCGACGGAGAGGCCCTGCTCGGCCGCCATCTCGAGGGTGAGGTCGATGGGGAAGCCGTAGGTGTCGTGGAGCGCGAAGGCGCGCTCGCCGGACAGGGTCGAACCACCGGTGCCCTTCACCTCGGTCGCGGCCTGGTCGAAGATCTGCGTGCCGGCCTGGAGCGTCTTGCGGAACGCGTCCTCCTCGGCATAGGCCACCTGCGAGATGCGGGGCCAGTCGGTGAGGAGGTTGTCGTAGGTCTCCCCCATCCTGTCGCGGGAGATCGGCATCAGCTCGGGCAGCACCCGGTCCTCGCAACCGAGCAGGCGCATGGAGCGGACCGCGCGGCGCAGCAGCCGGCGAAGGACGTAGCCCCGGCCGTCGTTGCCGGGCGTGACGCCGTCACCGATCAGCATCATCGATGAACGGACGTGGTCGGCGACCACGCGGAACCGGACGTCGTCGTCGTGGTCGGCGCCGTAGCGCTTGCCGGTGAGCTCCTCAGCCCTCTGGATGACGGGGTAGACCACGTCGATCTCGTACATGTTCTGCTTGCCCTGGAGCAGGAACGCGACCCGGTCGAGGCCCATGCCGGTGTCGATGTTCTTCTTGGGCAGGGAGCCGGAGATGTCGAAGTCCGACTTCGAGCGGACGGCGCTCAGCTCGTCCTGCATGAAGACGAGGTTCCAGATCTCGAGCAGCCGGTCCTCGAGCTCGCCGGGCATGTCGGGGCCGAGCGTGGCCACGTCGAAGTCGGGACCCCACTCGGGCCCGCGGTCGTAGAGGATCTCCGAGCACGGTCCGCCGGGCCCGGGCACGCCCATCGACCAGTAGTTCTCCTTGGGGCCGAGCTGGACGATCCGCTCCCGCGGCAGCCCCGTGACCTCCGTCCAGAGCCCGATCGCCTCCTCGTCGCCAGCGAGCACCGACGGGTAGAGACGGTCCTTCTCCAGGCCGTAGCCGCCGTCCTCGACGGGCTTGGTGATCAGGTCCCAGGCCAGCTCGATGGCGCCCTTCTTGAAGTAGTCGCCGAAGGAGAAGTTGCCGCACATCTCGAAGAACGTGCCGTGGCGGGTGGTCTTGCCGACGTCCTCGATGTCGGGGGTCCGCACGCACTTCTGGATGCTGGTGGCGCGGTCGTACGGCGGCGTCTCCTGCCCCAGGAAGTAGGGCTTGAACGGCACCATGCCGGCCGGGACGAACAGCAGGTTGGGGTCGTCGGCGAGCAGCGAGGCGGAGGGCACCACGGCGTGTCCGGCGGCCTCGAAGTGCGCGAGGAAGCGGCGGCGGATCTCGGCGGTGTCCATCAGTTCTCGTTCTCCTGGGTGGTGCGTGCGGTCAGTTCAGGTGGGCCGGGCTCGTGAGAAGTGGGCCGCAGACCGAGCTGCTCGCGCAACTCCGTTTCGCGCTCGGCACGGCCCTGCTGGACCTCCTCGGCGAAGAGCCGGGCGCCGGCCTGCCAGCCGCGGACACGGTCGCGCAGGCCGTCGGCGGTGAGGGCCTCGGCGGCGCGGCGGGCGCGGGCAGCGGCGTACACCCCGACCCCCGCCCCGGCGACGAACCAGAGAGGGCGTCCCATCAGGCGACGTCCTCCCCGAACGATCCCGGGCCTCCGTCGCGCGCGGCGGCCCGCTCACGGGCCCGGAACTCGCGCAGTGCCTGCTTCATCTCGGCGCGGCGGTCGCGCCCGGCACGCCGGGTCTCCTGCCGCACCTCGAAGCGGATCCGGTTGCGGGTCTCGGGCGACAGCGCCCGGCGCAGGCCGTGGGTCCAGCCGGCCGCCTTCACCACGGTCTCGCGGGCGACGATGTCGGTGAAGAGACGGCCGTCGATCGGCCGTGCCACCGGCACGGACCCGGCGGACGGCGCGTCGTCGTCGCGTGGGCCGCCCACCTGGGTGATCACGAAGGCAGCCGTGTCGGTCTCGGTGACCGAGGGCACCTGCGCTGCCGGGGCCGGGGGCACGGTGACGCGCTCGGAGAGCGAGGCCACGAGGGACTCGGCCCGGCGGGCCCGGCGGTGCGCGAGCAGGGCGACGACGAGCGCGACGAGCGCCACTGCGCCCGCTGCACCCAGCCCCACCTGCTCCGTCGTCACGGCGCCGAGCCTACAAGCCCTGCAGAGGCTCACGGGATGGCGAGGTCACCCGCTGGGCGCACCCGCAGCCAGCGGAACCCGTAGCCCTCCAGCGCGACTCGGGTCGTCGCCGCACCGGTGACCACCTCCTCGGCCATCAGGTCCACCGCCTCGAGGCCGTCATCGCGGGGATCGATCGGTACGTCGACGGTGACCGGGTCTGCGCCGAGGTTGTGCACCGTCACGACCGCGCTGCCGTCGAGCTGGCACCGCTGCACCAGCACCTGCGCGGACGGCTGGTCGACGACGCTCCACGTCCCCCATCCCAGCTCCGGACAGGTGCGCCGGATGCTGATGAGCTTGCGCATGAAGCTCCACAGCGAGTCCGGGTCGTGCACCTGGGAGACGACGTTGACGTGCTCGGGCCCGCAGGCGCCCGGCACGACCCGCTGAACCAGGCGCGACGGAGCAGCCGTGGAGAAGCCACCGTTACGACCGGCGCTCCACTGCATCGGCGTGCGCACGGCCATCCGCCCGTCCGCCGCGAGGTCCTCCCCCATCCCGATCTCCTCGCCGTAGTAGAGCGTGGGCGTGCCGGGCAGGGAGAACATCAGGCTGTAGGCCATCCGGATCCGTCGCGGGTCACCGCCGAGCATGGTGGGGAGCCGCCGCTTGAGGCCGCGGTCGTAGAGCTGCATCTCGGGCTCCGGACCGAAGGCCGCGAACACCTCAGCACGCTCGGCGTCGCCGAGCTTGTCGAGCGTGAGCTCGTCGTGGTTGCGCAGGAACGTCGCCCACTGGCAGGTCACTCCGATGGCCGGCCGCTCCTGGAGCGCGGTCACGATCGGTCCGGCGTCCTCGCGGGCCAGGGCGAGGTAGGTCGCCTGCATGCCGATGAAGTCGAACTGCATCTGCAGCTCGTCGGCCGAGTCCCCACCGAAGAAGTCGAGCTGCTGCGGGTGCGCCAGGTTCACCTCGCCGAGCATCATCGCGTGCCCGGCGCGTCGGTTGAGGAAGCCGCGGATGGTCCGCATGAGCTCGTGCGGGTCGACGACCAGGGCAGGGTCGCCGATGTTCTTCGCGTTCTGCTCCAGGAACGGGATCCCGTCGACCCGGAACCCGTCGAAGCCCAGCTCCAGCCAGAACCCGACGACCCGCAGGATCTCGTCGACCACCTCGGGGTTGGCGAGGTTGAGGTCGGGCTGGTGCTTGTAGAAGTTGTGGAGGTACCACTCGCCCGTGCGGTCGTCGAGCTCCCAGATGGAGTCCTCCCGGTCGGGGAAGACGACCAGCTTCGAGGTGTCCGGCGGTTCGGTGTCCCTCCAGACGTAGTGGTCGCGGTAGCGGTTGGACGTGCTGCGCCGCGCGGCCTGGAACCACGGGTGCCGGTCCGAGGTGTGGTTGACGACCAGGTCGGCGATGACGTTGATGCCACGGTCGTGCGCGGTGCGGATCACCTCGACCAGCTGGCCGTGGTTGCCCAGGCGTGGGTCGACGCCGTAGAAGTCGGTCAGGTCGTATCCGTCGTCGCGGTCGGGGCTCGGGTAGAACGGCATCAGCCACAGGCAGGTGATGCCCAGCTCCGCGAGGTAGTCGATGCGCTGCGCCAGACCCTCCAGGTCACCCGTGCCGTCGCCGTCGGCGTCGTAGAAGGTCTCGACGTCGAGGCAGTAGATCACCGCGCTCTTCCACCACAGGTCGCTCGTGTCCGTCACTCGCACGGACCCACACAAGCAGACCGGGCGCGCCGGCGTCAGCCCCGAAGGGCGGGCAGGACGTGCTCGCCGAACGCGTCGAGGAAGCCTGCCTGCTCCTGTCCCACGAAGTGCAGGTAGACGTCGTCGAAGCCGACGGACGCAAGCTCGGCGATCCGGTCACGGTGCCACCCGAGGTCCTCCGACACCTCGACCGAGCGTCGTACGCCCTCGATGCCGACGTGCTCGGCCATCACGTCGAACGCCTCAGGGGTCTCGGTGTCCCAGTTGACCGGCTCGGTGAAGACGTTGGTGCGCCACTGGTCGAGCGCGATCCCCTCGGCCTCATCCTGCGTCGGCGCCCACGACAGGTGCACCTGGAGCGACAATGGCCCCGCGCCCCCGGCATCGCGGTAGGCCGCGACGAGGTCGCGCAGCACGCCGACCGGCTGGTTGATGGTGACGAGACCGTCAGCCCATCCCGCCACGCGGGCCGCGGACGCCACCGACACTGCGGGCGCGATGAGCCGCGGCTGCACCTGCGGCAGGTCCCACAGCCGGGCCCGGTCGACGGTGACGAGGCCGTCGTGGGTGACCTCCTCGCCGGCGAGGAGGCGACGGATCACGTCGACGCACTCCTCCAGGCGGCGCGTGCGCTCCTCCTTCGGTGGCCAGCGGTCGCCGGTGATGTGCTCGTTGCTCGCCTCGCCACTGCCGAGGGCGGTCCAGAACCGCCCCGGGAACATCTCGGCCAGGGTGGCGATCTTCTGGGCGACGACGGCGGGGTGGTAGCGCTGCCCCGGTGCGCACACGCAGCCGAGCTCGAGCTCCGTCGTGGCCAGGGCGGCCCCCAGCCAGCTCCAGGCATAGCCGGAGTGGCCCTGCCGGGTGCCCCACGGGGCGATGTGGTCCGAGCACATGGCCATCTCGAACCCGGCCTGTTCGGCGTGCTGGACGTCGCTCAGCAGTCGCGAGGGAGCGATCTGCTCGTGGGAGGCGTGGAACCCGAGGCGCATCCCGTCACCGTATCGGGGTCACCCGCCCCGAACGATGCGTCGGACGCGCTCCCAGCGCTCCTTGACCCCGGCCTCCGCGCCCAGTGCCGTCGGCTTGTAGTAGCTCGCGTCGCTGAGCACGTCCGGGAGGTACTGCTGCTCGGCCACGCCGTAGGGCTCGTCATGGGGGTAGGCGTAGCCCTTGCCGTGGCCCAGGTCCTTCGCGCCGCCGTAGTGGGCGTCGCGCAGGTGGGCCGGCACCTGGCCGATCTTCCCGGCCTTCACGTCGGCGATGGCTGCGTCGATCCCGCTGATCACGGCATTGGACTTGGGTGCCACTGCCAGGTGGATGGTGGCCTGGGCGAGGTTGATCCGCGCCTCCGGCATCCCGATGAGCTGCACGGCCTGCGCCGCCGCGACGGCCGCCTGCAGGGCGGTCGGGTCGGCCAGGCCGATGTCCTCGCTCGCGTGCACGACGAGCCGGCGCGCGATGAAGCGGGGGTCCTCCCCCGCCTCGATCATCCGCGCGAGGTAGTGGAGCGCGGCGTCGGGGTCGGACCCGCGGATGGACTTGATGAAGGCGGAGATGACGTCGTAGTGCTGGTCGCCCTGGCGGTCGTAGCGGACCGCGGCCTGGTCGACGGCAGTCTCGGCTGTGGCCAGGTCGATCGTCGCGAGCCCGTTGCTGGCCGCGGCCCCGGCGGCGGCCTCGAGGTAGGTCAGGCCCCGCCGCGCGTCACCACCGGCAAGGCGTACGAGGTGGCTGCGGGCGTCCTCGTCGAGCTCGGCGCTGCCGGCCAGGCCGCGCTCGTCGGCCAGCGCCTGGTCGATGACCTCGGCGACGTCGTCGTCGGTGAGCGACTGCAGGCGCAGCAGCAGGCTGCGCGACAGGAGCGGGCTGATGACGGAGAAGAACGGGTTCTCCGTGGTGGCGGCGATCAGCGTGACCCAACGGTTCTCCACCCCGGGAAGCAGGGCGTCCTGCTGGGCCTTGGTGAAGCGGTGCACCTCGTCGACGAAGAGCACCGTCTCCTGCCCGCCCCGGGCGAGCTCGGCCCTGGCCCCGTCGATGGCGGCACGGACCTCCTTGACGCCCGCCGCGACGGCCGACACCTCGACGAACCGGCGCCGGGTCTGCTGGCTGACGATGGCCGCGATGGTCGTCTTGCCGGTGCCCGGGGGGCCCCAGAGGAGCAGCGACATCGACTGGTCGCCCTCGATCAGCCGCCGCAGCGGTGACCCGGCGGCCCGCAGCTGCTGCTGCCCGACGAGCTCGTCGATCGTGCGAGGGCGCATCCTCACGGCCAGGGGCGCCGAGGCGTGCGTGTTGGCACCGAGCGACCCGGCGCTCGGCACCTGTCCGGACGCGGATCCGGGCGCGGGTTGCCCCGCGCCCGGTATCTCGAACAAGCCGTCCACGCCGGTGAGTATCCCCGACGCCGTCGGTGCGCCGCTCAGACCCCCGTCGTGTGCTTCGACTTGAGGTCGTACCAGGTCTTCTCGTAGCCCGGGATGGTGAGCTGCTCGTTGGTCGGCGTGGCCCCGGGCACCGGGGTGCCCTGGTCGTCGACCGCGAGCAGGTCGGTGGTCACCGGCGCCACCGGGTGCGAGCCCAGCTCGCCGGCGAAGTGGCAGGCCACCTTGTGGCGCGCGCCGATCTGCAGCAGCGGCGGCTCCACCTTCGCGCAGATCTCCTGGGCGAACTGGCAGCGGGTGCGGAACCGGCAGCCCGACGGCGGGTTGATCGGGCTCGGCACGTCTCCCTCGAGCCGGATCCGCTCCCGGCGTCCGCCGACCGCCGCCTGCTTCACGTCGGGCACAGCCGAGAGCAGCGCCTGCGTGTAGGGGTGGTGCGCGTGGCCGTAGATCGTCTCGCGGTCGCCGATCTCCACGATCTTGCCGAGGTACATCACCGCGACCTCGGGGCAGAAGTGGCGCACCACCGCGAGGTCGTGGGCGATGAAGAGGAAGGCGATGTCGAACTCGCGCTGAAGGTCCTGGAGCAGGTTGACGACCTGCGCCTGGATCGACACGTCGAGCGCCGAGACCGGCTCGTCGGCGACGAGGAGCTTGGGGTTGAGCGTGAGCGCCCGGGCGATGCCGATGCGTTGGCGCTGGCCACCGGAGAACTCGTTGGGGTAGCGGTTGTAGTGCTCGGGGTTGAGGCCCACCACCTCGAGCAGCTCCTGGACCCGCGGCAGGATCTTGTCCTTGGGAACGATCTTGTGCACCGCGAGGGGCGCGCCCACGATCGTTCCGACGGTGTGGCGCGGGTTGAGCGAGGTGTAGGGGTCCTGGAAGATCATCTGCACGTCGCGGCGCAGCGGCCTCATCTCCGAGTTGGAGAGCTTGGCCAGGTCATGGCCCTCGAACATCATCGAGCCGCCGGTCGGCTTGTAGAGGCGGGTGATGAGCCGCCCGGTCGTGGACTTGCCGCAGCCGGACTCGCCGACCAGACCGAGCGAGCCGCCGCGCGGCACCTCGAACGACACCCCGTCCACGGCCTGCACGTGGCCGACAGTCCTCCGGACGAGCCCCGAGGACTTCACGGGGAAGTACATCTTGAGGTTGTCGATCGAGATGATCGGCTCGGCGTCGGGGTCGAGCGCGGTGGCGACGTGCCCCTGCTCCGCGAGCTCGTGGAAGTCCTTCGCCTCGTGGACGACCTCGTGGTCGTCCACGACGTCGACGTGGTGGTGGGACAGGTCGCGCTCACCCGTCTCCGCCGCGTTGGCGCCGACCTCGCTGGCGTCGATCCCCACCTTGGCGTTGGGGTCCTGGCTCATCGGGTCTCCTCGGCGAGGTCGGGGGCAATCTCCGGCAGGACTTCCGTCCGGTAGATCTCCTCGGGGTTGGGCAGGTGGCACCGCTTGAGGTGGCCGGCACGGTTGCTGGCCGACGTGAGGGAGGGCATCTCGGTGACGCACAGGTCACCGGGCACCTTGTCACGGTGCGCGCAACGCGGGTGGAACGCGCAGCCGGTCGGCGGGCTCAACAAGCTGGGCGGGTTGCCCGGGATCGGGATGAGCCGCGCGTCCGTGGAGGCACCGACCTCGGGGATGCTGGACAGCAGACCCCAGGAGTAGGGCATCTCGGGGCGCGTGAGGATCTCCTTCGTCGTGCCGAACTCCACGCAGCGCCCGGCGTACATCACGAGCACGTCATCGGCCATCTCGGCGATGACGCCGAGGTCGTGGGTGATGATGATGACCGCGGAGTTGAACTCGCGCTGCAGGTCCTGCAGCAGGTCGAGGATCTGTGCCTGCACCGTCACGTCGAGCGCGGTGGTGGGCTCGTCGGCGATCAGGAGCGACGGGTCGTTGATCAGGCCCAGGGCGATCATGGCCCGCTGCCGCATGCCCCCGGAGAACTGGTGGGGGAAGTCGTCGACGCGGCGGTCGGGCTGCGGGATCCCGACCCGGTCGAGCATCTCGATCGCCTTGCGACGCGCATCGCGCTTGGACGCCTTGGGGTGGTGCTGTGAGTACCCCTCGGCGAGCTGCTCGCCGACCCGGTAGAACGGGTGCAGCGCAGCCAGGGCGTCCTGGAAGATCATCGCCATCGAGTTGCCGCGCAGCTTGCGCATGCGGTTCTCGGCGAGCCCGACGACCTCGGTGCCACCCACGCGGATCGAGCCGGTGATCTCGCTCGACCTCGCGTCGTGCAGGCCCATCACGGCCATGCTGGAGACCGACTTGCCGGAGCCGGACTCCCCGACGATGCCGAGCGTCTTGCCGAGCTCGACGGAGTAGCTCAGCCCCTTCACGGCCTGGACGGGCCCGTCCTGGGTCGGGAACGTCACCGTGAGGTCCTCCACCTGGAGGAAGGGCCCGTCGACGTCGGTGGACGACGAAGCGGAGGAGGGGGACGTGATGGTCAAGAGAGCCTCACTCGGGGATCGAGAACGCTGTAGATGACGTCGACGACGATGTTGGAGATGATCAGGACCGCGGCCGCGAACAGGGCGGTGGCAGCCACCACGGGCAGGTCACGCTGGGCGACCGCCTGCAGGCTCCACAGCCCGATGCCGTCGATGTCGAAGATCGTCTCGGTGAAGATCGTACCCGCGAGCAGGGTGCCGAAGTCGATTCCGAAGATCGTGATGACGGGCACCAGCGCGGCCCGCAAGCCGTGCTTGTAGACCACGGTGTTGTCCCGCAGCCCCTTGGCCTTCGCCGTGCGGATGTAGTCCTCGTTCAGCACCTCGACCATCGACCCGCGGGAGTAGCGGGTGTAGGAGGTGCATCCGAAGGCGCCCAGGGCCAGCCAGGCGAGAGCCATCCCGCTGAACCACTTCGCTGGGTTCTCGGTTATCGGGAAGTACCCCGTGTCGGAGAAGAGGGGTATCTCCCAGCTGATGGTCAGGAACAACCATGTCAGCAGGGCGAACAGGTAGTAAGGAATGGAGGAGATGACCAGGAAGCTCGACACGAGCGCCTTGTCGGCCATTGTCCCCCGTCTTCGGGCCGCGGCGACGCCGATGGGGATGCCGAGGGTCAGGTAGAGGAACGCGCCGCCGATGGCCACGGAGAACGTGGCGGGCATCCGGTCCTTCATCTCCTCGAACACCGGGGCCTTGGTCCGGTAGGAGTAGCCCAGGCACGGGGCCGGGCAGTCGAACTTGGTGGTGCTGCCGAACTGGATCTCGCGCCCGGCCACGACACCCTTCATGAACTTGCCGTACTCCTCGTACCACGGGTTGTTGAAGCCGAGGTTCTCGCGGAACACCTCGAGCCGCGCGGGTGTGCAGCGGTTGCTGGTGTCGTTGTCGCAGATCGTCTGCGCGGGCTCGGACGGTCCGTACCAGAAGAGCAGGAACACGCTCATCGAGATGAGGAACAGGACGACCACGCCCGAGAGCAGGCGCTTGACGACATAGGCGAACACGAGGATTTCCCTCCGAGGTTGTGAGCAGCTGCCGGCATGGCCGACACACGGTGGTGTGGGGGCCCCGGTTCACGGGGCCCCCACACCGAGTGGAGCAGGATCGACTCAATCAGTCGACCCCAGGATCACTGAGAGACGAAGAGATCCTTGTAGTTCGGCGCGCCGAGGGCACCGTCACCGGTCGGGTTCCCGATCTTCTCGCCGAAGGCGAAGAGGTCGTTGCGGAACGCGGTCGGGATGATCGGGTAGAACTCGGTCGCGATCTGCTCGTCCAGGGCACCCCAGGCATCGGGCTGCGCCTCGAGCTCCATGGTTCCGATCTCGTCCATCTTGGCGTCCATGGACTCCTCGGAGAACTGCGCCGTGTTGTAGGTGGCGCCGGTGCGGAGCAGAGCCGGGATCATCGTGGCGCCGGACGGCCAGTCCGAGCACCAGTTGACGCCGCGCAGGTTGAGCTTCTTGTTGATCTTGTTGTCCGGGTCGGTCCAGATCGTGTAGAGCGAGGTCTCGATCGGCACGGGGTAGGACGTGACCTTGAAGCCGGAGTCGGTGAGACCCTTCTCGATCTGCTTCTGAGCAGCCTCGGTGGTCGGCGAGCCGGTGTTGTAGGCCATGTGGATCTCGTAGCCCTCCTCGCCAGCCTCGGCCAGGAGCTCCTTCGCCTTCTCGGGCTGGTAGGTGATCTGCTCACCGTCGACCTGGTAGTCGGACTTGCCCGCCATGCCGGGAGGCATGACCGAGTTCGCCGGGACACGGGTCACGCCGGGCACCTCACCGGAGGCCTGCCACACGCTCTCGTACGGGTAGGCGTACGCCAGGGCCTTGCGGATCTCCGGCGTGGTCTTCGCGTAGTCGGGCGCCCAGAAGCTGGTGCACTGCGCCGACTGCTGGACGAGCCGGTCGCCAAGGTCCTGGTTGAACTTGGCGTAGTTCTCGGCGGTGATGCTGGCCGAGAGGGCCGTCTGCGACTCGGTGTTGCCGCTGAGCATCAGCTCGTCGGTCTGGGTCGGGTCAGCAGCGAACTTGAAGATCCACTTGTCGGCGTACTGGTGACGGGCCGGGTCGGAGTCGGCGACCCAGGCGTCGTTCTTGACGAGCACGAGCTCCTCGCTCGGGCGGAACGACTCAACCTTGTAGGGGCCGGTCGACAGCGGGCTGCGACCGTACTCCGGCGGGTCGGAGACCTTGCCGAGAGGCGACGGGCCCATCGCCATGAAGGCGCCCCAGTAGTCCATGTCCGGGAACGGCATGGACATCTTGATGGTCACCGTGCGGGCGGCCTCGTCGAACGAGATGCCCTCGTAGTCCTTGCCCTTGTCGGTGTAAGGACCCTTGTACTTGTCGGCGTCGAGGAAGTAGTGCGTGGAGTACTCGGTGCCGGGACCCGACGGGAAGGCCTCGGAGTCGAGCGAACGCTCGATGCCCCAGGCAACCTCCTCAGCGGTGATCGGCTTGCCGTCCTCCCACGTCGCGTCCTCGCGGATCTCGAAGGTCCACTCGGTGAAGTCCTCGTTGGGGCTACCCAGGTCGGTCGCCAGGTCCGGGACGAGGATCATCTCGCCGGTCTCGGTGTCGCGGGCGTACTGGGTCAGCGACCGGTGCGTCAGCGCCTGCTGGATCGAGTTGCCCGTCACCGACCAGCCGTTGGTCGGGTCGAGGTCCTCGGGGCCCGGGTCGTCCGGCAGGTACACCGTGATGGTGCCGCCGGCCGAAGCGCCCTCGACCTCAGCCGCAGGGCCCTGGCGCTCTGCGTCCTTGGCGATGGTCTCCGAAGCATCCTGGAAGCCGTCGCCGCTGCTGCCGCTACCGGTCTCGTCGTCGTTCCCGCCGCCGCCACCACAGGCAGCAAGGGTCACGAGCGCGGCACTGGTGGCGAGTGCTGCCGCCGCCTTGGTCCGTCTCATTGTCCAGCCTTTCGTTGTTGTTCGCACACCGGAAACGCCCGGGTGACGTCTGTTGAGGATCTCCGCCTCAGCGGCGGGTCTTCGGGTCGAACGCGTCTCGAACCGCGTCGCCCAGGAGGTTCAGCGCGAGCACGAGGGCCACGACGCCGATCAGGGGCTCCCACAGGTAGAGCGGGTAGTTGCTCCAGTAGGGAACCGCGTTGGCGATGGTCTGGCCCCACGAGGCGCTGCCGGTGACGCCGATGCCGAGGAACGCCAGGCCGGCCTCTGCCGCCACGAACGCGGGCAGCATCAGCGAGATGCTGATGACGATCGGCGCCGTGAGGTTGGGCAGGAGCTCGCGGAACAGGATGCGCCGGGTGGGCATGCCCAGCACCCGGGCGGCGTGGATGAACTCACGCTCGCGCAGGGAGAGAACCTCGCCGCGGATCAGGCGCGCCACCGTCATCCAGCCGAACATCGACAGGATCAGGATGAGCGAGCCGATCTGGATGGTCTCGTAGCTGTCGCTGGTGCCGAATCGGTCGATGATGATCGGCGAGATGGTCAGCGCAGCGAGCAGGAACGGGATCGTGAGGAAGAAGTCGATGATGAAGGACAGGATCCTGTCGACGACCCCGCCGGCGAAGCCCGCCACCAGGCCGATCACGATGCCGACCACCGAGGCGAACAGCGTCGCTGCGCCGGCGATCATCAGCGAGGTGCGGCAGCCGTAGATCCAGTGGGCCAGGTTGTCCGCGCCGGTGCGCGGCGCGATGCCGAACGGGTGCTCCGGGTCGAACGGGTAGAACGGCGGGCCCGACTTGGGATAGCCGACGCCCGGCTCGGCGAAGTTGCACTCCAGGACCTCACACGCGGTGACCGTGTCGAGGGTCACGCCGAACGCCTTGGCGATCAGGTCCGCGAAGACCGCGACCACCAGGAAGAAGAGGACGACGATCGCGCAGGTGATGGCGATCTTGTCGCGCCGCAGCCGGCCGAACGCGATCTGCATCGGCGACTTGCCGGAGATCTCCTTGGCCTGCTTGCTGTTCGGGTCGTTGATCTCCGGTTCGTCGCTGAGCGAGCCCAGGGTCTCAGGCCCCGTCGCTTGTGCCGACATTCTCTCCCCATCGAGTTCGGGTCCGGTGGTGTCTGCGGTCCCTCCGGGGACCGCGCCGAACGGGACTCTATGTGACCTGCGACGCGTGAACGATCACCGACGGGTAACGATCCCGTTACGACGCGTTCGCCCAGCGGCGCGGGCAAACCTGCGGAAGTTCACTCAGCGGACGGGACGTCCTTCGCGGGCGTGGCGTCGACACCGGCTTCCTTGCGCTGCTCGGCCGTGATGGGGGCAGGCGCAGCCGTGAGGGGGTCGTACCCGCCTCCGGACTTGGGGAATGCGATCACGTCACGGATGGAGTCGGTGCCCGCGAGGAGCGCCACGATGCGGTCCATGCCGACGGCGATGCCGCCGTGCGGGGGCGCACCGAACTTGAAGGCGTCGAGCAGGAAGCCGAACTTCTCCTGCGCCTCGTCCTCGGACAGCCCCATCACCGCGAACACGCGCTTCTGGATGTCACCGCGGTGGATACGGATGGACCCGCCACCGAGCTCGTTGCCGTTGCAGACGATGTCGTAGGCGTAGGCCAGCGCGCTGCCGGGGTCGGTGTCGAAGGTGTCGAGGAACTCGGGCTTGGGGCTGGTGAAGGCGTGGTGCACCGCCGTCCAGGCGCCCGCGCCGACGGCGACGTCGCCGCTGGCGACCGCGTCGGAGCTCGGCTCGAAGAGCGGGGCGTCGACGACCCAGGTGAAGGCGAATGTCGAGTCGTCGAGCATGTCACCGCGGCGACCGATCTCGAGGCGGGCGGCGCCGAGCAGCGCGCGGCTGCTCTTGGCGGGTCCGGCCGCGAAGAAGATGCAGTCGCCCGGCGCGGCCCCGACGTGGGCCGCGAGGCCCTCGCGCTCGGCGTCGGTGAGGTTCTTCGCCACCGGGCCGCCGAGCTCGCCGTCCTCGGCGATCGTGACGTACGCCAGGCCCTTGGCGCCGCGCTGCTTGGCCCAGTCCTGCCAGGCGTCGAACTGGCGACGCGGCTGGCTGCCGCCGCCCGGCATCACGACCGCGCCGACGTAGTCGGCCTGGAACACCCGGAACGTGGTGTCCTTGAAGTAGTCGGTGCACTCGACGAGCTCCAGGCCCATCCGGAGGTCGGGCTTGTCGGATCCGTACCTCGCCATCGCGTCGGCGTACGTCATCCGCGGCAGCGGGCGCTGGATGGTGTGGCCGGCCTGGGCCCACATGGCCTCCAGGACGTCCTCCATCAGCGTGATGACGTCCTCCTGGTCCACGAAGCTCATCTCGATGTCGAGCTGGGTGAACTCCGGCTGCCGGTCGGCGCGGAAGTCCTCGTCGCGGTAGCAGCGCGCGATCTGGTAGTAGCGCTCCATGCCGCCGACCATGAGCAGCTGCTTGAACAGCTGCGGGCTCTGCGGCAGGGCGTACCAGCTGCCCGGGGCCAGGCGTGCCGGCACCAGGAAGTCGCGGGCGCCCTCGGGCGTGGATCGGGTCAGCGTGGGCGTCTCGACCTCGACGAAGTCGCGGTCGTCGAGCACGTCGCGGGCGGCCTTGTTGATCTTGCTGCGCAGGCGGAGGGCGGCGTTGGGGCCGGAGCGGCGCAGGTCGAGGTAGCGGTGCTTGAGGCGGGCCTCCTCGCCGACCTCGCCACCCTTGTGGCCGGACGCGTCGTCGACGGGGAACGGGAGCGGGTCGGAGGCCGAGAGCACCTCGACCTCGGTCGCGACGACCTCGATCTCGCCGGTGGCGAGGTTGGGGTTCTCGTTGCCCTCCTTGCGCGCGACGACCTCGCCGACGACCTTCAGGCAGAACTCGCTGCGGAGGCTGTGCGCGACGGCCTCGTCGCGTACGACGACCTGCACCACGCCGCTGCGCTCGCGGAGGTCCAGGAACGCGACCCCGCCGTGATCGCGCCGACGCGCCACCCACCCGGCGAGCGTGACGGTCTGGCCGACGTGCTCGGCGCGCAGGGCGCCGGCGTCATGGGTGCGGATCACTGGTTCTCCTCTGAATCACTGGTGGTGCTGCTGGGGGTGGCGGTGCTGATGATCGTGGGGCGCAGGTCGGCCTCGGGCGGGGTCCACGACCCCGGGTCCGCCTCGACCTGCTCGCCGGTCCGGATGTCCTTGACCTGGCTGGTGCCGTCGGCCTGGACGAACCACACGTAGGGGATGCCCCGACGCTCGGCGAAGCGGATCTGCTTGCCGAACTTCGCCGGCGACGGGGCCACCTCGGAGGCGACGTCCCGGGCCCGCAGTGCGGCGGCGATGCGGGTGCTGGCGGTGCGGTCGTCCTCGTTGTTGAGGGCGACCAGGACGACGCTGGGCACGGGGCGGCTGCCGGACAGGACGCCGTCGGCGATGAGCGGGATGAGGGTGCGGGAGACGCCGAACGACACGCCGACCCCGGGGTACGTCGTACGCCCGTCGCTGGCGAGCGCGTCGTAGCGCCCTCCCCCGCCGACGGACTTGAGCCGCTCGTAGCCCTCCATGAAGATCTCGACGACGGTGCCGGTGTAGTAGTCGAGCCCCCGCGCGATGCGCAGGTTGGCCTCGACACCCACGCGGTCGCCGGCGACCGCGCGGCAGCCCTCGACCACGGCCGCGAGCTCCTCGAGCCCCTGGTCGAGCAGCTCGTCGGTGACCCCGAGCGCGCGGACCTTCTCCACGAACGAGGTGTCCTCGACGCGGATGGTGGCGAGCTCGAGGCAGCGCTGCGCCTGCTCGGGCGTGGTGCCGACACGGTCGACCAGCAGCCGGGCGACCTCGTCGGCCGGGAGCTTGTCGAGCTTGTCGATGACCCGGATGGCGTCGGTGACGTCGTCGATGCCGAGGCCGCGGTAGAACCCCTGGATCAGCTTGCGGTTGTTGAACTGGAACGACACCCGCGGGATCGGCAGCTTGCCGAGGGCGTCGACCATCACCGCCATCACCTCGACGTCGTGGTGGAAGGGCAGCTCGTCGCGGCCCACGATGTCGACGTCGGCCTGGGTGAACTGCCGGTAGCGCCCCTCCTGCGGCCGCTCGCCGCGCCAGGCGGGCTGCACCTGGAAGCGCCGGAACGGGAACTCCAGGTGACCGGAGTGCTCGAGGACGTAGCGCGCGAAGGGCACCGTCAGGTCGAAGTGGAGGCCGAGCTCGGCCTTCGCGTCGGGCTCGGCCGCGATGCGCTGGAGGACGTAGATCTCCTTGTCGACCTCGCCGCCCTTGGCCAGCCGGTCGATCGGCTCGACGACCCGGGTCTCGATGTTGGTGAAGCCGTGCAGCTCGAACGTGTGCGAGACGGAGGCGATCACCTCGCGCTCGACGGCGCGCTGCGCAGGCAGCAGCTCGGGGAACCCGCTCAGCGGGGCGATCTTGCTCATCAGACGTCCTGGGTCAGGTCGTGGGGAAGGTCTTGGAGGAAGGGGTTCGTGGCGCGCTCGCGTCCGATGGAGGTCTGCTCGCCGTGGCCGGGCAGCACCACGATGTCGTCGGCGAGCGGCAGGACCTTGTCGGCCAGGCTGCGCAGCATCGTGGCGTGGTCGCCGCCGGGGAGGTCGGTGCGTCCGATGGACCCGGCGAAGAGGAGGTCGCCGGAGAACATCAGCTCCGAGACGTCCTGCTGCGCGTAGGGCGTCCGGAAGGTCACCGAGCCCTCGGTGTGGCCCGGCGTGTGGTCGACCACGAACCGCAGCCCCGCGAGCTCGAGCTCGGCGAGGTCGGACAGCTCGCGGACGTCGTCGGGCTCGGCCCACGAGTAGTCGCCACCGAGGAGCATCTGGGTGGTCTCCGGGCTCATCCCGGCCATCGGGTCGGACAGCAGGTGCCGGTCGGACGGGTGGATCCACGCCGTCGCGTCGTAGGTGCCCGCCACAGGGGCGACGCACCACATGTGGTCGACGTGGCCGTGCGTGACCAGCACGCTGACCGGCTTGAGCCGGTGCTCCCGGACGACCTGGTCGACACCGGCTGCGGAGTCCTTGCCGGGATCGATGACCACGCACTCCGACCCGGGACCCGTCGCCACGACGTAGCAGTTGGTCCCCCAGGGTCCGGCGGGGAAGCCGGCGATGAACACGGGCGTCAGTCCTTGCTGGTCGTCGACCGGCGTCCGGCCGGTCGTCTGCTTGTCGGTGGGAAGCCTACCGAGGGCAGTCCGGGCCATGACTACGATGGGCGACCATGAGCGCCGACAAGCAGTCCCGAGACGACTCGGCACAGGGTGAGCAGCCCTGGGGCCGGGTGGCCGAGGACGGCACCGTCTATGTCCGAACCGCCGATGGCGAGCGTGCCGTGGGGTCCTACGAGGCCGGCACCTCCGAGGAGGCGCTGGAGTTCTTCACCAAGCGCTACGAGGAGCTCGAGGGGAAGGTCCACCTTCTCGAGCAGCGCGTGGCCTCGGGGCGACTGGCGCCCGAGGAGGCGACGTCGTCGGTGAAGGCGCTGCGCGAGCAGGTCGTCGACGCCCACGCGGTCGGTGACCTCGTGTCCCTCGCCGCCCGCCTCGACGCGCTGGCCCCGGTGATCGCGGTCCAGCGCTCGGCGCGCAAGGAGGAGCGGGCGCAGAAGAGCGCCGAGTCCAAGGCGGCGAAGGAGAAGCTCGTCGCCGAGGCCGAGCGGCTCGCCGACAGCACCGACTGGCGCAACGGCGCCAACCGGCTGCGCGAGCTGCTGGCGACGTGGAAGGAGCTCCCCCGGCTCGACCGCGCCACCGACGACGCCCTGTGGCGACGCTTCTCCACCGCGCGGACGACGTACACCCGCCACCGCAAGGCGCACTTCGCCGAGGAGCACGAGCGCCGCGACTCCGCGCGCGTCGTCAAGGAGCGGCTGGCGAAGGAGGCCGAGGCGCTCTCGTCCTCGACCGAGTGGGGCCCGACCGCCGGCAAGTACCGCGACCTGATGCGGGAGTGGAAGGCCGCCGGCCCCGCGCCCCGCGAGGTCGACGACCAGCTCTGGCAGCGCTTCCGCGGCGCCCAGGACACCTTCTTCGGCGCCCGCGACGCGACCAACGCCGCGCTCGACGAGGAGTTCGCGGCCAACGCCGAGGTCAAGGACGCCATCCTCGTCGAGGCCGAGGCGCTGGTCCCCGTGACCGACCTCGAGGCAGCCAAGAAGACCTTCCGTGAGCTCGCCGACCGCTGGGACGCCGCCGGCAAGGTCCCCCGCGACCGGATGAAGGAGCTCGAGGGCCGGATGCGGAAGGTCGAGCAGGCCATCCGCTCGGTCGAGGACGAGCAGTGGAGCCGCAGCGACCCGGAGAAGTCCGCGCGCGCCGACGACATGATCGGCAAGCTCGAGTCCGGCATCGCCGAGACGCAGGCCAAGCTCGACAAGGCGTCCGCCGCCGGCGACGACCGGCGCGTGAAGGACCTCGAGTCCGAGCTCGCCAACAAGCAGGCGTTCCTCGACATGGCCCGGAGGGCCGCGGCCGACTTCAGCTGAGCGAGTCAGCCTCAGGCGGTGACGCGGTAGGCGTCGAACACGCCCGGGACGGCACGTACGGCGCGGAGCACGCCGTCGAGGTGCGCCGCGTCGGCCATCTCGAAGGAGAAGCGGCTCTTGGCCACCCGGTCGCGGGTGGTGGAGAGCGTCGCGCTGAGGATGTTCACGTGGGCGTCGGAGAGCGCCATCGTGATGTCGGAGAGCAGCCGCGCGCGGTCGAGGGCCTCGACCTGAATGTTGACCAGGAACGTCGACTGCGACGTCGGCGCCCACTCCACCTCGAGCACCCGCTCGGGCTGGCCGAGGAGGCTGGAGGCGTTGGTGCAGTCCTTGCGGTGCACCGACACTCCCCCACCCTTGGTGACGAACCCGAGGATCGGGTCGGGTGGCACCGGGGTGCAGCACTTGGCGAGCTTGACCCACAGGTCGTCGACGCCCTTGACGATCACGCCGGAGTCGGTCGGGCCACGCTTCGTGGCGGTCCGTGAGCGGCCGGTGATGGTGACGCCCTCGGCGAGGTCCTCCTGGGCTCCGTCGTCGCCGCCGTGCAGGTCGATGACGCGGCGTACGACGGCCTGCGCGCTGAGGTTGCCCTCCCCGACCGCGGCGTAGAGGGCCGACACGTCGGCGTGGTGGAAGTGCTCGGCGACGAGCGCGAGCACGTCGTGGGTCATCAGCCGGGTGAGGGGCAGGCCCTCCTTGCGCATGAGCTTGGCGATCTGGTCCTTGCCGCGCTCGATCGCCTCCTCGCGACGCTCCTTGGTGAACCACTGGCGGATCTTGGAGCGGGCGCGCGGGGACTGGACGAAGTTGAGCCAGTCGCGCGACGGGCCAGACGTCGGCGACTTCGAGGTGAAGACCTCGACGACGTCGCCGTTGTCGAGCGTCGACTCCAGCGGCACGAGGCGGCCGTTGACCCGCGAGCCGATCGTGTGGTGGCCCACCTCGGTGTGGACGGCGTAGGCGAAGTCGACCGGGGTCGCGCCCGACGGCAGCGGGATCACGTCACCACGCGGCGTGAAGACGTAGACCTGCTGCTGGTTCATCTCGAAGCGCAGGGACTCCAGGAACTCGCCCGGGTCCTCGACCTCGCTCTGCCAGTCGAGCAGCTGGCGCAGCCAGGTCAGGTCGTCCTTGTCGCCGAGGCGGTCGGTGTCGACGCCGGCCTTGCTGTTCTCCTTGTACTTCCAGTGCGCGGCGACGCCGTACTCGGCGCGGCGGTGCTGGGCGAAGGTGCGGATCTGCACCTCGACCGGCTTGCCCGCGGGGCCGATGACCGTCGTGTGGAGCGACTGGTACATGTTGAACTTCGGCATCGCGACGTAGTCCTTGAACCGCCCCAGGACCGGGTTCCAGCGGGAGTGGATCACACCGAGGGCGCTGTAGCAGTCGCGGTCCTCGTCGACGAGGATGCGGATGCCGACGAGGTCGTAGATGTCGGAGAAGTCGCGGCCGCCGACGATCATCTTCTGGTAGATCGAGTAGTAGTGCTTGGGCCGGCCGGTGACCTTGGCGTTGATCCGGGAGGTCTTGAGGTCCTGCTCGATCTCGGCCACGACCTCGGCGAGGAACTGGTCGCGCGACGGCGCGCGCTCGGCGACCATCCGCACGATCTCGTCGTAGATCTTGGGGTGCAGGGTCGCGAAGGCGAGGTCCTCGAGCTCCCACTTGAGGGTGTTCATCCCGAGCCGGTGGGCCAGCGGGGCGTAGATGTCGAGGGTCTCGCGGCTCGATCGCTCCTGGGAGGCGGCCGGGACGTAGCGCAGGGTGCGCATGTTGTGCAGCCGGTCGGCGAGCTTGATGACCAGCACCCGGATGTCGCGCGACATCGCCACGATCATCTTGCGGATCGTCTCGGCCTGCGCCGAGTCGCCGTACTGCACCTTGTCGAGCTTGGTGACGCCGTCGACGAGCACCGCGACCTCGTCGCCGAAGTCGGCACGCAGCGCGTCGAGGGTGTAGGCCGTGTCCTCGACCGTGTCGTGGAGCAGCGCCGCGACCAGGGTCGGCTCGGTCATTCCGATGTCGGCGAGGATCGTCGTGACGGCGAGCGGGTGGGTGATGTAGGGGTCACCGCTCTTGCGCATCTGGCCGGTGTGCCACTTGTCGGCGACCGCGTAGGCGCGCTCGAGAAGGGCGAGGTCGGCCTTCGCGTGGTTGGCACGCACGGCCCGGAACAGGGGCTCGAGGACCGGGTTGGACGACGGCGGGCGGGTGCCGACCCGGGCGAGGCGGGCACGCATGCCACGCGCGGTGAGAGGCGCCTTGGCGTCCTGCGCGGGTGCCTGCTCCTCTGCCATTGGCCCAGTCTAGTGAGGACTCGGGCAACCCCGTGCGTGGACGGGGGTGGATGTGGTCAGATCGTGAGCAGCGTGGCGATCGGGAGGTCGCCGGTCATCGACCGGG
Organism: Nocardioides cavernae; assembly: GCF_016907475.1. NCBI lineage: Bacteria > Bacillati > Actinomycetota > Actinomycetes > Propionibacteriales > Nocardioidaceae > Nocardioides > Nocardioides cavernae. The sequence continues at coordinate 2,612,190 of NZ_JAFBCA010000001.1, read as the reverse complement.
GGTCGAGGAACGACAGCTCCATCAGCACCGTGGCGCCGGTCGCGACGCCGCCGCAGGCCTCGATGAGCTGTCGCGTCGCGACAGCCGTGCCGCCGGTCGCCAGCACGTCGTCGACCATCAGGACGCGCTCGCCCGGCGCGATCGCGTCCTTGTGCACCTCGAGCGTCGCCTCGCCGTACTCCAGGGAGTACGACACCGCGTGTGCAGCCCGCGGCAGCTTGCCCGCTTTGCGGACCGGCACGAAGCCGATGCCGAGCGCGAGCGCCACGGGTGCGGCGAGGATGAACCCGCGCGCCTCCATGCCGACGACCTTGTCGACGACGACGGTGCCGTGGTCGTCACGACCGGCGGCGGCCAGCGCGGTGATGATCGCGGAGAACGCGTGGTGGTCGGCGAGGACGGGGGTGATGTCCTTGAACGTCACGCCCTTCTCCGGCCAGTCGGGCACGTCGACCGTCAGGCGCTGCAGCGCCTCCTGGGCCGTACGACGGTCAGGCATCGTCGCGCGCGTCGGGGCCGGGCTGCTCGAGCGGCTCGTCGACCTTGGCGATCGCGGCGCGGGCGATGTCGATCTGGGTGCCGGGCGCGATCTCGAGACGGGCGCGGTCGTCGGTGAGCGAGACCACGGTGCCGTAGATGCCCGACGACATCATCACGCGCTGGCCGACCTCGATGCTCTGCTGGAGGCGGACGACGTCCTTCTGCCGGCGCTGCTGGGGGCGGACCACCATGAACCAGAAGAGGGCCAGGATGGCTACCAGGGGCAGAAGTGCAGCAAGGTCGTTCACGGTCGGGGCTCTCCTCGAGGGGTCGGGTGCGGGAGCGCGTGGAGTCTACGCGGGTGTCCCGACCGCCCTCACACGTCGTCGAAGAGGGTCGAGTCGACGGTCGGGACTGGCGGCGGCGTGAGGCCGAGGTGGTGCCATGCCGCGGGCGTCGCGACCCGCCCGCGGGGCGTGCGCGCGAGCATCCCCATCCGGACCAGGAACGGCTCGGCGACCTCCTCGACCGTCTCGCGCTCCTCGCCGACCGCGACGGCCAGGGTGGAGACCCCGACCGGTCCCCCGCCGAAGCGTCGGCACAGCACGTCGAGCACGGCACGGTCCAGCCGGTCGAGGCCCGACTCGTCGACCTCGAACAGGTCGAGCGCAGCCTGGGCGACCGGCAGGCTCAGCACCCCGTCGGCGCGCACCTGGGCGTAGTCGCGGACCCGGCGCAGCAGGCGGTTGGCGATGCGGGGGGTGCCGCGCGAGCGCGAGGCGATCTCGCTGGAGCCCTCGGAGGTGAGGTGCACGCCGAGCAACCCCGCGGAGCGGTGCACGATCTGGTCGAGCTCGTGGGGCTCGTAGAACTCGAGGTGGGCGGTGAAGCCGAACCGGTCTCGCAACGGGCCGGGCAGGAGGCCGGCGCGGGTGGTGGCGCCGACGAGGGTGAACGGCGGGATCTCCAGCGGGATGGCGGTCGCCCCCGGACCCTTGCCGATGACGACGTCGACCCGGAAGTCCTCCATCGCCATGTAGAGCATCTCCTCGGCCGGCCGCGACATCCGGTGGATCTCGTCGACGAAGAGGACGTCGCCGTCGTTGAGGCCCGACAGGATCGCGGCGAGGTCGCCGGCGTGGGTGATCGCCGGGCCGCTCGTGAGCCGCAGCGGCGTGCTCATCTCGGCGGCGATGATCATCGCGAGCGTGGTCTTGCCGAGCCCGGGCGGACCGGAGAGCAGCACGTGGTCGGGCGCCCGGCCCCGGCGGCGGGCCGCCTCGAGGACCAGCCCCAGCTGGTCGCGTACGCGCGCCTGCCCGACGACCTCGTCGAGCGTCTTGGGGCGCAGCGCCGCGTCGACCGCGCGGTCGTCGCCGTCGGCCTCGGCGTCGGTCAGCCGCTGCAGGTGACCCAGCTCGGCCTCGGTCAGCTCGACGTCGTCGGTGTCCTCGTCGGTGTCGTCCCAGTTCATCGTCGTACCCGCCTCACGCCTTGCTCAGTGCGCGGAGGGCGGCGCGCAGCAGTGCGCCGACGTCGGGGGCGTCGCCGGCGTCGGGGGCGACGGCCTCGACCGCCTTCTCCGACTCCTTGGCCGACCAGCCCAGCCCGACGAGGCCCTGCTGCACCTGGTCGCGCCACGCTTCGGTGGCTGGAACGGCGGCCGACGCCGGGTGGTGCACGCCCACCGGCGGGCCGATGCGGTCCTTGAGCTCGAGGATGATGCGCTGGGCGCCCTTCTGCCCGATCCCCGGGACCCGGGTCAGCGCCTTGACGTCCTCGGTCGTGATGGCACGGCGTACGTCGTCGGGGCTCATCACCGCGACGATCGCCTGCGCGACCTTGGGGCCGACCCCGGACGCGGTCTGGACGATCTCGAAGATCGACTTCTCGTCGTCGTCGAGGAAGCCGAAGATCGTCAGGCTGTCCTCGCGCACGACCATGCTGGTGGGCAGAGTCGCGGGCCGGCCGACGCGGAGCGTGGCGAGGGTGCCGGGCGTGCACATCAGCTCGAGGCCGACGCCGCCGACCTCGAGCACGGCGCTGGACAGGGTGACGGCGGCGACCTCGCCGCGGACGAAGGCGATCATCGGGTCCTCATCGGTGTCTGCTTCTGGTGTGCGCGGGCCTGCGCCCGGGCCTGTGCCGCGGCGGCCTCGAGCCGGGTGTGCGCCGAGCCGCGCCAGAGGTGGGTGATGGCCAGCGCGAGCGCGTCTGCGGCGTCGGCGGGCTTGGGGAGCTCGGACAGCCGCAGGATGCGGACGACCATGGCCCCCACCTGCGCCTTGTCGGCGCGCCCGTTGCCGGACACGGCGGCCTTCACCTCGCTCGGGGTGTGCATGGCGATCGGCAGCCCGCGTCGCGCGGCGACGACGAGCGCGATGCCGCTGGCCTGCGCGGTGCCCATGATGGTGCTGGAGTCGGAGCGGGCGAAGACCCGCTCCACCGCGACCGCGTCGGGCCGGTGTTCCTCGATCCAGGCGTCGAGGCCCTTCTCGATGGTGACCAGCCGCTCGGCGATCGGGAGCGTCGAGCTCGTGCGCACCACGCCGACGTCGACCATCGTCAGCGGCCGGCCGACGCTGCCGTCGACCACCCCGACGCCACACCGGGTCAGGCCGGGGTCGATGCCGAGCACGCGCACGCGCACACCCCTTCCGCCGTCGGTCTCGTCCGAACATGTGTTCGTGCGATCACGCTAACCCGCGCCGGCTGCGCGACGTCGTACGACACGCGGCGCGTCCCGCCGCAGCCCGCGGTCATCCGCTGCCTGATCCCGCCCCCGCGCCGCTGTAACGCCGGGTTACTGCTGGTACCCACTGGGGTGCTCGGGGGTGGGTAGTGACACTAACCCGGCGTTACAGCGGACCCCGGCGGGACGATCCGCGGGCGACTGCGCTCCACGCGGAAGGGCGCCAGGTCGTCGATCTCCGTGCCGAACCGGGCGCAGGTGTCGGCGTACTCGCGCGCCACCCTGGCCAGCGCCGCGCGACGACGGGCGAAGAGGTCGAGGTAGGTGACCCGGGACGCGCCGAGCTTGAAGCCGGTCAGGAAGTCGTGGCGCTCCTTCTCCTCAGCGAGCACCACGGCGGGCTCCTTGCCGCTCGGGTTGTCCTCCGCGTACTTCAGCAACCCGTCGGCCTCGAACAGGTGCCGCCGGACGCGGAGATCGGCGAACGCGGTCCGGCGCCCGTCCGTCAGGCCGAACTGCAGCTCTGGTCGACCGATGCCCAGCTCGAGGACGAAGTCGCGGACGAGCGACTCCAGGTAGCTCTCGGCCAGGGCGTCGGCGTGCTCGACGCACCACCGCATGCAGCGGCTGTGGGGCCACGAGGTCATGGTCGACAGCACGTCGAGCAGGTCGGATCGCGTCACCCCCGCGCGGAGCGCGGCATCGCACGCGGCGAGTCCGTGCGCGCGGCCGTGCTCGCGTGCCATGTCGAGCGCAGTCCTCGCGTGGCCGAGCAGGCGGAGGTCGTCGACGTGCGTGAGATCGATGTCGCGGAACGGCGCCAGGTGGTGCTTGACGCCCGCACGGACGGCATCACCGTGGACCTTGGTCCGGCTGACGTGGACGATCGCCGAGCGGGGGTCGGGAGCGCCCATGCCCAGGACGATGGCCGCCGAGTCGTGGCTGTAGGCGTAGTCGCGCGAGGTCAGCGTGAGCCCGGCCGCGCGCATCCTCAGCATGGGTTGTGCGCGGTACGGATCGAGGCCCGACCAGGCGTCGGAGTCGACGTACACCCCGCGGCGGAGCCGCACGAGGCGACCACCCTCGCGCAGACGGCGTACGTCGTGCGGGTCCAAGCCGGCGCGGGTGAGCTGTGCGGCGGTGATCAGGCCGTGCTGGGCGCCCATGAGGACGACGGCGGGGAGATACATGCGACCCACCGTCCGCGCGTCGCCGGACGCTCGGCGAGCAGTGGGCAGCGCGCCTGTGGATGCAGTGGTTCGGCACCGTGCTGTGGACGGGTGGTGGTCAGCGCGCGGCGCTGTAACGCCGGGTTAGTGGGGGTACCCATGGTGGAGCACCACATGGGGTAGTCGCACTAACCCGGCGTTACAGCGGCTCAGACGGTCGAGGCGGGACAGGACCCCGGAGGCTCAGGCGTCGGCGGTCTCGAGCTCGGCCATCACGTCGGCGGGGATGTCGACGTTGGTGAAGACGTCCTGGACGTCGTCGAGGTCCTCGAGCGCGTCGACGAGGTGGAGAACCTTGCCGGCGCCGTCGGCGTCGACCGGGATCTCGAGGCTCGGGACGAACTCCACGTCGGCGGAGTCGTAGTCGATGCCGGCGTCCTGCAGGGCCGTGCGGACCGCGACGACGTCGGTGGCCTCGCTCTGCACCTGGAACGCCTCGTCGAGGTCGTTGACGTCCTCGGCGCCGGCGTCGAGGGTTGCCTCGAGGACGTCGTCCTCGGTGACCTCACGGACGGTGCCGTCGTGGTCCTGCGACTTGGGCACGACCACGATCCCCTTGCGGGTGAACAGGCGCGAGACCGAGCCGGGGTCGGCCATGGTGCCGCCGTTGCGGGTGACCGCAGTGCGGACCTCCATCGCGGCGCGGTTGGTGTTGTCGGTGAGGCACTCGACGAGGATCGCGACGCCCTGCGGGCCGTAGACCTCGTAGGAGATCGCCTTGTAGTCGACGCCGCCCGACTCCGCACCCGAGCCCCGCTTGAGCGCGGAGTCGATGTTCTTGTTCGGGACCGAGCTCTTCTTCGCCTTCTGGATGGCGTCGTAGAGCGTCGGGTTGCCGGCCGGGTCGCCGCCGCCCTGCTTCGCCGCGACCTCGATGTTCTTGATCAGCTTCGCGAAGAGCTTGCCGCGCTTGGCGTCGATCGCGGCCTTCTTGTGCTTGGTCGTTGCCCACTTGGAGTGGCCTGACATGAGTCCCTCTATCCGTCGCTTCGTCTGTACGCCGTCACGCCGAGCGCACCAGGTCCACGAACATGCCGTGCACCCGGCCGTCGCTGCCGACCTCGGGATGGAACGAGGTCGCCATCAGGGGGCCTTGACGGACCGCGACGATCCTACCCGCGGCGGGCCCGTCCTCCACCCGGGCCAGCACCTCGACGTCGTCGTCGATCGCCTCGACCCACGGGGCGCGGATGAAGACCGCCCGCACCGGGTCGGCCAGCCCGTCGACGTGGAGGTCCTCCTCGAAGGAGTCGACCTGGCGGCCGAAGGCGTTGCGGCGCACCGTGATGTGCAGGCCGCCGACGGTCTCCTGCCCCGCCGCGCCGTCCTCGATGCGGTCGGCGAGCAGGATCATCCCCGCGCACGTCCCGAAGGCGGGCAGCCCACCGCGTACGGCGTCGCGCAGCGGCTCGAGCAGGTCGAAGATCCTGGCCAGCTTGATCATCGTCGTGGACTCGCCGCCCGGGAGGACGAGGCCGTCGCAGGCGGCGAGCTCGGCGGGACGGCGTACGGAGATCGGGTCCGCGCCCAGCGACCGCAGGACGGCGAGGTGCTCGCGCACGTCGCCCTGCAGCGCGAGCACGCCGATGGTCGGATTCACGATCGCCGATCCTAGGACCGCCGGTTCGCCGTAGGCTCACGCCCCATGAGTCTCCGCCGTCCGGGCCTGCTGGGCGCCGCCCTGCTCGCCCTGTCGCTCGCCGCCGGCAGCACCTCCACGAGCACCGCCGGTGCCGTCGCCGGGGCCGTCGACGTGTCCTCTGGTCGACCCGCGCCCGGCGCCCGTGCGGTCGAGGGCTGGCCCGTCGCGACACCCTCCCGACTCGGCCTGCGCACGAAGGCCGTCCAGCGTGGCGCGGCCGAGGCCCGGCGACTCGACTCCACCTGCTTCGCGGTCCTGCGCAAGGGCAAGCTCGTCGGCGAGTGGAACTGGCAGCTGCCCCGCGAGGAACCCCGTGAGGTCTTCTCGATCACGAAGTCGGTCACGAGCACCTTGGTCGGCATCGCGGTCCGCGACGGCGACCTGCGTCTCGACGACCCGGTCTCGACCTACGTGCCGCAGTGGCGCGGCACCGCGTCGGAGTCGGTGACGGTGCGCAACCTGCTCTCCAACGACAGCGGCCGCTTCTGGTCGTTCAAGACGGACTACTCCGAGCTGCTCTCGGCCCGGAGCCGCACGAAGTACGCCGTCTCGCTCCCGCAGCAGTACGCCCCCGGCAGCGCGTGGGCCTACAACAACGCCGCGATCCAGGTGCTCGAGCCGGTGCTGGAGAAGGCGACCGGGATGCCCGTGGCGAGGTTCGCCCGCGAACGCCTCTTCGAGCCGCTCGGCATGACCAGGACGTCGTTCATCACCGACCGCGCGGACGACGCCGCCGTCTTCTACGGCCTCCGCACCACGTGCCTCGACATCGCCCGCCTCGGCCGGCTCTACCTCGACAGCGGGAAGGTCGGCGGCAAGCGCATCCTCGACGCCGCCTACCTCAGGCGCGCGGTCGGGCGGTCCTCGTCGGTCCACAACGCGGCCTACGGCTACCTGTGGTGGCTCAACCGACCCGGCCTCCTTCGCGGCGCGACCGACCCGGTCGACGCCCAGGGGCAGCCGCTGCACCCGGTGACCGGACAGCTCGCCCCGTCGGCGCCCGTCGACGTCTTCGCCGCGCTCGGCTTCGGCGGGCAGGTGCTGCTCGTCGATCCCGCGACGCGCACGATGGTGGTCCGCCTCGGGCTGCCCGCCCAGCCGGGCGACGAGGCGTACGGCTTCACCAACGCCGCCCGCGTGCTGACCCGCGCCCTTCGCTGACGCGTGACGCCGCGCCGCCCGGTGCGGCACACTCGGCGGATGGTCGGGGCGTGGGAGCACCTGCCGGCGGCACGGGTCCCGGCGCCGCTCGCCCCGCACGTCCTGGCGATGTACGGCTACTCCGCCGAGGGCCTCGCCCCCGGCGTCCACCGCGGGCTCCCGTCCGCCGGGCTGACCCTTGTGCTGAGCTTGGAACGTCCCCTCCGCACCGCGCCCACCGCCGAGGCGTGGGACGCCGGTGTGCGCGACGCGCAGTGGGTGAGCCTCGGCGGCCTGCACACCCGCGCGGCGATGGTGGAGCAGCCCGGCCGGTGGGCCGGGGTGCAGCTGACCCTCCACCCGGTGGGCGTGCGGCGCCTGCTCGGCGTCCCGGCCTCCGCGCTCCCGGTCGGCAGCTGGGACGCGCGCGACCTGGTCGGCGACGAGGTCGACCGGGTGGTCGAGGAGCTGCACGCGGCTGGTGACTGGCCCGGGAGGTACGCCGCGGTGAACCGCTTCCTGCTGCGCCTGGCCGACCGCACGGACCGCGCCGCCTCCCACCCGGGGCCGTCCCCCGAGGTCGAGGAGGCCTGGCGGCTGCTCACCGGCCCGAGCCCTCGAACGGTCGCCGAGGCCGCCGACTCCGTGGGCTACAGCCGTCGGCGGCTGACCCAGCTGCTCACGGCCGAGACGGGCCACGGACCCAAGACCGTGCAACGGCTGGCCCGGTTCGACACGGCGCGCCGCGAGGTGGTCGCCGCCGCGTCCGTGGGCGCGTCGCTGGCGCAGGTGGCCGCCCGTACGGGCTACTACGACCAGTCGCACCTGGTGCGCGACTTCCGCGAGTTCGCCGGGCTCGGGCCGTCGGCCTGGCTCGCCGCGGAGTTCCCAAATGTCCAAGGCGCGCCGGTGGGCGTCGCGGCAGCATCGGGGCCATGAGCGATCCCCACCGCACCACCGTCTGGCCCGCCCTGCAGGCGCACGACCCCGACCTCGTCATCCGCACGCTCGTCGCGCTCGGCTTCGAGGAGACGGCCGCCTACCGCGACGAGGCGGGCGTCGTCCAGCACGCCCAGCTCGACTGGCCCGAGGGCGGCGGGGTGATGCTCGGCTGCCACAAGCCCGACGGACCGTTCACCCAGCAACCCGGGACCACGGCGGCGTACGTCGTCGCCTCCGACGTCGACGCGGTGCACCGGCGCGCCGTCGACGCGGGCCTCGACCCGTCGCCGGTCGTCGAGCAGGACTACGGCAGCCGGGAGCTCCGCGTCACCGACCCTGAGGGCAACCAGTGGTCCTTCGGGACGTACGCCGGTGAGCCACGGCGGGGCTGAGCCCGCCGCGGCGACGCGTCACCAGCCGCGCTCGGACAGGCGGTGCGGCTGCGGGATCTCGTCGACGTTGATGCCGACCATGGCCTCACCGAGGCCGCGCGAGACCTTGGCGACCACGTCGGGGTCGTCGTAGAAGGTCGTGGCCTTGACGATCGCCTCGGCGCGCTGGGCCGGGTTGCCGGACTTGAAGATGCCCGATCCGACGAAGACGCCCTCGGCGCCGAGCTGCATCATCATCGCAGCGTCGGCCGGCGTGGCGATGCCGCCCGCGGTGAAGAGGACGACCGGCAGCTTGCCCGCCGCCGCGACCTCCTTGACCAGCTCGTAGGGAGCCTGCAGCTCCTTGGCCGCGACGTAGAGCTCGTCCTCGGACATGCTGTGCAGCCGCCGCAGCTCGCCGCCGATGGTGCGCATGTGCATCACCGCGTTGGAGACGTCGCCGGTGCCGGCCTCGCCCTTGGAGCGGATCATCGCTGCGCCCTCGGTGATGCGGCGCAGCGCCTCGCCCAGGTTGGTCGCACCGCAGACGAACGGCACGGTGTACTGCCACTTGTCGATGTGGTTGGTGTAGTCGGCCGGGGTCAGCACCTCGGACTCATCGATGTAGTCGACGCCGAGCGACTGGAGCACCTGCGCCTCGGCGAAGTGGCCGATGCGGGCCTTGGCCATCACCGGGATCGAGACGGCCTCGATGATCGAGTCGATCATGTCGGGGTCGCTCATCCGGGACACGCCGCCCTGGGCGCGGATGTCGGCCGGCACGCGCTCGAGCGCCATCACGGCGACGGCGCCGGCGTCCTCGGCGATCTTCGCCTGGTCGGCGGTGACGACGTCCATGATCACGCCGCCCTTGAGCATCTCGGCCATGCCGCGCTTGACGCGGCTGGTGCCGTGCTCGATGGGGGTCTCGGAAGACGTCTGGGCCGACGTCTGGGGGGTGTGCTCAGCCATGTCTGGATCGTAGTGCGGCCTCATCCCAAAGGATGCATCGGGATGGCGATGGTTGAGCGCTTGATCAGGCCTGCGAGGCCGCGCGAGCGAGCGCCTGTCGGCGGACGACCCAGATGCGCTGCGCGACGGTCACGCTGGCTGCGACCGCGAGCGCCCAGAGGGCGACCTCGAGCAAGATCCACAGGTCGAGGAGGTCGGCGAAGAAGGCCGGCACGAGCATCCCGACGAGACGGTCGGGCCGCTCGGCGATGCCGACCTTGGCGTCGTAGCCGAGGTGGTCGGCCTTCGCCCGCGCGTACGACGTCACCGCGCCCATGACGAGGATGACGAGGCACAGCCAGAGGTAGAGGTGGCTCTCCCGCTGCCAGGCGAAGAAGAGGATCAGCCCGCCGAACAGCGCGCCGTCGGCGACCCGGTCGAGCGTCGAGTCGAGGAAGGCGCCGAAGTCGTCCTTGCGCCCGACCTTGCGCGCCATCGCGCCGTCGATCAGGTCACTGAAGACGAAGGCGGTGATGAAGAGGACGCCCTCCCAGACCATGCCGCGGGGGAAGAAGAACAGCGCGCCGAAGCTGACCCCGAAGGTGCCGACCAGCGTCACGACGTCGGGGCTGATGCCCAGGCGGATGAACAGGTTGATGAAGGGCGCGAGCATCACGCCCTGCCAGAACTGCTTGAACCGATCGAGCACGGGCGCAGGCTATCGGCTCCCTCTTGACGTGGACTGCACGGGAGAGGATCGTCCTAACGGTGTTAGACGTTCCTAACGGCAATCGGGTCGCCGTCCGCCGAGCCGCGACCCGGCTCGAGATCCTCGAGGCGGCGTGGGAGGTGGCGCGCTCCAAGGGCCTCGTCGAGCTCACGCTCCGGGACGTGGCGGAGCGCATCGGGATGAGGGCCCCGTCGCTCTACGGCCACTTCGCCTCCAAGCACGCCATCTACGACGCCATGTTCGAGCAGGCCTGGAGCGACTACGAGGCCACGATCCCCGACCTGGAGCGCGCCCTCCCGTCACACCCCCGGTCGGCGATGCGGGTGATCGGCGCGCACTTCTACGACTTCACCGCGACCGACCTCGCGCGGCACCAGCTGATGAACCAGCGCGTCGTCGCCGGCTTCTCCCCCTCCGCCGAGGCGTACGCACCCTCCGTGCGGGTCCTCGAACGCGCCCACCGCACGATCGTCGCCCTCACCGGCGCCACGACCGAGGACTTCGAGGTCTGGGTGGCTCTCGTCGGCGGCCTCATCAACCAGCACCACGCCAACGACGCAGGGGGCAGCCGGCACCGCGTGCTGCTCGACCGGGGCGTCGACATGTGGGCCGACGCCGTCGGCCTTCCTCCGGACGACCACCAGTAGGACTGGCACCAGGCACCAGAAGCGCACCGTGAAGGACCGACCATGACCACGACAGACACCCCGCAGCGACGACGTCACTCGCACCTCGACCCCCGGACGTCCATGACCCTGGCCCGGACCGAGCACGCGCGCACGGTCGACGCGCTGCGCGCCCTCGGGCCCGACGACTGGGCGCGCCCGACGTCCTGCCCCGAGTGGGACGTCCGGCAGCTCGCGTGCCACATGGTCGGCATGGCCGAGTTCCCCTCCTCCCCGATCGAGATCGCCCGGCAGCAGCGCAAGGCCTCCGCCGTCCACGCCCGCCGCGGTGGGCCGGCGGTCGACGGGCTCACCCAGGTGCAGGTCGACGAGCGCGCCGACTGGGCGCCCGATCAGGTGGTGCTGGGTGCCGTCAGGGCTGCCCCACGCAGCGTTCGTGGGCGGCGGTGGATCTCCGCATGTGCCGGCCGCGCGCCGCTGCCGGGGACGCAGCCCGTGAACGGCCGGGAGGAGTCCTGGAGCGTGGGCTACCTGCTCCGGACCATCCTCACGCGGGACCCCTGGATGCACCGGACCGACCTCTCGGCCGCGACCGGCCGGCCGATGACCCTGACCCCGGACCACGACGGCGTGATCGTGGACGACGTGGTCGCGGAGTGGGCCGAGCGGCACGGACGGCCGTACCAGCTGGAGCTGACCGGACCCGCGGGCGGCTCCTGGCGGCGAGGCGACGCCGAGCTCATGACCCTGGACGCGGTCGAGTTCTGCCGGATCATCTCCGGCAGGGGCATCGGCGTGGGGCTCCTGGAGACCCAGGTGCCCTTCTGACCGACCCCGCTCAGCCGAGCAGTGCCGCCCGGACGTCCGCCACCGCGGCGGGCGCCCCGGACACCGTCCAGTGCACGCCCGCGGCGGGCACGACGACCGACTCGCCGCCCACGCCGCGGATGATCGCGGCTCCCGGGAGCCGGTCCCAGTCGGCGACGGAGTGCTGGAAGAGCACGTCCCACTGACCCCACGCGATCGCCATCGTGTCCATCGTCCCCGATCCGAACATCCGCAGTGTGCCGACCTGGCCCAGTGCGCGGGCGAAGGCCTCACCGACCTCGCTGCCGTAGAACGGCGGGTGCAGGTAGGTCGCGGCGCAGCGGGCCTCGCGCGGGGTGTCGGGGAGCGGTGCGAGCGGCGTGCCGTCACAGGTGCTCGGCAGGTCGGGCCCGCCCACCCACGTGCGCAGGCTGGCGGCGTGGTGGACCGCGCCGAGCAGCACGTCGTCCTCGTCGTGGAGGGCGATCGCGGTGCACCACCAGTCGCTGCCGCGGGCGAAGTTGTAGGTGCCGTCCACCGGGTCGATCACCCACGTCCGGCCCGAGGTGCCGGGCTTCGACGCACCCTCCTCCCCCACGATCGCGTCGTCCGGCCGCTCGGCGATGAGCTGCTGCACGATGAGCCGCTCGGCAGCCGTGTCGGCCTGCGTGACGATGTCGGAGCCGCTGGTCTTGCGCTCGACGTCCAGGCCCTCCTGACGGATGCGGGCGGCCAGCAGCGCCGCCTCCCGGACCAGGTCGGCGGCGAGTGCGGCGTCGGCGCCGAGGTGCGAGTCGTCCACGCCGGTCACGTTAGTCGGCACGCGTAGTGTGGCGGCACGGAGCCATCCAGGCTTCCGACCGAGGAGCCCCGATGAGCGACAAGTCGCCACGGCAAGGCATGTCCAAGAAGTCCGGCAAGTCCCTCAAGGAGAAGCGGGCCGAGAAGCACGCCAAGGCTGCGGGGAAGAACGACGCCGCCGAGGGCCTGCTGCCCAAGAAGAAGTGACCGCGCTCCGTCTCGGAGTCATCGGGACGTCCGCCAAGGAGAACGAGCACCGGCTCCCGCTGCACCCGGACCACCTGTCGCGGCTGGCTCCCGACGTCGCGTCCCGGACCACCCTGGAGCACGGGTACGCCCACCGGTTCGGCATCGACGACGACGACCTGGCCCCGCTCGTGGCCGGCTTCGCGTCGCGCGACGAGATCCTGCACGACGCCGACGTCGTCGTGCTGCCCAAGCCGCAGCACGAGGACGTCGCTGCGATGCGCCCCGGACAGGTCCTGTGGGGGTGGCCGCACTGCGTCCAGGACCCGGCGATCACCCAGCTGGCGATCGACCGCGAGCTGACCCTGATCGCGTTCGAGGCGATGAACCACTGGACCGCGGACGGGCATGTCGGCCTCCACGTCTTCCACAAGAACAACGAGCTCGCCGGATACTGCTCGGTGCTCCAGGCGATGGAGCTCGTCGGGATCACCGGTGACTACGGTCGACGACTCAGTGCCGTCGTCATCGGTTTCGGCGCGACCGCGCGCGGTGCGGTGACGGCCCTCAAGGCGCACGGCGTCGGCGACGTCGCGGTGCTGACGACGCGCGGCGTAGCAGCGGTGGGGTCGCCGATCCACTCAGTCCTGATCCGGCAGTTCGACCACGACCCGGACGACCCCGGCGCCAGCCAGGTGATCACCGACCGCGGCCGCGTGCCGCTGGCGCCGTACCTCGCGGAGAACGACATCGTCGTCAACTGCACGTTCCAGAACACGGCCGCGCCGCTGACCTACCTGCAGACCGAGGACCTGGCCGAGTTCCGCCGCGGGAGTCTCATCGTGGACGTGTCGTGCGACGAGGGGATGGGATTCTCGTGGGCCGTGCCGACGACCTTCGACGACCCGATGTTCACGGTCGGGGACCGTGTGCACTACTACGCCGTGGACCACAGCCCCTCCTACCTCTGGAACTCGGCCACCTGGGAGAACAGCGAGGCCCTGCTCCCCTTCGTGGACACCGTCCTCGCCGGTCCCCAGGCGTGGGACGCCGACGAGACCATCAGCCGGGCCATCGAGATCCGGGACGGACGGATCTGCAACCCGGCGATCCTGGCGTTCCAGGGTCGGGCCGCCGAGCACCCCTACCGCGTGCTCTGAGTCGAGTCCCACGCGTCGGCCAGCAGGTCGCGCGTGTCCTCAAGCAGCTGCGGCAGGGTCTTGGTGCCGCCGACGACGGTGATGAAGTTGGCGTCGCCGGTCCAGCGCGGCACCACGTGCTGGTGCAGGTGCTCGGACAGGGACCCGCCGGCCGACCTGCCGAGGTTGAGGCCGACGTTGAAGGAATGCGGGCGGCTCACCGTCCGTACGGTCCGCAGCGCCTGCTGCGTCATCGCCATCAGCTCGGCCGCCTCCTCCGCCGTGAGGTCGGTGAGGTCGGCGACGTGGCGGTAGGGCAGCACCATCAGGTGGCCGGGGTTGTAGGGGTGCAGGTTGAGCACGACGTACGTCGACTCGCCGCGCGCGACCAGCAGCGACTCCTCGTCGGGGTGCGAGGGGATCGCGCAGAACGGGCAGCCCTCGTCGTCGATCGCCGTGCGGACGTAGGCCATCCGGTGGGGCGTCCAGATCCGCTCGAGCGCGTCGTCACTCATGGCAGCGATCCTAGGGTGGCCCCATGACGTCGATCCGACCGGCTGACGACGCCGACATGGCCGCGGTCGCCGACCTCTGGCACGAGGGCTGGCACGACGGCCACGCCGGGCACGTGCCCGACGGGCTCACGGCCGCGCGAACCCTGACGGCGTTCCACGCGCGCACGCCGTCCCGGGTGGCGGACACCGCGGTCGCGGTCGCCGAGGACGGGTCGCTCCAGGGATTCGTGATGGTCGTGGACGACGAGGTGGAGCAGGTCTTCGTCGCCCGGCCGGCGCGTGGGACCGGGCTGGCGTCCGACCTGCTGCTCGAGGCCGAGCAGCGGGTGGCGGCCGGCGGTCACTCCGCGGCCTGGCTGGCGGTCGTGGTGGGGAACGCGCGGGCCCGGCGGTTCTACGAGCGGCAGGGCTGGGCCGACCGCGGCGACCTCCCCTACGAGGTCAGCGCCGGCGGGCAGACGTTCGTGTCTCCGTGCCGGAGGTACGTCAAGCGGGTGCGCTGACGAGTGATCGTGTCGAGAACCTGACGGCGACTCCGTCCCTGACACACCCGTGGCCGTCGGCCACGTGGAGCCAGTCGAGAAGTGGAGACGTACATGACCGTGCGGATGGACAACGTCCTCGTCGTCGTCGACGACCTCGAGGCCGCGATCGCCTTCTTCGGTGCGATCGGCCTGGAGGTGGAGGGTCGGGCCATCGTGGAGGGAGAGCCGGTCGACCGGCTGGTGGGCATCGACGGCGTCCGGAGCGAGATCGTCATGATGCGGACCCCGGACGGCCAGTCGCGGATCGAGCTCGACAAGTTCCACACGCCGGCCGCCGCTCACGCCGGGACCGAACGTGCACCGGTCAACGCGCTGGGCATCCGACGCTTCATGTTCGCCGTCGACGACCTCGACGACGTCCTCGCGCGGCTGGGCGGCCAGGGAGCCGAGCTCGTCGGCGAGGTGACGGAGTACGCCGGCTACCGGATGTGCTACCTCCACGGCCCCGACGGGGTCATGGTCGCGCTGAGCGAGCAGCTCGGCTGAGGGCCTCGCCGCTGGAGGAACGCCGCACCGGCTCCGGGTCACGTCTCGCTACGGAACCGCGCGACCTCCGCGCGCGCACGTACGACCCGTTCGTCTTCTGCACCGCGGGCCTCAACAAGCTCGTGCACGAGCTCGTACCCCGCGTGGATGAGGTGCTTGCGTGCCCGACGCGCGTGGTGGTCGGAGCCTGCGTGGACATAGGCCTTGCGCGCCTTGCGGTCCAGGACCGCCTCGACCTCGACGTCATCGAGCAGGCCGGCCTCGACCTCTGGAGCGAGGATGTCGCGGGCGTATGCGTGCTCGACAGGTCGCGCGAGCTTGAACGCCGTCCAGAGCACGCCCAGCCCGAAGATGGCCGAGCCGAACATGACCAGCAGCG
Organism: Nocardioides cavernae; assembly: GCF_016907475.1. Taxonomy (NCBI): domain Bacteria; kingdom Bacillati; phylum Actinomycetota; class Actinomycetes; order Propionibacteriales; family Nocardioidaceae; genus Nocardioides; species Nocardioides cavernae. The sequence goes on along the minus strand of NZ_JAFBCA010000001.1, from coordinate 2,596,529 downwards.
TCACGGCCCCACTGCCCGCGAAAGCGACCATGGAGTCCCACAGGCCGTGGGTGAGCACACCGGCTGCGAGGAAGCCGAGTCCGCGCCCGATCCGGCGCTCCTGACTGGCGGTGCCGATCAGGTAGACCAGCCCGGCACAGCACAACGCGGTGTAGAGCGGGTGCGACACGAAACCGGTCGCGACACGCAACCAGGCCGTGCCGATCGCGCCGTCGACGGGCGCGGTGCCGAAGTTCTCGAGCGCTCCGTTGAAGGCGTACGTGACGTCTTCGAGCACCTGGAACCCGAGCCCGATGAAGGCACCCAGGATGAGGCCGTCGTTGACCGTCCTGACGAGCCGGGGCGCCAGGCCCATGAGCAGCAGGAAGCCGGCGAACTTGGCGCTCTCCTCGACGAAGGGTGCCGTGAGTGCTGCCTGCCAGTGACCGGCCCAGTCCTGCCCGAACCACTTGGCCCACAGCGACATGAGAGCGCCGTTGGCGTTGATCGCGATGGCGAAGGTCGCCGGAACGGCACCCCACACGAACGCGGCGAGCAGGATCTTCGCGGGCTGACGCTCCCAGCGGTCGATGTGGTGGAACCAGAGCCACCACAGCAGCCCGAGGATCCCGTTCACGACCAGGGCCGCCGCGACGGCTGCGGGCGAGAAGTGGGCACTCCTGGAGACGATCGGCAGCATCGAGTAGACGCCGTAGCCGACCATGACGATGTAGACCCAGAAGCAGAGGTTGCGAGGTTGGACGAGATGGAACGGCTCACCCCAGGCTGATGCGTCCAGCGCGGCGTCACGACGCAGCAGGGCAGTGTCGGTGCTCACGAGGTCGCTCCGTCCGTCGCGTGGATACTCTCCACCATGGCGCTGACCTCGTCGCCGACGGCGGCAATCTGGTCGGGCGGGCCGACGACCTGGACCTCCACGCCGGTCCCGCCGAGCACCAGGGCCGCGATGAACCCACTTGCCCGGGCGCTGGCGAAGCCCTGGGCGATCCCGACGTCACCCATCTTCGTGGTGAGGCTGACGCGACGCTGGCTGACGTGGAAGCCCTCACCGTCAGTCAGCCGCGTGGTGATCTTGTCGATCTGCGAGAGCAGCGCATCGGGCGTGCCGGAGAAGTCCCCGCTGCTGAGCACGATCGCCACACCCCGCGACGACAGCCGCACCGGGCCCGACTGCTGCGCGCTCGCACCGGGGTCGACCCGGTAGCCGCCGGTGACTTCCCAACCGACCGCGGGGGTGAAGACGATCGACTCCGTGAGAGCGAACTGCTCACCAGCCCGCACCTCGTCGTCGTACGCCGTGGCCCGGTCGAGCCGGGGCACGGCAACCACCCACAGGAGGACGAGAGCGACGACCGCGAGGCCGAACGGCAGTGACCTCCTGTCCAACCCGAGCCATCGTTTGTCGACGGGAACGTACGGGACCGTGAAGTGGGGCACTGGGCGTCCTTCCGGGGTGTCGATCGTCACCTGGGGTCGGGGCCTCGGTCCGACTCCGGCTCGGCGAACGACTCGACGTCGCCAGCTGCAGCGATCCACTCCCCCTGGCGAAGAGCCTGTCATCCCGACGGATGGGCGCGGAACACCCGATTCCGACATGTGAGCGATCGGTGGCTGGGTGGCGGCACGCGCCGTACCCACCGGGGTGTGGCCCGCGCGCCGGCAGCAGGAGTACGACGGGGTGAACCCATCTCGGAGGCCATCATGTCGCTGCGCGTGCCCATCGGTCCGATCGCCCTCGCCCTGGCGGCGGCCACGCTGTCCCCGCCACTGGGCGCGGGTGCGGGCACTGCGGAGCGTGCGGCCCCCGACCGCGGCGCCAAGGGCACGTGGACCGAGGCCGACAAGGCGGGCTTCGGCACGGCGCGCGCCCGGCGGAGCAACGTGTGGTTCACGCTGCAGGACGGGCGGGTCAGTGAGGTCTTCTACCCAGACCTGTCAACGCCGAGCACCCGCAGCCTCGAGCTCGTGGTGACGGATGGCCGCACGTTCACCGACCGGGAGACCGAGGACGTCGACGTCGTCACGACGCGTCCTGACGAGAGCAGCCTGCGCTTCCAGCAGGTCGGCACTGCGACGTCCGGCCGCTACCGCATCACCAAGACCTACGTGACCGACCCGCGCCGCGACGCGCTCGTCGTCCGGGTCCGCCTCGAGTCGCTCGACGGTGGCAGCTACCAGCTGTACGCCGTGCACGACCCGGCGCTCGCCAACTCCGGGATGGACGACCGGGGCCGCGCGACGCGGGGGGTGCTCGTGGCCACGGACGTCGAGGAGCGCGTCGCGTCCGCGCTCGTCTCGCGCCCGCGCCTCGGCCGGAGCAGCACCGGGCTGCTCGGTCGCGACGACGGCTGGAGCGACCTCGAGGACGACCAGCGACTCGACGAGGGACGCCGTTCGGCCGGTCCGGGCAACATCGTGCAGACCGGCCGGATCGCGGGCGTGACGGGGCTCGCCGGCGAGCAGAGCGCGACGCTGGTCCTGGGTTTCGGGCGGACCGGCGCGGAGGCGCAGCGCACCGCACGGTCGGGTCTCCACGCGGGGGCAGGTCAGACCGCGGCGCGCTACGACCGCGGCTGGCACCGCTACCTCCGCACGCTCAAGGAGGTGCCCGAGAGTGCCGCGGCCGTCCGTCGCAACTACCTCGCGTCGGCTCTCGTGCTGGCCGCCGCGGAGGACAAGCTCAACCCAGGGGCGCTCGTGGCCTCGCCGTCGGCGCCGTGGGTCTGGGGTGATGAGGTCAAGGACCTGTCCTCCCCGTCGGGCGCCTACCACCTCGTGTGGTCGCGCGACTCCTATCAGTTCGGCACCGCGCTGTGGGCCATGGGCGACAAGGCGGCCGCTCGCCGCTCGGTCGACTGGCTCTTCGACGTGCAGCAGCTGCCCGACGGCTCGTTCCCGCAGAACTCCGACGTGGAGGGGACGCCGGTCTGGTCCGAGCTCCAGCTCGACGAGGTGGCGCTGCCGATCGTGCTGGCCCGGCTGGTGGGCCGCGACGGGCCGCGCACCTATCGCGGCGTGAAGCGGGCCGCGCAGTTCCTCGTCCGCTTCCGGGACGAGGAGACCGGGAGGCGGGCGCCGTACTCGCCGCAGGAGCGCTGGGAGAACCAGTCCGGCTACTCCCCGAACTCGATCGCCACCCAGGTCGCGGGTCTGGTCTGCGCCGCTGACATCGCCCGCAAGAACGGCGATCGCACCTCTGCCCGACGGTGGCTCCGGCTGGCCGACCGGTGGCAGTCGAAGGTCAAGCAGTGGACCCGCACGACCAACGGTCCGCTCAGCAGCAGCCCCTACTACCTGCGGATCACCAAGGACGGTCGCCCCGACCGCGGCACGGAGTACGGCATCGGCGACGGCGGGCCGTCCGCCGTCGACCAGCGGCGCGTGGTCGACCCGAGCTTCCTCGACCTGGTCCGGCTCGGGCTGGAGCAACCTGACGACCCCGACGTGCTGTCCACGCTGTCGTTGGTGGACGACGAGCTGCGGGTGGACACGCCCAACGGACCGTTCTGGCACCGCTTCAGCTTCGACGGCTACGGCGAGACGCGCGACGGCGGGCAGTGGGAGATCACGGAGGACGACACCGGCACGACGCTCGGTCGCGCCTGGCCCCTGCTGACCGGAGAGCGCGGTGAGTACGCCATCACCGCCGGGCAGGACGCGACGCCCTATCTCGCAGCCATGGCCGCAGCTGCCGGCACGAGCGACATGATCTCCGAGCAGGTCTGGGACGGCCGCGAGCCCACCGGCGAGGCGTGCTGCCCCGCGGGCGAGGGCACCCGGGCCGCCACCCCGCTGACGTGGTCGCACGCCGGACTGGTTCGGCTGGCCTGGACGATGCAGCGCGGTGCCCCCGTCGACCAGCAGGCGGTGGTGGCCCGCCGCTACGTGCGCTGAGCTCACCCACTGCCCACTGCCCACTGTCGGTTCAGTCCGGTTCGCAGATGACGAGCTGGAGCGCCGCTTCTGCGGCGAACGGTGCCCGGGACCAGTCGCCGAACCGTTCGACGACCCGGAGACCGCCGAGGGAGAGGAGCAGCGGCAGCTCCTGCGGGAAGATGCTCCTGATCTCCAGCGGCGCGACGAAGAAGTCGGCCTCGGATTCGGTCGAGAAGAACCACGTCCCGCGCGTCACCTGCGCGGTCGCGTCGTACGTCTCCGCGACATCGACGCGCACCGGGCCACGATCGGGGTCCACGAACGACAACGCGTCACGCCTGCGTCGTACGCCGTCGGCCCGGGCGAGCACGCGCACGCTCGGGTTGAACACGTCGAGGACGAGCCGCGCACCGGGCGCCAGGTGCCGTCGTACCGACTGGAAGCAGCCCACCACTTCGTCAGCCTCGTGCAGATGGAGCAGGGAGTTGGCGGCGATGAACACGAGGTCGAACGTTCGACCGAGGTCGAACTCACGCATGTCGCCCTGCAGCCACTCGACGTCGACGCCGCGGTCGTCCGCCTTGCGCCGGGCCTCGGCGAGCATGTCGGTCGAGAGCTCGAGACCCACGCACGGATGCCCGTCGGACGCGATCGGGATCAGCTTGTGCCCGGTGCCCGACCCGAGCTCCAGGACCGTCCCGCCCTGCCGATCGGCCTCGGCGCGATAGAACTCGACGGCCTGTTCGCCACCGGGGAACAGCCGGTCGTACAACCTCGCGTCCGAGTAGAACTGGTTGCTCATGAGGCGCCCCCTAACCCTCCCCGCCCTGCCCCATCTGTTCGCCGATGAACCTGGCATTCGGATCGAGGGACTGCTGCGGGAGCCGCGGGTCAGGTGCCGGACCGCGCGCGAGGAGCGAGGTCTGACGTCGGCCTCGTCTGCGTCGCGTCACCCGATGTTGCAGCGCGGCCATCGCCCTGGTGAGCATCCTCGGTTCCCCCGTCTCGACTGGAGCCACGCGACCCCGGAGCTGTCAGGTGACCGATCGTGACATCCCGAGAACACGCTGTCCTGGGTTCGCAGCATCCCTCGCCCGGGCGTGAGGGGCCGAGCGAGGTCAGGCCCGGCCGCGCCGGACGTGCCCGTGGCCCCGCCGGTCGAGGGTGGCGGGTGCGGGGCGAGGTCATGGTCGGCGTGGTTGCGGAATGCCGGGCGGATCGAGTGGGTCGATCGCGGTGGTGCCGTGGCGGTCGCGGCGGTAGCGGTGGCCGTGCGGCGACGTCCACTCGAACGTCCCGGGCTCAGTCATCTCGTAGCGCCAGGCGGTGTGGGTCTTCAAGCGGTGGTGGAAGCGGCACAGTGCGGCGAGGTTCGACGTTCCCGTTGGACCGGGCTGGGGTCTGCCTTCCGCCTCTGCGGCGTGGTCGTACTCGTCGACGTGGTCGACGTCGCAGCCGCGGGCCGGACGGGTGCACCACGGGAACACGCACGTCCTGTCGCGGAGGATCACCTGCTCGCGAATCCGGTCCGGCACCCCGTACGCCGGGGTGGAGAGGTCGGCGTTGAGGTCGATCACCGGCTTGACGGTGACCTTGGTCCGCGAGTCCGAACACCAGCCGCTGATCTGGTCGAGGAGCACCAGCCGCTGGCCTTCCTCCATCCGCCCGGTCGGACCGAACACGGTCGCCAGGCCGTCGAAGGACGCATTGAAGTGGGCGTGCAGCACGACCTCGCGGGCGGCGGGCAGGTGCTGGGGGTCGGCTCCCGACCCGGCGAGGTCGAGCGCGGTCTGGGTGCGAGCCAGGTCGCCGAGGGCAGCAGAACGGCGCGCGTCCAGCGACATGTCGGACCCGAGGGCCTTCAAGGTCTCGGCGCCGTGGGCAAGCGCCCGGTCGAGGTCGAGGGCGTCGGCGATGTCGAGCTCGGCCTCGAGGCGCATGGTGCCGGCGTAGTGCACGTCGTCGTCATGGATCGTGGCGTGGCGCGGGTCGACGTGGAGGTAGCCGTCCTCCGGATCCGCTGCCGGATCGACGTCGGCAAGGTGGAACCGCTTGATCGTCTCCGCGACGAGCCGGTCCAGCTGTGCAGGGCCGATGCGACCGGCGACAGCGGCGACCTGGGCATCCACGAACGCCGCGGCTTCGCGGGTGAGGGCGGGGCTGGTGTGGATGGTGACCTCCGCGACCGAACGCGCTCGCCATGCGGGGACCCGCCCGGCCTGGGTCTGCGCCCACAACCGCGGCAGGCGGTGGCGCAGCTCGAGGGCGTGGCCGACGAGCTTCTTTGCCGCCGTCGTCGAGACCCCGAGGACCGCACCGAGCTCGGCCAGGCAGAACTCCGCCACCAGCGGCGCACCGTCACCGGCGATCGGCTCCTCGTGCTCACAGCCAGGGACCGCGAAGGTCGCCGCCGAGTGGATCGACTCCGGCGGATGCAGATCAGCCCACCGCGCTGCCACGACGAGAAGATCGGCGGATGCCCGGTCCTCGGCCGCCTTCCGGTCCCGCGCGAGCGCAAGCAGATCGGAGGCCGTGAGGTCCTCGACCCCACGTGCTCCCGGTCCTGCCAGCGCCTCGATCATGTGTTCGATTCTACCGGCGGCCACCGACAGCGGCCACGCCTGTGCACGGTTGCTGGCCACCCTCTGTGGACCGGTTTCGTGACGGGACTTCGTCCCACCTCGACCAACGCGGGGAGCTACGTCCAGGCCTTCGCGAGCCGCTCGACGATCTCGACGAGCCGGTCGGACGAGGTGGCGATGTTGAGCCGGACCTGGCCGGTGGTGCCGGGGGCGTAGGACTCGCCCGGGCTGACCTTGACGCGACCGCGCTCGAGCGCGACGCCCGCGGCGTCGTCGTGGCCGTAGGCGGAGGCGTCGAGCCAGGCCAGGTAGGTCGCCTCGAGCGGACGCATCCGCACCTCGGGGAGGTGGGCAGCGAGGAGCTCGCCGAGCAGCGCGCGCTGCTGGTCGAGCCGTTCGACGAGGGAGGCGAGCCACGGGTCGCCGAGGTCGTACGCCGCCCGCGCCGCGACGGCGCCGATCGGCGAGTGCGAGTCGTTGCGCGACATCGGCTGGTCGGCGAGCAGCCGGCGGTCGGCCGTTGACGGGACGACGACCTGCGCGCACCGCAGGCCCGCGGTGTTGAACGCCTTGGACGCGGCCACGACCGCGACCGCGTGGTCGTGGGTGCCGTCGATCGAGAGGTAGGACACGTGCTCGGCGCCCGGCAGCACCAACGGCGCGTGGATCTCGTCGCTGACGACCCGCGCGCCGTGGCGTACGACGACGTCGCGGATCCCCTCGAGCTCGGCGCGGGTGAAGACGCGGCCCCACGGGTTGTGCGGCTGGGTCAGGATCAGCGTCTGCGCCCCGTCGGCGAAGAGCCGGTCGAGCCGGTCGAGGTCGACCTCGGCCCGGTCGGCCGAGACGGGCACGTCGAGGCGCACCTCCTCGCGACCCGTGATGGTGGCGAGGCCGAACTGGGCGTTGTAGCCCGGGGTCGGGAAGACCACTCCCCCGGGACCGCTGAAGACGTCGATCGCCAGCCGCACCCCGGCCGTCACGTCGACCACCGGATGCACCGCCTCGGGGTCGGGCGCCCAGCCGAAGTGACGGGCCGACCAGGCGGCGTAGGACTGCGCGAGCTCCGGGTCCCAGCCGAAGAGCGGGTAGCCGGTGATCCCGTCGGCCAGCATCCGCTGGACCGCCTCGAGAACCACCGGGTCGACCGCGTAGTCCATCTCCGCGACCCAGGCCGGGATCACGTCGTCGGGGACGCCCCACTTCAGCGGCAGCCTGAGCCGCGCCTCCTCGTCGGTCAGGTCGACGACGGGTCGGCGGTCGGAGCCGGTCACGGCTGCTCCTCGCTGCGGCTCCACGTGGCGGCGAACTCCTCGGGCGTCAGCTCGGCCAGCTGGGCCTCGAGGTGCAGGCGGGTCGCGCCGATCTCGTCGTGCGAGACGTCGACGCGGACGACCTCGGAGCCGTCGGAGCGGCGGGTGACGACGTAGGTGCCGCCACCACCGCTCGCGTCGTTGCCCGAGATCGTGTCGGCCAGCGTCACCGCCTGCCAGACGGCGCGGACGAACACGCGCAGGCCGCGCTCCTCACGCGGCTCGAAGCGCAGGTCGAGGACGTCCCCCGCCCGGTCCACGCGACGTCAGACCTGCTCGCGCGAGGCGACCGCTGCGGCCACCCGCTCGATGGCCTCAGCCAGCGGCACGCCGTTGTCCTGGCGACCGTCGCGGTAGCGGAACGACACGGCGCCCGCCTCCACGTCGGCGTCGCCGGCGATCATCATGAAGGGCACCTTGGCGAGCTGCGCGTTGCGGATCTTCTTCTGCATCCGGTCGTCGGACTCGTCGACCTCGACCCGCAGCCCCTGCGCCTTCATCTGCCTCGCGATGTCGAAGAGGTAGTCGTTGTGGCGCTCGGCGATCGGGATGCCCTGGACCTGCACGGGGGCGAGCCAGGGCGGGAACGCCCCGGCGTAGTGCTCCACCAGCACGCCGATGAACCGCTCGATCGAGCCGAACTTGGCGGAGTGGATCATCACCGGCTGCTGGCGGGTGCCGTCTGCGGCGACGTACTCCAGGTTGAAGCGGTCGACGGCCGGCTGGTTGAAGTCGTACTGGATGGTCGACATCTGCCAGGTGCGGCCGATCGCGTCCTTGGCCTGCACCGAGATCTTCGGCCCGTAGAACGCCGCGCCGCCCGGGTCGGGCACGAGGTCGACGCCGAACTTGCGCGCCGCGGTCTCGAGCACCGAGGTGGCGGTCTCCCACTGGTCGTTGGACCCGATGAACTTGTCGGGCTTGGAGTCGTCACGGGTCGACAGCTCGAAGTAGTAGTCGTCGAGGCCGAAGTCGCGCAGCAGCCCGGTCACGAAGGTGAGCAGGTGCTCGACCTCGGCGGGTGCCTGCTCCGGGGTGACGTAGGAGTGCGAGTCGTCCTGCGTCATCGCGCGCACGCGGGTCAGGCCGTGCACGACGCCGGACTTCTCGTAGCGGTAGACCGACCCGAACTCGAAGAACCGCAGCGGCAGCTCGCGGTAGGAGCGCTGCCGCGAGCGGTAGATGAGGTTGTGCATCGGGCAGTTCATCGCCTTGAGGCGGTACTCGGCGTGCTCCATCTCCATCGGCGGGAACATGGTGTCCGCGTAGTAGGGCAGGTGTCCGGAGGTGTGGAAGAGCCCGTCCTTGCTGATGTGGGGGGTGCCGACGTAGTCGAAGCCCTCCTCGAGGTGCCGACGGCGGACGTAGTCCTCCATCTCGCGCTTGATCACGCCACCCTTGGGGTGGAAGACCGCCATGCCCGACCCGATCTCGTCGGGGAACGAGTAGAGGTCGAGCTCGCGACCGAGCTTGCGGTGGTCGCGCCGCTCGGCCTCCTCGATGCGGTGGAGGTGCTCCTCGAGCGCCTCCTTGGTCTCCCAGGCGGTGCCGTAGATGCGCTGGAGCTGCTTGTTCTTCTCGTCACCGCGCCAGTACGCCGCTGCGCTGCGCATCAGCTTGAAGGCGGGGATCCGCTTGGTGGTCGGCAGGTGCGGGCCGCGGCACAGGTCGGACCACTTTGCCTCGCCGTTGCGACCGATGTTGTCGTAGATGGTCAGCTCGCCGGCCCCGACCTCGACGGAGGCGCCCTCGGTGTCCGAGGCACCCGCACCGCCCTTGAGACCGATCAGCTCGATCTTGTAGGGCTCGTCCTGGAGCTCGGTCAGCGCGTCGGCGTCGGTGGTGACCCGGCGCTCGAAGCGCTGGTTCTCCTTGATGATCTTGCGCATCGCGGACTCGATCTTCACCAGGTCCTCGGGCACGAACGGGGTCTCGACGTCGAAGTCGTAGTAGAAGCCGTTCTCCACCGGCGGGCCGATGCCGAGCCGGGCCTCCGGCCAGATCTGCTGCACCGCCTGCGCCATCACGTGCGCGGTGGAGTGCCGCAGGATGTCGCGGCCGTCGGGGCTGTCGATGGCCACGCCCTCGACCTCGTCACCGTCGGCGAGCTCGTAGGCGAGGTCCCTGAGCTGACCGGCCACGCGGGCGGCGACGACGTCGGCGTCGTCGCGGAACAGTTCCCAGGCCTTGGTGCCCGTCGTGACCGTGGTCTCCGCACGCTGATCGGCGTGGATGCGGACGACCTGGATGTCGGACACGAGGGCTCCTTCAGGGAGGTGTGAGGGGTGGGACGGATGTCCCCGGCGATGCTATCGGCCGGGCAGGCGGCGCCTCACCCCGGTTTGTGGTGCGGCCTCGGTGGTCGGCCGCCCCGCACCCGCAGGCGGGCGAGCTCGACGACGTTGGCGCCGATGGCGAGCAGGGCGTTGCCGTGCCCACCCCGCAGGCCGTTGAGCTCGTCACGCGACTGCAGCACGTTGCCGGGGCTGGGGCGCACCTCCACCGTCTGGTCCTGGGCGGCGACAGAGAAGAGCGGACCGACGAGGCGGTCGTACGCCCACGGCACGGCGGTGAAGCCGAACCGGATCACCTCGTTGGCGAGACCGACCTGCCCGCCGCGTCGCCGCCCGTCGGCCACCGCGAGGGCGCGGGCGGCGATGCGCTCGGGACTGGTCACCGGGAACGGTGGACGCCCGGCCGCGTCGCCGTACGTCGCTGCCTGCCGGTAGATGGGCGTGTCGACGCCGCCGGGAGCGACGTACTCGATCCGGACGCCGGGGCGGTCGCGGTTGTCGACCCGGAGCTGCCGCACCAGCGCGCGGACGCCCCACTTGCTGACGACGTACGCCGCCATGTCGGGGACCGCGACGTGCCCGATCACCGAGCCGACGACCACGATGCTGCCGGACCCCTGCGTGCGCATCACGGGCATGACGTGGCGCGCGAGGTTGACCGAGCCGAGCAGGTTGGTCGCGACGACCTGGTCGAACACCTCGGCGGGCACGTCCTCCACGCGGCCGTAGGCGACCACGCCGGCGCTGCCGATGACCGTGTGGATCCAGCCGTGCTGTGCGACGACGCCGGAGACGGCGGCTCCGACCTCGTCGTCGTTGCTGATGTCGGCCGTCACGACCGTCGTCGACGCGGCACCCAGCCCGTCGCAGTCACGGGCCACCCGCTCGAGGGCGCCGCGGCCGCGGGCGAGGAGGACGAGGTGGTCACCGCGTCGCGCGACGCGGTGGGCAGCGGCCTCGCCGATGCCGCTGGAGGCACCGGTGACGAGGACGACGCGTGGCGATCGATCATGGGTCGGCATGCCAGCCGGTACCCCCGAAGGGCCGGCGTCAGGCGTCCGCGACGGCCTCGATGACGCGCTCCATCTCGGCGATCGACGCGGCGGTGTCGAGGTGGAGGACGGCGTGCCAGCCCAGGGCTCGCGCGGCGACGACGTTGGCCTCGACGTCGTCGAGGAAGAGGACCTCCGCGGCCTCGACGCCGAGCCGTCGGGTCACAAGCTTGTACGCCGCCGGGTCGGGCTTGGCGAGCCCCACCTCGTGGCTGTAGACGATGTCGTCGGTGACGTCCTCGAAGCCGTGGAACCGCTCGCGCTCCCGCGCGCCGGGACCGGAGTTCGACAGGATCGCGGTGAGCCGCGCCGGGCGTTGACCGGCGAACCAGTCGAACAGCTCGCGGTCCAGCGTCCCGACGTACCAGCGCCAGAAGTCGTCCAGCAGCGCGGCGACCTGCCGGTCGTCCAGACCGAACGCGCGCTGCCACTCCGCACGGACCTGGTGCTCGGTCACCTCCCCGACCACCGCGTCGCCCGGCAGCCCGGCGAGACCGCCGGCGATCGAGCCCGGCGCGAGGCCGAGGCGGCGCTCGGCGGGCGCGGGGAAGACGTCGTCGTCGACGACCTCCAGCACTCCCCCGATGTCGAGGACCACCGCACGGATCGCCATGCGCCCACCCTAGGGACGAGTGAGGGACGACCAGCTCGGGACCTTGGTCCTCCCGAGTGGGGTGCCTTCGCCCTGTCCGGCGGACCTGCGGTCTCCCTAGCGTCGGAGACGAGGCGGGAACGACCCGGTGACCGCCCTGACGGAAGGCACATCATGCGCGCGTTTCTCGACAAGCTGGTCTCCTGGACTGGAGTGGCCGTCGCCGCGGTCCTGCTCATCGCCGGCGGTCTCCTGACGTGGGCCAACTCGTTCATCGGCGACCAGGTCCACGACCAGCTGGTCATGCAGGACATCACGATGCCGGAGGGCGACGCGCTGGGCGGCCTGGCCGACGAGGACGTGAGCGCCCTCGAGAAGTACGCCGGCAGCGCCCTCGACACCGGCCCGGAGGCCAAGGCCTACGCCGACCACTACATCCTCGCGCACATGAACGCCGCCAGCGACGGTCGCACCTACCAGCAGGTCAGCGGCGAGTTCCTCGCCCTCGACGACGAGGCCAAGGCGAGCGAGGAGGGCCAGGCGCTGGCCGGCCTCCGCCAGACGCTCTTCATGGGCAACACGCTGCGCGGCCTGCTCCTCTACGGCTACGCCTTCGCCACCATCGGCACCATCGCCGGCTTCGCAGCGATCGCCGCCTTCGTCGGGGCGTTCGTCCTTCTGGCCCTCGCCCTGCTCGGGATGCGGCACGCGCGGCAGACCGACCGGGCCGAGGTCGCACCGCAGCTGGAGCCGGTCACGGTCTGACCCCCGCGAACGACCCGCACCGAGCAGGACCCGGTCGCCTCACCCGGCGACCGGGTCCTGCTCCTGTGCCTGGCCGGTCTGGACCCGCCACAGGGCCGCGTAGGAGCCGCCCCGGTCGATCAGCTCGTCGTGCGTCCCGGACTCGACGACCCGGCCCGCGTCGAGGACCCAGATCCGGTGGGCGTGCCGCACGGTCGAGAGGCGGTGGGCCACGACGATCGCCGTGCGCTGGGCCGTGGCACGGCGCAGCGAGCGCTGGATCGCGGCCTCCGTCTCGTTGTCGACGGCGCTGGTCGCCTCGTCGAGCACCAGCACCGCCGGGTCGCGCAGGAGCGCGCGGGCCAGGGCGAGCCGCTGCCGCTGACCACCGGACAGCGTCACGCCCCGCTCGCCCACCCAGGTGTCCAGGCCGTCGGGCATCGCCTCGATGAAGTCGAGCGCGGCGGCCGCCTCGGCGGCCTCCCGGACCTGCTCGCGGGTGGCGTCCGGACGGCCGTACGCGATGTTGTCGGCCACGGAGCCGGCGAACATGAAGACGTCCTGGGCGACATAGCCGAGCGAGCCGCGCAGCGAGTCCCAGTCCAGGCCGCGCACGTCCTGCCCGTCGAAGAGGACTGAACCCTCCCGGGGGTCGTCGAAGCGCAGCACCAGACGCAGCAGCGACGACTTCCCCGAACCGGTGGAGCCCACGATCGCGTGGGTCTCGCCCGCGGGGACGAGGAGGTCGATGCCGTGCAGGACGTCGGGCCCGTCGGCGTACCCGGCCCGTACGCCGCGCAGCTCGACGCGGCCGGCGACGGGGCGCTCGAGGGCCGTGGCGCCGGCCGGCACCGTCACCGGCACCTGGAGCAGGCCAAGGATGCGGGCCGCCGACGCGCGGCCGCGCTGGTAGAGGTCGAGGACCTCGGCAACCTCGGTCAGCGGCCAGAGCAGGCGCTGTGTCATGAAGACCAGCACGGAGTAGAGGCCGACCTCGAGGTCGCCGCGCAGCGTCGCCCAGCCGCCGAGCAGCAGCGTGCAGGTGAAACCGGCCAGGATCGCCATCCGGACCAGCGGCACGAACGCGGCCGAGGAGCGGATCGCGTCGGTGTTGGCCCTCCGGTAGGCCAGGGAGACGGCCGACACGCGGTCGCGCTCGCGGTCCTCGGCGGTGAACGCCTTGATGGTGGCGATGCCGGAGATGTTGGACGAGAGCGTGCTGGAGAGGTCGGCGACGGCGGCGCGGACCCGGTCGTAGAGCGGCTCGAGGCGACGCTGGAAGACGAGCGACCCGATGACGATCAGCGGGATCGGCAGGAAGGCGAAGAGCAGGAGCTGGCCCGACGCGGCCGCGAAGACGGCCCCCACGAGCAGCACGTTGAGCGCGGTCTGCAGGATCGCCGGCGCGCCGACGTCGAGGAAGCGCTCGAGCTGGTTGACGTCGTCGTTGAGGGTGGCGAGCGTCGAGCCCGCCGGGCGGCTCTCGTGCCACCCGAGGTCGAGGTGCTGGACGTGGTCGTACGCCTCCACGCGCAGGTCGTGCTCGACACCCTGGGCGAGGCCGCGCCACAGGACGCTGGCGACGTACTCGCTCACCGACTCGACGAGCCAGACCACGGCGTTGATCACGGCCAGCCAGCCGAGCTGGGCGAAGCGCGACTCGACGCCGAGCACCTCGCCGACGAAGGACGCGTCGCCGCGCACCACGACGTCGACGGCCGCGCCGATGAGGAGCTCGGGGACGACGTCGGCCACCTTGTTGACCGTCGAGGCGGTGACGGCGCCGACGAACCTGGCGCGGTAGGCCCCGTAGCGGCGCCAGAGGGCTCTCAGCGGCTGGACGGCGTCGGGGTCGGAGGGCTCGGGCACCCGCACAGGTTAGGTGACCCTAACCGGTGTCCCGTCAGCGGGCCGCGTCGATGTAGGCGACCATCCGGTCGAAGAGCAGCGTGGCCCGGTAGAGGTCCTCCGACGCACCCGGCGGATCCGGCTGGTCGGGGAGGTCGGCGTCGCGCCAGCCGGGCCGCAGCTCGTCGGCCAGCGCCCCGGCGATCCGGCTGGCGTCACGGACCACCTGCGGGTCGACCGACCAGACCGCCTCGAACGTGCGCTCGCGCGTCCCCTCGGCGCCCTGGCCCGGGCGCTCGACCGCCACCAGGCACGCCGGCAGGTCGGCTGCGTCGCACACGACCAGCCACTCGCGGTTGAGCGGCGACTCAGGCGGCAGGGCGACCTCCACCGGGACCCCACGCGTCGGCGGGGCGGGGGCCGCCCCGTGGGGGAAGTCGGCGAGGACGACAGCGGACCGCGCCGTGCGGGCGAGCTCGCGCCAGCGGTCGTACGACGCACGCAGGAACCGCTCGCGCTGGAACCCCCCGAAGAGGACCGGGTCGGCGGCGCGCGCCGCGCACTCGTCCTCGATCGCATGGCTCATCGACACCAGCGTGCGTCGCGACAGCACCTGCGGCCGGAGCAACGGGTACTGGCGCCGCAGGTCGGCGAAGACGGACCCCGTCCGGGCCTGCGGGACCTCCGCGCGGTGGACGGCGGCGGCCAGCGAGAGGCCCCCGCGCCGGCGCGCCAGCACGTCCAGGACCGCCTCGACGTCGGCCTCGCTGTAGCGGCGGTGACCCCCGGGCTGACGGTGCGGCTGCGGAAACCCGTAGCGCCTCTCCCAGCTGCGGAGCGTCGAAATGGGTACTCCGGTCCTGTGGGCCAGGTCGCCGATGGTGAGGGAGGCGCGACCATGGGTGTCCAAATGGTTGTCCAAACCTTGTCCACTCCTTCGCACCGTGCCTAGATTTAGTTGGAAGTGTTGCATAGGTTTGGCAACCAAGGAACGGTCGAGCTGCGGGAGGCACAGATGATCGGCACCGGCACGGATGCGGCACTGGCACGGGTCCTCGACGGCGGTCGCCGACGCGCGGCCGCGATCGACGCCCACCACGCGCTCCTGTGGGAGGCGCTCTGCGCCGCCACCGAGGGCGGCAAACGGTTCCGGCCGGCTCTGGTGGTCGCCACCCACGACGCGCTGGGCGGAGGCGCGTCCGACGCTGCGGCCGAGGTCGGCGCGGCGGTCGAGCTGCTCCACACCGCGTTCGTCATCCACGACGACGTCATCGACGGCGACCACGTGCGGCGCGGGCGGCCCAACGTCAGCGGCACCTTCCGCGCCCTCGCCGGCGTCGACGGGGCCGACCCCGAGGTGGCCGCCGGCTACGGGCTCACCGCCGCGATCCTGGCCGGCGACCTGGCCCTCGCGGCCGCGGTGCGCACGGTCGCGCTGAGCGGTGCCCCGGCCCCGGTCGTCGCGCGGCTGCTCGACCTCTTCGACACCGCGCTGCACCGGACGGCCTCGGGCGAGCTCGCCGACGTCCGCCACTCGCTCGACCTCGCCCCCGCCACCCTCGCCCAGAGCCTGGAGATGGAGGCGCAGAAGACCAGCGCCTACTCCTTCGCCCTCCCCCTGCAGGCGGGTGCGGTGCTGGCCGGCGCCGACGAGGAGACGACCAGCCGGCTCGGTGACGTCGGCCGGGCGATGGGGATCGCGTTCCAGCTCGCCGACGACCTGATCGGCGTCTTCGGCGACCCGGCCCGCTCCGGCAAGAGCGCCACCTGCGACCTGCGCACCCGCAAGCAGACGCCGCTCCTGGTCCACGCCCGGACGACGTCGGCGTGGCCGCAGATCAGTGCCTATGTCGGCCGCGAGCTCAGCGACGCCGAGCTCGACGAGGCCCGGGGGCTCCTCGTGGCCTCCGGCTCGCGCCGCTTCGTGGAGGACCTCGCCGAGCAGCACCTCGACCAGGCGCGCGCCGTGCTCGACGGCCTGGGCGTCCCGGCCGACCTGATCGACGGCGTGGCCGTCCGACCAGCCTTGCCGGCCGACGGCAGCGAGGTCGCGGCATGACGCTCTTCGTGGGCCGCGGCGCGCCCCGCAGCCTCTACGACTCGGTGTCGGAGGCGAGCTCGGCCGTGGTGATCCGCGAGTACTCCAGCTCGTTCGGCCTGGCCTCGCGGCTGCTGGGCGAGCCGGTGCGCACCCAGGTCCGCAACATCTACGCGCTCGTGCGCGTCGCCGACGAGATCGTCGACAACCCCGACCCGACCCTCGACCGGTCCGCGCGCGCCACCATGCTCGACTGGCTCGAGGGTGACGTCGCGCACGCGATGCGCACCGGCTACAGCGGCAACCTGGTGGTGCACGCCTTTGCGCGCACCGCCATCGCCGTGGGGATCGAGCCCGGGATCGTCTCGCCGTTCTTCACCTCGATGCGCACCGACCTCGACACCCGGACCCACACCCAGGCGAGCTTCGAGCGCTACGTCTACGGCTCGGCCGAGGTCGTCGGGCTGATGTGCCTGCGCGCCTTCCTGGCCGCGCCCGACGCCCCGTCCGACCAGGAGGCGCAGTACGAGCGGCTCGCCGCCGGCGCACGGAGCCTGGGAGCGGCCTTCCAGAAGCTCAACTTCGTGCGCGACCTGACCGACGACCACGACCTGCTGCGCCGCGACTACTTCCCCGGACTGGACGTCGAGCGGTTCTGCGAGGCCGACCGGGACCGCATCCTCGACGACGTCGACGAGGACCTGCGGGCTGCCGCGGCGGTCGTGCCCGACCTGCCCCCGAGCAGCCGCCGCGCGGTCCGGGCGGCCCACGCGACCTTCGCCGAGCTGGCCCAGCGGCTGCGGGCCGCCTCGGCGGAGGAGATCCGCCACACCCGCGTCCGCGTGCCGACGCCGGTCAAGCTGCGCCTCGCCGCGAGCTCGCTGCGCGGAGGACGCTCGTGACGCTGCGCCTGCCCGAACGACTCAGCCGGTTCACCCCGACGCCCCGCAGCGCCGGTGACGGTTCCCCGCGGCGCGTGGTCGTCGTCGGTGGCGGCATCGCCGGCCTGGCCACCGCGGCGCTCCTCGCCTCGCGGGGCCACTCGGTGGACCTGCTGGAGAAGAACGACGACCTCGGCGGTCGCGTCGGCAGCGTCGAGCGCGGCGGCTACCGGTTCGACACCGGCGCCTCGTGGTACCTCATGCCCGAGGTCTTCGAGCACTTCTTCTCGCTCCTCGGCACCACCGCCGAGGCCGAGCTCGACCTGACCGTGCTCGACCCGAGCTACCGCGTCTTCTTCGAGGGCCACCCCGAGCCGGTGGACCTGCGACCCGACCGCGCCCACAACCGGGCGCTGTTCGAGCGGCTCGAGCCGGGGGCGGGTGACCGCTTCGACGCCTACCTCCGCTCCGCGGAGGACACCTACGACATGGCCCTGCGCCGGTTCCTCTACACGAGCTTCGACTCACCGACGGCCTTCGTGCACCCCGACGTCGTACGCCGGACGCCTGCCCTCGGCCGCCTGCTGACGCGGTCGCTGGAGAGCCACGTCGCCGGGTCGTTCACCGACAACAGGCTGCGCCAGGTGCTCGGCTACCCCGCGGTCTTCCTAGGCTCCTCCCCCAGCCGCACGCCGAGCCTGTACCACCTGATGAGCCGGCTCGACCTCGGCGACCGCGTGCTCTACCCCCAGGGCGGGTTCACCCGGCTGATCCGGGTCATCGCCGACCTCGCGGAGAAGCACGGCGCGCGCCTGCACACCGGCGCGGCCGTCACCCGGATCCTCACCTCCGACGCCGCAGGTGGACGACCCGTCGTCACCGGCGTCGAGCACGAGACACCGGACGGCCCGCGCACCGTCGACGCCGACGTCGTCGTCGGAGCCGCCGACCTGCACCACCTCGAGACGGCGCTGCTGCCCGCGGGGCTGCAGACGCACCCCGAGCCGGCATGGCGCGACCGCTCCCCCGGCCCCGGTGCGGTGCTCGCGATGCTGGGCGTCGAGGGGCGGCTGCCGCAGCTGCCGCACCACTCGTTGTTCTTCACCCGCGACTGGGGGCAGAACTTCGGCGACATCTTCGGCAAGGATGCACGGGTGCCCGACCCCGCCTCGATCTATGTCTGCAAGCCCTCCGAGACCGACCCCACCGTCGCCCCGGAGGGGTGCGAGAACCTGTTCGTGCTCGTCCCCGTGCCCGCCGACACGGCCATCGGCAGCGGCGGCGACGAGGGCGCAGGGTCCGAGACCGTCGAGCGCACGGCCGACGCGGCCATCGACCAGATCGCTTCCTGGGCGGGCGTCCCCGACCTGCGCGAGCGGATCAGGGTGCGCCACACGGTCGGCCCCGAGGACTTCGCCACCCGCTACCACGCGTGGCGCGGCGGAGCCCTCGGGCTGGAGCACACCCTTCGCCAGAGCGCCTTCCTGCGCCCGGGCAACGTCTCCGCCAAGGTCGACGGCCTGCTCTACGCCGGCGCGAGCACCGTGCCCGGCGTCGGCCTGCCGATGTGCCTGATCAGCGCCGAGCTCGTGCTCAAGCGCCTCAGCGGCGACCGCTCCAGCCTGCCGGTGCAGGCATGAGCGCCCCATGAGCCTTCCCCACTGGGCGTACGTCGCCATGCTGGCGTTCTGCCTCGCCGGGACGCTGCCTCTTGTGCCCGCCTTCCGGCTGCAGGTGCTGAAGCAGCCGGGGCGCCTGCTCCTCACCATCGGCCTCGCCGGGACGCCGTTCCTGTTGTGGGACCTCTGGGCCACGCACGTCGGGCACTGGTGGTTCGACGAGGACCAGACGCTGCCGTGGCGCATCGCGGGCCTGCCGCTCGAGGAGATCGGCTTCTTCGTGGTCATCCCGGTCGTGTCGGTGCTGACGCTCGAGGGGGTGCGCGCGGCCCGGCGCGGCGTACGACCCGGGGCTCCGCGGTCCCGCGAGAAGGCGAGGTGAGCCGCACGTGACCTACACCGCCATCGCCCTCCTCTGCGTGCCGCTGGCCGTCGTGCTGGACCGCTGGGTCGTCCGCACGCGACTGACCTCGACCCGCGACTGGTGGTCCGCCTACGCGATCATCGTGTTCTTCCAGCTCCTCACCAACGGCTGGCTGACCGGCCGCGGCATCGTGCGCTACTCCGGTGACGCCATCATCGGCAGCGGGCAGATCACTGTCCTGGGTGACGGCCGCCTGTTCTACGCACCGGTCGAGGACCTGATGTTCGGCTTCGGGCTGGTGCTGTGGAGCTGCATCGTGTGGACGTGGCTGGGCCGCCGACGCGACAGGACCGACGACCGGTCCAGCGATCGGGCGCTGGGATGAGCGTCGCGACCCGCCTGCAGGCGATGCAGCCGACCGACGTCGGCGTGCCGGGACCGACGTCGTGGGACATGGCCCGGGCCTTCCGCTCGATCCGCGCCGACCCGCTGACGTTCCTCGACGAGGTGTCCCAGCACTACGGCGACACCGTCTCCTTCCCGGTGCCCGGCGCACCGGCGCTGCTGCTCAACGACCCGGCCGACGTCAGGCACGTGCTCCAGACCTCGGCGCGAAGCTGGGGCAAGGACACCGTCCAGTACGCCGCCCTGGCGCGCGTCACCGGTCCCGGCCTGCTCGCCTCGGCCGAGCCCAGCTGGATCGACCACCGGCGGCTCGCCGCCCCGGCCTTCCACCACCAGCGCCTGGAGGCGGTGGGCGACGAGGTGGCCGCGGCCGCCCGCACCGCGATCGCGGCACGACTGGGCGGACCGCACGCCGACGCGGTCGCGGACGGAGCCGTCGTCGACATGGCGGCCCTGACCCACACCATCGGCCTCGACGCGGTCGGCCGCGCGCTCTTCAGCACCGACCTCTCCGACCAGGCCCACGACCTGCTCGCGGCGACGAGCGAGGCCGCCGACCTGGTGGTGCGGCTCGGCCGCTCGATCCTCCCCCGCGCCGAGTGGACCCCGACCCGGACCAACCTCCGGCTGCGCTCCGCGCGGCGCCGCCTCGACGCCGGCGCCGCCGCGATCATCGCCGAGCGGCGGGCCCGCAACGCCCGCGCCGGCGGGACGCCGCATCATGGCGACGACCTCCTCGGGCTGCTGCTCGACAGCGGCATGGGCGACGGTGAGATCCGCGACGAGCTCGTCACGATGGTCATCGCCGGCCACGAGACCGTGGCGGCCGCGCTCGCCTGGACGCTCATGCTGCTCGCGGAGCACCCGGAGGCGCAGGAGCGCGTGCGCGCCGAGCTCGACGCCCATCCCGGGCCGGTCCCGCTCGTGGGGCACCGCGAGCGCCTGCCGTGGACGCGTGCGGTGGTCGACGAGGCGCTGCGCCTCTATCCACCGGCCTGGGCCGTCTCCCGCCGCTCGGACCGCGACGACGAGGTCGGCGGGCGGCAGGTCCCGGCCGGCACGCTCGCCATCATCAGCCCCTGGCTGGTCCACCGGCGCCCCGACCTCTGGCCCGAGCCCGAGGCCTTCCGTCCCGAGCGCTTCCTCGACGGCACCGCCCGCACCGGCTACCTGCCGTTCGGCCAGGGACCGCGGCTGTGCATCGGGCGGGAGTTCGCGCTCGGCGAGATGGTCGTGGTCCTCGCCGAGCTGCTGCGCGACCACCGCATCGAGGTGCCCGGCGGCCCGGGCGGCTGGGTGCGGCCGGTGGCGGAGGCCAAGGTCGCCGTCCACCCCCGCGGCGGCATGCCGCTCGTCGTACGACGGACGGGCACGCCGTGACGGCTGCCCTCCTCGTCGACCTCGCGCTCGCGTTGCTGCTCCTCGGAGCGGCGGTGTGGGCGCAACGGCTGGTGGCCGACCTCCGCACCCTCCCGCCGGCCGACGCCCCGACGGGCGGTCAGGTATCGGTGTCAGTGGTGGTCCCGGCGCGTGACGAGGAGCAGACGCTGCCGGCGCTGCTGCGGTCGGTGGCCGAGCAGCTGCCGGAGGTCCACGAGGTCGTCGTGGTGGACGACGCGTCACGCGACGCGACCGCCGCCGTGGCACGAGCGGGCGGCGCCAGAGTCGTGCCGGCCGGCACGCCACCCCCCGGGTGGACCGGCAAGGCCTGGGCCTGCCACACCGGCACCGCGGCGACGACGGGCGACCTCCTGCTCTTCCTCGACGCCGACACCGTCCTCCGACCGGGTGCCCTCGCGGGCCTGCTCGCCGCGCACACGCGGCACGGCGGGCTCGTGTCGGTGCAGCCGCACCACGACGTCGTCCGCCCCTACGAGCAGCTGTCGGCCCACTTCAACGTCGTCGCGCTGATGGCCAGCGGGGCCTTCACCCGTCGCGGCCGGGTCCGCGCGAGCCGCGCGCCGATGGCGTTCGGGCCGTGCCTGCTGACCTCCCGCGAGGACCACGGGCGCGCGGGCGGGCACGAGGCCGTCCGCGCCGACATCCTCGACGACGCCGCGCTCGCCGCCGCCTACCACCGGGCGGGACTGCCGGTCTGGTGCGCGGTCGGGGGCGACGCGGTGCGCATGCGCAGCTATCCCGGCGGCCCGGCGCAGCTCGTTGCCGGGTGGACCAAGAACATCGCCTCCGGGGCGGCCGACGCAGCGCCGTCGGCGACCGCCGCCACCGTGGCGTGGATCAGCGCCCACCACGCCGTCGCCGTCGGAGCCGTCCTGTCCCTCCTCGTCGCAGTCACCGGGAGTGGGGCGCCGCTGCTGGCCGGCAGTCCCCTGCTGTGGGCGGTGGCGTACGCCGCCGTGGCCCTGCAGCTGCGCTGGATGCTGCGCCGCGCCGGCTCGTTCCGGTGGTGGGCGTGGACACTGTTCCCCGTGCCCCTCCTGGCCTTCGACCTCGTCTTCGCGCGCTCGCTCACCCTCACCGTCGTCCGCCGATCGGTGCAGTGGCGGGGCCGCGACGTCTCCCTCGCCGGCAGCCGGTCCGGGGAGGGGGTGGCCTGATGCTCCGACTCGTCATGCCGCAGACCGTCACGATCGTCGTCGACGTCGTCGCGTGGGGCGTCTTCCACGCCGCCACGGGCTACGCCGCCCACCGGCTGGGCGACGAGCGGTTGTCGAGCGACGGCTGGGGGCTGAGGGAGCGCCGCTTCGAGGACCGCGGCCGCTGGTACCGCCGACGGCTCCACATCCACCGCTGGAAGGACCGGTTGCCCGAGGCGGGCGCCCTGTTCGAGGGCGGCGTCAGCAAGCGCGAGCTGCCTGCGCTCCACGCCGAGGGCCTCGACCTCTTCGTGCGCGAGACCCGCCGCGCCGAGCTGGGGCACTGGTGGGCGCTGTGGTGCAGCCCGCTCTTCGTCCTCTGGAACCCGCCCCTGGCGGCGGTCCTGCTCGGCGCCTACGGCGTCCTGGTCAACCTGCCGTTCATCGCCGTCCAGCGCTACAACCGCTTCCGGACCCAGGCCCTGCTCGGGCGCGTCTCACGCCGGCGGAGCACGACATGACCAGCCCCGCGACCTCACGGTCCCGCGCCGACGCCACGGTGGCGCCGGAGGGCGAGGTCGCGGCCGCCGAGGACTCCCGCCATGGCCCGATCGCCCAGCTGCTGATCGCGTGGTCCCCGCTGAGCGCGATCCTGGTGGCGTACTGGCTCGCGCAGTGGATCACCGCACCGCTCGGGGTCGGTGACGGCGCCGACACCAACCGGCTCGGCGCCGGCCTGCACGTGCTGGGCCCCGCCCGCGCCGACGAGACGCTGCTGGGAGCGGTGCCCAGCGTCTGGCTGCAGGCCCGCCTCGTCGACGGCTCCCCGCACTGGTACGACGTCGTGGCGACGCTCGTCTACGTCACCCACTTCGTCACCATCCCGCTCATCACCGCGGTCGTGTGGTTCCGCCTGCGCGACCGGTTCGGACAGTGGCTCACCGCCGTGCTCGCCATGTCGCTGGTCGGCATCGCCGGCTACCTCGCCTACCCGGCCGCGCCACCCTGGCTCGCGGCCCAGCGCGGTGACATCGGCACGCTCGACCGCATCTCCCACCTCGGCTGGGAGGCCCTCGGGCTCGACGCGGTCGGCCGGCTCGTGCAGCTGGGCCAGTCGGGCAGCAACCCGGTGGCCGCGATGCCGTCCCTGCACGCCGGCGCCGCGCTCCTGGCGGCGCTGTTCCTGTGGCCGTCGGTGTCGCGGGTCTCGCGCATCCTGCTGGCGGCGTACGCCCTGGCGATGGCGCTGACCCTCGTCTACACCGGCGAGCACTACGTGGTCGACGTGCTCGCGGGCTGGCTCGTCGCGGTCGTCGGCGTCGGGATCTCGCTCGTGGTGGAGCGACTCGTCGGTGGGCCAGAGCCGTCTGGAGGAACGACATGAGCACCCGGCCCGTGACCGGCGGCGTGGGCACCGGCCGCTCGCCCGCCCCGTCACGCGTGCGGGTGCTCGTCGGTGCCGCGCACGCCGGGCCCGCCCTCGCGGTCACCGTCCTGGCCGGCCTCCTGTGCGTCGCGCAGGGCCTGGACCCGACGACGACCGCCGTGCTGGTGGCGGCTGTCCTCGCAGGTCAGCTCTCGATCGGGTGGAGCAACGACCTCGTCGACCGCTCCCGCGACCGCGCCGCGGGGCGCGGTGACAAGCCGCTGGCCACGGGAGACGGCTCGGTCGCCCTCGTCCGGGCGGCGTGCGGCGCTGCCGTCGTGGCCTGCCTCGTCCTGTCGTTCGCGCTCGGACCGGCCGCCGGGCTCGTGCACGTCGGCTGCGTCGCGTCCGCGTGGGCCTACAACCTCGGGCTGAAGGCCACGGTGTGGTCGTGGGCGCCCTACGCCGTGTCGTTCGGGGGGCTCACCGCGGTGGTCACCCTCGCCGACGGGGAGGCACCACCATGGTGGTGGCCGGTCGGCGCCGCGCTCCTCGGTGTGGGGGCCCACCTCCTCAACGTGCTGCCCGACCTGGCGGACGACGCCGCCACGGGCGTGCGCGGGCTCCCCCACCGACTCGGCCCGCGGCGCATCGCTCCCGTCGCCGCCGTCGTCCTCGTCATGGCGTCCGCGGTGGTCCTCGTCGGGGCCGCGCCGCCGCTCCCCGCCAGCGTCGCGGTCGCCGTCGTCGTGCTGGCACTGGCCGTCGTGGTCGTCGCCGGCACCGGTCGACTCCCCTTCGTCGCAGCGGTCGGCATCGCGCTGGTCGACGCCGTGCTCCTGGTGGTGGCGCGATGAGCCGCGGGACCGCCACCGAGCACTGGGACCTCGTCGTCGTCGGCGCCGGCCCCGCCGGGTCCGCGACCGCGCTTGGCGCCCTGGCCGAGGACCCGGGCCTGCGGGTCCTGCTCCTCGACCGCAGCGAGTTCCCCCGCGACAAGTCCTGCGGTGACGGCATCGCCCCCCACGTGCTCGACGCTCTCGCGCCGGTCGGCGCCGCCGACGTGGTCGACGGCTGGGCGCCGCTGCGCGACCTCGAGCTGGCCCACGGCGACGTGTCCGTCGCCGGCCCGATGCGTCGCGAGGTGCACGTCGTGCCGCGCCGGGTGCTCGACGCCCGGCTCGTCGAGCGGGCGGTGGCCGCCGGGGCGGTCCTGCGCACGCACCGCGCCACCTCGCTG
Organism: Nocardioides cavernae; assembly: GCF_016907475.1. Classification (NCBI taxonomy): domain Bacteria; kingdom Bacillati; phylum Actinomycetota; class Actinomycetes; order Propionibacteriales; family Nocardioidaceae; genus Nocardioides; species Nocardioides cavernae. Next base: position 2,571,778 of record NZ_JAFBCA010000001.1, on the reverse strand, counting down.
ACGCGCACCGACACCCCCGTGGTGTCGGGCGAGGTGTCCGCCGACGTCGTGGTGGGCGCCGACGGTGCCCACTCGTTCGTCCGGACGGCGCTGCTGGGCAAGCGCCGTGAGCCGCGCGCCATCGCGATCCGCGGTTATGCGCCGACGACGCCCGAGATGGCCGGGCGGCAGGTCATCCGCTACGGCGACCGCCGCCAGCCGTCCTACGCCTGGGCCTTCGACCGCGGCGACGGGCTGGCCAACGTCGGCTACGGCGAGCTGCTGCCGGGTGAGCGTCACGGTGGTGCGCCGAGCCGCCGCCTGCTCCTCGACCAGCTCGAGCTGCTCGTGCCCGGCGCCGCCAGCACCGGCGACGACTGGCGCGGCCACCACCTCCCGCTGAGCAGCTGGCGGTGGGACCAGCCCGACGGCCCGGTCCTGCTCGTCGGCGATGCCGCCGGTCTGGTCAACCCGATGACCGGCGAAGGGATCTACTACGCCGTCGCCACCGGCATCGCTGCCGGTCGCACTGCGGCACGGGCGGTGCGTGCCGGCAACCCCGCGGGAGCCGGCGCCGTGCACCGACGCGTCGTACGCGCCCTGCTGGGCTCCCACCTGCGGCACACCTGGGCGGCCTCGCGGCTGGCGCAGTCGCCACGCATCGTCGACGCCGGGATCCACGCTGCCGGCCGCGACCGCCACGCCTTCGACGCGCTCGTCGAGCTCGGCCTCGGCGACGGCCGCATCGACGTCCGGCTGGCGGGCGGGCTGCTGCGCAGCATGGCCCGACCAGGTCGACCAGCCCGTCCCGCACCCGACCTGCCTTCGACCCCCACACCCCGAGGTGGCTGACATGAGGATCCTCTCCGTACGAGGCGCACTGCCGCCCCACTCGCACCCGCAGGCCGAGATCACCGAGGCCTTCGGACAGTTCATCTCCGAGCGCAGCCTCGACCGGTCGCTGCTGCGCCGCTTCCACGCCAACGCCGGGGTCGAGCGACGGCACACGGTCCTCCCACTCGACGAGTACGCCGGGCTCGGCGACTTCGGGCACGCCAACGACCTCTTCATCGAGCACGCCGTCGAGCTGGGCTCCCGCGCCCTCGTCGACGCGCTGAAGGCCGCCGACCTCACCCCGTCCGACGTCGACCTCGTGGTCACCGCGACGGTGACCGGCCTCGCCGTGCCCTCGCTCGACGCACGCATCGCCGCCCAGGTCGGGCTGCGGGAGGACGTACGCCGGATGCCGCTCGTCGGGCTCGGCTGCGTGGCCGGGGCCGCCGGCATCGCCCGCGTCCACGACTACCTCCTGGGCCACCCCGACCACACCGCGGTGCTGATCGCCGTGGAGCTGTGCTCGCTGACCGTGCAGCGCGACGACGCGTCGGTGCCGAACCTCGTGGCGAGCGGGCTCTTCGGTGACGGGGCGGCGGCCGTCGTCGCGGTCGGGGAGTCCGGCCGGGCCGGTCGGCCGGGACCGGTCGAGGTCCTCGACTCACGCAGCCGGCTCTACCCCGACAGCGAGCGCACCATGGGCTTCGACGTCACGGGCAACGGCCTGCGCATCGTGCTCGACGCGGAGGTGCCCACCCTCGTGGGCCGCTTCGTGCGCGGCGACGTCGACGCCTTCCTCACCGACCACGGGCTCACCCGCGCCGACATCGGCTGGTGGGTGTGCCACCCCGGCGGCCCCAAGGTGATCGAGGCGCTCGAGGAAGCGCTCGAGGTGCCACGTGACGCCGTCCGGCTGACCTGGGAGTCGCTGGCCCGGGTGGGCAACCTGTCGTCGGTGTCGGTGCTCCACGTCCTGGAGGACACCCTGCGCGAACGCCCACCCGCCCCCGGCAGCCACGGCGTGCTGATGGCGATGGGCCCGGGCTTCTGCTCCGAGCTCGTGCTGCTGAGGGCCGCGGCGTGACCGGGCTCGTCGCGTTCACCGTCCTGGTGGCGCTCGTCGGCCTGGAGCGGGTCGCCGAGCTCGTCGTCTCGACCCGCAACGCCCGGTGGAGCCGCGAGCGCGGCGGCGTCGAGCACGGCCTCGGGCACTTCCCGTTCATGGTCGTGCTGCACACCGCACTCCTGGTCGGCGCGCTGGCGGAGGCGTGGATCCGGCAGCCGCAGGTGCCGTCCCTGCTGGCGTGGTCGATGCTCGCGCTCGTCATCGCGTCCCAGGCCCTGCGCTGGTGGTGCATCGCCACCCTCGGCCCGCGCTGGAACACCCGCGTGATCGTCGTGCCGGGGATGGCGCCGGTGACGTCGGGTCCCTACCGTTTCCTCCGCCACCCCAACTACGTCGCCGTCGTGGTCGAGGGGATCGCGCTGCCGCTCGTGCACGCCGCCTGGATCACCGCGCTGGTCTTCACCGTCCTCAACGCCGCGCTGCTCGTCGTACGCATCCGGGTGGAGGACGCCGCGCTCGCCACCCTGCCGCGTGCCGACGCGCCCACCGAGCCACGGACGGAGGCCGCCGGTGCATGACCTCGTGGTGGCCGGCGGCGGTCCGGTCGGCCTCGCCGTGGCGCTGCACGCCCACCGCGCCGGGCTCTCCGTCGTCGTGCGCGAGCCCCGCACCGGCCCGATCGACAAGGCGTGCGGCGAGGGGTTGATGCCCGGGGCCGTCGCCGAGCTGGCCGCCCTCGACGTCCGCCCGCACGGCCGCGAGCTGACCGGGATCCGCTACCTCGACGGCAGCGCCGACGGTCCCGGGGCGACGGCGAGGTTCGCCCGCGGGCCCGGACGCGGCGTTCGCCGCACCGTGCTGCACGACGCGCTGGCCGACCGGGTCTCCGCGGCCGGCATCGCCATCGACCCCCGCCCCGTGGCACGGGTCGACGACGCCGGCGACCACCTGCTCGTCGACGGTGAGCCGGCCCGGCACCTCGTCGCCGCCGACGGCCTGCACTCGCCGGTACGCCGCCTCGTCGGGCTCGACGTGCCCGTCGCCGGTCGGCGCCGCTTCGGGCTGCGCTGCCACGTGCAGCAGGCACCGTGGTCGTCGTACGTCGAGGTGCACTGGTCGCCGCGCGCCGAGGCCTACGTGACCCCGGTCGACGACGACCTCGTCGGCGTGGCCGTCCTCGGTGCGGCCGGCTCGCGCTTCGAGGACCTCATCGACGACTTCCCGCTGCTCCAGCAGCGGCTCACCGGTCCGCGCACGCGGGTGATGGGCGCGGGTCCGTTGCGCCAGCGCGCACGCTCGCGGTCGGCCGGACGGGTCCTCCTCGTCGGCGACGCCGCGGGCTACGTCGACGCCCTCACCGGCGAGGGCATCGCCCTCGGCCTGGCGCAGGCGCGCGTCGCAGTCGCGTGCATCGCCGACGGTCGCACCGACCGCTACGACCGGCTGGCCGGCCGGCTGGGGCTGCGCCACGAGCTCCTCACGCACGCCCTCCTGCGGGCCACCGCCCACTCCGCCGTCCGCAGGCGCCTCGTCCCGGCAGCGTCCCGACTGCCGTGGCTCTTCGACACCGCCGTCAACCAGCTCGCCCGACCCGTGGGGAGGCCCGCATGACCACAACCGACTCCAGCAGCACGACCGACACCGTCACGCCCGAGCTGGTGGTGCTGCTCGACGAGGACGGGCAGGCCGTCGGCACCGCCGACAAGGCGGGTGTCCACCACTCCGACACCCCGCTGCACCTGGCCTTCTCGTGCTACCTCTTCGACGACGCCGGCAACGTGCTGGTGACCCAGCGGGCGCTGCACAAGCGCACCTTCCCCGGCGTGTGGACCAACAGCTGCTGCGGTCACCCTGCTCCCGGCGAGCCGCTCGAGGAAGCCGTACGCCGTCGCGTCGAGCAGGAGCTCGGCACCACCGTCACCGACCTGCGGCTCGTGCTGCCCCGCTTCCGCTACCGCGCAGAGCAGGACGGCGTGGTGGAGAACGAGATGTGCCCGGTGTTCGTCGGCCTTGTCTCCGAGGCTGCCGCCGGGACTGTCTCCGCCGACCCCGACGAGGTCGGCGACGCCCGGTGGGAGCCGTGGCTGCCGTTCCGCGCCGCGGTGCTCGACGGCAGCCGCGCGGTGTCCGTCTGGTGCCGCGAACAGGTCGCCCAGCTGCCCGCCGACCCGGTGTCGGCAGCGGCCGCCGACATCCAGGAGCTCCCGCCCGCCGTGCGGGTCGTCCAAGGCCGGCCCTGAGGTTGCGTCGTTCGGTGCCGCCGCGGCCCCGCGTGTGGCACCCTGAGCGCGCGCGTCGACGAACGTGGGCCGCCGACCTTGCTTGAGCTGGCATGAGAAGGACCTGTGACCGACGACGACCTCCCGCCGCCGACCTCGCGGACCGTCCTCGACGCGGAGAGCGACCGCCTCGCGTGGCGGCTCGCCGTCGAGGCCGCCGGCGTCGGTGCGTTCGTCTGGGACCTCGTCACCGGCGACCTCCGCTGGGACGATCGGCTCCTCGAGCTGTTCGGCCTCGACGAGGAGAGCTTCGGCGGGACCATCGAGGCCTTCAACCGCTGCGTGCACCCCGACGACGTCGGCCGCGTCTCGGACGCGCTGCAGCGCGCCATCGCGACGTGCGGTGACTACGACGCGGAGTACCGCGTGGTCCTGCCCGACGGGTCCCTGCGGTGGATCGAGGCGCGCGGCCACGCCTTCGCCGACCAGCCCGACGGCCCACCCGTACGCCTGGTCGGGGCGGCGTACGACACCACCGAGGTGCGCGAGGGCGAGGCCCGCGTGGGCCGCGTGCTCGAGTCGATGTCGTCCGCGTTCTTCCAGCTCGACCGGGAGTGGCGCTTCACCTACGTCAACTCCGAGGCCGAGCGGCTGCTGGGCGCGACGCGCGTCCACCTGATCGGCGCCAGCATCTGGGAGTCGTTCCCCGCGGCCGTGGGCAGCTCCTTCGAGGAGCACTACCGCGGCGCCGTCGCGTCGGGCGAGCCGGTGACCTTCGAGGCCTGGTACCCGCCACCGCTGGACGCCTGGTACGAGGTGCGTGCCTGGCCCTCCCCCGAGGGCCTCGCCGTCTACTTCGTCGACATCACGGCCCGGCGCGACGCCCAGGAGGCGCTGGACCGCTCCGCGCACCGCCTCGCGCTGCTGGCGTCGGTGTCAGAAGCCCTCACCGCGACGCTCGACCCCACCGAGGGCGTCAGCCGGCTGGCCACCCGTCTGGTGCCCGAGCTCGCCGACTGGTGCCTGGTGACCCTCGTCGAGGACCCGCACGCCACCGACTGGCGACGCGGGCTGCGCGACGTCGGCTGGTCGCACCGCGACCCCGCCATGGAGGACGTCCTGCGCGACTACGCCGCCCGACGGCTGCGCGCGATGACCGACAGCTCCTACCTCGCCCAGGCGATCCGGGAGATGACGCCGGTGCTGATGGAGTCCTCTGCGTCCGAGGCCGTGGCGGCGGTGCTCGAGCCCGGCACGGCCCGCGACCTGCTGCGCCGCCTGGCGCCGTTCTCGGCCGCGGTCGTCCCGCTGCGGGCCCGCGGCCGGACGGTCGGCGTGGTCAGCGCCTTCCGCGACATCCACCGCACCCCGTTCACCACCGACGACGTCGCCCTCCTCGAGGACATCGGCGCCCGCGCGGCGCTGGCGCTCGACAACGCCCGCCTCTACGAGTCGCAGCGCGACGTCTCCGAGGCCCTGCAGCGCAGCATGCTCACCGCGCCGCCGCAGCGCCGGGGACTGCAGGTCGCGACCCGTTACACACCCGCCGGCGAGGCCGCCCGCATCGGCGGCGACTGGTACGACGCCTTCCTGCAGGGCGACGCCGCGACCCGGACACCCGACATCGTGGTCGTCGTCGGCGACGTCGTCGGCCACGACGTGGAGGCGGCCGCCGCGATGGGGCAGGTGCGCGGCCTGCTGCGCGGCATCGCCGTGCACAGCGGCGACGCGCCCGCCGCGATCCTGTCCGGCCTCGACACGGTCATGCAGTCGCTGCAGCTCGAGACCACCGCCACCGCGGTCGTGGCCCGCTTCGAGGAGGTCGGCCCGGGAGGCGACGGCTCGGCCCAGGTCCTGCTGCGCTGGTCCCACGCCGGGCACCCGCCGGCGCTGCTCGTCGACCACGACGGGATCGTGACCCGGCTCGCGGACGCAGACGCCAACGACCTGCTGCTCGGCTTCGACCCCGCAGCCGCCCGCCACGAGGGTGCGGTGGCGCTGGAGGCCGGCGCCACCCTCGTGCTCTACACCGACGGGCTCGTCGAGCGCCGTGACCGCGACATCGAGGACGGCATCGAGGCGCTGGAGCGCCTGCTCGCCGAGGTGGCTCCCGAGACGTCCGACCTCGACCACCTCTGTGACCGGCTGCTGAGCGGGATGGCGCGCGAGGAGCAGGAGGACGACGTCGCCCTGCTCGTCGTCCGCTGGGCTCCCGACGGCCCCTGACCCCCCGATCACCCACCCGGGGGGAGGCGAGTGCGGCGAGGCATGCCGGATCCTCGTCGCGGACAGGGAGGTGCGCCGCATGAGCCAGCCCGGGGTCGTGGCTTCCCGACGACAGGTCTGGGCGCAGGGACTGATCGTGCTGAGCCGGGTGGTGGTGACGGTGTCGCTGCTGTTCGCGACGTACTTCCTGATCCCGACGAGGCAGGCCGACGGATTCGAGATCTGGTGGCTGGTCCTGCAGCTGTGCGTCTTCGTCGCCATCGTCGGCGCGCAGGTCCCGGCGATCATCCGGTCCCGGCATCCCGTCCTGCGCGCGATCGAGGCCCTCGCAGTGCTGGTCCCGGTGTACCTGCTGATCTTCGCGCGGATCTACCTGGCGAACTCGGAGAACGACCCGGCGGGCTTCTCCCGCACCCTCGACCACGTCACGGCGCTGTACTTCACGGTCACGGTCTTCGCGACGGTCGGATTCGGGGACATCGTCGCGTCCAGCGAGAGCATGATGTTGTTGGTGACCGCGCAGATGCTCCTCAACCTCGTGGTGCTCGGGTTGGGGATCAGGCTGCTCACCTCGGCGGCGCGACGCGGCATCGCTCGTCGCGGGGGCCAGGCCGACATCGGGGATCGGGACCACCCCGTCGTCTGAACGGCAACGGTGACTGGTCCGGCAATCGCCCACCGCGGGTGAGGGCAGTGGGTCGGAGCCGCCCGTACCGTCGGCCGCGGAACGGCGTGGGCCTGGTCCGTGACCGGAGGGATCTCGATGAGTGACGTGGCCACAAGCAGGACCAGCAGGACCACGGCTGGCGGGGTGCTCGCAGCCACCTGCATCTCCACCCTGGTGGTGAACGCGAACACCTCGGCGGTGAGCATCCTGCTGCCTGCGATCAGCGAGGACACCGGCATGGGTGTCGACACGCTGCAGTGGGCCGTGACCGGCTACTCGCTCGTCGGTGCCGCAGTGATCATCACGTCCGGCTCGCTGGGTGACGTGCTCGGGCGCAAGAAGGTCTTCCAGCTCGGCCTGGCGCTCTTCGTGGTCTCGTGCGTGCTGATCGCGCTGGCCGAGTCCGGCGGGATGGTGATCGCAGGGCGGGTGATCCAGGGTGCGGCCGGAGCCACGATCCTGGCCTGCGGCCTGAGCCTCCTGACGGTCGCGACGTCAGGGGACCAACGGTTGAAGTTCGTGTCCCTGTGGGGCGCCGCCGCCGCGGTCGGCGCGGCCGCAGGTCCCCTGCTCGGCGGCGTCCTCGTGGACGTCACCGGTTGGCAGGGCCTCTTCTGGATCGACGCCGGTGTCGCCGTCGCCTGCATGGCGCTGACCTTCGCGACGGTCCAGGAGTCCCGCGACGAGGCGCGGCCACGCTCGATCGACTACCTCGGCACCGTGCTGATCGCGCTCACGCTCGCACCGCTGATCTACGGCTTCACCAAGAGCGGCGACTGGGGCTGGATCTCCGCCGCGACGCTCGGCTGCTTCGCCGCCTCGGTCGTCGCCGGCTTCCTCTTCATCCGGACCGAGCAGCGCGTCGCGGTGCCGCTGCTCGACCTCGCGCTGCTGCGCAACCGGATCCTGGTCGGCTCGACCCTGGCGATCCTCATCGGCGCCGGCACGATCAACGGGCTGATGTACCTGTTGAGCCTCTACTTCCAGAACCCCGCGGCGCTCGGCTTCAGCCCGCTCGAGGCCGGCATCGCGACCCTGCCGGCGACCGTCGGCCTCGTGGTGGTCGCCCCACTCGTGCCCAGGCTGGCCAACAAGCTGGGCGGCCGTCAGGTGATCGGCGTCGGCTTCATCCTGATGGCGGTCGGCTTCGCGTGGATCGGCTTCACCGACTCGACGTGGGCGTACGCCGCCTTCCTGCTCCCCGTGCTGGCGATCGCCGTCGGCATGGGTCTCTCCAACGGGCCCGCGTCGTCCGCAGCGACCGCGTCGGTGCCGCAGGAGCAGGTCGGCGGGGCCTCGGGGGTCTCCAACATGGCGCGGTACGTCGGCGCGGCGGTCGCGACCGCCCTGTGCGCCACGATCTACGCCACCGTCCAGACCAACCAGCTCGACGACGGCGCCAGCGCGGGCGACGCCCTGGCCTCCGGCCTGGCCGCAGCCTCCTGGCTGATGACGGTGATCAGTGCGCTCGGCATCCTCCTCGCCCTGGTCGCGATCCGCCGGCACAAGGCCACCGAGGGCACCGCTCGGGACGCCGCCGCCGCGGCAGCGGCGCACCTGCACACCATCCCGACCACGGCCTCGGGGAGCGGGTCATGAGCGCGGTGCCCTTCACGCGGGACGACTACGCCGCGCGGATGGCACGGGTCGTGGCCGACGGTGGGGCCGCCGGCGTCGACGGTCTGCTGGTGACGCCCGGCCCGGACCTGGTGTGGCTGACCGGCTACCAACCGACCGCGATCACCGAACGGTTGACGCTGCTCGTCCTCACCACCGACCGCGAGCCGACCCTGCTCGTGCCGACCCTGGAGCGGCCGGACGCCGAGCGCGCCGACGGCACCGCCGCCACCACCGTCGTCGACTGGCTCGACGGCGCCGACCCGTACACCGCGGCGAGCACGCTGCTGCGTCCCGACGGTCGCTACGCGATCTCCGACGGCGCGTGGGCCATGCACCTGCTGGCTCTCCAGACAGGGCTGCCGCACACGACGTACGACTCGATGACGACGCGGCTGCCGATGCTCCGCGCCGTCAAGGACGCCAACGAGCTCGGACGGCTCGAGGCGGCGGGCGCAGCCGCAGACGCGACGTACGAGCAGATCCTGGGCGTGCGGTTCTCGGGGCGGAAGGAGACCGACGTGGCCGCCGACCTCGCCGAGCTGCTGCGCGAGCACGGTCACGAGCAGGTCGACTTCACGGTCGTCGGGTCGGGACCCAACGGCGCCAACCCGCACCACGAGGCCGGCGACCGGACGATCGAGGTCGGCGACTGCGTGGTGCTCGACTTCGGTGGCCTGATGTTCGGCTACGGGTCGGACACCAGCCGCACCGTCTGCGTCGGCGAGCCGTCCGACGACATCCGCGAGGTGCACGAGGTCGTGCGGCTCGCCCAGCAGGCCGGCGTCGACGCCGTCCGGCCCGGCGTCGCGTGCCAGGAGGTCGACCGGGCGGCTCGCGCGGTGATCACGGACGCGGGGTACGGCGAGCAGTTCATCCACCGCACCGGCCACGGCATCGGCACCACGACGCACGAGCCGCCGTACATGATCGAGGGCGAGGAGCAGCCGCTGGTCCCGGGCATGTGCTTCTCGGTGGAGCCCGGCATCTACCTCGCCGGCCGGTTCGGGGTGCGCATCGAGGACATCGTCACGGTCACCGACACCGCTGGGCGGCGCCTCAACAACACGGATCGCGCGCTGCAGATCGTCGGATGACGGGCTCCTCCCGTCGCTGCACCGGTGCTCAGTGCAGGAACAGCTTGCCCAGCACGGCGAGGAGGCCCAGCGAGGCCGCCCCGGCCGACTCGAGCACGAGCCGCCAGCCCCGGATGTCCGCCCGGTGGGCGCCGAGGTAGCCGATCAGGGCGAGGAACGCCACGGAGAACCACAGCGCCCAGTAGGCGGCGCCGCTGGCGGAGAGGCCCAGCAGGTCGAGCGCGAGGTAGACGACGACGGCGGGCACGGCACCGACGAGGATGAACACCTCCTTGGCCGCTGCGTGCGGGGTGCGGCGGTAGAGCGGTCGGCGGTCACCCTCGAAGAGCATCTCCTGGGTCTCGGTGTACACGTGGGCCAGCCAGTACACGAAGACGACGGCAACGACGCTGAGCGCGACCCGCTGGACGTGCGAGAGGTTCGCGCTCACGGCGGCCAGGGAAGCGGCCGTGATCACGGCGCCGTAGAGGATGGAGCCGGGGTCGCGGCGTGCCAAGGAGTCCGCGGCCCTGCGGCGGTGACCGTCACTCACGGTTCGATCCTGACTCACGCGTCGATCCTCTCGTCATGCATGCTGCGGGGCAACGCGCTTCTCGTGGCGCCGGCCGGACCCGGTGGTCCTGGTCCTGCCCTGATCGCCGCGACCGCTGTGTCGTGGAGCCGCTGCGCGTGGTCGACCGAGCGGCCGATCGTCGTCAGTCCCACCACGCCGCCGGACGCCAGGCCGTTGAGCATGTGGAGGACGGCACCGACGCCTCGGCGCCGGTCGAAGGTCAGACCCGCACGATCGACGGCCTCGATGACCTCGCTCTCCGAGCGCCCGCGCCAGGCCGGGTCGGCGAGGTTGTCCGTCGCGGAGTAGCAGCGTCGGGATCCGTCCTCGAGGGTCCAGGTGCCGGCGACGCCGTCGTAGCGGCCGGACGTCAGGTTGTGGAGCAGCGAGAGCGGGTGCGTGGTGCCACTCTTGCGCAGGTTGATCTCGAGACCGTGGAGGCGCCACCGCGAGGACGACGTACGGGTCGCGGCGAAGTCGACGCCGAACCGGCCCATGGCGCCCCGGTCCGCCAGCAGCCGGCCGACGGAGGCGCCGTACGCCGCGAGGTCGCTGCGGTAGTCACGCGTCGCGGGGAACCGGCACCCCGCGTAGGCCTGTCGGTGCGTGCCGTCGTGGAGCTGTTCGTGCGTCGAGATGACGTCCACGCCACCTCCCGGCGTGATGTCGCCCTGCACGCTCGGGCTGGCGAGCTCCTCCCCCGTCAGGAGCTCCTCGACGACGGCTCCGGAGGCGAGGTCGGAGAGGTACTCCGGTCCCAGGGACTCGACGGCCGCACGGAGCAGTGTCGGGCCGGGGACGTCCGCGAACCGGAACACGCGGTTGCCGAGTCCCGTCGCACTGTCGTCCAGCTTGACCACCGCCCCGAGGGCGTCGGGGCGCTCCTGCCGGACGGAGTCGACGGCGGCGACGACGTCGTCGACGCTGCGGACGTCCTCGCGACCCGGAGCGAGCGGCACGCCGGCCTCGCGCATGATCCGGCGGCCGTTGCTCTTGAACCCCAGCGGCCACAGGCTCGCCGGCGTGCCGTTGAGCGGCAGCCCGAGCCGCAGCGCGACCTCCGTCTCCAGGTGGGTCACGTTCCACGGCTCGATGAACGCCAGGCGGCCGCGGGTCATCGACCGGATGGTGGCGAGGAGGTCCGGTCGGTCCAGGAGCTTGGCGGTGACCGAGCGCGGGGTGTCGTCAGGGACCTCCACCACGTGGAACCGCGCGCGTACTCCGTCACGGAGCTCCGGATCGACGAACGAGAGGTAGTACGCGATGGCCCGCGGGGTGGGGCGATCGGCCGTCACGAAGATCATCTCGGCCTGCGGGAGTCGGGCGAGCACCAGCATCGAGAGCAGCTGTCGGTGCTCCAGCGCCGGGATGCGCGGCCCGAAGTGCGCCAGCAGCTTGTGCTCGACGCTGTAGGACGGGAGGACCACGACTGTGTGGGCCACCCTCGAACCGGGTCGGTGCGCGGCCAGGGCCCGGGCCAGGTCGAGCGACGCCGGCGATTCCAGGGATGCCATCTCTCGCCTCACTCGCACGACGGTCGTCCGGCCAGACGCTACGGCCCGGCCCCGGGTCCGACCTCACCTCGCACGGGTGAGCCGCCGACGCCGTCCCGCGCGTGGAATGGAACGGCAGACCTGTGAACCAGAAAGGAAAGACCGCCATGTGTCGATGGCTCGCCTACTCGGGTTCGCCAGTGCTCCTCGCAGACCTGCTCTTCGCCCAGGAGAACTCGCTCGTGGTGCAGAGCAGGCACTCGCGGCTCGGGGTCGAGGCCGTGAACGGCGACGGCTTCGGGGTCGGCTGGTACGGCGCCCAGGAGGAGCCGGGCATCTACCACAGCACCGAGCCCGCGTGGAGCGATCGCAACCTGCGCGAGATCTCGGGCCACGCGTCCGCGGGTCGGGTGTTCGCGCACATCCGGGCGACGACCGGCTCGCCCGTGCAGCAGACCAACTGCCACCCCTTCCGGCACGGTCGCTGGCTCTGGATGCACAACGGGGCGATCGCGGACTTCACCTTGGTCAAGCGCGACCTGACGCTGGAGGTGGAGCCCGCGCTGTTCCCCCACATCGAGGGGTCGACGGACTCGGAGCTCTTCTTCTTCCTCGCCCTCACCTACGGGCTCGAGCAGGACCCGCCCGCCGCGGTGGCCCGGGCGGTCGGCTTCATCGAGGAGACGGGACGTCGGCACGGCGTCGAGCACCCGATCCAGATGACGGTCGCCACCACCGACGGCGAGACCACCTGGGCGTTCCGCTACTCCAGCGAGGGCAAGTCCCGGTCGCTGTTCCACAACACCGACGTCAGCACCCTCCGGCTCCAGCACCCCGACAACCCCACCCTCCAGCGCGTGTCCGACGACGCACGCCTCGTGGTGTCCGAGCCGCTGGGGAGCCTGAAGGGCGCCTGGCGCGAGGTGCCGGAGTCGAGCTGCCTCGTCATCCGGGGCGGGCAGGAGCAGATGCACCCCTTCTCGCCGTCCCCCGCCCCGTCGCCGAGCTCGGCCACAGCGACCTCGTGAGGCGAGCACGATGACGGCCCTGACGGTCTGGCGCTACGACACCCCCTTCGGGGCCGAGGCCGCGGCCGTGCGCCTGAAGCGGCTCGAGGAGCGCAAGGTCCTCACCGTCCACGACGCGATCACGATCGCGTGGATGCCGCAGGCACGGGAGCCGGTGATCGGGCACCTGAAGCACCCGACGGCCGCGAGCGCCGGCAAGGGATCGGTGCTGGGCGGTCTGGTGGGCATGCTCGTGCTGGCGCCGGTGGCCGGGGCCGCGCTCGGAGCCGGCGTCGCGTCCGTCTCGGCGCGACTGCGCAAGTCAGGGATCGACGAGCAGTTCGTCAAGGAGCTGGGCGCACAGCTGACCCCGGGCTCGTCCGCCCTCCTCGTGCTGTCGAGCGACGGGGACCTCGACGAGGTGCGACCCGCGATGGAGCGGGAGCTCAAGAGAGGGGACGTCGTGCTGCTGCACGCCGAGCTGTCGGCGGACGCACCGGCGGCCATCGTCGAGGCGATGGACGAGCTCCGGCGCGACGGTGGCACGGCGGGGACCTGACCCCGGCGTCCGAGCGTCACCCGTGCCGGGTGAGTCCCCCGCACCGAAGTGGTGCGAGCCTGTGCCCGTCAGCATCGGGACGAGGAGGAGCACCATGACGAGTGACGCCACCCGGTCGCACCGCCAGGAGGCGGACGATGCACCAGCCTCGCCCCTGTGGACCGGCATGCTGGGCTTCGCGTCCATCATGCTGCTGCTGCTGGGCGGCTTCCACGTCCTGGGCGGGTTCATCGCCCTCCTGGAGAACCGGGTGTACGACGTCGACGCGTCGGAGCTGCTCCTGTTCCGGAGCTACGCCGGATGGGGCATCGCCCACATGGCGATCGGCACGGCGGCGTTCCTCACCGGGGTCGCCCTGTTCTACCGCAGGCCCTGGAGCCGGATCGCGACCATCGTGATCGCGTCCGTCAGCGCCGTGACGAACCTGGCGTTCCTCTCGGCTGCCCCCGTCTGGTACGGGCTCCAGATCCTCCTCGACGTCCTCGTCATCTACGCCGTCACCGTCCACTTCGACGACGAGCGCGACTAGGGCTCCGGACACTGCGACTGTTCTCCGAGCCAGAGGGCCGGGGACGGTCAGCGGGGGTCCAGGTTGCCGAAGAAGTGGTCGTGCTCGGCGCGCACGGAGTCGTCCAGGCTGTCGACCTCGTAGGCCGGGGCGTCAGCGAGCTGGACCCCGGTGAGAGCGATCCGGACGGTGCGACCGTCGTGATTCATCGACGTGACCGCGCCGGCAGGCACGAGACGCAGGCCGGCGATCCCAGGGGCGGCGTCGACGACCAGGTAGGCCGCGGCAGACGAGCTGGAGGCGCGGACGACGACTCCGAGACGGCCGTCGGGGGCCTCGACCTCGTAGCCGACGAGGTCGCGGTCGAGGGTCCACGTTGACTCGCGGTAGTCCCAGACGGAGTCCCTGTAGTCCCACAACCCGCCGCTCATCGTCGCCACCTCGTTCAGGAGTCGCGGGCCAGCCCCGCGTGCACCTCCAACGTGCGGAGGCTCGCGCCGTTACGCAGGGGGGTGCTGGGTCCAGTACCCATCGGGCCGGCACGTCACGCGGCGGACGGGGCCTCAACCCGCGAGGATGCGGGCCTTCTGCTGCTCGAACTCGAGGTCGCTCAGCACACCGGCCGTCTTCAGCTCACCGAGCTCCTTGAGCTGCGCCAGCTTGTCGTCCATGCCGGTCTGGGCAGGGGGCGGCGGCGGCGGCGCGTACTGCTGCGGCGGCGGCTCCTGGGCGTACTGCTGCTGCTCCTGGGCTGCCCACCTGCCCGCCTGTCGGCGCGAGACCCGGTTGGACACAGCCGTGGCGGTGCCGGCGATGGCGGCGGTGCGTGCGACACCGCGGATGAGACCTGGCATGACGTGTTCCTGTTCTCTCGAGGTCAGACCGAGGAGGCGGCGGCGTCGGCCGCATCGACAGCGGCCAGCATGGCCTGGACGGGGATGCGCCCGCTGGCGACCAGCTGACCGCCCCCCTGGCGCACCGCGCGAGCGAAGGGCGCGGCCCAGACGTTCTCGTAGACGAGGATGCCCGCGGAGCTGCCCGCTTCGAGCGCGGTGCCCGCCTCGTCCAGGTCCTCTTCGTCGAGCAGTCCCGACGAGGCGCCCTCGAAGACCGTCAGGTCAAGCTCCCCGTCGCCGTCGACGTCGCTGATGTCGATCGCGTGGATGGACCCGTCCGGGTCCTTGGTGACGAAGGCGAGGTCCAGGATGCGGATGAGCCCGCGCTCGACGAGGTCGAGCAGGATCGGGAAGCCCTCCCCCGTCATCCTGCTGCCCGGGAACTCGACCACGATGTAGTCGATCGGACCCATCAGGTCGAGGTCGTCACCGGTCTCCTGGTCGAGGTCGTTGGACATGCTCTCCTCCTGCGGCTCGTGGGGACGCGACCCGGTGCGGTCACCCGGCCGGTCGTCCTCTCGGAGCCTAGGGAGCGCGCGCACCGCGCCGCTTCACCCGCAGCGGATGACCCCGGGGGCGGGTCCCCTCAGGGCAGGGTGGCCGACGACCCGATGTCCAGCACGAGCGGCCGGCAGGACGGCGCGTCGTGGGCCAGCGCCTCCACGAACCGCGGACCCGCGAGGTCCATCCAGCCGCGCGGGAACCGCCCGCCGACCGGGACGTGCAGGGTCTGCCAGTGCACCGGCAGCGCGGAGCGGGCAGCCACGAGCCGGCAGGCCGTTGCCGCCTGCTTCGGCCCCATGTGCCCCGGGGAGAGGCGCGGACCCCACCCCCCGACCGGGACGACGGCCACGTCGACCGGGGACCCGGCCAGCTCCGGATGGCTCGCCATCTCCGGGTAGAGGTCGGTGTCACCCGCGAGCCAGACGACTCCCGAGGGACCTCGGACGAGGTGCCCGTTCGCCGCGTTGGGTCGGTGCGGCATCGGTCGGGAGTGGTGCACGGCGGGGACCAGCCGTACCGCCACGTCGCCGGCGTCGCCGACGGGCGCCCACTCCCCCTCGCCGAGCCCACGCCCGGCCAGGCCCTTCTTCACCACCCAGACGGCGTTCTCCGGTGCCGTGAGCACCGGCACCCCGTCGAGCATCTTCAAGGACGCGACCTCGGCGTGGTCGTGGTGGAGGTGGGAGAGCAGGACGGCGTCCGCGCCGGACCAGGCCTCGCCCTCCGGGGTGGCTCCGCCACGGCGCCGCAGGATGCCGTTGTGCCGCCGCAGCAGGGGGTCAGACACGATCCGGACACCGTCCATGTCGACCACCACGGTGGCGTGCCCGAGCCAGGTGACGGTGATGGTCACGGCAGGAACCCAGGACCCGGCGTCACCAGGGCGCCTCCCCCGTGCGCTTGCGTGCGGCACGTGCCAGGACGAGGGACAGGCGCATCGCCGTCCGCGCGTCCCGCAGCGACCGACGTACGGCGGGGGACGTGAGCGTCAGCGCCAGCACGATGAGCAGCCCGGCAGGGGCCGAGACGGCGACGAGACCCGCCGCGCCGACGGTCGCGAGGGCCGTCAACGTGGACACGTCCACCACCACCCGCACCCGCGCGAGGTCGACCTTGCCCAGGCACGCGATGAAGAGCAGCACGGCGATCGCCACGCCGGCGAGCACGACTGCGCTCGGGACGACCCATCCCCACTGCACGACCGCCAGCAGGAGGCCGACGGAGCTGCACCAGTGCAGGCACCGCCACCACGCCCGGTCCCGGCCCCGGTCGATCACTCCTTGCCGGTCCTCGAGCCACAGCTCGTGCGTCGTTCGCGCCATCGTCCACTCCTCTCACTGCAGCGCGGCGGTCAGCCGCATCGTGTTGTCGAGGTACCGCTGCCAGGCCGAGCGCTGCTGCCACTCCTCGAGGGTCAGCTCGCGCGACAGCGCGCGGTAGTCGTCCTCGACCTTGCGGAACCGCGCGACGATGTCCGCGCCGGTGAGCATCATCGACACCTCGTGGTTGAGCGCGAAGGAGCGCAAGTCCATGTTGCTGGAGCCGATGACGGCGACGTCGTCGTCGATGGAGAAGTGCTTGGAGTGGAGCACGGCCGGGGCGGGGTAGAGATGGATACGCACGCCCGCCTCGAGCAGCGCCTGGTAGTAGGAGCACTGGGCGTGGTAGACCATGAACTGGTCGCCCTCCTCGCTCACGAAGAGCTCCACCTCCACGCCTCGTCGAGCCGCCGTCGTCACGGCGTACAGCAGCGGCTCGTCCGGGACGAAGTAGGGACTGGTCAACGAGATGCGGGACTGCGCGGAGTAGATCAGGGCAGTGAAGAGCCGCAGGTTGTTCTCCGTGACGTAGCCCGGACCGCTGGGCAGCACCTGCGCCGTCACCCCGCCCGGGTGGCTCTGCGGCTTCGCGGCGGAGACCTGCTCGGCCAGGCGCTCGTGTGTCTCGGTGAACCAGTCCTTGGCGAACACGGCGCGCAGGGCACTGACCGTGGGCCCGTCGATGCGGGCGACGAGCTCGACCCACTCGCGTCCCGCGGCATGGTTCTTCGGCTTGTTGTAGCCCGGCTCGATGAGGTTCTGAGACCCCATGAAGGCCACCTTGCCGTCGACCACCAGGATCTTGCGGTGGTTGCGCAGGTCGGGGCGCCGGAACTCGCCCTTGAGCAGACGCAGCGGGAGCATCGGCCGCCACTCGATGTCCGTGGCGTCCAGGCGCTTCGCGAAGTCGTCGTAGCCCGGGATGCCCCGTGACCCCAGGTGGTCGACGAGCAGTCGCACCTGGACGCCGCGGGCGGTCGCCTGGACCAGCGCCTCGAAGAAGGGGCCGGTCACCTCGTCCCAGGCCGTGATGTAGAACTCGACCTCGACCGTCGACCGGGCCGCGGCGACCTCGGCGGTCATCGCCGCGATGGAGTCGTGGTAGCCGGGGATCAGGTCGATCTTGTTCCCTCCCTGGAGGGGCAGCGCGCCGAGGTTGTAGTTGAGGGTCGCCATCGACGGGAGGTACGCCGGCTCGGAGAGCGTCGTCGAGGGCAGGACCTCCGTGGCGGCACGGATGGCCGCGTCGGCCTCGCGCTGTCGCGCCAGCCTGCCCCGTCCCAGGCTGGTGCGACCCAGGACCAGGAAGACGAGGAAGCCGGCCAACGGCACGATCAGGATCAGGATCAGCCACGCCATGGCCGACGAGGGTTTCTTGTTGCTCGGCAGCACCCCGAGGGCCAGGAACTTGATCACGTAGTCGAGGACCACGAGGCCGGCTCCCAGGACCACCATGACGTCAGCCATCACCGCGCTCGCCCGCTCCGGTGGTGTCCGATCATCTGCACCCACCTCGCCATCGAGCCCGTCTGAACGACCGATGCGCGGTGTGGCACACCGTCCGCACGGCCTCCGGTCGAGTCTCGGGCGCGACGGGCTCGGGCGTATCACCCTCCACGTGTGAGCCGCTGCCGGGGTGCGCGCCAGCGTCCGTACCCCGGCACCTTGGTTCGCCACCCGCCCGTTCGCCTCACCCACCCCGGATGACGACAGCGGTGTTCGACGCGACCGAGCATGGCGTTGTCAGGACCCGTGCAGACGCGGGTCGAGGAGGCGACGAGGGCGGGCAGGTGATCGCTCGTGCCGGCACGGAAGGTCGCTGTCCTCCTGGGGTGAGCTGATGCGCCTGCTGCCGGAGGAGCGCACGGACGAGGTCAGCGCCCTGTCGCGCCGGGTCGCTGCGTCGTTCCTCGGCCAGTCCGTGCGGCGTTTCGCCCTCATGGAGGGGTTCGACCGCTGCATCGTGCTCTCGTCCCAGGCCCTGACCGCGCTGATCCCGCTCTTCATAGTCGTGGCCAGTGCGGCTCCGGCCGGGCAGGAGGACGTGATCAGTCGGTCCATCATCCGGAGGTTCAACCTCTCGGGCGACTCGGCCGACGCCGTGGAGCAGCTGTTCCTCACCCCCGCCGGGGCGTCCAGCACCGTGTCGGTGTTCAGCGCGCTGCTGCTGATCTACTCCGCGATGGCGTTCAGTCGCCGACTCCAGTCGATGTACCGCGCCGCGTGGGGACGGACCAAGGCCGGCATGCGCAGCACGATGTACGCCGGACTCGGGCTGGTCGCCTTCACCGTGATGGCCGGCCTGTCCTACCTGGTCCGTGAGCTGGCCAGCCGGTTCCCGCTCGAGTGGCTGTGGACGATCCCGCTCCAGGCCGGTGTCGGCCTCGTGCTGTGGACGTGCATCCCCTACCTCCTGCTCGAGCGGCAGGTGCACTGGCGTCGCCTGCTCGCCACCGGGGGCGCCTCCGCTGTGGCCATGACGGTCCTCGCCATCGGCACGCCCATCTACATGCCGGGGATGATGGACCGTGCGACCGCCGACTTCGGCCTGTTCGGGGTCACGATCACGCTGCTCGGCTGGCTGCTCGCGGCAGCAGGCATCGTCATCGCGTGCGCCGTCATGGGGGCCCAGTTCGACTCGTCCGACGCCCGGTGGCTCGTCCAGCTGAAGAACCGGTTCGGACTCACCGACCCGGCGGCCGGCGAACCCGCGGAGGCGGAGCACCACGCGGACAGGGTCGCGGACGGCGGCCTCACGAGCGGCGACCTGCTGGCCATCGTCCACCTGCTCGTGAACTGGTCGATCATGGCCGCCGCGGTGTGGGTCGCCACGGCAGTCGTCCCGGGCATCGCGGTCAACGGCGGGCTCGGGACCTACCTCGCCGTGTCCGTGCTCTTCGGACTGGTCAACGCGATGGTCGGGCCGGTGCTGCAGTGGCTGGCCGGCTCCCAGTCGTGGCTCCGGATGGGCGCCTCCGCGCTCCTCGTCAACGGCGCCCTCTTCGCCGTCACGGCGGGCCTGAGCCCGAACCTGGACGTCGCGGGCCCGGGCAGCGCCCTGCTGGGTGCCGTGGTGGTCGCCGTGACCGGGACCCTGCTGGAGCTGGTGATCCGGCCGTCCGCGCCGAGCAGCAACCCCTGATCGAGGCGCTCACACCGGTGGGACGGGTGCACCGCGTGCGGGCGTCACCCGCCAAGGGTGACGCAATCCCGCACCCCGGGGGCGCACCGTAGAAGCCCCCCGGCAACCCCCCGTCGACGAATCGAGGACTTCATGTCGAGATCGGCCTACGAGATCCGCGCCGTGGGCGACGTGCCCTCCGAGCTGCTGGACGACTTCGAGGGTGCGACCGTCTCGATCGACCCCGGCGGGTTCACGATCCACGTCGTGCTCGGCGACGACGCCGAGCTCCACGGGCTGCTGGCGGCGCTCAGTCGCCAGGGCTTCGCGCTCGTCGACGTGCGCCGCGAGCCGGACGTCTAGCCACGGCCCGAGCTGGGACCGCTCCGGCCCTTGGGGGTCCCGGGACGGTCCCGGGACGGCCCGGGTCCAGACGCCGCGCCGCCGATGGCCCTATCGTCAAGACCAGGTCAAGCGCAGCTCGGGGGAGACGGGCAGGCGGGATGGGAGGCTGACCGATGAGCGCGTTCGGGTCTGAGCCGCCTGTCCGTGGTGTCGTCCTGGTCCCGTCGATGGACCACCTGTCGGACGTGAAGCTCCACCCGCCGTCCCGTCGCGCGAGCTGGGTCGACCGGCCGCGCCTGATGGAGGCCATGGCCAAGGCAGTCCACCGTCCTGTCACCCTCGTGGCTGCTCCGGCCGGTTACGGCAAGACCACCGTGGTGGCGCAAGCGCTGCAGGGCGAGAAGTGTCCCGACGCAGCGTGGGTCTCCCTCGACGCCGGCGACAACGACCCGGTGCGGCTCTGGAGCCACGTGGCCGCGGCCCTCGAACGTGCGGGATGCGTGCTGCCCCTCGTCGAACCCTCGCGGGCGTTCGGCAGACGTCTGCAGGCGCCACCGACCCTGCTGGCGACGATCATGGCAGCGCTGACGGCCATGCCGGACGACCTGGTGCTCGTCCTCGACGACTTCCACTTCGTCCAGCTGACCGCGCGCCACGAGGAGGTCGAGCTCCTCGTGCAGAGCCTGCCGGACAAGGCGCACCTGGTGATCGTCACCCGATCTGACCCCGGCCTCCGTCTGGGCCGGCTGCGCGTGTCCCACGACCTGGCCGAGCTGCGGGCCGAGGACCTGGCCTTCACGACAGAGGAGGCTCACGAGCTGGTCACTCGCGCGGGCGTCGCCCTCTCGGACGACACCCTCGCCGAGCTGGTCGAACGGACCGAGGGCTGGCCTGCGGCCCTCTACCTCGCCGCGCTCTCCCTCGCCGACCGACCGGACCCTGACGACTTCGTGCACCGCTTCAGCGGGAGCAACCGATTCATCGGGGACTACCTGACCGAGGAGGTCCTCAGCCGGCACCCGGAAGGGCTGCGGGACTTCATCCTCGACGTCTCGGTGCTGGACCGGTTCTCGGCCGGTCTGTGCGACCACCTGCTGGGACGGAGCGACAGTGCGACGATCCTCAACGACCTCGAACGCGCCAACCTGTTCCTGGTGCCGCTCGACGGGGATCGCACGTGGTTCCGTTTCCACCAGCTCTTCGCCGCCGTCGCCCGAAGCGAGCTGGAGCTGTCGCACCCCCAGCGCATCGAGGAGCTCCACGCCCGGGCCGCCGAGTGGTTCTCCGTCCACGGTCTCGTTCGGGAGGCGATCACCCACTGGCTCGCCGCAGGCAGGGAAGAGGACGCATCCGAGCTCGTCCAGGCCAACTGGCTGCGGTTCGTGGACGCCGGTCATGCCGCCACCGTCCAGGGGTGGCTCGACGTCCTGGGTCCCGGCGACGGCGCTCCACCGGCGCACGTGACGGCGGCCTGGATGGCGGGCCTGGCCGGTGACGAGCAGGGGATGGCGCGCCACCTGCGCGTCGTCGAGGGCCTGGACGACTACGGTCCGCTGCCGGACGGCTCGCGGTCGATCGAGTCCGCCACGGCCCAGATGCGCGCCATCCTCGGCTACGGCGGCCCCGTCGACATGTTGGCCGCGGCACGCCGCGCCGCCGAGCTGGAGACCGACGGCCGGTCGGTCCAGTTCGGCATCGCCCAAGCGGCGCTCGGGCATGCCCTCTACTTGCAGGACGAGCTCGACGAAGCCGTGCCGCACCTGCGGGCGGCGACCCGGACCGACGGCGCCCCCGGCATGGTCCACATCCTGGCCCTGTCCCTCGAGTGCTTCGTCGAGAGCGAGCGCGGGAACGCCACGCAGGCACGCGAGTGCGCAGAGCTGGCCATGGACGTGCTCGACAGCCGAGGGCTGGGAGCGACTCCCCAGGCCTCGTGGGCGTACGTCGCCCTGGCGCAGGCTCAGGCCAACGCGGGCAAGCACGACGACGCCATGCGCTCCCTGGAGCTCGGTCTCTCGACGCGTCGGCTCAACAACGCGCAGGCGGCGTGGGGGCCCATCCACCACCTCATGGTGAGCGCGCGCATCGCAGCCAGCCTGGGACACGCCGCTCTCGCCCGGGACCTGTTGGCCGAGCTCACCCAGCGCATGAGCCGCTTCACCGACGGGATGACGGCGATGCGCGCGCGGGCGGAAGCGGTCAGGAAGCTCGTCAACGACCTCGACGCAGTGGAGGTGCTCGGCGAGCCCCTCACCGAGCGCGAGATCGACGTCCTCCGCATGATGCAGGGCTCGCTGAGCCTCCACGAGATCTCGGTGGAGCTGTACCTGTCCACCAACACGGTCAAGTCGCATGCCCGCGCGGCGTATCGCAAGCTGGGCGCCCACTCGAGGGCCGACGCGGTGCGGCTCGCGCGCCGGCAGTCACTCATCTAGTCCACCGGGACTCACCCGGGTGAGATCACGCTCCGGGTGTTCCCGGCTCACCCCGATAGGTGGGTAATGGATGGGTGCCCGCTCGTCGTCGATCTGGGAGCCCCGACATGTCACTGCACCCCCCCGCCCGGCAGGCCCCGTCACGCCAGACCCACCCGCCGACCTGTGTCGCCGGCCCCACCGTGCCACGTCCCCGCGCGACCGGCCACGAGCAGGCCCCGCCCACCTGGGGGTGGGCACTGGTGGAGATCCGGGCCGACGGCACCTGGGGGGAACCCCGGGTGATCCCGGCGCCCGGGGCCGCCGAGCAACCGCTCGCGGACGTCCGGCCCACCAGTCAGGCGGCGCCGTCCAGCATCACCGAGCTCAGCGAGCTGCTCAAGACACACCTCGCGGCGGCGCGGGTCGAGGACGCAGGCCGCGACGAGGTCGCCGCGGTGCTCTCCCGGGGAGCGGACGCCGCGACGCCGGAGACGCGCAGCCGGTTCCTGGGCCCGCTGGCCCACGTGGAGGCACTCCAGGGCGACCTGCGACGGGCCGAGCGCCATGTCGAGCAGGCGCAGTCCGGGCCCCCTGACCCCCTCGGCGCCTCTGGCCGCGCTCACGCCCTCCTCGCCGAGGCCTGGGTCGCCCTCGAGCGCGCCGACTTCCACACAGCCCGGCGCCACCTCGACACGCTGGACGACGTCGTGCACGGGCACGACGCCTGGCTGGCGACGAGCCACGTGCTGCTCGACGCGAAGCTGTCGATCGCGGTGGGGGCCCCAGAGGCCGCGACGCGGCTCCTCGCCGCCCGGGACGGAGCGGCCCCGGCCGCTGGGTCGGACTGGCTCAGCGAGCTGGTGACGGTCGTGCGGGCCGAGGCGCTGATCGCGTCTGGCGAGCCACACCGGGCGATGGCGTTGCTCACCCCGGTGCCCCAGCACGCCGTGGTCGAGGCGATGGTCATGGCGGCGCTCGCACGACGGATGATCGGAGACGTCCGCGGAGCACTCGCCGTCCTGAGCCGTGCGGTCACCGACCTCGACCACGCTCCGCTGGCCCTGCAGATCGAGGCGTGGCTGCTCGAGGCACGGATGGCCGAGGAACAGCGGCGACCCGAGCGGGCACGACTGCTGACCGACCGGGCCCTCCGCTCGGCCACCGGCGAGGGGATGCGCCGCGCGGTGATGCGGGACGCGGCCTGGCTGCGCCGGATCGTGGAGCGTGACCCCGCCCTGCTGCGGAAGCACCGGGAGTTCCTAGCGACCTGCCCGGGCGACGACAACGCGATCGGGCGCCCGGCGGTGGTCCTACCGACCCTCGGCCTGGACGCCGACCAGCTCCGTCCCTCGCTGCTCACCGAGCGTGAGAGCCAGGTCCTCGAGCTGCTGGCGCAGATGAACTCGACGGAGGAGATCGCCTCGGCGCTCTTCGTGTCCACCAACACCGTCAAGACCCACCTCAAGGGCATCTTCGGCAAGCTCGGGGTCAACCGCCGCGTGGACGCCGTGCGCCACGGCCGGACCCTCGGCCTCTGCTAGCCCGAGCCCACCAGGGCCGGAGTGCCCACGCGGTGCACCCGGGCCAGACCGGCCCCGCAGTCGGTGCACGCCTGCAGGAACCGGTGGAGCTCGCCCGCGACCAGCGTGAGCCGCACGAGCGTCTGCTTCTGCACGGGGTAGTGCGTGCACTTCAGGTATCGCAGGGAGGTCCCTCCCAGCTCGCCGACGACCCGGACCTCGTAGAGCCCCGCGCCAGCCGGGCTCGTGCTGGTGGCGTGGTGCTGGTCCCGTGGGGCCGCACCGGGATCGGCGTCCTCGACGCTCATCACCCGGTGCACGTCCGTCAGGGTCAGGCCGAGGGTGCCGATCTCGACGAGCAGGGCGCTGAGCTCCTCGGGTCCCTCGACCCGCCGACGGAGGGCGGTCTGCGCCTCGGTGCTGCGCACCGTCATGCCGGGGTAGAGGGCGCGGAGCGCGTCGTCGGGACGCCGGGTCAGCTGGACGTCGTACTCGAACTCTTGCTCCTCGTCGACCATCACGCCACGGTGCTCCGTCGGCGGGTTCCTCGCGTCACCCTCGGTGGGTGAGGCCGTCCCACTGCGCTGTCTCCATGCTGAGGGAACCAGCACGACGAGAGGGAGGCAGGCTGATGGCAACACCGAGCCCGATGGCGGCGCAGGACCGCCACGAGAACCGTTCCACGGGCGGTGCATGGTCGGGCTGGATCGTGTTCGCCAGCACCATGATGTTCATCCTCGGGTGCTTCCATGCGATCGCCGGCTTCGTCGGCATCTTCGACGAGGACTACTACCAGGTCGGCGAGAACGGCCTCGTCGTGAGCGTCGACTACACGACGTGGGGGTGGACCCACCTGATCCTGGGCATCCTCGTGGCCTGCGCGGGCGGGGCGCTCCTCCGCGGTGCGATGTGGGCCCGGATCGTGGCCATCGTGCTCGCGGTGGCGAGCTCGATCGCCAACCTCGTCTTCATGCCGGCCTATCCCCTGTGGTCGCTCATCATGATCACCGTCAACTTCCTGGTGATCTACGCCGTCACGGCCCACGGTGACCGTCGGTCCCTCGAGGGCTACTGACGGGTCGGCGTCACGGTGACTCGGTGTCCCGATCCCGTCCAGCCCCATCCCGTCCCTCATGCTTAGGAGTAGGTAGACATGGAAGATGACTTCGGATTCTGGGACGTGATGGTCTCGATCTTCTGGTTCACGATCCTGCTCGCCTGGATCTCGCTCCTGATCCACATCCTGGCCGACATCTTCCGCGACGACAGCCTGAGCGGTGGCAAGAAGGCCCTGTGGACGATCTTCATCGTCCTCATCCCGTGGCTGGGAGCCCTCGTCTACATCATCTCGAGGGGTGACTCCATGAACACGCGCAACCGTGAGGCGGCGATGGCCCGCATGGCGGTCTACGACTCACAGCGGTCGCCTGCGCCACAGGTGTCGGACGAGCTGCAGCGACTGGCTGAGCTGCGTGACAGCGGCGTCCTGACTCCCGCGGAGTACGAACAGGCCAAGGCCAAGGTCCTGGCCTGAGCACCCGCGCGCGGATGCAGGAGGAACGATGGGATTCCGCGACCGAGGCCTCGACGGCCCCATGTTCCGCATGCGCGAGAAGCTGATCGCGATCGGGGACGACTTCTGGATCGAGGACGACGGCGGTCACCGGCTCTTCAAGGTCAACGGCAAGGCTGCCCGGTTGCGCGAGACCTTCATCCTGGAGGACGCGGACGGCAACGAGCTGTGCAAGATCCAGGAGAAGAAGCTCTCCGTGCGCGACAAGATGACCATCGAGCACGGCGCCACGACCGCGACGGTGCACAAGCGACTCCTCGGTATCCGCGACCACTACGTCATCGAGGTGGACGACGGCGAGGACCTCAAGGCACACGGCAACATCGTCGATCACGAGTACGAGATCGAACGGGACGGTGACACGGTGGCGAAGGTCTCGAAGAAGTGGTTCCGGGTCCGCGACACGTACGGCGTCCAGCTGGCCGAGGGCCAGGACATCCCCCTCGTCCTCGCCATCACGGTGTGCGTCGATGCGATGGCTCGGGGCTGACCGCGGACTCCGAACCACGAGGGTCGCAGGTGCCGCCACGCGGTCGGCGGGGTCACCCGCGGCGGATGATCCGCGGCTCGCAGCGGCCTCACTAGCGTCGAAGGACCGGGCACCGGCCCGTTCGCGTAAGGGGTGATGAGGATGACTCGTGCGGAGCTCGACACCAGGCTGCGGTCGACGTGACGACCAGTCAGGACCTGGCAGCGCGGGCCAAGGTGCCGGCGACCAACTGGATCTCGTGGGTGGCCCTCGCCATGATGACCACGAGCTCGGTCGCCAGCCTGCGGGCGGCGCCGACCATGGCCGTCTACGGTCTCGCCTGCGTGTTCCTCTATCTCCTCCCCGCCCTGGTCTTCCTGCTGCCGACGTCGCTGGTGTCGGCGGAGCTGGCCTCCGGCTGGGAGGGCGGCATCTACAAGTGGGTCTCGGAGGGGATCTCGAAGCCGATGGGCTTCCTGGCCGTGTGGTGCCAGTTCGCGATGACGATCTTCTACTATCCGAGCCTGCTCGGGTTCGTGGCCAGCACGCTCGCGTACGTCTTCAATCCCGAGCTGGCCAGCAGCGGCGTGTGGACAGCAGCCGTCATCATCGTCGTGTACTGGTCCGGCGTGTGGATCTCCTCGCGCGGCACCAAGGGTGTGGCCGGCCTGGCCAGCGGCGGCCTGATCATCGGGACCCTGATCCCCGGCGTCGTGCTGGTCCTGCTCGGCATGGTCTTCCTCGGGCAGGGCAACGAGTCCGCGGCGCCGATGACAGCCGACAACATCTTCCCGGTGTGGGCAGGTCTCTCGAGCCTCGTGCTGATCGTGAACAACTTCCTCTCCTACTCCGGCATGGAGATGAACGCGGTCCACGTGGGGTCGCTGAGGAACCCGGGCAAGGAGTTCCCGAAGTCGATGTTCCTGGCCATGGGCCTCGTGCTCATGATCTTCATCCTGCCCGCGCTGGCGATCAGCTGGATCGTCCCCGCCGAGGAGCTGTCCCTGACCGCCGGGGTGATGCAGGCCTTCGACGCGGTCTTCGCGAACTTCGGCTGGCAGTGGCTGACCCCGATCGTGGGCATCATGCTGGTGGCCGCCTCGCTGGGCGGCATGCTGACCTGGCTCGCGGGCCCCTCGAAGGGCCTGCTGTTGATCTCCCGCCAGGAGGGCTACCTGCCGCCGTACCTGCAGAAGCTCAACAAGAACGGCGTGCAGCAGAACATCCTGGTCGTCCAGGGTCTCGTCACCACGGTGATCGGCCTCGCCTACGCCCTGATCCCTGACGTCTCCAGCGTCTACTGGGTCTTCTCGGTGATCACCACGCAGGTCTACCTCATCATGTACCTGCTGATGTTCGTGGCTGCGATCCAGCTGCGACGGAAGGACCCGGACCACCCCCGCGGCTACCGCGCGCCCATGCTGGTCGGGATGTGCGGCATCGGCTTCGCCGCCTCACTCGCCGCCCTGCTCGTCGGCTTCATCCCGCCGTCGCAGTTCGCGGACGGCAACGCCGGGCTGTACTTCGCGATCGTGGGCGGCGGCGCGCTCGGACTCGGGCTCCTGGTGCCGTTCATCTTCTACAAGATGCGCAAGCCCAGCTGGAAGCAGCCCGAACCGCAGGAGGTGATCGCGTCATGAGCACTCCTGCCGAGACGCAGAGCCCGCGCGAGCGCAGCTGGATCTTCATCACCGTCCTGGTCCTCCTCGGGGTGGTCACCCTGGCCGGCGTCCTCGCCTTCACCAGAGGGGTCAACGACGCGCAGGCCCAGAACAAGGCCAACGAGCTCATCAACGCGCTCACGGAGGTCGGAGCCCGCACTCCCGACGTGGACCAGGTCGCACGTGTCCTGGGCGACGACGGTGGCGCCACCTGCGAGAACCCGAACGAGGCACTGAGCCGGGCGGTCCTGCTGTCGCAGCTCACGAACGGGGCGAGCGGTCCGGGCGCGAGGCCGGTGATCGCGGACAGTCGGGTCGTGCAGGGCCAGCTGCTCATCATCGAGATCTACTGCCCCGACGAGCTCGACGACTTCAAGGACTTCGTCGGCGACCTGAAGACCGACGACGTGGCGGGGTCGTGACCATGGATGCGGGGCTGGACCTGCGAGCCCGTGTCGCCGAGCTGATGCCCCGGGCGAAGGAGGAGCTGGCCGAGCTGGTCGCCATCCGATCGGTCGCCGACCCGCGCCAGTTCCCACCGGAGGAGTGCGACCGGGCGGCCGCATGGGTCCTCGAGCACTTCGCGGCCCTCGGCTTCGCCGATGCGCGGCTGGCCAGGACCTCGGACGGCAGCAACGCGGTGGTCGGCTCACGACCCTGCGCGCGCGCCGACGCGCCCACGGTGCTGCTGTACGCCCACTACGACGTGCAGCCGCCCCTCGACGACACCGCCTGGGAGACGCCGCCCTTCGAGCTCACCGAGAAGGGCGGGCGCTGGTACGGGCGCGGGACAGCGGACTGCAAGGGCAACATCCTCATGCACCTCCTGGCCCTGCGTGCCCTGGGTGAGGACGTACCGGTGAACCTCAAGCTGGTGGTGGAGGGCTCCGAGGAGCAGGGCACCGGCGGTCTCGAGGCCTTCGTCGTCGAGAACCCCGACCTGCTCCGCGCGGACACGATCCTCGTCTGCGACACGGGAAACGCGGCGGTGGGCCGGCCGGCGTCGACCGTCAGCCTGCGCGGCATGGTCAACGTGGTCGTCACGGTGGAGGCACTCGCCTCCGAGGTGCACTCCGGCATGTTCGGCGGTGCGGCCCCGGACGCCCTGGCGGCGCTCGTCGCCATGCTGGCCACCCTGCGGGACGCGGACGGCAACACCACGATCGAGGGCCTCGACACCGCCGGACGGTGGGAGGGCGAGCCGTACCCGCCGGAGCAGTTCCGGGGCGACGCGGGGCTGCTGGAGGGAGTGCGGCTCCTCGGTGACGGCACGGTGTCGGACATGCTGTGGGCTCGCCCGTGCGTCACCGTGCTCGGCGTCGACTGCCCGCCCGTGGTCGGCTCGGCGGCCGCGATCGTGCCGAGGACGGCCGCGCGGCTCAACCTCCGCATCCCGCCCGGGCTGGCGCCGGACGTGGCTGAGAAGACGCTCACGGCGCACCTCCACGACGCGGCACCGTGGGGGGTCCACGTCACCGTCGAGGTCGAGGCGACCGGCTCGCCGTTCCGGGCCACGATCGACGGACCGGCGTACCAGGCGATGGGCGCGGCGATGGCGGAGGCCTACGGGACGCCGATGGTCACCCTGGGGCAGGGCGGCTCGATCCCGCTGTGCAACGTCTTCACCGACACCTACCCCGACGCCGAGATCATCCTCATGGGCGTGGAGGAGCCGCAGGCGTTGATCCACGCCCCCAACGAGAGCGTCGACCCGACGGAGATCTCCGCCATGGCCCTGACCGAGGCGCTGTTCCTCCAGCGCTACGCCGCCGCCTCGAGCTGACGGGGACGATTGCTTCCGCCGGCCGGGCTACGTGGCCCCCACCACCCGCACGCCGCGCGGGAGGAGCGAGCCGTCACCGACCGCGTCGTCGAGCCACAACCCGATCACGCCCGCCAGCTCCGCAGGGTGGCTGAAGT
Source organism: Nocardioides cavernae (assembly GCF_016907475.1). NCBI lineage: Bacteria > Bacillati > Actinomycetota > Actinomycetes > Propionibacteriales > Nocardioidaceae > Nocardioides > Nocardioides cavernae. The sequence continues at coordinate 2,542,208 of NZ_JAFBCA010000001.1, read as the reverse complement.
TCACCGCGTGCGCCGCTCGGTCGATGACGGCGATCGTCAGGTGCTCCGGAGCGAGCCGGGCCACTTCGCGGATGCGGTCGGGGGACGGCAGGAGGGGATCGCGGCTCCCCAGGACGGCAACGGTCGGGACAGGGGTGTTCACCAGTCGCTCGAGCGACGGGAAGCGGGTCAGCTCGCCGAAGAGACGCAGCCCGTTCAGGGGCCCGAACCTCACGTAGTCGGGCACAGCGACGGGAAACATCCTCGTGCTCTCACGGAAGACGTCCCTCCCCAGCTGCCCGATGGCGCGCCCGAGGGGTTGGTTGTGGACGCCTCCAGCCGGCGAGACCAGGACGAGCCGGTGCACCCGCTCGGGCGCTCGGTGGGCGACCTCCAGGCTGATGGCGCAGCCCATGGAGTTGCCGACCAGGACGGCCTTGTCCATCTCGAGACCGTCGAGGATCGCGATCGTGCTCTCGGCCAGACCCGGGATGTCGAGGACGCGCTCCCGTCGCTCACTGCGACCGTAGCCAGGGAGGTCCGGGACCACGTTGACCCCACGAGCGGCCAGGGCTCGGGCGGTCGGCATCAGGTAGGCGCCGGAGATCGCGAAGCCGTGCAGGTGGACGAGAGGGACACCGTCCTCGTTCGTGCTGCGCCGGCAGTAGACCGACGTCCCGCCCACCTGGAGCTGCTCGTCCACCCAGCCGTCGCCTGGTCCCCGGTGGGCCTTCATGGCCCGAGGCTAGTGGTCCGACCTCGGTGGACTCCGCGACCAGCGCGGCAGGATCGCGATTTCTGGGGATCCCCGGCCGGGTCGTTCTCGGTAGCCTGCGAACGTCGCGTGGACGACGAGGATGGACACGCATGAGGATGGATCCCGCCGACGACTGGCGCCGCGGTGATGCCGTGGAGACACCGCGTCCCACCTCGCCTCCCACGTTCGAGCTGGCGCCGGACGACGTCTCCGGCACCCCGCTGTGGCCCGTCCAGCAGATCGTCGACGGCGCCTTCTTCGTGATCGGCACGGTGCTCGTCATGTGGCTGGGGTGGATCGTGGTCACCGTCGGGCTCGGCGACGGTTGGTACGTCATCGCGTCGGTGTTCCTGTTCTGGGTGCTGCTGGCCTACGTCGGGCTCCCCCGCCTCCAGGAGGTGCTCTCGAAGGTCTACGTGCCCGACTACTTCATCGGGCGATCGCTCACCGACATCGGCGTGCTCGGTGACCCGATCAACCTGGCCGTGGACGGCAACGAGGCAGACATCCATGCCGCAATGCTCCGCGCCGGCTGGACCCGTGCCGATGAGCTCACGATCCGCTCCTCCTGGCGGATCGTGGTCTCGTCGGTGCTGCGCCGCCCCTACCCCGAGGCCCCCGTCTCCTCCCTGTTCCTCTTCGGGCAGCGACAGGCGTTCGCCTACCAGCAGGAGGTCGACGGGAATCCGGCTCAACGCCACCACGTGCGTTTCTGGCCGGTCCCCGACGGCTGGAAGCTGCCCGGCGGGTTCGAGGTGGAGTGGTTGGCCGCGGCGACGTACGACAGGGCGGTCGGCATCTCCCTTTTCACCCTGCAGGTGACGCACCGGGTGGACGCCGACATCGACATCGAGCGCGACTACGTCGTCGACACGGTCCGGTACGCGGTTCCGGATGCCTCCCTGCGCGTCATCAAGGACTACTCCAGCGCCTTCACCACCCGCAACGGTGGAGGCGACGTCGTACGCACCGACGGGAGCCTGCCGATCCTCGACCTGACCACCCTCCGGGCGCCGGCGCCCGACCTGGTGCAGCCGGCAACCGATGCGCTGTCGCGCGCGGGGTCCCATCGAGTACCGCCTCCGACCCTCCTGGCCGCGGCAGCGATGAGCATCGGCAAGGCCGCGGCGACCCTGGCGACCGTGCTCGTGGCCGTCTTCCTGGGCGACAGCGTCCCGACCACCGCGTCGGCCCGCGAGATCACCGTCATGGGCCTCAGCGCGCTGTGCCTCATCGGCCTGTGGGTGTTCATGCTGGCCCACCATGCCTGGGCTCGGACCGCGCTCCTGGTCGTGTGCACGGCGGAGGCGGTCACGCAGCTGGTCGACCTCAGCGCCGCCCCCGAGGCCCACTTCCTCGTCCTGACGAGCACCGCGATCACCGTCCTCATCCTCATCGCGGTGAGCTCGGACGGAGCACGCCGCTGGGTGGGGCTCGATCGGCGGGCCTGAGCGACCCGTAGCCGGACCGCTGCGCGCGCAGGACCGCGGGCGAATCGCGGCAGATGCCGATGCTTCAGGTTCGCAGGTGGTATCCGTACGTCGACGGATCGGCCAGGACCGCATCCACGGTGGCAGCGGCGCTGCTCTCGCCCTGCCTCTCGAACATTGACACCCCCCGCCGCCTCGCTAGGTTGGATTGAGCTGGCGAGGACAACGTGGCCAGCGCCGGAGAGGACGAACCGTGCGACGAATTGCTGTCCTGGCCCTGCTGCTGCCCCTGGCGATGCTCGTCCAGGCCGGACCGGCCACGGCCGCGGTGTCCTGCCACCAGATCAACGCGACGGGCGCAGGCCAGGGAGCTGCTCCGCAGGCGGGTGACCCTCCGGGCTTGATCCGGACCGTCGCCCAGATCCGTGGCGGAGGCCTGTTGCAGGGCACGACAGAAGCTGCCTTCGAGGTGACCGGCCCCACCCCGACCGGGATTGCCTTCGACGGCGGCATCACGTTCACCACGAACCGGGGGACGCTCTCGGTCGACCTCGACGGCATGCTCGATCTGACGACCGGGGACTTCCAGGCCTCGGGCGACGTGAGTGGGGCCACCGGCAAGCTCGACGGAGCGACCGGCACGCTCACCCTTGCGGGCGTGCAGGACCTGCTCGACCCCGCAGGGAGCTTCAGCGAGACGGTGTCCGGCGAGGTCTGCGTCGACCTCGGCGCGAACGGCAAGAAGTAGCCCCCCGCGCCAACTCGCCCGCGCCCGGCGTACCGCCTCCAGGCGCCGCGCGACCTCGGCGAGGCACGACGTCCTCGGGGTGCTAAGAATCAGGCGCGGAGGACGTCGATGACGTCCTTGCTGTGGGTGAGCGGGATCCGGTTGCCCTCGAGCTGGATGGACGATCCGGTGGAGCTGTCGACCAGCTCGAGGATCCTGACGTTGACGCGCTGGTGGACCTTCACCTCGATCCGATCGCGGGGCACGCGGAAGACCAGCGCGCCGGCGGGGCTGCTCCGGTGCGCCGCGACGAACCCGTACACGTGCGTCGCCGTGACCCCGACCAGCATGTTCGTCGGCAGCCCGCTCGCGGCGTCGTGCATCCGTGCTCCGGCGAGCGCGCCACCAGCCGTTGCCACCGAGTCCGCCACATCGCCCAGTCCGCCGGCGAGGCTGTCGCCGATCATGCCGCCGGCGAACATGCTCCCCGTGTGACCTCGTGGCTGGAACTGGCCGGCCGCGGCCACCACCTCCGAGACCCCGAGCTCGCGCAACGCAGTCTCGACGCCCTCCACCATCGTCTGCTCGGACATCCCGCCACCCCTCCAGGTTGAGACGCTCCCGCTGGACATCATGCGCGGGTTGGACGGCCCGCGCCAGAGCGGTCCGGCCGGGGGCGTCACCTCTGGTGACCGTCCGTCGTTGTACCGACCATGAGTCGTCCGTTGGTGGGCCCCGACGCTGATGTTCAGCGCACGCACGGTGGACCCGCGACTGAATGCCGTTTCAATCTTGGTGGGCGATACTGGGTTCGAACCAGTGACCTCTTCGGTGCGAACAACAGAGCCGCGCTACCCGGTAGCGCGGCTCTCGATGATCTTGGTGGGCGATACTGGGTTCGAACCAGTGACCTCTTCGGTGTGAACGAAGCGCGCTACCACTGCGCCAATCGCCCAAGCTCGGCAGAACCGTATCCCATGGTGCGGCCCGGGCCTGAATCCGGGTCAGGTATCGGCACCGACGGTGCGGTCCTCGGCCTTGCGGCCGCGGGCCTTGATGTCGCTGCGCAGCTCGTCGGCCTTCTCGGGGTGGCCGTGGAAGCGCCGGTAGCTGTAGATGATCAGGCCGACCGCGATGAGGGCGGACGCCACCTGGGTGACGCCGGTCCAGATGCCACCGGGCAGCCACCACGTGTCGGCGACCGGCCACCAGTCCGGGGCCGGCGGTTTGATGATCCAGAGCACGCCGCACGCCGCCAGGACGATCGCACCGAGGCAGGAGGCGACGACGCGGGGCCAGGTCTCGACGCTCTCCGCGGCGCCGAGCATCGCCCGCAGCCGGACCGGCTCGACCCGCTTCTCCGCCCAGTCGTACTGCTGGGAGAGGAGCGCGAGACCGGCGAAGATGCCGAGCAGTCCCGGGCCTGGCAGGAAGATCGCCGCCACGCCGAGCACGAGCAGGGTCCACCCCAGGACCTCGAGACCGATGCGCTTGGCTGCCCCCGTCATGGGAAGAACCTACCCGGGGGGACCAGAGGTTTCGCTGCAGCCGAAAGGCCGGGTTACCGTCAAGTTCGCCACGAGCCGACATCAAGATGCGGTCTGGACCAGCCCGGGTCATCTTTTGCCGTTTTGCATCACGAGCGTCCCGGCATGCCGTCTCATGAGCACGCAACCTCGGAGAATCCCTCACTTCGGGCGACCACAAGGAGCTCTCGATGAACCTGTCCGGTAGCGGGCACACCCTGTCTGACGTCGCGTTGGACATCACCGTCGAGTGCATGGACGACCGCGGTATCCGCCATGAGATCGACACGGTGCTCAGCTACGCCGCCTCCGACCCGTTCGCGGTCGCGATGACGTTCGTCACCTCTGACGGCAACCTCGTGTGGACCTTCGGTCGCGACCTGCTGATCCGTGGTACGGAGGCCCCGGTCGGCGACGGTGACGTGCACGTCTCCCCCGCGATCGGCCTCAGCGGTCACGCGATGGTCTCCATCGAGCTCAGCTCCCCCGACGGCCACCTCGTGCTGCTGGCCCGCGCCGCGGACGTCGTCGACTTCATCGCGCGTACCGTCGCGGTGGTCTCCCCCGGCACCGAGTCCGAGGCCTTCGACGCCGACATGCTCATCAGCCAGCTGCTCGCCTCCTGAGGTCCGCCTCGGCGACGCGGGGCTACACCCGCGAGTGCTGCGCCACCCAGCTCGCGTGGAGCCCGGCGTAGACACTGCCGGCCTGCGTGACGAGCTCACGGTGCGGCCCCCGCTGCACCACCCGTCCCTTGTCGACCACGATCACCTCGTCGGCGCTCTCGGCCGTGGAGAGCCGGTGTGCGATGGTGACCGACGTCCGTGACTGCATCAGCCGCTCGAGGGCGCGGCCGATCTGCATCTCCAGCGCCGGGTCGACGGCGCTGGTGGCCTCGTCCAGGACCAGGAGGTCGGGGTCGGCGAGGTGCGCGCGCAGCAGGGCGACGAGCTGCCGCTCGCCGGCCGACAACGACTCGCCGCGCTGGCCCACCTGGGTGTGGAGCCCGCGCGGGAGGCCGCGCAGCCAGTCGTCGATGCCGAGCTCGACGGCCGATGCGCGGATCTCGTCCTCGGTGGCGTCGAGCCTGCCGTAGCGCACGTTGGCCGCGATCGAGTCGTCGAAGAGGAAGCCCTCCTGCGGCACCAGCACGACGCTGCGCCGCAGCGACCGCGCCTCGATGCGTCGTACGTCGACGCCGTCGAGCAGCACGGCGCCGTCGGTCGGGTCCATCAGGCGGGTGAGCAGCTTGGCGAAGGTGGACTTGCCCGAGCCGGTCTCCCCCACGATCGCCACCCGGGTGCCCGCGTCGATGGCCAGGTCGACCTCGCGGAGCACCGGCGGCCCGCCGGGGTAGGCGAAGCTGACGTCGGCGAAGCGGACGTCGATCGGACCTCGCGGGAGGACCTCGCCGTCGGCTCCCGGGTCGACGAGGTCGGCCGGCGTCTCGAGGATGCCGAGGACGCGGCGCCAGCTGGCGATGGCGTTCTGCGCGTCGGTGAGGATCTGGGTGCCCATCTGCACCGGCCCGACGAACAGGGTGACGAGGAACGCGAACGCCAGGACGCGACCCGGGGTCATGTCACCGGTGAAGCCGAGGAGCACGCCGATCACGATCACGCCGGCGTTGGCGAGGCCGGCCGAGAGGCCGCCGAGGGAGAACGACGTGACGGTGTAGGTCTGCGCGTGGGTGTAGGCGTCCTGCCAGTCCTGGATGGCGGTGTCGATGCGCGCCTGGGTGCGGTCCTCGACGCCGTAGGAGCGGACGACGGCGGCGCCGACGACCGGCTCGGAGATGGCGCCGAGCAGCACGCCGACCTGGTGGCGTACGACGGTGTAGGCGGCCGACAGCTTCTTCTGGAACCAGCGGATCGAGAGGAACAGCGGGGCGAACGACAGCCAGACCACCAGCGCGAGCTGCCAGCTGTAGACGACCATCAGCACGGTCGCGACCAGCATCTGTCCGATGCTGACGACGAAGATCAGGCCACCGAAGACGAGGAACTGGCTGACCTGGTCGACGTCGCTGGTCACCCGGGAGACCAGGGCGCCGCGGCGCTCGGTGTTCTGGGTGAGCAGCGGGAGGTCGTGCACGTGCCGGAACGCCTTGGTGCGCAGCGTCGCGAGCCCGCGCTCGGAGGTGGTGAAGAGCCGGCTGGTCATCAGGTAGGACGCCCAGCTCGTCACGGCGATCGCGAAGGCGGCGAGCACCCCCATCCAGACGACGTAGTCGAGGCGGGGACCGCCGGTGCCGTTGAGCCCGCGGTCGAGGGTCTGCTGGACCGCGATCGGTACGACGATCTGGCCGCACGAGGCGATCACGGCGTAGAACAGCGTCAGTCCGAGGCCCTCGCGCAGCTCGGGTGAGTACTTCATGCCGAGGCGGAGGGTCGCCATGACGCCGATGTCCTCGCCGGTGTCCATCCGGGTCCCGGAGGTGGGTGCGACAGCACTCATGCTCGGCTCCCTCCGTCGGTGGCGGATCCCGCGTCGGCATCGAGCGCGGCCTCTGTCTCGTAGGCGTTGACCAGCTGGGCGTAGGCCGGGCTGGTGGCGAGCAGCTCGGCGTGGGTGCCCCGGCCGACGATCCGCCCGTCCTCGAGGTGCAGGACCTCGTCGGCCAGCGAGATCGTCGCCTTGCGGTAGGCCACCACGACGAGCGATGCGGCCGAGTCGTCGCCGTCCTCGTCGCGGTCGTCGCGCAGCGAGGCGAGGATGCGCGCCTCGACCTCCGGGTCGACCGCGGACGTGGCGTCGTCGAGGATCAGCAGGCGCGGACGGCGTACGAGGGCACGGGCGAGCGAGAGTCGCTGGCGCTGGCCACCGGAGAGCGAGGTGCCACGCTCGCCCAGCTTGGTGTCGATGCCGTCGGGCAGGGCGGCGACGAACCCGTCGGCCTGGGCGGTGCGCAGCGCGGCCCACACGTCGGCGTCGGGGACGTCGGCGCCGAGCGTCACGTTGCCCCGGACGGTGTCGTCGAACATGAAGGCCGTCTGGGGCACGAGCGCCACGTCGCGGGGCAGCGCGCCCTTGCGGAGGCCCTTGAGGTCGTGACCGTCGATGCGGATCCGGCCCGCGTCGGGGTCGACCAGCCGGGTCATCAGGCTGGTCAGCGTGCTCTTGCCGGAGGCAGTGGCGCCGACCAGCGCGACGGTGCGTCCCGGGCGTACGTCGAAGTCGACGCCGCGCAGCAGCGGCGCGTCGGCGTCGTAGGAGTAGTGGAGGTCCTCGACCTCGAGCAGGGCGCCCGTCGTGAGCACCGGCAGCTCGTCACTCCCGTAGGACATGTTGCCCGTCGCGTCGAGCACCGCCTTGGCACGGCGGTAGCCCACGACCGAGCGCGGGAACTCGCCGAGCAGCCACCCGATCGCCCGGATCGGGAAGGAGACGATGGTCAGGAGGTAGGCGACGGTCACCACGTCGCCGGCCTCGGTCGCGCCGCTGGAGACGCGGGCGACGCCGACCGCCAGGACGACGAGGACACCGAGGCTGGGCAGGCTGGCCAGGGTCGGGTCGAACACCGCGCGGATCCGGCCGGCGCGGACGTTGACGTCGCGCAGCTCGTGGGCCTTGGCGCGGAAGCGGTCGGTCTCCTCGACCTCGCGCCCCAGCGTCTTGACGACCATCGCGCCGTCGAAGGACTCGTGGGCGATCTCGCTCACCTCGGCCCGGAGCCCCTGGGCGCGGGTCATCAGCGGGGAGGAGAAGTGCTGGTAGAGCAGGTTGGCCGCGACGACGGCGGGGAAGACGAGCAGGCCCACCACGGCCATCACGACGTCGGCGATGAACATCTGCACGACCGCGATGACCATCATCACGACGGTGCCGAGAGCCATCGGCAGGGGCATGATCGGTGACCACGCCGCCTCGACGTCGGAGTAGGCGTTGGAGAGCAGCTGGCCGGTCGGGTGGCGCTGGTGCCACTCCATCGGCAGGGACAGGTACTGCCGGGTCACGCCGCGGCGCGTGTGGGACTGCATCCGGTAGTACATGATGCCGCCGCCGAGGCGCCGGGCGACGATGCCGACCGCGCGAAGGATCGCCACGCCCATGAAGAGGGCGACCACCCAGAGCAGCATGTCGGTGCCGATCTCACCGGTGTCGAACGCCGGGATCAGGACGTGCTGGGTGGCCCAGCCGAGCACCCACGCGTCGGCCACGGTGAGCACCCCGAAGAGCACGGCTCCCAGCGTCGCGACAGTGAAGACGATGGGCTCGCGCTTGATGCCGACCCACAGGACCCGGAAGCCGTCGAGAGTGGTGGTGCCCCGCAGCTCCGCGTCGTCGCCCACAGGTGTCGCCCGCCTCCTCGTCGTCCGGTGTTCCGCTGGTCGGTTGCCGAGCGCAACCAACCAACCGGGCAAGGCTATTCCTCGGCACCGACACTCCGCGAATCGAAAAGCGTTTCGAGCAGGGCTCGATCAGGAGGCGCGGATCCGGGAGAGGAAGGCGCGCGTGCGGTCCTCCTGCGGGTCGCCGATCACCTGCTCGGGCCTCCCCCGCTCGTGGATGCGCCCGTCGTGCAGGAAGCAGACCTCGTCGGCCACGTCGCGGGCGAAGCCCATCTCGTGGGTGTTGAGCAGCATGGTCACGCCCTCGGCCTTGAGCTCGGTCAGCAGGTCGAGCACCTCACCGACGAGCTCCGGGTCGAGCGCGCTCGTGACCTCGTCGAGCAGCATCAGCCGCGGGTTGGCCACCAGCGCCCGGGCGATCGCCACCCGCTGCTGCTGCCCACCGGACAGGTCGTCGGGGCGCGCCTCCGCCTTGGCGGCGAGGCCCACCCGCTCCAGCATCGCCATCCCGCGGGACCGCGCCTCCTCGGCGCCGACCCCGTGCACCAGGCGCAGCGCCAGGGTGACGTTGCCCATCACGTCCAGGTGCGGGAAGAGGTTGTAGGCCTGGAAGACCAACCCCATGCGCGATCGCACCTCGTCGCCGTCCACGCGCGGATCGGTGATGTCGCGGCCCTCGAAGGTGATCACGCCGTCGTCGACGACCTCGAGGAGGTTGACGCACCGCAGCAGCGTCGACTTGCCGGATCCCGACGCGCCGATCAGCACGACGCACTCGCCGGGCTCGATGGTCAGGTCGACCTCGCGCAGCACGACGTGGTCGCCGAAGGACTTGCGGACGCCGTCGAGGCGCAGCAGCTCAGTCGTGGCGGTGCTCACAGGTGGCCTCCTGCCCCGTGGTAGCCCTTCTTGCGGGCGTAGCGGTCGGTGAGCCTCGCCATCGGGATGGTGAGGCAGCAGAACAGCACGCCGGCGACGACGTACGGCGTGTAGTTGAAGTCGATGGCCGTCTCGATCTGGGCCGCGCGGATCGCGTCCACGACGCCGAGCACGGCGATCAGGCCCGAGTCCTTCTGGAGCGAGACCAGGTCGTTCATCAGCGGCGGGATGACCCGGCGCCAGGCCTGGGGCAGCACGACGTGGCGCAGCGTCTGCCCGTAGGTCAGGCCGAGCGACCGCCCAGCCAGGCGCTGGCTGGGGTGGACCGACTCGATGCCGGCCCGGAACACCTCGGCGACGTACGCGGAGTACGACAGCACCAGGGCCGCGCATCCCCAGAAGAGGGCCGACGTGGGCAGCCCGGACAGGCTGAGCGCGGGTCCGCCGAAGCCGAGCAGGAAGATCACCAGCAGCAGCGGCAGGCCGCGGAAGACGTCGACGTACGCCGTGCCGACCAGGCGCAGCGGGAACGCGACGGGACCGCGGATGGTGCGCATGACGGCGATCGTCAGGCTCAACGCGACGATGAGGACTGCGCACAGCGCCATCACCCGGATGTTGAGCCAGAGGCCCTCGAGCACCGCCGGGAACGACGAGACGGCCTTGTCCCAGTCGAAGTACGTCTCCTGGACGCGCTCCCAGCCCGGCGAGCTGACCACCAGGCCGCCGACGATCCCGAGCAGCAGCACCGTGCTGCCCGACGCGATGGCCGCGCTGCGGATCGTGCGTCGGCGCCGCCACTCGTCGCGCTCGCGCTGGACCTCGGAAGGCTCCCAGGCGATGTCCACCTGGTCAGTCACGGGGTCGGCCTCAGGACAGCTCGGGAGCGCCCTGCTGGGCCAGCCACTCCTGGCCGATCTGGTCGAGGACGCCGTCCTCGCGCAGCGTGTCGACGGCCGACGAGACGCAGTCGGTCAGCGGGCTGTCCTTGGCCAGGACGGCGCCGAACTGCTCCGGCTCGCCGTCGGGGAGCGGGAGCTGGCCGACGATCACGCCGTCGTCGAGCTGCACGGCGGTCATGAAGTAGGCGGTGGGGAGGTCGACGACGATGCCGTCGATCTGGCCGTTCTTGAGCGCCTGGACCGCCTGGTCGTTGGTGTCGAAGACGGCCGGGTCCTGCGAGGGCTGGATCTGGTCGGTGATCGCGGTGTAGCTGGTCGTGCCGACCTGCGCGCCGAGCTTGGCGTCCGCGAGGTCGGCGAGGCTGGTGGTGCCGTCGATCGCGCTGCCCTTGTTGGTGATGACGGTCTGCACGACGTCGTAGTAGCCGGAGGAGAAGTCCACGGCCTTGCGGCGGGCCTCGGTGATGGACACCTGGTTGACGTCGAAGTCGAAGTCCTTGGGGCCGGGCTGGACGACCTTGTTGAACGGGACCTTCACCCAGGCGACCTGGTCCTGGGTGTAGCCGAGCTGCTCGGCGATGGCGTACGCCACGGCGGACTCGTAGCCCTCACCGTTGGTCGGGTCGTTGTCGACGAACCACGGCTCGTAGGCGGGGTCGTCGGTCGCGATGGTCAGGGTGCCGTCGGCGACCGTCTCCATCGCGTCGGGCGTGCACTCGTCGGCGGCGGGCGCCTCGGACTCCGAGCTCTCCGAGGTCTCCGAGGTCTCCGAACCGGAGTCGCTGCCGCTGTCGGCCTCGTCGGTCGGGGCGCACGCGGAGAGCGCGATCGCAGCGGACACGAGGGTGACGACGGCGAGGTGGCGCTGGGCTGCGCGCCGGGAGGTCTTCAGCATGGCCGAATCCTACGACTGCGCCCGCCGTCAGCGGACCGGATGGCCGGCTGTGGACAGACCGGTCTTGACCTCTGCGATGGTGAGCGTCCCGAAGTGGAAGACCGTGGCCGCCAGCACCGCGTCGGCACCGGCCTCGACCGCGGGTGGGAAGTGCTCGACCGCACCCGCTCCCCCGCTGGCGATGACCGGGATACCCACCTCGCGGCGTACGGCGCGGATGAGCTCGAGGTCGAAGCCGTCGGTCGTGCCGTCTGCGTCCATCGCGTTGAGCAGGATCTCGCCCGCCCCGAGCTCGGCGGCGCGCACGGCCCACTCGATCGCGTCGAGCCCTGCGCTCTTCCGACCGCCGTGCGTGGTGACCTCGAAGCCGCTCTGCGTGCCGGCCGCGCGTCGCGCGTCCACGCTCAGCACGAGCACCTGGTTGCCGAAGCGGTCGGCGATCTCCGCGACCAGCTCGGGCCGGTGGATCGCGGCGGTGTTGACCGCCACCTTGTCGGCACCCGCGCGCAGGAGCCGGTCGACGTCCTGGACGCTGCCGACGCCGCCGCCCACGGTGAGCGGGATGAAGACCTCCTCCGCGCAGCGGCTGACCACCTCCATCGTGGTGGCGCGGCCCTGGTGGGAGGCGGAGATGTCGAGGAACGTCAGCTCGTCGGCACCCTCGGCGTCGTACAACCGGGCGAGCTCGACGGGGTCGCCGGCGTCACGCAGCTCGGTGAAGTTGACGCCCTTCACCACCCGCCCGCCGTCGACGTCGAGGCACGGGATGACACGGATCGCGAGGCTCATCGCTGCTGCTCCTGCTGTGCGCGGGCCGACAGAGCGACGTCGACGATGCCCACGCGGGACTGGGCGTCGAGCTCAGCGAGTGGGACCCACGCTGCGTGGTCGGTCGACCCGTCGACCTCGGTCGTCCCGAGCTCGCCGCCGGTGATCGTCGCCTCGAAGACGAACCGCTGCGAGCGGAACAACCCGTCGAAGGTGCGCCCCTGTCCGGTGAAGAAGTCCTCGGCGAGGAGCCCACCGGGCTCGACGTGGTAGCCGGTCTCCTCGAAGACCTCGCGGACCAGCCCGTCCCGGATCGACTCGTCGAACTCGATCCCGCCGCCGGGCAGGGACCAGGCCGGGTCGCTGTGCCCTTCGCCGTTCCACCACGCGAGCAGAACGCACTCCTGCCCCTCGACCTCGTCGACGAGGAGCACGTAGGCGGCGAGCCGGGTGTGGTAGTCGGTGAACTCCATGCTCACGGCACCGGCTTCGTCAACGCCAGGGCGTCCTCGAGGGTGAAGCGGCCCTCGTAGAGCGCGGTGCCGGCGATGGCACCCTCGACGCCCTCGTCGACGAGGGTCATGAGCGCGCGGATGTCGTCGAGAGTGGTGACGCCGCCGCTGGCCACGACCGGCTTGTCGGTGGCGGCGCAGACGTCGCGCAGCAGCTGGAGGTTGGGGCCCTGCAGCATGCCGTCCTTGTTGACGTCGGTGACGACGTAGCGGGCGCACCCCTCGGAGTCGAGGCGGGCGAGGGTCTCGTAGAGGTCGCCGCCGTCGCGGGTCCAGCCCCGCGCGGCCAGCGTCGTGCCACGCACGTCGAGCCCGACCGCGACCCGGTCGCCGTACGTCGCGATGGCGCGGGCGCACCACTCGGGCTGCTCGAGCGCGGCGGTGCCGATGTTGACCCGCCGGCACCCCGCCGCCATCGCGGCCTCCAGCGACTCGTCGTCGCGGATGCCGCCGCTCATCTCGACCTGGATGTCGAGGGTCCCGACGATCCGGGCCTGGAGCTCGCGGTTGTGCCCGTGGCCGAAGGCGGCGTCGAGGTCGACGAGGTGGATCCACTCCGCACCGGCCTCCTGCCAGCGCAGCGCCGCCTCGACCGGGTCACCGAACCGCTTCTCGGATCCGTCCACCCCCTGCACCAGCTGGACGGCCTGGCCGCCCTTGATGTCCACGGCAGGTAGGAGCTCGAGGTAGGGCTGCTCGGGGGTGCTGGGCATGGGTCGATCCTAGGAGCGACCGCTCCCCGTCCCCACCGGGTGGTGGCCCGGCGAGACGCGCCGGCTCACCACTGCGGGTCGTCGATCCAGTCCGCGAGGTCGGAGAACGCGCCCGTACCGAGAGCGGGTGCCAGCAGGAACGGCAGGACGACGACGAGCGCGGCGAAGGCCAGCAGCCCCCACCACGGGCGCGCCCTCACGCCGTGGAGCACCAGTCCGGCCACGGCGGCGGGCGCGACGAACGGAAGCGTCGCCGGCAGCTGCCACAGGCACCAGGCGACGATGCCGGCGTAGAGCGCAACGCCGACGACACGGATGCCCACCGCGCGGGTCCACGAGCGCCCTGTCCTGGACGCACTGACCGTGTGACGTCGCACGTCCGCGATCGGCAGGTGGCAACCACGGCACGCCGCCGCAGCGACGGGGACAGCCGCACCGCACAGTGGGCAGGTCAGCTCAGCGTCGGGCATCGTCCGGGTCTTGGGCACGACGGCACCGTAGGCGGGTGCTGGCGCCCATGGGCCGAAAACGGTCAGAACGCGACGTTTGGAGGGGGCAGGATCACCAGCCGGGCATGGCTGTCACCCCGTCACCTGGTCGGTGGCGGGGTGCGGGGCGGGGTCATGGTCGGCGAGGGTGCGCGATGTCGGGCGGGTCGATCGGGCTGGTGCCGTGGCGGTCGCGGCGGTAGTGGTGGCCGTGCGGGGAGGTCCACTCGAACACCCCGGTCGCGGTCATCTGGTAGCGCCAGGCGGTGTGGGTCTTCAGCCGGTGGTGGAACCGACAAAGGGCGGCGAGGTTGGCCGTCCGGGTTGGGCCGGGTTGTGGCCGGCCTTCCGCCTCTGCGGCATGGTCGTACTCGTCGACGTGGTCGACGTCGCATCCCCGGGCCGGTCGGGTGCACCAGGGGAAGACGCACGTCCTGTCGCGGAGGATGACCTGCTCGCGGATCCGGTCGGGCACCTCGTACGCCGGGGTCGAGAGGTCGGCGTTGAGGTCGATGACGGGCTTGACGGTGACCTTGGTCCGGGAGTCGGCACACCATGACCGGAGCTGGTCGAGGAGCACCAGCCGCCGGCCCTCCTCCATGCGTCCCGTCTGCCCGAACACGGTCGCCAGGTCGTCGAAGTGGGCGTCGAAGTGGGCGTGCAGCACGACCTCGCGCGCGGCGGGCAGGTCCTGCGGGTCCGCTCCCGCTCCGGCGAGGTCGAGCGCGGTCTGGGTGCGAGCCAGGTCACCGAGGGCAGCAGAACGGCGCGCGCCCAGCGACATGTCGGACCCGAGGGCCTTCAGGCTGGCCGCGCCGTGGGCAAGTGCGCGGTCGAGGTCGAGGGCGTCGGCGATGTCGAGCTCGGCCTCGAGGCGCATCGTGCCGGCGTAGTGCACGTCGTCGTCATGGATCGTCGCGTGGCGCGGGTCGACATGGAGGTAGCCGTCCTCCGGATCCGCAGCCGGGTCCACGTCGGCGAGGTGGAAGCGCGTGATCGTCTCCGCGACGAGGCGGTCCAGCTGCGCAGGCCCGACGCGACCGGCGACGGCGGCGACCTGGGCATCCACGAACGCCGCGGCTTCACGGGTGAGGGCCGGGGTGGCGTGGATGGTGACCTCCGCGACCGAACGGGCCCGCCACGCCGCCACCCGCCCGGCCTGGACCTGACCCCACAACCGCGGCAGCCGGTGGCGCAGCTCGAGGGCATGACCGACCAGCTTCTTCGCCGCAGTCGTCGAGACCCCGAGGACCGCACCGAGCTCGGCGAGGCAGAACTCCGCGACCAGCGGCGCGCCCTGACCGGCGATGGGCTCCTCGTGCTCACAGCCGGGCACCGTGAAGGTCGCGGCCGAGTGGATCGACTCCGGCGGGTGCAGGTCTGCCCACCGAGCTGCCACGACGAGGAGGTCGGCGGCTGCCCGGTCCTCGGCCGCCTTCCGGTCCCGCGCGAGCGCGAGCAGGTCGCGAGCGGTGAGGTCCTCGACCCCACCTGCTTCCGGTCCTGCCAGCGCCTCGATCATGTGTTCGATTCTACCGGCGGCCACCGACAGCGGCCATGCCTGTGGACGGTTCCTGGCCACCCATTCTCGATCGGTCTCGTGGACGGGACTTCGTGCCTCCTCAACCACCGATCGCATCCATCCTCGACCGGCGGTGGCCGTCCGTCCTCAGCCAGCGGACGCGTCGCCCGCGGCAGCACGGAAGTGGCCCTCGATCTGCTCCTGGGTGTAGGGGTGATCGACCTCCCGAGACGGGCCTTCGAGCCCGAACAGCTCGCGAAAGGCCTGGCGGTCGTTGGTGCGCGGCATCGGGACGTCGGGGACCGGCAGCCCGAGGAAGTCGCAGAGGGGTTCCCAGCCCTGCGTGACGTCGTACTCCAGCAACCGGTCCCCCGGCACCCCAGCGCGTACGGCGGCGTTGTGCTGCTCGTAGGCGGCGACCAGGTCGTCCGGCGACTGCTCCTCGTAGGGCGAGCCGAAGGAGCGCGTGGTGAGCACGTGGCCGAAGACCGACAGGTCGACGAGCTCCTGACCGACCTCCGCCGGGTCGGGGATCTCCATGAGCATGAGCTCGTGGATCGTCTCCGCGTAGGACTCCCACCAACGGTCGGCCGGGCGCACGGTCAGGAGCACCTTCGCGTCCGGGTAGAGCGCCAGGAGCTCTCGCCACAGCGAGCAGCCCGGCCAGTCGACGGTGGCCCCGTAGCCGTCGAGGACTCCGCGGAGCGTGGCGGGGTCACCGCTCGCAGCCGCGAGCCAGGCAGGCTGGTGCTCGAGGTGCGAGAGCGCCTCGAACATGTGGTAGCACGGTCGCCGCAGGAGCATCTCGATCGCTGCCTTCGTCGAGGCCGTCCCGGTCCGGCCGAACCCGGCCCCGATCACCTGCAGCATCCGACCTCCCCCTCCACGCGGGTCCAGTCTCCGATCCGGGCGCTCGCGGCGCCACCGCGGACCAGACCATCGCTAGCGTGGGCACATGATCGGCGACCGGTGGGGTGTCACGGATGCCGAGGTACGCCGCACCTACGGGTGCGACTCCTTCGTCATAGCGCCGACGCTGCAGGCGTGGCGCGGGGTCACCGTCCGGGCCGAGGCCGCCACCGTGTGGGCCCGCGTCCGGCAGGTGCGTCTGGCGCCCTACTCCTACGACCTCGTCGACAACCTCGGCCGGCGCTCACCGCGCGACCTCCGCGACGTACCGGAGCCGCAGGTCGGTGACCCGTTCACCCGCGCGCTCGGCCGCGATCAGGGGCGGGTGGTGGCGGTCGAACCCGGCCGCGAGCTCACCGCGACGATCATGGGCGCCCACATGTCGTACGCCGTCCTGTCGCGGGAGAGCGACGTACGCCTCGTGCTCAAGGTGGTGGCCTGCACCAGCAGGTGGCTGGCTCCGGCCCTCTCGGTCGGCGACCTGGTGATGGCGCGCAAGCAGCTGCTCACTCTCAAGGCGCTCGCCGAGGCGGATCAACGTCGGACGGGACCGACCTCGCCGCGATAGCGGCGAGCAAGCAGCACCTCCGGGGACGGTTAGTGTCGGCCGCGCTTCAGGGTCGGCAGCTCGTAGGCGATGCCGTCCGGCGCGACTGTCGGCGCGATCCCGAGCGCCCGCAGGATCGTCGGCATGATGTCGACCGACCTCACCTCCGCGCGCAGGTCCTTGTGCGACGTGTTGGCGCCGGCGAAGACGATCGGGATCTGCTGCGACGCGCGCTGGATGCCGCCGTGGTCGCCGAGGACGGAGTACGTCGTGTTGTCGGGCAGCGTCGCGATCAGGTCGGGGCCGTATTCGGCGGCCTGCGTGTCGACGAGCTCCTGCGCCTTCGTGGCAAACCACCGCTTCTCGGCGCCGTGCATCCGGTCCCAGCGCACGGGGGTCACCAGATCGAAGTGGTCGCCGTTGCGCTGCCACACCGCGGTCACGTCGGCCAGGTCCTCCATGATGGCCGCCGCCTCGGCGACCTTCTCCGGGGACTGGTTCTTCAACCACACGTTGAGCGAGGAGTCGCTGTAGGAGAGGCCGACATTGGTCGCCCCGGTGCCGTCGTCGGTGCCGTCGATCAAGGGCAGCAGGGCCGCCTGCGGTTCGAGGTACGGGTCGTCGTTCAGCGCGTCGCCGTAGTACCAGTTGACGAAGCCGTAATCGTTGCGCGGCTTGAAGTCGCCGTGGAAGTGGCCTTCAGCGGCCGCGACGGAACCGTGGTCGGCAGTGAGGACGACAAGCGTGTCGTCGAGCTGGCCACTGTCCTCGAGCGCCTGCATGATCCGGCCGACCTGGGCGTCCGCGGTCTCGGTGGCGAACTCCATGTGCGTCATCGGGTCGTAGCCCGGCGTCGCGCCCTCCGGGTCGTTGACGCCGCCCCACATGTGCGCGGCCTTGTCGACGCCGGGGAGGCTGACGAAGATGCCGCTCCAGCCGTCGCCCTCCTGGCCCATGATCTCGAGGACGGCGTCGGTGGCCCAGATGTCGCCGCCCTGGTGTGCCGGGTCGTTGCCGACCACGTAGCGGTTGTCGGTGGCGGGGTAGAGCTGCGCCGGGTACTGGAGCGTGTCGTACCCCGTGTCGCGGGCCACCACCCATCGCGAGCCGCAGTCCGCCGAGAAGTACGACGGCACGTTCCAGCCCGTCGGGGCGCGGTGGCGGGTGGTCACCGGAGGGTTGCTCCCCGGGACGGGGCACGTCTTGCTGCCGAACGTGATCGTCGAGGTGTTCGCCGACCCGGGACCGCTGAGGCCCCACGCGGCGTACCCCTTGGGGCTCACGGTGAACACCTTTCCGGTGTCGTCGAGGTAGTCGGACAGGTGCGGGTAGCCGGCCGCCTGCTGCAGCGGCGCCATCTGGTCACGGCCGAAGTTGCTGGTGATGTAGAGGCCACCGGGGGCGCCGAGCAAGCCGGCGACGTCGCGGTAGCCCTCGTTGGTCCAGCCCATGTGCTTGGGCGACGCACCCGTCGTGACCACGTTGTGAGTGACGACCGTGACCGACCCGGTGTGGCCCAGGTAGCCCTTGGGCGTGTCGACGCCGTCCTTCATCAGCGCCTGCACGTTGCGCATGCCGTACGTCTCGACGATCTCCTTGCTGAGCGCGTCGACGACGATGACCACGACCTTCGTCGGCCGGTCGGGCGGTCTCGGCCCGTGCCCTCCGCGCCCCCCGGCCTGGGCACCCGACTGGGTCCCGACGACGGTGAGCGCGACCGCCGAGGCGGCGACGACGGCGAGCAGGCGGGCACGGTGCTGAGCCATCACGACTCCCTCCCGGCGCGGCGGCGTTGCCGCGGTCCGTGAGCCGAACGTAGACCGGGCCCGGACCCCCGGCAATCCCCCGGGATGGGTAGGTCCGCGCCTCCGTCGGGGGACGCGGATCAGCGCCAGACGGGAGCGACCTCGCGACGGTAGCGGCGCGCGACGAGCAGGGTGAGGATCGTGATCACGGGCCCCGGGATGTTCGCGCGCAGCGCCGACCGCTCCCGCTCCCCCGCGCCGTCCTGCATCCAGGCCAGGGAGTTGGCCGCGTCGACGGGGCTGGCCGGGCGGAGCTTCTTGGTCATTGCCTTGAACTCCTCGTCGTCGCGCAACGCGCCCATCGGGCCCTCGACGTCGCGTTCCTCGTGGTCGAGGTGACCGTTGATCACCTCGCGGGCTCGCGCGACCTCGTCGGCCGCAGCCGCTGCGTTGATCGAGGACGGTGCACCGACGACGGCGTCGAGGCTGGTCGAGACCGATGTCAGCGCCTGCTTCATCGCCACGTGCTCGGCCTCCATCTGCTCGAGGAGCGTGAGGTCGACGCCGCGCGACTGGAGGAACGGCCACACGTGCTCGTCCTCGGCCTCGTGGTGGTGGGTCAGCTCACGGACCAGGTTGCGCCAGGCCGTCCGGATCTCGCGGGCTCGCGCCGTGTCGCCGTCGGGCAGCGTGCGCAGCGCCTGCTCGGTCCGGGTCACGTCGCGGCGCACCGCCGCGTGAATGATCTGGTTCATGCTGAGCTGCTCGGTCATTCCCGGACGCTAACGCCGCGACAGACTCGTGGGCGACCCCATTCTCACTGACTTCTGTGCACAGGGTCTCGCCCATTCACGTGACACCGCCTGTCGGGTCCGGACACAATCCGAGCCACCAACCAGGGGGATGGACACGATGGCTCGACGACTCGGACGTGCACTGGTGGCTTGCCTGCTCACGGCGGCCATCGTCGGCGCGACAGATGCTTCTGCCTCCGCGGAGCGCTGGTGGGGCGGCGACCGGTCGGGCGACGTGGGCCAGGTCGCGATCTCTCCCGAGCCACCACCGTGCGGGACGGTGACGGAGTCGGTGGCGCCCCAGGATGCGGCGACCGACATCGTCGGCCTGTCGGTGCGGCACGAACAGGGCACCGTCGAGGTGCGCGCGCGCGTCCGGGACCTCACCGCCTGGGGCGACCGCCAGATGTCGTTCGACCTGCAGACCGACCGCCGCGCCTACGAGATCTCGATGATGAAGTGGCGCAAGCGCGGACGGTCGAGACCTCGCTGCTGCAGGCGGCCCCTCCCCCGGAGTCCTTCGACGAGTGTGGTGGCTACGCCACCCTGCAGCTCCACGTCCCGTGCGACGTGGTCGTGACGCGATCACCGACGCAGGACTACGTCTCGGTGGTCCTTCCCCGCTCGTGCCTGCGTGGTCCCCGCTGGGTCAGGGCCGGCGTGCGCACGTTCCGGACCGTGGGTGAGCGCTACCGATGGGACGTGTGGTCGCACACGGACCCGGGTGCGGCGGCCTACTCCGGTCCCTTCGGACCGCGCGTGCGCCGCGACTGAAGGACTTCAGGCGGACAGCGTCGCCACCCAGTTGCGCAACAGCGCGGCGCCGGCGTCCCCGGACTTCTCCGGGTGGAACTGGGTCGCGGACAGCGGCCCGTTCTCGACAGCGGCCACGAACCGGTCTCCCCCGTGCTCGGCCCAGGTCACCAGCGGAGCCGCCGTGCGCTCGTTGGTGACGAGGTCCCAGGAGCGCGCGGCGTAGGAGTGCACGAAGTAGAACCGCTCGTCCTCGACGCCGGCGAAGAGCTGCGTTCCCTCGGGGGCCTCGACCGTGTTCCAGCCCATGTGCGGCACCACGTCGGCCTCGAGCCGGGTGACCAGACCGGGCCACTCGTCGCAGCCGTCGGTCTCGACGCCGTGCTCGACCCCGCCCGCGAACAGGATCTGCATCCCGACGCAGATGCCGAGCACCGGGCGACCGCCGGACAGCCGCCGGCCGATGATCCGCTCGCCCTTGATCTCGCGCAGGCCGGCCATGCAGGCCGCGTACGCCCCGACGCCGGGCACCACGAGGCCGTCGGCGGCGAGCGCGGTGTCGAAGTCGCTCGTCAGGGTGACCGTGGCGCCGGCGCGCTCGACGGCGCGCACGACCGAGCGGAGGTTGCCCGACCCGTAGTCGAGGACGACGACGTCAGGAACCGTCACAGGCTGCCCTTCGTGGACGGTACGCCGGTCTCGCGCGGGTCGATCGCCACGGCGTCGCGGAAGGCGCGGGCGAAGGCCTTGAACTGCGCCTCGACCACGTGGTGCGGGTCGCGGCCGCCGAGCACCCGCACGTGGAGTGCGAGGTGGGCGTGGAAGGAGATCGTCTCGAAGACGTGGCGGGTCAGGGAGCCCATGTAGGTGGCGCCGGTGCCGCCGATGGCGACGTACTCCTGGCCCTCCGGCTCACCGGTGTGCACGCAGTAGGGACGGCCCGAGACGTCCACGACGGCCTGGACGAGGGCCTCGTCGAGCGGCACGGTGGCGTCGCCGAAGCGCCGGATGCAAGCCTTGTCGCCGAGGGCCTCGCGGAGCGCCTGGCCGAGCACGATCGCGGTGTCCTCGACCGAGTGGTGGGCGTCGATGTGGGTGTCGCCGGTGGTCTGGACGACCAGGTCGACCAGGGAGTGGCGGGCGAAGGCGTCGAGCATGTGGTCGTAGAACCCCACGCCGGTCGACACGTCGGAGCGACCGGTGCCGTCGAGGTCGACCTCGACGAGGACGCCGGACTCCTTGGTGGTGCGCTCGATCTTCGCGGTGCGGCTCATGCCGGCTCCTTCGTTGTCTCGATTGTGTCCAGCAGGGCCTTCTTGAAGGCTGCCATCTCCTCGGCCGTGCCGATCGACACGCGCAGCCATCCGTCGGGGCCGGTCTCGCGGATCAGCACGCCCCGGTCGACCAGACCCTGCCAGACGGCGTGCCGGTCGGCGAACCTGCCGAACAGCGCGAAGTTGGCGTCGGAGTCGGCGACCTCGAGCCCCTGCTCGCGCAGCCAGGCCACGGTCGCGTCACGCTCGGCACGGAGGTCGTCGACCTTGCCGAGCAGCTCGGGGGCGTGGCGCAGCGCCGCCAGCGCAGTCGCCTGGGTGACGGCCGAGAGGTGGTAGGGCAGCCGTACGACCCGGATCGCGTCGCAGATCGAGGGATCTGCGGCGAGGTAGCCCAGCCGGGCACCGGCCAGCGCGAACGCCTTGCTCATGGTGCGCGTCACGACGAGGTTGCGGTGCTGCGGCAACAGCTCGAGCGCGCTCGGGGTGCCGGCGCGGCGGAACTCGCCGTAGGCCTCGTCGACGACCACGATGCCGCCGGGCTCGTAGGACGCGGCCGCCTCGCACAGCATCGTCACCGCCTGGGGCGGCAGCACCGTCCCGGTCGGGTTGTTGGGGCTGGGCAGGAGCACGACCGACGGGCGGCGCTCCTCCACCAGCCGCCGCGCGGCGTCGAGGTCGAGCGAGAAGTCCTCGGCCCGGTGGCCGGCCACCCACTCGGTCATCGTGTCGCGGGCGTACTCGGGATACATCGAGTACGTCGGCGCGAACGACAGCGCCACGCGCCCCGGACCACCGAAGGCCTGCAGCAGCTGCAACATCACCTCGTTGGACCCGTTGGCTGCCCACACCATCTCGGGGGTGATGCCGGAGCCACCCGAGGTGTCGAGGTACGCCGCCAGGGCGGAGCGCAGCTCGACGAACTCGCGGTCCGGGTAGCGGTTGAGCGACACCGCGGCCGCACCGACGGCCCGGGCGATGTCGGCGGCCGCCTCGGGCGAAGGGCCGTAGGGGTTCTCGTTGACGTTGAGCTGCACGGGCGCCTGCTCCAGCGAGAGCTGGGGCGCACCATAGGGCTCGATCCCCCGCAGCTCGTCGCGAAGCGGTGGGAACAGCCCGCTCACCGCTGGGACCGGTCGCTGTCGAACCGGACGCTGACCGCCTGGCCGTGGCCCGGCAGGTCCTCCGCTCCGGCCAGCGTCACGACGTGGTCGGCGACCTCGGCGAGCGCATCGCGCGAGTAGTCGATGACGTGCACCGACTTCGTGAAGGCGCGCACGGAGAGGCCGCTGGAGTGGCAGGCGCAGCCGGCCGTCGGCAGCACGTGGTTGGAGCCCGCGCAGTAGTCGCCCAGCGACACCGGCGACCACGGTCCGACGAAGATCGCACCGGCGTTGCGCACGCGTGCGGCGTGGGCGGCGGCATCGCGGGTGACGACCTCGAGGTGCTCGGCGGCGTAGGCGTCGACGACGTCGACGCCCTGGTCCATGTCGTCGACAAGCACGATGCCGGACTGCCGCCCGCCCAGCGCGGTGCGGATGCGCTCGGTGTGACGGGTGGCGAAGACCTGCTTGTCGAGCTCGGCCTCGACCGCGTCGGCGAGCTCGAGCGAGTCCGTGACCAGCACGGACGCCGCCATCGGGTCGTGCTCGGCCTGGCTGACCATGTCGGCCGCGACGAACGCGGCGTCCGCGCTGTCGTCGGCCAGGATCGCGATCTCGGTGGGCCCGGCTTCGGAGTCGATGCCGACGACGCCGCGGAGCAACCGCTTCGCGGCCGCGACGTAGATGTTGCCGGGACCGGTGACGAGGTCGACGCGCTCGCAGGGACCGGCACCGTAGGCGAACATGGCGATCGCCTGCGCGCCACCGACTGCGTAGACCTCCTCGACGCCGAGCAGCTCACAGGCAGCGAGGATCGTCGGCTCCGGCAGGCCGTCGCTGTTCTTCTGCGGCGGGCTCGCCAACGCGATCGAGCGCACCCCGGCGACCTGCGCGGGCACGACGTTCATCACGACGCTGCTCACCAGCGGGGCCAGGCCGCCGGGGACGTAGAGGCCGACGCGGTCGATCGGCACCTTGCGGTGCGTGACGGTCGCCCCGGGGGCCACCTGGCTGGTGACGTCGCGCTCGAGCTCGGCCTCACAGGTGGCGCGGAGCCGGCGGATCGACTCCTCGAGAGCGGCCCTCACGGCCGGGTCGAGCCCCTCGAGCGCGGTCGTGAGGGCCCCGCGCGGCACCGCGATGTCGTCGCCCTGCACGCCGTCGAAGCGGGCGGAGAACTCGGTGATCGCCTCCACGCCGCGTGACCGGACCGCGTCCAGGATCGGCTGCACCTGATGCGTGGCGGCCTCGACGTCGAAGTCGGCGCGAGGCACGCTCGCGCGGTAGTCGACGGACGCCGCGTCGGCGCCCCTCAGGTCGATACGCCGGATCAGGGACATGCCCCGATTCTAGGTTCCTCCGCGGGTCGACCCGAAGTCGCGGGCGTCGGGTGGACACCGGCCACTAGTGTCGTGGGTGTGAGCGACCCACTGCCGATGTTCCCGCTGAGCACCGTGGTGTTCCCGGGCATGAGCGTGCCGCTCCACGTCTTCGAGGACCGCTACCGGATGCTGGTGCGTCACCTCCTCGAGGAGGACGACCCGGCCCAGCGGGTCTTCGGAACGGTCGCGATCCGCGAGGGCTACGAGGTCGGCGACCACGGCGCCCAGTCGGTCTACCGCGTCGGCTGCGTCCTGCAGCTGACCGAGGTCGACCGGCGCGACGACGGGACCTTCGACATCGTCGCCGTCGCCCGCGAGCGCCTGGTCCTCGAGGAGATGCAGCGGGGCAGCGACTACCCACAGGGCCTTGCCGTCGTGCTCCCCGAGCCGGAGGTGGACGTGCCGGCCGAGGTGCTCGAGCGCGCCCGCGCCACCTTCACCGCGTTCCGCGTGGCGATGACCGAGCTGCAGGGCGACCCCTACAGCGGGACGCTCCCCCGCGACCCCGACTACCTCGCGTGGACGCTGTCCGCCCTCGCCCCGCTGCCCATGGCGGAGCGGCAGTCGCTGCTGGAGGCGGAGGACGCCACCGAGCGGCTCACGCTCGTGACCCGGATGCTGACCGAGGAGCTCCGGGCGATCAACGTCATCCCGTCGTTGCCGGCCACCCAGGTGGCCCGCACCGCCTGGTCCCCCAACTGACCCCCGGGACCCGCTGATGGCGAAGAAGGCGCGCGGCGCCGGGGGTACGCCGGCCACGGTCGCGCTGTCGGCCGCGGGCATCGCCTTCGAGGTCCGCGCCTACGAGCACGACCCGCGGGCGACGTCCTACGGGCTCGAGGCGGCCGAGGCGCTCGACGTCGACCCCGCCCGGGTCTTCAAGACGCTGCTGGCGTCCCTGGACGGCTCGCTCGTCGTCGGGATCGTCCCGGTGACGGGTCAGCTCGACCTGAAGGCGCTGGCGCGCGCGCTCGGTGGCAGCAAGGCCGTGATGGCGGAGGTCGCGGCCGCTGAGCGCGCCACCGGCTACGTCGCCGGCGGCATCTCGCCGGTCGGTCAGAAGCGACGGCATCGCACGGTGCTCGACGCCTCCGCGCTCGAGCACGACACGATCCTGGTCTCGGGTGGACGGCGCGGCTTCGACCTCGAGCTCGCTCCGACGGACCTGGTGGCGGCCACCGAAGCGGTGACCGCCACCATCGGCCGCTGAGGCCGGTCAGACTCCGCCCCCAGGGGCGCGGACCAGTCAGTCGGTGGTGAGCTTCAGGAGTCCGTGGAGCACGTCGTCGTCAACCCAGCCGCTGACTCCGAACGCCGACAGCGGCTCGAGGTTCTTGCTGACCTCGGGCGAGTCGCCGGTCAGGCGGACCAGCCAGTCGTCGTCGGCGTTGAAGTTGACGAACATCACGGACTGGGCCTCGTCGGACTCCACGACCTCCGAGTAGGCGGCGCTGTCGCCGAGGCTGCCCCCGCCCTCGAGCTCGCCGCGGTAGCCCTCCTGCAGCGCCAGGACGGCGTAGCCGTCGCCCTCGGTCACCTGCATGAACTCGGCCATCTCAGGCCCTGCCTGTGCGGCGATCTTGTCGAGCACGGCCTGGATCTCGTCGGCGTCGCCGTCGATCCGGATGCCCACCGGGACCTCACCCGGGCCGCCGTTGGCCACGGCGTCGGGATCGAGGCCGCTGCCCAGCGAGACGGTGACGCCCTCGCCGAGGAGGGTCTCGACGTCCTCGGGGAAGGCGAGGCCGGTCTCGGACTCGAACTGCGCGAGCTGCTCGTCGATCGCCGCGCTCTCGTCGGGCAGGTTGCGCTTGAAGTAGTCGAGCATCGCGCCGGCCCACCCCTCCTCGAGGGACATGCCGAAGGCCGCGACGGTGTCGTCCGGCAGGCCGGCGACCATGTCGGCGCCGTTCTGGCTGTCGATGAACTTGGTCAGGTCGGGCTGGTAGTTGGACATGGCGTACTCGATCTCGACCGCGCCGTCGTCGAAGCGGACGGTCGCCGCCATGCCGTCGAAGTCGTCGATCATCTGCTGGAGCTCCTCGGGGACCTCCTCGGAGTCCGACGGCGTGCCGTCCTCACCCAGCGCGGCACCGGGCATGCCCATCATCCCCATGCCGCCCATGCCGCCGAGCTCGTCGAGGTACTTGGTGACGCCCTTGCCGACGTACATCGTCATGAAGCCGTCGCCGCCCGCCTCGCCGGTCCACTCCTCGAAGGAGGCGTTGCCCGCGAGCGTCGAGCCGTCAGCCGCGTCGACGACCTTCTGGGCGATCTCCTGGGTCTCCGCCACGACGATCCAGTCGCCGTCGACCACCCAACCGCCGACGTCACCCTCAGCGCCCTCGCCGCCCCCGCACGCGTCGACCAGCGCGGACAGGCCGTCCTCGGCCTTGCCGGAGTCGGTGGTCTGCACGACCCCGACCGGGGTCGGCTCGTCCTCGCCGAGGTCGACCACGGCCATCGCCGCGCGCGAGCCGAGCCACGGCTTGACGTCGGCGTCGTAGTCGAGGCCCTCGCACTCGCCGGAGGAGGTGACCTCCTCGAAGAATCGCTCGCGCAGGTCGTCGTCGGTCTGCAGGTCGACCTTGTCGGTGAACCCGGGGAACTTGCGCAACGTCTTGATGGCCTCGATCTTCTGGCCGCCGCTCGGGTCGAGGTCGACGCTGAAGTAGGCGACGGTCGAGGCGGGCAGCGCCTCCGCCGGCTGCGCGCCCGTGGAGAAGAAGCTGGTGGCCGCCCAGGCGCCACCCGCGACGACCGCACCGCCGGCGACGATCGCCCCCACCGCGATCAGCCGCTTCTTGTTGTCGTTGTCGGGCGGCGTCTGCGCCGGCCGCGATCCGTCGAGGTACTCAGGCCCGTCGGCCGGACCGCCCGATGTCATGCTCATCTCGCTCTGCTCCCCCGTTGCACGGGTCCCGGCGGCGCCGGGACTGCCCACCTGCGGGCGGCGCAAGCCTACCCACGCGAGCGCCTGGCGAACCCCAAGTTCCCCAAGAGATAGGACCCGACCAGCCCGGCCATCGCGCCGGCGGGCAGGACGACGAGCGCGGTGGAGTGCCACCGCACCCGCCCGTCGTCGGGGGCGGTCAGGCCGAGGTCGCCGGGCAGCGGCGTGTAGTCGGGCCGGCCGGCGGCCAGCGCCTGCGGGTCGGGCGGTCCGAGCGCGGTGCCGACGGCGTACATCACGGCCGCGGCGATGCCCGCCGAGACGAGCACCGCCACCACCGTGACGGTCTCGTGGCCGCGCCACAGCCCGGCCAGCACGGCCAGCACGAGGCCGAGCGGGAAGGCGATGAGGACGAAGAGGGCGATGCCCTCGAAGGAGAAGTCCGGCCCGGCCGGCTCGAGGTACCAGCGGCCCTGGAAGGCCAGCCCGGTCGGGGCGTCCCACAGCCGCTCCCAGAGCACCCCGCCGGCCGCGCCGCCCACGACGAAGAGCGCGAGCACCGACAGCACGCGTCGCAGCAGCCGGAGGGACCCGCCGTTCGCGCCGTCTCCGCCGGTGGAGCCGTCCGGGCCGGCGGCCGCGGTCACGTCGCTCATCCCGTCAGGCAGCCGGGACCCAGCAGCTGCTTGAGATCGGCGAACAGGGCGGGGCTCGGGCTGACGCGCAGGTTGTCGTCGAGGCGCAGCACCTTGGTCGAGCTCCGGGTCAGCAGGCGCAGCTGCACCTCGGTCATGCCCGGGTGGGTGCCGAGGACGTCGCGCAGCTGGGCGACGACCGGCGGGGTGCACCGGGTCGACGGCAGGCTGATCACGACCGGTCCAGCCGGCCCCTGCGTGAGGTCGGGAGCTGTGACCTCCTGGGCGCGGAGCTCGGGCTGGTCCTTGTCGCGCGAGAGCTGGCCCTTGATCCGGACGATGTTGTCCTCGACGAGGAGCGTCGAGGCGAGGGTGTAGGAGCTCGGGAAGAGGAGGACGTCGATCGCGCCGTCGAGGTCCTCGAGCGTGATCGTGGCCCACGGGTCGCCCCGCTTGGTGATCTTGCGCTGGACGGAGGTGATGAGGCCGCTGACGGTGAGCGTGGAGTTGTGAGCGCGCTCCTCGTCGAGCATCAGCTGGCCGATGGTGCAGTCGGTGCCTTGCGAGAGGACGTGCTCGAGGCCGAGCAGCGGGTGGTCGGAGACGTAGAGCCCGAGCATCTCCCGCTCGTGGCCGAGCAGGGTCATCTTGTCCCAGTCCTCGACGTCCGGGATCACGACCGTCGCGCCAGCAGCGCCGACGTCGTCCGGCATCAACATGTCGATGAGCGAGTCCTGCCCGCTCTCGTCGTCCTTCTTCGCCTGGACGTACTTCTCGACGGCGTCCTCGTGGATGATCGACAGCGCCCGACGCTTGTGCTTCATGTCGTCGTAGGCACCGGCCTTGACCAGCGAGTCCACGACCCGCTTGTTGCAGACCAGCGCGGGGACCTTGTCCATGAAGTCGTTGAAGTCCGTGTAGCGGCCCTTCTCCTCGCGCGCCGTGACGATCCGGTCGACGACGTTGCTGCCGACGTTGCGCACCGCGGTGAGGCCGAAGCGGATGTCGTGGCCCACAGGAGTGAAGTTGGCGTGCGACTCGTTGACGTCGGGCGGGAGGACCTGGATCTTCATGCGACGGCACTCGTTGAGGTAGATCGCCATCTTGTCCTTGTCGTCCTTGACGGACGTGAGGAGCGCGGCCATGTATTCGGCCGGGTAGTTGGCCTTGAGGTAGGCCGTCCAGTAGGTGATGACGCCGTAGGCCGCGGAGTGCGACTTGTTGAAGGCGTAGTCGGAGAACGGGAGCAGGATCTCCCAGAGCTTGTCGATCGCGACCTGGGGGAAGCTGCGCTCGAGCATGCCGGCCTGGAAGCCGGCGTACTGCTTGTCGAGCTCCTCCTTCTTCTTCTTGCCCATCGCGCGGCGGAGGTTGTCGGCGGCGCCCAGGGTGAAGCCGGCGAGCACCTGGGCGATCGCCATCACCTGCTCCTGGTACACGATCAGGCCGTAGGTCTCTCCCAGCACCGGCTCGAGCGCCTCGGCGAGCGCGGGGTGGATCGGCTCGATCGCCTCGCGGCCGTTCTTGCGGCGGGCGTACTTGTTGTGGGAGTCAGCACCCATCGGACCGGGGCGGTAGAGCGCGCTGACGGCGGTGATGTCAGCGAAGACGTCGGGCTGCAGGGAGCGCAGCAGCGCGCGCATGCCCGAGCCGTCGAGCTGGAAGACGCCGAGCGTGTCGCCGCGGCCCATCAGCTCGTAGGTCGGCCGGTCGTCGAAGGCCAGCTCCTCCAGCACGACCGTCTCGTCGCGGTTGACCTGGATGTTGGACAGCGCGTCCTCGAGGATCCGGAGGTTGGACAGGCCGAGGAAGTCCATCTTGACGAGTCCGAGCGACTCGCACATCGGGTAGTCGAACTGGGTGATGACGGCGCCGTCCTGCGGCCGCGCCATGATGGGTACGACGTCGATGATGGGCTCGCTCGACATGATCACGCCGGCGGCGTGCACGCCCCAGTTGCGGATCTGGCCCTCGAGGCCGAGCGCCGTGTGGAAGATCGTGCGCACGTCGGGGTCGGAGTCGTGCAGCGCGCGGAACTCGCCGCCCTCGTTGTAGCGCTTGTGCTGCGGGTCGAAGATGTCCTTGAGCGCGACGCCCTTGCCCATCACGTCGGCGGGCAGCGCCTTGGTGATCCGGTCGGAGATCGCGAAGCCGTGGTCGAGGACGCGCGCCGCGTCCTTGATGGCGGCCTTGGCCTTGAGCCGGCCGAAGGTCGCGATCTGCGCGACCCGCTCGGTGCCGTACTTCTCGGTGACGTACTTGATGACCTCGCCGCGGCGGGCATCGTCGAAGTCGATGTCGAAGTCGGGCATCGAGGGGCGCTCGGGGTTGAGGAACCGCTCGAAGAACAGGCCGTGCTCGAGGGGGCACAGGTCGGTGATGCTCAACGCGTAGGCGGCGATGGAGCCCGCTCCGGAGCCACGGCCCGGGCCGACGCGGATGCCGTTGGTCTTGGACCACTGGATGAAGTCGGCGACCACGAGGTAGTAACCGCAGTAGCCCTTCTGGGAGATGACGCCCAGCTCCATCTCGACGCGGTCCTTGACCTCCTGGGTCAGCCGCTCACCGGGGTAGCGGGCCTCGATGCCGCGCCACACCTCCTTGCGGAACCAGCTCTCCTCGGTCTCGCTCTCCGGGACGTCGGCGCGGGCCATGTAGCCGCCGGTGGACTCGACGAACTCGACGTTGCACCGTTCGGCGATCTCGAGGGTGTTGTCACAGCCGTCGGGGATCTCGGCCCACATCTCGCGCATCTCGGCCGCGGACTTGATGTAGTAGCCGCCGCCGTCGAACTTGAGCCGGTTGGTGTCGGCCAGCCGCTTGCCGGAGGCGACGCAGATGAGGGCGTCCTGGCCGTCGGCGTCCTCGGGGTTGGTGTAGTGGGTGTCGTTGGTGACGATGGTCGGCAGGCCGAGCGTCGCGGCGATCTTGCGCAGGTCCTCGCGGGTGGCCCGCTCGGCGGCGATGCCGTGGTCCATCAGCTCGAGGTAGAAGTTGTCCTTGCCGAAGATGTCCTGGAACTCGCCGGCAGCGCGGAGCGCCTCGTCGTACTGCCCGAGCGTCAGCCGGGTCTGGATCTCACCGGACAGGCACCCCGTGCTGGCGATGATGCCCTTGGAGTAGCGCTGGAGCAGCTCACGGTCCATCCGGGGCTTGTAGTAGTAGCCCTCGAGACTGGCGAGACTGGCGAGCCGGAAGAGGTTGTGCATGCCCCCGGTCGTCTCGGCCCACATGGTCATGTGGGTGTAGGCGCCACCGCCGGCGACGTCCTTGCCGCCCTCCTCGGCGAGGTCGCCCTGCCCCCAGCGGACCCGGCGGCGCTCGCCGCGCATGGTGCCGGGGGTGAGGTAGGCCTCGATGCCGATGATCGGCTTGACGCCGTGCTGCTTGGCCCGGCGATAGAAGTCGTAGGCGCCGTGGAGGTTGCCGTGGTCGGTCATCGCGATCGCCGGCATGCCGAGCTCGCTGGTGCGGGCGAACAGGCCGTCGAGCAACGACGCCCCGTCGAGCATCGAGTACTCGGTGTGCACGTGCAGGTGCACGAAGTTGCCCGCGGAACTGGTGGAGGAGCCGGACGACATGGAGGAGACTTCCGCGCCTTTCAGGGGTCGCTGACGGTGTCACGGGTGGGGCAGGTGCTGGCTGCGCAGCGGGCATCCAGAAGGAGGGGGAAGAGCCGTCAGCCTACGTCAGTGTGCCCGGCCCCACCGACAGGACACTCGACCCGATCCGCGCCCCGGCGGGTGCCACGCTCACCGCCAGTCGATCGCGTGGCCGTGGCCGTGGCTGTACGCCACCGGGGTGCCGTCGAGCGCGGTCACGAACCGCCCAGAGGGCACCTCCAGCCCGCCGGTGACGCGGGGCAGGACCCGCCTCCCCTCGTTGCTGATCCACCGGCAGCGGCCCTCGGCCACGAGGCCGGTCATCAGGTCGTGGAACCTCTCGCGGTCCGGCTCCTCGAGGTAGGCGATCACCGCCGAGTGGAGGACGACCGGCGTGCCGTGGGGTGCCGCCTCGTCGACGAGGTCGGCGACGTGGTCGAGGAGGTCGCCCTTCCGGATCACGGGCGGCTCCCGGCGGGCGACGTCGACGGCGCCGCGCAACCGCTCGCGACGCTCGTCCTGCTCGGGCCAGACCAGGTTCTCCAGCCACGCCATCGCGTCGGGGTCCACAACGTCGAGCGGGTTCAGGTCGACACCACCCCGCCAAGCGACGTGCGGGTGGGCATCGGGGACGGGAATCTCACCGGTGGCCAGGGCGCTCAGCAGCGGACCGCCGCTCCCCCGCAGCCCGCCCAGGGGTGACCACTCGTAGTCGTAGCGGTCGGGGAAGAGGCAGAGACCGGCGCTGGCCCCGACCTCGATCAGGGACAGCGGTCCCTCGATCAGCCCGAGGACCGGGACGAGGGTCGCGAGGCGGCCGACCTCGTTGGTCTGGGTCGCCCGCGCCATGACGGTGGCGCGCACGGCCGGCTCCCGCTCGAGCAGCACCGCACGCAGGGCGTCGTACGACGCCGGCGCGGGGGCACCGTGCCACCGGGCAGCGGCGAAGACCAGGTTGGGCTGGCGCTTGACGGGCGGCAGCGTGCCCAGCCAGGCCACGACCTCCTCGTCCTCGGCGACGCCGAGCGCCCACTCCTCGAAGCACGGCGAGTCGCCGGCCGCATAGGTCGCGAAGTCGCGGTACTCGGCCACCAGGTCGTCGTAGAGCAGCACCCCGACATCATCCTCGGCCGCTCGACCCTCCGGCCTCGCGGTCCGGACGGGGGCGTTGACCTGAGTGATGCAGGTCACATACCGTTCCCCTTATTCCTATTTGTTTGGGTTCCATACAAACAAACTCCCCCCATCACCCGAAGGACGAGTCATGAGGAAACCGCTCAGCCTGCTCACCACCGGCCTCGCCGCCGGCGCCCTGCTCCTGACCGGGGCCGGCTACGCCTCCGCCGGAGCCGATTCAGACGCGGCCGCCACCAGCGCTGCCGTGACCGCCGAGCCCTACAAGGTGCTGGTCGTCGGCAAGACGCTCGGCTTCCGCCACTCCCACATCGACGACACCACCAACGCGGTCATCCAGCTGGGTCAGGAGCACGGCTTCACCGTCGACGTCTGGGACCCGCCGATCGGTCGCTCGCCCGGCCAGCCCGCGCTGTCCATGGCGACGACGCCCTTCACGAGCACCGAGGCGCTGTCGCAGTACGCCACGATCATGTTCGCCTCGCCGGTCGACGGCACCAACAGCCAGAACCCGGCCAGCCCCCGCACCCTCGACGACGCCGAGCTCGCGGCGTTCCAGGGCTACATCCACCAGGGTGGAGGCTTCGTGGGCCTCCACGCCGCCACCGACGAGATGCACGCCGTGCCGTGGTTCAGCCGCCTGACCGGCGGATCTGCCCGCTTCCGCAACCACCCTGCGCAGCAGACCGCGACGATGGTCGTGGAGAGCCCGAACCACCCGTCGACCACCATGCTGCCGAAGCAGTGGGTGCGCTTCGACGAGTGGTACAACTTCACCGCCAACCCGCGGGCCGACGTCCACGTCCTGCTGACCCTCGACGAGTCGACCTACAACCCGGGCAACGGCGCCATGGGCGCCGACCACCCGATCGCCTGGTGCCACAACTTCGAGGGCGGCCGCTCGTGGTACGAGGGCGCCGGCCACGTGGACGCGTCCTACACCGACCCGCTCTTCCTCGACCACCTGCTCGGCGGCATCGAGTGGACCGCGGGCGTCGTCGAGGGTGGCGGCAACTGCGTGACCTTCCCCGAGGTCGAGAAGATCACCGCCGACCTCGGTGAGGGCGGCAACCGCAACGCCAAGCTCAGCCGCGACGTGGCCGCCTACCTGGCGTCCGCGGAGGCAGCCGCCGAGGCCGGCGACCACGCCGGGGCCGCGCACATCCTGAAGCAGGCCAAGGGCAAGGCGCACGGCCTGCAGGACGACACCATCGTCACCAAGCTCGCCGACCTGCAGGAATGGCAGGGAGGCCTCGTCGGCTGGTGACGACAACACGCCCACGCACCACCTGACGCTCGACTGGTCGACGACCGGTCACGCCCCGACCCGGGCGTGGCCGGTCGTCGTGCGTGCGGAGCCTCTGCTCAGCGAGAGGCGTCGAGCGACTCGGAGATGATGACGTCGACGATGCGGGCCACCCGCTCCGCACCCAGCTCGGGCACCACACGGGCCACCCGCTCGGCGATCTCCGCCTCGCGCACGGGATCACGCTCGGCCGACGGCTTCACCGCCTGCACTGCGCGGGTCAGGGCCGTACGTCGCGCGAGCACGTCGCCGAGAACCAGGTCCGTCTCGTCGATCAGGCCGCGCAGGAAGGCCAGCGGGTCGGCGCCGGGCCACGCCACGCGGACGTCCGGCGCGCCCTCCTCGTTGGCCGAGCCGTCGGTGCGCTCGAGCTCGAGGCAGCCGTGCCGGTCGTAGAACGCGCGGGCCGGCGCGTTGGACTCGAAGACCCACAGGCAGAAGCCGCCCGGGCGGGTCGACGCGACGAGCTCGAAGAGCGCGGTCCCGACGCCGTGGCCCTGGTGGTCGGGGTGGACGTAGAGGTCGTCGAGCCAGGTCGACGTCCAGCGCGCGTAGCCGACCGGCTCTCCGCCGCGCTCGGCCACCCAGACGTCGTACGTCGACAGGTCCCAGCCCGCGACCCACGCCCGCGCCTCGTGGTCGGGGTGCACGGGCGGCGGGAAGGAGTCACCGGCCCCGCGACGGGCGGCGAGGTGGAGCTCGGCGACGGCCGCGAGGTCGTCGGTCGTGGCGGGACGGAGGGTGAGCTCAGTCTTCATCGCGGATGACGTCGAGCGCGTGCGCGAGGTCGTCGGGGTGCGTGGACTCGTAGGTGACGTAGTCGCCGGTCTCGGGGTGCTCGAAACCGAGGCGCATGGCGTGCAGCCACTGCCGCTCGAGACCGAGCCGCTTGGCCAGGGTGGGATCGGCCCCGTAGGTCAGGTCGCCCACGCAGGGGTGCTTGAGCGCGCTCATGTGCACGCGGATCTGGTGGGTGCGCCCGGTCTCGAGGTGGACCTCCAGCAGGCTGGCGAACCGGTGCGCCTCGAGCGTCTCGTAGTGGGTGACGCTGTGACGACCGTCCGCCATCACGGCGAACTTGTAGTCGTGGTGCGGGTGGCGGCCGATCGGTGCGTCGACGGTGCCCGCGAGCGGATCGGGGTGGCCCTGGACGAGCGCGTGGTAGGTCTTGTCGACCGTGCGGTGCCGGAAGGCGTTCTTGAGCACCGAGTAGGCGTGCTCGGACTTGCAGATGACCATCACGCCGCTGGTGCCGACGTCGAGGCGCTGCACGATCCCCTGCCGCTCGCTCGCGCCGCTGGTGG
This sequence comes from Nocardioides cavernae, assembly GCF_016907475.1. Taxonomy (NCBI): domain Bacteria; kingdom Bacillati; phylum Actinomycetota; class Actinomycetes; order Propionibacteriales; family Nocardioidaceae; genus Nocardioides; species Nocardioides cavernae. The sequence goes on along the minus strand of NZ_JAFBCA010000001.1, from coordinate 2,507,437 downwards.
AGATGCGGAAGCCCGCCCCGGCGAGGTGACCGACCACGGTCGGACCGGTCCAGCCGGGCGAGGGGTGCACGGCCACGCCGACCGGCTTGTCGATCACCACGATGGCGTCGTCGTCGTGGATGATCCGGATGCCCTCCACGATCTCGGGCTTCACCTCGAGCGGGTCACGCTCGGCGGGGATCGTCACGTCGAGCATCGCACCGGCGTCGACCCGGTCGCTCTTGCCGACGGCCGCGCCATCGACGTGCACCAGGCCCTGGGCGATCAGGTCGGCGGCCTTGGTGCGGGACAGCCCGAACATCCGCGCCATCGCGGCGTCGACTCGCTCGCCGGCCAGACCGTCGGGGACGAGGACCGTGCGCTGCTCGGCGTGGGTGGTCACGCCGCCTCGCGCCCGGAGCCGCGCTCGGAGTCGCGGGTGCCGTCGAGGGCGATGCCGCGGAACGTCTGGAGGATGATCAGGCCCGCGGCGATGTTGATGCACATGTCGGCGATGTTGAAGACCGGCCAGTTGGGCAGCATCAGGAAGTCGACGACGTGGCCGTGGAACGCCTCCGGCTCGCGCACGATGCGGTCGGTGAGGTTGCCGGCCACGCCACCCAGCAGCAGGCCGAGAGCCAGCGCCCAGCCGGTGCTGCGGATCCGGCGGCTCAGCCACAGCACGACCACGACCGCCACCATCGCCAGGCAGGTGAAGACGATGGTGAAGTCGGTGCCGGTGCTGAACGCCGCACCGGGGTTGAACGTCAGGTGGAAGGTCAACCAGTCACCGAGGACCGGGATGTCGCCGTCGGCCAGCTCGGACAGGGCCCACTGCTTGCTGGCGAGGTCGAGCCCGTAGGCCACGAGCGCGACGGCCGCGAACACCAGCCGCGCATCCACGCGGGGTCGGGACGGGACCTGATCGGCCTGGTCGCTGTGGTTCAGCGACGCTCCTCGCGCTGCTTGCATGACATGCACAGTGTGGCATGCGGCACCGCCATCAACCGATTCTTGCCCACGGGGTTGCCGCAGGAGTCGCAGACGCCGTAGGAGCCGTCCTCGATGTGGGCCAGGGCGCGCTCGATCTGCGCCAGGGTCTCCCGCTCGCGCGCCAGGACGGTCAGCTCGTGGTCGCGCTCGAAGCTGGTCGCGCCGACGTCGGCCTGGTCGTGACCGGCGCCGTCGCCGGCGTCGCGCATGAGGCCCGCCAGCTCCTGCTCGGACTCACCCACGATGGCGGCGAGTCGGTCGCGGTGCTCCTTGAGCTCCTTCACGACCTCGTTGAGCTCGCTCCTGGTCCACGGGTCCTCGCCGTCGAGCACCACGAGGGTGGCGGGGGTGGCCTTGCGTACCTTCTTCGCCGGCGCGGCCTTCTTGGCAGGCGTCGGAGCGGCCTTCGTCACTGGTGCAGCCTTCTTCGTGGGGGTCGAGGTGGTCGATGCAGACTTGGTGGCCGGGGCCTTCTTCGCGGCGGCCTTGGTGGCCGGGGCCTTCTTCGTCGCGGTCTTGCTGGCCGGGGCCTTCTTCGCCGCGACCTTGGGGGCCGGAGCCTTCTTCGCCGCGGCCTTCGTGGCCGCGGCCTTCTTCGCCGGAGTCGCCGCGGGCGTCGTCTTCTTGACGGGTGCCTTCTTCGCAGGCGCCTTGTTGGCAGGCGCCTTCTTCGCGGGAGCTGCCTTCGCAGCGGGCGCCTTCTTCGTGGGCGCCTTCTTCGCAGGCGCCTTCTTCGCAGGCGCCTTCTTGGCGGGCGCCTTCTTGGCGGGCGTCGCCGTGGCAGCCGTCTTCGTCGCGGCCTTCTTGGCCGTGCTCTTCTTCGCCGTGCCCGGCGCTGCTGCGCTCTTCTTCGCCGTCGCCTTCGTGGCCGTGGCCCCGTCTGCGGCACGCGTGCGACCGATCACCCGCTTGGCAGCGGCGGCCGCGGTGCCGGCCAAGGACTTGCGCGTGGTGCCAGCCATCTCCGAGGGCCTCCAGCATCCGTCAGGTGTGGCGGGAACCACACGGTGGCAGGGAGGCTAGCCGCTGCACCCTGACGAACCAACCTCGGCTCGCCGAAATGCGAGAACGACCACCCCGAGGGGCGGTCGTTCTCGTCACGCGTGGAGCAGGGTGATCAGTTCTCGTCGTCACCCAGCACCGAGCGAAGGCGCTTCGGCGCGTTGCCGCTGTCGACGGGAGCCTGCGTCTCGCTGCCGCTGGCGAGGGACTCCAGCTGCTGCGTGAAGTAGGTCTTCAGGCGGGAGCGGTACTCGCGCTCGAACTGGCGGAGGGTCTCGACGTCGCTGTTGAGCTTGTCGCGCTCCTTCTCCAGGTCGCCGAACATCTGCTGGCGGCGCTCGGCGGTCTCGGAGTCGAGCATCTGCGAACGCTGGCGGGCGTCGGCCTCCATGCGGTCGGCCTTGGTCTTGGACTCGGACTCGACCCGCTCGGCCTTGGTGCGGGCGGCACCGACGATGCGGTCGGCCTCGTTCTTGGCGTCCTCGACGAGCTCGTCGGCGTTGCGCGTCGCGATCTCGAGGAGACGGGCGGCGGCGTTGGACGCCTCCGGCACGGTCGCGACGCGGATCGTCTCCATCGGCGCGGCGGCGACGGGGGCCGGCGCGGCCCGCTGGGGCTCCGGCTCCGGCTCGGGCTCGGGCTCCGGCTCAGGAGCGGCGGGGGCGAACGACGCAGGCGCGGGGGCGGACGTCGACGCACCACCCGACTGCGCGGCCGACAGCTTGGCCCGCAGGTCCTCGTTCTCCTTGGTGAGCCGGGCGAGCTCGGCCTCGACCTCGTCGAGGAACTGGTCCACCTCGCCCATGTCGTAGCCCTCACGGAGGCGGACAGGCGTAAAGCGCTTGTTGCTCACGTCCTCAGGCGTCAGCGGCATGACCTCACCCAAACTTTCACGATCGAATATCACGGTGGCTCTGCTGTCAGGAGACAATAGCGCCCGGGATGCCACCGGGCACAGTGACCCGTGTGACGGATGGTTCTAGAGGCCGAAGATGGTGGCGACCACGTTGAGCAGCAGCCATGCTCCCACCATCACCAACAGGAAGCTCAGGTCGAGGGCGACCTGCCCGATCCGCAGCGGCGGCACGACGCGACGCAGCGCCACGATCGGCGGGTCGGTGGCGGAGTAGACGCCCTCCAGGGCGACGAGCAGCGGACCTCTGGGCTCCCAGCGGCGCGCGAACACCTGGACCCAGTCGACGACGAAACGCACCCACAGCAGCGCGATGAAGAGCAGCAGGATGACGTAGAGGACCTGACCGAAGGCTTGCACGAGACGATTATGGGTCAGCTCTGGTTGAAGAACCCGTCCTCGGCCATCCGCTCCTTGTCCTCGGCCGAGATCGCCACGTTGGGCGGGGAGAGCAGGAAGACCTTGTTGGTCACCCGCTCGATGGAGCCCCGGGTGGCGAAGATCAGGCCGGCGGCGAAGTCGACCAGACGCTTGGCGTCGTTGTCGTCCATCTCGCTGAGGTTCATGATCACGGGCGTGCCGTCGCGGTAGTTCTCACCGACGAGTCGCGCCTCGTTGTAGTTGCGGGGGTGCAGGGTGGTGATGCGGCTCAACTCAGCCACGACTCCCGTCTGGACCGAGGCCGGACGACGGCGCTCGGCAAGGTCGGACACAGGGGCAGGGCGACGCTCACGCTGGACCGGACGCTGCTCGACAGCCTCCTGGGTCGAGGTCTCGGCGTCGCCGTCGTAGTCGTCGTAGTGGCCGGTGTCCTCGAGCAGGCCGAGGTACTCGCCGATCTTGCGCATCGCGCCGCTCATGAGACTGTTCCTCCGCTAGACCTGGCACCCGGGACCGGGTACCTGTTGACTGTTCTGGACATTACTGGAACGTGGGCCTCTCACCGAGGACCGCGGAGCCGACACGCACGTGTGTCGCACCGCGCCGGACGGCCGCCTCGAGGTCGCCGCTCATCCCTGCGGACAGCGTGGTGGCCTCCGGGTGGTCGCGGACGAACGACTCGCGGACGTCCGCGAGCCGGGCGAAGGCGACATCGGGGTCCTCCCCGAGCGGCGCGACGGCCATCAGGCCACGCAGCCGGAGCATGCCGGCCTCCTCCACGCGACGCGCCAGGTCGGCGAGGTCGGCGGGGTCCGCACCCGACCGGTTGCCGGCCCCCGGTGGATCGAGGCTGACCTGGAGCAGGACGTCGACCTCCGGGGACCTGGGGTGGCCGCGGGAGTGGGCGCCCCGCGAGAGCGGGGCGACGAGCTTGGCGCGGTCGACCGACTCGACGACGTCGGCGTAGGCCGCGACCGCCGCGGCCTTGTTGGACTGGAGCCCGCCGATGAAGTGCCACCGCAGGCCGAGATCGGCGCACTCGGCGGCCTTGTCCTCGGCCTCCTGGTGGCGGTTCTCCCCCACGTCGGTGACACCGAGGTCGGCGAGCAGGCGGACGTCGGAGGCGGGAAAGAACTTGGTGACGACGACGAGGGACACGTCGTCCTCGGGCCGCCCCGCCTCGGCGCAGGCCGCGGCGATGCGACGGCGTACGACGTCGAGGTTGGCGGCGAGCACGTCTGCGCGCGCGGTCATCGGTGGCTCCAGATGACGCCGGCGAACCTGGTCGCCGCATCGCCGTCGCGACGGTAGGACGGCCAGGAGGCGTCCTCGCGCGTGCAGGCATCGACGGTGCGTACGTCGTCGATGCCGGCGGCGGCGAGCTGGGCGCGGACTCCCGCACCCAGGTCGAGCCCCGGCGTGCCCCACGACGTGGTGGAGCGCGCCTCGGGGACGACCGTCGCGACCTGCTCCTGCAGGTCGGCGGGCACCTCGTAGCAGGCACCGCACACATGGGGTCCGATCCAGGCGACCGTCGGGTCGCCGCCCCTCTCGCGGACTGCCGCGACGGCTGCCGGGACGACTCCCCCGGCAAGCCCGGGCCGGCCGCTGTGCACGGCCGCGATCCACCCGGTGGCCGGGTCGGCCAGCAGGACGGGGACGCAGTCGGCGGCCCGGGCCAGGAGGGCGATGCCGGGCTGCGAGGCGACGAGGGCGTCGCACGTCGGCGCGCGCCCCGCGTCCTCGACGGACCCGACGGACCCGACGGACCCGACGGACCCGACGGACCCGACGGACCCGACGGACCCGACGGACCCGACGGACGCACCGTGCACCTGGTGCATCAGCACCGGCGCCGCCCCCGTCTCCCGCGCGACCTGCGCCAGCGCGTCGGCGCGCACCGCATCGTCGGCGGCGTCCCCGAGGCTCAGGGAGACGTCGGTGAAGGCGACCTCGATCACGAGGTCGCCTTCGATCCGGTCGCGGTGGCGCAGGAGGCCCGTCGCGTCAGAGACGCTCACTTCAGGAAGTCGGGGACGTCCAGGTCGTCGTCGTCGAACTGGACCTGACGGGCCGGCCGCGAGGGCGCCGACTGCTGGGCGGGCTGCTGGGTGGACTGCTGGGACGGCGCCTGGGTCGACTGCTGCGGCTGCTGCGACGGAGCGAACGTCGTGGTGGCCGGACGGTCGGACGTCGACTCGCTGCGCTGCTGCGCAGGCGCCCTGGTCGCGATCTGCTGGGCCGCGGCGCGGGTCTCGTCCTGGCTCTGGGCCGGCTGGCCCTGACGAAGCACGTTGCCGTCGGAGCGACGCTTGGGCATTCCCCCGTCGAAGCCGGCGGCGATCACCGTCACGCGCACCTCGTCGCCCAGCGCGTCGTCGATGGTCGCGCCGAAGATGATGTTGGCCTCGGCGTGGGCGGCCTGGGACACAAGCGCGGCGGCCTCGTTGATCTCGAAGAGACCGAGGTCGGAGCCACCGGCGATCGAGAGCAGCACGCCGTGGGCGCCCTCGATGCTCGCCTCGAGCAGCGGGCTCGAGACCGCCATCTCCGCGGCGGCGACCGCACGGTCCTCACCGCGGGCCGAGCCGATGCCCATGAGGGCCGAGCCGGCGTTGGCCATGACCGACTTCACGTCGGCGAAGTCGAGGTTGATCAGGCCCGGGGTCGTGATCAGGTCGGTGATGCCCGAGACACCCTGGAGCAGCACCTGGTCGGCCTGCTTGAAGGCGTCGAGGATCGACACGCTGCGGTCGGTGATCGACAGCAGCCGGTCGTTGGGGATCACGATGAGGGTGTCGACCTCCTCGCGGAGCTGGCTGATGCCCTCCTCCGCGGAGTTGGCGCGACGGCGGCCCTCGAAGGCGAACGGTCGCGTCACCACGCCGATGGTCAGGGCGCCCAGCGAGCGGGCGATGCGGGCCACGACGGGCGCGCCACCGGTGCCGGTGCCGCCTCCCTCGCCGGCGGTCACGAAGACCATGTCGGCGCCCTTGATGACCTCCTCGATCTCGTCCGCGTGGTCCTCGGCGGCCTTGGCCCCGACATCGGGGTTCGCGCCTGCACCGAGGCCGCGGGTGAGCTCGCGGCCGATGTCGAGCTTGACGTCGGCGTCGCTCATGAGGAGTGCCTGGGCATCGGTGTTGATCGCGATGAACTCGACGCCCTTGAGGCCGACCTCGATCATCCGGTTGACGGCGTTGACGCCGCCACCACCGATGCCCACGACCTTGATGATCGCCAGGTAGTTCTGCGCTGCTGCCACGGCTCCGGGGCCTTCCTTGTGTGGGTCTGTGAAGTCTGGGGATGGACGATGGTCGACACCCTCTGCGGCCCGAACGGAACCCTAACCGTGAACCTGAGGGTTATAGTTATGTCAACCTCGCCTTTCGCCAGACACTAGGCACCGACGGCCACGATTCCCCGGCGGACACGCCCACGTGTCGCGTGTCGGCAAAGAATTTCTTTCGTTGCGACCCCCAGATGTCCCGGGGGTCCACGTCAGGGCGTGGTGCGGTAGGTCGGGTTCCCCGGGACGCTGACGTCGTAGTACGGCGCCTGCTGGGCGGCCAGCAGCTTGTCGACCACCTCCGCCTTGAGCTCGGACTCCTCCGCGCTCCCCCACAGCACCTCGCGCTGGTCACGCATCACGAGGGTGATCTGGTCGACGGTGGCGACCTCGACGTGGTCCACGCGGGTGACCAGGTCGTCCGGCAGCGCCGACACGACCGTGGCGGCCTCGCGCAGCGCGTCGGTCCCGGCGTTGGCGCCCGGGCGCACGCGCGGCATCCCCTTGGGGACGGCCTTGTAGTCGCGGAACACCACGCCGTCGGCGTCGAGGCCACGGAGCCTGCCGGCCAGCTCGACCGCGGCCACGGCGGTGCGCTCGACGACCGCGATGCGTACGACGTCGGGCCAGGTGCGGGTGACGTCGACGGACGCCACCTCGGCGAGCGACCCGACGCGGGCGTCCGCGCGACCGAGGTCCACGAGGGCGAGCTGGTCGCCCACCGGCACGTCGGCCACCTCACGGACGCGGGCGTCGCTCAGGAGGCTGTTGCCGACCACCTCGACGCGCTTGACCTGGAGGGTGGTGGAGAAGAACACGAGGTAGACCGACGTGCCCAGCAGCGCGAGGACCAGCAGGAGCGCGAGGACGTAGCGCAGCGACAGCCAGCGGCGCGCCCACTGCCGGCGGGCGAAACGGCGACGGGTGCGGCGAGTCGCCGCAGCCTCCTTGGCCGGCTTGGCGTCCGCGCCCGACGTGCCCTGCCCGCCGTCACGGCCGATGCTGGTGCTCGTGACGCCGGCCGCCCCGCGGCCGCCCTGCTCCGGGGCCTCGCGGTCCACTCAGTCACCCCCGAGCAGGTCGAGCACCCGCGGGCCGACGCCGGTGATGTCGCCCGCCCCGAGCGTGATGACGAGGTCACCGGGACGCGCGCGCTCGGCCAGCGCCTGCGCGGCGGCGCCCAGCCCGTCGACGTAGGTCACGTGCTGGACCGGGAGCGGGACGGCGTCGGCGACGAGCAGGCCCGTCACCTCGGGGTCCGGGTCCTCGCGGGCGACGTAGACGTCGAGCACGACGACCTCGTCGGCGGCGCCGAGCTCGCGGCCCATCGCCTCGCCGAAGATGCGGGTGCGCGAGACGAGGTGCGGCTGGAAGGCGGCGACGACGCGCCCGTCGCCGGCGAGCGCACGGGCGGCCTCGAGGTCGCCCCGGATCTCGACGGGGTGGTGGGCATAGGAGTCGTAGACGCGCACGCCGGCGACCTCACCCTTCAGCTCCATCCGGCGCCCCGTGCCGGTGAAGCCGCCGAGGCCCACGGCGAGCGCGTCGTAGGGCAGGCCGAGGCGCAATCCCGTCGCGAGGGCGGCGACCGCGTCGAGGACGTAGTGGCGACCGGGGATGCGCAGGCGCAGCTCCCCGAGGTCGTCGTCGCCGCGGCTGACCCGGCACGACGAGGTGGAGCCGTCGAGCGTGAGGTCGTGGATGCGCAGGTCGGCCGTCGCCGACTCCCCCACCGTCACGACGTCGAGGCCCCGATCGCGTGCCAGCCCGGCGAGCCGTGCGGCGCCGGGGTCGTCGACGACGCAGACGAGGAAGCCGTCGCGGTCGATCGTGTCGGCGAAGTCCTCGAAGGCCCGGTGGTAGGCCTCCTCCGTGCCCCAGTTGTCGAGGTGGTCGGCCTCGACGTTGGTCACGATCGCCGCGTGGGGCCGGTAGTGCAGGAAGGCGCCGTCGCTCTCGTCGGCTTCCGCGACGAACAGGTCGTCGGCGCCGGCGTCGGCGTTGCGCCCCGTGGCGGTCAGCACGCCCCCGACGGCGTACGACGGATCGACGCCCGCAGCGAGCAGCGCAGAGGTGAGCAGCCCCGTGGTCGTCGTCTTCCCGTGGGTGCCGGCCACGGCGAGGACGCGGGAGCCGGTCATGACCGCCGCGAGCCCGGCGGAGCGAGGCAGGATCCGCAGGTCGCGCCGTCGCGCCTCGAGGACCTCGGGGTTGTCCTCGCGAGCCGCGGTCGTCACGACGAGCGTGTCGGCGTCACCGAGGTGGGCGGCGTCGTAGCCGAGGTGACAGGTCACCCCGAGCTCGCGCAGCGCCGGCAGGAAAGGGGTGTCGTGGTCGTCGCTGCCGGTGACCGTGAGGCCGCGCTGGGCCATGATCCGGGCGATCGCGGAGATGCCCGCGCCGCCGATGCCGACGCAGTGGACGCGTCCTAGCTCGGCGGCGGGCAGCACCTCGTCGGGGACCGGGATCCTCATGCGCGCGGGCCTCCCGCGTCGAGGACCATCCGGGCCAGCTTCTCGTCGGCGTCGAGCGGGATCACGCCGGTGGCCGCGGCCCCCATGGTCGCGAGCCGTGCGGCGTCGTTGAGCAGACCCGGGACGCTGGCCTCCACCCACTCGGGCGTCAGCGCGGCGTCGGCGACCAGCAGTCCGCCCCCGGCGTCGACGACCGGGCGCGCGTTGAGCGCCTGCTCGCCGTTGCCGATCGGCAGCGGGACGTAGATCGCCGGCAGGCCCACGCCGGAGACCTCGGTGACGGTGTTGCTGCCCGAGCGGCACAGCACCGCGTCGGCCGCGGCGTAGGCGAGGTCCATCCGGTCCACGTAGTTGAGCACGACGTAGGGCACGTCCCCCGACGCGACGGCGAGCTCGTGCTTGGGGCCGACGACGTGCAGCACCTGCACGCCCGCCGCGGCCAGCGCGGGCGCGCCCCCGGACACGGCCGCATTGATGCGGGCGGCTCCCTGCGAGCCGCCGGTGACCAGGAGCGTCGGCAGGTCGTCGCGGAGGCCGAACGTGGCCAGGGCCTCGGCACGCAGCGCGCCGCGGTCCATCGTGGAGATGAGCCGGCGGATCGGCAGGCCCGTGCACACCGCGCGGGGCAGGTCGGTGGCGGGGAAGCTCGTGGCGACGTGGGTCGTCATGCGGGCGCCCAGCTTGTTGGCGATGCCGGGGATCGCGTTGCCCTCGTGGACCACGATCGGCACGCCGCGCTTGCGGGCGGCGAGGTAGGCGGGGACGGAGACGTAGCCGCCGAAGCCGACGACGACGTCGGGGCGCACCCGGTCCACCACTTCGAGCGCGGCCGCGCGCGCGGCCCGCAACCGGGTCGGCGTCCGCAGCAGGTCGGGGCCCGGGCGACGCGGGAGCGGGACGCGAGGCACGATCTCGAGCGGCAGGCCCGCCTCGGGGACGAGGCGGGACTCGAGCCCCTCGCGGGTGCCGAGGCAGGTGACCTCGGTCGCCGGGTCGAGCCGGCGCAGGGCGTCGGCGGTGGCGAGCAGGGGCGAGGTGTGGCCGGCGGAGCCGCCGCCGGCGAGAAGTACGCGCATCGAGGGCAAATCTAGCGAGCGGGACCCGCGGAGAGTCCGGCGGAGCGGTTGCGTCGGCGTGCCGCGAGCGCGGCAGCGGCCTCCGGCTCACGGCGCGCGAAGCCGATCACCAGCCCGAGGGCCACGAGCGAGGGCAGCAGGGCCGACCCGCCGTAGGACACGATCGGGAGCGGGATGCCGATGACCGGCAGGACGGCGAGCACCATGCCGACGTTGATCATCATCTGGCCGAGCAGCCAGACCACGATGCCGAAGGTCGCGTAGCGGACGAAGGGGTCCTCGGTGCTGAGGGCGACGCGGACCGCGGCGTAGGCGATGGTGAAGAACAGCCCGATGACCAGCAGCGTGCCGACGAGGCCGAGCTCCTCGCCGAGGACGGCGAAGATGAAGTCGGTGTGGGCCTCGGGCAGGTCGCCCCACTTCTGCGTGGAGGCGCCGATGCCCTGCCCGAACCAGCCACCGCTGGACAGGGCGTAGAGCCCGTGGGCCGGCTGCCAGCCCGCGTCGGTGTAGTCCTTGAAGGGGTCGGTGAAGTGGGTGATGCGCTCGAGCCGCTCGGGATCGGTGGCCGCCAGGGCGACCGCCGCGACGCCGAGCACCGACAGACTGAGCCCGAAGAGACGCAGTGGCGCCCCGACGACCCACAGCATCCCGAGCAGGATGGCCGCCAGCACCATCGCGGTGCCGAGGTCGCGGCCCACCAGCACGAGGGCGATGACGGCGAACAGCCCGGGCACCACCGGCACGAGCAGGTGGTGCAGCTCGCGCAGGCGCCGCTCCTTGTGGGCGTAGATGTTGGCGGCCCAGAGCACGATGGCGAGCTTGGCGATCTCCGCCGGCTGGATGTTGACGGGGCCGAGGGCGAGCCAGTTCTTGTTGCCGTTGATCAGCACGCCGAAGCGGGCGACGAGCCCGAGGAGGACGAGGGCGACCAGGAACCCGGGGTAGGCCAGCCTGCGGACGTGGCGCACGGGGATCCGGGACGCCACCCACGCGGCGGGCAGTCCGAGCGCGACCCACATCAGCTGGCGCTTCACGACCGCGTAGGAGTCGTCGTAGGTCAGGTAGGACCGCACGCTGGAGGCGCTGAGCACCATGATGACGCCGATGGTGAGCAGCAGGGCCGACGACCCGAGCAGCAGGTAGTAGGACGCCAGCGGCTTGTCGAGCGCGTCTCGCACCGAGCGCCAGCCCGCAGCGAGCCCGGAGCCCAGCGGTGCACGCCCGACCTGCGCTGCCCCGCCGCGCACGTCAGCCTGCGTCTCGGGCGCCGGCTCCGGGCCGACCTCCAGCCCCACTCCTCCGGGGTTCGCGGTGGTCATCCGTCGCGGCTCCCCTCGGGTCGGTGCGGCTCTAGTCGCTGTCGGGCTGGTCGGGCTGGGTGGTGCGGGCGATGTGGGCGTGCACGGCGGCCGCGAACGCGTCCCCGCGGGCGCCGTAGTTGGCGAACATGTCCATGGAGGCGCACCCCGGCGCGAGCAACACCGTGTCACCGGGCCTGGCGAGCCCGGCAGCCGCGTCGACCACGCGCTCCATCGGATCCCCAGTCTCGTCGGCGCCCACATCGATGACCGGCACATCGGGCGCGTGTCGCGAAAGTGCGTCGGCCACGACCTGGCGGTCCCGGCCGAGCAGGACGACACCACGCAGCCGGCCGCCCACCGCGCCCACCAGGTCGTCGAACCGCGCACCCTTGGCCAGGCCGCCCGCGATCCACACGACGTCCTCGTAGGCGGAGAGGGACGACTGGGCGGCGTGCGGGTTGGTGGCCTTGGAGTCGTCGATCCACGTCACGCCCTCGGCCTCCGCGACGTGGGCGATCCGGTGTCCGTCGGGGCGGAACGCCCGCAGCCCGTCACGCACCGCCTGCTGGCCGACACCGTGGGCTCGGGCGAGCGCGGCGGCAGCCAGCGCGTTGGCGACGAAGTGCGGGGCGGGCGAGGCGAGGTCGCCCAGCGTGCAGAGCTCGGCGGCGCTGGTCGCGCGTTCCTCGATGAACGCCCGGTCGACGAGGAGGTCCTCCACGACACCGAGGTTGCCTGCGGCCGGCATGCCGAGCGTGAAGCCCACGGCGCGGGCGCCCTCACCGACGTCGGCCTCGCGGACCATGTCCTCGGTGGCGGGGTCGGCGAGGTTGTAGACGCAGGCCCGCTGCACGCCGGCGTAGACGCGCGCCTTGTCGGCGGCGTAGACCTCCATGCCGGTCCGGGCGCCCGGGTCGGTGCCGGCGCCCGGCTCGTCGTCGTACCAGTCGAGGTGGTCCTCGGCGATGTTGAGCACGACGGCCGACTCCGCGGCCATCGAGTGCGTGTAGTGGAGCTGGAAGCTGGAGAGCTCGACGGCGAGGACGTCGTAGGGCTCGGGGTCCATCACGGCCTCGACGATCGGCAGGCCCACGTTGCCCACCGCGACGGCACGGAGCCCGGCGGCGGTGAGGATGGACTGGAGCATCTGCACCGTCGTGGTCTTGCCGTTGGTGCCGGTGACGGCCAGCCACGGGGCCGGGGCGGCGGGGTCGCGCAGGCGCCACGCCAGCTCGACCTCGCCCCACACGGGGATCCCGCGCCCGGTGGCCTGGGCGAGCAGCGGCGCGGTCGGCTTCCAGCCCGGTGAGGTGACGACCAGGTCGACGTCGTCGGGCAGCACGTCGGTCGCGCCCGGCTCGAGCCGCACGGTGGCGCCGAGCGTCTCCAGCAGCCGGGCCTTCTCCGCCTTCTCGTCGCTGGTGGACTCGTCGAGCGCCGTCACCTGCGCGCCGAGGAAGAGGAGGTTGTCGGCGGCGGCGAAGCCGGAGACGCCGAACCCGGCGACCACGACGCGTACGCCGGACCAGTCGCTGGCGCGGCCGAGCTGGTCGATGTCAGGAGAAGAGCTCATCCGACGCCGGCGACCCACTCGGCGTAGAAGATGCCGAGGCCGGTGGCCACGGCGAGCCCGGTGACGATCCAGAATCGGATGACGATGGTCACCTGCTCCCAGCCGAGCATCTCGAAGTGGTGGTGCAGGGGCGTCATCCGGAAGACCCGGTGGCCCGCCTGGACCTTGAAGATGCTCCGGAACAGCCCGCTCGCCCGGCTGACCTTGAAGACCGACACCTGGATCATCACCGACAGCGTGATGACGACGAACAGCCCGCCGATGACCAGCAGGAGCAGCTCGGTGCGGGTCATGATCGCGAAGCCGGCCATCGCGCCGCCGAGGGACAGCGAGCCGGTGTCGCCCAGGATGATCTGGGCCGGCGAGGCGTTCCACCACAGGAAGCCGAAGCAGGCGCCGGTCAGCGCTGCCGCGACGACGGCGAGGTCCAGCGGGTCGCGGACCTCGTAGCACTTGGCGCCGGCCTCCAGCGCACAGGACTGGCTGTTCTGCCAGATGTTGACGAGCGTGTACGCCGCGAAGATGAGGATGCACGAGCCGGTCGCGAGGCCGTCGAGGCCGTCGGCGAGGTTCACCGCGTTGCTGAAGCCGGTGACGATGAACCAGATGAGCAGCAGGGCCAGCACAGCAGGGAGCGCGAACCGCTCGTAGTCGCGGATGAACGAGATGTGGTCCGACGCAGGACGCCAGCCGCGCTCGTCCTCGAGCACCGGCGAGAGGGCCAGCACGCCGAACACGAGGGCGACGACGGTCTGGCCGATCATCTTGGCGCGGCTGCGCAGACCAGTGCTGTGCTGTCGGCTGACCTTGAGGAAGTCGTCGAGGAAGCCGACGACGCCGAGCCCCACCAGCAGGAAGATCAGCAGCAGCGCCGAGGCGGTGGGCGCCTGACCGGTGATCAGCTTGGCGGCGAAGTAGCCGATGACGGTCGCCAGCACGACGACCGCGCCGCCCATGGTCGGCGTACCGCGCTTGACGTGGTGGGTGGTCGGGCCGTCGTCGCGGATCGGCTGCCCGAATCCCTGTCGGGTGAAGAACCGGATCGCGTAGCGCGTGCCGAGCAGGGAGATCAGCAGGGAGAGTCCTCCTCCGAACAGGATGGCTCTCATGTGGTGGTTCCTTCCTTGCCGCTCCCGGTGAGGAGGTCGTCGGCGATCAGTTCCAGCGCCGCCCCCCGCGATGCCTTCACCAGGACGACATCAGCAGCCGAGACATTGTGCCGCAGCCAGTCGACCGCTTCGTCACGCCCCGCCGTGGTGATGGTCACTCCCCCGCCTCCGGCGGCGTCGAAACCCCGCGAGATCCCGGCCGCGTCGTCGCCGACGGTGAGCAGCACGTCGACCCCGGCACGGGCGGCGTAGTCCCCCACCTCCCGGTGGGCTGCGGCGGCACCGTCGCCGAGCTCGAGCATCTGCCCCAGCACGGCGACCGTACGCCGACCGGTGCGGTCGCCGATGCCGGCAAGGGTCTCGAGGGCTGCCCGCATCGACTCGGGGTTGGCGTTGTAGGCGTCGTTGACCACGACGAGCCCGTCGCGCCGCTCGGCCAGCTCCATCCGCCAGCGGCTGGCCGGGACGGCGTCGGCGAGCGAGTCGGCGACGGCGTCGAGGTCCAGGCCCGCGGCGAGGGCCATGGCGGCGGCCGCGGCGGCGTTGCGCCACTGGTAGGCGCCGACCTGGGCGAGGTGGACGGTGGCGCCGGAGCCGCGGTGGGCCAGCTCGAAGGACTGCCGGCCCAGCTCGTCGGTGGTGACCTCGCTGACGGCGACGTCGGGGGCCGGGCCGTCCGTCGGGCCGCCGAAGGTGACGACCTGTGCGTCGGTGCGCCCGGCCATCGCGGCCACGAGGACGTCGTCGGCGTTGAGCACCGCGGTGCCGTCGGCGGGCAGCGCCTCGACGATCTCGCCCTTGGCCCGCGCGATCGCCTCCCGGCTGCCGAACTCCCCGATGTGGGCGGTGCCGACGTTGAGCACGGCGGCCACCCGGGGTGGCGCGATGGCGCACAGCTCTGCGACGTGACCGACGCCGCGGGCCCCCATCTCGACGACGAGGTAGCGGGTGTCGGGGGTCGCCCGGAGCACGGTCAGCGGCACGCCCAGCTCGTTGTTGAAGTTGCCGCGCGTCGCGACGGTGGGCCCGGCCTCGGACAGCAGGTGGGCGAGGTAGTCCTTGGTGCCGGTCTTGCCCTGGGAGCCGGTCATCGCGAGGACGACGACCTCGGGCAGGTGGTCCACGACGTGGCGCGCGAGCAGCCCCAGCGCCGCGGTCACGTCGTCCACCACGACGGTCGGCAGCTCGGTGGGCCGGCTGCCGAGCACCGCCACGGCACCGGCGTCACCCGCGGCCGCGGCCAGGTCGTGGCCGTCGACGCGCTCGCCGGCCACGGCCACGAAGAGCCCGCCGTCCTCGGGGGTGCGGGTGTCCACGAACGCGCCGCCGACGACGACCGCCTCGCCGTGGGCGGTGCCGCCGACCACGTCGGCGATCTGGTCCAGTGACATCTCGATCATGCGTCGCTCCCGGGCTCGTCGGCGCCGTCGGGGCCGGCCGCGAGCGCCCGGACCTCCTCGGCAGCGACCACGCGGTCGTCGAACGGGTGCACCACGTCGCCGACCTCCTGGCCGGTCTCGTGGCCCTTGCCGGCGATCAGCACCACGTCGCCGGGACGCGCACGGCGTACGGCCTCACGGATCGCGAGCCGGCGGTCGCCCACCTCGACCACCTCGGCGGGGCCGCGGGCGCCGGCCAGGACTGCGGCGCGGATCGACGCAGGGTCCTCCGTGCGAGGGTTGTCGTCGGTGACCACCACGACGTCGGCGAGCCGTGCGGCGATCTCTCCCATCACCGGACGCTTCACGGTGTCGCGGTCGCCGCCGGCGCCCACCACGACGACGACCTGGCCGTCGGTCAGCGGCCGCAGGGTGGCGAGCACCGCCTCGAGGGCGTCGGGCTTGTGCGCGTAGTCGACGACCACGGTGAAGTCCTGACCGACGGAGACCTGCTCGAGCCGGCCCGGGACGCCGCCGACGCGGGCGATGCCGTCGGCCACCTGTCGCGGGTCGAGCCCGGCGAGCGCCGCCGAGGCGATGGCGGCCAGCGCGTTGGAGACGTTGAACTCGCCCGGCACGTGGATCTCCGTGCGCAGCTCGACGTCGGGGCCGAGGACCGTGAAGCTCGCTCCCCCGGCCGTCAGGTCGACGTCGACCGCCCGCCAGTCGGCGCCGGCACCGCGGGAGGAGTACGTCGACATCGGGATGCCGGCGACGTCGAGGAGGCGACGGCCGAACTCGTCGTCGACGTTGGTCAGCCCGACGCGAGCCCGCTCCGGGGTGAAGAGACCGGCCTTGGCGGCGAAGTAGTCGTCGAGGTCGGCGTGGAAGTCGAGGTGGTCGCGCCCGAGGTTGAGGAAGGTCGCGACGTCGAAGACGACGCCGTCGACCCGACCGAGCACGAGCGCGTGGCTGGAGACCTCCATGGCGCAGGTGTCGACGCCGCGCTCGCGCATGACCGCGAAGAGGCCGTGCAGGTCCGGCGCCTCCGGCGTCGTGAGCTGGGTCTTGACGTCCTCCCCCGCGATCCGGGTGCCGACGGTGCCGATGACCGCCGAGGTCACGCCGGCCTCGGTGAGCCCCTGCTCGAGCACCCGGGTGGTGGTGGTCTTGCCCTGGGTGCCGGTGACGCCGATGACGCGCAGGCCGGCGGCGGGGTCGCCGTAGATCCGCGCGGCGAGGCGCCCGAGCACGCGGCGCGGCTCGGACACCACGAGGGCGGGCGTCCCCGGCGGGAGCCGGTCCAGGCCTGCGGCGTCGGTCAGCACCACGACCGCACCGGCCGCGACGGCCTGCGCGGCGAAGTCCGCGCCGTGGACGCGCGCGCCCGGGAGCGCGGCGTACACGTCGCCGGGTCGCACCCGTGCGGTGCTCAGCGAGATGCCGGAGACGGCGACGGCGAGGTCACCGTGCGCGGCCACCTCGGTCGTGGCCGAGAGCCAGTCGGCGAGCTCGGTCGCAGGGGTCGACCGGGACTGCTGCGGACGCGTCGCACTCTCAGGCTCGTGCACCGGCCGAGGGTATCGAGTCACCACTCGACAGGCAGGCGCGACGGCGTGCCGTCGGTCGGCTCGACGCCGTAGCGGCCCAGGACGTAGCCCATGATCCGGGAGAACACCGGCCCCGCGATCGAGCCACCGCCCCCGTCGACCTTGGGAGCGTGGACCACGACGTAGACCGTGAAGCGGGCGTCGTCGGCCGGCGCGAAGCCGCCGAAGGACACCGAGGTGCTGCCGTCGTAGCCGGTGCCGTCGCTGGCGACCCGCTGCGCGGTGCCGGTCTTGCCGGCCACGAGGTAGCCGGGCACCTGCGCCGCGGGCGCGACACCGTCCTCGGGGTCGACGACCTTCTCCATCATCCGGGCGGTCGCGCGTGCGGCCTGCTTGCTGACGACCCGGGTGCGGGTGGCCACGTCGGTGCCGACGGTGACCCCGTCGTCGGTGACCGCTGAGCCGGCGATCAGGCTCGGCGAGACCCGCACGCCGCCGTTGGCGACCGTGTTGACGGCCGCAGCCATCTGGGCGACGTTGACCGAGAGGGACTGGCCGAATGCGACGCGGTCCTTGGTCTGCGAGGTCATCGCCTCGCCCGGCGTGAGGATGCCGGGGGTCTCACCGCGCACGCCGACGTTGGTCCGCTGGCCGAGGCCGAACTTCTGCAGGTAGGCCACCAGCTCGACCGGCGAGAACGCGTCGGCGGCGAGCACGGTGCCGATGTTGGAGGACTTCGCGATGATGCCCGCCAGCGTGAGCCGGATGTTGCCGTGGTCGAACCAGTCACCGATCACCCGGTCCTGCCGGGCGAGGCTGGGCGGGACCTTGAAGCGCTGGCGCGGGAACGCCTTGCCGGCGTCGATGAGCGAGGAAGCAGTGAGGACCTTCTCCACCGAGCCCGGCTCGTAGGTGTCGCTCAGGGCGCGCGACCCGAGGTCGTCCTCGTCGGCCTCCGTGGGCGCGTTGGCGTCGAAGGTCGGCACGTCGGCGAGCGCGAGGATCTCGCCGGTGCGGGTGTCCATGACGACCGCGGCACCGCTCTCCGCGCGGTACTGGCGCACCGACTGCGCGAGGACCTTCTGGGTGAACCACTGGAGGTCGCGGTCGATGGTGGTGCGCAGCGGCGCACCGTTGTGCGCGGCCTTGAGCGTGCTCTCGCGCAGCGGGATCCGCACGCCCTTGCCGGAGTTGGACTGCCACGTCGCCTCGCCGTCGACGCCGGCCAGCTGCTTGTCGAAGGTGCGCTCGAAGCCGCCGAGCGGCTCGTCGGTGCCCATGTAGCCGAGCAGGTTGGCGGCCACGTCGCCGGAGGGATAGGCGCGGATCGGGTCGTCCTGGAGGCTGATGCCGGTGAATCCGGCGCCGTCGAGCTCGGCGAGCGTGTCGCCGGCGAGGGTGCTTGGCACCCGGCGGGCGACGTACTCGTAGCGGCTGCCCTCCTTGCGACCGCGCAGCGCGGTGAGGGTCCGGAAGTAGTCCACGGAGAGCCGGTCCGAGAGCAGCCGCGCGAGCTCGGGCGCCCGGTCGGCGGTGAGGTCGGGGTCGGCGATGACCATCTTGCCCTTGACCGAGTCGGCCAGGGGTACGCCGTTGCGGTCGAGGATGTCGCCCCGTTCCGCCACCAGCGGCAGCCGCACCGCACCCTCGGCGGCCGCGCGGACGGCGTACGAGCGCGGGTCGACGCCCTGGAGCTGGACGAGCCTGGCACCGAAGAAGGAGAGGACGATCGCGATGAGGACGAACCCGATGCGCAGTCGCAGCATCGGCGCGCCGCGCGAGGCGCCGCGCCTGGTGCGGGTGCTCGGCACTGGTCTCCTCATTTCCCGGCCGGCTCCCTGCTGGATCCGACCTGCTCGACAATCTAGGTGTGTGGTGCCGTCGAACGGCGTGACCGCGCCGTCAGCGGTTGCGGTTCTTGCGGGGCTTGGCGTTCGCCACCCCGGGGTCCGTCGTGGCCTGCTCCTCGACGGTGGGTGCGGCGGGCACCTCGACGTACGTCGGCTCGGGCGCGAGGATCGCCGGCTTGATCGGCGCCGGCGGCTGCAGCTGGATGGCGTTCTCACGGGTGGCCGGCGTGCGCACGCCGGTGGTCTTCCCGGTCTCGAGGTCCAGGAACACCGGGGCCGACGGGATCACCATGCCCATCGTCTGCGCCTCGGTCGCCACGCGCTGCGGGTTGCGGAGCTCGTCGAGCTCCATCCGGAGCGTCTGCTCGCGCGCGGCGAGGGTGTCGGCCTCGGACTCGAGGGCGGACGCCGTGAACGACGCCTGCTGCATGGAGGTGTTGAAGAGGAGAAGTCCCACGATGCCGCCGACCAGGACCAGGCTCACCAGCGTCATGAACGGCACCCGCGGCGCGCGGGACCGCACGCGCGGCACCACGGTGAGGCGGGCCTTGTCGACCGCCTCCTGGGCGATCCGCGTGACGCGGGTCCGGGGCTGCAGGGCGGGACTGCTCATCGGGCGACTCCTGGGGAAGAGGGAGAGGACGGGAGGACGCGCTCGACAGCGCGCAGGCGGACGGAAGCTGCTCGGGGGTTCTCGGCGATCTCGTGCTCGTCGGCCTGCTCGGCGCCGCGGGTGACGAGCCGCAGGGCAGGCTCGGCGCCCTCGGGGACGAACGGCAGGTCCGGCGGCACGTCGAGCCGGGTGGCGTCGGCGAACGCCCGCTTCACCAGGCGGTCCTCGAGCGAGTGGTAGGCCTCGACGACCACGCGACCGCCGACTCCGATCACCTCGATGGAGGCGGGGATGGCGCGGCGCAGGACGGCGAGCTCGTCGTTGACCGCCATCCGCAGCGCCTGGAAGGTGCGCTTGGCGGGGTGGCCACCCGTACGCCGCGCCGGGGCGGGGATCGATGCGTAGAGCAGCTCGACGAGGTCGGCGCTGGTGGAGAAGGGCGTCGTCTCGCGCCGGCGGACCACCTCCCGGGCGATCCTGCTGGCGAACTTCTCCTCGCCGTACTCCCGCAGGATGCGGGTCAGCTCCTGGGCCGTGGCGGTGTTGAGCAGCTCGGCCGCGGTCCGTCCGGTCGTCGGGTCCATCCGCATGTCGAGCGGTGCGTCCTCGGAGTAGGCGAAGCCGCGCTCGCGGACGTCGAGCTGCATCGAGGAGACACCGAGGTCGAAGAAGACGGCGTCGACGTGGTCGAGGCCGAGCGAGCCGACCACCTCGGGCAGCTCGTCGTACACCGCGTGCACGGCGGTGAAGCGGTCGCCGTGAGCCGCGAGCCGCTCGCTCGACATCTGCAGGGCGGCCGGATCGCGGTCGATGCCGATCACCCGGGCGTTCGGGAGGCGCTCGAGGACGGCCTCGCTGTGGCCACCGAGGCCGAGCGTGCAGTCGACGTAGACCGAGCCGGGGGCCTCGAGCGCAGGCGCCAGCAGGGCGACGACCCGGTCGAGGAGCACCGGGGCGTGGCGGGGAGTCGTCATCTGCTCAGCCCTGGGAGCCCAGGTGGGTCAGCAGGAGCAGGGCCAGCGCGAGGCCGCAGGCCGTGGCGGCCGAGAACGCGATCAGGGCGGCCGCCTCGCGCGCCTGGTCGCGCACCCGCAGCGGCGGTGCCGCTGCCGTGCGTGCCACGGGCTGGGTGGTGCTCATGGTCTCGACCCCACTGGTGTGCTGCGGATGTGCTGGCTGGTGCTGCTGGTTGGCGGTGCGGCTGACACTCCCCGTCGTGTGGCACGGGGCGAGCCGCCGCACCAGGTCCCTGCCCGCTCCTCTGCCCCTCTCGGGGGTAGGTGCCCTCTGGTGCCGGGGAAGTGCCCCAGATGGCCACGCGAGGAGCGGGCTCGAGACCTGGTGATACGGGTCGCGATGTCAGCTGTGGAGTTGTCGGGCGGTGCTGGCTCAGATGCCGGGGAAGACCTCGTCGCTGAGCTCGGAGAACTTCTGCTCCTGCTCCTCGGAGTAGGTCGCCCACGAGGTCGGGTCCCAGATCTCGATCCGGTTCATCGACCCGATGACGACGCACTCCTTGCGGAGCGAGGCGTACTCCCGCAGTGGTGCCGGGATGTTGATGCGTCCCTGCTTGTCCGGCACCTCCTGGCTGGCGGCGGCGAACAGCATGCGGACGTAGTCACGGGTGTTCTTCTGCGTGACCGGCGCCTCGCGGAGCCGGTCGGTGAGCTTCGCGAAGTCGGCCAGGGACCAGACGGTGAGGCAGCGCTCCTGACCCCTGGTCACCACGAGTCCCTCCGTCAGCTCGTCCCTGAACTTCGCCGGGAGGAAGAGCCGGCCCTTCTCGTCGAGCTTGGGCGTGTAGGTGCCGAAGAACATCCGGCACCTCCCCTGCTCGGCGGGCAGATCGACCCTGTCCCCCACTTCGCACCACAGTACTCCACTTCGCTCCACCGTCAACCAGATCGCGCGTGTTTCACGCACGAATTTCGGGTTGTCGGGGCGTCGACGGCAGGGCTGCTGGGCGCCGCTCCGGCGAACGATCAGGCGTGAGGGAGCACCGATCCACGCTCAGGAGGAGCCGCGGGCACGCCAGGTGGAGCGCCGGTGGGGAGATCGGGCCACCCGTGGTGGAGCAAAGTGGGGGAACCGGCGGTAACCCGGGTGGGTGACGCCCGTGGCGAGGGGCCGCGCGGGCCGGGCCGGGCAGGTATGTTGCGCGCACCACATACCGTGGAGACGAGCACGTACGAGGGGACGGACAAACGTGACGACTGGGTTTTCCGAGCAGGCGCCCGACCTGGACACCGTTCGGCGGGTCACCGGCGCCGTGCGCCAGAACATCGAGCGCGTCATCGCGGGCAAGCCCGACGTCGTCAACGCCGCCCTGGTCGTCCTCCTCGCCGAGGGTCACCTCCTCATCGAGGACGTGCCCGGCGTCGGCAAGACCCAGCTCAGCAAGGCGCTGGCCCGCAGCATCGACTGCTCGGTGGCGCGCATCCAGTTCACCCCGGACCTGCTGCCCTCCGACGTCACCGGCGTCTCGATCTTCAACCAGGACACCCGCGAGTTCGAGTTCCGCCCCGGCGGCGTCTTCGCCAACATCGTCGTGGGTGACGAGATCAACCGCGCGTCGCCCAAGACGCAGTCCGCTCTGCTCGAGGCCATGGAGGAGCGCCAGGTCACCGTCGACAACGCGACCTACATGCTCGAGAAGCCGTTCATGGTCATCGCGACGCAGAACCCGATCGAGATGGAGGGCACCTACGCCCTGCCGGAGGCACAGCGCGACCGCTTCATGGCGCGCGTGTCGGTCGGCTACCCCGTGGAGGCCGCGGAGATCGCGATGCTCGAGGGGCACACCGCCCACAACCCGCTCGACGACCTCGAGCCCGTCACCGACGCCGGGGAGATCCGCAAGGTGATCGAGATCGTCGGCCGGGTGCACGTGTCCACCGCCGTGCAGCGCTACGCCGTGGCCCTCACCACCGCGACCCGCGTCAGCAACGACCTGCACCTCGGCGCCTCACCGCGGGCGACGCTCCACCTCGTGCGGGCGGCCAAGGCGGTCGCCGCCACGCAGGGACGCGACTACGTCCTGCCCGACGACATCCACGGCATCACGTCCCCCGTCCTCGCCCACCGGCTGCTCCCCAACGTCGAGGCGACGATGAGCGGACGCACCACCGCCGCGATCCTGTCTGGGATCGTGGAGTCGGTGCCCGTCCCCGCGGCGTCCGACTCCACCTCGATTCCACGCGGCAGCCGTGCGTGAGGCACTCGCTGCTCTGACCGTCCGCGGACGGGCTTTCCTCGCGGCCGGGATCACCACCGTGGTGGCCGCGATCGTGGTCGGGCACTCCTCGGTCGTACGCATCGGCGTGCTGGTCGCGGTGCTGCCACTGCTCACCGCCTGGTGGGTCGGACGGTCTCGCTACCGCCTCTCGCTCGTCCGCACGGTCACGCCCCAGCTCGTCGTCGCCGGGCAGTCCGCGACCGTCGAGCTCTCCGTCTCCAACGAGTCGCGCACGCCCACGGGCGTGCTGCTGCTGGAGGAGCGACTCCCCTACGTCCTCGGCACCCGCCCGCGCTTCGTGCTGGAGGGACTCGGGCACGGGTGGCGCCGGCACGCGACGTACCAGGTGCGCTCGGAGCTGCGCGGACAGTTCGAGATCGGCCCGATGTCGGTGCGGGTGACCGACCCGTTCGGCTTCGTCGAGCTCGGCCGCACGTTCCACGCCACGACGCGACTCACCGTCACCCCGCGCACGACCCCCCTGCCGAGCATCCCGCTCGGTGGAGCCTGGACCGGGTCGGGCGACAACCGTCCCCGGGCCTTCGCCACCGGCAGCGCGGAGGACGTCACGGTCCGGGAGTACCGGCGCGGCGACGACCTGCGGCGCGTCCACTGGCGCAGCTCGGCTCGCGTCGGCGAGCTGATGGTGCGCCGCGAGGAGCAGCCGTGGCAGTCGCGCGCGACCGTGTTCCTCGACAACCGCGGCACCGCCCACCGTGGCCAGGGGGCGGCCAGCTCGCTCGAGGGTGCCGTGTCCGCGGCCGCGTCGATCGCCATCCACCTCGCCCACCACGGCTACACGGTCCGCATGGTCACCGCGTCCGGCGACAGCCGCGAGACCGAGTGGCACTCCCACACCGCCGAGGCCAGCACCATCCCGCTCCTCGAGGCGCTCGCCGTCGTGCAGCTCGACCACTCCCCCGCTCCCGACACGCAGTGGCTGGCGGAGCCCGGGCACGGTGGTCTCACGATCGGGATCTTCGGCGGACTGGGCGAGCCGGACCTGCCGTTCCTCCGCCGCCTGCAGCACCACGCCTCGTCGAGCCTGGCGATCGCGCTCGACGTGGACGCCTGGGCGCCCCGCCTGCCTGCCCAGCCCGGCCTGCCCGCGTCCGCCCACCTCACCTCGACCGGGTGGCGATCGATCAGCCTCGGGCCGCGCGACCGCCTCGACACCGCGTGGCAGGAGCTCGGCCTCATGCAGAGCCGGGCCACCGCATCACCGGCAGGAGCCGCACGATGAGGTCCTCGTGGAGCACGCTCCCCCACCAGCTCCGCATCGCCGGCATCGCGCTCCTGGCGGCCTGGACGACCGTGCTCTCGTGGCGCGTCCTGACCGAGGACTTCGGCGGGGTCGCGATCCCGCTGCTCCTCATCGGGGTCGTCCTGGGCGGTGCTGGCGCCCTGGCGCGCTGGAGCCGGCTCCCCGGGCTCGCGATCGTCGCCGGCCAGCTCGTGCTCGGCGGCCTCCTCGTGCTCGGCGCCACGACCGGATCGCCCATCCCGACCCCGAGCAACGTCGACACCTTCATGGCCGCGCTGTCCGACGCCCTCGAGACGTCGCGCAGCTACGCCGCCCCGGTGCAGTCCGGCGTCCCGCCGGTGGACCCGCTGCTCCTCATCGGCGGGACGCTCGTCGTGCTGCTGGTCGACCTGATCGCCTGCACCATGCGCCGGGCCCCGGTGGCCGGCCTCGTGCTGCTCGCCGCCTACACCCTGCCGGTCGCGGTCACCGGGAACGCGGTGTCGTGGTGGCTCTTCGCCGTGATCGCCGGCCTGTTCCTCACCCTGGTCTACATCCAGCACAGCGACCACGTCACCAGCTGGGGCCGCGCGCCCGACGGCGAGAAAGGGTCCTTCTCTGTCCGCACCGGCGCGATCGGCAACTCGGCGCTGGCGCTCGGCGCGACTGCCATCGCGCTCGCGGTCGTCGTACCGGTCGCCGTGCCCACCATGAGCATGAGCGTCTTCGAGGGCAACGGACCCGGCACCCGCGAGGTCGAGGTGCAGGACCCGATGGTCGACCTGCGCCGCGACCTGCGCCGCGGCGAGGACGTCCCGCTCCTGTGGGTCACCACGGTCGGACCCAAGCCGACCTACCTCCGCATCGCGGTCCTGTCCCGGTTCAGCGGGTCGCAGTGGACGCCCGGGGATCGCGAGATCCCCGAGTCGCAGGCCGCGACGGGCGCGCTGCCCCCGCTCGACGGCGTGGGCCTCGACGTGCGCCGCCGCGAGTTCAAGTACGACGTCCGCGTCGGGCCGGACTTCGCCTCGTCGTGGCTGCCGATCGCGGCGCAGACGACGCGGATCGCGGCCGGCAACGACTGGCGCTACGACCTCAACACCCGTGACGTCATCGCCGCCCGAGAGGACGTCACGACGGCCAACAGCACCTACGACTACACCGGCGTCGAGCTCACCTACGACGCCGAGCGGATGAATTCCGCGGTGTCCGGTGCCGGCTCGGTGGCCGGGATCTTCACCGAGGTGCCGAGCACGCTCAACAACGAGATCCGCCGGATCGCGGCGAGCATCACCGCGGACGCACCCACGCGCTTCCAGAAGGCGCAGGTGCTGCAGCAGTGGTTCCGCGAGGACGGCGGCTTCCGCTACGACCTGAGCGAGGTGCCGTCAGCGGGCGACGGCAGCGCAGACCTCCTCGCGTTCCTCAACGACCGGGTCGGCTACTGCGAGCAGTTCGCGGCATCGATGGCGATCATGGCGCGCATCATCGGCATCCCGAGCCGGGTGGCGGTCGGCTTCCTCGAGCCCGAGCGGGCCACCAACGGCTCGTGGGAGTTCTCCTCGCGCGACCTGCACGCCTGGCCCGAGCTGTACTTCCCCGGATCGGGCTGGGTGCGCTTCGAGCCCACTCCCCAGACCCGCACCAGCCGGCCCCCGGACTACACCGAGGCGCAGTTCGCCGCGGTCACCGAGACGCCCACGCCGAGTGCCGCCCGCCCCAGTGAGGACCTGCCCGAGCGCGGCGCCGACGCCGCCGCCGACGCGGCTGCCGACGACAGCAGCGCCTCGTCGATCCCCTGGGTGCCGCTCGTCGCAGGCCTGCTGGGCCTGGCGCTGGTGGGCCTCCTGCTGCTGACGCCCCGGCTGGTCCGCACGGCGCGACGCCGGCGCCGCCTCGACGGGGACGTCGAGGACCTCTGGGTCGAGCTCCGCGACGTCGCGATCGACCTCGGCCACGCCTGGCCGGTGGGCCGGTCGCCCCGGCGCGCCGGCGAGTGGCTCGGCCACCTGCTGGCGATGCCCGTCCACGACGGCTCGCGACCCGACCGTCCACGACGCGGTCGCGACCAGGCGCCCGAGGCGGCTCAGGCCCTCGACCGGCTCGTCTCGGCTCTCGAACGCAGCCGCTACGCCCGCAACCCCGAGATCTTCACCGCCGACCACCTCGCCGGCGACCTCGTCCTCGTCGAGGAGTCGCTCGCCGCCGGAGTGACGTCGCGTGAGGCGCGCCGCGCCGAGTGGTGGCCCACGTCCGTCGTGGGGCAGCGCAGGTCGTGGCGTCCGCGTGCCCGCGCGGGCCGGGCCTCGACCACGACCCCGGACCACGAGTCGACCCGGACGGTCGACGAGCTGGTCGGCTGACCCGACCGGCGCTGGGACGGCGGCGTCGTACCGGAACGTCATGGCGTCCGGCCGTCCTGGCCGCCAGCGACCATGACGTCGATCGATGACGTCATGGCGGCCGGCCGCCCGGACGACCACGTCCCATGACGTCCGTGTGCGCGCCGAGGTCGTACGCCGGAGGGTGACGCGCAGCGGACGCACGAACGCCCGGTCCGAGGACCGGGCGATGGGGTGCGATCAGGTGGTCAGAGGCCGCGCTCGCGGCGGCGGCGCCACCGCTCCTCCATGCGCTCCATGAAGTGGCCCCCGGAGCGCTGGCGGCTGGGACGGTGCGGGCGGCCGCCGTCGACGACGCCGAACCCGGTGCGTCCCGAGGCGCGAACCTTGGGCGTCGCGCGGCCGGGACTGCGCGCGGAGGTGAGGGCCAGGATCGCGCCGGCGAGCATCACCACGAAGCCGAGGACGCCGGTGATCGTCTGGAGGACGGCGGTCAGGTCGAGCAGCACCGCGACGATCAGGAGGCCGATGCCGACGAGGAGGATCGCCCCGCCGAGGATCATGCGGCGACGTGCGGCCCGTTGGAAGGAGGTGCCGCGCAAGGTCGAGGCGAGCTTGGGGTCCTCTTCGACGAGGGCGCGCTCCATCTGCTCGAGCATTCGCAGTTCTTCTTCGGAGAGCTCCACGTTTCCTCCTCACCTCTGGGGCAAGTCTAGGCACCCGCCACCACCTACGGTAGGCGTCCCCGGAAAATTCACCCCCGGGGCAGGAGAGGGACGTCAGACCAGGCTCGCCGGACGGACCGCCGCGGCCCCGAACCGCCGTGTCGCGCGGTCCACCGCGCGGTCCGCCTCGGCCCACCCGTGCTCCGGCTCGCCGAGGACGAGCTGCCGGTGCACCGTCGCGCGCGGCACCAGTCCCTCCACCCGTACGCCGACCAGTCGCAGGCGTGCGCGCTGGAGCCCGAGCGCGTCGTAGAGCCGGGTCACCGCGCGGTGCACCTCGACAGTGACGTCGGTGGCCTCGGGCATCGTGCGCGAGCGGGTGATGGTGGTGAAGTCGGCGAAGCGCACCTTGAGGGTGACGGTGCGCCCGGCCACCTCCGCCGCGCGCATGCGTCCGGCCACGCGGGCCGAGAGGCGCAGCAGCTCGCGGACGATCACCTCGCGGTCGTCGGTGTCGCGCGCGAAGGTCTCGTCGGCCCCCATGGACCGCTCGGGCTCGTGCGGACCTGCCGTCGGGGTGAGGTCGCTGCGGTCGGTGCCCCAGGCCAGGTGGTGGAGCTGGCGACCGAGGTGGTCGCCGACCGCACGCTGGAGGGTCTGGAGCGGGGTGTGGGCGACGTCGCCGACCGTGAGCAGGCCGAAGCGGTGCAGGAGCGCCTGCGTCTTCTCCCCCACGCCGTAGAGCTCGCCGACGTCGAGCGGGTGCAGGAAAGAGGTGACCTCCGCCGGAGGCACCACCACCACGCCGTCGGGCTTGGCGCGGCGACTCGCGACCTTGGCCACCGACACCGACGCCGCCACCCCGACGGAGCAGGTGATGCCCTGCTCGTCGTGGATCGTCGCGCGGAGGTGCTCGGCGATCTCGGCGGGGGTGCCGAGGCGGCGCGTCGACCCCCTCACGTCGAGGAACGCCTCGTCGAGCGACATCGCCTCCACCACGGGGGTGACGTCGCGGAAGGTCTCCATCACCGACGCGGAGACGCTGGTGAAGGTGGAGTAGTCGGGCTGGAGCACCACGACGTGCGGGCAGAGGCGGCGGACGCGGGTCATCGGGAGCGCCGACCGGATGCCGTAGCGGCGGGCGACGTAGTTGGCGGCCAGCACCACGCCTCGACCGCTGCCGCCCACCACGACCGGCTGGTCGACCAGGTCGGGGCGCTCGCGGAGCGCGACGGAGGCGTAGAACGCGTCCATGTCGACGTGGAGCAGTGGGGTCTCGGTCATCCTCCGCCCCCCGAGGGGCGATGGTCAGCGGCGCGCGACGACGTGGAGCTGGGCAGCCAGCGGGAGGTACTCGGGGCGGGTGGCCACGGCCTTCTCGAGCTCGACCAGCGCGGCCGTCGCGCCGGGCTCGAGGTCGAGGAGGCTGCCCGGCACCAGGTCGGCGAAGACCCGGACGGCGTGGACCCACTCGGGGTGCAGACCGGCGCCGGCCAGGAGGTCGACGACCTCGTCGTGGGTGAACCGGCGCCCGCCACGTCCGACCGGGCCGCCCGAGGCGTGACCGGCCGAGCCGTCGGGCGCGTCGTCGAGGAGCTCGCGGGCGGCCTGGAAGTGGCCGGCCATCGCGCGTGCCACCACGGCGGCGTGCCGCTGGGCGACCAGCAGGCTGAGGTGGCCGTCGGGGCGCAGCACGTCAGCGATCGAGGCGAGGGAGGCCGCGGGGTCGTCGACCATCTCGAGGACGCCGTGGCAGAGGACCAGGTCGGCCTCGTCGGCGAGGTCGGGCAGGTCGGACAGGTCGCCCTGCTGGCCCGTGACCCGGTCGGCGACGCCGGCCTCGCGGGCGCGCCGGTCGAGGGAGGCGAGGGCGTCGGGGCTGGGATCGATGACCTGGACGGTGTGGCCCAGCTCGGCGAGCGGGACGGCGAAACCGCCGGTGCCGCCGCCGATGTCGACGATGCGGGCCTGCCGTCCGTCGGTCGCGTCGCCTGGCTCGAGGAGGCGGCGTACGCCCTCCCAGACCACGCCGGTGCGGACGGACTGGCGGCGCTCGCTGGCAGAGGAGCTCGCGGTCGGCTGGGCCATGGGCGCAACCCTAGTGGCTCGACGTGCGGGGTCCTGCTGCGGCCGCACGGGCCGCCGGAGCGGCGGGTCGGTGCGGTGGCGCCGTTCATCCGGGGCTCCCAGGACTGCGGTGCCACAGCGTGCGGGACGGAGGTTGGTCGCCCACCCGGGCATCAGCGCCGGCGGCCGCGGCGAGCTTGCGCCCGACGTCGCGGGCGGGGTCCCCGGCCGGTGCGACGTCGGCGTAGGGCGAGAGCCGGAAGCCGCTGGAGTGTACGAGGGCTCGCCTCCCGGTCGGCTCGTCCGCTCCCTCCGGGAGGGGCTCGGGTCGTCGGGCCAGCTCGGCGCGCACCCGCTCGAGCGCCTCGTCGGTGGTGCGTGCGCGTTGCCACAGGGCGTGCAGCGCGGGCAGGTCCCACGCACCGGTGGCTCGCAGCGAGACGCCCCGGCGGCCCGTGCGCCGCAGCTCGCCGCGCACGAGCAGCAACCAGGACGAGAACACGGTCGCGGCGTAGGGCCCCTGGGCGTCCTCGAAGAAGGTCGCGTCGACCGGGCCGGTGCCGTCGTCGAGGGTCAGGAACACCACCCGTCGCCCCGACCTGATCGGCGGCGTCTGGGTCGCGACCTTCACCCCGGCCACGAGCAGCTCGGACCGGCTGCGCCGGCGTAGCAGGTCGCGACTGCGGGTCACCTCGAGCGCATCGAGGAGCGAGGCGTAGGGCGTGACCGCGTGCTGGCTGACGTCGAGTCCCAGGATCTCCAGCTCGGCGCGCATCCGCTCCAACGTGGTCATCTCCGGCAACCCGGTCGCCCGCTCCCCCGGCCGGCCCGGTTCGTCGCCCAGCTCGAGCGTGAGCTGGACCGACTCGGCCTCGACCACCGGCCGCGTCGCCCGCGACTGCGCCGAGGCGCGGGCCCATACGCCAGCCTCGGCCAGCGCGTGCCGCTCCGTCACCCCCGACGAGGCGCGCACCGTCGGGTCGGTGCTGTTGCGGGCAGCCGCGTCCGTCGCAGCAGCGGTCGCCCTCGGCGGCGCGCTCCGCCTGGTCAGGCCCCGACCGCGTGCCCGCGAGGCCCGGTCGACCAGACGCGCATGGAGGTCGAGCTCGGCGACCTGCAGCAGCAGGTCGCGCCGCGTGATCCGACCGCGCCGGTCGAGGGCCTGCTCGCCCGTCGCGATGCCGTAGACCGCGTCGAACCCGCCGGCCAGCACCAGCCGCTCGAGGGTCGGCCGGGAGACCCGGGCTCGGTGGAAGAAGTCGGACAGCGACGCGTAGTGGCCGCCCCCGCGCGCCTCGACGATGCGGGCCACCTCGGCCGCGCTGATGCCCTTGACGTCGGTGAGGGAGAGCCGGATCGCGTGGCTCCGGGGTCCGTCGTCGGCGTCGTCGGCGCGCTCGACGACGTAGGCCGATGCGCTGGCGTTGACGTCGAGCCCTCGCACGCCGACCCCGACCTGGCGGGCGTCGTCGAGGATCAGGCGCTTGGGGTACATGCCCGGGTCGTGGGTCAGCACCCCGGCGAGGAAGTGCGCCGGCCAGTGGGCCTTGAGCCACGCCGACTGGTAGGTCGGCAGGGCGAACGCGGCGGCGTGGGCCTTGCAGAAGCCGAATGACGCGAAGGCCTCGAGGACGCTCCAGATGCGCTCGACCAGCGCCAGGTCGTAGCCCTGGCCGAGCGCCCGCGGGAGGAACCAGGTCCTCGTCGCAGCCATCCCGTCGGCGCTCCCGAGCGCTCGGCGCTTCTCGTCGGCCTCGGCGTAGGAGACACCGCCGAACCTGGCGATGATCTCGATCACCTGCTCGTGGAAGACCACCACGCCGCGGGTGCCCTCGAGGATCGGACGCAGGTCGTCGTGGAGGTAGTGGACGTCTCGCCACCCGTGCTTGGCCTCGAGGTAGGGCGTGATCATGTCGCTCTTGACCGGGCCGGGGCGGAACAGCGAGATGTCGGTGACGATGTCGTCGAAGGTCTCGATGCCGGACTTGCCGACGAGCTCGCGCTGTCCGGGTGACTCGATCTGGAAGACGCCCAATGTCCTGGCGCTGCTGATGAGGTCGTAGGTCGTGGCGTCGTCGAAGGGCACCTGCGCCTCGTCGTCGAGGTCGACGTGCACACCGTCGACGCGTCGTACCTCGGCGACGGCGTGGGCCATCGCCGACTGCATCCGGATGCCGAGCACGTCGAGCTTGAGCAGGCCGAGCTCCTCGACGTCGTCCTTGTCGAACTGGCTCATCGGGAACCCGGCGTGCGACGCCTCGACCGGGGTGCGGTCGAGCAACGTCACGTCGGACAGCAGCACCCCGCAGGGATGCATCGCGATGTGGCGCGGCAGCCCGTCGAGCCGCTCGACCAGTCCGAAGAAGCGGTCGAGCGCGCCGTCGCCGAGCCCACTGGCCCGCAGCTCGGGCAGGTCGCGGAGCGCCGAGCGGGCGTCGCGGGCACGGACGTGCGGGAACGCCTTGGCGATCGCGTCCACCTCCCCCGGAGGCATGCCGAGGGCGGCGCCGACGTCGCGGACGGCGTGGCGGACCCGGTAGGTGTCCATCATCGAGACGGTCACGCACCGCTCGCCGCCGAAGCGGTCGAGGATCGCGCGGTAGACCTCCTCGCGTCGGGCGGACTCCACGTCGACGTCGATGTCGGGCAGCGAGGCACGCAGCGGCGACAGGAACCGCTCCATCAGCAGGCCGTGGCGGATCGGGTCGACCCCGGAGATGCCGAGCAGGTAGTTGACCAGGCTGCCGGCGCCGGACCCGCGCGCGGCCCGTCGGACGCCCATCTCGCCGATCAGGTCGGTGACGTCGGCGACGGTCAGGAAGTAGGAGGCGTAGCCCAGGGTCCGGATGGTCTCGAGCTCGTCGTCGAGCCGCTTCCAGACCCGCATCCTCGGGCCGGTGCCGTAGCGCCAGCCGATCGCCGCCTCGCTGCGGGCGCGCAGCAGGGAGTCGGCCGTGCGGTGTGGGCCGGCGTCGGGGAGCTCGAGCTCCGGGAAGTGCACCTCGCCGATGCCGAGGTCGGTGCGCGGGTCGAGCGCGCACCGGTCGGCGACCGCCCGCGTGCGGGCGAGCAACCGCCTCGCCTCTCGGTCGCTGTCGCCCAACCCGGCGAGGCGGCAGATCTCGTCGGCCACCTCGTGCATCTGCTTGCCGGTCTTGAGGAATCCCTCGGCGTTGCCGCGCGCGCCGTCGGGGCCGACGTCGCGCAGTCCGGCCGAGCCCAGCGGCACCAGTCGCCGGGCCGCGTCGAGCACGTCGACCGTCGGGGCGTCGAGCCGGTCGGTGTAGCGCACCGCGTTGGTCAGCACCGTCGTGAGGCCGGCACGGCGGGCGAGGCCGGCCATCCGCGCGGCGTGGGCCGACGTGCCCGGCCCCCAGGCACCCCCGCGGCCACCGAGCCGGTGGGACACCAGCTCGACGACCAGGTTGGGGCGCGGCACCACCTCGAGCCACGGCGCGAGCACCGCCGGGCCGAGGTCGTCGCGGCGCCGGGTGGCGACCGCGCCGAGCTCCGAGGACGGCCCGAGCAGCACGAGCACGTCACCGCCCGCGAGGTGGGGAGCCAGCAGCTCGAGCGTCGCGACGGGTCGCCCGCGCTCGCCGGACAGGTGGACCGAGGACACCATCCGGCACAGGGCCGCCCACCCGGCCCCGCCCATGGCGAGGAACGTGACTCGGTTGCCTCCCCCCTGCTGCGGGGAGGGGCCACGTGACACGCCACCGCGCGCCGGCGTACGGCGTCGGGGCGGGCGCCCACCTCCCCCGACCGCCGCGCCTCCGGTCGCCGGGTCGGTGGTCGGACTGAGGGCGAGGTCGACCCCGAGCACCGGACGGATGCCGGCCCGGCGGGCGGCGCCCACGAACTTCACCGCGCCGTAGGTGCCGTCACGATCGGTGAGGGCAAGGGTGTCCATGCCGTGCTCGACAGCCCTCTGGACGAGCACGTGGGGGTGGGACGCGCCGTATCGCAGGGAGAACCCGGAGGCGACGTGGAGGTGGACGAACGGGTCTGACGACACCTCGCCCCGCCCTCAGGCGACGCTGGCGTGCGGGACCAGGCCGAGCGCCTGCTCGACCACGGCGAGGAACCGGTCCGCGTCGCGCACCAGGTCGTCGGCCTCCCGCTCGGTCACGGCCCGGGTCGACCCGGCCTCGGCGGCGGCGCGCTTGCCGGCACCGGCAGCGAAGAAGCTCGCCCACTCGGTCAGCTCGGGAGCCACCTCGGCGAGCAGGACCCATGCGTTCTTCTGCCGGCGGCCCCGCGGAGCCGGGCGGGCCCGGGCCGCGAGCAGGGCGGCCGCGGCACAGAGTGCCGCGACGTGGGCGCAGGCGTAGCGGGTCGGCACGTCGCGCGCCGTGATGGAGTCGCGGAGCGACGTCGCGGACCGCTCGAGGTAGGAGTGCGTGGTGGCCGGAAGCATGTGGGGCCCGACGTAGGGGCCGGGACTGGTCGTCGAAGTCATGGCGTGCCCTCAGTCCAGGCACCCGACGAGCTGCCAGCGCCCGTCGGTCCAGTCGAAGGAGAGGTCGAAGACGCCGTAGGACGGCTGGTCGCCGACCTGCTGCCGTCCGCCCTGGATCCCGCGGCCGGCCTCCACCCGCCACAGCTCGCGCTCGGCGACGAGGTCGGTGATCGTCCTCGACTGCGCGCCGTCGGACCCGCCGTCGGCCCCGCCCTGCCACCACGGACCGGTCTCCACCCAGTGCGCGACGACCGCGCGCACCTTCCACAACCTGCCCCGCCACAGGAACTGGTCGGGGTCCTCCGCCTCGCCTCGTCGCACCTCGACGGGGTCGTCGTACTGCCTCATCGCGCCTCCTCGCATCCGTCGACCCCGGGCCGACCCGGGGGACGGTGGGGGTCGAGGTCACCGCCACCCGGGTCGCATCGAACACATGTTCGAACAACGAGAACGGTACTACTCCCCACCGACAGCCCGTCAAGGGCCGACGCGACTCCGGGACGAATCCCGGGGACGGATCCCGAGGACGGAGGGAGTGGACTGCGCGGAGGACGCGCGGGAGGACGTCAGACCCGACGCAGGTAGGCGGTCGTCTCGCGCTGCCAGAGGAAGAACGAGAGCACCAGGCCCTCGACGATCACCAGGGCCGACAGCACCACGAAGATGACCGGGAGGTGGCTGTCGAGGCAGACCACGCCGACCAGGACTCCGACGCCGGCGGTGGCGGTGAGCACCGGACGGGTCCAGCCGTAGCCGCCGACGAAGAAGGAGCCGAGCACCAGCACCAGCAGGGCGAAGCCGACGAACGCGACGACCGATAGGGCGACGAACCCGGGCACGATGGGGCTGTCCCGCAGCAGCTCGATGCCGCCCTGGGCAAGGAGCTCCTGCGCCGACGGGTTGCCCTTGGCCCAGCCGAGGATGACGTCGTCGCGCATCAGCCAGATCAGCAGCGTGATCACGCCGGACGTGGCCACGATCAGTCCGAGCACTCGCATGCTGTTGACCACGGATCCCGGCAGGTCGCGCGCCATCTTGAAGTCCCCCTGAGGATCGTCGTCGTTCGTCGCTAGGCTCGCATCATGTCGACCGAGCACGCATCGATCACCTCATTTCGAGGGGACCTCACCCGGCGCGGCGGCACCGGTGACGTGGTCATCCTGCCCGACAGCGCCCACACAGCGGCACTCGCCGCGGCGGCGCTGGGGTGCGAGGTCGGCGCCATCGCCAACAGCCTGCTCTTCGACGGTGACGGCGAGCCCATCCTCGTCCTCACCTCCGGTGCCCACCGCGTCGACACGGCGGTGGTCGCCGAACGCATCGGCGTGACCCGCCTCAAGCGTGCCGACCCCGACTTCGTGCGCCGACACACCGGTCAGGTGATCGGCGGCGTCTCCCCCATCGACCACCCGGCACCGGTCCGCACCTGGATCGACCCGTGGCTCCGTCGGCACGACGTCGTGTGGGCGGCGGCCGGCCACCCGGCCGCGGTCTTCTCGACGTCGTACGACGAGCTGGTGGCGATGACCGGCGCGGTCGAGGTCGAGGTGGACTGATGGGGACCTGCTGATGGACGCCCTGGCCCTCACCTTCTCCAGCGGGTGGGCGAGCGGCATCAACGCCTACCTCGTCGTGCTGGTGCTGGGCATCGCCGACCGTGTCGGCTCCTACGCCGACATCCCCGACGTCCTGGGCCGGTGGGACGTGCTGGCCGTGGCCGGCTTCATGTTCGCGATGGAGTTCGTCGCCGACAAGATCCCCTACATCGACTCGACCTGGGACGCCATCTCCACCGCGATCCGGCCGACCGTCGGCGCGGTCATCGGCGTGCTGCTCGCCGGCGACGCGGCCTCGCTGGACCAGGCCGTGCTCGGCGTCGTCGGCGGCGGCACCGCGCTGCTGAGCCACCTGGCGAAGGCCGGCGGCCGGCTGGCCATCAACTCGTCCCCCGAGCCGGTGACCAACATCGGGGCCAGCCTCACCGAGGACGCCGCCGTGCTCGGGGTGGTGTGGTTCTCGCTCGAGCACCCGCAGGCCGCCGCGGCGATCGCCGGCGTCCTGCTCCTGACCGGCCTGGGCCTGCTGCTGGTCCTCACCCGGCTGGTGCGACGCGGCTGGCGGCGCTGGAAGAACAAGGAGCCCGTCGACCGGGCGACCTAGCGGACGCCTAGGGTTCCCCCGTGGCACGTGTGGTGGTGGTCGGAGGCGGCTTCAGCGGCATGGCAGCCGCGGCCCGGCTGGCCAGGATGGGCCACGAGGTCACGCTCCTCGAGCGCTCCGAGCACCT
The DNA here is from genome assembly GCF_016907475.1 of Nocardioides cavernae. Classification (NCBI taxonomy): domain Bacteria; kingdom Bacillati; phylum Actinomycetota; class Actinomycetes; order Propionibacteriales; family Nocardioidaceae; genus Nocardioides; species Nocardioides cavernae. Next base: position 2,471,651 of record NZ_JAFBCA010000001.1, on the reverse strand, counting down.
CGGCGGTGCGCTCACCACGGTCGAGCACGACGACTTCGCGTGGGACGCCGGGCCGACCACGACGCTCCTGCCGGCGGTCGTGCGCGACCTGTTCAGGAAGTCGGGCCGCCCGCTCGAGCGCGAGCTCGACCTCCAGCCGCTCGACCTGGTCCGCGAGCACCGCTTCGCCGACGGCTCGTCGGTGCGGCTGCCCGGCGGCTCACGAGCCGCCCAGCTCGACGCGTTCGAGTCCCTCGGCTCGGGCCTCGGCCGGCAGTGGGTCGACCACGTGGCGTCGTACGGCGAGCCGTGGGAGCTGCTGCGCAAGGAGTGGTACGAGCGGCCCTTCGACCCCGACGTCGCGCCGCGCGAGCTCATGGCGATGCTGGACCGGCGCGAGTCGCTGCACAAGCGGCTGCGTCGGACACTCGACGACGAGCGGCTGCGACTGGTCGCCGGCCACCGGCTCGTCATGGACGGCCACGACCTGCGCAGGGCGCCGGTGCTCGCCGGCGTCGACGTCTACCTCGAGCAGCGCTTCGGGTCGTGGACCGTCCCCGGCGGGCTCGCCGCCCTCGGCGTGGCGATGGCGGACCGCCTCGCGCTGCGCGGCGTCGCCGTGCAGACCGGCACGCAGGCGATCGACCTCGTCGTGCGCGACGGCCGGGTCGCGGCGGTCCGGACCGCGGGCGGCGAGGTCGACGCCGACCACGTGGTCGTCGCGATCGACCCGCGACGGCTGCCGGCTCTCGCGTCGTACGTCCGACGCACGATGCCTGCCTTCCCGCCGGTCGTGTGCCACGTGGGGCTCGAGGGCGAGGTGCCCGACCTGCCCCACGAGGTGGTGCTCCACGGCAACCCGCTGCTGGTGGTGCGCACGGGTGGCCGGGCGCCGGACGGTGCCGCTGCGTGGACGGTGCTGGCACGAGGCCTGGTCGCGGAGGACGTCCTGACGGCGCTGGCGCGCCACCGGCTCGACGTCCGCGGACAGGTCGTCGCCCGCGTCGACCGCACGCCGCGCGACCTCGTCGAGGCATGGGGCGGCTCGCCGTACGGCGTGCAGTGGCAGGGCCCCCGCACGGCCCGCTCACGGCTGGGTCCGCGGACGCCGATCGCGGGCGTGCTGGCCGCCGGGGCGCACGCCACCACCGGGTCCGGCCTGCCGTTCGCCGGCCTCAGCGCCGCGTTGGTGGCCGAGATGGTCGGCCGGGTCCCACGTCAGTAGGCGAGCTCCCACACGACCGTGACAGTGGTGGTGACCGACGCCTCGCCCGGCTCGAGGCCGTCTGCCGACGCGTGGGCCAGCGCCATCTTCGGCATCGGCGACGGGCCACGTTCGGCATCGCCCTCGACGATCGTCTGCACGGCGCCGAGTCCCGCACCCGCCATTCCCGCCAGCTGGGCGGCGCGCTCACGGGCGTCGTGGAAGGCGGCCTCGCGGGCCCGGCCGCCGGCTCCGTGGTCCTCGGTGACCTCCAGGGCCACCCCGTCGATCGCGAGCGAGTCGCCGACCTCACCTGTGAGGTCGCCCAGCAGCGCCCCGGCGGTCGCCAGGTCCCGGCATGCGATGGCGTAGGAGTGCCGCGCCTCGTAGCCGGTCTCGCGCCCCTCGTGGTCGCGGGCCGGCCACACCGAGATGCCGGACGAGGCGACCCTGCGCTCCTCGGTGTGGCGGTGCGCGACCTCGACGACGGTGGCGGCGGCCGCCGCCATCGCGGCGTAGGCCTCCGCGACACTGCTCCCCCGCGCCACGGCCGCGAGCCGCACCACCGCGCTGTCCGGCACGACGGACGCGGAGCCGGTCCCGGTCACGGTCACGGTCGGCATGCGCGTCAGACGGTGATCTGCAGGTTGGCGAAGATCTCGCGCGTCGCCTTGGACCGGTTGAGCGTGTAGAAGTGGAGGCCCGGCGCCCCGGCGTCGAGCAGCGTCTCGCACAGCTCGGTCGCGATGGCGATGCCCTCGGCCCGCAGCCGCTCCGGGTCGTCGGCGTACGGCGTGAGGCGGGCCGTGGTCTCCTCGGGCAGCTGGCGGCGGGAGAACTCGACCATCCGCTCCATCGAGCGGAGGTTCAGGATCGGCATGATGCCCGGGATGATCGGGAAGTCGGCCCCGGCGGCGGCGGCCCGCTCGACCAGCGCGACGTAGTCGGAGGCTCGCAGCACCATGTCGGTCACCGCGAACTCGGCGCCGGCGTCGTGCTTCGCCTTCAGCACCCGTGCGTCGTGGTCGAGGTCCGGCGCGTCGACGTGGCCCTCGGGGAAGGCGGCGACGCCGATGCGCATGTCGGTCCGCTCCCGGATCAGCGCGACCAGCTCGTTGGCGTAGGTGAGCCCACCCTCCGTCGGCGTCCACGGCGTGCCGGGGCCTCCCGGCGGGTCGCCCCGCAGCGCCATCACGTGCTCGACGCCCGCGCGGCCGAGGTCGTCGAGGATCGCGCCGATCTCGTCCGTCGTGTGCCCGACGCAGGTCAGGTGCGCGACCGGGAGCATGCTGGTCTCCCGCGCGATCCGCTCGGTGATCGCCACGGTGCGGTCACGTGTCGTGCCGCCCGCGCCGTAGGTCACCGACACGAACGTCGGCCCGTAGGGCTCGAGGTCGGTGATCGCCTGCCACAGCTGCTGCTCGCCGGCCTCGTCCTTCGGCGGGAAGAACTCGAACGAGAACGACCGGTCTCCACGCGCGAGCAGCTCGCGCATGCTCTGTCCCCCTGTTGGCGTCATACGCAACAGCGTACGGACGACCGCGCCGTCATCGACGCCGTGTCCAATGTTTAGGCTGAACTGGTGACGACCTGGGACCCAGCCGACTTCCGCGACCGGGTCCAGCAGGTGCTGGATGCCTTCCTCGACGAACGGGGAGCCGAGCTCGCCCCGCTCGGCCCCGACGCCGGTCGCCTGATCGCCGAGGCCCGTACGGCCGTCAGCGGCGGCAAGCGGTTCCGGGCGGCCTTCTGCCACTGGGGACACCGGGCCATCCGGCCGTCGGTCGACGACGACGCAGCGCTGGCCCGGGCATGCGCCTCCCTGGAGGTGCTGCACGCCAGCGCGCTCGTCCACGACGACTTCATGGACGCCTCCGACACCCGGCGCGGCCGCCCCGCGACCCACCGCGCGTTCGAGGCCGAGCACCGCGCCGCGGGATGGCGCGGCGACCCCGAGCAGTACGGCGCCGCCGCCGCGATCCTGCTCGGCGACCTCCTGCTCGGCTGGGCCGAGGACATGCTGCGCCGCAGCGGCTTCCCCGCCGAGGAGGTCGGTCCCGGGCTGGCCATCTTCGAGCAGTGCCGCAACGAGGTCATCGCGGGCCAGTTCCTCGACGTCTCGGTGCAGGCGCGCGGCCGGGCGGACGTCGAGACGGCGATGACGGTGCTGCGCTACAAGTCCGCCAAGTACTCCATCGAACGCCCGATCCACATCGGCGCCGCCCTCGCCGGGGCCACGCCCGGGCAGCTCGAGCAGCTCGGACGCTTCGGCCTCCCCCTGGGCGAGGCGTTCCAGCTGCGCGACGACCTGCTCGGGGTGTTCGGCGACCCCGAGGAGACGGGCAAGCCGGCCGGCGACGACCTGGTCGAGGGCAAACGGACGGTGCTCGTCGCCCTCGCGCTCGATGCCGCTCCCCGCGCCTCGGCCGAGCGCCTCGACGCCGCGCTCGGGACGCCGCTCACCGGCACCGACGTCGACGAGCTGCGCGGCATCATCGACGACTCCGGGGCGCGCGCACAGGTCGAGGCGGTCATCGGCCAGCTCTCCGACCACGCGGTCGAGGCACTCCGGGCAGCCGACATCGACGCGCACGCGCGCGACGTGCTCGTCGAGCTGGCGGCCGCGGCGACCCAGCGCTCCGTCTAGCTGTGCGGTCTAGTCGAGGCTGGTGACCCCGGGCACGACGGGACCCTCGCCCCGCAGCAGCACGCTGAACGGCACGCCTCGCTCGTCGTTGACCCGCGAGCCCAGCACGCTGAGGGCGATGCTGAAGGCCTTCTCGTCCGCGCGGGCGAGCGTCGACCAGCCGTCCCACAACAGGACGACCCCGTCGCGACCGCTCCCGATGTCGTGGAGGCAGTCGGCGAGGGCATCGAAGTTCTGCCCGTAGTGGTCGGGGAAGTCGAGCGCCTCGCCCACCGCTGCGAGGAAGGCCGGCTTGGTGTCGGCGCCGGTCCAGCCGTCCACCCAGCCGAAGCCCCAGCCGGCGTGCTCGACGGAGTGGCGTACGTCGGCGACGTCGAACGCGCCGTGCCAGAGATGGATCCCCGGGGGTTCGTGTCCTGCCAGGACGGCTGCGAGGCCACTCATGTTCCTACCTCCTGATGCGCGAGAACGAGCTGTAGTGGTCGTCGGTCCAGTAGAGCTCCTCGCCGTCGTCGCCCGCCACGATGCGGCGCGCACCGCGGTGGTCGACGCCGGGAGTGGGGACCGTGTACTCCCGGTAGTAGCCCATCGGCTGGTCGGGCAGCAGCTCCTCGCGGTTGCCGAAGGTGCCGCCGTCGTGCTCGGGCTCGGGGAACGGTCCGCCGGCGTCGATCAGCTCGACGGTCCGTCCCGCCTCGGGCGGGAGGGCGGCGAGGCGTACGACGGGCAGGCCGCTCGCCGGGTCGGTCCCGTCGGTCGCGTCGTCCGGGGCCGAGGACGTGGACGAGGACGAGGACGTGGAGGTCGACCCGCCGTCACCCGCGGGGTCCTCGTCGCCCTGACCGCCGCCGGCGACCAGCCAGGCGACGAGCATCATCGCCGCCGCGAGGAGCAGCAGCCAGCGGTAGCGCTGCCTGCCCGTCGACGCGGCCGGGGCCATCAGTACTCCAGCACCTGGGCGCGGCGCTTGACCTCGCTGCCGCGGTTCTCGCGGAGGGCGTCGATCGGGCGGCCGGGGAGGTCGTCGTCGGTGAACAGCCAGGCGATGCACTCGCGGTCGTCGAAGCGGTGGTCGTGCAGGAGCACCAGGAGGCCGGACAGCCCCTTGACCACCAGGCCGTCCTGGATGAAGTCGGCCGGCACCCGCGGGCCGGCACCCGGCTCGGACACTGCGGCGGCGAGCTCGTGATCGCGGATCATCGTGCGCACCTTGCCCGGCGTCACGCCGAGCAGCTCGGCGACCTGGCTCCAGTCGAGCCACTCGGGTACGAGGGCGGCCAGGTCACGGTCGGCAAGCGGGACGTCAGTCATGCCACCAGCCTATGAGAGCGCCCGCGCAGCAGCGAAGTCGCGCGCGGCCGCCGAAGTTGTCACCCCGGCGGGTGGTCCGTACCGTGCCGGGGATGCACCCCCTCCGATCCGCACTCGCAGCAGCCCTCGTGGGCCTGCTGGCGCTCACGCTCTCCCCTGTCGTGTCCCCCGCCTCGGCCGACCACTTCGACGGCGCACCCGGCCCGATCCACGCCGGCAACACGTTCGGCTGGTACCAGCACGGCGTGTTCCGCCAGGAGTTCATCGGCCCCAAGCCGGGCTTCTGGAAGAAGAAGGGTCGCGGCGTCGTCCGCACCCAGAACGGCATGCTCACCCTGATGAGCACCAAGCGCGGCAGCGTGTCCGCCACCCTCGACCTCACGGGCCACACCTACGGTCGCTGGGAGATCCGGATGCGCGCCCGCACCATGTCGAAGGTCAGGGGCGGCAAGCCGTTCAAGGTCGTCACCGAACTGGTCCCCGGCGGCACCCGTGACCAGCACTGCGGCGGTCGTGACATCGGCATCCAGAACTTCACGCTCGGCACCAACACCGTGAAGTCCTACGTCCACACGCTCCCCAACAGCTCCTACCGCGGGTTCCTCGGCCGCCACCTGCGCAACGACCGCTGGCACACGTACGCCGTCGAGGTCGCCAAGGACCACATCTCCTGGTTCGTCGACGCCCACGTCATCCACACCGAGCGCCGCACCGAGGCGCTCGACCCGGTGCCGCGGCAGCTGAAGTTCGAGCTGCGCGCGAAGAAGGGCAAGACGATGGACCCGGCCCGGATGCAGATGGACTGGATGCGCTACTGGTCGATGCGCGCGCCCAACGAGAAGTCCATCAAGGCTCCCCAGTTCGAGCTCAGCACGTTCAACGGAGGCTGCTGACCGGCCTCGGACCGGAGCACCCACGCGCGGCGGCCGTGGTCGGGGCGACACGCCCGGCCCGGCCGCCGTTCGCGTCCCGCGGCCGGCAGTGGCTAGCGTCGACTGCTCGTTCGCGCGCTTCCCTCCCGCGGGCCTCGGACCCTCGGGCGCAGCGGACGTGACGAGGAGCAACCCCGTGCCCCCACACCCCCGACCAGACCGACCAGCCCGACCAACCGGCCCGTTCCGTCGGATCGCGCGATGCGCCGCCGGGCTCGTGCTCGCCGTGACCACGCTGTCGAGCGTGGCCACCCCCGCCCACGCCGACCACGAGCACCTCCCGTCCGGCCGCACGCTGGTGTCGTACGTCGTCGAGCCGGGCGACACCGTCTCGGGGCTCGCCGTGCAGTTCCACGCGTGGACCGCCGAGATCGTCTCGCACAACCACCTCGGCAGGAACGGCGCGCTGAAGGTGGGCCAGCAGATCGAGATCCCGGTCGTCGGCAAGGCCGGCGGGAGCACACCGACCACCATGTGGCAGCACCCCGACCGAGACCGCGAGAAGGTCCGCCGCGTGGTCGCCGGCGCAGCCCGCAACCACGGCGTCGACCCGCAGCTCGCACTGGCGGTCTCCTGGCAGGAGTCCGGGTGGCAGATGGGCCTCGTCTCGCACGCCGACGCCGTCGGGGCCATGCAGGTGCTGCCCTCGACGGGACGTTGGATGGAGCACTACGCAGGGCGTCCGCTCGACCTGGACAAGCTCGGCGACAACGCCACGGCCGGCGTGCTGCTGCTCAAGGTGCTCTCGCGCCACACGCATCGTCGTACCCACAAGATCGGCGCCTACTACCAGGGCCTCGGCGCGGTGCGGCGGCACGGGTTGTACGACGAGACCCGGACGTACGTCGCCAACGTCGAGGCGATCAAGCAACGCCTCGAGGCCGGTCGGCCACCGTCCTGACGCCCGCTCGCCGCCCTCCACCCCGGGCGCGCCCACGTCGGACGCCACGCCGGAACCGTGCCTGAGCGTGGGCGCAGGCGCTGCTTCCGTACGATGGGCGGGCCGGATCCTTCCCCGTCTCGCCCCTGGTCCGGCTTGGAGGTCGACCAGTGGAGCCACCCGAGCACGCCCGCGCAACCGCGCCCGGCGCGTCTGGCGACCCCCTGGTCGGACGGCTGCTGGACGGCCGCTACCGCATCCTCGCCCGGGTGGCGCGCGGTGGCATGGCCAGTGTCTACGAGGCCACCGACACCCGGCTCGACCGCACCGTCGCGGTCAAGGTGATGCACCCCGGGCTCGGCGACGACCAGGAGTTCGCCCAGCGCTTCGTGCGTGAGGCGCGCGCCGCCGCCCGCCTCAACCACCCGCACGTCGTGGGTGTCTACGACCAGGGCGACGACACCTCCGACGGCACCGACACGATCTTCCTGGTGATGGAGTACGTCCCGGGCCACACCCTCCGCGACGTCCTGCGCAAGGAGTCCCCGATGCCGCCCGCGCGGGCCCTGGCCCTGCTCGAGCCGGTCATCTCCGCGCTCGCCGCCGCGCACCGGGCCGGACTGGTCCACCGTGACGTGAAGCCGGAGAACGTCCTCATCGCCGACGAGGCGCACGGTGGCACCGTCAAGGTCGCCGACTTCGGCCTCGCGAAGGCGGTCAGTGCCGACACCCAGCACACCGCGACCGGGGGCGTGCTCATCGGCACCGTCTCCTACCTCGCACCGGAGCTGGTCATCGACGGCCGCTCCGACGCCCGGGCCGACGTCTACGCGGCCGGCGTGGTGCTCTACGAGCTGCTGACCGGCAGGAAGCCCCACGAGGGCGAGTCACCGATCCAGGTGGCCTACCGCCACGTCCACCACGACGTGCCGATGCCGTCGCTGGTCGAGCCCGGCATCCCCGACTACGTCGACGCCCTGGTGGCGCGCGCGACCTCCCGCGACCGTGACCAGCGCCCGGCCGACGCCACCGTCCTGCTGCACCACCTCCACCGGGTCGAGCAGGCGCTGCGCGAGGGGCTGGCCTCCGACCCGGAGCTGGCCGCCGACCTGCTGCCTCGGCGCGCGGTGGCGCTCGACCTGCCCCCCTCCACCGACGACACCACCCCCGAGCCCTTCGACGCGGGTGCGCTCGCGCTGCTGACCGAGGTCGACCCGCGCGACTCGGGGCTCGTCGACGACGGCAGCCCCGACCGCACCACGGCCCTCGAGCGGCACCCCGCCCCTCCTGCCGGACGGTCCCGTTCCGACGGCCCGGCCGGTGGCCCCGTCACCGAGCCGATGCGCACCGCGGTCGCTCCCACGGGAGCCGCGACGACCACCCTCCCAGCCGCGCCGACCAACGCGCGACCCACCCCGGGTCGCGCCCCGACCCGGGTGGCGCCGGTCGAGACGACCGCGCGCCGCCGGTCGAGGAAGGGGCCGCTGCTCCTCCTGCTGTCGCTGCTGCTGGTCGGTGGCGTCGCGGCCGGTGCGTGGTGGTTCGGCTGGGAGCGCTACACCACCACCCCCGGCGTCCTGGGCCTCGACGAGGCGGCCGCCACCGTCGAGCTGGAGGACGCCGGACTCCAGGCCGAGGCGGGCGAGCCGGCGTACAGCGAGAACGTCACCGCCGGGCTGGTCATCGCCACCGACCCGGGACCGGGAGGCAAGGTGCTGGACGGCGGCACCGTCACCCTGACCCTGTCGCTGGGCCCGGAGCGCTACGACGTGCCCGACCTCGCCGGGCAGACCGAGGACCAGGCCCAGGACGCGCTCGCCGCGACCAGCCTCGCCTTCGGAGCGAGCAAGGGGCGCTGGAGCGAGACGGTGCCCGAGGGACAGGTCATCCGCACGTCGCCGAAGGCCGGCACCACCCTCAAGCCCGGCGCCACCGTCGACCTCGTGCTCAGCCGCGGCCGCAAGCCGATCGAGGTCAAGGACTGGACGGGCAAGTCGTTCGACGACGCCTCGGCCGCCCTCGAGAAGCGCGGCCTGCAGGTGAGCGTCACCAGCGAGGAGTACAGCGACACCGTCGCCGAGGGCGACGTCATCTCGCAGGACCCGCCGACGGCCAGCCTCTTCCGCGGCGACACGGTGTCGTTCGTGGTCTCCCTCGGCCCCGAGCTGGTCGAGGTGCCGCGGGTGCAGGCGATGGGCGTCGAGGCCGCGACCGAGCTGCTCGAGGGACTCGGCTTCGAGGTCCAGACCAAGGAGTCGGACACCTACCTCGGGCTCGGCTTCGTCGCCAGCTCCGACCCGGGGTCCGGCGAGGAGGTCCCGAAGGGCTCCACGATCACGCTGTTCCTCGTCTGACCACCTAGATTTCGTCCGTGCACGCCGAGCAGAACCGTCGTACGTCCCTGCTCGCGGCGGCCGCCCTGCTCGCCCTGGCGGCGTGCTGGGGCTCGACGTTCTTCATGATCAAGGACCTCCTCGACCGGGTCCCGACGCTCGACTTCCTGGCCCTGCGGTTCGCGATCGCCTCGCTCGCCCTGCTCGTGGTGGCGCCGAAGGCCCTCGGCCGGCTCTCCCCCGTCGTCCGTCGGCACGCGATCGTCCTCGGCCTCCTCTACGGCGTCGCCCAGATCCTCCAGACCGCCGGCCTGGCGCACACCCCCGCGAGCATCAGCGGCTTCGTCACCGGCCTGTACGTCGTGTGCACCCCGCTGCTGGCCGCCGCGATCCTCGGCACCCGGATCCCGCCGATCACCTGGGCGGCCGTCGCGCTCGCGACCGTCGGGCTCGGCGTGCTCGCCCTCAACGGGCTCAGCATCGGCTACGGCGAGCTGATCACGCTCGCGTCGGCGGTGCTCTACGCGCTGCACATCGTCGGGCTCGGCGCGTGGTCGACCGCCCAGGACGCCGTCGGCATGACGATCCTGCAGGTCATGGTGATCGCGGTGGTGTGCACGGTGGCGACGGCGCCCGACGGGATCGTCCTGCCCGACCGGGCCGCGGACTGGTGGTCGGTGCTCTACATGGCGGTGGTGGTCGGCGCGCTCGGCCTGCTCGGCCAGACGTGGGCGCAGGCGCACCTCCCGCCGACGCGCTGCGCGATCATCATGAGCATGGAACCGGTGTTCGCCTCGTTCTTCGCGGTCTGGCTCGGCGGCGAGGACCTCACGGCGCGGCTGCTGCTGGGCGGGTCGATGGTCCTGGTCGCGATGCTGACCGTCGAGCTCGCGCCGCGCCGGGTGGTCGAGGGCGAGGTCCCGCACATCGCCGTGTAGGAACCCCCGTCCCTCGGGTGGAACCCCGCGTGGGTCCGTCCCCCTATCGTGGGGCCCGTGGACACGTGTGTGGCGTGCGGCGCCGAGCTGGGGGTGGGGCGGTTCTGCCTCAACTGTGGGCACCGCATCGGCGCGCCCGCGCCGGTCCGCCTCGAGCAGGCACCCGCTCCGCCGTCGCCGACCGTGACCGCCACAAGGCCGGCCCCCGAGCGTCCGGCTCCGGACGAGGCGTTGCCGGAGCCGTCCGGCTCCGCCGCCGAACCTGCTGCCGACTCCACGGCCGCTTCGACTGTCGTGGACGGCCCCGCGCCGGGCACGGACCGCTCCCCGGCCCCGGTCGACCCGCGCGTCCAGGCGGCCGACCCCACCCCGGTCCCGCCGACCAGTCCGCCCGACGTCGTACCCGACGAACCGGGCCCTCCCCCCTCGCGGCGCCCGACGTGGGACCCCCACGAGGAGCTGCTGCCCTACGAGGAGGTCGACGACGTCGACGGCGACCTTCCGGTGCACGGCCTGGCGTGGCTCGGGTGGGTCCTGGGCGCCGCGCTGCTGGTGGGCCTGGCCTTCCTGCTGCTGCGGGTCTTCGACACCGACGGCGACGAGGTCGCCACCGATCCCGCTGACGGTGCGACCGGCACCTCACAGGCGCCGGACCCGGGCGCCGAGCAGACGGACAGCAGCCCGGAGCCGACGGACGACGGCGGCGAGACACCGACTGGCGTCGGCAAGGCGCTCGACCTGGCGCGCGGCGCGACGTTCGAGGTCCCCGGCACGGCGCCGCCGACCACCGACTTCGACGGCAACCTGGTGGCCTACGAGGCCAGCCAGATGGGCGACGGCAACCCGGCCACGGCGTGGCGCACGGCGGGTGACGCGACCGGGGAGACCATCACGGTCACGCTGACCGAGCCCGGCGTGGTCACCCGGGTCGGACTCGTCAACGGCTATGCCAAGCAGGTCGCCGGCGTCGACTGGTACCCCAACAACCGCCGCATCGTCGCGGTCAGCTGGGGCTTCGACGACGGCTCGTCGATCGAGCAGACCTTCGCCGAGCAACCGGCCATGCAGCGCCTCAAGGTCCCGCCGGTGGAGACCGCGACGGTCACCATCACGATCACCGCCGTGACCCCGCCGGGGCTCGGCAGCCTCGGTCGCGACTACACCGCGATCAGCGAGGTGAGCGTCACCGGCCGGCGAGCCGGCTGAGCACCGCGGCCGCACGCTCGGCGTCCGGGCGCGAGACGTCGAGGTGGGTCACGAGACGTACGGTCCGCGGTCCCACCGCAGCGATGCGCACGCCGTCGGCCGCAGCTCGCTCGACGAACGACGCGGCGTCCGGACGCTCGACGACGACGATGTTGGTGTCGATGTCCTCCGGGTCGAGTCCCAGCGCCTCGCCGAGCAGCCGCGCGTTGGCGTGGTCGTCGGCCAGCCGCTCGACGTGGTGGTCGAGGGCGTACGCACCGGCCGCCGCGAGCACGCCGACCTGACGCATCCCGCCGCCCATCCGCTTGCGCCGCACCCGCGCCTCGGCGATCGCGTCCGCCGAGCCGACCATGAGCGACCCGATCGGGGCGCCCAGGCCCTTGGACAGACACACCGCGAGCACGTCGGTGACCCGGCCGTAGTCCGCCAGCGGCGTCCCGGTGGCGACGTGCGCGTTCCACAACCGCGCGCCGTCGAGGTGGACCTTGGTCTCGTTGGCCTCGGCCCACGACCGCAGCGCCCGCAGGTCCTCGATCGGCAGGACCGCGCCACCGGCGAAGTTGTGGGTGTTCTCGACCGACACCGCGGCCGTGCGGACGAAGAACGGACCCATGTCAGGGGCGTACATCGCCTCGATCGCGGCCAGGTCGAGCTGGCCCCGCTCACCGGTCCAGGTGCGCATGGTGATCCCGCTGATCGCGCCGTGGGCGCCGAGCTCTGCTCGTGCGATGTGCGCCGAGGAGTCGCACAGCACCTCCTCGCCGGGCGACACGACGCTCGCCACGGCGAGCACGTTGGCCATCGAGCCGGTGGGGGTGAACAGCGCGGCCTCGTGGCCGAACATCCCCGCGACCCGCTCCTCCAGCGCCGCGACCGTCGGGTCCTCGCCGTAGACGTCGTCGCCCACCTCCGCACGTGCCATCGCCTCACGCATCGCATCGGTCGGGCGGGTCAGGGTGTCGGAGCGCAGGTCGATCACGGGGCGAACCTACCCGGGGTCAGACGCACACGTCGTACGTGGTCGGCGGTCCGTTGCTCGGATGGGGCGTGACCGTGGTCGTCGACGGCGTGGGGCACGGTGGACCGGTCTGCCCCGAGCCCGGAACGTCCGGAACGTCCGGGTCGTCCGGGGTGTCGGTGCCGTCGAGCTCGGTGACGACGGGCGGTGGCGGGGAGTCGTCGCGAATGAGGTCACGCACCTCGCTCTCGGTCAGCACCGTCCAGGTACCGGCCGGGTCGCGCCGCCAGACGCCGCCGCGTTGGAGCGTGACGATGACGAGGTCGCCCGCGTCGACGCGCAGTGCGGCGACGTCACTGGCCCCGACTGCGGGCGGCGCGTCGTCGCACCCGTCGTCGGTGCCGACGTCCTCGGTGATCCGGTCGCGGTCCGCCTCCGTCAGCTCCGCCTCGCGCGTCCAGGTGCGGCCGCCGTCGGTGGAGGCGTCGACGGCGTCCTCACCGATGAGGCGCCAGCAGCGGCTGCCAAGGCAGGTCCTCGACGACCGGTCGAGGGGGCCGTCGAGCTCGAACGACGCGGTCAGGAAGTCGCCCGAGCGGTCGACGCTGAACCTCGCGCCGGTCAGCTCGCCCACGGCCAGTCGCGTCTCCTCTTGTCGCGGTGGACCGGTGAACTCGCCCCGCACCACGCCGACCGCCTGGTAGCCCTCCGACTCGCTGCACGACGTCGCGCTGGTCGCCAGCACGCCCACTGGCAGGACTGCCACGCCCAGGGCGACGGAGACCGTACGACGCCAACCGGCGCCGTCGGAGCGCGCCGTACGGCGATGGATCGCCCAGGCGGCACAGATCGCGGGCAGTGCGACCAGGTCGGTGACGTCGGCGCGGATGATCGTGGGTGTGCCGAACAGGCTCCACACGGCGCTGGTTGCTGCCGCTCCGACCGCCGACGTCTTGCAGAAGACAAAGCCGACACCCGTCGCGGCCAGGGCGGCCGGTACCGCCCGCGGAACGCGCAGCAGCGTCAGCAACGCCCCGAGCAGCAGCGGTGCGACGACGAGACCGGCGACGTCACTGAGCTTGCCGGTGACCCACCCCGGCCACGCCTGCTTGAGGACGTGGTCGTTGAGGACGAGCACGACGAGGGCGAGCACCGAGCCCGGGTGCGCGAGTGCCCGCAAGGATGTCCTGACGTCCGCCATGGCGAGAGCATGGGGCACGCCGACGCGGAGCGGACCACGACCTGCTCACGATCAGGTCACGAAAAGGGTGCGGCGCGCCGTCGTACGACAATCCCGCCAGCGGTGCGTCCGCCACATCCGGGCGCCGAGAACGTGGCTCAGCCACCGCTCGCCGGTGTGCGGTCGGGCGATCAGGCCTTGCGCAGCATCTCCGCCACGAGGAACGCGAGCTCGAGCGACTGGACCCGGTTGAGGCGGGGGTCGCAGACCGACTCGTAGCGGTGGGCCAGGCCCACCTCGTCGATCTCCTCGCCGCCGCCGACGCACTCGGTGACGTCGTCGCCGGTGAGCTCGACGTGCACGCCGCCGGGCCAGGTGCCGAGGCTGCGGTGCACGTCGAAGAAGCCCTGGACCTCGTCGATGACGTCGTCGAAGCGACGGGTCTTGTAGCCGGAGGACGCCTCGAAGGTGTTGCCGTGCATCGGGTCGCAGACCCAGGCGACGTTGAGGCCCTCGGCGGTGACCTTCTCCACGAGGGCGGGCAGCCCGTCGCGGATCTTGCCGGCGCCGAAGCGGGTGATGAAGGTGAGCCGGCCCGGGGTGTTCTCCGGGTTGAGGCGCGCGGCGTAGGCCAGCGCGTCGTCGGGCGTCGTGGTCGGGCCGAGCTTGATGCCGATCGGGTTCTTGATCTTCGAGAGCAGCTCGACGTGCGGGCCGTCGAGCTGGCGGGTGCGCTCGCCGATCCACACGAAGTGCGCCGAGACGTTGTAGGGCTCGTCGGTGCGCGAGTCGATGCGCGTGAGGGACTGCTCGTACTCGAGCAGGAGCGCCTCGTGGCTGGAGTGGAAGTCGACGCGGTGGAACTCGTCGGGGTCGGCGCCGATCGCCTTCATGAAGGTGAGCGCGCGCTCGATCTCGTCGGCGACCGACTCGTAGCGCTGGCCGAACGGCGAGCTCTGCACGAAGTCGGTGTTCCAGGTGTGCACCTGGCGGAGGTCGGCGTAGCCGCCGGTGACGAACGCGCGGACCAGGTTGAGCGTGGCGGCCGAGGAGTTGTAGACGTCCACCAGCCGCTGCGGGTCGGGGATGCGCGCCTCGGGCGTGAAGTCGTAGCCGTTGACCGCGTCGCCGCGGTAGGCCGGGAGGGTCACCCCGTCGCGGGTCTCCTCGTCGGAGCTGCGCGGCTTGGCGTACTGGCCGGCGAGGCGGCCCAGCTTCACGACGGGAACCGAGGCGGCGTACGTCAGCACGACCGCCATCTGCAGCAGCACGCGCAGCTTGTTGCGGACGTTGTCGGCAGTCACGCCGGCGAAGGTCTCGGCGCAGTCGCCGCCCTGGAGCAGGAAGGCCTCGCCACGCGTCACCGCTGCGATCTTGGCGGTGAGGTCGTCGCACTCACCGGCGAAGACGAGCGGCGGCACGGTCCTCAGTCGGGCCACGGCAGCGTCGACCGCCCCGGAGTCGGGATAGGTCGGCTGCTGCTTCGGCCCGAGGGCGTGCAACTGCTCGAGCGTGGGGATCGCGGTCACCTGACAAGGGTACGGCGCGCGCCCCGCCTCGCCCGAACCGTGACCGCCCCCTGAACGCGTGACGCAGCGCACGCCGGGCGGGGCTCCTCAGTCGCGCGGTGCGAGCACGCCCTCGGCGTCGTCCACGCGCAGCCCTCCCGAACGGGTGCGGCTGGCGACGAGGGTGCCGGTGACGACGGACGCGTCGGGGTAGCTGATGTGACCGGGCGCCCCCTGGCGCGACGTGGTCCAGAGCCGGTCCTCGAACCCGATCTCCCCGCGGAACTGGTGGTTCTCCAGCACCAGTCGGTCTGCGGTGGCCTGGCCGAGGACGTACGACGCCTCACCGCGGTAGAGGAGCGAGCCGTGCGACACCTGCAGGATGCCGTCACGCTCGTGGACCGTCTGGTCGTGCACCTCTCCGCTCAGGTAGACGTCGACGCCGCCGTCGACCATCGCCTTCCACAGGTCGGAGCGCACGCCCTTCTCGTAGACGAGGTTGCTGGAGTTGCGGACGCGCACCTTCGGGGTCATCGGGACGTGTCCCTGGACCATCACCCACGGCACGTCGTCCTTGCGGGCCTGGCGGAGGACACCCTTCAGCCAGCGCAGCTGCGCGGGGGCGACGGACATGTGCACGTCACCGCCCCGGCGTTCGAAGACGTCGAGCGTGACGAGCAGGACGTCCGCGTCGAGGCGTACGGCGTAGGCGGTGCGGCGGGCCTGCCCGGAGGGCCGGTCGGCGAACCGAGGCGCTCCGCCCCCGCCCGTCAGCATGTGGTCGGCATAGATCCGCTTGAACTCGGGCACGTGGCGGCGCTTGAAGTCGATCCACGGGTCCTTGCGGGCCCGCCACGGGTCGTCACCGATCTCGTGGTCGCCGAGGGCGGGGTAGGTCGTGAGGCCGCGGTCCTCGAACCGCTCGCGCCAGGCGGGGTAGTAGACGTCCGCGGCGCGGCGCCAGGCCCGGAGGCGCTGGGTCTGGGTCCGCACCGGCCCGAAGACGCCGGTGCGAGCGTCATCGCGGCCCCAGCGTCCCTCGACCAGGTCGCCCGCCACGAGGACGTCGTCGGTGCCGTGCGACGCCATCTCGTCGATCACGTGGTCCAGGGCCGCGTCGTACGCGGCGTTGGTGGAGTTCGCGACCTCCCCCGTGCGCTTGTCGACGAACTGCTTGCGCCCGTCGGCGGTGAGGTCGGCGACGTCCTGGTTGAGGAAGTCGGGGGCCGAGACGAACCGGTAGGCCCCGGTCAGCTCGGGGGCCGCCGGCACGGTCGGCCGGTCCCGCGGCCCGAGTTCGGCGGCCGGCTTCCCGGGGGCGTGCGTGGGGTCGGCGCTGGGCTCGACCGGCGGCACGGTGAAGGTGAGCGCAGGGGGGTCGGAGTCCGGGACGGCGCTCGCGGAAGGCGCGGAAGGCGCGACCGTCGAGCAGCCGATCGCGCCGGCCAACAACATCGCCAGCACGGGCCCCACAGGTCGTTTGGTCACCCGCCCCACCGTAGACGGCAGGGCCCACACACGCGTGCGTGACCCCGCCGTGTCGGCGGGGTGCCTCACTCGAGGTGGTCGATGTCGCGGAAGCCGGTCTTCTTGGCGCGCACGCCGCGGTTGGTGAGCCAGGTCAGCGCCCAGAGGACCACGCCGACGGCGAGCAGCCCTGCCGCGATCTTGTACTGGACCATGTCGGCCTCGAGCCGCGCCCACGGACCGAGGAGGTAGCCGCAGCAGATGGCACCGATGACGGGCAGCACCGACGGTGCGCGGAAGGCGCCCTCGGGGGTCGGGTCGCGGCGCAGGATCAGGCACGCGATGTTGACGATGGTGAACACGGCCAGCAGCAGGAGGGCCGTGGTGCCCGACAGCGCCCCGACCACGGAGGACTCCGAGTCGAGGGTGACCACGGTGATCAGCCCGAGCGCGAGGGCGGTGGTGAAGATGATCGCGGTCCACGGCGAGCGACGACCCGGGAGCACCCTGCCGAGGGAGCGCGGCAGCACGTCCTGCTGGGCCATGCCGTAGATGAGGCGGCTCGCCATCAGCATGTTGATCAGGGCCGTGTTGGCGACCGCGAACACGGTGAGGAACGGGAAGATGTTGTCGATCGGCAGGTCGGGCGCCCCGATCTTGACGACGTCGAGCAGGATCCCGGCCTCGGCGTTGGTGGGCTCGGCGATCTGCCCGGCCGGGATGACCGCGACGACCGAGATCGCGACCAGCATGTAGATCACGACGGCGATGCCCAGGCCGGTCAGCATCGTGCGCGGGAAGATCTTCAGCGGGTCCTGGGTCTCCTCCACCATGTTGACCGAGTCCTCGAAGCCCACCATCGAGAAGAACGCGATGGCCGTGGCGATGGTGACCGCCATGAAGAGGCCCTTGTCGTCCGGGCTCTCGAAGACGGTGACCCGGGAGAGGTCGCCGTCACCGCGGGCGATCACCCAGATCCCGATGCCGATGACGATGGCGAGGGCCGTCATCTCGACGAGCGTCAGCAGCACGTTGAACTTCACGCTCTCGCCGACGCCGCGCAGGTTGATCGCGGCGAGCACGAGCATGAACACCAGTGCGGTGAGCAGGGTCGTGCTGGAGCTGGGGTCGTCGTTGCCGAAGCCGATGAGCAGGTTGGCCGCCAGCAGGTTGGACGACGTCGAGGCGCTGGTGATGCCCGAGCAGACCACGGTGAAGGCCACCAGGAAGGTGATGAAGTGGATGCCGAACGCCTTGTGCGTGTAGAGCGCTGCACCGGCGGCCTGGGGGTACTTGGTGACCAGCTCCAAGTAGCTGAAGGCGGTGACGGTCGCGACCGCGAACGCCACCAGGAACGGCAGCCAGGCGATCCCGCCCACCTGGCCGGCGAGCTTTCCGGTGACGGCGTACACGCCGGCGCCGAGGATGTCACCGACGATGAAGAGCAGCAGCAGCTTGGGGCCGAGGACCCTCTTGAGGTCGGTGTCCTCCGGTCCGTTGACGTCCTGCTGCTCGGCTTCCGTCGCGCTCATCGAGACTCCCCTCATCGGCCCGCGCATCGCACGGCGCCTACTCACAATGGACTTGCCGCGGGGGCGTGGCAACCACCGGAGCACTCGGACAACGTCGTGTCGGCGCCGGGGTCACGCCAGAAGGGGTGAGGCGAGCCCGGAGGGGTGGGGTGGGACGCACTTCCGGGCTTGTATCGATCCAACTACCCTGCTCCCCATGCCGAAGCGTGTTGCGATCCTGACCGCGGGCGGATACGCCCCGTGCCTGTCGTCCGCGGTGGGCGCCCTCATCGAGACGTACGACGCCACCGACCCCGACATCGAGCTGATCGCCTACCGGCACGGCTACCACGGCCTGCTCACCGGCAACAGCATCACCATCGGCGCCGAGGAGCGGGCCGGCGCCGCACTGCTGCACCGCTTCGGCGGCAGCCCGATCGGCAACAGCAGGGTCAAGCTCACGAACGACGTCAACTGCCGCCGACGCGGCCTGATCGGCGAGGACGAGACCGCGCTCGAGGTGGCAGCGGCCCGGCTGCAGGCCGACGGGGTGGACGTCCTTCACACCATCGGCGGCGACGACACCAACACCGCGGCGGCCGACCTGGCGGCGTACCTCGCGACCCAGGGCTCGAAGCTGACGGTCGTCGGGCTGCCCAAGACCATCGACAACGACATCGTGCCCATCCGCCAGAGCCTCGGCGCGCAGACGGCGGCCCAGCAGGCGTCACGGTTCGCGCAGAACGTGCTCGCCGAGCACGGCTCCAACCCGCGGATGCTCATCGTCCACGAGGTCATGGGCCGCGCCAGCGGCTGGCTGACCGCCGCAGCCGCGCGCGACTACATGGCGTGGCACGCCGAGCAGGAGTGGCTCCCCGGCATCGGGCTCGACGGCCGGAAGTGGGCGATCCACGCGGTCTACGTGCCGGAGCTCGCGATCGACCTCGCGGCGGAGGCCGACCGGCTGCGAGGGGTCATGGACGAGATCGGCTGCGTCAACATCTTCCTCGCCGAGGGCGCCGGCATCGACGACATCGTCGCCGACCTGGAGGCGTCGGGCGAGACCGTCGAGCGCGACCCGTTCGGGCACGTCCAGATCGACACCATCAACCCGGGCCGCTACTTCGCCGACCGGTTCTCCGAGGCGATCGGCGCCGAGAAGAAGATGGTGCAGAAGTCGGGCTACTTCTCCCGCTCCGCGCCCGCCAACGACACCGACCTCGCCCTCATCCGCGAGATGGCCGAGCTCGCCGTCGCGTGCGCCCTCGACGGCACGCCGGGCGTGATCGGCCACGACGAGGAGCACGACGACGAGCTGCGCGCGATCGAGTTCGAGCGGATCGCCGGGCACAAGCCGTTCGACGCCGAGCAGGCGTGGTTCACCGGCCTGCTCGCCGACATCGGCCAGGACGCCGGGCGGCCATGACGGCTCACGCCGCCTCCGGGGCCTCCTCCTCGACCCGGTTGGTCACCCGCCGGCCCGCCGCCGGAAGGACCTGCGGCAGCCGCTGCAGGTACGCCGCACTGGCGAGCGCGACCAGCGCCAGGACCCACCACAACGTGGTCTGGCCGTGGGCGAGGAGCCAGGTGAACGCCACCGGCGTCACCGCTCCCCCGAGCCCCCAGCTGAGCTGGAACAGGCCGAGGTAGCGGCCGCGGAGGTGGTCGGGTGCGGCCTCGGCCGCGGTCGCGCTGAAGACCGGCCCACCGGTGAGCTCGCCGGCGGTGTAGATCGCCGCTCCGACGAGCATCACCACGATCGCCAGCCAGACCGGGAGCCAACCGGCGACGACGAACAGGGCGTAGGCGACGACGAAGGTCAGCTGCGCCAGGCCCATCATCCGGGCGCGCACGCGCCCGGTCATGCGGCGTACGACGAGCCCCTGGCCGAGGCCGACCAGCGTCGTGTTGAGCGTGAAGATCGCCCCCACCACCCATCCGGGCAGGTCGATCGTCTCGGCGACGTAGACCGGCAGGGCGAAGTTGAGCACCATCATCCCGGCCACGAAGCCGAGCTGCCCGAGCACGAGCCGCAGGTAGGCGGTGTCGCGCAGCACCACTCCCCAGCCCTCGACCGGGGCGTCGGCGGGATGCACCACTCGGTGGTCGGGCACGTCGAGCAGCAGGACGAAGGCGACCACGAAGGTGACCGCGTTGACGACCACCACCGACTGGTAGGCGACGTCGGTGCCGACCTGCAGCGCGAGGCCGGCGAGCACCCCACCGACCGAGTAGCCGAGATTGCGCACGGCCTGCAGGAAGCCGAACCACAGCTCCCGCTCCCCCGGGGCCGAGATCGCGGTGACGACGTTGCCGAAGGAGCCCCAGAAGGACTGGCGCCCGAGGTTGAGCAGCGCCGTCCACAGCGCGACCGCGAGCAGCGAGTCGGCCCACAGGTAGGCCGCCATGCCGGCCGCCTGGACGAGGTTGCCGATGAGCATCATCTTCCTCGGGCCGAACCGGTCGACGAGGCTGCCGATGACGAACGCACCGGGCATGGTCAGCACCGCGGACAGCGACAGCGCGGACCCGACCTGCACGAGGGACAGGTCGGTCATCGCGAGGAAGTAGAGCAGCGTGATCGGCATGAACAGCCCGCTGCCGACGGTGTCGGCGACGATCGCCGCGACGAAGCGGCGGTGCTCCCCCACGCGGGGGAATCCGAGACGAGTCAGCACAGGCGCATCCTCGCACCGGGGTCGGACGATCACGTGCCCCCGACCCTCGACGAGGTGGGTCTCGGTACGTCCCGTCACGACCTCGCAGGCTCGGTCGTGGGGCCACTCGACCTACCTCCCACGCAGCGGGCCCTCGTTCCTCGCGCCCGCTATGTTTCGGCACATGACCTTCTCGATCGTGGCCCGGTCCGACGACGGCGAGTCGTGGGGCGTCGCCGTGGCCTCCAAGTTCCTGGCCGTCGGGTCCGCCGTGCCGGCAGCGGCGGCCGGGGTCGGCGCCATCGCCACGCAGGCGGACGCCAACCTCGCCTTCAAGTACCTCGGCCTGGCGCACCTCGACGACGGCGCGACCGCGCAGGTCGCCCTCGACCGGCTGGTCGAGGAGGACGAGGGCCGCGAGCACCGACAGGTGGGCGTCGTCGACTCCGACGGCAACGCCGCGACGTGGACCGGCTCCGAGTGCTTCGCCTGGGCCGGCGGGGCGACCGGGCGCAGCGGCGAGCGTGGCGGCTACGCGATCCAGGGCAACATCCTCACCGGACCCGAGGTGGTCGAGGCAATGGAGCGCGCGTGGATCGCGGCCGAGGACCAGCCCGTCGAGCGACGCCTGCTCGCGGCGCTGGCCGCCGGCGACGACGCGGGAGGTGACAGCCGCGGCCGCCAGTCGGCGGCACTGCTCGTCGTACGCGACGGGGCCGGCTACGGCGGGCACGACGACGTGGCCGTCGACCTGCGCGTCGACGACCACGCCGACCCGGTCACGGAGCTCGCCCGGTTGGTCGACCTCAACGAGCTCTACCTGACGGCGTCGACCCCCGAGGAGCAGGTGCCGGTCGACGACGCGCTGATGATCGAGCTGGAGTCGCTGGCCAAGGCCGAGGGCAAGGACAGCTTCCACATGTGGGTCGGCTCGGAGAACTACGAGATGCGGGTCGACTCCGGTGCTCGGCCGGCGTGGATCGACCGGCGCATCCTCGAGATCATCCGAGGCGAGGACGCATGAGCGAGCGGAGCGAGCGAATCATTCAGCGCAGTGCTGGTCGTGCCTCGTGCGCGCACGGAGCGAAGCGAGTACGGGCATGAGCATCCTGGCGATCGACGCCGGCACCACCGGCGTGACAGCCGTCGTCGTCACCCCCGACGGCCGCATCCAGGCGAAGGGCTACCAGGAGTTCCGGCAGCACTTCCCGCAGCCCGGCTGGGTCGAGCACTCCGCCGAGGAGATCTGGCAGGCCACCCTGGAGGCGACGCGCGAGGTGCTGACCAAGGTCGACCAGTCCGAGCTCACCGCGGTCGGCATCACCAACCAGCGCGAGACCGTCGTCCTGTGGGACCGCGAGACGCTCGGCTCGCCCCGCCGCGCCATCGTGTGGCAGGACCGTCGTACCGCCGACATCTGCGACCGGCTGCGCGCCGACGGCCACGAGGACCGCGTCGCCGAGCTCACCGGCCTGCGCCTCGACCCCTACTTCTCCGGCACCAAGCTGATGTGGCTGGCCGAGAACGAGCCGCACACGTGGGCGCTGGTGGAGTCGGGACGGTACGCCGTCGGCACGGTCGACTCCTACCTCATCGCCCGGATGACGCGCGGCACCTGGCACGTCACCGACGTGTCCAACGCCTGCCGCACCCTGCTGCTCGACCTCGTGTCGGGTGAGTGGTCCGACGAGCTGTGCGAGCTCTTCGGCGTGCCCCGTGACGCCCTCCCCGACCTGGTCCCCAACTGGGGCGAGATCGCGCCGACCGACCCCGCGGTCTTCCTCGGGCTCTCGCTCCCGATCGCAGGCGTCGCCGGCGACCAGCAGTCCGCGCTCTTCGGGCAGACGTGCTTCGAGGAGGGCGAGTCCAAGTGCACCTACGGCACGGGCTCGTTCATCCTCACCAACACCGGCACCCGGGTGGTGCGCAGCGACGCCGGCCTGCTGTCGACCGCGGCCTGGCGCTCACCCGACGGCGAGCTCACCTACGCCCTCGAGGGCGCCATCTTCGTGACCGGGGCGGCGGTCCAGTGGCTGCGCGACGGGCTGCAGATCGTCGGCAACGCCGCGGAGACGGCGGCGATCGCTGCGACCGTCGACGACACCGACGGGGTGGTGTTCGTCCCCGCGCTGACGGGGCTCGGCGCGCCCCACTGGGACCCTCACGCCCGCGGCACCATCCTCGGCATCACCCGCGGCACCACCCGTGCCCACCTCGTGCGGGCGACGCTCGAGGGGATCGCCTTCGAGGTCCGTGACGTGCTCGAGACGCTGCCCGAGCTCACCACGCTCCGCGTGGACGGCGGGGCGGCGGAGAACGACTTCCTCTGCCAGCTCCAGGCCGACCAGGTCGGTCGCGCGGTGGAGCGCCCGGAGATCGTCGAGACGACGGCGCTGGGCGCCGCGTTCCTCGCCGGGCTGGGCACGGGCGTGTGGGGGTCGACCGACGACCTGCGGGACACGTGGGCGCTCGACCGGCGCTTCGAGCCCGGTGGCGACCGTGCGGCGCTCGACGCGTCGTACGCCCGCTGGACCGACGCGGTGGAGCGGTCGAAGGGCTGGGCGGACTAGAGCCCGTCGGGGGCCTGTCTCACCAACCGGGTGGCGGCTGCACGTCCTCGAGCGAGGCGTCGGGTGACCAGAAGCCGAGCTCTGCAATGTTGTCGAGCAACTGATGGGGGTTCGCCGCGTCGCTGAACTCCAGACTGACCCGCTCCGTGCTCGTCGGGACGTAGGCCGTGAGGTCGTTCATGCCCTGCATGGGCACAGCCATGTCCTGGTCGTCGATGACAGTGACCTCGACCCGCATTCCGTCATCCTTGAACCAGTACCTCGAGCCGACGCCCATCGATCCCGACCCGGGATGGTCAAAACTCTCAACCGGTCGCGGCCGAGCTCCCTTGACCAACTCGAAGCCAGCCTCCTCAAGGGCGCGGATCACGTCCTCGCTCTCGCCCTCGTTGACCAGGTAGTCCGCCGACAGCCGCGGACAGCCGAGCAGGCTTCGAGAACCGAAGGCACACCAGGACCCACCGAGCTCCCAGATCGTGGGATCCACAATGCCCCCGTCGTACCCGACACGATCGAAGGCCTCCCGGACTTCTGCGCGGGTCGTGACCGCCGGCCAGTACGCAGCGCTGAGAGCCACCGTCCCCCAGACGAGCGCGGCAACAACAGCGGTTGCGCGCATGAGCGCACGAGGCCACCAGAGAGCAGCGGCCGAGCACCCGGCGAGGCCGGCGATCAGGACTGCACAGCCGGGAAGCCACTTCCAGGCCCCCGCCACACCGATCTCGACCAGCCAGATCACGGTGAGTGGAACGAGGAGTGCCCCAATACAGGAGCCCAGGATCCTGGCCGAAGCGACCAACAGCTTCACCCCGGACTCCCTCCCCTGATTGCAGCCGCAAGTCTGGGGCATGGCACCG
Source organism: Nocardioides cavernae (assembly GCF_016907475.1). Lineage (NCBI taxonomy): Bacteria > Bacillati > Actinomycetota > Actinomycetes > Propionibacteriales > Nocardioidaceae > Nocardioides > Nocardioides cavernae. The sequence continues at coordinate 2,447,513 of NZ_JAFBCA010000001.1, read as the reverse complement.
GCCGGCCGCACCGGAATGACGGGGCCGGTCGTGACATCGTCGTTTTCGAGCGGAGTCAGAGCCGATCGCGAGCCTCGCGAGCGGCGTCGACCTCCGACCGCGCCTCGTCGACGGCCTCCTCGACCTCGGCCTGCGCGGCCTCGGCCTCGGCGAGCTCGTCGTCGACCTCTTCCAGCGTGTCCTCGAGGGCCGCGATCTGGCTGCGGAGCTCGTCGATCTCGGACTGGACCTGCAGGGTCCGCGCCTGCAGCTTCTCCACCGCCCTACGCGCGGCCCGGTGCTCCTTCTCGTGCTCCTTGAGCAGGGCACGTGCGTCGGCGAGGCGCTCGTCGGCAGCCGCCCGGGCCTTCACGTCGGCGTCGGGATCGGGTACGACGTGGAGCTGGGGCCGCTGCGTCGGGTCGGGGGCCGGGGCAGGTCGGGCCTTCGCGCTGAAGCCGAGCGCCTCGGGCAGCGCCACGGCACCGCTGAGGTCGAGGTCTCCGAGCCCGGTCGCGGACAACGACGTCACCAGCAGCCCGCTGCGGACGGCACGCGCGGCGTCCGGCTCCAGCATCGCGGCGGTGAGGGTCGCCTCCACCTGCTCGGCGACGGACTCGGTCGTCCGGACCCCCTCCTCGCGCGCCATCCGGCGCGCGGCAGTGGTCACCGTCGCGGTCAGCTGTCGTCGCTGCTTGGTGAACTCCCGCAGCTGGGTGGCGTCGAGGTTCTCCTGCGCCTCCCGCAGGGCCTCCCCCACGGCCAGCACCTGGTCCACCTGGTCTGGGTCGCGACGCACCAGCAGGTTGACCACCCACGCCGCGGCCGAAGCCTTGCGCAGCCCCTTGATCGAGGCCGCGAGGGCCTTGTCCGTCTTGTGCTCCTTGACCAGCGCGTCGCGGGCAGGCGTGAAGTCCGCGAGGGGCAGGGCGTAGAGGTCGTCGGCGATCTCCAGCAGCGGGTCGGCGTCCGGCATGCCCCGATCCTAGGGAGCGGCGTACTCCATCTCGGTCGGGTACGGCGCCCAGGGGCATTCCTGGGTGACCCCGGTCGGGGTCCAGCCCAGCGACTCGTAGAGCCCGCGCGCCCGTCCGTTCGCCTCCAGCACCCACAGCCGTCGCGCCCCGGCGGCCTCGGCCCGGAGGAAACCCTCGCGCCCCAGCCCGGCGCTCCAGTAGTCGGGACGGACCGCCAGGTGCCGCAGCGTGGCACCGTCGTGGGCGGCAAGGACGACCATCCCTCGATCGTCCTCGACCACCTCGACCGTCACCTCCGGGTCGTCGAGGAGCAGCGCCCAACGCGCCAGCACGTCGTCGTCTGGGTAGGGCAGCTCGCCGAACACGTGCGCCAGCCCGGTCAGGCTCGCGATGCGCTCCAGGTCGCGCAGCGCGACGGCGTCCTCCGTCGTCGCGCGACGCCAGGTCCTCGTCCCGCGGTCGCTCATGGCCGCCCCGCCTCGTCCCAGGCCCGGTGGGAGGCCTGCGTCCGTGCCCACAGCGCCGGCCACTCGTCGTCGGTGACGTCGTCGACCGACACCAGCAGGTCGTCGATCAGCGCGCCGCGCCAGTCGTCGTACGACGTCAGGTCGTGCTGGTCCTTCGACGTCGGTGTCATCACGTGGTGCACCAGGCCGCGGACCGTGCGCTGCTGCGGTCCGTCGATGCGCTGGGCGACGACCACGCGCCGGAACGGCGACTCCGAGCCGCCGCTCAGGGTCGCGTGCGCGGTCCCGATAGCGTCCTCGGCGTGGTCGCGGGAGGTGACCACCATCCCTCGCAGCACCCCACCGGGCAGGTGTCGGTAGGTCCAGGCCGCGGGCCCCGTCGGGCGCCCTGCCGCCTGGGCGCCGTAGCCGGCCCCGATCCCGAACGACCAGCCGTCGACGACGTGGTCGCCCCGGACCAGCGGCAAGGGCTCGGAGAACCCCTCACCGAGGCCGGCGTCAGCCCACCAGTGCCCGCCGGGGTTGTCACCGGTGGGCAGCCCGGAGACGACGAGAACGAGGTGGTTGAGCACGGTGCCGAGCTCGTCCTCAGGACGAGCCCAGACGTGGCCGTGCCGCCGGCTGAGGGCGAACCCGAGCCCTTCGAGCAGCCAGCCGAGGGCGCCGTTCTGCTGGAAGCAGTAACCCACCCTGCCGCCGGTGGCGGCACGAGCGGCACATGCGGCCGGGTCGATCGAGTCGGGCCGGCCCAGCATGATGGACAGGTTGTCGTAGGGGATGTGCGCGACGTGGGCCCGGTGCAGCACGCGCAGGTCCTCGATCGTCGGCTGCGGGACTGAGCCCAACCCGACGCGGGTGAGGTAACCCTCGACGGTCCTGTCGACGTCCATGCCGCTGCCTTCCGCCCTGCGCGTCACCCCGGTCTCCACGGCTCAACCCTAGGCGTGTCGGTGCGGACGGACGTACCCCATATCGGGGTTGAGGCGGCTGACCCCGGGGTGTTCAGGTGAGGGCCGGCGTTCCGTTCGGGACGACGTCGTAGTGGGGCCATGGGGGTGTGGTCGGAATGCGTCGACTCTCAGCAGTTCTGGCGGCCGCGTGCCTGCCACTCGTCGCCGGAGCACCGGCCGAGGCTGACGTCCCGGCGCCGCCGACGGCCCGCGTCAACGTCGTGCAGGCCGTCCCCGGGGCGACCGTCGACGTGACCGTCGACGGTCGCCGGGTCGCCGGCGGAGCCGGCGTCGGAGAGGTGCTCGGACCCTTCGAGCTCGAGCCCGGCAGCCACGAGATCTCGTTCCGCGGCAAGGGCGTCAAGGTGGAGTCGACCCTCGACGTCGGGGCCGGCGACACCAGCGACGTCGTGCTGCACCTCCCGGCGGACGTCGGGGGTGACCCGGTCGTCCACTCCTACGTCGCACCGGCTGGACCGATCGGTCCCGGCAAGGCCCGCGTCCTGCTCGCCCACACGGCGACCGTCGCCCCCGCCGACGTCGAGGTCGACGGCCAGACGGTGTTCACCAACATCGCCAACGGCGAGTTCGCCGATGCCGACGTCCCGGAGGGCTCGATCAGCGTGGCGCTGCTGCCGTCGGGCGCCGAGGGCGCCGACCCCATCCTCGGCCCGCTCGACGTGGCCCTGAAGGCACGCACCCTCTCGATGATCTACGCCTACGGCAACCCGCGCGACAACTCGATGAACGTCATCGCCCACACCGTGGACCTGGCAGCCGACGGGAGCGTCCGCCCCTCGCGCATCGAGACCGGGTCGGCGGGGCTGGTCGAGGGCCGGGTGACCACCTTCACCGGCTCGACGCCGGCCGACGACCGCACCCTGCTGCCCCTCGGCGCGCTCGGCCTGGCGGTCCTCCTCACGGCGGGAGCCTGCCGCGTGCATCTGCGGAGGCAGCGGTCCCTCGTCCCACCGTCCGGATGAGCCTCCGCACGCCCGCGCTCATGATCTCCGCCTGCCTCGTCGCGGCCACCGGCTGTGTCGGCAGCACCGGTGCCGCCCGACCTGACGACTCCGGGACTCGCCTCTCTCAGTCGCCGTCCTCCACTCCCTCCTCGTCTTCCGCCGAGCCGGTGCTCCCGGCCCGGCGCGCCGAGTCGGTCGTGGCGCCGCGGCGGCCGGTCCGGGCGACGCTGCCGAGCGGGCGCGTCGTACCCGTGTCCGGGGCCGGCACCACCGGCACCGGCGTGCTGGACGTGCCCGACGACGTGGACGTCGCGGGGTGGTGGCGCGGCGGCTCGCGCATCGGTGACCCGTTCGGGTCGATCCTCGTCGCCGCCCACGTCGACTCCGACTCCGAGGGCCTGGGCCCGTTCGCCGAGCTCCTCACCGTCCGTGAGGGTGCGCGGGTCCGCCTCGAGGCGCACGGCCTGCGCCAGGACTTCGAGGTGCGGTCGCGCCGGCTGGTGCCACAGGGCAGCCTCGTCGACGACGCCTGGATCTACGACGCTGCGGGCGACCTGCGGCTCACTCTCGTCACCTGCGCCCCGCCCTACGACGCCTCCCGCGGTGGCTACCAGAACCTGGCCGTGGTCACGGCTCGGCCCCTCGGCCCACCGGAGGCGGCGTGAGTCCGAAGAAGCCGTACCAGAAGCGGCTCCCCAACGTCCTCCCCCCGGCCCCCCGCCGTGCCCCGGCGCAGGAGGCGATCCGACCACGTCCCGCTCCCCCTCGCGCCCGTCGGTCTCCTCCGGCGGGCCCGTCCGTTGCCGCGCCGGTCGCCCCGCCGCGCGACCCGACACCTGACGCGGCGGCCGCTGCCCCGACTCCCCTCGCCGCGCGATCCCCGGAGGTCCGAGAGCCCCGGGCGACGAGTCCGGCCGAGCAGGACGCGGTCGTCGCACCAGCCGCGCCACCCACCGACCCCCCCGCCGAGCCGACGGCCCGACCGGGCCCTCCACCAACGGGGCCGGGCCCTCGTTCCGGGCGCCAGTCCCGCAGGACGATCGCTCTCGTGGCAGCCGCGCTGGTGGGCGTGGTCGCGGGCGGGCTCGTGGCGTGGCAGGTCGTCGGACCCGGTCAGCAGTCACGCACCCCAGCCGCGTCGTTGCCGATCGACGGGTGGCCGATCGCCGCGGAGTCGCGCGCCGTGACCGAGGTGCTGCCCGGTGGCGACCTGGAGGTCACCCACTGGATCCACGCGGAGGAGCCGATCGACGAGCTGAGCCTCACCCTGCCGGAGCTCGACGGTGCGGAGGTCTCGGCGACCGGCGTGGAGGTGACCGCCGACGGTCGTGCGGCGTCCGGTCCCGCGACGGTCGGGCCGAGCGGGGCGACGTACGCCTTCGCGGACGCGACCCGGATCCAGGTGCGCTACCTGATGTCAGGTGCGGTCGAGCTCAGCTCGTCCGCCGACGGCCGCGGCCTCGCCACCACGACGTCGCTCGACGTCACCGCGACGCAGGCGCGCGACGTCCGGGTCGTGCGGTCTCAGGAGGTGCTGTCGCTCGCGTGCGCCGAGCCGGACGCCCAGCCCGTCCCCTGCGGGGAGTCGGAGGGCGACGACCAGTGGCGGGTGGAGCTCGCCGGCACCGATGCCGGGAACCGCGTGCTCGCCGTCGTGACCGTCCCGTCCTGAGCGAGCAGCTCAGGCGTTGTCGTCGAGGCCGTGCTCGATGGCCCAGCGGGTCAGCTGCACGCGATTGTTCATCTGCAGCTTGCGCAGGGTGTTCTGGACGTGGTTCTGCACGGTGCGGTGCGACAGGACCAGGCGTGCGGCGATCTGCTTGTAGCTCATGCCGGTCGCGACCATCTTGAGGATCTCGGTCTCCCGCTCGGTGAGCTGGTCGCGCGGGTCGTCGGCCGGGCCGTCCGCGATGCGCCGGAACTCCCCCAGCACGAGACCGGCGAGGCCGGGGGTGAAGACGGTGTCGCCGTCGGCGACCCGCGTCACGGCGTCGATGAGCTCGCCGCTCGAGGCCGACTTCACCAGGTAGCCCGTCGCGCCGGCCTTGATCGCCTCCAGCACGTCGTCCTGCTCGCCGCTGGCCGACAGGATCAGCACCCGGGCCGTCGGGTCGTGCTCCAGCATCATGCTGGTGACCTGCACCCCGCTGTGGTCGGGCAGCTGGAGGTCCAGCACGACCACCTGCGGCGCCGCCGCCGGGAACCGTGCCATCGCTTCACGGCCGTTCGCCGCCACCGCCACGACCTGGTGCCCGGCCGCCTGCAGGTCGCGCTCGACCGCGTCGCGCCACATCGGATGGTCGTCGACCACCATCACCCTCACCATGGATCCCCCTCCCAGTTGGACCGCAGCGTAGACGCTCAGTCGCCCGGAGGGACGTAACGACCCCGCCGGTGGACGAGCGGCGCGGGATCCTCGCCGACCATCACCTCGTCCAGCGTGCAGGTCACCAGCCGGGACCAGCCCACCTCGACCTCGGTCTCGACGCTCACCAGCGCCCACGCGGTAGCGGTGGCGAGCCGCGGCCCGTGCGTGTTCTGGTCCCACGCGGCCATCCGCCACGGGCCGCCGGGCGCCGGGGCGATCCCTGCGAAGGCGTCGGCCAGGTCGCGGTCGGCCCAGGACAGGAGCTGGACAACGCCGCGGCCCGTCCCGAGCAGCAGCTCGGTGAGATCGGCGTCGGGGTCGAGCAGCGCGAGCACCCGTCCGGGGTCGCCGCCCGCCACCAGCCACGACGTGACCGTCAGGCCCGCCCGCTCCGTGTCGTCCCCTGCTGTCCAGAGGGAGACCGTCCCACCGAGGCGCCCGCGCAGGCGTCGTACGGGGTCGTCGGGGGTCGGGAACGGGTGTCCGGCGTGGATGGTCACGCGGTCACGCTAGTCAACCCTGTCCTGTCGGGCTCCTGAGGACGGACCGGAACTCGGCGCGCGAAGAACAGCGGGTACAGACAGACGACGGAGATCGAGAACGACACGAGTGGCAGGGGTTGGTACATCACGATCGGGATCGACGTGTGCAGCGCGACGCCTGCAGCGGCTGCAATCCATCGGGTGCGAGCGAACCACAGCCCGATGCAGAGCCCGACTTCCGTCACCACCGCGCCCAGCGCCATCGCCTGAGCCAGCTGATCGGAGATGTCGAGGTGCGAGTTCTCCTGGATGACCCGTCCACTGAGAAACGCAGGGTTGGCCTTCAGGAGGCCGGTGAACGCGTAGACGACGCTCACCTGCGTCATCAGCAGGAACTGATCAGCCACGCGGACGTCTCGCGGTCCATCTATCCGGCTTCGCAGCGACCACCTGGCGTCCGAATGGGCGAGGACCAGCCACAGAGAACACCACATCGAAAGGGCAACGTGATTGCTGTACGTCTGCTGTTCCAACAGCATCGCGGTCGCGAGCACCGTCGCGAGAGCGACCGCACCAGCCCTGGTCGCCAGTCCCCCGATCACGAAGATGGCGCCGATGACGCCCGTGGACATGAGGATCGCCGCGCCCGTTGGCGACAGGTGGGGCAGCCCGTCCCAGGTGGGAACAGTCAAGGCGTCTCGTGCCTCGATCTTGACAAGAACGACCCAGGACTCGGCGCAGTTCAACAGGCCGGCCATGCCGATACCGATACGCGCGATGGCGAGCGGTCGTCCATCCACGACATCGTCGAGCCTCAGCACGAGCGCGTCCGATGCTCGCCCCATTGCCGGACGGTCACCGTCGCGGCGTCGGGCACGGTCGCGCAGATGGCCGGCGCCAGCCGGGGGGCCCAGTCGATGTCCTCGCGCGCCACCACGATCCAGTCGCGCAGGTCGACCACGACCTTTTCGCCACTGCGGTCCGACACATCGACTCCGAAGGCCTCGTAGCCCGTGAACATGTGGAACCCGAACTTGTGCGGCACGCCCTCGACGGTCGCCCACAGCGGAACCGCCACCTGGACGCACACGAGTGCTGCCAGCAGGAGCCGGGTCCTGGTCCGCAGAGCGGACCGCACTGTGCGAGCCACCTGGACCACCTCACTCGACGACGACGGGCAGCCGACGGTAACCCCTACGCGTCCGTGCACGGGGCCGATCGCGGAAAGTCAGATCCGTCGGTCGGGCACGGACAGCTCCCACTCGGTGCCCCACTCGCCACTCTGGACGGTGGCGGTACCACCGAGGCCCTCGATGCGGCCGCGGATCGAGGAGGCGACGCCGAGTCGCCCCTCGGCCGCTGCCTCGTCGACCCGCCCCGGCGCCATGCCGGGACCGTCGTCGCGCACGGAGACGGTGACCGCGTCGTGGGCGGCCTCGGCCAGGATCCACGCGCTCGCATCGGCTCCCACGTGGGCCAGCACGTTGTCGAGGCACGCCTTGACCGCAGCGACGGTCTCGGTGCCGACGTGCTCGTCGACCAGGACGGCGCCGCCCGGCGTCGCCACCTCGACCCGCACCGGGTGCGCGGTGGCCATCGCCTCGAGAGCGCCGGCAAGGTCGACCCAGCCGCCGGACCGGGCCGGCACCGTGTCCTGCTGCCGGATCAGCGAGCGCAGCCCGCGCTCCTGCTCACCTGCCAGCCGGCCGAGCTCGGCCCACTGCCCGCCGGAGGCGGCCCCCTGACGCTGCACCATCGCCAGCACCTGGAGCACGCCGTCGTGCACGGCGCGGGCGAGTCGGGTCCGTTCCTCCGCCGCCGCGGCTGCGTGCTCGGCGGCGTCCCGCTCCCTCGCCATCCGCTGCAGCGACTCGCACATGTAGCCGACGATCGGTCCACCGATGAGCACCAGGAACACGTTGCCGTAGTTGCCCTGGTCGACGACCTCACGCGGCAGGAGATCGGCCAGCGACAGGGCGATCGCGGCGACGAGACCGCCCTTCCAGTGCCAGTGGATCGCCCACGCCAGCAGCGCGCCCATCACCCAGAAGCCGGGCAGCGTCGCGTTGAAGCTCTCCGTCTTCAGCCACGGGGTGACGCCGATCGCCGCCACGGCGATCAGCAGGTCGGCGACGAGGAGCGCGGGCGTACGCGTGGAGCGCCGGCCGTAGAGCCAGATCGCGACCCCGGTCCACACCACGAGCGCCAGCACCACCGCCAGGGCGAGGGTCGGGTAGGAGAAGCTGTCGCGCCGGTAGGCGTTGAGGGCCACCATGTTGATGGTGACCACGACCCGCACGATCGCGAGCGCGGAGTAGAGCCGGTCCTCGACGGCGAGGGCGGAGTCGGCCCGCGGCTGTTGCTGCCGCGGGTACGGGTCGGCGTTCAGGACGCCTTCTGCTCAGGCCCGTCCTCGGCCTGCTCGCGCGCCGCCTTCTCCTGCTCGGCCTTCTCGCGCTCGGCCTGCTTGGCCTTCTCCTTGTCGAGCTCCTTCGCCTTGCTGGCGTACAGGTCGACGTACTCCTGCTCGGAGAGCCGCATGATCTCGTACATGATCTCGTCGGTGATCGAGCGCAGGATGTAGCGGTCGTTCTCCATGCCGGCGTAGCGGGAGAAGTCGAGGGGCTTGCCGAAGCGCACCACCGGGCGCGTCCACGTGCCGTAGACCTTGCCGGTCGGGGCCACGACGTCGGTGCCGACCACCGCGCACGGGATGACCGGGGCGCCGCTCTCGAGCGCGAGCCGGGCCACGCCGGTCTTGCCGCGGTAGAGCTTGCCGTCGTGGGACCGGGTGCCCTCGGGGTAGATCCCGAACAGGTCGCCCTCGGCGAGGATCTTCATCGCCGACTTCATGGCGCCCTCCGCGGCGTTGGCGCCCGACCGGTCGATCGGCACCTGCCCGGCTCCGGTGAAGAACTTCTTCTGGAACCAGCCCTTGATGCCGGGGGTGGTGAAGTACTCGGCCTTGGCGACGAAGGTGACCCGCCGGGTGAGCGTGAGCGGCATGAACAGCCAGTCGGCGTAGGACAGGTGGTTGCTGGCGAGGATCGCGGGACCCTCCTCCGGCACGTAGTCGATGCCGTAGGCCTTTGGCCGGAAGACGAGTCGCAGGACCGGCCCGAGGGCGATCCACTTCAGGAACCAGTACAGCACTGTCCGAGACTATCCCTGCTGCTCGCTGGTGACCCGCTCGATGAACTCGGCGGACTCCGCGAAGATCCGCGGGGCGTCATGGTCGAGCGTGGCGACGTGGTAGCTGTCCTCCAGCACCCGCTCCTCGAAGTCCTTGGACGACAAGCTGGCATGGAGGGCCTTCGACGACGAGATGTCCGCGACGTGGTCGTCCTTGGAGCGGAACGACAGCACCGGGATGGTGACCTTCGGCAGGTCCCGTCGCAGCTGCGCCCACCCGGCGGACATCTCGTACGCTGCCTTCAGCGGCATGACGGGGTAGGCGACCTCGTCCATCCCGGGCTTCTTGATGTCGTTCCGGATCCCGGGGAAGGCAGGCACCACCCGCTTGAGGACGGGCAGCAGCACCGCGTCCTTGCGCAGCGTGTCGACGGCCGCATTGACCAGCACGAGGCCGGCGAGCTCCTCGCCGCGGTCCGCGGCGAGGCGCAGGCACAGCGACGCGCCCATGGACAGGCCGACAGCGAAGACGGCGTCGTTCTCGGCTGCGAGCCTGTCGAACGCCCCCTCGACGGTCGCGACCCAGTCGGACCAGGTGACCTTGTTGCAGTCCTGCCACCGCGTGCCGTGGCCGGGCAGCAGCGGCATCTCGACGGCGTACCCGCGCGCTGACAGCTCCTCGGCCCACGGCCGCATGGAGGCAGGGCTACCGGTGAAGCCGTGCACGACGAGCACACCGACGCGCCGACCACCGGTCAGCGCCGGGTTGGCCGGGGTGGACATCGGCGCGACCAGGGTGGGGTCGAGGGGTGCGGCCTGCGCGCCGCGGAAGAGGATCCTCACGGGCACAGTGTGCACCAGCCGGGCAGCTGTGAGGCCCTCGAACGTCGTGTCGCCGGGTGGTCGAGGTACGAGCGCGGGGAGCGTGGGGACCACGCCCCCGCTACCGTAGATCTCGTGAGTCGCCCGGAGGACGAGAGCCGCGCCGAGCTCGCGTGGCGCGAGATCGTCGAGAACTACGGCGAGCGCGCTGTCCTGGATGACCCGGCTGCCCCGTCGGACGAGGCGACGCCCGCCCCCGAGGACCCTTCCCCCGGCGCTCCCGCGAGCACTGAGAGCCCGTCCTCGGCCGACCTGCCGGAGCACCTGCGGGACGACGACGAGGTGGAGCGGCGCGAGCAGGCCATCGCAAAGGCCGAGCGCTTCCGGCCGCCGCCGGCGCCCCCGTTCCCCTTGCCCCGCACGTGGCAGCGCGGCCTGGCCTGGGCCGGCATCTTCGTGGCTCCGCTGATCGCCCTCGTGATCGGTCTGCTCTCGATCTACGTCAACCCTCTGGTCGGCTGGGCGCTGGTCGGGTGGTTCGTCGGCGGGTTCGCCTACCTCGTCCTGGAGATGCCCAAGTCGCCCCGCGACCCCTGGGACGACGGCTCACGCATCTGACCCGCGCCGCCGACCTCGCTCCGGCGTAGGGTCTGCCGGGTGGGGGCGCGGGAGACGGTCGAGGTCACAGGACACCTGATGGACAGCGGCATCCTGTCGCGTGTCCTCGACGACATCCGCGAGTACGGCGGCGACTTCGTCATCGAGGAGTTCGACGTCGGCCACGAGGCACACGACCCGAGCAGCGCCCGCATCACGGTCGAGGCCCCCGATGACGAGTCGCTCCAGCGCCTCCTCATGCGCCTGCAGACGCGGGGGGTCAACCAGCTAGCCCACGGCGACGCCGCGGTCGCGACCTCCGAGCAGGACGGCGTGCTGCCCGACGGGTTCTACGCCACCACCAACCTCGAGACGCGGGTGCGCCTGGGCGGCCGGTGGTACGACGTGGACCACCCCGAGATGGACTGCGGCCTGGTCGTCGAGGAGTCGGCCTCGGGCGACCTGGGCGTTCGCACGGTCCCCATGTCCGACGTCACCCGGGGCATGCGCATCGTGGTGGGCGCGGCCGGCATCCAGGTGAGCGTGCCCAGCTCCGCCCCCTCGGTCGAGGCGACCAGCCCGTTCGACGCGGACCACGGGCCGGAGCGCCCGCAGACGGTGCTGGTGCGCCAGGTGGCCGACGGGATGCGGCAGGCACGGGCCGCCGGCACTCGGTTGCTGTGGGTGGCTGGACCCGGCGTCGTCCACGCAGGCGGCGTACCGGCCATGGCGGCCCTGGTGCGGGCCGGCTGGGTCGACGTCCTCTTCGCCGGCAACGCGGTGGCCGCGCTCGACATCGAGACCGCGCTCTACGGCACCGGCCACGACAGCAGCTCCCCGCCCGGTCACGAGCACGGTCACGAGCACCGGGTCCGGGCGGTCAACACGATCCGCAAGGCCGGCTCGATCGAACGCGCGGTGCGCGACGGCGTGCTCGCAAGCGGCCTGATGCACGCGCTCGTCACCGAGGGGAAGCGTTTCGTCCTCGTCGGATCCGTCCGCGACGACGGCCCACTCCCCGAGGTCCACACCGACATCGTCGAGGGCCAGCGCGCCATGCGCGACGAGGTCCGCGATCTCGGCTACTGCCTGATGATGGCGACCCAGCTCTACGCCGTCGCCACGGCGAGCATCCTTCCTGCGTCGGTGCCGCTCGTCTGCGTCGACATCAACCCCGCCACCGTCACCCGGCTCGCCGACCGCGGTACCGGTCAGGGACGCGGCATCGTGACCGACGTCGGCCTCTTCCTCGAGCAGCTCGCCCTCGAGCTGGTGGCCGACTACCGCCGCGGCTGAGCCTCCCCGACGAGCAGGGCGCCCCCGATCATGCCGGCCCGAGGGCCGAGCTCCGCCGCGAGCAGGTCGGGGACCCGGCGGTGCGCTGCGCCCACCAACGTACGACGCAGCGCGTCGCGCGCGGGGTCGAGCAGCCGTTCACCGGCGGCCGACACGCCACCGCCGATGACGACCACCTCGGGGTCGAGCGCTGCGACGAGGTTCGCGACGCCGATGCCGAGCCAGTCACCGATGGATGCGAAGGCCCGGCGCGCGACGAGGTCTCCCTGCTCCGCCGCGCTCGTGACCATGGGTCCGGTGACCCGGTCCGGGTTGCCGTCCGTCATGTCGCCGAGAACCGACGGCTGCTCGGTCATCAGGGCACGAGCGTTGCGGACGAGCGCATTGCCTGAGGAGTACTGCTCCCAGCAGCCTCGCCGGCCGCACTCGCAGGGCTGCCCGTCGGGCACGACCTGCATGTGTCCGAACTCCCCCGCCATCCCGTTGGCGCCCCGCACCACCCGTCCGTCGAGCAGCACGGCACCCCCGATCCCGGTGCCCATGGTGACCATCAGCGCCGAGGTGGCTCCTCGGGCTGCGCCGTAGCGGGCCTCTGCGCGCGCGGCGCAGTTGGCGTCGTTGTCGAGACCGACCGGGCAGCCGAGGCGCCCCTCGAGCAGGCCCTTGAGCGGCTCGCCCTGCCAGGGCAGGTGAGGCGCGAACATGACGCGCTCCCCCGCCGAGTCGACGAAGCCGGCCGCGGCGACCCCGACCCCTTCGAGGGGCGCGCTGTCCGCAGCCTCGAGGATGGCCTCGACGAGCGCGTCCTCGACCCGGCTGGTCACCACCCGACGCCCGGGTGTCGTACGCAGTGCCGTGCGCACGACCCGCCCCGCGTCGTCGACCACTCCCGCCAACACCTTGGTGCCGCCGATGTCGACCCCGACCACCACGCCCTCGTTCACGCGGGACATCTTGGCCCACGTCGTGACCCATGGCCCGATCGGTTGGTCTGTCTAGTCACTTCGGGCCATCTTGCGTCACGCACGGTCAAGAGTGTCGTCAAACCAGCGACACCCGAGACCGACACCTCCTACGGTGACGAGCGGACACCTCGGGGAAAGGGGATCTCATGCGCTGGCGCTCACGCCTCCACGATCGCACCGAACGAGGTGCATCGGCAGTCGAGTTCGCGCTCGTCGTGATCCCGCTGCTCCTCGTCGTCGGGGGGATCATCAACTTCGGCGTCGCCTTCGCGAACCAGCTCTCGTTGGACAACGCAGTTCGGCAGGCGGCACGGGCCGGCGTTGTCGACGTCACGCCAGCGCCCGATCTTGAAGCCGTCGTCCAGGACGAGTACCAACCGTTGGCCGGAAGTTCCGACCCAGAGGTCACCTTCGCGGACCGGACGACGTGCGAGGGGAGCAGTTTCGGCGAGAGTCTTGGACTGACGGCCGAGGTCACGACCGATTTCATCTTTCCCTGGCCAGTGCCGGAGTCGGTTATTCCTAGCGAAGTGGTGTTGCGAAGCGAGGCACAATTCCAATGCGAGTTCTCATGAGCAGGCGCGACGACAGGGGCGCAACGGCCGTCTTGGTCGGGATCCTTGCGTTGGTCCTTCTCGGTATATCCGGATTCACTATCGACCTGGGTCAGGCGTACGTGAGTAAGCGAAACCTGCAGAAGGCAGCTGACGCCGGGGCGTTGGCTGCGGCCCAAGCCCTCACAGAATTCCAGGGAAGCTGCGCTGACGTTCGCGATGACCCCGTTGCCTACGCTGCAGCAGAAGACGCCGCGCGCGAATACGGTGAGGCGAACTACGACGAAACCAAAGAGTCGTACGAGTCGGACCAGCTCGAGTTCGACATTGACTGCGACCGCACACCCGGTGTCCTCATCGTCGAGTATGGCCTCAGTGGCGCCACTGCTACCTCGACTTCCCAGCTCATTGGTGCGCCGGACGAAATCACAACCGACCGTCGGTCAGAAGCGACCGTCGACGTGGCACCCCGGGCGCGCGAAGGCGTTCGTCCTCTGGCTATCTGCTCCGCGATGCTCCCACCAATTGATGCGGCGGCGGGCACGTTCATCCGCGTTGACTACCCCGGTGGCGGTCATGCCCCCCCGGCGGGGTGCCCCGTGCCGAAGACCTCTGGCAACTGGTGGATCACGGATTGCCCCGGAGAACGTACGGGGTCAGCAAGCACCTTGGCTGACCAGATCAAGGACGGATGTCCTGAAGCCGTTTCAGTTATCCCGGGTCAGGCGGACGCCTCTACTCCAGGACAGTTGACAGTCGTGCTGGAGGAGGAGTGCCCAGCCGCTCCCTTGTATTCGGAGACCTGCATGAGCGGAAACCCGGGAAACATATCGCAGGGCGGGAAGCAGACAGAAGACGCCTGGAAGTCTCTCATCACTTCTGAGGAGGCTTCGCTCTTCCCAGTCTTCTGTGCTCCCCCCCAGTGCAGTGAGTCGACGATCAACGGCTCAGGAGCCGGCGCCGTGTACCCGGTGTACAAACTCGTCTCGGCGGTTGTGTGCGGCTACTACTTCAAGAGCGGTTCGGGCAATTCGGTGCAGTCAAACGTGAACAAGTGCAAGGGAAATCCCTACTACGGCAAAACTACGGACACAGACTCCAAAGCCAACTACTTGATCTTGCGGTACGAGAATGTGCGCTCATCGGGCTCCAACACCGATTCGGAATGCGGCTTGGGCGACGACTGCGACGGAGGGCTTCGCAGGACGCGCCTGACGCAGTGAGCGGGTCGCTCGTCAGCGCGGCCAGTCGTCGGCCAGGTCAATGCGCTCGAGATCGTCCGTACCATCACCGGTCCGCGGAGGCGTCGCCATGATGAGCGCGGCGGCCTGCACAAGCGAGGCAATCGCGGCGGACAGGTGGGCCGTCACCTCGGGACTAACCTGACGCGCGGCGCTGATGGCTCGACACAGAGGGCAGATGGAGCACTCTGCGGCATCGGTGGCAAGGTGCTCACTTACGTCGTGCGCGGAAGCGGCTGTATCCGACACGAGACCGGACAGCCCCCCGGCCTCGGTGGCGTGCTCGCGCGCCCAGCCGGCCAGGGCACCGAGGAGCTTGGCCGCCTCCTCGCCGAGTGAACCGACCTCATCGCGCTCGGCGTCGGTCACGAGACCTCCTCAGGCAGCTCGGCAGGCGCTGTGAACCGGACCTGCAGCTGTCCGTCGCGCACGCGCGCACCGGCCACGCGGTGCCGCGCGAGTCCCGTCGGCAGCGTCACGAGGCGACGGTACGACGCGACAGAGACGATCAGCTCGTCGCCCTTGCGCACGAGGCCGACGTCTTCCTGGGCGGCCAGGGGCAAGGGAAGGGACAGCACGAGCCCGGCCGGCGTGGTGCTGACGGACATCGGTGGCACGGAGGCGCCGGGCGCGATCGGGTCCGCGTCGTCGTACACCGACGCCGCGAGGTCGAGCAGCTCGTCGCGCCCCACCGGCTCGGCCGCCCGGTAGACCGACGTACGAAGATCGAGCCCGGCAAACGAGTCGGCTGCATCCGCCAGGTGACGCGCCTGCGCAGCGACCCAGCTGCGCCGCCACTCGTCGGCACCCCCTTCGGGGAAGACCCGGTTCACGATCGCCATGTCGACGCGATAGCCGAAGAGCGTCAGGAACGTGTAGGCCCGCCGCGCTTCGGCGAGCACCACCGACTCAGGTGTCAGGACCAGGCGGACCGACGTCTCCGTCCCGGTGAGCACGGCGCGTACGTCGTCGAGGTCGGCGTGGAGCCGCTCGATGGCGTCGAACACCGAGTCCTCGGGCATCGGCACGCCCGCCGCTCGGGTCAGGACAGGCTTGAGCGCCTTGACGACGCGTCGCTCGACCGGGAGGACGCGGGTCATGTACCACCCGAGAGCCTCCGGGAGGGCGAGGAGCCGCAGGGTCTCCGCGGTCGGCGCGCAGTCGACGACCAGCACGTCCCACTCCCCCGACCGCGCCTGGGCGCGCACCTCGAGCAGGGCGAGCACCTCCTCCGCGCCGGGGATGACCGTCAGCTCCTCGGCAGCGACGGGGTCGACCCCCGCCACGTCGAGCACGCTCAGGAGGTAGCCCTGGATGTCGGCCCACGACCGCTCGAACCGTTGCTGCGCATCGACGTGCTGCACCCACAGGTTGGTGGCGGCCTCGGTCGGCTCCGACGTGGCAGGCACGTCCAGTGCGTCGGCCAGCGAGTGGGCGGCGTCGGTCGAGAGCACGAGCGTCCGGTGGCCGGCCGCCGCGCTGGCGCACGCCGTGGCGGCGGCCAGGGTCGACTTCCCCACGCCGCCCTTGCCGGTGAACAGCAGGATCCGCATGCCCGGACCGCGGGTCAGAGCGACTCGACGCGCTTCTTGAGGCCCTTCAGCGCGGCGTCGATGAGGATCTTCTCGCCCTTGCGCTTGAGCATGCCGATCAACGGGATGCTCACGTCGAGCGCGAGTCGGTAGGTGACCTCGGTGCTGCCGTCGCCGCCGTCGACCAGGGTGTAGGCACCGTCGAGGGCCCTGAGCATGTTGCCCTCGACGAGCGTCCAGGTGACCTCCCGGTCACCGTCCCAGTCGTAGGCCAGGGTGTACTCGTCCTTGATCGGCGAGACGTCGAGGGCGAAGTAGACCTGCTCGGCCCGGTCGCCGGCCCCCGGCTCGACGACCTCCGCCTTCTGCACGCCTTTGGCCCACTCGGGGTAGGACTCGAAGTCGGCGATGACGGCCATCACGTCGGCCGGAGGAGCGTCGACGACGATCGATGAAGAGGTCTGTTCGGCCATGGCCGGAGCCTAGTCCACGGGTGCGGCGCCCCCCGGCCGACGGCACCGGGCGTTCTCGGTGCGGCTTACCGGGCGATAGCCTGCGGACCGCAGTCCACCACCCTCAGGAGGTTCCATCGTGCGGGAGTACGCGTCGCCGCTCAGCATCACCATCCCGTCCACCGGGAACCTCACCGACGACGTGGTCACCAACGGCCGCGACTTCGCCGACACCGTGGTGTTCAGCCGGCGCACCGGCGACGAGTGGTCCGACGTCACCGCCGCCGAGTTCCTCGACGAGGTGCAGGCCGTCGCCAAGGGGCTGGTCGCCGCGGGCGTCGAGGTCGGCCACCGCGTCGCGATCCTCTCCAAGACCCGCTACGAGTGGACGCTCCTCGACTACGCGATCTGGTTCGCCGGCGCCGTCACCGTGCCGATCTACGAGACGTCCTCCGCCGAGCAGATCGGCTGGATCCTCCAGGACTCGGGCGCCCGCGCCATCGTGGCGGAGGGCCCGGACCACCTCGCCCGGGTCCGCGAGGCCCGCCGGTCCGGCGACCTCGCCGAGCTGCAGCACGTGTGGTCGCTCCAGGACAACGCGGTCGACGTGCTCGGTCGCCTCGGCTCCGACATCTCCGACGACGTGCTCGAGCAGCGTCGTACGGCGGCATCCCCGCAGGACGTAGCCACGCTGATCTACACCAGCGGCACGACCGGCAAGCCCAAGGGCTGCATGCTCACCCACGGCAACTTCATGTTCGAGCTCGGTGTCGCGGTCGACGAGCTGGCCGACCTGTTCGACACCGACGACGCCTCGACCCTGCTCTTCCTGCCGCTCGCCCACGTCTTCGCGCGCATCATCCAGGTGGGTTGCGTCAAGAGCCGGGCCAAGATGGGCCACAGCGCCGACATCAAGAACCTGGTGACCGACCTCGGCGAGTTCAAGCCGACCTTCATCCTCGCCGTGCCGCGCGTGTTCGAGAAGGTCTTCAACAGCGCCTCCCAGCGGGCCACCGCCGACGGGCGGGGCAAGATCTTCGACCGCGCAGCAGACGTCGCGATCGCCTGGTCGCGGGCGTCGGACGGCAAGCGGGTGCCGGTGCGCCTGCGAGCGCAGCACGCGCTCTTCGACCGCCTGGTCTACGGCAAGCTGCGCCAGGCGCTCGGCGGGAGCTGCGCGTACGCCATCTCAGGCGGCGCGCCGCTGGGCGACCGGCTCGGCCACTTCTACCGCGGCATCGGCCTCACCGTCCTCGAGGGCTACGGCCTGACCGAGACGACGGCGGCCCTGTCCGCCAACCTCCCCGACGCCACGAAGATCGGGACGGTCGGTCGCCCACTGCCCGGCACGAGCGTGCGGGTGGCCGACGACGGGGAGCTGCTCTTCCGCGGCGGTCAGGTCTTCGCCGGTTACTGGCGCAACGACGAGGCGACGACCGAGGCGGTCGACCGCGACGGCTGGTTCCACACCGGCGACGTCGGCGAGGTGGACGACGAGGGCTTCGTCCGCATCACCGGCCGCAAGAAGGAGAT
The DNA here is from genome assembly GCF_016907475.1 of Nocardioides cavernae. Lineage (NCBI taxonomy): Bacteria > Bacillati > Actinomycetota > Actinomycetes > Propionibacteriales > Nocardioidaceae > Nocardioides > Nocardioides cavernae. The sequence continues at coordinate 2,429,201 of NZ_JAFBCA010000001.1, read as the reverse complement.
CCTCGTGACGGCCGGCGGCAAGAACGTCGCGCCCGCCGTCCTGGAGGACCGGCTCCGGGCCCACGCCCTCATCGACCAGTGCCTCGTCGTCGGTGACGGACAGCCGTTCATCGGCGCGCTCGTCACCATCGACCGCGAGACGTTCCCGGCCTGGGCCGAGCAGCACGGCAAGACGGCGGACCTCGACACCCTCATCGACGACCCGGACCTCGTCGCTGCGGTCCAGGAAGCAGTCGACGAGGCCAACAAGGCGGTCTCGAAGGCCGAGTCGATCCGGAAGTTCACCATCCTGCCCGGTGAGTGGACCGAGGAGGGCGGCCAGCTCACACCGAGCCTGAAGCTGAAGCGACGTGTCGTGATGCGCGAGTCGCGCGAGGAGATCGAGGCGCTCTACCTCGGCTGACGGGCCCGGCATGGTTCGCCATGGGGATCGCCCCAGGGGCGCGGCACACCGCACGTGACTAGGCGCAACTAGTCATTTCGGGTGGCATCGGGACTACGTTCGGGTGGTTTGCTCGGTTTAGCCCACGGCCCTGTCGGGACGCCCCTAGATTCGTCGCGCTGGGATGGCTTCGGGGCCTGTTTTCACGCGACAGACCCCGAATTCTCCTGCGCGCCCGGGACCCCGCCGTGGGGCGCCCACGAACCCGCGAAGGACCGCATCATGGCTCGTCGATCCGTACTCCTCCTCGTCGCCGCCCTCATCGCGCTCGCCGGCACGGCCATGATCGTGCTCTACGTCCAGGGCATCGACGCCAGGGCAACCCAGGACCAGGAGCTCGTCGACGTCCTGGTCGCAACCGAGACCATCGAGACAGGTGAGTCCGTGTCCGAGGCGCAGGAGGCTGGCAAGATCGACTCCGCCGAGGTCCGCCGCGCAGACGTCGTCGAGGGAAGTCTTTCGTCGACCTCGTCGATCTCGGACCTGGTCGCGATCGGCACGATCTACCCCGGCGAACAGCTCATCGCCAAGAAGTTCGGCAGCCTCGGCGACACCCAGACGCTTGTCATCCCCGACGACATGATGGCCGTCTCCGTCGAGCTCACCGACTTCGAGCGAGTGGCCGGCTTCGTCAACCCCGGCAACGAGATCGCCGTCTTCGCCACGGCGCTGGATCCGATGCGGCTCCTGCCGGACGGCAAGGAGCAGCGCCTCGGCAGCTACACACGCATCGTCCTCACCCGCAGCCTCGTGCTCGGCGTCGGCACCACGAGCGTCACGTCGCGCACCACCCAGGACGAGGACGGGGGCACCGCAACCGAGGAGGTCGCCCGGACCATCCTGTCCGTCGCGGTCACGCAGGAACAGGCTGAGAAGCTGATCCATGCCGACCGGACCTCCGAGCTCAACTTCGCCCTCCTCACGGACGACTCCGCGTCGGCGGACAACGAGGGCGCCTATCTCCGCGACGTCTACCCCGAGCTGTTCCGGAGCCCGCAGCCGTGACCGCCATCCTCGAGCCAGACGGTGCACAACGAGCCGTTCTGCAGGCCATGCTCCACGGATCGGTGGCCTTCGCCGACCCGGAGGGCCTGGACTCGCACATCCGCAGCTCGGCCAACGAGTTCGCGGTGGTCATCGGTCCCTCGGTCGCGAGCCACGCCGCCGCCGATCTGGCGCAGTGGGCGCGGGTCCACCGACCCGACCTCGGCGTCATCCTGCTTCGCCACGAGGTCGACAGCAACGCCTTGGCCCTCGCCCTGCGCAGCGGCATGCGCGAGGTCGTGGCCGCGCGAGACCTGGCGGGCATCACG